>CAWEWE010000012.1:0-456309 GCA_963812745.1 uncultured Chloroflexia bacterium | reverse complement strand
GGATCGGTGTCAACGTCCACTACATCCCGGTCCACCGCCACACGTTCTACCGGGAGCGCTTCCCGGAGGTGTCGATGCCGGTCGCCGAGGCCGCCTACGAGCGACTGCTGACATTGCCGCTCTTCCCGGCGATGACGTTCGCTGACCTCGACGACGTCGTTGCGGCGCTGGACAAGGTGACAAACGCCTACTGGGCAGGATGAGCCCGCGCCGGCTCCGCGGGTCTCCTTGTCGAACCGGGCACGCCGGCCCGTCACATTCGACTACTGACCGCTGTTCATGAAGGCCGGGTTCGGCATCGCTATCGCCGTGCTCGGCATCACGATACTCTGGGCGGTGTGGGAACGACGTCGGGACGGTCGCGGCGCTCGGCGCCGTCGGGAGGCGACGCCATGACGAAGGCGCATGTGATCGCCGTGATCCAGGCGCGGATGGGCTCCACGCGGATGCCGGGCAAGATCCTCGACGATATCGCCGGACGACCGCTCGTCTTCTGGACGATCGACGCGGTGCGCGCGGTGCCCGGAGTCGACGCAGTCGTGCTGGCCACGACCGACCAGCCGGCTGACGACCCATTCGCCGAACGGTTGACGGCCGCCCGCGTGCTCGTCCACCGCGGATCCAACCACGACGTACTGCGACGGGTCGTCGACGCGGTGCGGCCGCTGCGGCCGGACGTGGTCCTCCGCCAGACGGGCGACAACCCGTTTCCCGACCCGGACGTGATGGGGGCACAGATCCGCCGGCTGGTCACGGGCGACTTCGATTACGTGGGGATCGACGGGCTGCCGCTCGGCATCGGCGGCGAGGCGGTCCGGATGGAGGCCCTCGAGACCGCTGATCGCGAGGCGACCGAGCCCTCCGAACGTGAGCACGTGCTCCCATACCTGTACTCGCGTCCCCAGCGATTCCGCATCGGGGCGCTCACCGACCCGCCGGCCTGGCGGCATCCGCGCTACACGGTCGACACCGAGAAGGACATGGCGTTCGCCCGGGCGATCGCCGCCCGATTGCCTGCGGACCGGCGTCCAGTGCACCTCGCCGATCTCGAGGCGATCGTGGCGGCGGCACCCGATGTCGCCGCGTTGAACCGGGGTGTCGAGCAGCGCCACCATCGGGTCGCAGAGCTCACATCGACCGCGAGGGAGCGCACCTGATGGACGTCGTACGGATCGGGGACCGGGGCGTGGGCGGCGGCGCGCCCGTGTACGTCATCGCCGAGGCCGGCTCGAACCACGACAGGGACCTCGACCAGGCGAAGCGGCTGATCGACGTCGCGGCCGCGGCCGGCGCCGACGCCGTGAAATTCCAGACGTTCGCGTCCGACCGGATCGTCGCCGAAACCACGACGCGTGCGAAGTATCTCGACGACCTGCTACCGCCCGACAAGACCATGTCGGAACTGTTCCGCGAGCTCGAGCTGCCACGCGAATGGCACGCCGACCTGTACCGCCACGCCACCGACGCGGGGCTCGATTTCCTCTCTACGCCGTTCGACTTCGAGGCTATCGACCTGCTCGATGATCTGGGCGTCAAGGCGTTCAAGGTGGCGTCATATGAACTGTGGCACCTCCCGCTGATCCGCGAGGTCGCGTCGCGCGGCAAGCCGATCATCTGCTCGACTGGGATGGCGGACATGGCCGACGTCCAGGACGCCGTCGACACGGTCGCGTCGACCGGCAACGACCAGCTGATCCTGCTTCACTGCGTCGTCAACTATCCGCCGCCGTTCGCCGACCTGAATCTGCGCGCGATCCAGACGATGCAGGCGGCGTTCGGCGTGCCGGTCGGCTACAGCGACCACAGCCCCGGGATCACGGCGCCGCTCGTCGCGACGGCGCTCGGTGCCGCGGTGATCGAGAAGCACTACACGCTGAGCCGAGACCTGCCAGGGCCGGACCACCGGTTCGCGATCGAGCCGGACGAGCTCGCGGCGATGGTGCGCGGCATCCGCGAGGCCCACGACGCGCTCGGCACCGGCATCAAGCGCATGGCTGCGGCAGAGACCGACCTGTACACCACCGCCCGGCGATCGCTCTTCGCCGCGCGCGACATCGCGGCGGGCACGGTGCTGGCGGAGGAGGATGTCGCGATCCTGCGCCCGGGCACCGGCATCGAGGTGCGCGACCACGACAAGGTCGTCGGTCGGACAGCGCGTCGGGCCATCGGCCGCCACGAGCCACTCGCCTGGGACATGTTCTAGGTGCCAGCGGCAGCCTCCGTGTGACGGGTGCCGCCTCGCGGCCGGCCGCCGTTCACATCGTCACCTCGGGTGCCCCAGCCGAAGGTCGCGGGCATGTGGTCCGGTCGATCGCGATGACCGAGGCGCTGGCGGAGGCCGGGGCGAGCGTCACGCTGGAGCTGCTGCGCGGCGATCTGACTCCTTCCCAGACCGATCGGCTGCGAAAGCTTGGGGTGGTCGGCCGCGATGCGCCGGCGGCGGTCGATGCCGTGCTCGTCGACCTGCCCGATCCGAACGAGATCGCCATCCGGTGGCCGCCTCACCTTCTGGCGGTCTTCGACGATCGGGAATGGTTCCGCGGCGCTGCGGCGCTCGTCGTCCAGCCGTCCCTCGACCGCTGGTCGGGTACCGCGGAAGCGGACCGTGTGCTGGCAGGCTATGCCTTCGCGCCGATCCGCGGGTCGGTCCGAGAGCTCGCCGCGGACCCTCCGTCGCAGGCCGAGTCGGTCGAGGTCCTCGTGTGCTTCGGTGGCAGCGATCCCGCCGACGTCGGCGCGCGCGTCGCACCAGCCGTGACCCGTGCAGGCCCGTGGCGCACGACGATCGTCGTCGGGCCCGGCTACCACGGTCGACTCGGCGGGGCCGGAGATCCGGGGGACATCGTGCGGGATCCGCCGGACATCGACCGGCGCCTGGCGAGCGCAACGCTCGTGGTGTCGGGCGCGGGGACCATGAAGTTCGAGCTTGCGCTGCTCGGCCGGCCGATGATCCTACTGGCGGTCGTCGACGACCAGCTCCCGATCGGGCCTCCATTCGCTGCCACGGGGGCGGCTCGGTTCCTGGGCGACGGCCGGGAGGTCGACCCATCCGAGGTGGTGTCGGCAGTGGCGGCGCTGATGGCAGACGGCCCGGCGCGCACGGCGATGGGCGAACGCGGGCGGACGATCGTGGATGGTCGCGGCGCTGAACGGATCGCCGCGGCCGTGCTGCAGCTTGGCGAGCCTGCTACTCGTTCGGCTACCCTCACGTGAGTCGGCGGAGCGAGGGCGAGGGAGGCGCTAGCGGTGTCATGACGCAGGCGACGGAACTCGAGGCGTTGTGGGCGGGCGGATTCGGAAGCGCCTACAACGAGCGCAATCGGATCTTGGACGAACGCCGTGCGGCCTTCTGGACCACCATCGTCCAGACCTACGGGATCCGGTCGGTACTCGAGATCGGCTGCGGGCAGGCCGGCAACCTCAAGCCGATCGCGGCGGTCCTCGACCCGCACGACGTGTGGGGCGTCGACATCAACGAGGACGCTCTGGCGATCGCCCGCGTCCACGCGCCAGGGATCAACGTCGTCGCCAGCCGAGCTCGACGCCTGCCCTTCCGCGACGGGTTGGTTGACCTTGCCTTTACTTGCTGCGTCCTCATCCACCAGCCTGAGACGACCTTGCCGATCGTCATGGCCGAGATCGTCCGGTGCTCGGGACGCTACGTCCTGTGGGCCGAATACCACGCTTCGACGACCGAGGAGGTCTCGTACCACGGCAAGCCAGGGGCGCTCTATCGGCGCGATTACGCGTCGATCTATCGCGAGCTCTTCCCCGAGCTCCGCCCGATCCAGGACGGCTATCTGGGACCGGACGACGGGTTCGACCGCGTGACGTGGGCACTCTTGGAAAAGCCCTGATCCTCCGGACGAGATCCGGGCGGACGCAGGTCGTCTACTGGTGTGTCCCAGCCGGCAGTCAGTAGGGGGAGCAGCGCCTCCTTATCGCGCGATCGGTGGCTGCTGCCTTCGCCACGCTGCGGATGGTGGGGCGCACGACCCGCTCTGATCGCCGGCCAAACCTCGCGAAACGACTCCTGGATCGCCTCCTGAAGCTGGTCATAGCTCGTGCGAAGGGTCGCACCAGGCTCGAACCGGACGAGGCGTTGGATCACGATGTCCCCCGTGTCAACGCCCGCGTCGATGTGATGGATGGTCACGCCCTTCGGCGTGTCGTCGACGAAGCTCCAGAGATTCGGATCCGCGCCGCGATTCCACGGTAGATAGGAGATGTGGAGGTTGAACGCCCGGTCCGGGAACAGGTCGAGGACTGCGCGACGGAGGATGTGCCGGTAGCCATAGCTGACGAGGAAGTCGGCGCCGAGCGTCACGACGGAATCGGGCGTCAGGGGCTCCTCATGGGTGATCACGGACTCCCCCTCGGCCTCGAGCCAGGCCAGCAGCGGCGAGTCGGCCGGTCCCAGCAAGACGACCCTCATACCGGGCCGAGCCAGGCACGTAGGTCGGCAACGATCCGCGCAGAGGCACGGCCCGGCAGGAAATGATCGTCAAGGAAGGCCCGCCTGGCGCCCGGATCGACACGTGGCGGCGACTCGATGGACGCCCGCAGCTCAGCCGCCGTCCGGATGGGAGCGGCGACGCCAGCTTGTACGTATCCGAGCAGGTCGCTCGAGGCCTGGGTAGCCGCAAGGAGGTTGGGCGTGCCGACCGCGACCGCCTCGGTGAGCACGGTCGAATAGAGACCGAGATGGGCGTCGGCCGCGGCCAGCAGTCGGTACAGGTCCACTCGCTTGACGATCGTCACGTCGATCGGCGGTCGGTCGGCGCTTGCCGCGAGACCCTGGAGGAGATCGCGGTACAGGTCACCGTCCGCTTCACCCGGGTGGAGCTTGATCACGACGCGCACGCCTGTCAGCACCTGGTCGAAGAGTGTCCCGATCGCGACCGGCGTGTGGAACCGACGGTAGACCGCGGCGAATGTCGTCGTCACCAATAGGAGCCGGTCGCCTGTCCGGCAACCCATCTCGGCGCGGATCCGAGCGAGTTCCTCGGGCTCCCCAGCGGCAGCGACGACATCGAGCCGGGGCGAGCCCACGACGATGACTTCGTCCTCCCGATATCCGCCGAGTTCGACCAGGAGTCGTCGCTCGTGGTCGCCGAACACGTAGGTTCGAGCCGGGATCGGACGAGCCGGCGGGCGGCCGCGATGCTGATACCCCGGGTGCCATGGGTGGATGATCCCGTGTTGGACGGCCGCGACCGGTATGCCGACCTGACGCGCGGCAGTGAGCCACTCGGTCCGGCCGTACTCGTCGACCAGGAGCAGGGCCGCCGGCCGCAACTTCTGGAGGAGCCGCTTCGCGCGGGCAACCTCGCGCAGCCTTGCTGGCAGGACGCTCCGAGCGTAGCGAATCAGCCCGGCACTCAGGCTTCGCGCGAGGTCCATGCCGGCGAAGACGAGCGCGCCCGGCATCGCGTCAAGGGCGATCTCGACCGCCTTGGCCATCTCCGAGGTGGTTCGGGCATCGGCGGGATCCCCAAAGCACCGCTCGAGGGAGTCGCCCGCGATCGACCGCGCACCGTCTCGTGACGACAGCCTCGCCCACGTCGGATCATCCGCTGCTCGCGAACCGAGCTCCACCGTTATCGGCTCGAACGGAGTCCCGGCGAGCTCTTGCAGCACAGGCCCAAGGAATGGATCGATCGCGCGCTGGCCACCGGCGAAGGACACCGGCTGCAGGGCTGCCGGGTCGACGATCGCGAGGATCCGGCCGGGTCCCTCCGCCGCGAACTCGTCGATCCGGGTGTCCGCGGCCGCGCGGCGCTCGGCGAGTCTTGCTCGCTGGCGATCGATGGGCCGGAGACGCGTCCAGCGAACGACTGCGCGCAGGTATCCGGCAAACATGCCGACGGGTGGATCTGCCGAACCGCGAGGCTCGTGCGCGGGCGCCGACGCGGGGGCGGGTTCCCCGTCCCTATCGGGTGGGTCCGCCTGGTCAAGCGGGGCTTCATCGCCGGGGCCTCGATCGGCCGCGGGGACCAGGGTCAGATCGTCCCGCTCGGCCAGTAGGTGGATCACGTCACGAAGGGCCGTCTCATCGGGCCTCGGAAGCTCGATGGCTTCGAGTCGGTGGTCGCGCGCGATATCGGCGAGGATCCCGACCCAGATCAAACGCTCGTGCAGCCAGCGCCAGGCCCAAAGCCGTCGGCGGTACCAGAATGACGTTCCATCGACGGTCATCGCGTCGACCACGCCCGACGCATCGGCCCAATCGTCCAGGAGCCGCGTGGTCGCCGGGAATAGGTCCTCGGCCGCGAGGACACGACTGGCGACGGCCCGCAGCGCGAGCCATCCCGCTGCGGCGTCGGCCGCGGTCGGCGTCCATGCCGGGTCAAGGACGAGCCAGACCGTGGCGCCGTCAGCTTCCAAGGTGGGTGCGACGAGATCGGCGGATCGGACTGCGGCGTCCGCGGCCGTGGCCGCGAAACGGAGGGTCCCTCGTTCGGTCGCGTTCACGCCGATAGCTCGTAGATGAGACATGGGTAGCCCTGCGACTCGCTCACGCCGAGAAGCTCGAACCCCGCACGCTCGAACAGTCGGACCGACGCATCGTTTTCCACACGGATGCGCGCCGCGTAGCGCTTGATCGCGAGTTCGGAGTCCGCCGATCCAGTGGCGATCGCGTTCGCGAGGAGTCGGCCGCCGATGCCGCGTCCACGACGGTCTGGGGCGATCGAGATGCTGATCTCGGCCGTTCCATCGGGCAGCCGGTCCAGTCGGACCTGACCAACCGCTCGGCCGTCGACCTCGCCGATCATGAGCCGCGTGGTAGGGGTTGCCAAGTTCCGCCGCAACCACGCCGCATGGTCGGCGTCGGAGATCGGCTCCGGGTGGAACGACGCTGCGCGCGTGTCGGGATCGTTCGCCCAGGCGAGAAGGAGCCCCTCATCCGCGGTGGTCGCCGGTCGGACCTCCACCACGGGCATCAGCTCGCGGCTGCCCAACCCGCGCCGAGCCGGAGCACCTGGCGATCGCGCACGGCCCGGTCTCGCGAGCTGTTGACGGTGTCGACGACGAGCCCGGCCCGGTCGTACACCTTGCCCCAGTCGATGGCCCGATGGGGCGTGACGACCACGACCGCGTCGGACGCGTCGAGCAGCGCGTCGAGGTCGGTCGAGGTGCGCTCGACCCCGGCCGCGTCGCGGAACGCCTCGACGTGCGGGTCGTAGTAGGTGACCTCGGCGCCACGCTCGGCGAGCAGCGCGATGACGTCGGCGGCCGGCGAATTCCGGGCATCGCGCACGTTCGGCTTGAAAGCGACGCCGATGATGCCGAGCCGGGCGCCCTTGATGGCCCGGCCACGGTCGTTCAGCGCCTCGCCGACGAGCTCGACGACGTGGCGCGGCATCGCGAAGTTGATGTCGCCCGCCAGCTCCACGAACCGATCCACGAAGCCGAACTCCCGCGCCCGCCAGGAGAGGTAGTACGGATCGACCGGGATGCAGTGGCCGCCGACGCCGGGGCCCGGCCGGAACGGCATGAACCCGAACGGCTTGGTCGCCGCGGCGTCGATGACCTCCCACACGTCGAGACCCATCCGCTCGCACAGCAGCGCGAGCTGGTTCACGAGCGCGATG
The DNA here is from genome assembly GCA_963812745.1 of uncultured Chloroflexia bacterium. Lineage (GTDB taxonomy): Bacteria > Chloroflexota > Limnocylindria > Limnocylindrales > CSP1-4 > SPCO01. The sequence continues at coordinate 448,714 of CAWEWE010000012.1, read as the reverse complement.
TTCACGTTCCGGAAGACGTTCTCGAGCAGCTTCGCGAGCTCGGCCGCGTCCGGCGAGGTGAGCTCGTGGACGGTCGTGTTGATGCGCCGCAGGAGGGTCGCGGCGCGGGTGGTCGCCGTCGGCGTCAGCCCACCGACGAGGCGCGGCACGTCGCGCCGGGCGCTGGCGGGATCGCCGGGATTGACACGCTCGGGCGCGAACGCGAGGTCGAAGTCGCGGTCCGCGCGCAGGCCGCCCGCCTCGAGCGCCTCGCGGAACGGACCGGTCGTCGTGCCCGGGAAGGTCGTCGATTGGAGGATGACCAGGTGGCCGGGGCGCAGCTCACGACAGACACGGTTCGCGGCGGCCAGCACCGGACCGAGATCGGGATCCTTCGACTCGGTGATCGGCGTGGGGACGCAGACGAAGATGACATCAGCGTCAGCCAGGGTCGCTCGCTCCGACTCCTCGATCGTGAGACCGTCACGCAGCGCGGCCGACAGGCGCGCATCGTCGACGTCGTCGATCGGCGATCGCCCGTCGCGGAGCTCGGCGACGCGTGCGCCACTGGCGTCCACGCCGATGACCCCGAGGCCGGCCTCGACGAACGACAGCGCCAGCGGCAACCCCACGTAGCCAAGGCCGATGACCGCGATCCGCTGGTCGCCGCTCACGCACCCTCCGCTCTCGTCTTGGTTCCGCCGGCCGGTCGGCCGCCGATGAGGATAGCCCGTCGTCCGCGTCAGGCCTGCTCGAGGGCCGCCGTCTCGGTCAGCGGCGTGACCTCCGGATCCGCCATCGGCGGCGCCGGTGGCGGGACATAGCCCGCCCGTCTCGCGGGCGGCAGGTCGCCGTGCTCCATCCAATCGTCGAGGTCGCGCCGCTCGGCCGCCGAGATCAAGCCGTCCGAGAAGTCGACGACCTCGATCCCGGCGGGCGTCAGTCGCTCGCGGATCGCGGTGTCGATGAACTCGGCGCTCTCGCGGAAGTGGAGCGTCGTCTCGACGCTCTCGCCGGTGCGTGGATGGGGCGTGTAGACGATCGGGTTGAGCCGGGTTTCCGCGTCGAGCCGGTGGTAACGCTTGCCGTCGACCTCGTGGGTCCCGTACTCGTTCTCGCCGTAGAAGTGCTGGATGCCCGATCGGAAATGGAGGTCGGCCCCGATCACGTGGATCGACGCCGCACCCAGCATCGCGGCGAAGTGCATGGCCGCGAGCGTGACGGTCCCTGGGCCGAGGCCCGTCTCCCCGCGCGGACCGACGAGCAGCCCTTCCTCACCCGCCACGTTCTTGTAGTGGCGGATGTCGACCGGCTCCTTGTAGACGTGACGCAGGAGGTACAGCCGCGGCTGGTCGTTGTCGGCGTGATCCTCGCGCGCGAGCCGCGTGCCCGATTCCGACACGCAGCGGATGACGTGGTCAGGCGTCCGCACGCGGTACCACTCCCACAGGTGCGCCTTGCTCTCGACCGTGAGGAAGTAGTCGTACGTCTCGAGGTGGAGGATCGCCCCGTTGAGGGCGACGACGACGTCGTACCGATCGTGGAGGCGGTCGTCCCAGCGCAGGATCTCCTTCGCCGACGGCCCGGTCCCGACGATCAGGAACCGGCTGCCGGGGTGGCGGCCCTCGAGGACCGAGATCCGTTGGTGTTCCGGAGCCTGGTGCTCGTACAGCCAGCGCTTGGTGCTGCGCCGCCCTTCGGCGTTCGCGGCGGCGCGCGCAGTGTTGCGCGGCGGCGCGGCCGACCGGCGCAGTACGCGCGGCAGCTTGATCCTCAGGGTGTGGTCCTCCGGACGGTCGAGGCGATGGGACGCGACCGGCGTGCGGGCCGGCGGCCGGGCCTCAGCGGATGATACCGCCACGCTCTGGCGATGGCGCCGGAGCCGGCCCTCGACGGCCGGCGGCGGCGGGGACCAGCCGCTCGACGAGGGCGAGATACGGCTCGACGGCCGTCTCCCAGTTGTACCGGTCCCGCGCGGCGGCGAGCGCCCGGGCTCGCCGGGCATCGCGCTCCGCGGCCGGCGCCTCGAGCAGCGATCGCAGCGCACGGGCGAGGTCGTCCGGGTCGGCCGGATCGGCGGTCGCGCCGATGTCCTCGGCCTCGACGATCGAGCGCATGACCTCGAGGTCGCGGCCCACGACGATCGGCGTGCCGGCCGTCATCGACTCCCAGAACTTGTTCGGCGTCGACAGCCGCTGGTTGAGCGAATTGGCCGGTACCGCCACGATCGAGACGTCGGCCGATGCGGTCCAGGCGGGCACATCGTCGGGATGGACGGGCGGCAACGTGACGTGCCGACCGACGAAGCGGGGGTCGGCGTCGCGCTGGCGGAGCGTGTCTGCCCACGGCCCGAAGCCGAGGACGACGAGCGCGGCGTCATCGAGCCGGAGGACCGCCTCGGCAGCCTCGTCGAGGCCACGTTCGCGACCGATCCGCCCGAGGAACAGCACGATCGCCCGTTCGGCCGGCAGACCGGTGGCCTCGCGGATCCGGTCGGGCCGGACGGCGGGCGGCGTCCAGCGGGGCTGGCAGTTCAGGAGCACGGTGGGCGCGACGCCGAGCCGCCACGCCCGCCGGAGGTGTTCGGCGATCGGCTCGTTGACTGTCACGATCGCATCGGCCGCGTGAGCCCACCGGCGCTCGCGGCGGCGGTAGAAGGCGAGGACCGGCCGGCTCGTGCGCGCATAGTTGTTCGAGTCGAGGATCGCGTCGATGACGTCGTAGACGACCCGCCCGGCGCGGCCCTTCGCCCTGGCGTCGCGCGCCAGCTCGCCGGCGATCCCGATCGCCTGGACGCCGCAGCAGTGGTAGAGGTCGGCCGGCGGCAGCTCAGCGACCAGCGTCGACCACCAGGCGCGCGGCGCCGTCGGCCAGAACAGCCGGCGCCGGATGACGTCGAGCGTCGGCGCAGGCTGGCTCGCGACCGCCGGCACGACCCGGGCCAGGGCCTTGTGCGCCCGGAAGACGACCTTGCGCGCGATCCCGGGCGAGCCGCTGGGCCCGGCATGCCAGCCGACCCACCGCCCGCGCGCGGCGTAGCGGCGGATGCGGATCGGGCCGTCCCATTCCTCGTCCGGGACACCCTCCCCGGCCATCGCCGCGATCTCGACCTCGAAGCCGCGGTCGACCAGGCTGCGGGCGACGCGCAGCCCACGCGAGTACGGGTTCGCCGGGTTGCCGACGAGGACGACGGCGCGGGGGCGCGCATCGTCGGCGGATGCCAGCCCGCGGACCAGCTCGAGATAGCGCGCTTCCGCGACCGGCCAGCTGAACTCCTGGGCCGCGATCCCCGCGATCCGGCGACGGCGAGCGAGCGCGGCCGCGGGCTCGACGTCGAGCACCTCGCGCATGGCGGCCGCGAGGTCGGCGGGGCGGAGCGACGTGGCCACGACCCCGAGGTCATGCGTCGTCACGAGCCGCCCCATCACGTCGAGCCCCGGCCCGAGCACGACCGGCGTACCGGCCGCGAGCGCCTCCCAGAACTTGTTCGGCGACGAGGCGCGCTGGTTGGCCGACACGGGCGGCAACGGGACGACGACCGCGTCGGCCGAAGCCGTCCATCCGCCCAGCTCGTCGGGGTGGACCGCTGGCAGCGTGAAGTGGCGGCCGGCGAACGCCGGCTCGTCGTCGCGCGCCCGGCTCGCCTCGTAGCCACGTCCGAAGCCGATCAGGCACAGGACCGCGTCGTCGACCTCGAGCACGGCCCGTGCCGCCTCGTCGGTCCCGAGGTGCGGCCCGAGCCGCCCCTGGAAGAGGACGATCCGGGTCGAAGGCGGGAGGCCCAGGCGGGCTCGCAGGAGGTCGGGCACCGGATCGTCCGGGCCGAGGCCGCGTTCCGGCCAGTTGGGGATGACCGTGGGTCGGTCGCTACCCCAGCGCCGCATGAGGTTGTCGGCGAGGGCGTCGTTGACGGTCGCGCGGGCGTCGGCGGCCTGCGCCCATCGTCGCTCGCGCCGGGCGAGGACCGCGCGGACGGGCCGCGGGACGCCGAGGAAGTTGTTGCCTTCGACGACGTCGTCGACCGCGTCGTAGACGACGATGGCTGCGGCGACCCGCAGCCTGATCCCGGGCGCGGGCAGCAAGCGCCGGCGCGATCGCCAGGCTGCCGCAGGCGTGGTACACGTCGGCCGGCTCGAGGTCGCGCTCCAGCGTCGCCCACCAGCCGCGGACGGTGTGCGGCCAGAACGCCCAGCGGCGCAGCGCCCCGGCGAGCCGACGGGCGACGCGCAACGGGCTGCCGAGGATCCCTCCACGGCGGCGGGGTGCAACCGGTTGGAACGTCGCGGCCATCGACGCCCACGGTCCGCTGGGACGGTAGCGCCGGATCGTGATCGGGCCGTCGCGCTCGAGGTCCGGAACGTCCGGCGTCAGGACCGCGGCGATCTCGACGGCGTAGCCGGCCCGGTCGAGCGCACGGGCGATCCGCAGCCCACGCGAGTAGGGCTTCGCGGGGTTGCCGACGAGAACGACCGCCCGCCGGCGATCCGCGGGCGATGTCGCCGCCGGCGACGACCCCGCCGGCTCCACGGCAGTCACCACGCGCGGCCGGTCAGCCGCCCGTACGCCTCGAAGAGGGTGGCTGCCTGGGCCTCCCAGTTGTAGCGCGCATGGGCGGCGGCATGGCCGCGCTCGCCATATCCACGGCGCGTCTCGGCGGGGGCCTCGAGGATGGTGCGGATCGCGTTCGCGATCGAGTCGGGGTCGGTCGGGTCGCACAGCTCGCCGCAGCGCGTCTCGGTGACGATCGACGCCATGCCGGGCAGGTCCGACGCCACGACCGGGACACCCGCCGCCATCGCCTCGAACAGCTTGTTCGGCGTGGTCAGGCTGGTGGTTGAGGGTCGATGGCTGGATGGGCATCGCCGCGACGTCGGCCGAGGCCACCCAGTCGTGCAGGACGTCGGGTGCCACCGCGGGCAGGACATGGATGCGGTCGGCCGCCGGCGAGCTGGCGATCAACCCCGGAAGGGTCGCGGAGAGCACGCCGTAGCCCATCAGGACGAGGTGGGCCGAGGGGACGCGGTCGATCGCGACGATCAGCTGCTCGATCCCGCGATCGGGGAACAGGCCGCCGTGGTACAGGACGACCGGCACCTCGGGCGGCAGGCCGAGACGATCGTGCAGCAGCCGCGAGGCTCCGAGCGTCGGCGCGTAGCGATACGAGCAGTTCATGACGACGAGCGGGCGCTCGACGCGCAGGCGCTCCTCGAGGACGTCGGCGTAGGCATCGTTCACCGTCACGACCCGGGCGGCCTGGTGCGCCCAGCGTCGCTCAGCGGCGGCCAGCAGCCAGCGCGCCGGTCCGCGCATCCGTGCCAGGTTCCGCGCCTCGAGGTAGATGTCCCGCGCGTCATAGACGACCGGAGCGCGGTCCCGGTCGCCGAGCCCGAGTGCTACGGGGATGCCCATATACGCCATCCCGTGGTACAGGTCGCCGCGCGGGGCCGCGGCACGCGCGTTCCGTCGATGGGAGCGGATCGTGAGCGGGATCGCGAGCCGGCGGACCAGCCCGGCCAGGGCGCGCCGTGGCAAGGAGGCGCGTCGGGTGTCTGCGGCGCCCGCCGTCGACGGCGCCGGGGCACCGGCGTCGTCCAGGCCGCCGCTCACGCCCCCGCCGGCACCCGCGGCCGCGCTCGCCGGCCCGGGAGCGGGCGTCGCGGGGAGGCCACGGCGTCGCCGGAGCCAGCGGCCCAGCCACGCTCGGAGACCGGGCAATGGCAGACCGTCGGCGGAGCTGGCGGCGACCCGCAGGATCCGATAGCCCGCCGGATGGCGCTCCTCGACGGGAAGCCCCGCCTGCACCCGGGCGATCACCGTGACCTCGTGGCCACGGGCGACCGCGGTGGTCGCGATCCGGTACGTCCGCGAGTCGAACTCGCCGGTCGACGGCAGCACGAGCACGAGGTGCTGGGGGACGATCGGCCCGCGCTCGCTCGCGGGCTCGGAGCCGGACGTCATCCCAGTGCCGCCACGATCGCGTCGACGGCGCCCGCCGGCTCCAGGCGCAGCTCCGCCGCCCGCCGTCGCGCATCGCTCGGGGCACGATCGAGCGGGGCGAGCCGGTCGAGCTCGGCGCTCGCCCGCTCCGCATCCAGACCGACGACGACCATCGTCCCGCCCGAGCCGGCCAGCGCCTCGACCCACTCGGTGGTGCCGCGCAGGATCAGGCACGGCACGCCCAGCCAGGCGGCCTCGCGTTGCACCCCGCCCGAATCCGTGACGACCGCCGCGGCGTGCAGCTGGAGCGCCAGGGCCGTGCGATAGCCCTGCGGCTCGATGACGCGGACATGGTCGGGCAGGTCGATGCCGGCCGCATCCAGCGCCACGCGCGTCCCCGGGTGGAGGGCAAGGATCACCGGGCGCTCCGGGCTGGCGACCGCGCCGAGCAGGGCCGCCCAAGCCGCCATGGCGGCTGGTTCGCGGTTCTCCGCCCGGTGGATCGTCGCGAACACGTACTCGCCCGGCGCCAAGCGCGGATCGACCGCAGCGAGCGCCGCCGGGTCGCGGACCTCAGCCGCCGTCCTGGCTGCCAGGTCCTGCATCACGTCGCCGACCTGGACGACCCCATCGACGATGCCCTCGGCCGCCAGGTTGGCGACCGCCTGGGGGGTCGGGGCGAACAGCCAGCGCGACAGGTGGTCGGCGACGACGCGGTTGACCTCCTCGGGCATCCGGCGGTCGAACGAGCGCAATCCCGCCTCGACATGGGCGACCGGCACGCCCTGGCGGGCGGCCACGAGGGCGGCCGCGAGCGTCGTGTTCGTGTCGCCGTAGACCAGGACCGCATCGGGCCGGGCCGCCGCCAGCACCGGGTCGAGGGCGACCATCATCCGCCCCGTCTGGTCGGCCCCGCTGCCACCACCGATCCCCAGGTCGTGCTCGGGGCGGCGCAGGCCGAGCTCGCGGAAGAACGAGCCTGCCAGCGCGTCGTCGTAGTGCTGACCGGTGTCGATGAGCTGGGCATCGAACCGCGCTCGCAGCGCCGGCTCGAGCGCGGCGGCCTTGATGAGCTGCGGTCGCGTCCCGACGACGCTGACGATCCGCACGCGGCCGTCAGTCGACGGCGACCGGCGCCCGCCGGTCGTCCGGCACCCCCACGCCGTGATAGGCGACGCCGGCACCCAGTCGGTCGACGATCGTCGAGAGGCTGTTCCGGCCGTCATAGACGACCCGCAGGTCCGGGAACCACGCGGGATCGAGGTCCAGCCAGGACGGGTCGGCGGTCTGCGTGACGATCGCCACGACGCCGGGGGCCGGCGATCCCCAGGCCCACGGCTCGGCGCCGGCGCGATCGATCTCGCCGTCGTCCAGGAGCGGATCGTGGGCGAGGACGCGCGCGCCCCGTGTCTTGAGCGCCTCGATGAGCGGCCCGGCCCGCGAGTACGCCAGCTCCTTCACCCCGTGGCGATAGGTCAGCCCGAGGACGAGCACGGCGGCGCCGTCCAGGTTCGGGACGGCATCGGCCACGGCCTCGACCGCGCGGTCGACCTGGCCGTCGTTCACCTCGCGTGCCCGCGCGACGAGCGACAGCTCCGGGGCGCGATCGAGCAGGAAGTGCGGATAGACCGGGATGCAATGCCCGCCGACGCCGATGCCCGGCTGGTGGATGTGGCTGTACGGCTGGCTGTTCGCGGCGGCGATGACCTCGGTGATGTCGACGCCGATCCGCTCGGCATACCGGGCGAACTCGTTGGCGAGCGCGATGTTGACGTCGCGGTACGTGGTGTCGGCGAGCTTGGAGAACTCAGCGGCCTCGGCCGACGACATCGCCACGACCTCGGCGTCGAGCACGCTCTCGTAGAACGCGGCGGCGAGCGCGGTCGATGCCTCGTCCAGCCCGCCGACGAGCTTCGGGTAGGTGGCCAGGTTCTCGATGGCCGCGCCGCTGTACAGCCGCTCCGGCGAGAAGGCGACGTGGAAGCGTCGGTCGCCCGAACCGGTGGCGGACAGCCCACTGATCTCCTCGAGCCGCGGGGCATACCGATCGCGGGTGTCCCCGACCGGCAGCGTGGTCTCGAAGATCACGACCGAACCGGGATGGACGCCGGGCGCGATCGACTCGACCGCCGCATCCATCCAGCGATGATCGGGATGCTGGCTCGCGTCGAGCATGACCGGCACGATCAGGACGACGACGTCGGCGACCCGGGCGGCCTCGGTGCCGTCGAGTCGTCGCGCTGCAGCCGCCGGCCGCGTGGGCACGCTCGACGAGCTCGCCCAGACCGGGCTCCTCGCCGACGTGCGAGCGCCCCGCGTTGATCGACTCGACCACGCGCGGGTCGATGTCCACGGCGATGACGTTCCAGCCGTGCCCGGCGAACTGCGCGGCCAACGGCAGACCCATCTTGCCCGCGCCGACGACGGCCACCGTGCCGGCCGTGCCCGGCTCCCCGGTCCACGGCGTCACGGTCCGTGACTCGCCGTGGCGGCAGGGTCGTGGCGGGAGGCGGATCGAGCCGCCGGCCAGATCGGCGGTCGTGCTCGGCCGCGACGACGGGCTCACGCCGACACCAGCTCGACGGTCCGCTGCTCGCGGGCCGCCGTCAGCAGGGCGTGCGCGAGCACCACCGCCCAGCGACCGTCCTCGCCGTCGACCACCGGGCGACCGCCGTTCCGGACGACGCCGAGGAACGCGGCGAGCTCGACCGCCAGCGGCTCCTCGTTCGAGACCGGCAGCTCGACCATCTCGCCCGCGAAGGTCGGTGCGTAGCCGCCGATCAGGCGTGGGTTGGTCATGTCGGAGGCGCGCGTGAAGGTCAGGCGCTGGGTCAGGTAGTCGAGCTCGAACATGCCCTCCTCGCCGACCACCGCGAGCTGGCGGCGCTTGGCCGGCGTGAGCCAGTCGACGTCGAGCATCGCGACGGTCCCGGACGGGAACGACATCAGGCCGAACAGCAGGTCCTCGTGATCGGCGTGGATCCGCTGTGCCGTCTCCGCGAACACCCGCACCGGTCGCTCGCCGGCGATCCACGACAGGATGTCGACATCGTGCGTGGCAAGGTCGACCGTCACGCCGACATCGCGGATACGGGCGGGGAACGGGCCCGCCCGCCGGCTGGTGATCGCGTAGACCGATGACAGCCAGCCGCCGTCGTGGAGCAGTCGGCCGAGCTCGAGCACCGCGGGATTGAAGCGCTCCACGTGGCCGACCTGGAGCGGGACGCCTCGGGAACCCGCCGCGTCGACGAGCACGCCGGCCTCCTCGGGCGTGGCGGCAAGCGGCTTCTCGACGAGGGTCGCGACGCCGCGCTCGATCGCCGCCAGCGCCAGCGCCACGTGGGTGGTCGTCGGTGATGCGATGACGACCGCGTCGAGATCGGCCTCGCCGAGCAGCGCCATCGGCTCGGCGAAGCCCTGGGCGTCGCTGCCCGCGGTCGCGCCGTCGAGGGCATCGCGGTCCGGGTCGGCGACCGCCACGAGGCGGGCACCCGGCATCGACGACAGGATCCGGAGGTGGTTGCGGCCCATCGAGCCGAGCCCGATGAGGCCGACGCGGAGCTCGCGCTCCCCCGCCGGTGCCCAGCGGCTCGTCATCGAGCCGCGCTCTCCTCGGGGACGCGCCGGCGTTCGACGGCCGCTCGGACGGCCTCGATGACCGTCGCCTGGTCCGCCTCGCTCAGGTTCGGGTGCATCGGCAACGACAGCGAGCGCGCGGCGGCGCGGTCGGTGACCGGCAGGTCGGCGCGGATCCCGCGCTCGACGATGTAGCGCTGGCGGTGGACGGGGATGGGATAGAAGATGCCGGTCCCGATGCCGGCCGACGGTCAGCTCGGCGACGATCGCGTCGCGGTCCTCGCCGACATCGACCGTGTACTGGTGGTAGACGTGCGTCCGCCCGTCGGGCACGACCGGGGTGCCGATGCCGGACCCGGCGAAGCCCTCGTCGTAGCGTCGGGCGATCGCCCGACGGCGCTCGGTGTTGCGTTCCAGCTTGCCGAGCTGGACGAGGCCGATCGCGGCGGCGACATCGGTGAGGCGGTAGTTGTACCCAAGGATCTCGTGGTGGTAGCGCTCGCGCATGCCCTGGTTCCGGTACAGGCGGATCCAGTCGGCGACGCGGTCGTCGTCGGTGGTCACGAAGCCGCCCTCACCGGTGGTCATGTTCTTCGTCCCGTACAGGCTGAACGCCCCGTGGCCGAAGCTGCCGGTCCTGCGTCCCCCGATCGTGGCGCCGTGCGCCTGGCAGGCGTCCTCCACCACGGTCAGGCCATGGCGGTCCGCGATCTCGGCGATGGCCGGCATATCGGCCGGAAGACCGAACAGGTCGACCGGGCAGATCGCCCGCGTGCGCGGCGTGATCGCCGCCTCGATCAGGCCGGCGTCCATGTTGTACGTGTCGGGCTCGATGTCGATGAAGACGGGCGTGGCGCCCGTCGACAGCACCGCGCTCCCGGTCGCGTTGAAGGAATGGCTGACCGTGATGACCTCGTCGCCCGGCTTCAGGTCGAGCGCGGCGTAGATGGCCATCAGCGCCAGCGTCCCGTTCGCGATGGCGATCGCGTGGCGCACGCCGACGAACTCGGCCCAGCGCTCCTCGAGCTCGGCGACCCGCCGGCCCTGGGCGATCATCCCGCTGCGCAGGACCTCGCTGACGGCCTCGATCTCTTCCTCGCCGATGTCGGGGCGGACGACCGGGATCATGCGGGCGCTCCTTGCCTGACGACCGGACCGGACTGCTCCTCGAGCGTCGCGCCATCGGGGACGTAGACGTACTCGCGCTCGCACGACGGGCAGACGAACCGACCGCGGTCTCGCTCGTCGAGGCGGGCGCCACAGGCGCACACCCAGCCGATCCGGCGCGCCGGATTGCCGGCGACGAGCGCGTGGCCCGGCACCGGATGGGTGACGACCGCGCCGGCGCCGACCATCGCGTAGGTCCCGATGTCACAGCCCGCCACGATCACCGCACCGGCGCCGATGGAGGCGCCGTCCGCCAGGTGGATCGGGGTGACCGTCCAGTCGTCGGCCCTGGCCAGATCGCCGGTCGCGGTCACGGCCCGCGGGTTCCGGTCGTTGGTGAGGATCGCGCCGGGCCCGATGAAGACGCCGTTCCCGGCCGTCACGCCGTGGTAGACGAGCGCAGCGTTCTGGACCTTGACCCGGTCGCCCAGCACGACGCCTTCGTCGATGAATGCGTCCCGCCCGATGATGCCGTCGGCGCCGATCGAGGCACCGCGGCGGACCTGCGCCCTGTGCCAGATCGAGGTCCGCGCCCCGACGGCGACGTCATCCTCGAGATCGGCGGTCGGGTGGATCCGGGCGGTCGGATCGATCATGCGCAGGTCGGGCTCCCCACTGCGGGTTCCTGTGGCTAGTCCACGCACGGCGGTCATCGCGAACCGGCGTGGGTGACGGGACGCCGAGTATAGCCGAGGGTCCGGCGGCCTCCGGCAGGGCACCTCCCGTGGGCCGTGCCGCTCGCTCAGCGCCGCGGCAGGATGCGCGAGATCAGGCCGAACGCGATCCCCGCGACGAGCGCGCCGCGCCAGTCGAGGAGGGGACGCACGGTGCCGTCCACGCGAGCGGCGATGAGGATCCCGATCGCACTGGGCTGACGGACCGTCACCCTGCCGCCAACGAGCGCGCCGACGAGCGACTGATCGACGGTCGACTCGCTGCTGGCGACGAGATTCGCCATCGACTGGGTGACGCGGCTCTCGCCACCCACGGCGGCGCCCACGACACCGCGGTCGACCGAGACCGTGTCGCCCTGGGCGAGTCCGATCCCACCGCTGCTGATCGCGATGTCGGTGGCCTTGGCGCGGCCGATGCCACCCTGGTGGATGTCGATCGCCTCGGCGGTCGCGACCGAGATGCCGCCCTGGTTGATGCTGATCGTGCCGGCTTCGGCCGAGTGCATGCCACCCTGCGTGATCTCGATGCGGTCCGCGCGCTGCGGCTCGGTCGTCGTCTCGTCCATGCGGTCAGCGTACGCCGCAGACGACGACCGCGCGTCGATGGTCTATCCTGCCGCGGTCCGCCGGGAGCGCTCGAACGCCCCGACGTGGACGGGGTTCGAGGGGACCAGTGGCCAGACGTCGCACCGGTTCGGGCAGATCCATGCTTCTCGGGGCGCTGGCGCTCGCCGGCGTCGGCGGGGTCGGCGTCGGTGCGCTCGCGGCCATGGCGGTCGGGCCGAAGGCGAGCCCCTCGCCCAGCCAGGCGGTCGTCTCGCCAGCAGCGTCCCCGCAGCCGACGCGCACGGCCACACCGTCACCCACTCCCGAGCCGACGCCGACACCCATCCCGACGCCGACCCCCACGCCCACCCCCGAGCCGACGCCGGCACCTGTGCCGGCACCGCTGACCGGCCGGCTGGTCTCGCCGGCCGTCGCGAAGCGTCATCCGATCGCGGTGATGATCGACGACCATCACGATGCGCGGCCGCAGAGTGGCTTCAACGACGCCGCGATCGTGTGGCATGCCCCGGCAGAAGGCGGCATCCCGCGCTATATGCTGATCTTCCAGGACCGCGTGCCACCGTCGGTCGGTCCGGTGCGGAGCGCGCGCCAGTACTACATCGCGTGGGCGGCCGAATGGAAAGCCGTGTACGCCCACGTCGGCGGCTCGCCGCAGGCGCTGCAGACGCTGCGCCAGCAAGGGCGCGGTCAGCTCGTCTACGACGCCGACCAGTTCCGCTGGGGCACCGCCTACTTCCATCGCACGCGCGACCGGTTCGCGCCGCACAACGTGTACACGAGCGGCAAGGAGCTGCGGCGGCTGGCGTCGCGCCTCGGGGCGAAGGAAACGGCCATCAAACCGGCCTGGCGATTCGGCAAGGACAAGCATGTCCTGCTGCGGCCCGCGGGGACGCGTATCACGGTGGTCTACTCGCAGAACACGATCACGTATCGATACGACCGCCGATCGAACACGTACCTGCGCAGCGTGTCGGGCGAGAAGCGGCAGATCGACCGGGGCGTGGACAAGCCAGTGGCACCCAAGAACGTCATCGTGATGTCGATGTCGTTCGGGCGGCTGAACGACGGCAGCCGGAAGAACCGCCTCGAGGCGCAGTTCATCGGCCGTGGCACGGCCTGGATCTCGACCAACGGGATCACGGTCAAGGGCACCTGGCGCAAGCGATCGATGACCGACCCGACCCGCTTCTACGGCAAGGACGGCAAGCTGGTGCGGCTGACGATCGGGCAGACCTTCATCCAGGTGATGCCGAAGGGGTCGAAGATCACGATCAAGGACGGCAAGGTGCCGAAGTACACCCCGACGTTCCGCCAGCTGCGCAACGAGACCTGACCGCCTGAGCGCCCGAACCCACGCGCTCCGTCAGTCGCGGCGTCCGACCTCGGCGTAGATCGCCCGCACGTCGGCGGCGACATCGGCCCACGTCCGCAACCCGGTCTGGGCCCGCTCGCGCGCGGCCTCCACGAGCCTGTCGCGAACCGCGTCGTCGCCCCACGCCGCGGCGAGCGCGACAGCCAGGCGGTCGGGGTCACGGGGCTCGACGAGGATGCCCGCGGTCCCGACCACGTCCGGCAAGGCCCCGACCGCCGAGGCGATGACCGGCACCCCGGCCGCGATCGCGTCGAGGGCCGCGAGCCCGCTCGCCTCCGATGTCATCGGCAGGACGACGCCCCGCGACGCGGCCACGACGGCCGCCGACTCCTCGACAGGCAGGACCGGCGCGTAGACCAGGTGCTCCCCCGCGCCGTGGCGCGCCGCCACCCGGGCGAGTGATGCGCGGTCGTCCGGTGTGGCGTCGAGGACGAGCACGCGCGGGGGCCACGGGGCGTCATCGTCGAGCTCGGCGGGGCGGCCGGCAGCGGCCAGTGCAGCGAGGGCGGTGAGCATCGTCGGCACGTCCTGGCGGATATCGTGCCGGCCCGGGTAGACGAGGTAGCGCTCGCCCAGGCCCAGCCGTTCCACGATGGCCCGTGCCCCCGCGTTCGCTCCGTGCTCGGCGAGCGTCGCCGGCCCGACCGCGTACGCGGGCCGGGGCGCCAGCGGCACGACCCGGATGCGATCGCGCCGCAGGTGCAGCAGTCGTCGCGCGGCGCGACCGACTCCGTCGCTCGCCACGAGGACGGCCGCGGCATCGCGCAGGAGCCGGCCTCGGAGCCGCTGGCCGAATCGCGAGGCGGCAGTCCGCTGGAAGGCGCGGGGCAGCTCCCACGGTGCGAGATCGAGCAGCGTGGCGACCGTGGGGAGGTGCGAGGCGATCGGCAGGCCACCGCCCGCGGTGTGATAGACGGCGCCCGCCGCGCCGCCCGACTCGGCCCGCCAGGCGGCCCCGACCGACGCGCCACGCAAGAGGAACGGATCGATCGTGAGCGCCGCGGAGCGCAGCAGCCGGATGGGGGGCAGGAGCCGACGGCCGATCACGTCGAGGCGCTCGAAGCGCACGGTCGGGTCGTCCTCGTCGCTCGCCAGCAGGAAGGCGAACGACTCGCCGGGCAGCGGGTCGGCATCGAACGCGCCGAGCAGGCCCTCCAGATAGGCCGCCGTCCGCGGCGCGCGAGCAGGTTCCTGGAGTGCCCGCACGTCCATGACGACGCGCAGGCCGGTCGTTCCCGTCACGTCCTCCGACGCAACGTGCCCAAGCGACGTCCGATCTCCTCCAGCCGGAGCTGCACCACGACCACGAGTGCCTCGACCACGATCCGCCGTGACATCTTGCTCTGGCCGACGCGCCGATCGCGGAAGGTGATCGGGATCTCGCGGATGCGGGCGCCGGCGCGACTCGCCCGGAAGGTCATCTCGATCTGGAAGACGTACCCGCCCGCATGGACGCCGTCGAACGGCAGCGCTGCGAGTGTGTCGGCCCGCCATGCCTTGAAGCCGCCGGTGAGGTCGTTCGGGCTGAGGCCCAGCACCGTGCGCGCGAACAGCGAGCCACCGCGCGAGATGAGGCGCCGGCCGAGACCCCAGTCGACGACCCCGCCGCCGCGCGTGTAGCGGGAACCGATGACCAGGTCGGCCGCGCCCTCGACGATCGGGGCGATGAGTGCGGGCAGGAAGGTCGGATCGTGGCTGAAGTCGGCGTCCATCTGGACGATGATCTCGGCGCCGCTCTCGAGCGCGATCGAGAACCCGTCGAGGTAGGCGCGGCCGAGGCCCTGCTTGGCAGCCCGATGGCGGACCAGGATCCGCTTGTCGGTCGCGGCCAGCTCATCGGCGATCCGACCGGTCCCATCGGGCGACGAGTCGTCGACCACGAGCAACGTCGCCCCGGGCAGGGACGTCAGGATCGCCTGCGACACGGGCCGGATGTTGTCGGCCTCGTCGTAGGTCGGCAGGACGACCCATGTCCCCGATGCGGGGGCGCCCTCGCTGGTCATGGCCGGCAGTGTAGTGGCCGATCCCGGCCTCAGTGGACTTCGACCACGACCGTCTGGGCCGACCAGGTCGAGCCGACCCAGCTCCGTGCCCAGACGACGGCCCGATACCGACCGGGCGCGACGTAGGCGCCGGCGCCGGTCCGCCCGTTCCAGTTCCACGCGTGCACGCCGGCATTGGATGCGCGGTCCGTCCAGACCGTTCGCACCAGCGTGCTGCCGCGATAGATCTTCACGGTCAGGGCCGCCGCGCGCCGGATGTCGATGCGGACCTGGCTGCGCTGACCGGCGCGTGGGTCGAAGGAGCCGTCCGTCCAGCGGATCGAGCGGATCGTGCGGTCGACCAGGACCGTGTTGTTGACCACCGTCCGGTTACCGGCGCGGTCGCGGCCGTCGACCTGGTAGGTGTAGCGGCCGTCCTTGACGACCTGCCCATCCGAGCCGCGGCCGTCCCAGGTCGCCGCCCAGGATGAGCGGGCAGCGAACGCCCACCGGCGCAGGACGTTGCCGTCGCGGTCGCGGATCCGCACGGCGCCCGCGACCGCCTCATTCGTCGTCCACGACAGGCGGACGTTGTCCGAGAGGCCGTTGCCATCCGGCGTGACGAAGGCGCGCGACGTCGTCGGGGCGACCGTCGCGGCGCGGGTGTCGACAGTGACCGTGAACGCCCGCTGGGACCGGTTGGCCGAGGCATCCTCGGCCCACAGCGTCACGCGGTAGGCGCCGTTGGGGACCACGGCGGCGGTCGAATCCTTGCCGTTCCAGGTGAACGCCGGCGCCTTGCCCGTGACCGTCCCACTCCGCAGGCTCGGACCGAGTGTCGACCCGCTGACCGCCTGGACGCGGTAGCCCCAGCGGATGAGGCCGGCGACGGTCATCCGCGCGGTCGTCGTGTCGAGGGTGCCGTCGCCGTTCGGCGAGAACATGGACGCGGAGACGGACCCGGCGGTGATGGTCGGCGGGACGGTGTCGTCGATGAACTTGGTCTTGATCGCGCCCCACAGCTCGGGCCGCGTCCCGTCATAGCCGAGCGCCCAGATCCCGGAACCGCGCAGGTTGTAGCGGTTGACCAGGTCGTACTTCGCGCGGAGTGCCGGCGCGTCGTCGACATACAACTGCCGCCACGGATTCACGCAGCCATAGGTGGTCGTGCAGTGCTGGCGGCGGTACACGGTCCAGGCCACCTGCTCGGTCGTGTCGTAGCGCTTGCCGTACTGCTCGAAGAAGGGCACCGCGCTGGTGTATATGACCGCGGACGACGCACCGAACTTGGTGCCGCTGATGTTCTTGGCGTGGGCGAGGTTGGTCGCCGTCGACCAGGCGCGCCCGTAATACGGCACGCCGAGGATCAGCTTCGAGGGTGACACCCGGGCCGCGTAGGCCGCCACCGTGTCCCGGATGTCGTAGCCCGACCGCGACAGCGGCGCGACGCTCCCGACCGGGCTGCTGCTCGCGCCGCGGTAGTCGTAGCCCATGATGAAGATGGCGTCGGCGCCACCCGGCGCGGTGGCGGCCTCGATCGGGTAGTTGCCGATGAACCCGGTCGTATCGAACGTGATCTGGTAGCCCTTGCGGACCCGGTTCAGCTCGGTCCGGATCGTCCGGACGAGCGCGGTGAACCGGGTCTCGTATCCGGCGACGAGGGGCTCGAAGTCCAGGTTCACGCCGTCGGCGCCACGGTCGCGCACGGCGGCCGCGATCTGGCGGGCGAGGCGCAGACGGGCCGTCGAGCTGCCGAGGAGCGCCTTCTGGCGGGTCTTGCCCGACGAGTTCCAGGCGAAGTTCTGGACGGTCAGGACGACGCGCGTGCTGTTGGCGTGGGCGGCGTTGATGATCGATGTCATCCGGGCGCTGGTCCAGCCGCCCCAACCCGTGGTGATCGTGCCGTTGCTGTTGCGCTTCAGGAGGTTGCCGGCCGAGTCGGTGCCCACGCCGAAGTAGGCGATCGTCGAGATCTTGTCGTACTGGATCCGCAGCGTGCTCGCGTTGAGCTGCCAGTAGGGCAGGAACCCGAACACCTCACGGCGCAGCGCGCCCGGGTCGACACGGGCCTGCGGGGCGAGCCCCTCCGGATCCGACGATGGCGACCACGCCGCGGCCGTCGCGTCCACGACCGAACCCGGATCGACGATGGGCTGGTCGACGCTGGGATCCGGCGCTGGTGATCCGGGCACGGGGTCGGGCGACGGCTCGATCGACGGCTCGATCGACGGGTCGGCCGGCGTCGCCGGATCCGCGGACGGTGGCGGAGCGGGGACGTCGCCCTGTTCGGCCGGGGCTGCGCGCAGCGCCTTCCCGTCGAGTCGACCGGCAGGGAGCCGTTGTGGGGCGCGCCCGCCGACCCGCCAGCGATCCGTCGATCGGGGACTGAACCCGACCGTCACCCGACCGCCCGGCGTGAACGAGATGCGATCGCGCGCATGCGCCTCGGCGTCCTCCCAATGGATGGACGGTTCGAGGCCTGCCGCGGCACCCGATGCCGGTGCCGTGCTCGGCGCGGCCGCGACGACCGCGGTGGTCTG
Source organism: uncultured Chloroflexia bacterium (assembly GCA_963812745.1). Classification (GTDB taxonomy): domain Bacteria; phylum Chloroflexota; class Limnocylindria; order Limnocylindrales; family CSP1-4; genus SPCO01. Next base: position 430,920 of record CAWEWE010000012.1, on the reverse strand, counting down.
GGCGACGAGGATGGCCGTCAGACCCATCGCCGCAACGGCGATCCTGGGCGAGGACGCAGGTGGGCGGCGGGGGATGACGGGCACGGCGCACCTCGGCAGTTCGGACCGCTGACGGTACGCCGCGCTCATGGGCCGGACAAGGCGCTGAAGGTCCCGGCGCGGACCGGTACGGAGTGGTCCGGTGGCGTGCGGGGCGGTCGGTGGACGGGGGCGCCGGGAGCGAAGAGGGGCGGGGTTCGGTGGGCCTAGCGGAGCGGGATCGCGACGCTCGAGCGCTGGGCGACGCCGTTGGCGTCGAGCGCGGCGACCTTGAAGGTCACCGTTCCGGCGCTGCCACCGGTCCTCATGGTGACCGTCGCGCGGTAGGTCAGCCCGGTCGTCCTCGTCATCGCCACCGACCACGTCGCCTTGCCCGGCTGCGTGACGTACAACCGAGGCGTGGTGTCCAGGGACTCGGCCGACACCGCCGTGACCGTGATCGACCGGCCGCGCGTCGCGGCGGTCGCCGACGGTCGCACGCTGAACGCGTTCATCTCGAACCCGACCGCCTGGCTCCAGCTGACCACGCCGTCGGTCGCCGATACATGCGACGTGTAGCGGCCCGTCGGGAGGAGGGACCCATCCGTCCGCCTGCCGTAGAACGTCCGACCGACGGCACCCGTGGCCATCGCCTCGTCCTGGGCGAGGGTCACGACGGGGTCGCCCGCCGCGTTCCGGATCGTCCAGGTGACCGTGGCCGGCCGGCGGAGCGTGAAGGACAGCCGCGTCCCGACCGCGAGGTTGTCGAGGTCGTGCGGGTAGAACAGCGTCTTGGACGTTCCCACGGACCCGAGCAGGGCCGCGACCCCGAACGCCCGCGTCACACCGGTCCCGGTGTTGCCCGCAGCGTCGCGGGGCGTGAGCCGCACGTCGTATCGCCCGTCGGGGACGACATGGCCGTCGTTGTCCTTGCCGTCCCAGGTGACCGCGACCGGGGCGGTAGCCGAGGCCGAGACGCTGAACGAGCGGACGCCGTCGCCTGCCTCGTTGCGGACGTAGACCAGCACCGACCCGCCCTCGGACGTCGAGGCCGTCAGCGCCGCGGTCTCGCGGACGCCGTCACCGTTCGGCGAGAACCACGTCTCCGTGTCGGCTGCAGGCGTCGCGATCTCGAGCGATGGGGCTGCCGTGTCGACCCGGATCGAACCGGTCCGCGACCCGGCGTTCGTCCAGGGGTCGACGGCATCGATCCGGTAGGTGTAGGTGCCGTCCGCGACCGGGCTACCGCCGCTGTCCAGCCCGTCCCAGGTGGTCGTCGGATGCGTGCCCTCGCCGGTCGATTCGTGGATCGTGGCGTCGGCGTCGTCCAGGACACGAAACCGCCACGATGCCGATTCGGACAGGCTCGAAGACAGCTCCACGGTCTCGAATCGGCCGTCGTCGTTGGGCGACACGAGCGGGGCTGCAGGACTGACGGCCAAGATGCGGGGCGATGCGCTGTCGCGCGCGATGAGGTGCGGGCCCCGCATCACACCATCCAGGTCGGGGTCGTCCAGCCCTTCGACCTCGTACAGCGCCGCGCCATCCGCGGCCGCCGTGGTCGATCGCGCGACGACCCGGAGCCGGGTCCCGACCGGCAGCGGCGAGCCCGTGCCCGCGATGCCGGCAGCGGCGGTCGCGACGTCGGGATAGAGCGGCGCCCCCTCGGTCGCGACGGCCGCCTTGCCCGGCACGACCAGCGTCGTCGGATGACGGCTCGTGTCGACCGTGCCGGTCACCATCGTGGTCGTCAGCACCGGGTCGGTCACGAGCGATCGATAGAAGCCGGTCGACGTCCCTTCGGGGTCCATCAGCGAGCGGACACCGCTCGTCCTGGTCGACGTGAACGCGCTGAAATGGCCGTTGTGGCCGGGCGCCGACCGCCACAGCGATTCGATGGTCTGGTCGGTCGTGAACAACGCCCGCAGGTAGTCGACCGGCCCGCGGTGGCCGTCGGCCAGCACCGCCTGGGCCCGCGTCTGGAGGAATGCGGCGGCGTAGTTGCTGATCCGCTGTCGCGCGACGCCGACGGATGGCTGGGCGTGCCCGGGCTCCGAGTTGCCCGACGCATAGCACAGGTGATGGAGGAGCACGATCGCGTTGGGCGCGAGGTCGAGCGTCCGGACGTACGGCTCGCCGTAGTAGCGGTTCTCGTTGTCCGACAGGCGGCCGTCGCCGTTCGAGTCGTAGTTGAGCCCGAAGCCGTCCTTCGTCGTGTAGTTCGGGTCGTAGGTGTACGGGCTCGGCCAGCCGTTGCCGTGCCCGAAGTAGATCACTACCGACGCCCCGACGGCGGCCGACTTGACGCGCGACCAGGTCGCGTTCGGGCTGTACACCTTGACGACGTTCGGCGTGTACCGGATGGCCTCGGCGTACGCCGCGTCCGCATAGCGCCGGTACGTGGAGGTGACGCTGTGGGTGGCGCCCACGATGATCACGACCTTGGCGGGGCTCGACGCGGCAGCCGCGCTGACGGGTGGCGCGCTCGTGAGCGTGCCGACGACGGCGGTCAGGGCGAGGACGAGGGCGGTGAGGGCTCGGTGCACGGGGCTCCGCAGACTGGGGAGTACGGACCAGTGCAGCGTGGTCGACGGGTACCGTCCGCTCTATCGCAGGATGGTCCCGAGCGTGCTAGCCACATCAGTGGGCGGCGACGGTACGTGCGGTGCCCCGCGGTATGGAATGGGGCGGTCCGGTCGTTTAGCCGGCGCCCGCCCGGAGCTCCGTGACGAGCTCCTGGAGCGACGGGTTCGTGCGGTCCCGATCGGACAGGATCGGGCGGCCGTCCGGGGTTTGGGGCACGGCCGGCCACGGGACGGCGGCGAGCGCGTCGTCCCACGCGAAGCCCCGCTCGTCGCTGCCGTCGTACTCGGTCGTGACGAGGTAGATGAGCTCGACCGGGTCGATGGCGAGGAACCCATGCGCGACGCCAGCCGGGATCTCGACCCAGTCGTCCGCCGCGAGCTCGCGCGTCTCCACGCCCGGCCGCGACCCACCCGCGAGCATGGGGCGGACATCGACCAGGGCCACGAACGCCCGACCCGTGGCGATGACCCAGCGGTCCAGCTGCCGGCGATGGAGATGCAGCCCACGCAGGACCCCAGGCGCCGAGGTCGACAGGTTGGCCTGGACGACCGTCGGTCGCTCGCCGGGGGCGGCGCCGGCATCCCCGGGTGCGATGCGGTCCATGGCGCTCGAACGCCACAGCTCACGGAAGGAGCCACGCTCGTCGGCCAGGCGGTCGACCGCGCCGTAGCGGACGCCGGGGAGCGCGGACGGGCGGCGAACGTCGGTCATCGGACCGCCGCGGCGGCGCGCTGTCGCAGGAGGGTCGGCAGGTAGTCCGCCAGCGCCTGTTGCCACGGTCGGAGCGGTTCCACGTCGCGGATCTCGCTCGGCTCGAGGACGCCCCAGGCGGGTGGCGTCGACGCGCGCGCCCAGGCGGTCGATGGGATCTCCTCGATCCCGACGTCGAGGCCGGCCTGGCGGAAGAGCTCGCGCGCCCAGGCGGCGCGCGATGCGATCCCGGCGTTCACGACGTGATGGGTCCCCGCCCAGCCGGTCGTCGCGAGCATGGCGACGATGACCTCGGCCACGTCGTGGCTGAACGACGGCGCACCGAACTCGTCGCCCACGACGCGAAGCGGCTCCCCGGTCGCGCGCGCCTTCTCGGCGGCCGCGAGGATCTTGGTCGGGAAGTCGTTGCCGGGCGGGCCGTACAGCCAGGACGTCCGGACGATGGCGAGGCTTGCCTCTCGATCCCGGTAGGCCGACGACACCGCCTGCTCGCCTGCGAGCTTCGAGCGCCCGTAGGCGTTGCCGGGCGACGGCTCATCATCAGGCCGGTACCCGCGATCATGCGGACGACGCCCGTCGAACACCTCGTTCGTGCTGACATGCACCAGATCGATGCCGCGGGCTGCCGTCGCATCGGCGAGGACCCGGATGGCACCGGCGTTCCGGCGGTCGGCCAGGCCCGGGTCGCGGGCGCAGCCGTCGACGTCGGTCCACGCCGCCGCGCTGACGACCACCTCTGGTCGGTCGCGTTCGAGCAGGCCGTGGATCGCCTCCGGGGCGTCCAGGTCGAACTCGCGGCGCCCCCAAGCGATCGGCCCGGCCGGCCCGCTGAACGGGGCATCCTCGAGCGCCGCGATCAGCGCCCGCCCCAGGCGCCCGTTCGCGCCGGTGACGGCGACGCGCATCAGCCGGCGGACCGCAGCCGCGATCCGTACTGCCGCTCGTAGTAGGCGTCCCAGTCACCCGATCGAGCCGCCCGCCACCAGGCCTCATTGGCAAGGAACCAGTCGACTGTGGCGGCCAGCCCGTCGTCGAACGACACGCGCGGTCGCCAGCCCAGCGCCGCGATGCGGCTGCCGTCCATCGCGTACCGACGGTCGTGCCCGGGGCGGTCCTCGACGTGGCGCACGAGCGACCACGGCTTGCCGAGGCGCTCAAGCAGCAGGCGGACCGTGTCGCGGTTCGCCATCTCGGTGCCGCCCGGGATGTTGTAGGTCTCGCCAGCGAGGCCCTGGCGGAGCACGTGGTCGACGGCGTCGGCGTGGTCGGCGACGTACAGCCAGTCGCGTCGCTGGAGGCCATCGCCGTACAACGGCAGCGGGAGGTCGTCGATGGCGTTGGTGATGAACAACGGGATGAGCTTCTCCGGGTGGTGGTACGGCCCGTAGGTGTTGGAGCCGCGGGTCACGACGGCGTCGAGGCCGTGGGTCACGACGTAGCTGCGCACGAGCAGCTCGCCCGCGGCCTTGGCCGCCGCGTACGGCGAGCGTGGGGCCAGCACGTCCCCCTCGCGTGAGCTGCCCTCATCGACCGAGCCGTAGACCTCGTCGGTCGAGACCTGCAGGAAGCGCGGCCGGTTGGGCGCGACCCGACACGCCTCCAGCAACACGTGCACCCCGATGACGCCGGTCCGCAGGAACGCCTCTGGATCGAGGATCGAGCGGTCGACGTGCGACTCGGCCGCGAAGTTGACGACCGCGTCGACCTCGGCGACGAGCGGTGCGACGACGTCGGGGTCGGCGATGTCGCCCCTGACGAACCGGAACCGATCGGCCTGTCCGGGGTCGTCGTTGATCGGCGCGAGGTTCGCCTCGTTGCCGGCGTAGGTCAGTTTGTCCAGCACCGTGATCCGGGTGCCGTCCCGCCTCCCCAGGACGTCGCGGACATAGCACGACCCGATGAACCCGGCACCGCCCGTGACGAGCAGCCGCCGTGGGCCGCCGCGCTCGGTCACGTGCGGGGGCGCTCGATCGGCGGCGCGAGCCGGCCGGCCGCGTCGTCGTCGCGGGCGAGCTCGGCGGCGCGCATCAGCGAGGCGACGGTCCCGGCATCCGTCCAGTGGCCCTCGTAGATCCGCGTGAACAGGCGGCCCTCGGGGATGTAGTGATTGAGCACGTCGGTGATCTCGAACTCGCCACGGCCGGATGGCGCGAGTCGATCGATCACGCCGAACGCGTCGGGCCGGAGGAAGTACACGCCGATGGGGATGAGGTCGCTCTTGGGGTGCTCTGGCTTCTCCTCGAAGCCGATGACCCTGCCGTCGGCGTCGAGCTCGGCGACGCCGAAGCGCTGCGGGTCCGGGACGCGATACAGGAGCGTCCCGGCGCCGTGGTCGCCCGCCTCGAAGCCGGTGGCGATATCCGCGAGGGCCGGCCCGCGAAGGATGTTGTCACCCAGCACGCAGCAGAACGCGTCCGCGCCGACGAAGTCCCGGGCGAGGCCGATCCCATGGGCGATCCCGTACGCCCCGGTCTGGTAGCGATACGTCAGGTCCAGCCCGAAGTGCGACCCGTCGCCGAGGAGCTCGACGACATCGCCGACGCTCTTGCCGCCGACCACGACCATCACCTCGCGGATGCCCATGCCGGCCAAGGTCTCGATCGGGTAGTAGATCATCGGCCGGTCGTAGATCGGCAGCAGGTGCTTGTTCGTGACGATGGTCAGCGGGAACAGCCGGGTCGCCGTCCCGCCGGCCAGCACGATGCCTTTCATGGCCGCGAAGCGTAGCAGCGGTGCTGATGATCGCGAGCTAAGTGCTCGGCGTCAGGATCCGTGCATGACGGTTCGAGATCGGCGAGTCGACCGCGCTGTCGCACTTGCCGACTCCATGTCACGACTGGCGAGACAGGAGTTCCATGATGCGCGCATCGCCAGCGGGCTGAGCCGGAGTGACGCCGGACGCTCGGTCGGCATGTCGGCCAGTCAGGTCGACCGCTTCGAACGCGGGGTCCTTCGCGACATCCGCGTCGAGCAGATGTGCCGACTCTGTGTCGCCGTCGGGCTCGTTCCGAATCTGCGCTTCTATCCGGACGGCGACCCGCTCCGTGACGCCGGGCAGGTCCGAGTCGTTGGCCGATTGCATGACCGGCTCCCGTCCGGCCGATTCCGCACGGAAGTGCCGCTCCACGGCCGGACCGACCTCCGTGCCTGGGACGCCGTCCTTGACGGCACCGGCTGCTCGGACGCGTTCGAGATCGAGACGCGGGTCGCGGACCTCCAGGCCCTGGAGCGCCGGGCGATGCTGAAGCTCCGCGACGACACGACGATCCAGCACCTGTTCCTGGTGGTCGCCGACACGCGCCGGAACCGGATGGCCCTGTCAGCAGGACGTGAGGCGCTTCGCGGCAACTTCCCGCTCGATACGCGCGCAGCCCTCGCGTCGCTCGGCGCAGGCGGCTGCCCGGGCGCCAATGGGATCATCGTCATCTGACGTGGCCTCGTCGCCACGCGGTGCTACCGACGACGCACGTCGGCGGACTCGTCGCCGCGCGATGACACCGACGATGCGACCGACGTTCCTTCCACCAACCCGTCGCCGAGCGACGAGATCGACACCTGGCCCGGGGCTCCTTCGTCGGTAGCACCGCCCAGCGGTGGTTCGCGGAGGATCGCGTCCCGCGGGGAACCTAGCGAGGTGTCGCCGAGGGCCGCGGTGACGGCGCGATACACGGTTGCTCGCCTTCCGGCAACGTGCCGCCGTTCTCCGGATCGGTGCAGTCGATCGGCTGCTCCCCCAGCGGCGGCAGCCCGCCCTCGTAGTCGAGGATCACCAGCGCGAACTCGAGCTTCTCGAAATCGGCGGCCGGCTGCAGGTAGGCGGTCTGGACGACCGCGTTCGCGTCGCGCCGGATGTCCACGACCTGGCCGATCAGCAGGCCCTTCGGGTAGGGCGACCTGACCCCGCCGCCCAGCTCGATGCCGGCGCTGACGACCTCGTCGCCGAGCGAGATCTCCTCGCCTGAGTCGATCTGCTCCATCACGAGCACGCCGCCGAGCTGGCCGACCACCTGCCCGGTCGCGGCGTTCGACACGGTCTGGCCGATCACCGTCGACGTCCCGTCGCTGAGCAGGACGACGACCGCGCTATCGGGGCCGACCTCCGTGACGCGACCGGCCAGCGCGCCACCGCCCGCCACCACGACGTCCCCGACGCTGATGCCGGCGTTCGTCCCCTTGTCGAGGGTCACGACGCGGCGGAACTCCGACGACTCGCGCGAGATCACGTGGGTGGCTGCGGTCTGGAACTCGAACCCGGCGCGGAGCTGGAGCAGGTCGGTCAGCAGCGCGTTCTCGCGGGCGATCTCCTGGAGCCGGGTGTTCTCGGTGAGGAGCCGCTCATTCTCGGAGCGCAGCGATCCGTTGTCGACGCGCAGGCGGTCGATCTCCGCGATCGAGGCGCCGATCGACGCGATCCCGCTGGCGACGCCGCTCAGCGCACCCTGGATCGGCCGAAATGCGAAACCGACCCCGCTCTGGAGCTCGCGCACGAGCGGGTTGGACGAGAGGGCCATGAGGAGCAGACAGGCAGCCACGAGGACGCCGAAGGCGATGCTGCGGCGGCGGGCGTTGCGGTCGGTCGCGATGGTTGCCATGTCGAAGGTCGATCATCCGACCGGCGGTCAAGCGCCGGTCATCATCCCGTCAGCGCGGCGGCCTCGAGTATGTCTCGGCGACGAGCACGCGATCCATCGCGTCGAGCTCCTCGAGGACGACCCCGGTCCCGCGCGCCACGCAGGTGAGCGGGTCGTCGGCGATGTGGACGGGCATCTGGGTCGCCTCGGCGATGCGCCGGTCCAACCCGGCCAGCAGCGCGCCGCCGCCGGCAACGACGATGCCCTGGTCCATGATGTCGGCCACCAGCTCGGGCGGGGTCTCCTCGATGGTGTCCTTGACGGTGTCGATGATCTGCGCCACCGACGGCTCGATCGCCTCGCGGATCTGATCCGCCCCGACCTCGACGCTGCGCGGGAGCCCGGTCAGCAGGTCGCGCCCGCGGAGCGTGACGCGCTGCGCGTCCCATTCGCCCGGATACGACGAGCCGATCGCGATCTTGATGTCCTCGGCCGTCCGCTCGCCGAGGAACAGGTTGTACTCGCGTCGCGCGAACGTGACGATGTCCTGGTCCATCTCGTCCCCGCCGATGCGGATGGAGCGGCTCACGACGATGCCACCGAGCGAGATGACCGCCACCTCCGTGGTGCCGCCACCGATGTCGACGATGAGGCTGCCCGACGGCTCGCTCACTGGCAGCCCGGCGCCGATCGCGGCGGCCATCGGCTCCTCGATCAGCCGCGCCCATCGCGCACCGGCGTTCAGGGCCGCGTCGCGCACGGCGCGCTTCTCGACCTCGGTCACCCCCGACGGGATCCCGAGCAGCATGCGCGGCCGCGGGATCAGCCCGACCCGGTCGTGGACCCGGTTCACGAAGTACTTGATCATCTGCTCGGTGACGTCGAAGTCGCTGATGACGCCGTCGCGCAGCGGCCGGACCGCGATGATGTTGGCAGGGGTCCGACCGACCATCCGTTTGGCTTCCGCGCCGATCGCGAGGACGCGTTTCGTCTTGGCGTCGATCGCGACCACCGACGGCTCGCTCATCACGATCCCGCGGTCCCTGACATGGACCAGCGTGTTGGCCGTTCCCAGGTCGATGCCGATGTCACGCGAGAAGAGGCCGAGCAGGCGGTCGAGCATGGGCGGGAGAGGGTCCTCGTGGATCTGGCGGTGGGATCGGGCGTGACGAGGGGCCGGGATCGTGGCCGCGTCGCGCCGGATGGATCGGATCGGGGCCGGATAGGCCCGCGCAGTCTACCAGAGGCTCCCTGCACGGCCGCTCGGCGTCGGCCGCTCGGCGTCGGCGACCCGTCAGGTCCGCCCCGTCGCGGGCTCATCGAAGGACACGCCGCGGTCGCGGAGCGAGACGTACACGTCATGGCCGATCACGAGGTGGTCGAGCAGGGCGATGTCCAGGAGCCGCCCGGCGGCCAGCGCCTCGGCCGTCAGATGCAGGTCGTCCGGCGAGGGCGTTGGGTCACCGCTCGGGTGGTTGTGGACGAGGATGACGCCCGCGGCGTTGAGGCGGACGGCGTCGCGGAACAGCTCGCCGACCCGCACCAGCGACGCCGACACGTTGCCCTGGTAGACCGTCGACACCCGCAGCACGTGGTTCTTCGTGTCGAGGATCACGACGCGCAGCTCCTCGCGCTCCAGGCCGCCCATCTGCAGGATCAGTCGTTCAGCGACATCGCGCGGCCCGCGGATCGCCCACCGCGCCGTCGGCCAGTCGGCAAGCAGGCGACGGCCGAGCTCGAACGCGGCGACCAGCTGGGCCGCTTTCGCGGCACCGATGCCCGGGAGTGCCGCGAGCTCGACGTCGGTCGCCCGTGCCAGGCCGGCCAGGCCGTCGTGGGCGGCCAGCGCATCCGTGGCGATATCGACCGCCGAGCGGCCGCGGACGCCACTCCCCCACAGCAGCGCGATCAGCTCCGCGGTCGTGAGCCCGCCGGCACCACGCAGCGCGAGGCGCTCGCGGGGCCGCTCGGCCGCGGGCAGCTCGCGGATGGCATGGCCGGTGACGGGCGACGCGACGCGTTGAGCCACGATCACGGCCTCCCGCTGCGATAGGGGTCGGAGTCCTCGCGGCCCGGACGACGAAAGCCCGCCGATTCCTCCCGCCATCCGGACCTCGAGGACGTCGCTGAGCCTATCCAGCGACGCTCATCGGGCACTCATCGGCGGCTTGGTCCGGGCTTAGCGGGCTGGGCTCAGCGGCCTGGGCTCAGACCGGCGGCGCGAGCGGCCGCACGACTTCGGCGAGCACCAACAGGGTCGCGTTGAACGCGGCGTGCAGCCCGAGCGGGACCCAGATGGACTGGTAGCGCACGAACAGCCAGGTCAGGATCAGCGACACCGGGATCCGCCCGACGAAGGCGGCGAATGCCAGCGCGATCGCCGGACCGGCCGACGTCCCACCGATCGTCAGCACGTGCGCGAACGCGAAGAACAGCGCCGCCCTGATGAGGCCGCGGCGTGCACCCATCCCGCGCACCCAGGCGGTCGTCGCCAGCCCACGGAACATGATCTCCTCGCCGATCGGCGCGACGATCGCCCCGGCCGCCAGGTTGACGAGGACCCCGCCGAGATCGCCGGTGGGCGGGAGCGGGCTCGGCGGCAACACGGGCAGGAGTGTCGAGAGGACGATCGCGACCGGGATCGTGGCAAGGACCGCGGCGCCCGCCCAGATGGCACCCGCCCCGAGCTCCCGTAGCGCGCGCAGATCGGGCCGGCGTATGCCCATGTCGGCCCACGACAGCGCCCCGGTGTCGACGACCAGCAGCCGGATCAGCCCGATGTAGACGACCGCCTGGACCATGACCGAGGCCAGTCGCGCCAGGGGAGCGTCGGTCGGGATGCTCAACGCCACGAACACGAACCCGAGCAGGGCCACGCCGATGAACGAGACCGGGATGGCCGCCGCGAACAGCAGGAACGGCGACGGGCCGGCGTAGGCAAGTCCGCCGCGCGAGCGTCGCTCGATCGCCTGGCCGCCAGCTCCGGCCACCAGCCCGATCGACAGGACGACCACACCGCCGAGCAGCAACAGCTGGCGCGGCTGCCCGGCACCGGACATGAAGGCGACGACGGTCGCACCGAGACCGACCAGCGTGGCCAGCCAGCCGAGCACGAAGAGGGCGGGCGCCGCACGCCCTTCGATCGTGAATGTCGATGCGCCCGGCCGTTCGGGGCGATCCGGCGCCGGGTCGGTCAACGCTCGGGCAGCGGATCCTGCGAGGCCGTCGTCCGCGACTGGCGCGAACCGCCGCGAGACCGGACGGATTGCTGGATGGAAGCCGGGATCGACTCCCTCGAACCGCCGGCCTGGGCCGCGATCCGGCCGGTCGCCTCCTGGCCTGCGGGCAGCGGCTGGATCACGCCGGCCGGGACGACGTCACGCCGCTCGAAGTCCTTGCCGCACCAGGCGCACAGCGACCAGTCGAGCCCGACCAGCCGCGAACAGTTCGGGCAGACGCGGTTGAGGCGCGTCCGGCACGAGGGACAGATGATCCATTCCTCGTCGACGCGACGCTCGCAGGTCGGACAGTGGCGCACCGCCTCGACCTCGTTGAGCAGTGCCTCCTCCGCGAGATTCCGCTCCCAGACCTCGCCGACCTTCTCGTGCGGCCGCACGATCTTGTAGACCCAGATCGCGAAGACGAAGAGGAAGGGCGTGAACAGGATGATCCCGGCCGCCACCAGGTACGGCAGGATCGCGTTGTCGGAGCGCTGCTGCATGTCCCGGAACGCCCAGTACGCCGAGGCGATCCAGAGGATCACGAGGTAGATGAAGATCAGCCGGACGCCCACCTGGACGACCGGGCTCCCGACGATATCGCCGATGGTCTTGCCGATGCTGTCGAGGATCTCAGGCATCGGCGTTCCGCTGATCCATGCCGGTGGGCAGCCTCCGGAGCGTTAGTCGGTGGGCAGTGTAGCAGGGGTCCCCGAGCCCACTTCCCTCCGCCGCCACCCGAGGGCGACCCGGCTCAGACGGGTCGATCGACCAGCCCGTGACGGTCGGTGATCAGCGCCAGCAGCCCGGCCACCGTGAGCGCGACAGCACCGATCGCGGCGATCACCGCGCCGGGTCCCGTGCCGGGCAGGGCGAAGACGTACGGCCACACCAGGCCGAGCAGGTAGGCCCCGGCACCGAGACCGACGAGCCCCGTGCGGATCCAGACGGGGACGATGTTCTTGACGAGGGCGAGGCCGAGGATCGCGAGCATCGCGAGGGCGACGAACAGGTGGCCGGGTCCGGACAGGCCCCAGCGATCGAAATAACTGACGCCCGACGATCCGATCACGACCAGACCCCAGGGCAGCAGGAAGCCGACGGCGGCGAAGGCCGCCCCGGCGACCGACAGCCAGCCGACGAACTCCGCGAACCGCGCCTGCCGATCCGCGACCGGCGCAGGCGCCGAGACTGCCGTGTCGGCAGGCTCCTCGGGCAGGTGCTCAGGCGTCGGCGGATGGCCCGCCCATTCGCGAGCGGGCGCCGGCAGACCTGCCGGGATCGTGGCCACCGGCATCGGCGGCACATAGGCACCCGGTCCGGCGAACGACGGACTCTGCACCGGCGCCACGCCGCGGGGCGGTCGGGGCATGTAGGTCGGCGTCTTGGTGGCCCCCAGGCCGGCCGTGCCGACCGCCCAGGCCGGACCCGCGGTCGACGACGCCCCGTCCGTGCCGTCGATGGACGCCGCAGCGACGTCATCGTCGTCGGCGCTGTCACCCGCGGCCTGGGTGGCGGAGGTGGCCCATGGCAGCTCGGACGCCGGGTCACGCGGCGAGGGGGAGGGGGCGAGCGCAGCGTTGGCGAGCGGACCCTCGGCGACCGCCGTACCCGGCGCGCTGCCGGCGTCGTACAGGACGGCGGGGACGGCGGGGCGAGCGAGCGCGGCACCCGAGGTTCGACGACCACCCGCTACGGACGCCAGGAGCTCACCACAGGACGGGCACGACAGGCGTCCGTACGGGACCTCGTTCGCGCATGATCCGCAGACGATCGACTGCGCCGTCATCCATCACCTCGTGTTGGCATCGCCCGTCCCCGCGGGCCGAAGGTGGCTCAGGGTGACAGAGGGCCTACGCCCCTTCTAGTCCCCCGACCGGGTGTCACCGACTCCCCCGAACGTCCCGTCCCGCGCCGGGACCGTATCCACCGTCCAGATCGCGATCCGCCAGGCGCTCATGAGACCGACCAGGACCAGACCGCCTGCGAACAGCCCGACGAAGACGACTAGCAAGGCCGTTGTACCGACCGACGCGTCACCGCTCGCGAACCCCGATCGCAACTGGTCCAGCGCCGCACCCGCGGCGAGACCCGTCACCGCGATCACCACGACGAGGACGAGCGTCGAAAGCAGGGTCAGCGCGCTCGGTCGGAGCGGGGAACGGAAGAACCGGCCGATCGAGCGGCGGAGCGCGACGCGGGTCGGATCGCCCGCGAGCACCACCCGGCGGGTGGCCAGTGCGCCGATCGTCTCGCCGAAGAGCCACGTCAGCACGATCGCGACCACGGCATCGGGGGCGCCGGCGACGATCCGCCACACCGCGGGGACCGTGACGTCCGATGGGACGGTGAGCTCGGCGTACCCGACCGTCGCGAGCCGAGCGGCGCCCCACACGAGCGCGATCCCGAACGGGATGTGGGCGACCAGCCGCAGCGCAGCCACCCGCCACGCCGCGCCCCATGTGTCGGTCCGCGATCCGCTCGCGTCCCCCGGCAGATCGGCATCAGCAGCCAGCCGCCGGACGGCCTCGGCCTCGGCGGCAGCTGCCAGTACCCCGCCACCGATCAACCACGCCAGCGCCGTGCCCAGCACGAGCGCGACCAGCACGATCAGCTCGCCGGTCCGTCGCCCGAACGCGACGTCCTCGAGCAGCGGCGCGATCACGTTGGCCAGGCCGACGGCCGTCGGCAGCACCACGATCGGCGCGACGACGAGCAGCCATCCGCCACGGATCAGGAAGGCAGCCAGCGCCAGCGGCCAGGTCGACGGCCGGTCGAGGACCGCGATGAGCGAGGCGGCCAGCGTCGCCCCGACCCTCATCGACCGAGGCGCTCCACGGCCCGGCGGAAGGCGGCCAGCACCGTCTCGGCCAGCTCGTTCGGGCGCATCGCTGCCGCGCGCGCCGGTTCGAACCGGAATGCTGCCCGCACCGCGAGTGGGGCGCGCCACGGCCGAGCGGGATCGTCCGGCGCGACCAGGCCCCCGACACGCAGCTGCAGCCGACCGGCATCCTCGAGGATGAGGCCGGACAGGGCCCCTGCCAACGCGGGGCCGAGCCTGGCGAGTGGCGGTTCCGGCGGTGGGCCCGCGGCCGACCCGACGTCGCGGAACGAGACGACGCCGTCGTCATCAGCGACCCACAGCAGCGTCATCCACCAGCCGTCCGCCTCGGTCGGCCTGGCCATGCCGGCACGCAGCGCACGATCGCCGATGCGGACCTCGTGCTCACGCAGGAACGACGGTCCGGGCGGTGGGAGACGATCGGGCACGGCCGCAAGTCTACGCGGCCGTCGGGATCAGACCGGCTGACGACCCTCGTCGCCAGGCGGCTCCGTGTCGACCGCGACGTCGGCGTCGCCGCCCTCCGTCGAGAGCTCAGCCCCCTCCTCCGCGACGGCCGTGGCGGTCGCCGTCGGCGGCGGCGCGTCGGGAGCGCGGTCTTCGAAGCCGGCCTCGGCCAACATCGCGTCGGCCTCGGCCTGCAGGTTGGCGACCTCGGCCTCGAGCTCGAGCCGCAGCATCTCGCGACGGACGTCGAGGTCGGGTGGCGCCAGGGCGCCCGCCTCGGTCGCGCTCGGCGTGTCGTCCGGGTAGTCGCCGCTGATCCACGACAGCAGTCGATTGCGCGGGCGAGCGACCGGCGTTTTGGCACGGACGATGGCGGCCGCGTCGATGGCGGTCACGCCGGGCAGCGCGGGGTCCGTCGCGGGATCGACGGCCAGGGCGGCGCCGCACGACGGGCATGTCTCGGGATCGCCGGTGTAGTTGGCGGAGCACCACGGGCAGACGGAGACCGTGGACTCCGGCACGGGTTGCGTGTCGTCGACCATGGGCGGAATGCTACCCCGCGCTCCTAGCGCCGGAATACCCCATCGGTCCGGGGTCGGCGGGGTACCGCATCGGCCCTATTCCCATTCGATGGTCGCGGGTGGCTTCGAGCTGATGTCGTAGACGACCCGGTTGACGCCGGGGACCTCATTGACGATCCGGCTGCTGATCTTGGCCAGGACGTCGTACGGGAGCTTCGCCCAGTCGGCGGTCATGCCGTCTTCTGACGTGACCGCCCGGATCGCCACGACATTGGCGTACGTTCGACCGTCGCCCATGACCCCGACCGAGCGGACGGGGGTGAGGATCGCGAACGACTGCCACAGGCTGCGGTACAGGTTCGCGCCCTTGATCTCGTCGATCACGATCCAGTCGGCCTCGCGGAGGGTGTCCAGCCGCTCGGCCGTCACCTCGCCGATGATCCGGATGGCGAGACCGGGACCCGGGAACGGCTGGCGCAGGACCATCGCTTCGGGCAGGCCCAGCTGCAGCCCGACCTTGCGGACCTCGTCCTTGAACAGGTAGCGCAGCGGCTCGATGAGCTGGAAGCGCAGGTCGGCCGGCAGCCCGCCAACGTTGTGGTGGGTCTTGATCTTCTGCGCCGTCTTCGTCTCGGCCGTGGCGCTCTCGATCACATCGGGATAGAGCGTCCCCTGGGTCAGGAAGTCGATCGCGCCGATGCGCGCCGCCTCCTCCTCGAACACGCGGATGAACTCGTCGCCGATGATCCGCCGCTTCTGCTCCGGGTCCTCGACGCCGGCCAGCCGCCGCAGGAAGCGTTCGCGGGCATCGACCATGACCAGCTGCATGCCGAGGTCGCGCTCGAAGGTCACGCGCAGCAGCTCGGACTCCTTCTTGCGCATCAGCCCGTGGTCGACGTAGATGCAGGTCAGCCGGTCGCCGACCGCGCGATGGACGAGTGCCGCCGCGACCGCCGAGTCCACGCCGCCCGACAGCGCGCAGATGACCTTCCCGTCCGAGCCGGTCTCGCGTGCGTGCCGGTCCACGCGCTCGCGGATCCCGGCGACCGTCGTCTCGATGAAGTTCGCGGCAGTCCACGACGGCTCGATGCCGGCGATGCCCTCGATAAAGTTGCGCAGGACATCCTTGCCCCGCGGCGTATGTGCGACCTCGGGGTGGAACTGGATGCCGTACAGGTTCCGGTCCGGTGCCTCGAGGCCGGCGAACGGCGTCGAAACGGTCTGCGCCGTCGACACGAAGCCCTCCGGCAACCGGGTGATCGAGTCGCCGTGGCTCATCCACACCGGCTGCTCGCGTTCGAGACCGCGGAACAGGCCGTCGGCCGTGTCCAGCTGGACGCTGGCCGGCCCGTACTCGCGCTTTCCGGCGGCGAGCACGTCGCCGCCGAGCTCGCGCGCCATGAGCTGTGCGCCGTAGCAGATGCCGAGGACGGGGATCCGGCCGCTCCAGACGGCCGGGTCGGGTTTGGGCGCGGCGTCGTCGTAGACCGAGTTCGGGCCGCCGGACAGGATGATCGCCCGGGTCCCGCGCCGCTCGAGCTCCGCGTACGACGTGTCGTGCGGCAAGAGCTCCGAATAGACATCGAGCTCCCGCACGCGTCGCGCGATCAGCTGGGCGAACTGGCTGCCGAAATCGAGGACCACCACCGGGCCGGTCGTCGCCGTCGCCGTGTCGCCGGGGGCTCGATCCGGTGCGGGGGCGTGGAGGGCGGTCTCGAGATAGGCCTCGACCTCGGCGTCGTCGGGAGCGAGCACCCGGTGGCCGGCGTTGGCCGGCTCGCCGTGGACGGTCTTGCCGCGCTCGCGCTTGGCCCGATCGGGCGAGATCCCGGTTGACCCCTCGGTGTCCGCCAATGCCGCCTCCGATGCGCCGACCCGCTGGGCGCAGTGTACCGGCCCGGGCGATGCTGCTCCGGGCCGGTAGGGGGCGATGGGTCGGCTCAGTTGCCGGCAGCGCCCAGGACGTCGCGGATCGCATCCACGATGGCACCCGGCTGTTCGAACGGCATGTCGTGGGTCGCGTCCTGGACGATCTCCTGGCGACCGTTGGTCGAGAGCTCGGTGAGGTCGGCCTGCAGGTCCATCCAGATCTCGTCGAACGTGGCCGCCAGGTCCGCCGGCAGGCCTTCGGTGACGCCCACCCGGTCGCCTGCCGTCAGGACGACGAGCGGCGCGTCGCCGAACCCTGGCGCGGCCTTGGCCTGGACAGCGCTTGTGATCAGGTCAAGCCCCTCCTGGTTGCGTGTCGGGTCGCCCTCGAAGTCGGTCAGGGCCGCACGCGTCTGGTGGACCGCCTCCGGCTCGGTCGGCGATTCGGCCGGCATCGCGGCGAGCAGCCGCTCGCTGGCGGCCGGCGGCCGGACATCGACCATCACGGCTCCGGCGACCTCGTCCGGATAACGGTCGGCATACACCAGCGCGTTCCAGCCACCCGACGAGTGCGCGACGAACACGTACGGCGGCTCCACGCCGGCGGCTTGCAGCAGCGCGTGGAGGTCGTCCACCTGGCCATCGGTCGTTCGAGGCTTGGGTCCGGGTTGCGACGCACCGAGCCCCGCACGGTCGTAGCTACACCCGCGATCTGTGGCCATCAATGCGGTGAAGACGTCGGCCCACACGAACCGATCACCGCCGAGACCCGTTTCGAAGATCACCGTGGGTCGGCCCGTATCGACCGGCCCGAGGCAGGCGACGCTCAGCGTCCGGCCGCCGATGTCGATGTCACCGACGAGGTCCCCGCCGGACGGCGACGCGGCTACGCTCGCCGGCGGCGCGGACGGGGCCGATGCTCCAGCACACGCTCCGGCGACGATGACCATGACGATGGCGCCGACGATGCGCCTGATGCGCGTTCCCATGATCCGATCCTCCTGCGTGGCCGGCGCCATCCGCGCCGGTGTCTGCAGGGTCGTTCGGCGCAGCGCCGCCGCCATCAGGGCGGTCGTGGAACCGTGTCTCCGGGCAGACCCGGATGGAGCGCCCGCGACCACCTCGTATCGTTGCGGGCATGCGGCGTCAGCGGTATCTCGCAGCGGCCCTCATCGCGTCGGTCTTCGCGGTCGCGGCCTGCGGCGACGCGGGCGCGACGCCCCCGCCGGCCGGCGTGCGACCGGACGGCTTCCCGACCGGTGTCTTCGCCAAGACCTTCGTCGACCCAGACCTCGGTTCGGTCCACCTGTCGTGGGTGTTCGAGCCCGATGGAGACTGGGCGGAAGTGCCGGAGGCGACGGCGGGTCAGACCCTGAAGACCGGGCCTGCACGCGGTCGATACACC
Organism: uncultured Chloroflexia bacterium; assembly: GCA_963812745.1. Classification (GTDB taxonomy): domain Bacteria; phylum Chloroflexota; class Limnocylindria; order Limnocylindrales; family CSP1-4; genus SPCO01. Next base: position 412,732 of record CAWEWE010000012.1, on the reverse strand, counting down.
GTCGACGGCGAGCTTCTGACGGTCCAGGTCGATGCGCCGCCGATGTGGAAGGGCTGGCACCGCCACCGTTGGCGGCGCGACGGGGACCGACTCGTCACGACCTACGACGACTCCACCAATCCCGAGGACGCGGGCTTCTTCGCGATGCTCGATCGCCAACCGTGGGTACGCGTGCCGTGAGGGCGCCGACGATCCTCGTGGTGGACGACCACGCTGGGTTCCGTGCCACGGCTCGGCGGATGCTGGAACGCGACGGCTGGACGGTCGTCGGCGAGGCCGCGGACGGGACGACGGCGCTGACCGAGGCGGCCGCGCTCCACCCGGACGTGGTCCTGCTTGATATCGGCCTTCCGGACATGGACGGCTTCGGCCTCGCGGACCAGTTCGCCTCGCAGCCCGCCGGTGGACCGGCGATCGTGCTGATCTCGAGCCGTGATCGCGGCGCATACGGGGGTCGTCTCGCGGCCAGTCCGGTTCTCGGGTTCATCGCCAAGGACGATCTGGATGGACCCGTCCTGCGGGCCTTGCTGGCGCAGGCGAACCGCTGATGGACGGAGTCCGCGCGCGTCGGACCTGGCTCGCTGGCGATCGGCGTCCTCGCTCTCGTCGGCGGACCGTTCGCCACGTTCCAGCTGACGCATACGGCGGACCGCAGCGCGGCGCTGCTGCTTGCCGATGTCGCGGTCGGCTGGTCGATGATCGCCGCGGGCCTGCTCATCGCCGACCGCCGGCCCGGCAACCGCATCGGGCCGCTCGCGATCCTCACCGGGTTCGCATGGTTCGTCGGCGACTTCGCCAGCTCGGACGTGGCGGTCGTGTCGTACCTGGGGACGCTCGCCCACGGGTGGTTCGACCCGCTCTTCGCGCTGGTGATCCTCGCCTATCCGAGTGGCCGGATCGTGGGACGGGCGGAGCGAACGCTCGCGATCGGCTTCGTCGTCGTGCAGGCTGCCTGGACCGTCGCCAAAGCTGTCGGCGGGCGGCCGATCGGCTGGTGGGATTGCCCGACGTGCATCCCGACCGTCGACGCCTGGTTCACGGCCTACTTCGCCCAGGATCCGATCGGACGCGCCGAGACGCTGATCCTGATGGCACTCAGCCTCGGCGTCCTGCTCACGGTCATCGCCCGCTGGCTCCGCGCGACAGGGACGGCGCGGCGTCGCCTGGCGCCGGTCGTCCTGGCCGGAGCGGTGCTCGCGGGCGGTTTCGTCGTCACGTTCATGCTGCAGACGATCGACCCGACCAATGCGCGCAACCCGTTGGGCGAGTTGCGGGCGATCGTCCTGGCCATCCTGCGCGTCGTCGTCGCGATCGGGCTGCTCATCGGTGTGCTGCGCGTGGATGCCGCGCGCGGCCGGATCGCCGATCTCGTCGTCAGCCTCGACGGCCTGCCGCCGTTGCCAGTGCTGCAAGCGTCGTTGCGGGACGCATTGGGCGACCCGTCGCTGGAGGTGTACCGCTGGGAGCCAGCCTTCGCGGGGTTCGCCGATGCGGCCGGACGGCCCACCGAGCGTCCGGGCGCCGATGGTTCCGACCGAACGGTCCTGACGATCGGCGACGGCGCGTCCCCGGACCTCCTCATCGCGCACGATCCGTCGCTGCGCGATGACCCCGGCCTGGTCTCTGCGGCGGCGGCCGCCGTCCGGCTTGCTGCCGAGAACGAGCGCCTGCAGGCGGAGGTCCGCGCGCAACTCGAATTGGTGCGTGCGTCCCGCGCACGGATCGTCGAGGCGCAGGACGACGAGCGCCGGCGCATCGAGCGGGACCTCCACGACGGCGCCCAGCAACGGCTGGTGTCGTTGCAGCTGTCGCTCCAGATGCTGCGCCGCGGGCTCGGGCCGGAGGCCGACGCCACGATCCTCGCCGAGCTCGACGCCGCGACCACCGAGGCGTCGGCCGCGATCGCCGACATCCGCGAGCTGGCACGCGGCGTCCACCCGGCCATCCTGTCCGAGGCGGGGCTTGGGGCGGCGCTCGTGTCGCTCGCGGATCGCATGCCGATCCCGGTGACGATCGAGGACGGCGTGGATCGGCGCCTGCCGGCGGCCGTCGAGGCGACCGCCTACTTCGTCGTCGCCGAGGCCCTGACGAATGCGATCAAGCATGCCGATGCGGGTCGGGTCGAGGTCCGCGCGTCGCTGGCCGACGAACGCCTCCTGGTCGAGGTCCGCGATGACGGACGGGGCGGCGCCGACCCGGCGAACGGGACCGGTCTGACCGGCATCCAGGACCGGGTGGCGGCACTCGGCGGGACGGTCCGCATCGACAGCGCGCCCGGCGCCGGAACACGGCTCGAGATGGAGCTTCCGTGCGCGTCGTCGTAGCCGAGGACGTCGTCCTCCTCCGCGAGGGGATCGTGCGGGTGCTCCGCGACGGGGGGTTCGAGGTCGTCGGCGCGGTCGGCGACGCGGGTTCGCTTTTGGCCCTCGTCGAGCGCGAGCCCGTGGACGTGGCGATCGTCGACATCCGGATGCCGCCCACCCATACCGATGAAGGGCTCGTCGCCGCCGAACAGCTGCTCGCGCGCGATCCGGCCGTGCCCGTCGTGGTCCTCTCGCAACACGTCGAGCCGGCCCACGCGGTGCGGTTGTTGGCCGACGGGCGAGGCGGGGTCGGCTACCTGCTCAAGGAACGGGTCGCGACGATGGACGACCTGCTCGACGCGGTCGGCCGCGTCGCTCGGGGCGGGACCGCGGTGGATCCGGCGGTCGTCGCGGCCCTGGTCGGCCGGCGGCGGGCGCGGGACCCGCTCGACGACCTCACACCGCGGGAGCGCGAGGTGCTCGGGCTGATGGCGGAGGGCCGCTCCAACCGGGCGATCGCGTCACGCCTGTTCGTCGGGGACAAGACGGTCGAGACGCATGTCGCCAACATCCTGTCCAAGCTCGGGCTGGAGGAGACGCCGGACGATCATCGGCGCGTGCTGGCAGTGCTCAGCTGGCTGCGCCGCGCCTGACGCACGGGCGAGGGTCAGCGAACGGTTCGGGTGGTCCGTCGAGGGCGTCGGTGGCGCTCTACGCCGCGGAGGTTGGCAGCCGCCACCTCGAGCAGGGCGAAGGCGCTGATGGCGATGAGGACCATCCCGAAGCTGTCCATCGACGCGATCGTGCACGCGCGTTCGCCCGGCTCGAAACCGGGCGAACGTCCTGTCGCGGATGGGACGGATGACGTACCCGTCAGGCGGGGGACGGCACCTGCTGGGCGGGTCGCATCGCGGCGGGTCGGGCGGCGGTCCGCTTCCGGAGGCCGGTAAGCGGGCGGGCATCGGGTACGGGACGGGTGGCGATGGCGGTCATGCGATGCGCATGTGGCGTGAAGGTGAACGGCTTGAACGCGAAGCGGCTGGCCACGGCCCACGAGCCGACCAGCCAGGCGAAGAACCCGAGCGCAGCACCCGGCTGGGCGTCGAAGATCGCGTGCCCGGTCACGGCAAGCAGTGCACCGAAGGAGGCGACCGCGATGCCGGACGCCGCCAGGTAGCCGACGACCGACGCGCCCCAGCGCCGACCGCGGACCAGCCCGGCGATCGCGACGAAGTGGGCGATGCCGGCGACCGTCCCGAGGATGACCGCCCAGGTCGCGACGAGCGGGTCGAGGTCGAGCATCGGCACGACGACCAGGGCACCGCCGAGCACGATGAGACCGGTCAGGCCCGTCGCGAACGCGGCGAACCCGCGGGTGCCGCGCCGGAAGCGGATCGGATCGTAGGTGCGATCAGGAGCGGTCATCGGGTCATCCTTTCGGGCGTGGGCCGTTGTCAGCAGGATGGCCGTGGCGCGCCGGGCAGGGCATGGTCGTCCGCCCGGAACCGCATGGACGGATGTCAATCCGAGGCGGGCGACTCCAGGCGGCGCCGCAGCGCCTCGAGGTCGAGGGCGACGGCGCGCTCCACCTGCGGGCGGGCGATCCCCTCGAAGATCCGGAAGCGCAACGGCAGGCCGATACGGATCGTCCAGCGCAGGGTCGTCGCGGTCGCCTCCGCCACACTGGCCAGTGACGCCTCGATGTCGATCGAGACGCCGTCGTCGTCGCGCCCGCGGATCGCCAGTCGGGATGGCGGCTCGAGCATCGCCACCTCGGCGGCGAACGTGGCCGCTCGCCCGGCTGCCGTCTGATCGACCACGAGGCGTTCCCCGAGGGCGAGCGGTCCGGTGCTCGACCGGCGGACAGCGGTGATCCCGCTGGCGATCAGCCATTCGGGCCATGTCTCGACGTCGGCGACCCGCTCGAAGACCGACTCGGCCGGTCGTTCGATCGTCGTCTCGAGCGTGACGTCGATCGCCATCAGCGGCGCGCGAGCGGTCGAAGGCGGAAGGTCGGACCGCGTCCGAGACGCTCGGCCGGCGTGCCGTAACGCAGGATCAGCCCGCGGATGGTGCGGGCATGGTCGGCGGTATCCAGTGGTTCCGCGACGGCTGCGAACCGCCGCTCCCCGACCTCGACCTGCGCGTGGGGCTCGGCGAACAGGTTCAACGCCCACTGCGCTCGATCGCCGGCCGCGACCAGGATCGATCCATCCGGCTCATCCAGGTAGCCCACGGCGACCGGTCGTGGCTGCCCCGTGACGCGGCCCCGAGTCGTCAGCCGCGCGACCTTGCCCTCGAAGAAGAGGTCGTTCCCGATGTCGTCCGTCGTCAGCGTGCCCGCTGCCAGGACTTGCCCTCGGTCTGGGTCGATGGCGCGTAGACCATCTCGACGCGCTGCATGTCGGCGATCGTGCGGGCGCCGAGCGCCGCCATCGACTGGCGCAGGGCGCCGACCAGGTTCTCGCTACCGTCGCTGACATGGGCGGGGCCGAGCAGGATGCGCTCGAGGCTGCCGATCGTGCCGACCTTGATCCGCGTGCCGCGCGGCAGCGTCGGCGACGGGGCAGCCATGCCCCAGTTCATGCCGCGGCCCGGTGCCTCCGCGGCGCGCGCCAACGGCGAGCCGAGCATCAGCGCGTCGGCGCCGGCGGCGATCGCCTTCGCCAGCTCCCCGCCGCGGCGCATGCCGCCGTCCGCGACGACCGGGACGTACCGGCCGGTCTCGCCGTGGTAGGCGTCGCGAGCCGCGGCCACGTCGCTGATGGCGGTCACCTGCGGCACGCCGATGCCGAGCACCTCGCGCGTCGTGCAGGCGGCGCCCGGTCCGACCCCGACGAACACCGCCGCGGCACCTTGCTCCATCAGCGCGAAGGCGGCGTCGGCGTTGGTCGTGTTGCCGACCGCGACCGGGATCGGCATGTAGCGCGTGAACTCGGCGAGCGACAGCGGGTCGTACTCGGTGGCGATGTGGCGGGCCGACGACACCTGGCTCTGGACCAGGAACAGGTCCGCGCCGTGCTCGGCGCTGAACGGCCCGAAGCGCCGAGCGACGCCGGGCGTGGCGGCAACCGCCGCCCGCGATCCGGCCGCATGGATCGCCTCGATCCGGGCGGCGATGAGGTCCTCGCGGATCGGCTCGCGGTAGGCCTCGGCAAGGAGGTCCTGCACTTCGTCATCGGGCGCCGTCGCGATCCGTTCGAGCACCGGATCCGGATCGGCATAGCGCGTCTGGACGCCCTCGAGGTTGATCACCGCAAGCCCGCCGAGCCGCGCGAGCTCGCCGGCCATCCGCGCGTCCACGACGGCATCCATCGCCGATGCGAGGATCGGGATGGCGAGGTCGATACCGCAGAAGGTCTGCGCGAGGTCGACGTCGGCCGGCTCGATCGTGTCGGTCCCTGGCGCGAGCGACACGTCCTCGAACCCGTAGGTGGGCCGGATCGTATCGACCTTGGATCGGAAGGCGCGGCGCGCTGCCGCCGGACTGCTCGGCTCGGATACGTCGGTCCGGTCGATCACGTCGCTCTCCTGTGGCGCCTTCCGGGTCCCTTCGGACCCGAACCCGAGTCTACCCGGTCAGGACCCGGGCGGCTTGCGCTCGCCTTCCAGCGTGAGCTCGAACCACGCCGCCCGCTCAGGGTCGATGAGGTCGTCGCGGATCCGCTCGATCGCCGTGCGGTAGCCCGGCCAGATCACCTCGGCATGGGCGTCATCGAGGGCCACCCAGCGGGACGCATCGTGCTCGTGGGAGAGCGTCGGCTCGGCGCCGTTCCTGACCCTGACCGCGAAGACGGCAGCCATGACGACCGCGTCATAGGAGGGTTCGTGGAATTGGTTCACGAGGTCGAGGTCATAGAACGCCTCGATGTCTGCCGGCCCGAACGCGGTCTCTTCGCGGAGCTCGCGGAGCGCTCCCACCGCGATGCGGTCGCCTGCCTCGACGGAGCCGGACACGCATTGCCAGAGCCCCGGCAGGATCCGTCCGGGAGCACGACGCAGCAGCAGGATCTCCGTGCTCGGCACGTCGCGCGCCGAGTGCACGACCCGGAACATCCAGCAATCGACGAGATCCGGGCGAAGCGGGCTCATCAGACGACCGCCACGAGGTCGTGGAGCTGCTCGAGGTGCATCAGGTCGTGGACGCCCGCGAAGACGAGCCAATCCCCGCAGCGCAGTCGGCCGACCAGTGGATGCTCGAGCGGACAGGGCGTCGTCTCGTGACCGGCGACCGACCGGGCGCAGCGTTCGACGATCCGCTGGCTCTGGGCGATCCGCCGGACCAGCGTCGCCCGCTCGGCATCCGCCGGCCCGGGAACGCCGGGCATCACGGGTGGAGCGTTCGGCGGCCACGTGCCTGTCGCGGCTTTGGCGGCGGCAAGGCAGAGTCCGGCGCGAGCGTCGGCGACGTGGCCGGTCGCCTGCGCGACGTTCCAGTCACCCTCGCCCCCCGGGGCTCGGAGCAGCTCGTCCGGCATCATCTCGACGATATGCGTCAGCGCATCGGCGAGTGACGCGAGCTCGGTGGCGGTGCGCTCGGCGGTATGCGGTCCCGCCTGGGTTCGAACGAGCCGCTGGACCTCATCGCGGCTTCCCTGCTCGATCCCACGCCAGGCGCCCACGATCGAGGGCGCGGTCTGCTGGAGCGCGTCCACCCAGGCGTACCCCGCGATCGTCATCGATGTCCGTTCGCCATCTTCATCGCATCAGGACGCCCACGAAGCCGCAGCATGGCCGCGATCCCGACCACGGGCCCGAGCGCGAGCAGCAGCCAGGCAAGGCGCCAGCCGTCGGCGCCCGCGGGGTCGAGGAGGCCCACCGCCAGGATCGTCACGCTCGTCAGTGTGAACCCGACGGCCGTCTGGAGTGACAGGGCCGAGCCGGCCGTCCCAGGCGGTGCGAGCTCCGAGACCGCCGAGGAGAACTGCGCCGAGTCGGCGACGACCGAGACCCCCCAGACCAGCGCAACGAGCACGACGACCGGGACCGGTGCACCGAACAGGATCCCGGCCACGATCGCCGACGTGCCGGAGGTCGCCAGCGCGGCGATGGTGGTCGTGGTCCGGCCGATCCGATCTGCGACTGCGCCCGCGACCGCGGACCCGATCCCGCCCGCAGCCACGACGCCGAACGCGGTGAGTGACGCCGCCGCCGGGTCGACCAGGCCGACCGCAGCGAACGACGCGAGGAGGAAGATCGGGATCCACGTCCACATGGCGAACAACTCCCACATGTGGCCGAAGTAGCCAAGAGACGCGAGCCGGACCGAGGGTTCGCGGAACGCCGCCGCGGCGATGGCCGGCGAGAAGCGTGGCGCCGGCACATCCAGTGGCCCCGTCCGCGCGAGGTAGCCGACGAGCAGCGCCCCGGTGACCGCCGCGACGCTGGCCGCAACGACGACCGGCCGCCAGTCCACCCCGGCGTAGACGCCCAGCGCCCGGAACAGGAACGGCAATGCGACCCCGACCGTGAGCGCGCCGTTGACGACCCCGATGGCCAACCCGCGATCGCGCCGGAACCAGCCGGCCGCGAGCTTCATGGCCACCGGATAGACGGCCGCCAGCGCGAGACCAGTGAGGAATCGGAACGGGACGGCCGTCCCCGGATCGCTCGCGAGCAGGCCGAAACCGAGGTTGGCCACCGCCGCCACGATCGCACCCGCGGCGAACAGCCTGGGTCCGGGGATGACGTCCGGAGCGCCGATCACCGCCAGCCCGATGGCGCCCACCGCGAACCCGAGCTGGACGATCACCGTGAGGAATGGCAGCTCCAGCAGGCCGACCGTCCATTCCTCGCGCAGGATGGGGGCGACGGCGGCGGCCGCGAAGGACGGCGACATCGCGAGGACCATCCCGACGCCGAGGATCGCCAGCTGACCCCATCGCTCTCGCGGTTCTGGGTCGTGATCGGTCGAGTCGGTCACCCTCGCTAAAGCCGCTCGAACCGGTCGACCGGGACGACGAAGACGGTCGCCCCGCCGACCTCGACCTCGAGCGGGTACGGCATGAAGAACTCGCCGGGCTCCATGATCGGCGGCATCGGGTTGACGACCTGCGTCCGCGAGGTGCAGTTCTCGCGCACGATCCCGATGACCTCCTCGACCTCGGCTTCCTCCACGCCGAGGAAGACCGTCGCGTTCGACTGCTTCAGGAAGCCGCCCGAGCTCGACACCCGCGTCGCGCGGAACTCCTTGTCGAGCAACGCATCGACGAGCGCCCCGGCATCCTCGTTGTGGACGATCGCGATGACGAGCTTCATCGCGCGGAGTATCGGTGTCCGGCATCGGCGGGGTCAACGCATCGCCGCGCGATTCGGGCGGTGTACGATGCGCCCTCCGAACCCATCGCGTGCAGGAGAGCCAGCGTGGCCAGCGACGGTCCGTCCCGCGATCCCCGAACCCAGCTTCCCGCCGCGATCGAGGCGGCCACGGCCGACGATCTCGATACCGCGCTGACCGGGATCCTTGCGACCGGCGTCGCCGCGCTCGGCCCGGCGACAGCCGTGATCTTCCTGGCCGATCCTGATCGGGCCGGCTTGCAGCTGGCGGCATCGGTGGGGCTCGACGAGGATGCTGCCGCGGCGCTCGCCGAGGCAGCGCAGCAGGCAACGGACCCGTTCGCCAGCGTCGTTGCCAGCCGCACCCCCGGCTACGACATGGAGTCGACCGATCGCGATGGACAGTCGGCGGTTGGCGTCTACGTGCCGTTGCTCGTGAGCAGCGGCGGCGTGGAGACCATCCTCGGGACGCTCGGTATGACCTGGCCGGCGCCGCGTGCCACCTCGGCAGACGAGCGCAGCGTCATCGAGGCGCTGGCGTCGCTGGCGGCGCTCGCCACGGATCGCGCCCGACACGCCTCCTCGGCCGCGGAACGGTCCGAGTGGTTCGAGCGGATGGCCCACACCGACCCATTGACGGGCATCGCCAACGAACGGACCGTCGCGCGCGTCCTCGAGCTCGAGCTCGCCCGCGCCGGGCGGCAGGGCGGCGAGGTATCCCTGGCGCTGTTCGACATCGACGACTTCCGCTCAGCCAACGCGAGCGACGGCCACCAGGTCGGCGACGACATCCTCCGGCGCGTGGCCGCGGTCCTGGCCGAATTGGTCCGTCTCGTCGACACCGTCGGCCGTATCGGCGGCGACGAGTTCGTGCTCGTTGCCCCGGGGGCAGCGGGCGCGGTCGTCGCGCGGCGGGTCCAGGAGGGCATCGCCGCATTGCCGGCCGTTGCCGGCCGGGCCGTCAGCGTGTCGGCCGGCGTCGCGCGGTTCCCCGAGGACGCGAGCGATGCCGAGTCACTGATCGCGGCCGCGACCGCGGCCCTGGCGCTGGCGAAGGACGCTGGCAGCGGATCGGTGGCTGGGGCGAACTCGCCGGCCTAGCCCCAGGGAACGCTGACGGGTCCTAGCCCGTCGCTGTGGTCGTCCCGACCGACACCGGGTCGCTCGTGGGCGCCGTCGCACCCGGGCCGGGCTCACGCGTCAGCGCCAGGACGACCCCACTCTGGGTCGGCAGCCCACCGGCCTCGAGGTAGCCGACCCCGTTCGAGCCGACCTGGAACCCGCCCAGTGGCACTGGCGCGGCATCCGGGAGGATGGCCCATGCCTCGTACACCTCTGGACCAGCGGTCGGGGCAAGGTCGCGCATCGCGATGCGCATCGCACCATCGGGGGTGACGACGGCGAGCCCGGACGGAGCCTCCGCCGTCGAGCCCTTCATGATGGCGGCGAGCGCGCCCGGCTGGGCGGCGGCGTCCAGGACCGTCGCGACCTGCCGCTGGTAGGCCTGCGCTTCGCTGAGCTGCGACTGGAGCGACAGGTTCCAGCCGCCGAGCGCGACGATCGCCAGCACCGCGGCGATCGCGAGCGCCCACGACCAGCGCGGTTGCCTGGGCACGAGCACCGGGGCAGCAGGACGGGCGGTGGGCGGCGTGGCAGGCGCGGCGGGGGCCGGTGCCGCCGTCGCCGTCTCGGCCGCCTCGCGTCGACGCGCTTCGAGATCGGCTGCCGCGGCGGCCATGATGCGGTCCTTCAAGGCCGGCGGCGGTTCGACCGGCTGCACGGCCGCGTGGAAGACGGGCACGACCCCCGCCAGCTCCTCGAAGTCCGTGTGGGGCTCGGGGCACGACGCGAGATGCGCGCGGACCACCGCCATCTCGTCGTCATCGAGCGCGCCCAGCACGAACGACGCGGCGAGGTCCATCGCCTCGTCGTGCGTCAGGTCGGCGGGACGGCGCGGATCGGTCATGGCGACAGCACCCGGCGCATGGCGAGCAGCCCGAGGCGCATCCGGCTCTTGACGGTCCCCAGCGGCGTGCCGGTCCGATCGGCGATCTCGACCTGGGTCAGCCCGCCGAAGTAGGCGAGCTCGATGGCTTCGCGCTGGACGTCGGTCAGCGCCGCGAGCGCCGCTCGGACCTCAGCGGCGTCGAGGCTCGCCGAGACATCAGCCCAGACGTCGGGCAGGCGCAGCGCGGGCGGCGGCGCATCGGTGCTCTCGGGAAGATCGACCGTCGCACGCCGGCGCCGGACGGCATCGATCGCCCGGTGGTGCACGATCGACAGCAACCACGTCTTGACGCTCCCACGTCCCGCGACGTAGCGGGCCGCGTTGCGCCACGCGCCCAGGAACGCGTCCTGGACGACGTCTTCCGCAAGCGCGGCGTCGTTCGTGATCCGATAGGCGATGGAATAGGCCATGGTCTTGTAACGCTCGTACAGGTCGTCGAGCGCCCCGAGCTCACCGCGGGCGATGCGCTCCAATGCCGCACGGTCCGCGTCGTCGGTGACGGTCGCCACGCGGAGTGGAAGCGGGCCCGATGACTCGCTCATGTGGTACTGCGCACGGGAGGCCCGAACGGTTCACCGACGATCGATCGACGGTCCACCGCGTCGGCCACCGCGGCGCGCACGTCGTCGATGGATCCGGTGGCATCGATGACCACGACCCGATCGGGTTCGGCGGCGGCGATCGCCAGAAATCCCTCGCGCACCCGCCGGTGGAACGCGAGGTCGTACTCGGCCTCGAACCGCGTGACGTCGCCCGGGGCCTTCCGGGCCAGTCCCACGTCGACGGGCAGGTCGAGCACGATCGTGAGGTCCGGGCGGAGGCCATCGGTCGCGGTGTCGGCGAGCATCCGCAGCAGCTCGACGTCGACACCGGCGCCGTAGCCCTGGTAGGAAAGCGTCGAATCGGTGTACCTGGCACAGACGACGGTCGTGCCCGCGTCGAGCGACGGTCGGATGACCTCCCGCACGAGCTGGCGGCGGGCGGCATTGAACAGCAGCGCATCGGCAAGCGGGTCGGTCGGCGCGGTGGAGCCGGTCCGTTCGAGCAGCAGCTCGCGGATCCGCTCACCCAGCCAGGTGCCGCCCGGCTCGCGCGTGAGATGGGTCGGGATCCCCCGATCGACGAGATGGGCGGCTAGTCGCTGTGCCTGCGTCGTCTTGCCGCCACCCTCTGGGCCGTCGATGGTGATGAACGACCCACGTTGGGCGGCGACGTCGGCTCGAACCATCGGCGCGAGTGTAGCCGACCATCCGGGCCGCCTTCGGCGGGCCGAGCCGACCCGGTGGCGCCTCATCCGACGACGCAGGCGGCACGTACTCTCAACGCATGGGACGCCCCGGTCGACTCCTTGCGCGCTGCAGCCTCCCTATCGTCGTGGCGATGGGGCTCGTGGCGGCCGTCCCGGCGTCGGTGCTGGCGCATCCGCTGGGGAACTTCACGATCAACCACTACGCCGGCATCCGGGTCGAGCCCGATCGGGTGTTGGTCGACGTCGTCATCGATCTTGCGGAGGTCCCGGCGTTCCAGGCGCGACAGGACATCGACCTCGATCTCGACGGTTCCGTGTCCGACGAGGAACTGGAGGCCGCACGCACTGCCCGGTGCGCGGCGCTCGACGCCGACCTGCGGCTCTCGGTCTCAGGCACCCACGCCGACCTCCGCCTGCTCGAGGCCGGCCTGTCGTTCCCGCTAGGTGCCGGTGGCCTGTCGACGATGCGCCAAGTCTGCACCTACGAGGCTCCGCTCGATCCACCGATCGGCGCCGCGCCGCTGACGATCACGTTCACGGATGATTCCTACGCGGAGCGCCTCGGCTGGCGCGAGATCGTGGTAGCCGCATCCGGCGTCACCCTGCAGGCGGTGGACGGCGAGTTGCGCGCGGACGGCGTGTCCGATCGGTTGACGACCTACCCCGAGGACCGACTGGCCACACCGCTGTCGGACGACTCGCTGACGATCGACGCAGTCCTGGGCGGCCCGGCCCTCGGCGCATTCGACGTGCCGGATGCCGAACCGGTCGCGGGCGCCGTGCCGAGCGCAGGGCCTACCGCGGCACCATCGCCCACCGCCGCATCGCCTCGTCCGGCACCGGTTTCGAGCCCCGCACCTGCGGTCGTTCCCGGGGGCGTGGGCGGTGGCGAGCTGCCGGCGATCTTCCGGGAAGCCGACCTGACACCGCTCGTGCTGCTGGCGTCGCTGCTCACGGCCGCCGCCCTGGGTGCCGGCCATGCCCTTACGCCGGGTCATGGCAAGACCCTCATGGCCGCGTACCTGGTCGGGACGCGGGGATCGCCCCGCCACGCGCTCGGTCTGGGCATCTCGGTCAGCGTCTCGCACACGGCCGGGATCCTGGCACTGGCCGCCATCGTCGTCGCGGCGACCGACGTCCTGCCCCCCGACGTCGTCGTCCGCTGGGCGCCGCTGGTGGCAGCGGTGTCGATCGTCGCGATCGGCGGCTGGATGCTGATCGGCGAGGTCCGCCGTCGACGCGCGATCGGCGACCATGATCACGACCACCATGGCCAAGCGGGCGATCACGAGCACGCGCATCCACACGGGCACGAGCATCCGCATCCACATCGCCACGCCGATGCGCCGCCGCCGGGCTCGACCATCACCTGGCGGAGCCTGTTCCTGCTCGGGCTCGCCGGCGGCCTCATCCCGTCGACCAGCGCGTTGCTCATCCTGCTCGGTTCGATCGCTGCCGGTCGCCCGGCGTTCGGGTTCATCCTGGTCGTGGCGTTCGGGCTCGGCATGGCCGCAGTCATGAGCGGCGTCGGGCTCGCACTGGTGGCAGCTAGGGCCCGGTTCGACCGGATCCAGGTCGACGGCGGGCTGGCGCGCATCCGCGAGACGGTGCCCCTCGCCGCGGCCGTCGTCGTGCTCGGGTTCGGCGTTGTCCTCACCGCACAGGCGATCTCCGCGGTGCCCTTCGGCTGAGCACCGGCCGATACGGCATCCGCCCGAGTGCCGCTGCACCGACCCGCTGCTAGGCTGGGCGGTCCTGATGCGAGACCTGACCGAGCGCGCCCTCGATACCGCCACGTCCCTTGGCGCCGGATACGCCGATACCAGGGTCGTCCGCCGCCTCGACGAGTCGATCGCGATCAAGACCGGTCGCGTGGAGGGCGTCGCCTCGAACGAGAGCGAGGGGTTCGGGGTCCGCGTGATCGTCGACGGCGCGTGGGGGTTCGCGAGCAGCCACGTGCTGTCCCTCGTGGAGGCGGATCGCGTCGCCGCCGAAGCGGTGCGCATCGCCCGCGCCAGCGCGACCGCCCTGCGTGAGCCGGCCGAACTCGCGCCACGCCCGCCCGCCAGCGGCAACTACGAGACGCCGCTCGAGGAGGATCCGTTCGGCGTTCCCCTCGAGCGCAAGATCGCCGACCTCCTCGCCGCGGACCAGGCCGCCGCGGGCGTCAAGGGCATCTCGTTCACCGAATCGATGTACGCGGCCCAGCGTGAATGGAAGACGTTCGCCGCGACCGACGGGTCGTTCACCGAGCAGACGATCACCCATGTCGGGTCGGCGGTCGAGGCCAACGCGGTCGATGGCGACGAGCACCAGCGCCGGTCGTATCCGGACTCGGGCGGTGGTTGGGGCGCGGCCGGCTACGAGTACATCCGCGCCCTGCGGCTGGCCGATCGTGCCGAGCCCCTGGCCGACGAGGCCGTCGCGCTGCTGACGGCTCCGCAATGCCCGAGCGGGCGGTTCACGCTCGTGCTCGATCCATCGCAGCTGTACCTCCAGGTCCACGAGAGCTGCGGCCATCCGACCGAGCTCGACCGGGTCTTCGGGACCGAGGCGTCGTACGCCGGGACCAGCTTCCTCACGACCGACAAGCTCGCTGAGGGCTTCCGCTACGGGTCCGATCTCGTGACGATCGTCGCCGATGCAACGGCGCCCGGCGGCATGGGCACCTTCGGCTGGGACGACGAAGGGGTCGCCGCCCAGGCCGTGCCGCTCGTCCAGGACGGGGCGTTCGTCGGCTACCTCAGCAGCCGCGAGACCGCGCCGCGCATCGGACGGTCGAGCGGGGGCGCGATGCGCGCCGACGGCTGGAACCGCATCCCGCTGATCCGCATGACGAACATCAACCTATTGCCACGCCCCGGCATGAGCCTGGATGACATCGTCGCCGACACCGACGACGGCCTGTACCTGGCCTCGAACCGCTCGTGGTCGATCGACGATCGGCGGCTGAACTTCCAGTTCGCGACCGAGGTGGCGTACGAGATCAAGGGCGGCAAGAAGGGTCGGCTGTTCAAGAACCCCACGTATACCGGCATCACCTACGAGTTCTGGAGATCCTGCGACGCCGTCGGCGACGAACGGAGTTACGTGATGCTCGGGACGCCGAATTGCGGCAAGGGCGAACCCGGCCAGACCGGCCACGTCGGCCACGCGGTGCCCGGGGCACGGTTCCGCGACGTGCAGGTCGGCGTGGGCAAGTGGTGAACGCGTTCGTGTGGACGGGGCCGTGAACGACGAGCGGGCGCGCGACGCCCTGGACCTGGCAGCGCGGGCGCTGGCCTTTGCCGATGCCGAGGGCGCGACCGAGGCCGAGGCGCTCGTCCTTGCCGAGGACGCATCGCTGACCCGGTTCGCGAACAGCCAGATCCACCAGAACGTGGCCGAGACCAACGTCACCGTCAACCTGCGGTTCGTCGTCGGGAAGCGCGTCGGCGTGGCCTCATCAGGCCGCACCGACGACGACGGGCTGCGCCGGCTCGCCGCGAACGCCGGGGCCATCGCGCGGGTGGTGGAGGAGCTGTCCGACTGGGCCGGCCTGCCGTCACCCACACCGGTCGACGCGGTCGACGCCGCGTACGCCACGGCGACCGCCGACGCATCGCCCGAGCTCCGTGCGGCCGGCGTGCGCGCCGTGATCGCGGCTGCCGACGACGCTGGCGTGAACGCGTTCGGGTCGTTCTCGACCGGGACCGAGACGACGGCCGTCGCGAACAGCAAGGGCATCCGCGTCGGCGGGACGCGAACGGTCGCCCAGCTCCTGACCGTCTCGATGGGACCGGACGGCGGCAGCGGCTACGCGGAACAGGCAGCGGTCGACGCCACCACCATCGACGCGGAAGCGCTCGGACGCGAGGCGGCCGAGAAGGCGCGCGCGACCGCGAACGCGGTCGCCATCGATGCCGGTGACTACCCCGTCGTCCTCGAGGAATACGCCGTCGTCGACCTGCTCGACATGCTCGGCTACCTGGGGTTCTCGGCGCTGGCTGTCCAGGAGGAGCGCAGCTTCGTCGAGATCGGGCGGACGATCGGCAGCGACCTCGTCTCGATCGTCGACGACGGCCACGATCCCGCAGGTCTGCCGATGGCGTTCGACTACGAGGGCGTGGCGAAGCAGCGCGTCACGCTCCTCGACCGCGGCGTGTGCCGCGGCGTGGTCCACGACGCCCAGACGGCCGCCCGCGACGGCGTGGCCTCGACCGGGCACGGCCTGCCCGCCCCGAACCCATGGGGCCCGTTTCCGCTCAACATGGTGATGTCGCCGGGGGGTGCGTCGCGCGAAGACCTGGTCGCCGGGCTCGATCGCGGGCTGCTCGTGACGCGGTTCCACTACACCAACCCGGTCCATCCCAAGCTCGCGATCATCACCGGGATGACCCGTGACGGGACGTTCCTGGTCGAGGACGGGAAGGTCGTCGGACCGGTCCGGAATCTGCGGTTCACGCAGAGCTACCTCGAGGCGCTGGCGTGTACAGTCGAGGTCGCCCGTGACCGCAAGACGCTCAAGGGCTTCCTCGGAGGGGTCGTGGTCCCGGCGATCCGGCTCGATGGCTGGACCTTCACGGGAACGACGGAACACTGATGAGCACGTTGGCAGGCGAGTTCTGGGTCTGCGGCGAGTGCCGGTCGATCAACAACGCCGGTGCGAAGCAGTGCTACAACTGCCGGACGCCGAAGGACCGCGCGGCCGTCGATCCCGAGACGATCGATCCATCGACGCACGGCAAGCTGCGTGAGATCGCACTTCCCGAATTCCGATGGTCGCGCTGGGCTGCGCTCCTGGCGTCGATCCTGATCCTGGTCGTTGCCGTGATGCAGATCGTCCAGTGGAACCTCGTGGCGACGCTCGGGGATCAGATGCTTCGTGGCATCGACGCCACGGAAGACCAGTTCGTGTACATCGGTAGCGTTGGATTCCTCGCCCTCGGGATCGCCCTCCTGGCGCTGATCGCGTGGTCGCTCTGGCTCAGTCGGACCGTCGCGTCGATGCCGGCGCTCGGCCTGGGCTACCCCGCGGCGAGTGGCCTGATGGCATTCGTCGAGAACTTCATCCCGTTCTTCAATCTCTTCCGAGTACCGGCGATCGTCCGTGACGTCGTCCGTCGACTCGAGCCGAAGGCCGGCCGCGGCGAGGCCCTCATCTTCGCCGCCTGGATCAGTCTCCTGGGCGGCTACATCGTGCCTCGCGTCCTCGGGTTCTTCATCGATGACCTCCGAACGGCCGTCACTGTCAGCGGGATCGCGACTGGCCTGACGCTGGTCGGTGCGGTATTCCTGGTTGCCCTCATCTGGTGGATCGAGGGCCGCATCGCGCGCCGCCGCGCGGCGCAGCTGGCGGAGGCTCCGGCGGTGGAAACCACGCCGACGGAGCAGCCTGCGACCACGCGAAACCTGGTCGAGCCCCTCGCCACGCGTTCCGCATTCGCGGCGGTGGGCACCGGCTTGACCCAGCCGGATGCACCGTCGCCGGCCGGGCCGGCTGTGGTAACGCCGCCGGCCACAGGGTTCAGCCTGCCGCCGGTCGAGTCCGTCGATCCGCCAGATGTGGCGACCGACGATGCGTGGGCCCAGATCACGGCGCGGCGGATGGAGGCTGCGCCAGTCCGGGCTGCGCCCGCCGAGCCAGCGCCGGTCGAGGTACCGGCGGCCGAGCCTCCGGTCGTCGAAGCCGCGCCCGCGCAGCCCGCCGCACCGGTCGAGATGGCGCCGCCGATCGAGGTCGCGCCGCCGATGGAGGTGGCCTCGCCGATCGAGATACGAGCGCCGGTCGAGACGCCGGCGTCCGTCGAGAGGCTCGACGCACAACCCGCCGAACCGCTCGTGCCGGTCGAGCAGCCGGAACCCGCCACGGCGGATGCCGAGGCGGCCGGACCGCCACACCTCACGATCAAGGTCGGCGCCAGGGGCATGATCACGGCCGAGGTGGATGGCGAGGTCGAGCACGTCATCCTGGACGACCTCAGCGCGTACGCCGACGCACTGGCCAAGGTCGACGGGACCGCGGCGATCCAGGCCGCGACCGACGATCCCATGGCCGGCCTCATCGCCCGCCGAGCGCAGCGGATCCTCGATGACGCCGGTGTCCAGGTGACGGTCGACTGACCCGATGCCCCTCGACGTGGAGGCGCTACGCGCCGAATTCCCGGCGCTTCGGCGCGAGCAGGACGGCCGACCGGTCGCCTTCCTCGACGGACCAGGCGGGACCCAGGTGCCGCAGCGCGTCATCGATGCCGTCGCGGCCTACCTGACCGACACGAACGCCAACTCCGGCGGCGCCTTCGCGACCAGCGAGGCGACCGACGCGATGGTCGACGAGGCTCACCAGGCGGTCGCCGACTTCCTCGGTGCCGCGCGGCCCGACGAGATCAAGTTCGGCTACAACATGTCGACGCTGACCCTCCATATCGGTCGGAGCATCGGAGCGACGCTGGGGCCCGGCGACGAGATCGTCGTGACGACGCTCGACCACGAAGCGAACGTCAGCACCTGGGAGGCGATGGCGGCCGATCGCGGGCTCACGGTCCGCAAGGTCGACATCCGCGAGGACGACGTCATACTCGACCTCGAGGACCTCGAGTCGAAGCTGAACAGCCGCACGAAGCTCGTCGCGGTCGGCTACGCCAGCAACGCGGTCGGCACGATCAACCCGGTCCGCGAGATCGTGGCGCGGGCCCACGAAGTCGGGGCGCTCACCTACGTCGATGCCGTGGCCTACGCGCCTCACGGCCCGATCGACGTCCAGGCGCTCGACGCCGACTTCCTGGTATGCAGCGCCTACAAGTGGTTCGGACCGCACCTCGGGGCGCTCTACGGCAAGGCCGAGGTGCTCGAGGCGCTGCCCGCGTTCAAGGTCCGCCCGGCGCACGACCGCTTCGAGACGGGCACCGCGGCGTTCGAATCCATCGCCGGCACCCTGGCCGCGACCGACTATCTGCGTGACGTCGGGCGGCGCTTCGGCGCGCCGGCATCGCCCGACCGGCGCTCGGAGCTCGTTGCCGGGATGGCGGCCATCGTCGATCACGAGCGCACGCTCGTCACGCGCTTGATCGACGGGCTCGGATCCGTCCCTGGCGTGACCATCCACGGCATCACCGACCGGTCGCGGTTGGCCGATCGCGTGCCGACGGTCTCGATCTCGATCGTCGGCGTGCACCCGCGCGATGCCGCCGTGGAGCTCGGTCGGCGGGGGATCTACGTGTGGGACGGCGACTTCTACGCGACCGGGCTCATCGAGCGACTCGGCAAGGCGACCAGCGGTGGCGTCCTGCGGCTGGGGCTCGTCCACTACAACACCGCGGGTGAGGTCGATCGTGCGCTCGAGGCGGTGGAGTCGATCGCCGCGGCCGCGGTGGTGTGAGCGACCGGGGCTCGATCCGGACCCGGCTCGCGCGCGGCTTCGACAGCGCTGAGCTCCGCCGCATCAAGCGCCTGTGGGTCCGCCATTCGATCGCCGAGGAGCGGCGTGACATCGACGGGCTGCTCGCGACGCTCACGCCATCGTGCACATACGAGATCGTCGTCACCGGCCAGCGCTGGGAGGGGCACGACGGGGCGCGGCGGTTCTACGAGGAGCTGTTCGCGGCGTTCCCCGACAACGCCTTCGCATTGTCGGAGATCGTGGTCGGCCCACAGGGCGTGTTCGAGGTCGCGACGTTGACCGGCACGAATTGTGGGCCGTGGGCCGGGCGACCGCCATCCGGGATGGCAGTCGCGCTGGAAGTGCTGATCCTGTTCCCGTGGGACCCCGCCACGGAGCGGTTCACCGGGGAGCGGATCTGGTTCGACCGCGGCGCCTAGGATGCGCATATGCGCCGGATCCCAGGAACGGCTCGTGCGGTGTCGATCGGCCTCGTCTGCGTGGCGGTCGTGGCCTGTGGCCCCAGTACCGGCAGTCCCCCGCCGCTGCTATCCGGTGCGCCACCGACGACGCGCCTGCCGGTCATCGTGGACGCCGACTTCGACCACAGCGACATCGCGGCGCTGCTCGTCCTGCTCCACGACCCGGAGATCGAGATCCGGGCGATCGCCATCACCGGCACCGGTCTCGTGCACTGCCAGACCGGCCGCCTGGTCACCCGCTATCTGCTCGACGAGCTCGGGACGCCGGATATCCCGTTCGGTTGTGGCCGCGAGGCCGGCGGTCCCGACGCGCATCCGTTCCCCGACGCGTGGCGTGCCGTCGCGGACGACGCCTACGGCCTCGACATCCCGCCCACCGCGGAGGCCGGGGTCCCGCGCGACGCGGCGAAGCTGATCGCAGAGGCCGTCGACTCGAGCCCGAGCGCACCGACGGTCGTGACGCTCGGCCCGCTGACCAACCTCGAGGACGCCTTCGCTGTCGACAGCACGCTGGCCGACCGGATCGCCGGCATCCACGCGATGCTCGGTTCCGTCGACGCTGACGGCAATGTCTTGACCGGCGGCTTCGACGAGACCGATCGACTCGAATGGAACGCGTACGCCGACCCGTCCGCGGTCGAGGCCGTGTTCGCCACGGACGTCCCGATCTCGATCGTGCCGCTCGATGCGACTGATGACGTGCCGGTCCCGGTCGACCTTCCG
Organism: uncultured Chloroflexia bacterium; assembly: GCA_963812745.1. Classification (GTDB taxonomy): domain Bacteria; phylum Chloroflexota; class Limnocylindria; order Limnocylindrales; family CSP1-4; genus SPCO01. The sequence continues at coordinate 392,334 of CAWEWE010000012.1, read as the reverse complement.
GAGCGGCTGGCGAGCGACCACCAGGCCGGCGCCGCCGACCTGATGTACGAGCTGCTCGTCCGGAACCCCGATCGCATGCGAGTGGAGTTCGGGCAGCAGCTCTGGGACGAGCTGGCTGCCCTCACGCTGACCGATCCGGATCTCGCGACCTGGGAGGAAGGGCTGCTCCTGGCGGGGGAGGATGGCGGCCTGACCCGGGACGAGGCCGGCCGGGCCGTGCGGTTCGCGACGGCGGCCGACCGCGAGGCGGTCGAGGCGGCGCTGCTGGCGGCGCTGCGCCGCGGTGGACCACGAGCCACGCCGTTCCGACTGGCCGGGACGTTGGCGGTGTCGTTCGACGGGACGACCTGCTCACTTCGCGGCGAGTCCAACGAGACCGGCCCGCATCTCATCGAATACCGCGGCCCGACCGATGGACCGTCGGGCGTGGGCATCGTCGGCGTGCGACCGCCGAACCGCTGGGATCAGCTGCGGGCGCTCCTGCCGACGATCGACATCGAGGCGCCACCGCCGGATTGGTTGATCGTCGGTCCCATGGCCGAGGACGCCGAAGGGAGCGGCCGGCTGATCACGACCGGAGGCGACCTGGACGAAGCGGTGTACGGACCCGTCTGCTACCGGGGCCGATACCCGGACCTCGTCTTCACGCTGGGCGACCCGTTCCAGACCGGGTCGGGGACGGTCGGCGCACCGGGATCGTGAGCTAGGACGCCGAGAGCATCCAGATCCCCGGAGCAAGGTCGGCGGGGTCGCCACCGACCTCCGCGAAGGCCTCGACCGCGCGTCGAAGGTGGGCCATCGCGTCGTCGTCGCGACCGGCGGCGTGGAGCAGGTCGGCGAGGTGGTTCTCGACCGCACCCTCGAGGTGCCGGTCACCGATCGTCCGGCAGAGCTCGACCGCTGTGAGGCCGTGGCGGAGACCCGCCTCCACATCACCAGCAGCAGCCTCGGCCAATGCGAGTCCGGTCAGGGACGCGATCCGCGCAGTCGGATCCTCACCCGCCGCCGCCACCGCCTGTCGGGCGGCGAGCCGAGCGGCATCCGCATCGCCTGACGCCAACGCGATCAGACCGAGCGACCGATGGGCGGCACCGACGGCCGCCGCGTCGTCGGCCCGGACGGCAGCGTCGAGTGCACGCCGGGCGGCCGCGAGGGCCGCCGGCAGATCGTTGCCGAGCCGGAGCACGACGCTGCGGTCGACCTCGGCCCGCGCCACGAACGCCGGGTCGACCGTCCCGTCCAGGGCCGCATCGAGGTGCCGCGCAGCAGCGACGAGGTCGCCGCGCCGCAGTTGAGCGGCCGCGATGGCTCGTTCGATCTCCGGAAGCGTCGCTGCATCGGCGGCTGCGGCGGCGGCCTCGAACGAGCTGATCGCGCCGACATAGTCGCCCAACCGCGTCCGGAGGCGGCCGACCGCCGCGTGCAGACCGGCCACATCGGGATGCCCGAGCGCGAGGGCAGCCTCGTCATGCTCGATCGCCTGGCGGTTGGCGAACATCGCTTCGGCCCGAGCACCGGCCAGTCGGAAGGCCTCCGCGGCTTCGGCTGAACGTCCACCGTCTCGCTCGTGCGCTGCGATAAGCGCCAGGCGAGCCAGGTCGTCGCGGCCACTCCCCGCGAGGTCGCGTCGCAGCGCCTCCGCGACGCGTCGGTGCAGCAGCCGCCGTCGGGACAGGCTGGTTGATTCATAGGCCAGGTCACGGAGCCCGCCGTGGGCGAAGTCGAAGCCGGCGCCGGTTTCGCGGACGAGGCCGCGCCGGAGCAGTCCGTCCAGCGCGTCCACCGTTTCGTCCTCCGACCGACCGCTGGCGTGGCGCACGCTCGGGAGATCGAACGATCGACCGATCACCGATGCGGCGGCCAGGACCTGCCCCGCCGCCTCTCCCACGTCCGCCAAGCGCGCGCGCAGCACCGCGCGTACCCCGGTCGGCATCGAGGCGAGTGCCAGGTCGCCCGCCGCCAGCGCCTCGACCACGTAGAGCGGAAGCCCCTCGGACGCCTGGTACAACCGATCGATAAAGACGGGGTCCGTCGTGGCCGGCGCCGCCAGCTGGGCCACGGCCGCTCGGTCGAGCCGCCCCAGCTCGACGACGACCGCGGGCGGCGCCGCGAGACGCTGGACCACGGACTCGTTCGTCTCGTCGAGATCGTCCGGGCGCCACGCCATCAGGACCAGCAGCGGACGCCCGGCAAGCCGACGCGCCAGGTAGTCGAGCGCCTCGAGCGTGGCGCCGTCCGCCCACTGCAGGTCGTCGACCCAGATGCAACCGGGGACGTCGCCGCCGACCAGGGCGGTCAGGCCGTCGGCGATCGCCGCCACCAGACGAGCGTGGGCGCCAGGACCATCGGCGTGGGCTGGCCCCGGGCCGCCGCCGCGGTCGATGGCCGGGAGCAACCGCCCGAGCTCGGACCGGACCCCGGCCCGGTCGAGTCGCTCCAGGGCGACCTGATCGGAGCGGGCGGCCCGCAGCAGCTCCACGATGGGTCCGTAGGCGATCCCGCGCTCCCCGTGGTAGGCGCGCGCTCGGAGGACGGTGCCGCCCTGGGCAAGAACATGATCGGCGACGACCTCGCCGACGCGGGTCTTGCCGATGCCCGCCTCACCGCTGATGACGGCGATCCCGCCCGTGCCGGACCGGACCGCCGCGTACGCGGCACGGAGCGCATCCATCGCCGCATCCCGGCCGACCAGCGCTTGGTGCGGCCCCGCGCCTCCGACCGCACCTGTCTCGACATCTGACCCCGCCGGTGTGGCGGCCACCACCGGCGCCGCAGCGGGCTCGAGCGCATCCCGGATGGCCTCATAGCGCGCCGTCGTGGACGACAGGGGCGCGACGCCGAGCTCGCGATCGAGCGTGGCGACGCACAGCCGGTACTGGCGCAGTGCACTGGCCCGGTCCCCTGATCGATCGAACAGGTCCATGAGACGGACGTGGCCGGCCTCGTCCAACGGATCGAGGTCGAGCCGGCGCGAGGCGGCGGCGATGGCACCGGGCAGGTCGCCGGCCGCCTGGTTCGCCGTGGCGAGTCGGTCCAGGACACCCAGCACGGTCCGCTCGACGGCGACGGCCCGACCCGCACGCCAATCATCGAAGTCCACGCTGTCGCGCAGGTTGAAGCCCGCGAGGAAGGGGCCGCGGGCGAGGTCGGCGGCCGCCGCGAGTGAGCGCCGGCCATCCGAGCGCGCGAGTCGCTCGAGCTCCGCGAGGTCGACCCTCACGCCATCGTCGGCGAGCGCGACCCTTGCCCGATCGACAAGGACGGTGCCGCCGCCCGACGCGCTGCGGAGAGACGACAACGTCCGGCGCAGTGCGCCGTGGGCTGCCGATTCGTCCGCATCGGGCCACAGCAGGGCCGCGAGCTCGTCGCGTGCGAACGCGCGTCCCTCAGCCGCGAGGAGCGCCAGGATGGCGATCGCCTTGCGGGTATCGACGACCAGCGGCACACCGTCCACCAGGATCTCCGGCGGACCGAGGAGTCGGATGTCGAGGCGAGGCTGGGCCTTGGCGGTCACGACGTAACGGTACCCATACTTCGTAACGCACCGTAACGTTCCAGTGACGCCGGCAAGGGAAGATCGCCCACGTGATGCTGCGTCGTGCTGCGCCGTTCGCGATCGTCGGCTCGGTCGCCGCGGTCGCCGCTGCCGTCGGTGCGATCGCGCTGCGGATCGTCGATCCGGTGCCCCTGCTGCCCGGGACCTTCGGGTTCGGTGTCGCCGCGCTCGGTGGGCTCGAGCTCCTCGGTGTGACGTTCGCGCTGGTCGGGGCGCTCCTCGTCGTGCGCGTGCCCGGAAACGCGGTCGGCTGGTGCATGGTGGTGATCGGCGACGGGTACGCCCTTGGCGGATTGGCCGCGGCGATCACCGGCTCGGCGACGGCGGACGGACCCGCCGGCGCCGCTACGGCGGCCCTGGCGGGCTGGTTCACGGTGCTCTTCACGACCATCGGTGGTCTCGTCTTCGGACTGGGTTTCATCTTCCCGACTGGGCGCGGCCACTCGCCGGCATGGGATCGGGCCCTCAGGGTCGGCGCGGTCGTCTCGCCATTCCTGTTCACGATCCTCTTCCTCATCCGACCCGGACCGCTCCACCTCTTCCCGACGATGGACAACCCGTTCGGAGTCGGTCCGGACCTCCGGCCGCTCTTCGGACCGCAGGTGTCGCGGAACCTGGCCGCCGGGGTGGGGGCGGTCGTGCCCCTCCTGGCCTGGTCGCTCGCCTCACGCTATCGCCACGCGGACGCGATCGGTCGGCAGCAGCTCAAGTGGTTCGTCCTTGCGCTCGTCGCGACCATCGGCGGCGTTGCGGCTGCGGCGCTCAGCGCGCTGGTCAGCGAGCAGCCACCTGAGGCAGGGCTCGTCGTGTTCGGGTACGCGGGCGCGCTCGTCCCGGTCGCGATCGGCATCGCGATCCTGCGCTATCACCTCTACGACATCGACCGGCTCATCAGCCGGACCCTTAGCTATGGGATCGTCACCGGTGTCCTGGCGGTTGTGTTCGCCACGACTGCGGTCGCGCTCAGCACGCTCCTTGGCTCGCTCGCGCAAGGCGAGTCGGTGGCCGTCGCGGCATCGACGCTCATCGTGCTCGGCCTGTTCGGTCCGCTTCGACGGCGGGCACAGGCTGCGATCGACCGGCGATTCGATCGATCCCTATATGACGCCTCCCTGACGGTGCAGGCGATGTCCGCCCGACTCCGAGACGACGTGGATCTCCAGCACGTCGAAGCCGACGTGCTCGGGGTCGTCGACCGAACGTTCCACCCCGCGACCACCGGTCTGTGGCTTCGGAGACCGTCTCGATGATGCGACGCCTGGCACTCCCCTACGCGACGATCGGCTGGCTCGCCGCGGTCATCGGCGCCGCAGGCGCGATCGTGCTCCGCGTCATCGACCCCGCACCGGTCATCCCCGACGAGCTCGGTGTCGGGGAAACGGCGATGTTGGGCTTCGATTTCCTCGGCGTCACGTTCGCGTCGGTCGGAGCGCTGCTCGTCGTGCGCCGGCCGGAGAACGCCGTCGGATGGTGGATGGTGCTCATCGGCGCCTGCAACGCGCTCGGGGGACTGACTGGCGCCATCACCTTCTCGGCGGTCGCGGATGGCCCGGCGGGCGCCACGACCGCGGGCGTCGCCGGCTGGCTGACCAACCTCTTCATCATCGTCGGTAGCCTCGTGTTCGCGCTGGGGTTCATCTTCCCGACCGGTCGCGGGCACACGGCCGCGTGGGATCGGTTCGTCAGGATGGGCGCGCTGCCGCTGTTCGCCATCGCTCCTCGTCCTCGTCCTCATCCGACCCGGACCGCTCCAGATCTTTGCATCGATCGAAAACCCGTTCGGGTTCGGCCCCGACGTCCGGACGCTGCTCGGAGCCCAGACCTCGACGCTGCTCGCGGCGTCGCCGACGTTGCTCTTCCCGGTCCTCGTCCTGTCGATCGTGTCGCGCTACCGGATGTCGGATCGGATCGGTCGCCAGCAACTCAAATGGTTCATCCTCGCGTTCGTCGTGGCGCTTGCCGGGATGACCGCGGCCGCGGCCGGCGCGCTCATCAGTGACGAGCCACCCGAGGCCGGCCTGGTGGTGTTCGGCTTCGCCGGCGCGCTCGTCCCGCTCGCCATCGGCATCGCGATCCTGCGCTACAACCTGTATGACATCGACCGGCTGATCAGTCGGACCATCGCCTACGGCGCGGTGACGGGGATCCTTGGCGCGATCTTCGTCGCCACCATCCTGTCGCTCCAGGGCTTGCTGGCGCCGTTCACCAGGGAGCAGACCGTTCCCGTGGCCGCGTCCACGCTGGCGGTCTTTGCGCTCTTCCAGCCGGTGCGTCGCTGGGTCCAGCGCGCCGTCGACCAGCGGTTCGACCGGGCTCGATATGACGCCGATCAGACGGTCCGCACGTTCGCCGAGCGGCTGCGCGACGACTTGGACCTGGGCACGGTCAGCACCGAGATCGTGATGACGGCGCGCGCCACGGTCCGCCCCGCATCGGCCAGTGTCTGGCTCCGGGGGAGCGATCGATGACGCTGAGGACCGGGCTCGACCGGCCGCTCGGCCGTCTCGGGAGAGGCGCCCTCACGATCGCGGTCCTGCTGGGCCTTGCCCTGGCGATCCCCGACCCGGTCTCTGTGCTGAACGCCGCCGCCTACGGGGCCGTGGGGGCCTTCATCGCCGCTCGCCGACCGCGCAACCCGATCGGTTGGATCCTGGTGGCCATCCTCTTCTCCTTCATCGGGACCAGCTCGATGCCCGACGACGTCGAGGCAGTGAAGGCGGGAACGTCGTCGACGGCTGACTTCGTCGCTGCGTGGGTCGGCACGTGGGCCGGCGGGTTGACATTCCTCGCGTACGCAGCCCTGGCGATGATCTTCCCGACGGGCCGCCTGCCGGCCGGTCGGTGGGGCCGAGCGGCTAGAGGATCGCTCCTGCTCGGGGCCATCGTGATCGCCCTCGGCTCGATCGTGCCGAAGTTCCCGTTCAGCGCTGATGGCGGTGTGACCAACTTCATGATCGACAACCGGTTCGCCTTGATCCCACCGATCGACGTCGACCTCCCGGTGCCCGGGGAGATGTTCATCGTGATCCCGATCGGTGTCTTCGCCATCGGCGTCCTGAGCGCCGTCACGCGCTACCGGCGGTCGACCGGCATCGAGCGCCTCCAGTTGCGCTGGCTCATGGCCTCGCTCGCGTTCGCCTTCGCCTCGCTCATGTTCGGCTTGATCGGGTTCGCGACCGTCCGCGCCCAGTTGGGGGTCTTGATCTGGCTCCCGGCACTGATCGCGTATCCGACCGTCCCGCTCGCCGTCGGCGTCGCGGTCATGCGCTATCGCCTGTTCGAGATCGATCGGATCATCAGCCGCGGCCTGTCATGGGCGATGCTGAGCGGGCTGCTCGTGGCCTTCTACGCGAGCGCCGTCATCCTTCTGCAAAGCCTGCTCGGCAGCGTCACTCAGGGCGATACTGTCGCAGTCGCCGGCTCGACGCTCCTGGCCGCGGCCCTGTTCCAACCGCTCCGCCTGCGGATCCAGTCCGTCGTCGACCATCGCTTCAACCGGGCGCGCTATGACGCCGAGCGCACAGCCACCGAGTTCGCGGAGCGATTGCGCGACGAGGTCGATCTCACCGAGCTCCACAGCGACATGACGAGCGTCGTCCAGGCCGCGCTGCATCCGCGCGCGATCGGCCTCTGGATCCGCACACGCCGCTCGACGGCGCCGTAACGGTTTCCGGACGACCGTCCTCCAGCATGCGACCCGAGATGACAGCACTGACCCGTCCGATCCGGCGCCTCCTGGGTCGTGGCGCCACCGCCGTCCCGGATGCCCCGGCCGTCGTTGCTGGATCGAGCCCGGCGCCAACACGAGGTCTCGAGAACGAGTCGATCGCGGTGGACATCGCGGAGAGCGATCCCCTGATCGCGTACCTGCAGTCTGCGCCCGGGCCGGTCGACCTCACCCGCCTCGAGCTGGACTCCCCGGCGGTCACCGCCCTGCGCGAGGCCGGTGTCGCCCTCGTCGTACCGCTCGTCTCCCAGGGCGAGTTGATCGGCACCCTCAACCTCGGCCCACGGCTGTCGGAGCAGGAATACTCCACCGACGACCGCCGGCTGCTGACGACGCTCGCCGCGCAGGCTGCCCCGGCGATCCGCGTGGCCCAGCTCGTCCGCGAACAGGCGCATGAGGCCGCCGAGCGCGAACGCCTGGAGCAGGAGATGCGCGTCGCGACGCTCATCCAACAGCAGTTCCTGCCGCGCGCGTTGCCGAACTTGCCGCAGTGGCAGATCGCCGCCTACTACGGCCCCGCCCGCGCGGTCGGTGGTGATTTCTACGACTTCATCGAGATGCCCGGCGGGCGTATCGGGATCGTGGTGGGCGACGTCACCGACAAGGGCGTGCCCGCAGCGCTCGTGATGGCTCGGACCCACTCGATCCTGCGCGCCGAGGCGTCCCGCTCCGACTCCCCCGGCGCGATCCTCGCGCGAGCCAACGAGTCGCTCGTCCCGGAGATGCCGGCACGGATGTTCGTCACGTGCCTGTTCGCGATCCTGGACCCGAAGTCGGGCCGCATCGTGCTCGCCAATGCCGGCCACAACCTGCCGTATGTCCGCACCGACGACGGTGTCGTCGAGTTGCGCGCGACGGGTATGCCGCTCGGCCTCATGGCCGATACCCAGTACGACGAGATGGAAGGGGTCATCGCACCCGGCAGCAACGTCCTGCTGTATTCGGACGGCCTCGTCGAGGCCCACGACCCCGGCCAGCAGATGTTCGGTTTCCCGCGGCTGCGTGACGCGATGGCCGTCGACGACGCCGGCAGCGAGTTGCTCGATCGGCTCCTCGACGACCTTCACACGTTCACCGGACCCGAGTGGGAACAGGAGGACGACATCACGCTCGTCACCCTGCGGCGGGCATCTGGCGTGTCGGAGGTGGATGCCCCGACGATGACGACCGGCTTCTCGATCCCGGGTGAGGAAGGCAACGAGCGCCTGGCGATGGACCGGGTTGCGGCTGCGGTCGCCGACCTCGGCATCGCGCCGGCTCGCCTCGAACGGCTCAGGACCGCCGTCAGCGAGGCGACGATGAATGCCATCGAATACGGCAGCCAGGGTCGCGCCGATGTCCCTGTCGATGTCGAGGTCGAGGCGACGCCGGACGCGGTCATCGTGCGGATCACCGACCGCGCCCTCTCTGGCGCCGTGCCCGACGATGCCGAGACGCCGGACATCGACCTGAAGCTCGCCGGCGCCCAGAAGACGCGCGGCTGGGGCCTCTTCCTGATCAAGAACATGGTGGATTCGATGGACGTGACCGGTGACGGGTCGAGCCAGACGGTAACCCTGACCATGGCACGTAAGGAGCCGACCGATGGATGAGCAGCGTTTCGGAGCCGAGGTGACGGAGATCCCGGATGAGGTCCGGATGCGCCTCAGCGGCGACCTCAACGGTCGGGCCGACGAGACCCTGGCCGCGGCGTACGAGCGGGTGGTCGAGCTCGGGCCGCGACGGGTAAGCCTCGATTTCGCCCGAGTCGGCTACATCAACAGCACCGGCATCGCGCTCGTCGTCCGGCTCCTGGCCGAAGCGCGCCGGGACGGGCGGGCAGTCCGCGCGCTCGGCCTGACCGAGCACTACCGAGAGATCTTCCGGATCACCCGCCTGTCGGACTTCATGGAGATCGTGGAAGGAGACGCCGCATGAACTCCACATCTGTGGCCCTGGATCGAACGGGGGCCGTCGCGACGCTGCGCATCGCCGGCGATATCACGTCCGCCAGCGAGGCGGAGCTGATGGAGGGCTACACGCAGGCGATCAGGGACGGCGCTGGCGCGATCATCCTCGACTTCTCGGGCCTCGAGTACATGAACAGTGGTGGCATCGGGTTGCTCGTCACGCTGCTCGTCCGGGCCCAGCGCGGTGGCGTCCGGCTGCTGGCCAGCGGCCTGTCCGAGCATTACCGCGAGATCCTGTCCCTGACTCGCCTCGACGAGGCCATCGAGATCCACACCGACGAGGGCGCGGCCGCCGCGGCCGTGGGGGCGTGACATGACGACCTCAGAGGAAACCCCACCGCGGGCGCCGACGTCCCGCGACGCGGCCAACTGGGCCAAGCCGGTCGATCGACTGTCCGCCGCGGGTGTGCGCGGCGCCACAGTCGATAGCGTCACCGGCCGGCGCGTGACCGGCCCACTCCAGGGGTTCGGACAGTTGTGGCAGAAGACGCTACGGGTACCGCTCGAGGGCTCGTCGATGAGCCCGCAGGAGGTCATCGCCGCCTGGAAGGAGCAGTTCGCCACCTTCTGGCCGAACGGCGCCCGCTTCTACGCGCCACTCGCCGGGATCGTGCCGGGCGAGGTCGCACTGCTCGACGTCGCTCCGATGCCTGGCTCGCCCATCAAGCTGTCGACCGGGATCATGGTCCTCTACGCTGACGACGAATCGTTCACCTTCATGACCCCGGAAGGGCATGCACTATCAGCGTGGATCACCTTCTCCGCGTACCGTGCGGGAGACATCACGGTCGCCCAGGTCCAGGCCCTGGAACGGACATCCGACCCGCTCGACGAGCTGACCCACATGCTCGGCGCCAACCGGATGGTCACCGAATTCTGGCGCCAGACCCTTACCAACGTCGGTCGGGCGATGGGCGCGACGGACCCCACGGTCGAGATCGAGGTCCTGTGCATCGACAAGCGCCGGCAGTGGCGACACGCGGCCAATATCCGCAACAGCGCCACGCTTCGAACCGCTCGCCGGACGCTGACCGCCCCGGTTCGCTGGATCACCGGCCGACGCTAGGGTCGGGCGCCGCATGACGACGCCCGACCTCGACGCCATCGTCGTCGGTTCCGGCCCGAACGGCCTTGCTGCAGCCCTGACCCTGGCACGGGCCGGGCGCTCGGTGCGGGTCTATGAGGGCGCTCCGACGATCGGTGGAGGGACACGGACACAGGAGCTGACCCTCCCGGGGTTTCGGCACGACGTGTGCTCGACGATCGTGCCGCTGACGGTGGCGTCGCCGTTCTTCCGCACCATCGACTGGGCGGCGCTCGGCGTCGAGCTCGTCCACCCGGACGCGCCATTGGCCCACGCCCTGGACGACGGCCAAGCGGTCGTGCTCGAGCGTTCCTTTGCCGCGACCGCCGCCGGCCTGGACCGAGATCGCCGGACCGATGACGGATCGGCCTGGCGTCGCATGTTCGGCTCGTTGGCTCGCGACGCGGACAAGCTCGGACGCGAGCTGCTCCGGCCGGTCATCCACGTACCGCGCCATCCACTCGCGCTGGCGCGCTTCGGGCTGCCGGCGCTTCGCTCGGCCGATGGCCTCGCGCGTGGGCGTTTCGGGGGCGAACGGGCCCGCGCGCTGTTCGCCGGGCTCGCGGCGCACGGCATGGTCGCCCTCGACCGACCGCTGTCGGCGTCGTTCGGCCTGGTGCTCGGGACCTATGCGCACGCGGTCGGCTGGCCGATGGTCCGCGGCGGCACCATGGCCATCACCGACGCTCTTGCGCGCGAGATCCGCCGGCTCGGCGGCGAGATCGTCACTGATCAGTCGATCACGCGCCTGGACGACCTCCCCCAGTCGCGCGTCGTCCTGCTCGACACCACACCACGCGCAGCGATCTCGATCGCCGGCGATCGGCTGCCGGAGCGCACCCGCAGCCGGTACGCCCGCTTCCGCTACGGGGCGGGCGTCTTCAAGGTCGACTGGGCACTCGACGGTCCCATCCCCTGGACGGCGGACGGACTGCGTCGCGCCGCTACCATCCATCTCGGCGGGCCGTTGGCGGAGGTCGCGCGCTCGGAACGGCAGGTCGCGGCCGGTCGCCCGCCGGATCGGCCGTTCACGCTGCTCGCGCAGTACCACCCGTGGGATCCGTCGCGCGCGCCGGCCGGAAGGACCACGGCCTGGGCGTATTGCCACGTCCCTGGCGGATCCGAGGTCGACATGACCGACCGCATCGAGGCCCAGGTCGAACGATTCGCGCCCGGGTTTCGCGACCGCATCCTCGGCCGAGCGACCCACTCGCCGGCACGGCTCGAGGCGTACGACCCGAACTACATCGGTGGGGACATCAACGCGGGCATCTCGGACATCCGCCAGATCCTGTTCCGGCCGACCGTCACCCTCGATCCGTACCACGCCGGCCCGGGGCTGTACCTGTGCTCGTCATCGACGCCCCCGGGCGGCGGTATCCACGGCATGAGCGGCTATCTCGCTGCCCGCTCCGCGTTACGGCGCGACCTGCGCTGAGCGACTCGTCGTGTCCTCGCGGCCGACCTCGCGCCGCAGCCACCAGCCGAGCCACAGCGCACCGATCGCCGGGATCGTCATCCAGATCAGCAGGATGATCGCGAGGATCGTGGCGCTCGCCCGCAGGTCGTCGAAGCCGTCCTCGACCACGCCACCCCGGAGGTCCTCCGCCACGAGCCCGAGCCGCTCGCCGAGCGCTGAGAGCGATGTCGCGTTCGCCACCAGGGCCGCGCGGTTGCTCTCGAGGTCGGTGGCGATCACGTCGAGCTGCGTGTCGAGACCCTCGAGGTTGGTGGCCATCCGCCCGAACGCGTCGGCGACGCCGCCCAGTGGCCGGCTGCCGAGGATCGCGACCTGCGAGAACTGGTCCTCAGCCGCGCGAAGGTCGGCGCGCACGTCGGCGATCGCCTGGGCGGTCTGGCGCACGACCGGTGGCGTGCGCTCCATCGTGCCCGAGAAGGAGGCCGCCGAGGACCCAGCGTCGGCGAGGGCCTTCGACGTCCGGTCGAGGGTCTCGACCACCGAGGCGATCTGGGTGTCGACGCGTCCGCCGACCGCGGTCATCCGTCCACCGGCCCAGCCCAGCGCGATCGCCGCGACGACCGCGAGCGCCATGCCGATCAGCCCGTAGGCGATCAGCCCGGTGCCGAGTCGGCGCAGCCCGGATCGCAGGGACCGGGGCGCCGGCCCGGCCGTCACCGCCAGGTGCTGCGAGCGGCGTCCGGATAGAGGCGGACCCGCCGGAACGGCTCGCGGCCGCGCGAGCGCGAGACCAGGTTGGCCCGCTCGGCCATCTGGTGCTGGAGCCGCCGGATGTAGGCGTTCTGCGGCGACAGCTCGACCGCCTCGGACGACGACAGGACCACCTCGATCGCGTCCTCGGTCTCGCGCAGCGCCGCCTCTCGCGGGTCGATCTCGAGCGAGAAGATCGACGTCAGGCTCGACTGCATCTGCGGGATGGTGTTGCTCTTGAGGACATAGATCGGCATCGCACGCTCCTCGGCCTCGCGGAGCAGCGGCGTCTTCTGCTTGTACTCGTTCTTGAGCGTCATCACGACGTCGGCCTCGTCGACGTCACGGGCGATGACCACCGGCAGGCCGAGGTCGCGGACGGCCTGCTCGAGGCGCTTGCGGCTGATGCCCTGGGGCAGCAGCCGCAGCGTCGGCAGCGGGGCTCCACCGTGTTCCAGCCTCGTCTCGCCGTGCTCACCCTCGACGGCGCCGAGGGGGAGTTGCGCCAGCTCATCGGGCGGCTCGAGATCGTCGGCGTTGACCGGGGCCATCCCCTCCTCGGCCTTGTAGCTCTGCATCGCCCGCGACGCCTGGTCGAGCCACGCCTTCTGGCGCTCGAGCTCGCGCGCCTCCCGGGCGCGCGTCTCGAGGGCCGTGGCACCACCCCGCTCGAGCGGCCCGCGGTCGGCGATCTCGCCGGCTACGAAGGGCGCATCACCGGATCGGCCGGCGATGCGCTCGCCCGGCAGGACGGTCCCGCCGGCGCTCGACAGGGGCCCGCGCGGCGCCGACTCGCGCCCCGGGCCACCACGAGTCTGCCGCCAGCCACCCGACGCGCCGGGTCGGTAGCCCGGCCGGAACCCGCCGCGCTCCGCCTCGCGGAAGCCGCCCGCTGTACGACCCGATCCGTCGCCCCGCCAGCCCGGTTCCATGCGCCACGGCGACCCGCCGCCGACGAGGCCGGCGAACCGCTCCGCACCGAGCTGCTCGCGCGGGGACGGCCGCGGCCTGCCCTGCGATCGATGGACACCTTCCTCGTCGCGCCAGCGCAACTCGGGCGCGACGGCGTCGCCGCGCAACAGCGCGTCGACCGTCTCGGCGACATCGCTGTGGACGGCCACCCGCTCGCGGTCCTGGATCTCGACGATGGCGTCGAAAGTGGGCGGCGCCTTGCGCTCGAGCACGCTCTTCTGGGTCCGCCGCCGGCGTGCCTCCTCGTCGCCGAGCGTGACGCTCTGGATGCCGCCGATGAGGTCCGACAGCGTCGGATTGAGCATCAGGTTGTCGAGGTTGTTGCCGTGGGCGGTGCCGATCAGCTGGACGCCGCGCTCGGCGATCGTCCGCGCCGCGGCGGCCTCGAGCTCGGTGCCGATCTCGTCGATGACGATGACCTGGGGCATGTGGTTCTCGACCGCCTCGATCATGACCTCGTGCTGCATCGACGGTGTGCGGACCTGCATCCGGCGCGCTTTGCCGATGGCGGGGTGGGCGATGTCGCCATCGCCGGCGATCTCGTTCGACGTGTCGACCACCACGACGCGTTTGCCGAGGTCGTCGGCCAGCACCCGCGCCGCCTCGCGCAGCATCGTCGTCTTGCCGATGCCCGGGCGGCCCATGATCAGGATCGACTTCCCGGTCTCGACGAAGTCCTGGATGATCTCGATCGTCCCGTAGACCGCCCGACCGACACGGCACGTCAGCCCGACCACCTTGCCGTTGCGGTTCCGGATCGCGCTGATCCGGTGCAGGGTCCGCTCGATGCCGGCGCGGTTGTCGTCGCCGAACGAGCCGATGTGGTCGATCACGAACGCGATGTCGGCCTCGTCGATCTCGCGCTCGAGCAGGCTCACCTCGGCGTCCGGGAAGCGGCCCTCTGGTCGGCGGCCGAGGTCGAGCACGACCTCGATCAGCGCCTCACGATCCGGCAGCGCGTGCACCGCGTCGACGATCTCCGGGGGCAACGATGACAGCATCGCGTCGAGATCGTCGATGGTTTCGCGCTGGCGTTCGTCGGGACCCACGCTGGCCTCCGTTTCCACGTTATCGGACCGCCGGCACGAGTGCCGGCTCGGCGACCCGGACGAGGGTCTCCTTCATGAGCAGCGTGACGCTGGCGATCGATCCGAAGGCAGCATCCTCCAGGCGCCGGTCGACTGGTCCCTCATAGGTTCGCACGGGTGCGATGACGCCGTGGTCGTGTCGATGTTCGTCACCCTTCGTGGTGCGTGCCTCGATGATGCCGAGCCCGAACTCGATGAGCGCCCTCGGATCGGCATCGGGCCTTGCGAGGACCTTCAAGTAATGCGGCTGGTCCTCCTTCGCGACGCCGACCTGGATGAACCCGTCGAGCTCCGTGCCGTCCTTGCCGCCGCCCGGCGCCCCCTGCACGAAGGCCTCGATGTCGGCGAAGCGGAGGATCGGCGCCAGGCTCGAGCGAGGGACGCGCCAGTGATTGCCCTGGCGCTCCCAGTCGGGGATGCGGATGGCCTCCAGCCGCGCGACCGGATTGGGGGTGACCGCGCCATACAGGCGATGCAGCGCAAGCGCATCGATCGGCTGCGCCGGGCGGATCCGCGCATCGGCGGCGGCCTTGTCCGTCCACGGCTTCGGCAGCTCGCCGTCCGGCCGGAACATGATCTGCTCCTCGCCGTAGCGGATGAACCCCGCCTGCATCATCAGCTCGACGTTGCCGTCGACGTCGGCGCAGGCCACGTGGAACCGCGCCGCCCCACGCTTGGCACCCTCGCGCAGCAGCTGGTTCACGAGCCGGTAGCGGATATCGCCGGCATCGGCGATCCCGACCGCGTCGAGCTCGACGATCGTCCACTCGTCGCGCGTCGACTCGCGTTCGACGCGCAGGAGCCCGGCGATCCTGCCGTCCTCCTCGTAGACGTACATCAGGTCGTTCGGACGGAAGGCGCCGAGCGGTAGGCGGAACAGGCTGAAGACGCCGATCGGCGGTCCGCTCACCGGCAGTCCGAGCGACCGCGTCGACGCATCGTCCGACTGGCAGAGCCGCGACAGCTCGCCGAGCGCGGCAAGATCCGTCAGGCGGGCGGGCCGGACCTTGCCCTGTTTCCTGGCGGAGCGGGTCGCGGTCATCGGGGCTGTGTCCGGCGTGTCGGGTGGTGCCGCCGGCCCGACCCCTCACCCGGGTCGTCGTGCTCTGCCGCCATCGTCGCGAGCAGCCGGTGAAAGCGCGTCTCGCCGGCCAGCTCGGGATGGAACGACGTCGCCAGCACGTTCCGTTCGCGGACCGCGACGACGCGGCCGTCGTCGAGCCGTGCCAGGACGTCGACGTCGGGTCCCGTGCGCTCGATGACCGGCGCACGGATGAACACGGCGTGGACCGGTGTCGAGCCCAGGACGTCGACCGATAGGTCCGCTTCGAACGAATCGAGCTGCCGTCCGAACGCGTTGCGTTCGACGCGCACATCGAGGAGCGGCAGGATCGGCTCCTCGTCGCCGGCGATGTCGCGGGCAAGGACGATCATCCCGGCACACGTGCCGAAGATCGGGGCGCCGGAGCGGGCGAGGTCCAGGATGGGTTCGCGCAGGCCCCAGCGCTCGATCAGCTGGCGCATCGTGGTGCTCTCGCCACCGGGCAGGATCAGGCCACTCACCCCGTCGAGGTCGGCGGGTTCGCGCACGCGAACGCCCTCGACGCCGATGGCGGCGAGCGTGTCGAGATGCTCACGGAAGGCGCCCTGGAGGGCGAGGACCCCGATCCTCATGGGCCGATGGTACGCGGTGCCGTGTGCGTGGCAGTTAAGCGACGCCCTACCAGCCGCGGACGGCGAGTCGCTCCTGCTCCGGGATCTCCTCGAGGGCGATGCCGCGCATCGGCGCACCGAGGCCCTTGGAGACCTCGGCGATCTTCTTGGCGTCGTCGAAGAACGTCGTCGCCTGGACGATGGCGTTGGCCATCCGGGCAGGGTCCTCGCTCTTGAAGATGCCCGAGCCGACGAACACGCCCTCGGCGCCGAGCTGCATCACCAGGGCGGCGTCGGCCGGGGTGGAGATGCCACCGGCGACGAAGTTCACGACCGGCAGCCTGCCGTTCTCGGCGACGTCCTTGACCAGCTCGTAGGGCGCCTGGAGGTCCTTGGCCGCCACGAACAGCTCGTCGTCGCGCATGCCCTGCAGGCGACGGATCTCGCTGTTGACGTCGCGCAACTGGCGGACCGCCTCGACGATGTTGCCGGTCCCCGCCTCGCCCTTGGTCCGCATCATCGCCGCGCCCTCGTTGATACGACGCAGGGCCTCGCCGAGGTTCCGGCAGCCGCACACGAACGGGACCTTGAATGCGTGCTTGTCGATGTGGTTGTTCTCGTCGGCGGGCGTGAGCACTTCCGACTCATCGATGTAGTCGACGCCGAGGGCCTCGAGGACCTGCGCCTCGACGAAGTGACCGATGCGTGCCTTGGCCATGACCGGGATGGTCACGGCGTCCATGATCCCGGTGATCATCGCGGGATCGGACATGCGGGCCACGCCGCCGGCCTTGCGGATGTCGGCAGGCACGCGCTCGAGCGCCATCACGGCCACGGCGCCGGCGTCTTCGGCGATCTTGGCGTGCTCGGCGGTGACGACGTCCATGATGACGCCGCCCTTGAGCATCTGCGCGAGACCCTTCTTGGTCGCCCAGGTGGAGGTTTCGACGGTCATGTGAGCTGTGGGTTCCTCATCGTTCGGATGGCGCCACGGGCCTGTCGAGGCGTCTCGCGCGCGGTCAGGATTATCGCACGAGGTCCCGTTCCCCCCAAACGAGCTCGGCCAACGGACCACTGAGCGAGTCCTGGACTCGAATGGACCGGTCTGTGCCGGTGCGACGCGCCTTGCGAACGTGGGGGCGGCTTGCCAGACTGCAAATCGAAGGTCGAGGCGCTTGGCGGACCTCCTTCGGCTGGAGATCGTGCCCCGCAAGCACGCACAGCCCAGGACGGACCGCCTTTGAATGGCTTCAGACTCCCTGTGCAGTTTGTGAAGCACACCTGTGGGGCCTTGGGCACGTGCTCGATGGATGCCCCTCTTGACCTCCCGGTCAGCGCGCTTGGATCGACGCGATCTCAGCCCGGGCCGCCTGGACCAGCTCGTCGTTGGTGTGGGCATGGCCCCACATGCCCCAACCGCCGGATACGGCCTCGGTCAACAGCACCCATGTTCGCCGGGCGAGTGACGGATCGCCGGCCGTGTCGACGATCAGCGCCGTGAGCTGCTCGACCACTGCAAGCTGCTTGTCACGGTCGAGGGCTCCGGCATTGGTCAGGACCTGGACGCGCACGTGGTCCGAACCGCCGGCCACGTCCGAGATCGACCCCGGGCGCAGCTCGTACGGGTCAGCCGTCACCGGCCTCGTCGCCGTCACCGAACGTGTACCGCGTCATGTCGGTGGGGAACGTGGTCCAGGCGAACGCCTTCACGGGTCGCAGTTCCCATAGGCCGCCCTGCGCCCAGTTGGCCGGATCGGCCGCGTAGCCGGGTTCGTACTTCGCGTACCCGCTCTGGATCCGCTCGGCCAGCTCGGTGGCAGGCGCGACGATCTCGGTCGCGGTGCCTTCTACGATCACGACCTCGCCGGTCGCCGATTCCACATGGATCGCCAGTTGCGCGTTCTCGCGCAGGTTGCGCTGCCAGCGGGTCGGACCGCCCTCGACGTACCAGCGGTCACCGACCCAGGCGCCCCAGATCGGGATGAGATGGGGCGCTCCGCTCTCAGATGCGGTCGCGAGCCAGTAGATCGTGGCTCGCTCCAGGCGCCCCACCGCCCAGGACCACGGCAGCACGCCGTTGGTGGAGGTGGGGATCCCGTAGCCCGGCACGTGCGGCCGGTCGACGCGTGGCTCGCTCACGCGTCGAGGTTAGCGGGAGACCGTCCGGACGACCCCCGACATGAGCTTCGTGGCCCGCCGCGCCGCGGTCGGCGACAGGTGCGACACCGCTTCGACGAGCTCGAGGACATCGCGATCGTCGAGTCCGCCGAGCAGGTCGAACAGGCGCAGGACCGTGTCGTCCGGCACGCGGTCGAGCAGCTGGAGGGCGCGCTCGAGCTCGCGTGGCTCGAGCTGCGGCACGATCCCGACGGCCCGGTCGAACAGGCGTACGAAGATCACGAACGACGAGAGCCAGTCGTGGAGTGCCACGAGTTCCGCGTCGTCTGGGTCGGCGGCCGACGCGGCCGCCGCTTCCTTGACCTTCTGCTCGAGGACGGCGACGACCGGGTCGCCCTCGCGACTCTTGCGCTCGGCGATGACGCGGCCGAACCACTGCCAGTGATCGTTCACGGCGAGGAACGCGGTCCCGGCCGGCCCGCGCCGTCCCACCCGTCGTGGTTCGGAGACGCGCTGGACGAGACCCCATGACTCGGCCTCGGCGAGCGCCAGGCTGGCGGCTCGGTGGGACAGGCCTAACGCCTCGCGGACTTCGCGCTCGGTGAGCGGCTCCTGGCGCGCCATGAGGTACGCCTGCACCCGCGCGATGGCCGGTGTGACGCCCCACGCGGCACCCATCTCACCCCAGGCGTCCGCCAGGTCGAGCCGGATCGACTCCGCCGTCGACGCGCGCGCGCGACGACCAGCTTCCGAGAAATCATGCGCATTGACAGTAGCGAGTTTTTCGGTCATAACTTGCTATGACAGGGTAGCACGCTTGTGAGCAGTGGAGAACGATGAAGGTCGCGATCGTCGGCGGGTCTGGGCTCGTGGGGCGCGCACTGAGCCGGTCGATCCTGGCGGATGGCGGCGACGTCCTCGTCCTGTCTCGACATCCCGAGCGGCGCAGGAAGGTCGTCCCGCCGGGCGTCCGACTGGCCAAGTGGTCGGCGGACGACGTCCCGCGACTGGCTGCGTCGATCGCCGGTGTCGACGCCGTTGTCGGCCTCTCCGGTGCGCGTGTCGCGCCGTGGCCATGGACAGGTCGGCGCAAGGCGGTGATCCGCTCGAGCCGCGTTGACGCGGTCCGGGCCGTCGTCGATGCGATGGCACGGCTGCCGGCGGATCGCCGGCCGTCGAGCCTCGTTGTCGTGTCGGGCATCGATGCCTATCCGGAGTCGACTCCGGGCGACGATCCGGCGCCGTCGACCGAGTCGACGAGGATGGGGACCGAGTTCCTGGCCCAGGTGTCGCGCGCGGTCGAGGACGAAGCGCTGCGCGCCGAAGGGCTGGGCGTGCGCGTCACGCGGCTGCGGATGGGGCACGTGCTCGCCCGCGACGCGGACCTCGTCTGGTTCCTGTCCCTGCCGGTCCGGCTGTTCCTCGGCGGGCGGCTCGGCAGCGGTCGGCAATGGATCAGCTGGATCCACATCGACGATGCCGTCGCGCTCTTCCGGCGCGCGATGGCCGACCCGGATGCCGGCGGCGTCATCAACGCGACCAGTCCAGGGGCCACCAGGCAGGTCGACTTCGTCCGCTCGATGGCGCGGGTCCTTCATCGGCCCTCCTGGTTTCCGGCACCCGCCTGGTTGATCCGCCTTGTCCTCGGCGAGCAATCCGTGCTGCTGCTCGGCTCGCGGCGCGTGGCACCCGCGCGGGCGCTGGAGCTCGGACAGACGTTCCTGTATCCCGCGATCGAGCCTGCGATCGAGAACGTCCTCGGCGGGGCGTCGAGTTAGGTCGCGCCTCCAGCTGCCAGGGCCTCGTGGACGGCCACGAAGAGCGGGTGGTCGGGATCGATCTCGGTCTCGCACGAGGCGATCCGTTCCACTCCGCCGGGTGCGCCAAACTCGTAGATGACCTCCTGGCCGTCGAAGTTCACCGGGCATTCACCGGTGAACGTGCGTGACCGGATCGCCGGAAGATCGGTCGACTTGATGGCGGTGTCGAGGGTCGCCAGGACCTCCGGGGGCACCTGGCCGATCACGACGGATCCGGGTGCCGTCTGGACCAGCCGCCCGTCCCGCTCGATGGCCAGGGCCGACCCGCACGGGCCTTCGGGGCATTCCCCACCCCTCGTCGTGACCGTGACGAGCGGGCCAGTCGCGGCGGGGAGCGGCGACGCGACGGCAGTGGGTGAGCAGGCGACGAGGATCATGGCGACCAAGGCCAGCAGGGCGATACATCGGACCCGTCGAAGCATGGCCGCCCGACGTCAACGCGCCATCCCGGGTTCCCGGCACGATCAGCGACCTATCATCCGGCCATGCCCGTCCTGCGCAGCCGGCTCGACCCTGCCGCCGCGGAGACACGCGCCAACCACGAAGCGATGGCGAGCCTGGTCGATGAGCTGCGCACCCGCCAGTCGGAACTCGCGGATCGCGGCGCCGGCGGCGACGACCGGTCGATCGAGCGGCATCGCGAGCGTGGCAAGCTCCCCGTCCGCGACAGGATCGACCACCTGCTCGACCCCGGGTCACCGTTCCTCGAGCTGAGCCCCCTCGCCGCGAACGGTCTGTACGAGGACGATGCGCCGGGCGCCGGCATCGTCACGGGCATCGGCACCGTCGAATCGACGACCTGCGTCATCGTGGCCAACGATGCCACCGTCAAGGGCGGCACGTATTACCCGATGACCGTCAAGAAGCATCTCCGCGCCCAGGAGATCGCGCTCGAGAATCGGCTGCCGTGCATCTACCTGGTCGACAGTGGTGGCGCGTTCCTGCCGCTCCAGGCGGATGTCTTCCCAGACCGCGACCACTTCGGGCGGATCTTCTACAACCAGGCACGGATGTCGGCGGCGGGCATCCCGCAGGTGGCGCTGGTCATGGGCTCGTGCACAGCCGGCGGCGCCTATGTGCCGGCGATGAGCGACGAGACCGTCATCGTCAAGGGCACCGGCACGATCTTCCTTGGTGGCCCGCCGCTCGTGAAGGCCGCGACGGGCGAGGACGTCACGGCGGAGGAGCTCGGTGGGGCCGAGGTCCACACGCGCCGATCCGGGGTCGCCGACCACGAGGCCCTCGACGACGAGCACGCGCTCGCGCTCGGCCGGTCGATCGTCGCGAACCTGAACCGTCGACCGCCATCCGCCCCATGGGACCGGCGCCCGGCCGAGGCCCCAGCGGTCGACCCCGCCGGGCTCTACGGCGCGGTCTCGGCCGATCCTCGCCGACCCGTACCGGTCCGCGAGATCATCGCCCGCCTCGTAGATGGCTCGCGCTTCCACGAGTTCAAGCCGCTCTACGGCGAGACGCTGGTGACCGGCTTCGCACACGTCGACGGTATCCCGGTCGGGATCCTCGCCAACGACGGCATCCTGTTCAGCCAGTCGGCGCTCAAGGGCGCCCATTTCATCGAGCTCGCCTGCCAGCGGCGGATCCCGCTGGTCTTCCTCCAGAACATCACGGGGTTCATGGTCGGGCGCGAATACGAGGAGGCGGGCATCGCCAAGGACGGCGCAAAGCTCGTGACTGCGGTCGCGTCGGCCGAGGTGCCGAAGTTCACGATCCTGGTCGGAGGATCGTTCGGGGCCGGGAACTACGCGATGGCCGGCCGCGCGTACCAGCCGAGGTTCCTGTGGTCCTGGCCGAACGCGCGCATCTCGGTGATGGGCGGCCAGCAGGCGGCCCGTGTCCTCTCGACGGTCCGTGGCGACCTCGCCGACGACGCCGCGCGAGACGCCTTCGAGGCACCGATCCTCGAGACCTACGAGCGGGAGGGCTCGCCGTACTTCGCGACGGCTCGGCTGTGGGACGACGGGGTGATCGACCCGATCGACACGCGGCGCATCCTCACCTTGGGTCTTGAGGCGGCACTGCACGCACCGATCCCGGAGACCAAATTCGGCGTCTTCCGGATGTGACCAGGGGAGGAGCGGGATGCTGAAGTTCTACAGCGAGGTCGGGACCGCACGGACGCGCGAACTGGTTGCCGACGTCGCCACCTGGGTGTGGGTCGCGCTGTGGACTGTGATCGGGCTCCGCATCCACGATGCCATCTCGGTGTTCGCCGGGGCAGGCCGGGCCCTGCAAGGTGGCGGCCGGAACATCCAGGGCGCCGGCGCCCAGCTGGGTGACGCGCTGAACGGGATGCCGCTCATCGGCGAGGGCATCGACACCCTGGCGACCGGCGTGTTCCAGACCGCGGGTGAGCCCTTCATCCAGACCGGGCAGGAGCTCGAGGCGCTCCTGCTGTTCGTCGCGCGCTTGCTCGCCCTGCTGGTGGTGGCGGTGATGCTCGTCCCGTGGCTGGCGCGCTATCTGCCGTGGCGGGCTGCTCGGCTGCAGACGGTGCGGGCCGCACACCGAGCGATCCGCCGAGCCCCCGTCGACGTGTCGTCCGCCACGATGCAGCGCGCGCTCGCGACCCGCGCGATCAATCGACTCACGTACCCCGAGCTGCTCGAATACACGTCAGATCCGTTCGGCGACTATGCCAACGGACAGTACGCCCGACTCGCCAAGGCCGAGCTCGCGAGCGTTGGCCTACGGTGAAGTGGCTCGGGGCGCTGGCAATCGTCGGCCTGGTCGTCGCCGGCTGCTCGCTGCTGCCGGATCTCGGGCAGGGTCCGCAGGCTTGCATCGACGCGTACTCGGCGAACCAGTGCCTCGCGATGACCGACGTCGCGGCCGCGGAGGTATCGAAGAACCGTGGCGACGTCGTGGGGATCGTCATCGTCCCGGACCCACCTCCTGACGGAGCGACCCTCGGTGGTGCGTGGCCGATCCACGTCCGTGTCGCATTCACGGACGGCACCACCCACGACGCCAGGCTGTGCGGTGGCGTGTCGATCGCTCCCGCTTGTACCAACGATCCGACGCTCAGCCCGAACTCGATACTCGGCGGCTACACCGATGTCCCATGTGCAGGCGAGGCGCCGGACTCTTGTGCGACCCCACATCCGAGCATCGAACCGGACGCAGCCGCCACCTCGACCCCGCTGACGATCGACGAGCGGACGATCCCGATCGACCGACTGGGGCTGCTCGACATCCCGCTCGGCGAGGCGACGCTCCCGAACGGGATCCTCACGGAGGCGTCGTTCGAATTCGTCGAGACATGGCCGTCGGACGTGGCGCTGGCGGGTGGCTCCGGCGTGCTCGGGATCCGGTCCCTGGAACCGGATGGCAAGCCATTCGACAACTACTACCTGCACGGTTGGCGACCCGGCGTCGAGCGCGTCGAAGTGGCCTTGCAGATCGAGGTCCTGTGGTTCGAGCCCGGTGCGGACCTGGTGATCCGAAACGTGGTGGTCCGGTAGCATCCCGTCGATGCCGACCGTCGCGCGTTTCTCGATCTCGCCCGTGCGCAGCATGGGTCTTTCACATCCGACCGAGATCGACGTCACCGAGGTCGGCGTGGTCGAGGACCGTCGGTTCTTCCTGACCGACGACAAGAATCGGTTGGTCGACCGGCTGATCGTCGGGCCGTTGGTGCGGATCGAGACGCACACCGATCCCGGCGCGACGATGCTTCAGATGCGCTTCCCCGATGGCGCGGTCATCGAGGACGAGGTGGTCCTCGGCGAGTCGGTCGAGACGCCGATCCATGGCCGGACCGGGGTCGGCCACGTGGTCGTCGGTCCGTGGGCCGACGCTGTCGCCGCGTTCGCCGGTCGACCGATCCGTGTGATCCGCTGCGATCGACCGGGCGGCACCCGCCGAGGCAACCCGACCAGCATCATCTCGGACGGTTCGCTGCGCGAGCTCGCCAGGCACGCAGGCCTGGGATCCGTCGACGGCCGGCGCTTCCGGATGCTGATGGACCTCGAGGGAGCCGAGCCCCACGAGGAGGACTCCTGGATCGGCCGGCGCATCGCCATCGGCGACGCGATCCTCCGCGTGACCAAGCCGGATGCACGCTGCGCCATCACGACCCAGGATCCCGATGTCGGGATGCGCGACCTGGATACGCTCAGGACGATCATCTCGTATCGCGGACTGCGCGAAGGCAAGCACGCCGACTTCGGCGTTCTCGCGGACGTGGCCCAGCCCGGGCGGATCCGCGTGGGCGACGCGGTGACCGTGCTCGACTAATCCGTCGAACGGTTCTCCGTCTTCCGGACGACCACGAGCCAGACGACCACGACGATGACCAGCAGGGGCGCCCAGCGCAGGGCCCCCATGACACCGAGGCGGATCGTCATCCCCAGGGCTTCACCGACGCCGGCACCGGTGCTCGAGATCGAGGCGATGATCGCCACCCCGATGAGGGTCGACATGATCGCAGCGATCGGCGCCCCGAGTGCCAGCGCGATCCCAGCAACGGTCGCGTCGATGCGCGAGCCCAGGGCAGCCGGGGCGAGTCCCGCGCCGAGCAGCGCGAGGCCGGGCCACGATAGGGCCGCCACGAGGACGACCCGCCGGAGGTCGACCTCGAAGGCGCCGGGTGTCGTGATCGCGGCCAGCAGGACCAGCGGCCACAGCAGCAGGCCGGCCAGCAGTGCGCCGCGGCGGCTCGATCTGATCGCCACGGCTCGGTGCCCGGTCGGATCAGGCCGCCAGTTCGGTGACCACGGGTTCGCGGGACCCATGGGTGAAATGTACCTGTCTGGTGCGGTCTGTCGGTGTCTGCCGGCACCGCTCCTTTCGCGTACGAGGCGGCGGCGCATCGGTACCATGCGGCGGTGAGCCCGGCCCTGCGTCTCGAGCGCTCCGGTCCCGGCGGCGTGGTCGCACGACTGACGCTGGCCCGTCCCGATGTCCACAACGCGTTCGACGCGTCGATGATCGGTGAGCTTCGGGCGACGTTCGGCGGGTTCGCGCGCGAGGAACCCACCCAGTTGCGGGTCGTCGTCCTCGCGGGCGACGGACCGACTTTCTGCGCCGGCGCCGACATCGCCTGGATGCGCGCCGCGATGGCGCTCGATGTCGAAGGCAACGAGCAGGACGCCATGGCGATGGCGGACATGTTCGAGGCCATCGACACCTGCCCCGTCCCGGTGATCGCACGCGTCCACGGCGCGGCCCTCGGCGGCGGCATGGGGCTGTGCGCCGTCGCCGATCTGGTCATCGCCGAGAGTGGTGCGCGCTTCGGGTTCACCGAGACGCGCCTGGGGATCCTGCCGGCGGTCATCGCACCGTTCGTGGTCGCCAAGATCGGTGAGTCGCACGCGCGTGCTCTGTTCCCAGGCGGGCGCCGGTTCGATGCCGTCCGCGCCCAGCGCATCGGCCTCGTCCACGAGGTGGTCGAGGGCGACGTGGCGCTCGACGCGGCCGTCGACGGCGCGATCGACGATGTGCTGGCGTCGGGTCCCAACGCCGTCCGGGCGGCGAAGGCGATCGTCCGAGAGGTGCGAGGCCTTGGCCACGGATCGGCGAAGTGGCACACCGCGCGCGTGATCGCCCGTCAGCGCGTGAGCGACGAGGCCCGCGAGGGCTTCACGGCGTTCGACCAGAAGCGCCGGCCGGCGTGGGCGCCCCCTGAAGGCGATCGATGACAGGCAGCCGAACGTCCTTGGTAGCCACCTTGGGCTAGTCGCGCGCACCTTCGTATGCGACACTCGCGACGAAATGGCCGATGAGCTGAGCCCGAGCGAGGTCGCGCGGCGGCTCGGGACGTCCACACGGTCTGTTCAGCGCTGGATAGCGAGCGGACGACTCCCTGCTCGGCGCGTCGGTGGTCGATGGCGTGTCGCGTTTGACGCGTTTGACGCGTCACAACCAAAGGAAGTGGCCACTCGCCCCACGGCGATCGGCACGCTGTTCATCGCCAACCGTGGGGAGATCGCCGCTCGGATCACGCGCACATGCGAGCGCCTTGGCATCCAGGCGGTGGTCCCACCGACGACCGGGTCGGGCGCCCTCGACCTGCTCGACGGCGCCGCCGTGGTCCAGGCGGCCCGATCAGGCGCTGCCGACGCCGTGCACCCTGGGTTCGGGTTCCTCGCCGAGAACGCCGACTTCGCCGAGCGGGTGATCGATGCCGGCCTCACCTGGGTCGGACCGCCCCCGGCCGCGATCCGCGCGATGGGCGACAAGTCCGCGGCGCGTCGGCTCGCCCAGGACCTCGGTGTCCCGATCCCACCAGGCTACGAGGGCGACGACCAGTCGGACGACGCGCTGATCGTCGCTGCCGGCCGCATCGGCGTCCCGTTGCTGATCAAGCCCGCCGCGGGTGGTGGCGGCAAGGGCATGCGGACAGTCCGGGCGCTCGACCGACTTCCGACGGAGCTCGCCGCCGCCCGCCGTGAAGCGATGACCGCCTTCGGTGACGATCGGCTCATCCTCGAACGCCTCGTGGAAGGTGCCCGCCACGTCGAGATCCAGGTGCTGTTCGACCGG
This sequence comes from uncultured Chloroflexia bacterium, assembly GCA_963812745.1. GTDB lineage: Bacteria > Chloroflexota > Limnocylindria > Limnocylindrales > CSP1-4 > SPCO01. Next base: position 365,693 of record CAWEWE010000012.1, on the reverse strand, counting down.
CATGGCAACGGCGTCCATCTCGGCGAGCGCGATTGCTCGATCCAGCGCCGCCACCAGAAGGTGCTCGAGGAAGCGGGTTCCCCGGCCGTCGATGCGGCGCTGCGGACGCGGATGGGCGAATCTGCGCTCGGACTCGCTCGCGCGATCGGCTACGAGAGCGCCGGCACGTGCGAGTTCCTCCTCGACGATCGCGGCGTGGTCAGCTTCATGGAGATGAACACGCGCCTGCAGGTCGAGCACCCGGTGACCGAGCTCGTGACGGGTCGCGACCTCGTCGAAGACCAGATCCGTATCGCGGCGGGCGAGCGTCTCGGCCTCGAGCAGTCGGATGTCCGGTGGGATGGGCATGCCGTCGAGGTCCGTGTGTACGCAGAGGACGCGGAACACGAGTTCCTGCCGGCGACCGGGAGGGTCCTCCGGCTCCGGTGGCCGAGCGCTGAAGGGATCCGGGTGGACGCCGGCGTGCATGAAGGCGACGAGATCGGCGGGCGGTTCGACCCGATGCTCGCCAAGGTGATCGCGCATGGCGCGGACCGCGCCGAGGCACTCGAACGGTTGACGTCCGCGCTCGATGCGACCCTGATCCTCGGGCTCACGACGAACCTCCGGTTCCTGCGCTGGCTGGTCCGGCAGCCGGTCGTCCGAGACGGCGCCGCCCGGACCGACACACTCGAGCGGATCTGGCCGCCGGACGACTGGGGCCATCGCGCCCGGATCCCGGACGCGGCCTGGACGGCCGCCGCCCGGGCGCTCATGGCCGACCGCGCGAACGTCGGGTTCCGGCTCAACGCCGCGCCGAGCCTGCGCCTCGTCGCGGAGGACGAGGTCCGGACGATCCATCTCACCGCCGGCGCGGCCGCGACGCGCGCTGCCGCCGTCCGCGATGGCGACGCCGTCCATCTCGACCTCGCCGGTCGCAGCATCGCCTTCGGCTTCGCACCGCCGCCCGATGTCGACCGGGCGGCGAGTGCCGCTGCCGCAGCACATGGGGTCGGCCCGATCGAGCTGGTCGCGCCGATGCCCGGCCAGGTCCTATCGATCGGCGCGCCGGCCGGGGCCTCGGTCGAGCCAGGCGACGCAGTCCTCACCCTCGAGGCGATGAAGATGGAGCATGCCGTGACATCGCCGCGGTCCGGCACGGTCGCCGACGTCTTCGTGCGCGCCGGCGATCAGGTCACGCGAGGCCAGCGACTCGCGATCGTCGAGCCCGCCTGATCCCCGACGCGGTACGCTGTCGAGCATGGGTGACAAGGGCGACACCAAGGCCAGGCGCGGCAAGCACGAGCCAAGCAGCAAGCGCGAGCCGAAGAAGCCGGCGAAGACGGGCCTGCCCCAGACACGAGCCGAGCTCCTGGCGCTCCACCGCGAGACCCGCGCTCGTCGGAACGCCGCGCAACACAGCAGCGCAGAGCATGTCGAGGCGGTCGACCTGCTCGGTCGCATCGAGATCGAGATCGCGCGCATCGAGCGGGCGACGGATCCGCCGCTCGTCTGATCGGCGCCGGATGACATCGAGACCGGACGACCGTCGCGTCCGGATCTACGAGGTCGGACCGCGCGACGGACTCCAGAACGAAGCGGTCGCGATCCCGACCGACGTCAAGCTCCGGTTCATCGAGCTGCTCATGGACGCCGGCCTCCGCGAGATCGAGGCGACCTCGTTCGTGTCACCCCGGGCGATCCCGCAGCTGACCGACGCGGACGAGCTCATGGCTCGCGTCAAGCGCCGGCCCGACGTCCGCTTCCCGGTCCTCGTCCCGAACGAGCGCGGGATGGCCCGCGCCGAGGCCGCCGGCGTCGACGCCATCGCGGTCTTCACCGCGGCGACCGACGCGTTCACCCAGCACAACATCGGCATGACGGTCGACGAATCGCTGGCCGCGTTCGCCCCGGTCCTGGCTCGCTCGAGGGCGCTGGGTTGGTGGCGGCGCGCCTACGTGTCGACCGCGTTCGGCTGCCCGTACACGGGGCGCGTGGACCCGAACGATGCCGTGGCGGTCGCCGTCCGTCTCGTCGGGCTGGGCGTGGACGAGATCTGCTTCGGCGACACGATCGGCGTCGGTGTGCCGGACCAGGTCGCCGAGGTCGTGGCGCTCGCCGAGGCCGCCGGGATCCCGCTCGACCGGCAGGCGTACCACTTCCACGACACGCGCGGCACGGCGCTGGCCAACGTCGCGATGGGGCTCGCCGCGGGGATCCGGACGTTCGACGCATCGACCGGGGGCACGGGCGGCTGCCCGTACGCACCGGGCGCGGCTGGCAATCTCGCGACGGAGGACCTGGTGTACCTGCTCGACGCGTCGGGCTACGAGCACGGTGTGGCGCTCGACAGGGTGCTCGTCGCGGCGCGGTTCATCGCCGATGCGCTCGGCAAGCCGCTCGCCACGAAAGTCGGCCAGGCCGGCGGCTGGGACGACCGTACGGGTCGCGCGACGGGTCGCGACGCGTAGCTCCGGTGCCAGCGCGCGCCATGCAGAGCACGCCGCGGTGAACTTGCTATCCTCCGGCCACCATGGAGGGCGTCGTACTCGTACTGAACCAGAACTACGAGCCGCTGAACGTCTGCAATCTTCCACGGGCCTTCCGTCTGCTGTTCGGCGAGAAGGCCGAGGTGATCGAATACGACCACCAGATGATCCGGACGCCGCGGACTGAGTTCCGCGCGCCCTCCGTCATCCGGCTCCAGCACCTGATCAAGCGCCCGCGTCCGCGCGTGAAGCTGTCGCGGCGCGAGGTCTTCACGCGGGACCGGCACACGTGCCAGTACTGCGGCCGCCAGACGCACGACCTGACGCTCGACCACGTCGTGCCTCGCCATCGCGGTGGCGGGCACACCTGGGAGAACCTGGTGACGGCCTGCAAGTCGTGCAACCACAGGAAGGGCGGCAAGACCCTCGAGGAGGCCCGACTGCGGCTGCACAAGGAGCCGTTCGAGCCGCGCAGTGACATCTATTCGCTCTTCACGCCGTACCTCGTGGACGAGCGGAACGACGGGTGGCGAACCTACCTGTTCCTGGGGCGGAACTGACGGTCGAGGCAGGCCGCGCCCCGGTCGACCCATCCTCGGCGATCCCAACCGCCGTCCACGACCTCCTGCGGACGCTATGGTCCGCCGGCCATGCCGCGTACGTGGTCGGCGGGTCGCTGCGGGACACGCTGCTTGGTCAGCCGGCGGCGGATTGGGACCTGGCGAGCTCGGCACTGCCCGAGGTGACCACCGCGCTCTTTCCCGGTTCGGTCTACGAGAACCAGTTCGGGACCGTGGCGGTCCGGACTGGCGATCCTGCCGTCGGTGAGGTCGAGATCACGACCTTCCGGTCCGATCACGAATATGCCGACTATCGCCGCCCGCACCGGATCGAGTTCGGCGACTCGCTCGAGCTCGACCTCGCGCGTCGCGACTTCACGGTCAACGCCATCGCCTGGGGCGCGGAGCCGGGCGGCGAGCCGCACCTGGTAGATCCGTTCGGCGGTCGCGATGACCTGGCGGCCGGCGTCCTGCGCGCCGTCGGCGACCCATCCACGCGGTTCGGCGAGGATGCGCTGCGGATGGTCCGCGCGGTCAGGCTGGCCGCGACGCTCGGCTTCGACATGGAACCGGCCACGCTTGCCGCGATCGGCGACCGCGCCGAGCTCGTCGATCACCTGTCGGGTGAACGCATCGCGGCGGAGATGCGCAAGCTGCTCGCCGCGCCGCGACCGTCGGTCGGTCTGCGCCTGCTGGCCGACACCGGGCTCCTCGCGCGTCTCGCGCCGGAGCTCGCCGCACAGCGCGGCGTGCCGCAGAACAAGGTTCCCGGTGAGGACCTGTGGGATCACACGTTGCGGGCGGTCGATGGCGCCACGCCCGAACCGGCCTACATCCGGCTGGCGGCGCTGCTCCACGACCTTGGCAAGCCAACGACTATGGCCGACGGCCGCTTCGTCGGCCACGAGACGGTCGGCGCGGAGCAGGCCCGCGACCTGCTCGACCGCTGGCGATGGCCGACCGCCGAGCGGGACCGCGTCGCCCATCTGATCCGCCAGCACATGTTCGGGTACGTGCCGACCTGGTCGGATGCGGCGATCCGCCGTTTCATCGTGAAGGTGGGTAGGGACTCGCTCGACGACCTGTTCCTGCTGCGCGAGGCGGACAACATCGGCTCGGGACGCGGTCCCGACGCCGGCCGCCTCGACGAATTCCGCCGCCGGGTCGGGGCGCAATTGGCGTCCGGGGCCGCGCTCGACCTCAAGGGGCTGGCCGTGGACGGCACGGATCTCATGGAGGAGCTCGGGTGGGAGCCGGGGCCGGCGGTCGGTCAGACGCTCCAGCGGCTGCTCGATCGGGTGATCGGTGATCCGACCCTCAACACTCGCGAGCGGCTCCTGCGCGTCGCCCGTTCGCTGGCCCCGACGGATCCGGGAACGTGATCGAGCTGCTCCTCGAGGCCGAGCGCGCACTGTCATTCGGCAGGGTCGACCGCGCCGAGGAGCTGTACCGCCAGGTCGCTGCGTCGGATCCGCGCAACTCGATCGCCGTCGTGGGGTTGGCGCGCGTCGCGCTCGAACGGACCGACGACCTCGGCGCGTACCTGCTCGCACGCCGGGCGCTCGTCATCGACCCCGAGAACGACGCAGCTCGCCGGTTGGCCGTCCGGCTCGAGGAAGTGCTTGCGACCCGGGGCGAGCCCGTCGCCGATCCGATGCCCGCCCCGCCCCCGCCACCACCGACCGCTGCACCGACGGCGGCCCCGACCGAACAGCGCCCGGAGCAGCCCGACGAACCACCGTCGACCGCCGGGCGGCGGTCGCTCATCGACCGACTCCGCCGCCGCTAAGGTTCGGCGATGACACGCATCCTGGTCACCGGCGGGGCCGGCTACGTCGGCGCGGTCTCGGTCGAGGCGTTCCTCGCCGCCGGGCACGAGGTGGTCGTCCTTGACGACCTGTCGACCGGCCACCGCGCGGCCGTGCCCGACGGCGCGAGGCTCGTCGTCGGCGACTATGGCGACCGGGCGACGGTCGCGGCGCTGCTGGCGGACGAGCGCATCGAGGCGATCCTCCACTGTGCGGCACGCTCCCTGGTCGGCGAGTCCCTGCAGGAGCCGGCGCGGTACTTCGGGGACAACGTGGCAGGCGGGATCACGCTCGTCGAGACGGCACGGCAGGCCGGTGTCGACCGCTTCGTCCTGTCATCGACGGCCGCGGTATACGGCGTACCCGACACGACGCCGATCAGCGAGGATGCTCCGCTGCGGCCGATCAACCCCTACGGCGAGACGAAGCGCTCCCTCGAAGCCGCCCTCGACTGGTACGCCCGCGCGTATGGGCTGCGGGCCGTTTCGCTGCGCTACTTCAACGTGGCCGGCGCGACGGAGGCCATCGGCGAGGACCACGATCCCGAGACCCACCTCATCCCGGCCATCCTCCGGGCAGTCGAGCAGGGTCGACCGCTGACGCTGTTCGGCGACGACTACCCGACCCGCGACGGCACCTGCGTCCGCGACTACATCCACGTCTCGGACCTGGCCGACGCACACCTCCTGGCGATCGACGCCACCGCGCCAGGCGACACACGAACGGGGACCTCGCTCCTCGCCTGCAACCTCGGCAACGGGGACGGGTCGAGCAATCTCGAGGTCATCGCCGCGGCCGAGGCGATCGTCGGCCGACCGATCGCGTATGCCGTCGGGCCACGCCGCGAAGGCGATCCGCCGGTGCTCGTGGCGTCGGCGGAGCGCGCCGCGTCCGTGCTGGGTTGGCGCGCCGCGCGACCCGACCTCGAGCAGATGGTCGATTCGGCGTTTGCGTGGCGTCGCCGCCATCCCGACGGCTACGCCGACTAGCTCCGCCTATAGCTCGCGCGGCTCGATGGGTGTCGTCGCTGGAGCGAGGCGCTCCGGCGGCGCGATGGGCGCCACCGGCACCTCCTCACTGCCCGCCCAATCGTCGCGGACGGGCCACACCAACCAGACCCCGATGACCATCGTCACGAGCAGGCTCAACACCGCGACCTGGTACGCACCGACGCCGAGCGTGTCGAGGAACAGGTACAGCGTCAGGCCGTAGAGCAGGGTACCGATCACCTGCGAGCCCTTGCCGACGAGCCCGTAGAGGCCGAAGAACTCGCCGATCCGATGCGGCGGCGAGAGGCGCACCATCAGGACGCGATCGGCGACCGTCACGCCGCCCAGCCCGGAGCCGAGGATCGCGCCCGCGACGAGGAACGGTGGCAGGCCGGCCGATCCGAGCCCGATCGCGACCCCGCCGATCACGAGACCGACGGCCCACGACGCCAGGACGATCAGCAGCGTCCGCTTCGGCCCGATGCGGTCGACGAGCAGGCCCCACACGATGCTCATGGCGATCGCCACGATCGTGAGCCCGAGCAGGATGGCGTTCGCCGCCGCGGCATCGACGCCGAGCGCTTCGACGGTGACGACGCTCATCACGACGATGACGGTGTTCACGGCGTCGCTGTAGAAGAAGCGGCCGAGCAGGAACCGCCCGAGACCGGGCACCGCGCGGGCGTGCTCGATCGAGGCGCGCAGCTGCCCGAACGAGGCCACGATGTCGGCGACGCCGAGGGGCGGTTCGTCTCCGACCCGCGGCTCGCGAACGACGAGGAACATCGGGATCGCGAAGACCAGGTAGAGCACGGCCGCGAGCCGGAAACGGGCCTCGACGGGGACGTCGAGGAACAGGATCAGCAGACCCACCACGATCGTGCCGCAGTAACCGATCGCCGTCCCGATGCCCGACAGGCGGCCGCGCGTCTCCGGATACGAGACAGTCTTGAGCGTCGCGTCGTAGTAGATCAGCGCGGCCTGGTAGGCGAAGTTCGCCACGACGAACAGCAGGATCCCGAGGATCGGCGCGACGTCGGCGATGAAGAACGTCGCGCCGATACAGAGCGCCGTGAAGAGCAGCAGGAATGGCATCCGCCGCCCGCCCCGATCGGAGATCGCCCCGAGGATCGGGGAGACCAGGGCGTTGAGCCCGACGCTCAGGGCGACGGACACGCCAAGCAGGACGCCTCCATCGCGCGGGCCGAACTGGTCGTTCAGGTACAGGCCGATCGCCCCGGACACGACCGCGAAGCTGAAGATCGTGTTCGCGAAGTCGTACAGCGACCACGCGGCCGGCACGATGGCCCGCCCGCTCGGTGTCAGGGCGGCAAGCCCGCGGGCGCGTGACGCTGGGCCGGTGGGCGGGGCGGCGCTTGCCACGGCCCGGATGATACGCGCGGCATGTCCCGCTACGATTGCCCGCGATGATCGGTACGGATGTCCACGATCTGGCTCGGCCGCTGCGTCCGCAGGGGTTCGGGTCGATCCGTCCGCGGCACATCGCCGACGCCCTGGTGGAGCCGGCCTGGCCCGGCCTGCGGGTGCTCGCCGCGGTCGGGGGCGGCCGCGCCACGATCTGGGCGGACGGGGAGACCATCGACGAGCACGAGGCAGTGGCGGCCGCTCTCCAGCGAGCCGCCGGCTCGAGCGTTGACGGTGCGATCGTCGATGGCTACCTGACCAAACAGATCGCGTCAGAAGGCGTGGGCGTCTACACGTGGGTCAACGAGTACCCGACCATGGCCGGCCAGATGACGCGGATGTTCATCGGCGGGCGGCATAACCGGCTCGAGGAGGTAGTGCAGCGACGCGAGGCCGATGTCGCGGAGATGCAGTTGGATGAGGCGGAGGTCGTGAATCTCGTCGTCGTCGACCTGCTGTGGCTCGACGACCAGTGGCTGCTCGAGGTCCCGCTGCTCGAACGCAAGCGCGTGCTCGACTCGATCCTGCGGCCCGATCAGCTCGTCCGCGTCGGTCCGTATGTGCGCGAGCCGATCGGCTCGTGGATCGGATCATGGCGCGCCCAGGGCTTCCGGGGGATGACGTTCAAGGCCGCGAACTCACGCTACCGCCCCGGTGAGACCGCCGACGACTGGACCCACGCCGACATGCCTCGTCGTTGAGGAACTGAGAATCGGGCGGTAGATCGGGCTCAGGGCAAGGCGTCGTCGAGCACGGGAGCGAGCGCACCCCAAGGTGCGTGAGCGACCGCGCGGAGACGACAACGCGGCCATGGGCCCGAGAGAGCGCCCGCCGATCTGCGCACGGTGGTACGGTCTAGGGGATGCCCTCAACCGTGCTGACACCGACGGTTCGGGACCAGATCGCCCGACTCGGAAAGGCCGACATCATGGTCGGCATCCCAAGCTTCAAGAACGCAGCGACCATCGGCTACGTGGTGCGCGCGGCTCAGGCCGGCCTCGTGCAGTACTTCCCGGATCTGCGTCCGGTGGTCGTCAACTCCGATGCCGGCTCGCCCGATGGCACCGGCCGCGTCGTGATCGAGACCGAGCCGCCCGACTACGTCGAGCAGATCCTGCTCACGCGACCGAACCACAAGCTCGAACGGGTCAGCCTGACCTACCCCGAGATCGATGGCGTCGGCGGCAAGGGCGCCGCCCTCCGGACGATCTTCGAGATCGCCGCGGCACTCGAGGTCCAGGCACTGGTCGTGGTCGACTCCGACCTCCGCTCGATCGTGCCCGAGTGGATCGAGCTGCTCTCGGGCCCGATCCTCAAGGGCGGCTACGACTTCGTGGCGCCGCTGTACGCCCGATACAAGTACGACGGCACCATCACCAACACGGTCACCTATCCCCTCACGCGGGCGCTGTACGGCCACCGCATCCGCCAGCCGATCGGTGGCGACTTCGGGGTGAGCGGCGACCTCGTCCGGCACTACCTGACGCTCGACGACTGGACCGACGACGTCAGCAAGTTCGGCATCGACATCTGGATGACGACCTCGGCGCTGACTGGCGGCTTCGCCGTGTGCCAGACGCGGCTCGGGGCCAAGATCCACGATCCCAAGGACCCGGGTGCGGACCTCGGGCCGATGTTCCGGCAGGTCGTCGGGACGATCCTCCGGCTCGCGGTCCAGAACGCCGAGACGTGGCTCCCGATCCGTGGCAGCCACTCGGTCCCTGCGTACGGCTTCGAGCGGATGATCGATCCGCCGCCGCTCGAAGTGAACACGCTCCGGCTCCTGTCGGAGTTCCACGCGGGGTCCCTTACCCTCGCCGAGATGTGGGGCTCGATGCTGTCGCCGGAGTCGCTCGAGACCGTCATGGACCTCGCGGTCGAGGCAGGTCGACTCGGCGATGGCGCGCGAGCGCGACTGGGCATCGGGGGCGACGTTTCGTCAACCAAAGCGACGACGCTCGAGATGGCCGAGGCGGTCAGCTCGTTCCACTTCCCGGACGACGCCTGGGCGCGGATCATCTACGACCTCGTCGTCACGGCCCGCAACCCGAAGCATCCGCTCGAAAGCCTGGTGGCCTCGCTGGTGCCGATCTACTTCGGCCGGGTCGGCTCGTTCGTGATCGAGAACCGCCACATCACGACCGAGCAGGCCGAGGATCGCGTCGAGCGCCAAGCGCGTGAATTCGAGCTGCTCAAGCCGTATCTCGTCCAACGCTGGAACGCGGCCAAGGACGGCGCATGAGCCCCAGATCGCCACTCCCGGCGCGCATCCTCATCCCCGTGGCCAACCCGGGCACGGCCGAGGAGCTCATCCGGCTCGGCGCGGCGATGCTCGATCCGCGGGCCGGCGAACTGTCGGCACTCGGGATCGTCGAGGTGCCCGAGGGGATGCCGCTGTCGGAGGGCGCGACGCGCGCGCGGCACGCCCGCCGGTTGTTGCAGAAGGTGCTCGACTACGCGCCGGACGGCACGCCGATCCACCCGATCGTGCGGATCGGGCGGCACGCCTCGGAAGGCATCATCGAGGCGTCCGCGGAGCAGGAAGCCGACCTCATCATCTTCGGCTGGGGCGGCAAGGCGCCGCTCGGCAACGACGGACGGAACGGCGGACCCACGGTCTTCTCCCCCACCATCGACGAGGTCGTGCGCGAATCGCCGTGCGACATCGCGGTCGTCAAGCAGCGTGGGTCGCGTGAGATCAAGCGGGTCCTCGTGCCGGTCCGCGGCGGTCCCCACGCCGAGCTCGCCATCCGCTTCGCCGACGCGATCGCGACGTATCACGGCGCCACGGTCGTCGTCCTCCACCTCGTGCCGCCGGGCATCACGATGGCCGTCCGGGCGCAGGCCGAGCGGGCACTCGCCACGTTCATCAAGCAGCACCTCAAGGGCAAGGGCGAAGCGGTGCTGCGCGAGGCGCCCAACGTCCGCAACGCGATCCTGCGCGAGGCCGAAAAGGCCGATCTCGTGGTGATGGGTGCGTCCGCCGTGCCGGGCGGCGACGGCGTCGATTCGTACCTGTTCGGGGCGCTGCCCGAGGCCATCGCCGCGCGTGCCAAGCCGACGGTCGTAGTGGTCAAGACGCGCGAGGATATCGGCCGTGCGACATTCGATTCGCTGGCATCGAAGGCCGAATCGCTGATCGCCGCCGATCGGGCGGCGGAGGAGGCGCGCGCCGTGCCCGCCCGGGTCGAGCGCTGGTTCGGGGAGTCGAACTTCCATCACGCCGAGTTCGCCGACCTGCGCCGGCTCGTCCAGCTCAAGGAGAAGCAAGGCGTCACGGTGTCGCTCGTGCTGCCGACGCTCGACGAGGAGGAGACGATCGGGCCGATCGTCCGCAAGGCCATGCGCGAGATGGTCGGTCGCGTCCCGCTGCTGGACGAGGTCCTGGTCATCGACTCCGCTTCCACCGACCGCACGCGCGAGATCGCCGAGGCAGAAGGAGCCCGGGTGGTCCAGCACCCCGACGTGCTTGCCCGCTACGGCTCGTTCCGCGGCAAGGGCGAGGCCCTCTGGAAGTCGCTGTTCGCGACGACCGGCGACATCGTCGTCTGGGCCGATACCGACGTCCGCCACTGGCACCACCGGATGGTCTACGGGACGTTGGGGCCGCTGCTCCACGAGCCACGCCTGCAGTACGTCAAGGCGTATTACCAGCGACCGATCGTCCAGGAAGGTGTGCTCAAAGAGGGCGGCGGCGGCCGTGTCACCGAGCTCGTCGCGCGACCGCTCATCAACCTGTTCTACCCGGAGCTGTCGGGCCTCATCCAGCCGCTCGCCGGCGAGTACGCCGGTCGGCGGACGCTGCTCGAGTCGATCCCGTTCTTCACGGGGTACGCGGTCGAGATCGGCCACCTGATCGACGCCGCGGAACGGGTCGGCATCGAGGGCCTCGGCCAGGTCGATCTCGAGCGGCGGGTCCATCGGAACCAGGAGCTCGAGGGGCTCACGCGCATGTCGTTCGTGATCCTGCAGGCGGTCATGAAGCGGCTCGAGGAGCGGCGCAAGGTCCGCCTGTTCGCCGAGCTCGGCTCGACGATGAAGCTGCCGCGCTCGGGCAAAGGCCGGCTGTCGCTGGAGGTCATCGAGCTGGCCGACCAGGAGCGACCGCCGATGATCCGCATCCCCGAATACCTGGAGCGCCGCCGCGCGGCGATCGGGCCTGCGGCCCTCGACCCGTCCATCCGGTGATCATCGAAGCCATCGACCCGGCGGCCTACGAGGACGCCATCGATGGACTCGGGGCGGTCCTCGTCGACGCGGTCGATGGCGGGGCGTCGGTCAACTTCCTGGCCGGGGCGACGAAGGCCCACGCATGTGCGTGGTGGGCGGCTCGGTCCGCGGGCGTGGCAGACGGCACGATCACGGTGTTCGTCGCGCGCGACGGTGAGCGGATCATCGGCTCGACGCTGCTCGAGCGCTCACGCAACCCGAACTCGCCGCACCGCGCCGAGATCGGCAAGGTCATCGTCCTTCGCAGCGCCCGACGGCAGGGCCTCGGTCGGGCATTGATGACCGCGGCCGAGGAGCGCGCCCGGGCTGAGGGCCGCTGGATGCTGGTGCTCGACACGGTCACCGGCAGCCCGGCGGCAGCGCTGTACGAGTCGCTCGGATGGCAGACGGTCGGCACCATCCCTGCGTACGCGCTCAACACCCGCGGCGAGCCCGAGGCGGCCACCTACTACTACAAGGACCTCCGGTGAGCGTCGTGCTCATCGCACCAGACTCGTTCAAGGGCTCGCTGACCTCGGTCGAGGTCGCCAAGGCGTTGGCCGATGGCTGGCGGCGGGCGCGACCCGACGATGCGCTGCTGCTGGCGCCGCTCGCCGATGGTGGCGAAGGGACGCTCGAGGCGATCGCCGCCGGCGGCGGCTGGACGTGGCAATCGGCCGCCGTCCGTGATCCGCTGCGCCGACCGATCAAGGCGCGCTGGCTCCTGTCCGACGATGGTGCGAATGCCGTCGTCGAGATGGCCGAAGCGTCGGGCCTGTCCCGACTCCGACCCGAGGAACGGGACCCGCTCGGCGCCACGAGCCTGGGCACCGGTGATCTCATCAAGGCCGCGATCGACGCATCCGCCCGGCACATCACGATCGGGATCGGCGGGAGCGCGACGACCGATGGCGGGCAAGGGATGCTGGAAGGCCTCGACGGCCTCGACGGGCTGCTGGATCCGCCCTCCGTCGAGGTGGCCTGTGACGTCTCGAACCCGCTCCTCGGGGACCACGGAGCTGCCGCGATCTACGGCCCGCAGAAGGGCGCGACCCCGGCGCAGGTGCTGGAACTCGATGCTCGGAATGCCGCATGGGCGGACACCCTGGAACATCTCACCGGGAGGCGCGAGCGGGATACCCCCGGTGCCGGCGCGGCCGGTGGCGTCGGATTCGCGCTGCTGGCCATCCAGGACCAGTTCGCGTCCTTCGCCCTGCGCCCCGGCGTCGATCTCGTGATGGACGCCACGGAGTTCGGGTCCAAGCTCGCCCGTGCCGACCTGGTGATCACCGGCGAAGGGCGGATCGACGCGCAGACGGGGTTCGGCAAGACCGCGCTCGGGGTCGCGAAACGGGCGGCTGCCGCGGGCGTGCCGTGCATCGCGGTCGGCGGTGGCGTCGAGCCCGATGGCATCGCGGCGCTGGCGGTGGTCGACGCGATCGCCGTCCCCGTCGTCGAGCGGCCGCAGTCGGTCGAGGACGCGATGACCGCCGGTCGTGCGCCACTCGAGCGCTGCGGCGAACGCATCGCGCGCCTGGTGTCGCTGTGGTGAGCCCGCGAGAACCCGCCCCGCGCGCGAAGAAGCGGCGACCCCGCAAGCGGAGGTTCTCGAACCCCGGAGCGAGCTACGCGAAACGGCTCGAGCGGTACCGCCCCGGACTCGTGCGGTTCACGCTCGACGAGCTGGCGGGCCTGTACGGACGCCCGGCGTGGGAGCGCCGGCTCGATCCGACGAGCGAGCTCATCCTCACGATCCTGACCCAGAACAGTGCCGACGTGAACGCGGAGGTGGCGTTCGAGGCCCTCCGCCACGCCTACCCCAGCGGGCTGCCGACCGAGGTGCATCGGCCGGGCGCTGGGTGGGGCGGCATCGGGCTGCCGGAAGGTGCCCCGCCGGACTGGGCGGCGATCGAATTCGCGCCACTCCCCGAGCTGACCGACGTCATCCGGCCGGGCGGCCTGGCCAACCAGAAGGCGCCCCGGCTCCAGGCGACCCTGCGCAAGATCCGCGAGGAGCGCGGCGACTACTCGCTGGAGTTCCTGGGCGCCATGACCGCGCTTGAGGCCCGCGACTGGCTGGACCAGATCGACGGGATCGGCAAGAAGACGGCCTCGGTGCTGCTGCTGTTCTCGTTCGGGATGCCGCTCATGCCGATCGACCGCCACGTCGAACGGGTCGCGTTGCGGGTCGGCCTGCTGCCGCGGAAGGCGACGGTCGATGAGGCGCACGACCTCTTCCTGGGCGTGTTCCAGCCGGACGAGATGTACGAGGCGCACGTCAACCTCATCCAGCACGGCCGCAAGGTGTGTCACGCGCAGCGGCCCGACCATGACGCGTGTCCGCTGCGGGCGCGCTGCCGCTTCGTCGACCCGAAGGCGCCCTGATCAGCTCGGGCTGGCGACCGCTTCCTCGCCCTGGATGATGGTGATCGACCACGGACCGCGTGCCGCGACGTCCAGACGGAAGTTACCGGCCGGCGCCAGTGAGGTGACACCGCTGGCCGGCCCCGGTTCATCGACGACGATGCCCAGGTTCTGATCGCCGGTCACCGCGATCGCCAGCGATGAGCCGTCGGTCTGCCATTGGATCTGCCAGCCGGGGACGACCTCGAAGGGCGGGCTGACGTCGTGAGCGGTCCCGCTGAACTCGAAGATGATCTCGCGGGGTCCGGCAGGAGCGGCCGGCGACGCGCTGGCGCTCGCCGGCGGCGATGACGGGCTGGCCGAGGGCGGGATGGTCGATGACGGCGCCGGCGACGGCGTCGCCAGGGCGGCCGGGCCCACCGGAGCCGACGTGCTCGGCTGGCTCCCGATCCAGATCCCGAGCCCGAACCCGACGACCGCGGTGGCTCCCAGGATGACAGCGAGGACCGGCCCCTGGCCGATCCTCGCCACCGTTGTTTGGGCTGACACGAGCTCCTACTTGGACTTGAAGTACGCCTCCTGCACCGGCGTGCCGCTCATGCTAGCGACCATCGTCGTCGAACCATCGACGGTCTTGACGAGGACCTGGTAGCACTTGCCAGCCGTCTTGGGCACTGCCCAGTTGAAGTGGAAGCGATCACCGGTGCGGCGCAGGCCGGTTTCAGCGGTCGACACGATCGGGATGAGGTCGGGCTCGACGACGCCAGAACTGCAGTTGATGTTGCGAGCCATGGCGCTCAGGCCCGTGATGCTGGTCACCTCGGTCCCGTCCAGATTGAACACCCGGAACTTGAGCGGGACGGTCTGGCCGTTCTTCACCGAATTCCAGATCCGCGGATCGCCGACGACGGTCATGTCGACCGGACTGTCGAACCCGATGATCCGGAACGCGGTCGTGATCGTGGCGGTCGTGGTCCCGACCGAGGTCAGGTTGTAGTTGCCCGCATCGGTGCCGGTGAGGCTTGCCCCGACGAGGGTGACCGTCCAGGTGCCGACCATGCTGCTGGCGAAGGTGGCGGTGCCACCGGTCAGCTCGACATCATCGTCAACGATGGCCTCGACGACAGTCCTCGCTACTACGGTCGCGGACGTGTTGCCATCCCAAACCTTGTCGGCAGCCGTGAAGGCTCCGATGACGTCCTTCTGCTCGATGACGATGGCGACCGAACCCGAGGTGTCGTTGTAGTTGCCGGTCACGTCGGTGAACGTCCAGTCGGCCGTGCCACCGGGCACGTCGGTGAAGCTGGCCCCGAGGTCGAGGCCGGCCAGGACGGTCGTGCCATCGACGCCGAAGCAGTCGCCGCTGGCGCCGTGGGCATTGCCGTCATAGGTGACCGTGGTGCCGCTGATCGAGTCGCAGTCGGCGTTGGCCTTGGTGATGACGATGGCGACCGAACCCGAGGTGTCGTTGTAGTTGCCGGTCACGTCGGTGAACGTCCAGTCGGCCGTGCCACCGGGCACGTCGGTGAAGCTGGCCCCGAGGTCGAGGCCGGCCAGGACGGTCGTGCCATCGACGCCGAAGCAGTCGCCGCTGGCGCCGTGGGCATTGCCGTCATAGGTGACCGTGGTGCCGCTGATCGAGTCGCAGTCGGCGTTGGCCTTGGTGATGACGATGGCGACCGAACCCGAGGTGTCGTTGTAGTTGCCGGTCACGTCGGTGAACGTCCAGTCGGCCGTGCCACCGGGCACGTCGGTGAAGCTGGCCCCGAGGTCGAGGCCGGCCAGGACGGTCGTGCCATCGACGCCGAAGCAGTCGCCGCTGGCGCCGTGGGCATTGCCGTCATAGGTGACCGTGGTGCCGCTGATCGAGTCGCAGTCGGCGTTGGCCTTGGTGATGACGATGGCGACCGAACCCGAGGTGTCGTTGTAGTTGCCGGTCACGTCGGTGAACGTCCAGTCGGCCGTGCCACCGGGCACGTCGGTGAAGCTGGCCCCGAGGTCGAGGCCGGCCAGGACGGTCGTGCCATCGACGCCGAAGCAGTCGCCGCTGGCGCCGTGGGCATTGCCGTCATAGGTGACCGTGGTGCCGCTGATCGAGTCGCAGTCGGCGTTGGCCTTGGTGATGACGATGGCGACCGAACCCGAGGTGTCGTTGTAGTTGCCGGTCACGTCGGTGAACGTCCAGTCGGCCGTGCCACCGGGCACGTCGGTGAAGCTGGCCCCGAGGTCGAGGCCGGCCAGGACGGTCGTGCCATCGACGCCGAAGCAGTCGCCGCTGGCGCCGTGGGCATTGCCGTCATAGGTGACCGTGGTGCCGCTGATCGAGTCGCAGTCGGCGTTGGCCTTGGTGATGACGATGGCGACCGAACCCGAGGTGTCGTTGTAGTTGCCGGTCACGTCGGTGAACGTCCAGTCGGCCGTGCCACCGGGCACGTCGGTGAAGCTGGCCCCGAGGTCGAGGCCGGCCAGGACGGTCGTGCCATCGACGCCGAAGCAGTCGCCGCTGGCGCCGTGGGCATTGCCGTCATAGGTGACCGTGGTGCCGCTGATCGAGTCGCAGTCGGCGTTGGCCTTGGTGATGACGATGGCGACCGAACCCGAGGTGTCGTTGTAGTTGCCGGTCACGTCGGTGAACGTCCAGTCGGCCGTGCCACCGGGCACGTCGGTGAAGCTGGCCCCGAGGTCGAGGCCGGCCAGGACGGTCGTGCCATCGACGCCGAAGCAGTCGCCGCTGGCGCCGTGGGCATTGCCGTCATAGGTGACCGTGGTGCCGCTGATCGAGTCGCAGTCGGCGTTGGCCTTGGTGATGACGATGGCGACCGAACCCGAGGTGTCGTTGTAGTTGCCGGTCACGTCGGTGAACGTCCAGTCGGCCGTGCCACCGGGCACGTCGGTGAAGCTGGCCCCGAGGTCGAGGCCGGCCAGGACGGTCGTGCCATCGACGCCGAAGCAGTCGCCGCTGGCGCCGTGGGCATTGCCGTCATAGGTGACCGTGGTGCCGCTGATCGAGTCGCAGTCGGCGTTGGCCTTGGTGATGACGATGGCGACCGAACCCGAGGTGTCGTTGTAGTTGCCGGTCACGTCGGTGAACGTCCAGTCGGCCGTGCCACCGGGCACGTCGGTGAAGCTGGCCCCGAGGTCGAGGCCGGCCAGGACGGTCGTGCCATCGACGCCGAAGCAGTCGCCGCTGGCGCCGTGGGCATTGCCGTCATAGGTGACCGTGGTGCCGCTGATCGAGTCGCAGTCGGCGTTGGCCTTGGTGATGACGATGGCGACCGAACCCGAGGTGTCGTTGTAGTTGCCGGTCACGTCGGTGAACGTCCAGTCGGCCGTGCCACCGGGCACGTCGGTGAAGCTGGCCCCGAGGTCGAGGCCGGCCAGGACGGTCGTGCCATCGACGCCGAAGCAGTCGCCGCTGGCGCCGTGGGCATTGCCGTCATAGGTGACCGTGGTGCCGCTGATCGAGTCGCAGTCGGCGTTGGCCTTGGTGATGACGATGGCGACCGAACCCGAGGTGGTCGCGTTGAAGTCGGCATCAGCGGCCTTGGTTGCCGTGATCGAGCAGGTGCCCGTGCCGGACACGACGTGGAGCTTGCCGCTGACGATCGAGCACGCCGTCGATGTGCCGGCGCTGAACGACAGCGCACCCGTCCCCGAGCCGCCGCTGGTGGTGATCGTCGCGTCGGCGTCACCGAACGTGGCCGAGGCGGGGCCGGTGATGGTCAGGGTTGCCTGGTTGGCCTTGGCGTTGACGATGAGCGTCAACGTTGCCGACGGCGAGTTCGCAGCACCGCCTTGGCACGCTCCACCAGGAGGTTGCGTGTCAACCCCGCTGACCTGGAATGTATACGTACCGGCGGGTGTGGACGCCGTGGTCGTAATGCTGAACGTGGTGGACACGTTTGCGCCGTTCGTCCGGACAGGATTGACGCCGAAGTTCGGGGTTGCGGTTGCGTGCAGCCCCGTATTCGGAGGCGTCCCGGAAATGATGCTCAGCGTGGTATCGCACGAGCCTGCATTCCCGCCCGCCTGCACGGTCACCGATCCAAAGTTCGCAGTGCCACCTTGAACGACCGTCACTGAATTCGGTGGTCCGACGACGACCGCAGCGGGATTGGAGTCTGTAAACGACGTCGCGGCTGTACCGGAAAGGGAGCTCGCGACGACCGAGTACTCGGCCACGAACCAGTTCGGCAGGTTGAACTGGTCGAAGATCGCGCCGGAGGCGTCAGCCGTGACGTCGACGTGGCGGGACCAGCTGCTACCCCAGTCGTCGTTCACGTAGATGTGCACCGACTCGCCGGGCTGCCAGCCCGTGCCGGTCAGCGTGACGAGGCCGCCCGGCGGGTAGTCCTCAAGGTCGCTCTTGATCGTCGGCGTGCCGGCTGCGGCCGACGGCTCGGACGTCGGAGCAGGGGTCGGCTCGGAAGTCGCGTCTGGCGCCGGGGTCGCCGGCTCGGGCGTCGGATCAGGCGTGGGCTCGGCGGGTGGCTCCGCAGTCGGATCCGGAGTGGGATCGGGCGTCGCAGCCGGAAGCTCCGGAGTAGGCTCCGCCGTCGGCTCGGCCGTCGGATCCGGTGTCGGCTCCGGGGCAGCCGCGGGCTCGGTCGAAGGCGTCGGGCTCGCGCCCGGGTCGCTCGATGGATCCTCGGCTGCCACCGGTAGTGGCGCGAACAATGCCGCGAGCAGCAGGAACACCTGCATCGCGACGAGAGCACGGTGACCCACGAAGGACGAACGGCGAGTGGCGCGCGACATCGACGACCCCCAAAAACGCCTGGCGTGACAGGAAGGCGTTCTCGGGTTCGCAGGGTTCGAATGAAAAACGAACGATGAGTGCTGCGCTCTGGGCCCCGAGGTCGCCTCGCCCGGACACGGGGCGAGTGACTGTTCAGTTGTGCCGCTCCGGTCGAGCGGGCGCCAACCGTACTACCGTTCAGCCGGAAGTCATCCCCCATCGGGTGGACCTGTTCCACCCCAGACCCCACAAGCCCGCCGAAACCGGTGCGGCGATGCACCATCCGGTCGCCTGAACGGAGCGCCGGCGGTACTAGCCGGCCGCACCGACGACGCTGCCTATACTCGCTGGCATGCTGTCAGGTCCGCACGCGCCCCGGATCCTGCTGGTCGATGACGATCCGAACCTGCTGGTCCTGCTGGCCGACCAACTGCGCGCCGATGGGTATGAGATCTCGACCGCCCGCGACGGCGACGAGGCACTTCGCCGGCTGCGTTCGTCGTGGCCCGACCTGCTGATCATCGACATGATGATGGCGCGCATGGACGGCTTGACCCTTGCGCGCGAGATCAAGGCGCAGGCCGACCTGCCGATCATCGTGCTGTCCGCGATCGATGCCGGCGACTCGAAGGCCGACCTGCTCGAAGAGGTCGCCGAGGACTACGTCACCAAGCCGTATCACTATCCCGAGCTGCGGGCGCGAATCAACCGCGTCCTTCGCAGGCTCGGCGACAAGGTGCCGCGCCAGAGCCTCACGCTGGGACCCACGCTGACCCTCGACCTGCACCGCCGCGAAGCCACCGTTGGCGGACAGGTCGTCCAGCTCACGCCGACCGAGTCGCGCTTGCTCTACGCGCTTGCCGCCAACCTCGGTCAGACCGTGACGACGGAGACCCTGCTGGCCCGCGGCTGGGCCGAGACCGAGGACGCCGACCCGTCCTATGTCTGGGTCACGATGCGCCGGCTGCGCCAGAAGGTCGAGGTCGATCCGAACCGTCCGTCCCATGTCCAGACCGTGCGCGGTGTCGGCTATCGACTGGTCGCGGCAGGGGCCGCCAAGGGATCCGGTGGCTGACGAGCGGTTGATCCGCACCGCCGCCGAGGCTGGTTCGCCACCGGCCGATCGACCCCCGCGGGTGAGCTTCCGCACGCGATTGACGCTCGCGCTGCTGTTCACCGCGATCGTGCCGCTCCTGGTCTTCGGTGCCGTCGTCCTGGTCTTCGAGGCGATCCTGACCGGGCGCCCGGTGGACACCACGTTCGCCCAGCTGCTGCTCTTCGCGCTGGCCATCCTCCTGGCGTTTGCGATCGTCGCGGCGTTCGCGCTGGCCACGGAGCTGCTGGCACCGCTCCGGTCGGTCGTCGCGGCCGTCGACCGCGTCGCCAAAGGGGACCTGACAAGCCCGATACAGGTCGTCGGCGACGACGAGCTCGCCCGTCTGGCCGACAGCCACAACCGGCTGGCAGCCGACCTCGAGCGGCGGAACCGGGAGCTCGGCCGCATCCTCGCCGCCATCGACGAGGTGTCGCTCCAGGACGATGTCGAGGCGCTCGTCCATCGCACCGGCCTCGATGCCACGTCGGCGTTCGCCCTGATCGACGCCACCGTGGTGATGGGCGATCCCTCGATCGTCGAGGAGGAGGAGATCGTGCCGGGCGTGTCGCGACCACTCCGCGCCGTCTTGCGTGCTGGCGGCCAGGACATCGGCGTGCTCATCGGGCGGCTGCCGGCCACACGGCGCTGGGAACCGGCCGACCAGGACCTGCTCGAGCTGTTCGCGAGCGAGATGGCATCGGCGATCCGGAACGCGCAGCTGTTCGCGCAAGTCGGGGCGCAGAACCGGCAGCTGCTGGAGCTCGATGCGGCGAAGGACGACTTCCTGCGCGGGGTCAGCCACAACCTCCAGACGCCGCTGACGAGCATCCGCGCCTACGCGGAGCAACTGGACGTAGCTTCCCCTGACCGCCGACTGGGCATCATCGCCGAGCAATCGGAGCGGCTCTCGCGCATGGTGCGCCAGCTGTTGACGGTGACCCGCCTCGAGTCCGGGGCGCTCCGGCCACGGAGCGAGGTCGTGTCGCTCTCGACCCGCGTGCGCAAGGCGTGGGAGGCGCTGGGCGTGGACGATGTCGGCTTCGAGGTCGATGACAAGGCCGAGGGCTGGCTGGCCGTGGCCGATCCGGACCAGCTCGACCAGGTCCTGTGGGCGCTCCTCGACAACGCCGTCAAGTACGGTGCCGGCTCCCCGGTCCGTGCCGACATCGTCGTCGACACCGAGTCGCGCCAGGTCCGCATGACGATCAGCGACCAGGGACAGGGCGTCGCCGAGGCCGACCGACCGCGACTGTTCACGCGCTTCGAGCGCGGTGGCGATGCCGGGAGCGACGGCGGCAGCGGTCTCGGGTTGTACGTCTCGCGCGAGCTCTGCCGGGCCATGCGGGGCGACCTGCTCCTCGAGCCCGCGACAGCCGGTCGTGGGGCGGCATTCACGATCGTGTTGCCCGGCGAATCAGCCGAGGAAGCCTGACCGACACGACGTCGTAGGTATCCCTCGGCGGTGCGCCGCGGCACCGAACTTACCGATGCGGTGCGGTCTGGGGCCTTCACCTCGGTTGCCCATACCGGATAATCCGGGCGACTACCCGGCAGTGCGCCGGGTGACCGCCGGGGACCAATATCGATGTGGGAACGCTTCCGCCGACGGAAGCCCGTGTACGCGTACGCGCCGCACGGCGCTGTCCGCGCGGCCAGACGACGACGCGGCCAATCCGTGGTCGAGTTCGCCCTGGTCCTTCCGATCTTCCTCGCCTTGTTGCTGATGGCCGTCGACTTCGGACGGCTGTTCTTCACGTACATCCAGGTCAGCAACGCCGCCCGTGAGGCGGCCGCCTACGGCGCGACGCAACCCACTGACACCGTCGGGATGCAGGCTCGCGCGGTCCAGGAGAAGAACGCCCAGTCGCAGGGTGAAGGACCGCTCGACCCGATCATCACGAGCTGCACGAGCCAGATCGGCACGACGATCGCCTGCAGCGCTTCACCCGGCGGCGCCGGTTCCGGTAACACCCTGACCGTCACCGTCCGCCAACCGTTCACCTTCCTGACCCCGCTCATCAACGACATGTTCGGCGGCAGCCTGCGCATGTCGGCGTCGGTCACGACGGCGGTCTTCGTGTCGGCGGCCGGCGGGACGGGTGGCGGACCGGGGTCCTGCGCCCCGCCGTCGAACGCCACCTTCACCATCGTTGCCAGCGGCCTCGACATCATCGCCAACCCGGACGGCTCGCAGCCCGACACCGGCATCTGCACGATCTCTGGCTACAACTGGGACTTCGGCGATGGGACGACCGACGTCGGCTCGAGCATCCCGGTCAGCCACACCTACGCCTCGCCCGGGACATACGCGGTCACCCTCGAGGTCACCAACCAGGGCGGCAGCCTCACCGCGATCCGGACGGTCACGGTGCCGCCGGTCCCGACGCCGACCCCGACCGGTGGTCCGACGCCGACGCCGACAGCGACGCCGGGGCCGACGCCGACGCCCACTCCCACGCCAGCGCCGTGCGCGGACCCGGTCGCCAACTTCAGCTGGCTGTCGGGCAACCCGCGCCGCAACATCACGTTCACCGACCTGTCGACCGCGCCGGCCGGCTGTCCGATCACGACCTGGCTGTGGGACTTCGGCGACGGCTCGCCATCGAGCAATGCGCCGAACCCGTTCCATAGCTTCCCGAGCAACAACGGGACATGGAACGTGACGCTCACGGTCACGAGCTCGAGCGGATCGGCGAGCGTCACCCGGGCGGTGTCGCCGTGAAGGACGAGCGGCGAGCCGGCCAGAGCCTGGTCGAGTTCGCGCTCGTCCTGCCGATCTTCATCCTCTTCCTGTTCGGGCTGATCGACGGCGGGCGGCTGGTCTACCAGCACAGCGTGCTGTCACAGGCCGCGCGCGAAGGCGCCCGGCTCGCGTCGGTCGAGGCCAGCTGGATCGGCGCCACCGATACCGGCTGCGGCTCCGTCAACGGGCCGACGTGTCCGGCTTCGGCCGCAGCGATGAAGACCGACATCATCTCCGCCGCCAACCGGATGAATGCCCCGTTCGCCGTGGTGACCGGAGCGAACGTGTTCGTCCGTTGCGACGCGAGCGGCGGCACACCGACCGGCAACTGGACGGGCACGTCGTGCACCAGCAATGGCTCGGGCAACGTCGCCTCGGTCCGGGTGACCGGCACGTTCCAGCCGATCACACCCGTCATCTCGCAGATCGTCGGCACCGTTTCGATGTCGGCGTCGACGTCCATGGTCATCAACTAGGGGGATCCAGATGCCCGTCGCGCATGCCCACGACCCGCGCCCGCGCGGGCAGATCCTCGCGCTGTTCGCGCTGAGCATGGTCGTCGTGATCCTCGCCGTCGCCCTCGTCATCGACGGCGGCAACGCGCTGCTGCAGCGCCGCGCTTCGCAGAACGCGTCCGACTTCGCGGCGCTCGCGGGCGCGCGGATCGTCGCGACCTGGATCGACAACGACATCGTGAACGGCACGGATGCCAACGTCGTGTCGGCGATCGACGCCACGATCGCGGCGAACGGCGGGTCGCCGCTGACCTACGGATCGCCGACCGGGCCGCGCTACGTCAGTCGCGCCGGCGCCTTCACCGGCTGGGTGGGTGGCGGGACGATCCCGGCCGGCACCGAGGGGGTCACGGTCGGCTCGAGCCGGACGTTCCGGCCGTATCTGCTGGGCGTCGTCGGCGGTGGTACCTGGACCGCCAGCGCCGTCGCCACCGCCCGTGGCGGCTACGCGGCGGCGCCGCCGATCGGGAACGTCTTCCCGGCCGGCATCTCACTCGCCTTCTTCGAGACGTATCCCTTCTGCACCGGCGATGTCGGCTCGAGCCCGGAGTGCCAGCCACAGCACCTGACGCCGGGCAATCTCAACGTCCCGGGCGGGTTCGGCTGGCTGAAGTTCGGCGCGCAGGACAAGTGCGCCGGGTTCGGCCTGGGGATGTCGACGACATCCGGCTGTGAGGAGAACGCGCCGTTCCTCCAGGACGAGATCGGGCCACCGCCGAACAGCTTCGGTTGCTGCACGGCGGTCTCCGGCGACCCGGACCTCGACCGCATCGGCAGCCTGCCCGGCAACAAGGCCAGCGCCGACTGCTCCTATTACATCGACAACGAGATCGTCGTGACGATCCCGATCTGGGATTACGCAGGCGGCACGGGTGCCAACGGCTGGTATCACATCATCGGCTTCGCAGGCTTCCAGCTGACCGCATGCGAGGGCGGCAAGAACATCTCGGGCGTGTGGCGCAAGCAGTTCTTCCTCGGGCCGACGACGGGGAGCTCACCGGGCGAATTCGCGTCGCTGGCGGTCCAGCTCGTGCGCTAGGACCTAGCCGGAAATTCGAAGGTCCCGCTGGGGGAAATAGTGAGCGCCGGGTGACGACAGGCACCCGGCGCTCACTACTGTGGGATCGGCCGCGCGAGGCGCGGCGCGGGATCTAGGCGGGTTCGGGGGAGGGCTCCCGGGTCGCCTTCGCGGCCGAGCGGGCCTTCCAGATGATCCGACGCGGGTCGCCGGCGATCAACGCCGCCGCCGCCGCACCGATGATCGGGCCGAGCATCGGACTGACCGTCAGGAAGTCGGCGATGAGGGCGCCCGCATACCAGCCGGTGTAGAACCAGAGGACCGTGGCGAGGATTCGCTTCGTCATGGCGCAATGCTGCGAGCCGACCGAGACCGGAACAACTGACCCACTCGTCCGGTCCGGTACCGTCGTCCCCGGCCACCGATGTCGACGCCCGGCACCGCTAGCAAGGTGGGGTGCAAGGTCTCGGTGCCACGATGGCAGGACTTTCGTACCAGCCTTTCGGGGGACTCATGCGCGCCACCATTCCGTCACTGCGTGGCCGCCGCGCTCGTTCGCGTGGCCAGAGCCTGGTAGAACTCGCCCTCATCGCGCCGGTCTTCTTGCTGCTGCTGCTGTCGGCCATCGATCTCGGCCGCCTCCTGTACTCGCAGATCACGATCACGAATGCGGCGAAGGAAGGGGCGCTGGTCGCCTCGCAGGGCGGCACATTCCAGAGCAACTCGCCGTGTAGCGACACCAACACGGTGATGTGCGGGGTGCTCACGGAGGCGCAGGGTGGCTTCGTCGAGGTGCAGCAAACGCGCGTCGGTCTGTCACCGGCGACCTGCGATCCCAACGCGATGTATCCGCCTTCGGGCGTGCCGCCAACGGTGACGGTGACAGTGACCTCGCCCTTCAGGGTCGTGACACCGATCATCGGCTCAATCGTCGGAAACAACCTCGTCCTTGGCGCCGAGGCCGACGCGCAATGCCTGGTGGTGCCCGCGGTGACCTACCCCGAGCTCCCCGCGCCGACTGCCGCGTTCGTGGCGAATCCGATGTCCGGCCCCGCACCGCTGACCGTCGACTTCGACGCGTCCGCATCGGCATCGCCCGGCGCCACCATCACGAGCTACTCCTGGAGCTTCGGCGCCACCGGCGTGACCGCGAGCAAGGACTACACCGCCGCCGGCAGCTATGCGGTCACGTTGACGGTGACCGACAGTCGGGGTCAGACGGATACCGATGTGCAGATCATCACCGTGACGGGTGGCGGCCCACCGCCGACCTGCCCGACGGTCACGTTCACCGCGACCGACAAGTCCAACAGGAGCCATCCCCACCGGATGGATCTGGACGGGAGCGTGTCCGACAGCTCGAACGGTTGGACCTGGGTCTGGTCGGGTGCCGCGACAGGGACCGGCAAGAGCCTGAACAACTACGACTTCACGGCCGGTGGGCTGCAGTCGGTGACGCTGACGGCGACCAAGGCCGCCTGTTCGATCACCACGACACAGACGGTGGCGGTCCCATGATCAGGCGGCGTCGTCAGGACGGTCAGGGGCTGGTGGAGTTCGCGCTCTCGATCGTGATCTTCCTCGTGATCCTCATGGGTGTCGTCGACTTCGGGATGGCGGTATACAAGTTCAATGGGGTCTCCGAGGCGGCTCGCGAGATCGCTCGCGTGACGAGCGTCCACCCGTGCGTCGACCCGGACGCCCTGACCTGCTCGCCGGGCGGCAGCGCCGAGACGACGGCGGTGGTGAACATCCAGAAGAACCTCGTGCCCGCCCTCACGAACCCGGTGTTCACATGCGTTGATGTGGCCGGTACCCCGGTCACGCCATGTGACTTCAGCAAGCACTCCGTCCAGGTCGTTATCACGGCTCCATATAAGCCCGTTACACCACTGCTCGGCCTGACCGGCACGTGGACCATGAAAGGGAGCTCCAGTGCCCAGATCCACTGAGCGCCGCACCGCTCGCGGGCAGATCGTCGTCATCTTCGCGCTGGCCCTCGTCACGATCGTCGCCGGCGTCGGTCTCGTCATCGATGGCGGATTCACCTTCGCCCAGCGTCGAGCCGAGCAGAACGCGGCGGACCTTGCCGCGCTGGCCGGGGCCGACGCGCTTCTGAACGGCCAAAACGCCACAGTCGCCGCGCACGCGACCGCAGCCCAGAACGGATTCACGAACGGCGTCGGCGGGGTCACCATCGCCGTCACCGTCACGCCCAAGACGGTCAAGGTGGACCTCGGGGCGCCGCATGAGAACTACTTCGCGGGTGTCGTCGGGATGAACACCTGGCCAGTGGACGTGACCGCCACAGCATTGACCGGTGTCCCCACGAAATTCATCGGGATCGCGCCGTTCATCCTCAGCCAGGAGGCGTTCGACCCGATCACCGGGCTGCCATTCGAGCTGTATACGCATCCGACCGATTTCACCAAGACCCAAGGGCAGGGAAGCGATCAGCCGCTGACCGTCCTCAACATGGCCTGGACGAACCTGGGGACCGGCAATGTATCGACGAACGACGTCAAGGACATCCTCGATGGATCGGCGCCCCTGAACGGCGACTTGGCCCTCAACGACTACATCGGCCAGCAGAACAATGGCGTCCACAACGCCCTGTTCGACAGCAACAGTCAGCCAAGCATCAACACGAATCTGGCTGGGCTGGACGTCGCGGTGCCGATCGTGGGTCCGCCAGTCCCTGGCCAGACGTTCTGCAACGACGGGACGCACGACATCGGATGCTTCCGCGGATGGGCGCTCTTCCACGTGGTGAGTGCGGCCAAGCTCGGAGGCGGCGAGGAAGGGACGATCACCGGGTACTTCCTCACCGGTATCACAAGAAGCGCGTCGGCGGACGACGTCTGTGCGGTCTCGGACAGTTCGTGCGCCGGATTCTTCCATGGGACGTACGTCATCAAACTGATCGACTGACCGCTCGCATCCAGGTATCGGAGAGCCGCGCTGGGGGGCGCGGCTCTCTCGAATTCTGCGGGCGATCCCGCGCCGCACAGCGACGAGCCGCCGGACCATCGTGCCCCGGCAGTAGGCCGTTCGGGCTATGCAGTCGCGCACCGATTCAAGGGACCGTGAAAGGTGCCAAGCCGAGCATCGGCGGCGTCATCTCCCAATCCGCACCCAGGGATCCCTAGATGCGCTTCCTGCGACCCGCCGACGGGCACCGCCGCGATCGCCGCCACCGCCGCCGAGGCCAGAGCCTCGTCGAGTTCGCGATCGTCCTGCCGATCCTGCTGTTCCTGACGCTCGTGGCGCTCGACTTCGGGCGCGTCTACCTGGGCTGGATCAACCTCCAGAGCATGAGCCGCATCGGGGCGAACCTCGCCGCGAACAATCCGACGGCGTGGCAACCGGGCGGCGACGCCAGCGTCCAGGCGCAGTACCAGAATCAGATCCGAAACGACGCTGCGGCCACGAACTGCCAGCTGCCGACGGTGGGCGGCGTTACCACCGCGCCTGATCCCACGTTCAGCGATTCCGATGGCAACGGCGCGGCCGACGACATCGGTGACGCCGCGCAGGTCCAGCTGTCATGCAACTTCGTCCTCATCACGCCGGGGATCAAGGATGTCCTGGGCGGCTCCATCGCGGTTTCCGCGTCCTCGGTCTTTCCTATCAATACCGGGATGTCGTCGACTGGCGGCGGGGGACCTCCGGGCAGCCCGCCGAACGCCGCGTTCACCGGCAACGGGTCGCTCGCACCTTCATCGCTGAATGGCGTCGCTCCGTTCACCGTCGTGTTCCGCGACACGTCGGGTGGCAACCCGACGAGCTGGCTATGGGACTTCGCCGATGGGACGCCGATCTCGACGCTGCAGGACCCGCTCGATCACGTCTTCGTCCTGCCTGGTACGTACATCGTGACGATGACCGCGACCAACGCCTGGGGATCCAGCACGGAAACGATGGGCGTGACCGTGGTCGCGGCCTCGACCGTCGACTTCACCTATGTGATGTCCAGTCCCAACGCCCCGTCTACGGTCGATTTCACCGACGCCTCGACAGTCGGTGGCACGAGCTATGACTGGACGTTCGGCTCAGGGCAGGGAATTGGCACGGGCACGACCACGAGTCACACCTACAACTCGGCGGGTACCTACAGCGTGACGCTGACGGTCACGTACCCGACCGGCCCGCTGTCGGTGACGAAGACGATCTCGGTGGGTGCCGGTCTGTGCACGGTGCCGACCCTCAACGGTGTCAGGCGCAACAGCGCGCAGGCCGTCTGGACGGGCGCCAACTTCACAGGCACCGTCGGCGACGGCCCGGGCGCGCCGAACGGCAACTACTTGATCCTCTCCCAATCCATCACGGCGGCTTCCCAGGTCCCGTGCAGCAGCAGCGTGACGGTGAACAACCCATGAGCATGCTCTTCCGCCGTCGCACCCGGACCGGGCGCGGCCAGGCGCTGGTCGAGTTCGCGCTCGTCCTGCCCATCTTCATCCTGGTGCTCGTGGCGGTCTTCGACCTCGGTCGAGCCGTGTTCGCCTACAACACGCTCACGAACGCAGCGCGCGAAGGCGCCCGGATGGCGATCGTCAACCAGTACAAGCCAAGCATCATCGCGCGCGCCAAGCAGCAGACCGCGATCGTCGAGCTGAACGACCCGAGCGTCCAGGTGGACTTCTATCAGGTCAACCTGGATGGGACACCGGACACCTCGACACAGTGCGCGCTGATCGCCGTCGGCTGCCTGGCCATCGTGAGCTTCGAGGCCACCTATCAACCGATCACGCCGCTGATCGGGAACATCGTGTTCAAGAACGGCGTGACATTCACCGCCCGCTCGGTCCTCTCGGTCGAGTTCAGCTGTCCGCTGGACCCGACTGATGGCGCCGCCGCCGCGAACTGCCCCAAGCAACCATGAGAGGGAACCCAATGCCTCGCTTGCATCCCACCCACCGACGGGCGCGCGGCCAGGTGATCGTCATCGCCGCGCTCGCCATGATCTCGTTGGTCGGCGGGGTCGCCCTGGTCCTCGAGGCCGGCAATCTGTATGCCAACCAGCGGGAAGCCCAGAACGGGACCGACGCCATCGCCAACGCGGGCGCGACAGTCCTCTCGGAGAACCTGGCCGGTATCGTCAAGACGGATACCGATGTCGCGGCGTCCATGACGAACGTCTCGGCGGCCAACGGTCTTGGCACGTACCTGGGCTACTACACCGACGTGACCGGCCAGCCGATCAACAACGGCGGCGTCCCGGTCGGCAGCATCGGAGCCGCCGCGCGCGTCGGCGACGGCGTGATCCCGCCAGGAGCGCAGGGCGTCTCCGCGCATGGTGCACAGACGTTCGGCACCACCTTCGCGGGCGCGATCGGGTTCAACCAGTTCACCACCTCGGCGGAGGCCACCGCGGTCACCGGCGCGCTGGCCGGGGGCCCGATCCTTCCCGTCGTCTTCCCGGTCAATATCGTCGACTGCGAGACCAATGGTGACCTGGGCACCAGCGAGGTCAGCTGGCAGATGAGCAATCCCGACGGGCCGGACCTCGACAAGAACCCCGAGGGCCAGGAGTACATCGTGCCCCTGTGCAAGACCGGCGGCGGCTCGTTCATGATCCTCGATCTCGACGGCACCATGAACAACTGCGACGACGAGGTGACGAACCCCCCGAAGACGCAGTTCCCGAGCTTCCCCGTCGAGGTCCAGTCGGACAACGGCAATAACTGCGCCAATCAGATGGTCGACGAGGTCAACGCCAAGTCGGGCAAGGTCGTCCTCATCCCGGTCTGCGACGGTGCGTGCACGACCACGGGCGGCAGTCACGCGACCTATCACATCATCCGGGTCACTGCCTTCTTCATCGACTACATGTCCGACCAGAACGGCGGGCAGAACCTGGCCTGCGAGGGCAACGGGACGACCCTCATCCCCATCGCCGGGAATGGCAGCAGCAGCTGCCTGGCGGGTTGGTTCGTTCGCTACATCACGAAGGGGCCGGTCACCGGTGGCCCGATCCAGGGCGCTGGTGCGATCGGGATCCAGCTCGTGAAGTGACGGACGGGCGGCCGCGGGCCGCCTACGTCAACCGGTAGGTCTCCGGCCGCCGGTTGGCCAGCGACGGGATCTGACGACGGACCGCGGCGACGCGGTCCGTCTCCACGTCCGCGCTGACGATCCCGACGCCATCGGGCGCCTGGGCGACGACGGTGCCCCACGGGTCGATGACCATCGACCGACCGAACGCGGGCTGGCCTGGCGGCCCGCCGGCCTGACCGGGCGCGAGGACCCAGGCACCGTTTTCGATCGCGCGGGCCCGGAGCAGGACTTCCCAATGGTCCCGACCCGTCCGCTCGGTGAAGTTCGACGGGACGGCGAACACCTCCGCACCCGCGAGGGCGAGCGTCCGGTACAGCTCGGGGAAACGGAGGTCGTAGCACACCGAGAGGCCGAGGCGGACCCCGTCGATGTCCGCGACGACCGCCGTGTCCCCGGCGGACACGCGCGCTGACTCGGTATCGACCGGCCCAGCATCGATGGCCACGTCGAAGAGGTGGATCTTGCGATAGGTCGCCGCGAGCCCGCCCTGCGGGTCGATCAGCACGCTGGTGTTGAACGGGCAGGCCGGATCGTCTGACGTCTCGGCCAGACTGCCCGCCAGGATCCACGCGTCGTGCCGGCGGGCGACGTCGGCGAACGCATCGGTGAACGGCCCCGGGATCGATCGGGCTGAGGCCCGGAATCCGTCGTCGTCCCCTCGGTATTGCAGGTACTCCGGCAGGACGACAAGACGCGCTCCGCCGGCAGCGGCCTTACTCGCGAGGGCTGTCGCTCGCTCGATATTCGCATCGACGTCCGCAGTCGCATCGAGCTGGACGAGGGCGACGGGGAGGCGCATCGCCGCATCGTAGCGGCGGCGGAGGGCGGTTCCTAGTGCGTCGTTGTCGCGTTCGGCGTGGCGGGCTTGCCCGACGCGTCCTTGCAGTGTCCGGGCGGCCAGCAGTCGAGCCCGAAGCGCTCCAGCTTGGCGGCCCGTTTGGCGTCCCTGGCAGCCTGCTTCGCGGCCTGGCGATCGGCTTTCTCCTGGCTCCAGCCGGGATGTCGCTCACCGACCCGCTTCCAGCCGCCGGCCCACGGCGGCTTGCCCGGCTCCCGGAGCGCGGTCCCGTTCACCGTCAGAACGTCGACACTGGTCGAGCCCTCGCGCTGTTCGCCACTGATCGTCACCTGCTGGCCGACGTATGGCGCCAGTGGATAGGCGTCGCCGAAGAACCACGCCGGTCCGGCATCGAGACTGAGCACCGTGTCCCCGTTCGTGAGCGTGTACTCGGTCGTACCGTCGGCAGCGGTGCGGGTCCCGACGGTCCCAGTGAGGGTGACGCCCTGCTCCGAAGCCTTGGCCTGCCGATCCGATGTCGCCGACCCGGCGGCAGTCGCGCCGGTCAACTGGCTGCCGAGTGGGCTCGCCGCGACGCCGACGACCAGCAGCGACACGATGAGCACGCCCGCCATGATGCCGAGGTGGATCAGGTTCTCACGTGACGGACGGGCGTCCATGCGGAGGACTGTACGGGCCGGCACCTTGCGACGGACCTTGCGAACCACGCACCTGGTGCTGCGCCGCACCGAGTTTTCGCGCGATCAGCGGATCCCGGTGTCGAACTCGAACGTGACCTCGGTGACGCGCCCGTCCTCGATCGACACGCGCTGTAGCTCCGGCGGGTTCATGAACCCGTCGACCGGCTGTGCGACGACGCGGTACACCCCGGGTTCCAGCTCCACGAACTGCTGGCCTCCCGCATCGAGGTGGACCTGTCTGTCCTGGACCCCATCGGCGTCGATGATGTCGATCAAGGCGCCGGGAACCGGCTTCGGCGCGCACGCCGGATCCGGTGGCACTCGCTCGACGGGGCAGACCGGGCCGGCGACGGCGGTAACGAGCAGCCCGGTGCGACCGGCGTCGCCACCTCCTCCTGGCGAGGGCCATGCCGCGTCCGGCACCTGGCCGCCGCCCTCGGACTGCTGGTTGACGGTGCCGTCCGGCAGGACCGCATAGACCCAGGTGTGCTCCTCGATGCAGCCGGCCTGGCAATCGCCCCAACCCAGCCGCACGGTCACGATGAACGCGCCCACGCCCGAGGCAGGCGCGACCTCGTACCAGCTGGCCTGGCCGATCATCTCCGGATCGCGCTTCGCGATCCCGGCCAGCCGCGGCTCGTGCGCGACGACGCGGGCGATGGCCTGGTCCTCGGTCGTGACGGGGCCGCCGCCCGACGACGCCGGTGGCTGGGAAGCGCCAGCCCCGGCGGCACATCCCGTCAGCAGCACGACCGCGGCGAGTGAGAGGAGCGACCGTCGGATGATGTCCATCGCAACCCCGACGATACGCGCATCGCTAGAGTTCCCCACATGACGAGTCCCATCGACTACCGCCAGGTCGACGCCCTCACGTTCGATTGCTACGGGACGCTGATCGACTGGGAGACCGGGCTGGCCGACGCGTTCCGACCGGTGCTCGCCGCACATGGCATCCCGATGGACCCGGAGGACGTGCTTGCGCGGTTCGCCCGGCATGAGGCCACCGCAGAGGCGGGTGAGTACCTCCGGTACACCGACGTGCTGGCGGCCGGCCTGCGCGGCGTCGCGGACGAGCTCGGTTTCACGCCGTCCTCCGACGAGATCGCGGCGTTCTCCCGCTCCGTCGAGGCGTGGCCCGCCTTCGCCGATTCGGTCGACGCACTGGCACGGCTCAAGCGCCGCTTCCGCCTGGGCGTGATCACCAATTGCGATGACGACCTGTTCGCCGCCTCGAACCGCAAGCTCGGCGTCGAGTTCGACTGGGTCGTGACGGCGCAGCAGGTCGGCAGCTACAAGCCGAGCGAGGCCAACTTCCTGGTCGCGTTCGAGCGCCTCGGCCTGCCCCGCGACCGGATCGTCCACGTCGCGCAGAGCCTGTTCCACGATCACGTCACGGCCAAGCGGCTGGGTCTCACGACCGTGTGGATCGACCGTCGCCACGATCGACCCGGCTCCGGCGCGACCCCGCCCGCCGACGCATCGCCCGACGCCCGCTATCCCGACATGGGGTCGTTCG
This sequence comes from uncultured Chloroflexia bacterium, assembly GCA_963812745.1. Lineage (GTDB taxonomy): Bacteria > Chloroflexota > Limnocylindria > Limnocylindrales > CSP1-4 > SPCO01. The sequence continues at coordinate 332,708 of CAWEWE010000012.1, read as the reverse complement.
CCGAGGCCGCCACGGCGTGACCGGCTGACCCCCTCATCGGGACTTCGGTGGACGCTCCTCGTTCGAGGCAGCCAGGAACCCGCGGAAGGTGTCGGCCAGGCTGGTGATCTCGAGCGGCAAGACGTACTTGGTCGACGGGCTGGCGCCGAGCGCCTTGAACGCCTCGAGGTACTGCAACGCCATCGTCTTCTCGTCGACCTTCGATGCCGCGCCGTAGATCTGCTCGAGCGCGAGCGCGAAGCCCTCGGCCCGCAGGATGGCCGCCTGACGGTCGCCCTCGGCGCGCAGGATCTCGGACTGCTTGGTGCCCTCGGCGACGTTGATCGCCGACTGTCGAGTGCCCTCGGATTCCGTGATGACGGCCCGTCGGGTCCGCTCGGCGGAGAGCTGGCGGTTCATCGCGTCTTGGACGTCGCGTGGCGGGGTGATCTCGCGGATCTCGACGGTCGTGACCTTGCCGCCCCAGCGCTCGGTGACTTCGTCGAGCTTGACCCGCAGCACTTCGTTGATCTGTTCACGCTTCGACAGCACGTCGTCGAGCAGGATGTCGCCGACGACGGCCCGGAGCGTGGTGGTGGCGATGTTCTGGAGCGCGCCCTCGAAGTTCTGGACCTCGACGACGCTGCGATACGGATCGACGATCCGCCAGTAGATCAGGAAGTCGATGCTGATCGGCGCGTTGTCCTTGGTGATGCCGGTCTGGCTCGGCACCTCGATGAACCGCTCGCGCAGGTCGACTCGCACGCCGCGCTGGGCGATCGGCACGATGAACACCCAGCCCGGTCCCTTGACCTCGGACTGGCTCGTCCGGCCGAGGGTGAACACGAGCAGCCGCTCGTACTGGTTGACGATCTTGATCGAGGCGATCGCGATGACGACCAGGACCAGGATGACGAAGGCGACTGGCAAGATGACGGCGAACTCCACGAGGACCTCCTATCCACCTTCCGGCGAAGGCGCCGGCCCTGACTCGACGATGAGCGTGAGATCCTGCTGCCCCACAACGCGGATCGGGGCGCCTCGGGCGATCGGCGCCGCGTCGTGCGTCCGCGCCGTCCACTCCTCGCCTGCGGCGTAGACCACGCCGCGCGGCTCGAGCGCCGTCTTTGCGATCCCGGCCGTACCCGGCGGGACGGTCATCGAACCGCCGGCGCCATAGGTGGTCGCGAGCGCCACGGAGCGCCGCCTGACGCGGGCGACCGTGAGCAGGACGAGGCCGACGTAGGCGGCGGTGACCGCGGCCATCGTCACGATCAGGGGGACCGCGACCGCCACATCCGGCGCCGTCGGGGCTCCCGGGTCGGTGTACAGCGTGAACGCGCCCAGCACGAAGCAGACGAGCCCGCCCACGATCAACAGCCCGTGACTGGTGACCGTCGTCTCGAGCACGAACAACAGCACGGCCAGGCCGATGAGGAGCAGACCCGCCACGTTGAGCGGCAGGCTGCCGAACCCGATGAAGGCGAGGATCAACGCGATGGCGCCGAGGATGCCGGTCACGAAGTTGGGACTCTGGAGCTCGAACAGCAGGCCGTAGAACCCGAGCGTCAGCAGGATGAACGCGATGTTCGGGTCGGACAGCAGGTGGATGATCGACTGGAACGGGTTCATCGCGAGATCGACGAAGGCGGCATCCGCCACCTCGACGGTGACCGGCTGCGAGCGGACCTCGACGACCCGGCCGTGCGCCTGGCCGCGGACGTCCGCGAGCGAGGTGGCGATCGCATCGACCGCGCCGACATCGACGGCCTGGGTGGCGGTCGACGACACGGCCTTCTCGACGGTCGACACGGCCCAGTCGACGTTCCGGTCACGAGCCTCGGCGATCGAGCGGATGTTGGCGATGGCGTCGTTCTTGACCTTGTCACCGATCGTGCCGGTCAGCTCCTCGCCGCCGGCGCCGACCGGGGACGCAGCCCCGATGTTCGTGCCGGGCGCCATGTAGGCCAGGTGCGCGGCGAGCGTGATGAACGTGCCGGCGCTGGCGGCTCGTCCCCCGCTCGGCGCGACCCACACGACGGTCGGCAGCGGCGCCTCCAGCAGGGCAGTCACGATCCGCTGGGTCGCGTCGAGACTGCCGCCCGGCGTGTTGAGCGTGATGACGACCGCCGACGACCCGTCGAGCGCGGCGCGCTCGATGCCCTCTTCGATGTACGTCGCAAGCACGTTGTCGACGACACCGTTCGCGGTCAGCACGTCGACGTGCGGCGGCACGGTCGGATCGGCGGCGAGGACCCGGTCGACCGGGCGATCGAGCGCGCCGAGCAGCAACCACGCCAGCCCGGCGAGGAGGATCGATCGACGGAGGCGGACCGCGGACCGGCGCGCCCTAACGGATGGAGCCATCTGGATCGCTCGTCCGCATCATCGCACGAGGCCGGGCCACATGGGCCCGGCCTCGTTTTGCGCGCGGTGGTGTGAGGCGCTACATGATCCCGACGATGTGGCCCTCGGGATCGGCGAAGAGCGCGACGTTGGTCTCCGGCGCCACCTCGGTCAGCGGCATGATCACCCGGCCGCCGCTCGCGGCAGCCTTGTCCAGGATGCCCTGCGGATCGTCCGTGTGGACGTAGAACGTGACGTGGCCAGGGCCGCCGTCATTGCTGGTCCCGATGCCACCGCTCAGGCCGCCCTCCTGGCGGTACATCCCATAGCCACCCGGGTTGTTCGTGTCCAGGCTCCACCCGAACACGTCCTGGTAGAACTTCTGGAGCGCGGCTCCATCCTTGCCAACGACCTCGACGTGAACGACCGTCGTTCCCATTGGGAACCTCCTAGCGTGTCTTGGCGGCCACCCGGCCGGCCCTTACGACTTCACGACGAACGAGCAGGTCACAAATCGACACGTGGTCGCATGCGTCAGCCAGTCGCGAAGAGCCTGGCTGCGCTGTCGCGGGCGACGAGCACGTGGTCGGTCGTCCGGTTCGTGACCCCGAGCATGATCGAGCCGGCGACGAGCGTCTGCAGCTCGCAGCAACGCGCGTTGCAAGGGGATGACGGGGCCGTTCCGCGCTCGCTCATCCTGCGCGTGCTGCCCGATTGCCGCCAAGAGACCACCACGGCCCTCCTCGACCTGGCTCGGATCCGTGCAGTGGACGCCAATGAGTCGATCTACCGCCAAGGAGACCCAGTCGATCTGACGCTCGTCCTTGAGGGCCACGTGGCGTTCCAGCGGACGACCGCGGATGGCCTCCAGCTCATGGCTGGGGTCGCGGGCCCGGGCGCCTTGTTCGGCTTCACCGGCATGACACCGGTGACCTCGAGTGTCGAGCTCAGGGCGTTGACCCGGTGCCGCCTCGCTCAGTGGCGCGGTGGGGACCTTCGCGCCCTGGCCGAGCTCGACCCGGCACTAGCGCTCCATGCGACCGAGGCGCTGGCTGGCTCCCTGCATGTCCTCATGGAGCGGGTCGAGGGCTTCATGCATCAGGACTCTCGCCGCCGGGTCCTGCGCATCCTGGCGCGGCACAGGGATCTGTTCTTCGGCGATCCGCCGGTCCTCACCCGCGCCCATCTTCCGAGCCTGGTGGGGACCACCCGCGAGATGACCGGGAAGGTGCTCCGCCAGCTCGAGCGCGAGGGCATCGTCGTCCGCGAAGGACGATCCGGTCTACGGCTGCTCCACCCGGCCGGGCTCGACGCCGAGCAGGACGCCGCGACGGACGGCTGATCGAGGGACTGCCTACGGCAGCGGCCGCCAGGCCTGCCCGAGGAGGATCGAGAGCCCGACGAGGATCGCGCCGAGCGCCACGAAGAGCACGCTGATCTCCATGATCTCGTGGCGCGTGATCAAGTCGGTCGGCAGGTTCTGGAAGACCGTGTGGAGCTCGTCCGCGCTCTCGGCCGGGTAGTACGTCCCGCCGGTCGCCTCCGCCACCGCCATCAGCGTGTCCTCATCGATGGCGCGTCGGAAGCCGCCACCCCCACCACCCCCACCACCGAAGCTCGGGATGCCGGTCTGGTTCGGCTCGTTGCCGATGAACTGGAGCCCACACGGCGGTCGCTCGGAGTTGGGATCGGCCGTGCCGAACCCGATCGTGTAGACCCGTATACCGCGTGCGGCGGCCGCCTCAGCCGCCTCGACCGGCGGGGGCCCGGCGTTGCTCGCCCCGTCGGTCAGCAGGACGATGATCGCCGGGGCATAGGCGCCTCGCGGGACGCGGCGCAGGATCGTCTCCGGACGCGCCGTCACCACGGACCGGGGCCACGCTGGCGTCGATCTCGGCGATCGCATCGAGCGACTTCAGGATCGCGCTGCCGACGGCGGTCCGGCGACCGGTCGTCAGGCTCTCGACGACATCGAGCAGGACCTCCTGGTCGGTCGTCGGTGCCTGGACGATCTCGGCGAAGCCGGCGAACGCGACGATCCCGATCTGGGTGGTCGCGCTCTGGCGATCGATGAAGTCGGCGGCTGCCGCCTCTGCCGCCTGCAGCCGATTGGGCGGGATGTCGGTCGCGCACATGCTGCGCGAGACGTCCATCGCGAGGATCACGGTCGTCCGACCCGCCGGGACGGGCACGATCTGGACCGGCCGGGCCATCGCCAGGACCAGGCTGGCCAGTGCCAGCAGGAAGACCCCGAAGGGGAGGTGGCGCCGGAGCCACGAGGATCGCGGCGCAGCATCCATGACCAGCGACAGGCTCGAGTAGCGGATCGCGGGGCGGCGCCGTCGCAGCAGCCACAGCCGGACGACCGCAAGCAGCGGCAGGAGCACGAGCGCGATGAGCGCTCCGGGTGCCAGCAGGTCCGCGGCGCCGGTCATGGCAGTCGACCGAGCCAGCGCAGGCCGGCCAGCGCGCCCATCGTCAGGAGCAGCACCGCGGCACCCGCGAAGAGCGATGTCACCTCGGTCGCCTCGGGCCGGAGGACGAGCCGCGTCTCGATGTTGCGATAGATGCCCTCGAGCTCGGCCGGGTCCGTTGCGGCGTAGTAGGTCCCACCCGTGACCTCGGCGATCCGTCGGAGCGACGGCTCGTCGAGCCGGCTGTGGACCCGGAAGCCCTCGATCTCGAGGGTCGATCCCTCCTCCGTGCCGATGCCGACGGTGAAGATGCGGATCCCGCGCTCCGCCGCGGCCTGGGCCGCCTCGAGCGGGTCGGGGCGTTGGTTGTTCTCCCCGTCCGACAGGAGCACGATCGCGGCCGGCACAGTCGTCCCGGGCGGGACCAGCGCAGGAAGCTGCACCGGATCGGGCGATCGATTCGTGTAGTAACCCTCGGCGGGGTCGCGCTCAGATGCGGCGATGGCGGTGAGCGACGAGACGATCCCCCGCGCGATCGATGTCCCGCGCTCCGGATCCAGCCGGTCGATGGCCGCGAGGACCTCGGTCTGATCCCCGGTCGGGACCAGCACGGAGAAGCCGCTGTCGCTGAACGCCACGACGCCGGTCAGGATCGACGGCGGCTGGCGGGCGACGAACGCGCGCGCCGCGGTCTTGGCCGCCTCCATCCGCGTCGGCTCGACATCGTCCGCGGCCATGCTGCCGGACACGTCGAACGACAGGATCACGGTGCCCTCGAAGCGCGGGGTGCTGATGACGCTCTGGGGACGCGCCAGCGCCAGGACCAGCACGGTCAGCCCGGCCAGCACCAACGCGGCCGGGACGCGTCGCCTGAGCGAGATCCGGCGGACCGGCCCGTCGGAGGGCGTCCCGACCCGCAGGTGGCCGAGCGCTGCGACGCGGCTCCGCCGGCGGCGGTCACCGACGCCGTAGGCCAGCACGCCGAGCGGGATGGCCGCGAGGAGCAGCAGCATCGCGGGCCACACGAAGGACACGACTATCGCCGCCGCCGTCGTCGCCGGAGTGTCGCCATCCGGACGATCGCGTGGACGAGGTCGTCGTCGGTCGACAGCGCGACGGCATCGACCCCGGAACGTCGGAAGGCATCACGCAGCGTGGCCTCACGGCGCTCCGATGCCTCGCGGAACCGCCGTCGGAAGCCTTTGTCATGCGTATCGACATAGAGCTGCTGACCGGTCTCCGCGTCCTCCATCAGCAACGGCCCCACGTCGGGCAGCTCCACCTCGCGACGGTCGAACAGCCGCACCGCGACGACCTCGTGCCGCTGGGTCAGGAGGTTGAGCGGTCGCTCCCACCCGGGCGAGCTGATGAAATCCGAGATCACGAAGACGAGCGACCGGCGCTTGATGCTCCCCTGCCCGGCCTCCAGCAACGGCGCCAGATCCGTGAACGGCGCGGCGGCCAGCTGCGGCTGGTGAAGCAGATCGTTGACGAGCCGGAGGACCTGGACGCGGCCGCCTCGAGCCGGGATGGTCCGGTCGACCTGGCGGCCGTACAGGATCGCCCCGACCCGATTGCCGCGCCGTGTCAGCAGCCGGGCGAGGGTCGTGACGAAGTCGATGAGCACCGATCGCTTCATCCGCTCGCTATCGCCACTGCCGAAGTCGACCGACGGGCTGAGATCGAGCAGGAACCAGGCGGTGATCTCACGGTCCTCGACGTATTCGCGGATGTATGGGGTCGTTGTGCGCGCCGTGACGTTCCAGTCGATGTAGCGGACGTCGTCGCCGTACTGGTATTCGCGCAGGTCGGCGAAGTCGACGCCGCTGCCGTGGAACAGCGTGCCGTAGTCGCCCTGCAACAGGCCATCGAGCCGGCGGATGACCTGCCAGTCGAGGCGCTGCAGGATGCGCTCAGGCGCTGATGTGGACGTTCCCATGTTCGCGTAGCGGCACCACCGGGACGGGGATACGGTCGAGCAGGGTCTCGAGGAGGTCATCGCTCGTGACGTCGTCGGAGAGCGCCTCGAACGAGAGGACGAGGCGGTGCCGCAGCACGTCGAGCGCCATGTCGAGGACATCCTCGGGCAAGGCGTAGTCGCGACCGCGGACGAACGCCAGGGCGCGTGCGGTCAACACGAGGTTGATCGACGCCCGCGGGCTCGCCCCGAACGTGATGTAGCGCGCGAGCTCAGCGAGCCCGTGCGCGGCGGGATCGCGGGTCGCCGTCGCGAGCCGGACCGCGTACTCCATCAGCGCAGGGTCCACGAAGACCTTGTCCGCGGCCCGCTGCATCGCGAGCAGGGCGTCGGTTGAGAGCACCGTGCTGACCGTCGGGAACGCACCGGTCATCCGCTCGACGATGACGAACTCCTCGGTCGAGCTCGGGTAGTCGACGAGGACCTTGAGCATGAACCGGTCGATCTGCGCCTCGGGCAACGCGTACGTCCCCTCGGTCTCGATAGGGTTCTGGGTCGCCAGGACGAGGAATGGTTCGGGGACCTTGAACGACTCCTTGCCGATCGTGACCTGGCGCTCCTGCATGACCTCGAGCAGCGCGCTCTGGACCTTGGCCGGCGCGCGGTTGATCTCGTCGGCGAGCAGCAGGTTGGCGAAGACCGGGCCGAGGGTCGTGCCGAAATCGCCCGTCTTCTGGTTGTAGATGCGCGTCCCGATGAGGTCGGCCGGAACGAGGTCCGGCGTGAACTGGATCCGCTTGAATTCGCCGCCGATCGCTTCCGCGAGGGTCCGGATGGCCATGGTCTTGGCGAGCCCGGGCACGCCCTCGACGAGGATGTGACCGCGGGCCAGCAGCGCGACGATCAGCCGTTCGAGCAGGTGGTCCTGGCCGACGATGACCTTCTTGACCTCGTAGAGCAACCGCTCCATCGGGGCCGACTGATCCTGGTTGGCTGACTGATCCACTCGTTCGCTCCCCTGTCTGCGGGCTAGTACGGAGGCAGGCCGGCGGCGCCGCCGGCGACGTCGATCGGGACGGCGAGGCCGACCCCGACGAACACCTCGTCACCGGTCGGGTTCAGCAGGGCGGCGAGGATCCCGATGACGTGACCCTCTCGATCTAGTAACGGTCCACCGGAGATCCCCGGATTGACGGCGGCATCGATCTGGATCAGACCGCGCAGGACGGTGTCGGTGTCCTCGAGGCGGAACGTGCGGTCGAGACCGGAGATCACGCCCGCGCTCATCGAGCTGGTCAGCCCGAAGGGGCTGCCCATCGCGTACGCCTCGCTGCCTTCCCGGACGCCGCTGGGATCGCCCAGGATCGCCGGCGCGATCTCTGCTGGTGGCGTCGAGGCGCGCAGGACCGCGATGTCGATCGCCGGATCCTCGCTGACGATGTCGGCGCTCGAGCGCGTGCCGTCCGCGAAGGTCACCTGGATGCCGGTGGCGTCATCCACCACGTGGAGGCTGGTCAGGATGTCGCCGGCGATATTGACGACTACGCCGCTGCCGATCCCCGCGTCCGGGGACGCACTCCCGCCCGACTCGGGTCGCTCGGTCTCGATGAGGACGAGCGACGGGCGGACGATCTGATACACGACCTCGGAGAAGGCCGGCGCCGGCGTCATCGATGCGAGCGCCTCGCCGATCCGCGCGTCGACGTCGTCCTTGGTCAGGCGTGGCGGGCCGGGGACCAGCAGGTTGAACAGGATCACCGCGCCGAACGCGATCAGCGCGCCCGCAGCGAACGGAACGACGCGCTCGAGGCGTGCCGCCCGGGGCAGCCGTCCTGGTCCTCCGGTCGTCGATCCCTCGGTCATCTCCCGAGCCCGGCTGCGCGGACCGCGACCTGGAGATCGGTGGTACCTGCCTCGACTCCGGCCCGCGTCGGTTGAGTCTATGCCAACTCGGTCAACGGCCCGTCGACGCGCTCTTCGGTTTGCGTGCCCCTCGAGCGATGTCTGCTCTCACGGTCGTGCGAATGTAAATGGTACTTGACATGATGTCAGGTTCACCATACATTCGGGATGTCAAGAACGTTTTACATGGAGCTCGACATGTCGTTCGAGGAAAAGGGGACCTGGCTGTATGCCGTCCTTGCGGTGATCCTGCCGGTCATCTACTTCGCGACCATCCTTGGCCGGCTGCAGACCACCCCGGTCGCCGACATCGACTATCAGAACGCGCTGCTTGCTGTCGTCGCCGCGGCCATCGCGCTCACGATCGTGGGCATGATCCTGATCGGGATCGCATCGCCCGACGACGCAGCCAAGGCCGACCAGCGGGACCGAGAGATCAACCGCCACGGCGAGTACGTCGGCGGGATCGTCCTCGCGGCGGCCATGATCGTGCCGTTCGGCCTCGCCATGGGCGAGATCCATCAGTTCTGGATCGCCAACACCATGTACCTGGCGTTCATCGCCGGGACGCTCTCGGCGACCGTCGTCAAGCTCGTCGCCTATCGGCGCGGCTTCTGACGATGGGCAGGCCGACCAGGGTCACCAACGACATCCGGCGGTTCCGCTTCGAGCATGGCGAGATGACGCAGGCCGAGCTCGCGGATCGTGTCGGGGTCACGCGCCAGACCATCATCGCGATCGAACAGGGCCGCTATTCGCCGTCGCTCGAGATGGCCTTCCAGATCGCACGCGAGTTCCGCGTCCCGATCGATGACGTCTTCCAGTACCGAACCGAAGGAGATGAACGATGACCACCGTCGACACACAACCCGCGCCCCGACTCCCACCGCGCTGGTTCATCCGGTCGTTCTGGTCGGTCCATCGAGCGGCATTCCGGTTGAGCCGCGGCCGCTTGGGCCTGCGAACGGCCAGCGCCGACACCTGGGGGATGCTCCGCCTGACGACGATCGGCCGCCGCACGGGGGTGGAGCGGCACGTCATCCTCGGCTACTTCGAGGATGGGCCGAACCTGGTCACCATGGCGATGAACGGTTGGGGCGACGCGGAGCCGGCGTGGTGGCTCAACCTTCAAGCCAATCCCGAGACGACGGTCGTGCTGACGGACGGGCCACGCCCCGTCCGTGGACGCGCGGCGACGCCCGAGGAACGGCCTCGCCTCTGGGCACGCTGGGCCGCGTACGACGGCGAGGAGCAGCTCGAAGGCTGGGCCGCGCGACGCTCGCGAGAGACGGCGGTCGTCATCCTCGAACCGACGGACGTTCCGTGACGGCGAGTGGCGCCTCAGCTGGCGACCACCGATGACTATGGGGCCAGAGACGGGCGCCTGACCGCGGCGCACGATCGGCCGATGCGGTCACCGACGCACCTCGCGTCCGGGATGAGCGCCCCGCGGTCGGAAGCAACGCCGCCCTGGGCGCTTCGACCTGCTTCCCTGCTCGCGAGCATCCGCCAGAGCGAGTACCTGTCCGTCGGGCGAAGCCCTCGCTTCCGCGCCGTGCAGCGTCGACGGACCGTCGGCGCGAGTCGCGTCGGGTTCATCGTCATCGCCGGCGCCGCGCTGTTCGACGCGATCGCGCTGTACGACCTCCAGCTCAGCAAGGGGCCGCTCCTCGTCGCGCTGAACGGCAGCGTCGCCGTCCTCGCGATCCTGGCGTACCTGGCGCTCGCGCGCGGCCTCCGCCGACGGCCCGAACCCATCACGGCGCTGGTGACGCTCGCGCTGACGCTTGCCACGGCGCTGACTGGGTTCGTGCTACCGGATCTCGCGATCCAGACGATCGGCTACCTGCTGCTCATCCCGGGGCTCGTCGCGTTGATCGTGCCGTGGAGCACTCGAGCGCATGTCTGGTGGCTGGCGGGCTATGCGCTGATCGCCTATGGCTATCTGCTGTTCGGGCCAAGTCCGGTCCTGACGGCGGTCGATCGCAGCGACATGGTCGTCGTCGGCGTGATCGCCGTCGTGGCCAGCCTCGCCGGTCACGTCCTGCTCCAGCGGGCACAGATCCGCAATCACATGCAGCTCTATCGGATCCAGGCGCTCCATCGTCGGGCCGACGCCGACATGGCCGAGCTCGCTCGCGTCCACCATCAGCTCGAGGAGACCTCGCGGCTCGACCCGCTGACCGGGGCCGGGAACCGGACCCGCCTGCGTGAGGACCTTCGATCCGCGCGTGCCCGGATGGACCGCCTCGGACAGGGCCACGGCCTCATCGCGATCGATCTCGATCACTTCAAGCTTGTGAACGACGAGTTCGGACATCTTGCCGGCGACGCGGTGCTCAAGACGGTCGTTGCGGTGATCAAGGACACGATCCGCGCCGAGGACGCCATCTACCGGTTCGGTGGCGAGGAGTTTCTCGTGCTCCTACGGCTGAATACGCTCGACGACCTGGCGACCGCCGCGGAACGGATCCGACGAGCCATCGCCGATGCGCGGATCGCGCACCCGGGGAACGGGGAGGCCAACGTGGTCACGGTCAGTGTCGGCGGCGTGCTCCTGACGCCGGCCCACCTGGCCCAGTCGGATGACGAGTGGTTCGCCAAGGCCGATGCCGCGCTGTATCGGGCGAAGGCGAACGGACGAGACCGCGTCGAGCTGGCCGGCGCGACCTAGCGAGACGGCTCCGCGCTTCAGCGGCGTTGGTACTCGTCGTGGCGGCGGATCCAGAGCTGGAACCCGTCGTCCTCCTCGCGGCCGTTCGGCGTCCGATCGAGGATCGGGTAATAGCCCATCAGGAACTCGAGCCCGCGCCACCAGGTCTGGTAGGTCTGGTGGACGACGCCGTCATCGAGGACGAAGGCGCTGAAGCCGGGGCTCTCCGTCAGGTACCCGGCGATATCGGTGCCGCTGGCGCTGGCGTTGCGCTCGACGATCGGCGGCAGGGAGTCGTGGTTCTGGGCGACGAACGCGCGCGCCTGTTCGTCGCTGATCGAGTAGCCGAGGTCGACGTTGAAGTCGCTGTCGGCCGATGACGCCCATGGGACGTGCCAACCCATGCGCCGCTTGTACGCCTGCAGCTTCTCCAGCGGAGCCTGCGACACGAGGAGCATGGTCACGTCGTGTGCGTTGAGATGCGGGATGACGCCGTTGATGCTGTCGGCGATCGACGAGTTGATCGGGCAGCCGGCCTCGTAGCTCGGGCCGAACATGAAGTGGTAGATGAGTAGCTGGCTGCGGCCATCGAAGAGGTCCGCGAGCGCGCGCGGGCCGTCGTCGGTGTCGAGGCGATAGTCATTCTCGACGCGGACCCACGGCAACGCGCGTCGCTGGTGCGCCAGTTCGTCGCCCAACCGCGTGTGCTCCTTCTCCCGCGCCAGTAGCGCGTCGCGCGCCAGCGCCCATTCTTCTCGTGTTCCGATGCGATGATCCGTTGCGGAGCCTTGATCGGGTAGCCACTCCGGAGGTCGGATCCAGGCGGTTGCTGTGTCGTTGCTCATGATCGTTTCGTTCCCTTGTTCCTAGGTGTTGGCTGAGCCGCGACGGCGGCGTTGAGGTGGTCCTGCAGGGCTTCGAGCTGGCGGTCCCAATCCCGGGCCAGTGCAGCCAGGAACTGTTGCGCCACTTGCATCGGGGCGGACTGAAGTCGGTAGCGCACCCGGCGCCGCTCCCCCGGTTCGGCCGTCACCAGCCCTGCCTCGGCCAGCAGTGCCAGGTGTTTCGCGATGGCCTGACGGGTGATGGGCAGGCGAGCCGCCAGATCCGTGGCCGTGGCAGGTCCACTCGCCGCGAGTTCGGCCAGGATCCCCCGGCGGGTCGGGTCGGCGAGGGCGGTGAAGACCTCCTCGGCAACCGCCTCGATGTCAGGCCGCGTTCGCATCGAGGTACTCGACCAGCTCGCCCAGCTCGCTAGCCCAACCCTCGGTGTTGCCGTCAAAGGCCTTGCGGTGGCTGTCGTCCGGCAGCTGCGCGAAACCGGATTCGATGACGGTCAACCGGGTTCCGCTGGCGACCGGCACCAACGTGAACTCCACGTAGGTGCGGCGCGGATCGTCATCGGGCAGGCCGTTGATGCCCCAGGTAAAGCCGAAGACGGTCGGCTCCTCGACCCGCTCGATGCGCATGCGCGCCCTCTCGCCGCCTGTCCACGCCATCTGTGCATCGCCGCCGGGGCGAAGGTCGATCGTCGCCGTATTGCCGAACCAGGTGCCGAGGCCCTCGGCAGTGGTCAGCGCGGCCCAGACTTTGGCCGGCGGATGCGCGATCTCGACGGTCCGCTCGATTCGATCCGGAAAACCCATGACAACCTCCAGCAGTATTGCAATCCGTAAGTTGCTACTCACACTATAGCAACCGTTGGGTTGCGTCAAGCTTCGTCATGGTCGTGCGGATCCGCGCGAGGAAGGTTCCGGTAGGGCGCCCAGGAGGATCGAGGCCGGCCTCGAACTCTTCGGCGTAGTCGAAGCCCGATCCAACGAGCTCGCGCGGGACTGTGGTCCTCGCCTCCGAACCGGGATCGTGTGCGTGTGGCCGTAGGTCAGCGCGGCGCTTGCTTAGAAGCCCCAGGCGTCGCGACGCTCATCAGACCGATCCTGGCGGTCGCCGGGCGATGACATCGAAGACGTGCCAATGCTTCGGGCCGAGGAACGAATCCCCATCCTGGTCCTCCTCGTCGAGCGCGAGGAGCTCGAGGCCGTCGACGAGCCGGCGCACGGCGTCGATCTCGACGAATTGCATGCCCTCCCGTCCGGCCCATGAATTGCGCGGGCCGAAAAAGTTCACCACGAGGATGCCGCCGGGACGCAGCCGGTCCCGGGCCTCGTTCCAGAATTGGTCGAACGCGTCGGCACCCAGGAATGGGAGGGCGTACCCCGCGTAGAGCAAGTCGAATGGCAGCAGGTCGACGTCCTCTGCCGGCATGGACCGGATCTCGAGACGACCGGCGACGTGAGTCGGCACCTGGGACCGCAGTACCTCGGCCGCGGCCGGCGTCGGATCGATGGCTAGTACCCGCCAGCCGGTATCTAGAAGGGCGAGGGTCTCCCTCCCATCGCCGAATCCGATCTCGATCGCCTGCCCCGGCGTGATCCCGGCCGCCTCGACCGAGGCCATGCCTTTCGCGAACAGGGGGCGCGGTTCGCGCCCGATGGTGGACCGGTAATAGGCGGCCCAGTCCGATCCGGGTGGCCCGCCGTTCGGCGCCTCCGGCTGCTGTGCAGGCTCGTCGGGCATCGAGGTCACCTCCGGGCGGCTGTGGCGGAAGCGCCGAGTCCTCGCGGTCGATCAGCGAACGACACGAGGTCGGCTGTTGGAGAGCATCCCCTATACTCCGCCTCCGGGCCGACATAGCTCAGCGGTAGAGCAGCTGTTTCGTAAACAGCAGGTCCTCGGTTCAAATCCGAGTGTCGGCTCCACCCACTGTCCTGACCCTGGCCAACGCTGCCCAGATGTCGGAGCGCTCCCTCCGCGCGGCGGACAAGAGCGAACGGACGTTCGCGTCTTGGACAAGCTTACGTTGGCGTTCGACCAGTCGAGGCCATCACCCGCGCCACCCACGAAGCACTGATGAGCGCCCTGCTGGATCAGGGCCTCAGCGCGGCCACCCGCGTGGCTGTGCATCGGCCCCTTCGAACATTCTGGAGGTGGGCCATCGCCCATCCCGACGTCCCGGTCGACCGCGACCCGATGGGCGGCATGGAGCTGCCTGCAGTTTCGTGGAACGGATGCCGCGGCTGGCGGAGCGCTGAGGCTCCGCCAGGGCGTCGGGCCTAGTTGAGGGTCTTGAGTACCGCGTCCAGCTCGTTGAACTGTTCGGGATACCCGCTGATGCTGCCGGAGGCGAGGGCCTCGTCCAGCGCTTCCTTGGACGGATAGAGATCTTGCAGCATCAGATGCGTCTTGCCGTCCCTTTCCTCGAAGGTGACCGTGGTGACGAAGCCGTCGTCGCTCTCCTCGTTCGTCCACACCAGCCGCGAATGCGGCTTCACCTCGATGTAGCGGCCGACGAAGGCCATCGGCTGTTCGGACTGGGGATGAGCGAACACGAACTTGTAGGTGCCGCCGGGACGGACATCGGCGTCGCACGACAGGAGGGTGATGCCGAAGGACTTCGGCACCCACCAGCGCATCAGCAGTTCGGGCTTGGTCCAGGCCTCGAACACGATGCGGGCGGGACCGTCGAACACTCTCGTGACCACGAGTTCGCGCTCGGACCGCCGGTCTGTTTTGGTGTCGTTTGCGGCGATGGTGTCAATCCTTGTTGCGTCCATTGGCTTTCTCCTTCTGTCTCAATTCCTCGACGACCTTGTCCAGCTCGTCGAAACGGGCGGCCCAGAGCTCCCGGTAGCGCTCGATCCACGCGGCCTCTTGTTCGAGACGGCTGGCACCCAGCCGGCAGGTCCGCACCCGGCCGACCTTCTCGGTGACAACGAGCCCCGCACGCTCCAGCACGCTGACGTGCTTCTTCATGCCGGTGAGGGTCATCTGGAACGTGTCGGCGAGCTCGGTGATCGACGCGTCTTCGCGCGCGAGCCGCTCAAGAACGCCACGCCGTGTCGCATCGGAAAGAGCGGCAAACGACGTGCCGACGGGCTGCGAGCTAAACTGAACCATATAGTTCAGTATGCTGTTTCTTGGCGAGCTCGTCAAGCGCTCTTTGCAATTCGCCGAATGCCGATCCGAACTTCGACCTTGGTTGGCGGCATGGCGATACGGCATTCGTCGGGCCGCTTCACGCGCAACTGAAAGAATCGCGGCCCCCGGGCACCCATACCGGATGTAGCGTCGGGACGTACCCGACGCCGCACCCGGGAAGGGGCATGGACACCGATCTCGTGACACGTGCACAGGGCGGCGACCAGGAGGCATTTGCCGACCTGGTCTATGCCATCGCGGATCGGTTCCTGGCGGTGTCGCACCGGATCCTGAGCGACATCTCCCTTGCCGAGGATGCGACGCAGCAGGCGCTGCTCAGCATCTGGCAGGACCTGCCCCAGCTCCGTGACCCGGCCCGCTTCGAGGCCTGGTCGTACCGGCTCCTCGTGCGCGCCTGCTACGCCGAGGGCCGGAAGTCCCGCCGCTGGGCGCCGAACGTGCGGCTGCTGTCGGTTGACGAACCGATGGTGGTCGACGGTCTGAGCGCGGTCGTCGATCGCGACCAGCTCGAGCGCGCCTTCCGGAGCCTTTCACTGAACCATCGAACGGTGGTAGTCCTGCACCACTACCTGGACCTGCCGCTCGACCGGGTAGCCGACATCGTCGGCGCGCCGATCGGGACGGTGGGCTCGAGATTGCATTACGCGACGGGGAAGTTGCGCTCGGCGCTGAAGGCCGATGTGCAGCCGACGACCCGGGAGGTGGCGCAATGACCGATTTCAACGCCTCCGACCGGGACGTCACCCGCGCCATCCGGTCGTGGCTCCACGAGGACCGTCACGAGGACATCTCCCGCGTCGCGGGGGCAGTCCTCGACCTGCTGGACACGACCCCACAGCGCCGAAGCCCGTTGTGGCCGGCGCGGAGGATCCCCTTCATGAACAAACTCGTCTCTGTCGGCCTCGGCGCCGCTGCCGTGGTCGCGGCCCTTGTCATCGGTGCCCAGGTGCTCGGTCCGCCCGCGCCCGGCGACGTCGGTGGTGTCCCTTCGGCATCGCCGTCGCCCACGCCCGCGCCGACCGCCACCCCCGAACCATCCCCGTCGCCCATAGCCGCTCCGCCGCTGACCCAGACCTTCACCTCGCAGATGCATGGGATCTCCGTGTCCTACCCGGATGGATGGACCATCGAAGCGGCGACCGAGCCCTGGACGGATGCCCCGAACTCCCACTCCTTTGATAACCCCCAGGACGACCACCTGAAGCACCCGGCCTGGGAGACGACCGAGGTGTTCATGACCCTCGCCTCGCAGCCGATCGGCGACACCTCGCCCGAGGATTGGATCGCGGAGCAGATGGCGCAATGGGTGGAAGTCGAGGGATGCACGGCATACGAGCCGATCGCCGTCGACGGCGCCACGGGACGCATCGGCGGCGAGGGCTGTGACCTCGCAGTCGTCACGACCGACGGCCGCGGCTACTGGATCGCGCTCAGGGCGTGGAATAAGGAACAATCCGCGGTCGCTCCCTTCGACAGGGCGTGGTTCGAGGAAGTCCTTGCCACCGTGCGACTGCATCCCGAGGACGCCGTCGACTCAGGGCCGTCGCCCTCACCGTAGCTCGTCCCTGAGCCACGGCGAGTTGCCCTGATCGGATCCGCTGAGCGGGCGGCCTCGACGGCCGCCCGCTCGCTGTCGCCGCCCCGGGTGGATGTCAAGGAGACCGAAGGGGCGGAAGTCGGGTTCACCCGGCCGATCGACGGGGAGCCGAAAATGTCGACTACCTCAGCTCCGCGGATGCCGTGGCCGCCGAGGACACCCTGCTCGACGTGGTGAACCAGCCGGGAGATGCGCCGTGATCACCGAACGCCTGCTTCGCGCCGCCGCCATGGTCGGACTCAGCGCGCTCGTCGCCTGCTCGCCGAACGCCACCGCTCCGTCGCCAACGTCAAGTGGATCCGCGGCAGCTCCGACCGAGGCCGCCAGCCCGGTCGTGCCCGATAGCGGCAGCCTCGTCATCGTCGGACGGATCATCACGATGGACGATCCGGCGATTGCGGAGGCCGTCTTCATCGAGGACGGCATGGTCGTCTCGGTCGGCACCCGTGACGAGGTCCTGGCGCGCGCCGACGACCAGGCGCAGATCCTCGAGCTCGGCCAGAACGTCGCCTATCCCGGGTTCATCGACGCCCATGCCCACTGGATCGGGGACAGCAACTACTACCACTTGAGCTCACCCGCCGAGGGCATGGACCGGGCCGCCGAGCGCGGCTGGACCTCGATCTCGGAGCAATGGATCAACCCGGAGAAGCTCGGCTGGCTCACCGGCTTCGCCCGGGACGACGCGATGCCGATTAGGGTCGACGCCTACCTCGCCCTGAACTTCGACCGCGAGTTCTTCGGGGACTGGTACACGGAGCGCGAGCCGGGCCCCGTCGATGACCACCTCCGCGTCAGGGGGCTGAAGATCCATCTGGACGACGGACGGGGCAAGGTCATCAACTGGGAGCCGGCGGACCTCACCGCCACCATCAGCCGGGCGGACGCCGCGGGCTGGCAGGTCTCGGTCCATGCCATGAGCACGGCCGCTCAGGAGCTGGTCCTCGACGCCTTCGAGGCGGCGCTCGGTCCCACCGGGCCCAATCCCCTCCACCATCGGATCGAGCACGCCATGCAGGTGACCGACGACCAGCTCGCCCGCCTGGTGGCCATGGACATCGGGGCCGTGATCCACCTCGACGGAGCGGCCGACTGGATCCTCGACCCGGGCGTCATCGCCGAGTTCGACCGGGACGACCCCGGCGAGGCGGCCGACCTCTTCGCCCGCTGGCGAGACTTCGTGGACGCCGGGCTGCACGTCGCCTCGGCGACCGATGCGCCCTGGACGTTCCCGGACCTCAAGCTGACCAATGAACTCGGGCGACCCGTGGAGCACATCGCCGCGGGGATGGACGGGCGCTTGCGATCGAGGCCCGACACTCCGCCTTGGCTGCGGGACCAAGTGCTGACCGCCGAGCAGGCGTTGCGGACCGTCACCCTCGATGCGGCGTGGATGCTGGGCGACGACACCCGGCGGGGCCACCTTGCACCTGGCACGCTCGGCGACGTCACGATCCTGAGCGGCGACGTCACCGCCGCCTCCCCAGACAAGATCAGGGCCATGACAGTCGCGGCGACCATCGTCGGCGGCACTGCGGCGTTCTGCGGCGACCCGCGGATCTGCCCCACTCGCTAGGCGGCTCAGGCGATCATGGGCGAAATCGCGCCTGACGCGAGGGTACGATCAGGCCCGACCACCGCGCATCCTTCGGAGACCAGCTGTAGTACCGAGTGGGGCTCGAAATCGAAGACCTGCTAACTGAGCTGTCTACGCTCGCCATTCCGCGCTCATGCCACAACGCTTAGGCCTATCTAGTTCGTAAGCAGCAGGTCCTCGGTTCAAATCCGAGTGTCGGCTCCACTCCCTCGTTCGTGCTCAGGAAGTGCGGATGTCTCGGGATGGAACAGTCCTCGCGACCGCCGAGTCAGCTCGAAGACCTCCACACAGCAACTGTTCCGTATGTCGATCGCGATCATGCAGCGTCACGCGCCGTCGGAAACCCGTGGCAGTCTTCAGGATCGATCGAGGAGCTGGCGGATGGCGGCGCCTGGGTCGGCCACCTCGCCACCGTGGGAGAACAGGATGCGGTCAGGCTGGAGATCGACGACGCGCTGCAGGGACTGCCTCGAGAGTGCCGGATCCGCGGTGAAGGCTGATGGCCCGAATGAGAGCGCGCCGTCCGCGCTGCCAACGAGGTCGCCGATGAAGAGAATCGAGGCCCCTTCGTGCAGAAGGCTGACGTGACCAGGAGTATGCCCTGGGGTTTGAAGGACGCGCATATCGCCCACTCGGTCGCCCTCCGCCAGCGGCCGCACTGCTCGGCCACCGACGGTCGGGATCTCAGGCGCGTCCTGGGCACCCGCCCAGACGGTGGCTCCCGACACTAGTTCCGCCGCCTCGGTCAGCCCGCCCGTATGGTCGAAGTGGCTGTGCGTGACCACGACGTCAGTGACGTCCGACCAGGCCGCGCCTACCTTGGCGAGCGCCGCGCCGATCGCCTCGATGCTTCCGGGCGTACAGGTGTCAATGAGGACGACGCCACCCGCGTCGGCGACCACGAAACAGCGGACCTCGAAGCTCACCGGTTCGGGCCCGAGCATCCCTGGGGGAACCTGCACTTGCGTGACGACGGGCTCGACCATCGGCGGTGCATGTCGCACCATCTAGTGCCCTCCTACGCCGCCGATTCGGGGCCTGATAACCATGCCTCGTAGCGGGACCCGAAGAGTGCCGGAACGCCGCCAGTTGCCAGGAAGACCACGGCCCTGGCCTCCAACTCGGACGGTGGGAGGGCCATCAACCCAGCCATCGCTTTGCCTGAGTAGACGGGATCGAGCAGCAGCCCTTCGGTGCGAGCGGCGAGGCGGATGGCGCTGAGACACGCGGGGGTGGCGGCGCCATAACCGTCGCCGATCTGATCTTGCACCATCCGGGGCTCGCCGGAGGGCGCGGGCAGTCCCAGGAGCGCTGCCACCTCGACCGTCAAACGGCGGACGGCCGTGACGGGATCGGCCAGGGCTCCGGCATCGATCCCCAGGACTCGGTCGTGACCGAGCCTTGCCGCGAGACCAGCTTGGGTCCCACCCGAGGCCGACGCGGTGATCACCAGGAGGTCGTCATGACCAAGGTCGGCGAGGATCTCGTCGGCAGCGGTGGCATACGCGCTGGCGCCGAGCGCCGACGAGCCGCCGACCGGGATGACATACGGCCTACGGCCCTGAGCACGGAGCTCGTCCGCGATATCCTCGACGACGGCGTTGAGGTCGTCCATCGCCATGGGTCGGACGAAGCGACGCTCAGCGCCGAAGAGTACGTCCAGAAGCTGGTTGGCTTCCGTCCTGCCCGGTGGATCGCTATTGAATGCCAGGACGCAGCCGAGTCCCACTCTGGCTGCGGCTGCGGCCGTCGAGCGAGCGTGATTGCTCTGCGGTCCGCCGGCGGTGACCAGAACGTCGCGGCCGGTCGCGAGAGCATCGGCAACGAAGAGCCGCAGCTTGCGAACCTTGTTCCCACCGGTCGCGAGCCCGGTGCAGTCATCTCGCTTGACCCAGAGCCGGCCGGGCGGCAGGGCGAGGGCGGCGCCGAGATGATCGGCCCGCTCCAACGGTGTCGGCAGGTGGGCGAGCATCAGATCGGTCATGGCCGCACTGTAGCGGCTGGCCAGACCCGTTCAGGGTGAGGCGTTTGCCAAACTGGACGCCATGTTGAATGGGGCTCGAGCTGGGTCGGCGCCGGTTGTCGAGGTGTAGCGGTATGGCCAAGCTGATCTATGCAACGAACGTGTCTCTTGATTGCTACATCGAGAACGAACGCGGCGGCATCGACATGGGGCCGCTCGACGACGACCTGTTCGCGTCCTACACCGATCTCCTGCGTTCCGCGGGCACGTTCCTCTACGGGCGGCGCCTGTATGAAGCGATGGCCGTTTGGGAAACCAACGCCGCCCTCGCCGCGCAGTCCGACCTCACGGCCGACTTCGCGACAGCCTGGCAAGCAGCGAACAAAGTCGTCTACTCGACGACCCTGGCCGCGGTGCCAACCGCAAAGACCCGGCTCGAACACCGTTTCGACCCTGCATCAGTACGCGACATGAAGGCTTCGGCTACAAGCGATCTGACCGTGGGGGGTGCACACCTCGCGGCACAGGCGTTCAAGGCCGGGCTGGTTGACGAGTGCCTGCTCTTCGTCTGGCCCGTGATCATCGGCGGAGGCAAGCCCGCGCTGCCTAGTGGCGATCGCCGCGACCTGGAGCTCCTCGACGAGCGCCGGTTCGGAAACGGCGTCGTGCAGCTCCGATACCGCATCCCTGCTGCCTCGAGATAGCACGGTCTTCGCAGCATGCTGGACCGCTTAGTGATCAGGTGCCGATCTCGGTCCTTGGATCGGGCGCCCTGAGCCGCCAGATCGACCGGGTCAGGCCGGGCGCCGCCACGAACATGATGGCGAAGGCGACGATCACGACGAGCAGGGCGAGCGGGATGCCGGTCGCGATGACCATGCTCTTCGCTCCGGTGGTGAGCGCGCCGTAAAACACCGCTGCGACCACGACCCCGCTGGGTCGCAGGCCCGCGAGCAGGGCGAGGGCGAGGGCGACATACCCCAGATCGTTCGCTGGCCCGCCCGAGAAGCCCCCGGCGGGCCCGAGGCCGAAGAACGCGCTGCCCATGCCGACCAGCCCTCCGGACAGCGACATCGCCAGCATCGTGGTCCGGCCGGGCCGCATGCCGGCCCCGCGGGCGGCGGTGCGGCTGAAGCCGGTTGCTCGGAGCTCGAAGCCGCGGGTGGTCCGGAACAGCAGCCAGGAGACGACGGCGGCCATCGCGACTGCGACGAGGAAGCCGTAGTCGACGCGGATCGTCGGCAGGTCGATGACCCGCGGCACCGTGGGGATCGCCGGCGGCGGCCCCGAGAAGTCGATCAACCCGAAGGTGTCGATCGACCCGAAGATGAGGAACGCGAGATTCGGCGCCACGCCGTTGAGCATCAGCGTGGTGATCACCTCGTGCGCACCCGTCCGCGCCTTCAAGAAGCCGGGAACGAACCCGTACGCGCCCCCGGCGATCGTCCCGCCGAGCAGCGCAACAACCAGGGCGAGAAGCGGCGGCAGATGCCCCGCCACGAGCAGCACCGTGATGGAGGCACCCAGGCCGCCCATGAGGAACTGCCCATCCGCTCCGAGGTTGATCAGGCCGGCGTGGAACGACACCGCGAGGCCCAGGCCGACGAAGATGAACGGCGTGGCGCTGACCAGGGTTTCGGAGAAGGGTCGAATGGCTGCCGCTACGTCGTCGGCGTTGCCGCTCTGGATCGCGGTGACGATGCGACCTGGGTCGCCGATCGCCCCAGACAACATCGTGCGGTAGCCATCGACCACGCCACCGAGCGCGCCGCCGATCGCTGCAAGTGGATCGGCGCCGATGTGTCGTAGGTGCTCGAAGTCGGTCAGCACGATGACGATCGCGCCCACGAAGAAGGCCGTGACGAGGGCGAGTGCCGGGAGGAGTGCGCGACGCAGCTCGTCGCGGATCCGCTGCATGTCGCAGAGTGTCGTCGTTCGCGCAGCCTCTGCGTCAGGCGGAAGCCCGATCATCATGAGCCTCGTGAGATCAGCATGACCCTCGACCTCCTCGTGGAAGGGCGGATCGCGACGCTTGCCGGCGAGACCGGGTTCGGCTGGGTCGACGCGATCGGTGTCGACGGGGGTCGGGTCGTCGCAGCTGGCCCGCGATCCGATGTCGACGCGCTGGCCGGCGCGTCGACGCGACGTCTCGCCCTGGCGCCGGACGAGATCGCCCTCCCTGCAATCCGTGATGCGCACATCCACCTCGTGGAGGCCGCGCGGACCGTCAACCAGGTCGACCTGTCCGACGCGGCCACGCTCGCCGCTGGCCTGGAGATCGTCGCGGCGGCGCATCGCCGGCTACCCGAGGGAGCCTGGCTCGAGGGCACCGGTTGGGATGTCGCGCGCTGGGGCGGCTGGCCGACGGCCGCCGATCTCGACCGCGTCGTCGCGGACCGGCCGGCGTTCCTGTGGTCGCGCGAACTGCACCAGGTCTGGGTCAACTCGGCGGCGATGACGGCGGCCGGCATCGACGCGGCGACAGGCGATCCACCGGATGGACGGATCCGCCGCGAGGAGACCGGCCGGCCGACCGGGATGCTCCACGAGGGCGCGTCCAAACTCGTGACGCGCCACGCGCCGGAGCCCACCAGGGCGTGGCTCGCGACGGCGATCGAGGCCTACTGTCGAGGGCTGCTCGCGTATGGGATCGTCGCTGTCCACGACCTCGCCCAGCTCGTCCCGGACATCGACCTGACCGGCGGGATCTCGATCCTTCGCGACCTCGCGGACAGCGGTCGCCTACCGGTTCGCGTCCATGCGTCGATCCGAACCGAAGCGCTCGGCGCCGCGATCGAGGGCGGCCTCCGAAGCGGCGCGCCGCTTGGCGGATCAGGCCGAGCGAGATTCGGTTGGCTGAAGATCTTCGGAGACGGGTCCCTCTTCTCCCGCACGGCGTTCCTCCTCGAGCCGTGGGAGCCCGACGACGAGCGCGGAGCGCCGCCGACCGGCCCGCGCGGCCTCCCGACGACGAGCGCCACGGAGATGGCGGAGCTCGCGAGCCGGGCGGCGACAGCAGGGATCTCGACGGCGATCCATGCGATCGGAGACGCGACAGTTCGAGGGGCGCTCGATGCCCTGGCGCCGGTCGCCGGCACGACGCCGTTGCCGAACCGGATCGAGCACCTGCAGTTCGTCGACCCATCGGATATCGGTCGGTTCCATGAGCTCGGCGTCGTCGCGTCGGTCCAGCCGATCCATCTCCGCGGCGATGCGCGCTGGGCTCGGGCCGGACTGGGCGATCGGGCGGAACGGATCGGCTACCCCTGGCGCAGCGTCGCACGGCGCGGCGGATTGCTCGCGTTCGGCGCCGATGCGCCCTACGAGGACATCGACCCGTGGCCCGGGCTGGCGATCGCGGTGACGCGCTCGGATCCCAGGTGGCCGCTCGCCGACGTCTTCAGGGCGCATGAAGCCCTGACGCTCGACATGGCAGTTCGCGCGCACTGTCTCCATCCGGCGCTCGCCGCCGGTGAGCCCGACCGGGGACGGCTTGCCCCTGGCTACTGGGCGGACCTCATGGTCGTGCCGGCGGCGTGCGTCGACGAGCCGACGATCCCTGGCGGCGTCCTCTCGACCGCTCGCCCGCGGCTCGTCCTCGAGGCCGGCGAGGTCGTCTTCGAGCGTTAGCTCATATCGCCTAGGGCGTTTCGGCGGCCCGCTTCATGCCCTTCCGGATCGCGGAGGGTAGCCTCCGCATCCGGCCATCCAGGCGTTTCCGTTCGACCACATCCAGGACGCGGTCGCGCTCCAGGCAACACGCCACGTTCGCGGCAAGATCGCCGTGCAGATCGGGCTCGTCGCCCACGCCGAGTCGAAGCTCGAGGCAGCCGTTCCCGCGTAGTGGTGCCGATAAGGCTCGCATCGGGTGTGACGAAGGAAATGAGGTCGATCGACCGGCGGACGTAAGGCTTCGCCCGATGGCAACTGGGTGGGAGGCCCCTAGCTTCTGGGAGGTCGCGATCACGCGACCGGGAGCCAGGAGAACCACGATGCACCCCTTCGGCATGTACCTCGCGATCACAGACAGCCAACGCGAGCACGGCTGGGTCGCCGCCGAGGCGCGGCGCGCCGGGTTCGCACGAGTCGACGCCACGCCGCTCGCCGAGCCCGAACCCATGTCCCGGATCGGACGACTGGCCGCGGTCGTGCGGCGACGCGTCGGCCGGACGGCAAACGCATGAGCCGCTCCGGCGAACGCTGACGCCGTCTGTAGCGTTGCCCGTGAGCACGGCTGGGCGCATGATCGGGGCTGTGCCCCGCCGCGTCTCCAGCCCGATCTTCGTCGGCCGCGTCGCCGAGCGAGCGGCACTGTCCGAGGCGCTCGAACGCGCGTCCGCCGGTCAGCCTGGCATCGTCCTCATCAGCGGCGAAGCCGGCGTCGGCAAAAGCAGGCTTCTCACCGAGCTGACGACCGTCTCCGCCGGGATGGGTGTCACCGCGGTCGGGGGGCTGTGCGTGGATGTGGCCGCGGGGACGTTCCCCTACGCGCCCTTCGTCGATATCGTCCGTGACCTCCACGGCGCCAGATCGACGGCGGCCCTGCCCGCATCAGCGCGAGCCGAGCTCGGACGTCTCGTTCCGGAGATCGCCCCGCAGGCTGGTGATCGATCAGATGCCGTCCAGGGTGGCCAGGGCAGGCTGTTCGCGGCTGTTCGCGACCTCTTGGCGGTCGCGTCGACGTCGAGGCTGATCCTGGTAACGATCGAAGACCTGCACTGGGCGGACGCGTCGACGCTCGAGCTCGTGACGTATCTCGCGCGGTCGATGCAGTCGGAGCACTACCTGCTCGTCGCGACCGCCCGGCTGGAGACGCTTCCTCGGCGACATCCCCTCCTGGGCCTCGTCGCTGAGCTCGCGCGCCTGCCGACGTTCGAACGGATCGACCTTGCCCGCTTCGATCGGGGCGAACTGGCCCAGCAATTGACCGGGATCCTGGGCCGGGTACCGGATACCGAGATGGCGCGCGAGGTGTTCGAGCGGTCGGACGGGAATGCGTTCTTCGCCGAGGAACTCGTCGCGACAAACTCCGGCCGTGGCGGGCAGTTGCCCGCCTCGCTCCACGAGGTGCTGGCCGCGCGCCTGGCGACGCTCGACGAGGTGGCGCAAGGGATCGTTCGCGTGACGGCGGTCGCCGGGCGAGTCGTCAGCCACGAGCTGCTCGAGCAGGTGGCCGGGACGCCGTCGCCGGTGCTCATCGCCGCGCTCCGAACGGCCGTCGACCACGGCGTCCTGCTCCGAGTCGAAGATCCCTCGCCCGGCTACGCGTTCAGGCACGCGCTCGTCCGCGAGGCCGCATCCGGCGAGCTCCTCGCGACCGAGCGGGTCGCCATCCATCGCGCCATCGCCGACGCCCTCGAGCGCGACGAGGCGTTGTCGCCGGCAGGCGAGCTGGCCCGGACCGGCGAGATCGCTTACCACGCGTTGGCTGCCAACGACTTGTCAAGGGCGCTCACGGCGTCGCTCGCCGCCGTGGCAGTCGCCGAGGGGGCATCGGCCTACGCGGAAGCCGAGCTGCATCTGGGCCGGATCATCGACATCTGGCCGCGGGTCCCCGACGCCGCATCGCGGGTGGGCATGGATCACGCCGACCTCTTGGCGCGTGCCGCCCGCGCCGCGGCATCCGCAGGGCATCAGTCCCGCGCGGTCGCGCTCGCCCAGGATGCATTGGCCGGGCTCGACCCGAGCAACACGGATCGACGGGTCGCGACCCTCCTGGAGCTTTTCGACTACGCCTGGGAGGCGGCGGAGATCGATATCGCGGACGGTGTCGTCCTCGAGGCCAGGTCAGTGTTGCGAGACGAGCGATCTGCCCGGAGCGCCGAGGCGTTCGCGGCCGAGGCGCTGCTGCGGTGGCATCAGGGTCGGTACACCGCGGCACGCGAGGCGGCGTTGCGGGCGATCGCGATCGCGCGCGAGTGCCGGGCGCGGCGGGAGCTCGCGATGGCCCTGATGATCCTCGCGCAGGTCGAGGCGCACGTGGGGGAAACGAACCACGCCGAGGAGTCCTTCGTCGAAGCCGCCGGGATCATGGACGAGGTCAACGACCCTCAGCTCCGGGCGCGGACGACTCGGTCAGGGTCATGGACGCGGTACCTGCACGGCCGCTTCGAAGAGAGCCTGGCCCTGAGTCGGCATGGCCTCGAGATCGCCCGGCGCGAGGGTGCCGACGGCCGGTACGGCGTGAACCTCCTCGACGGAGTCTTCGAGGACCTGATCGAGCTCGGTCGATGGTCGGAAGCCGAGGTCGTCGGGGATCAGATCCTGGCCCGGCGGACCCCTTCGCTCGAGATGCTCGGCGTCCATATGTCGCTGGGGCGGCTGTTCACCCTTCAGGGTCGCATCGAGGATGCCGAACGCGAGATCGCTCAGGCGGCCGAGGTCGACGCGGTCGGTCCGCATCGGGTCTGGCAGCTGGAGGACGCGATCTTCCTCGCCTACGCGACCGGCCGCTATGCGGATGGCCGGAGTCTCATGGAAGCGGCGCTTTCCGCGTCACCCGAACCCGATCACGACGCGATCCTGTGGTGGCCGCTCCACAAAGCGATCGGGGGTGAGGCCGATCACGCAGATGCCGCCCGCCGTCGTCGTCGGGCCCTCGAGGTCGAGGAGGCGATCGCCGCGGGACGGCGATTCGCGGACGTGTTGCGCCGGAGCGCCCAGGCCGCGATCGACGCCGACGGAGGCGGTCCGATAGTCAGAGCCGAGCTCATCACCGCAGACGCCGAGGAGAGCCGGCTCGAGGGCCGGCCGGACCCGCCACGATGGGCCGCGGCCGCCGAGGCGCGGAGCGAGCTCGAGCAGCCATGGGAGCTGGCCTATGCGCGGTACCGCCATGCCGAGGCCATGCTCGCGACCGGGGCTCCCACGGTCGATGCGGCGGTCCATCTGCGCGAAGCGCACGCCGTGGCGACCGACCTCGGGGCGGCGCCACTCTGCCGATCGATCGAGGCGCTCGCGTCGCGCGCAAGGATCCAGCTGGATAGCGAGGCGAGCAGCGCGGGTCCGGCCGCCGCGCGGCCGCCCACCACATTGACGGCCCGCGAGCTGGAGGTCCTGGCGTTGGTCGCCGCCGGGCATACCAACCGCGAGATCGGGGAGCGGCTGTTCATCAGCGAGAAGACCGCTTCCGTGCACATCACCCACGCCATGGACAAGTTGGGCGCGCTGAGTCGGTACGAGGCGGCCGCGACGGCGACCCGGCTGGGGCTGCTGGAGCCGGCAGAGGTGCCCTAGGGATGACCACCTTCGCGTTCATCCACGGCGCCGGAGATGTCGGCTGGTACTGGCATCTGGTCGAGGCCGAGCTCCGCGGCCGCGGTCACGACACCGTCGCGCCTGATCTCCCGATCGAGGACGACACCGCCGGATTGGATCGGTATGAGGACGTCGTGATCGAGGCGATCGGCGGCCGGCAGGACGTGGTCGTGGTGGCGCAGTCGTTCGGCGGGTACGTGGCGCCGATCGTCGCAGACCGGATCGGTGCGCGGCTGATCGTCCTGGTCGCGGCGATGGTGCCTCGCCCTGGCGAGACCGCCGACGAGATGTTCCGAGCCACGAGGTGGGAGCCCGCGCGACTCGACGACGACAGCGCGATCGCGGTCTTCTATCACGACGTCCCGCCCGAGCTCGCCCAACAGGCGCTTGCCCGCGAGCGGCGCCAGTCGGATACGCCGGGATTGGAGCCCTGGCCCCCCGCCGCCTGGCCGGACATCCCGACTCGCGCGATCATCGGCCGGGACGACCAATTCTTCCCGGCCGAGTGGCTGCGGACCGTGATCCGCGACCGGCTCGGGATCACGCCGGACGCGATCGACAGCGGTCACTGCCCGGCATTGAGTCGGCCGCAGGAGCTGGCCGAGCTACTCGATGGCTACCTTGCGACCGGTCCGCAGCGGTAGCAGGAGCGAGCGAACTCGTGGGGACTCCCCGCGATGACGTGACTTATCCGCTTCAACCAGAACGGTCGAGCCTGCCCGCGGCCCGCAGCACACCGAGCGCATCGACGGTGACCCACTGGTTCGAATGGCCGGTACTGGTCCCACCCCAGTCGACGTCGTCGTTGCCGAGCTTGACCTCGGTCGAGTGACGGTAGTAGCGCGCCTCGGCCGGCCACCCGCCGTCGGGCAGGCGCTTCGACTCGAGGAGCTCGAGCGCGTCGGTGCAGCGCTCGTCCCCGATCGCTCCGAGCTCCGCCATCGCCTTGAGCCCGCCAAGGATGTCGTAGTGCCAGTACAGCGGATAGTGGAGCTTGGTGAACTCGTCGCGGATGACCCGGCCGTCGCGTCGACGCCTGAAGAGTCGCCGCTCGAGGAGCACCTCCGCGGCACGCTCGGCGGCCGCACGCGCGGCTTGGTCGCCGGTCAGCGCCGCCCATGACGCGAGCCCACGCATCGGCGGCAGCGTCTCCATGAATGACGACGTATCAGCCGATGGCTCCTTATCGCAATTCCAGCCGCCGTCCGGCCACTGCCAGTGCAGCAACCGCTCGACCAACCTGGGCGTCCGATCGTCCGTCAGGCCGAGGCGGATCACCGCGAGCAGCATGTTGCCCTGCTGCGAGGCACAGCGCCGATGCCGCCCTTGCATGACCGGCACGCCGCGCCTCTTGTATACATCGGCTTTGGCGTCGACCTCGAACTCGTCGTAGAACGATGGCGGCGAGCCACGTCTCGACGACCTCGTCGCGCATCGGCGCAAGGGCGTCGTCGCCGGCGGGATAGCCAAGGTCGACCAGCGCGTACAACACCCAGTGCGCGCCCTGCCACTTGGCATAGACCTGCGGCCCCGAGGCGCGACCGATGTGTCGCCGCAGCAGATCCCGGACCCGCTGCGAATCCCGCACGTCCGCCTGGGCGACGCGCATCGAAACGGACCCGGGATCCTCACCGAGGACGAGGGCCCGGGTCTTCCAGCGGATCGATGGCTCCTCGGACTGCAGCAGTCGATCGACGACGTCGGTCATGGCTGGTCGGCCTTCAGCGGTGCGTTAGCGGCGGCGCTCGAGGCCGTCGAGGATCAGATCCAGCCCGAACGCGAACTCGACATCGTCGTCGCAGCCGCCCAGTCCACCCTCGTGGGTGACGGCCGCCGCCAGCTCACCGAGGCGTGGGTGTGACACGGCCAGCTGGCGGGCAAGTAGCGCCGCAGCCTCGGGATCCGGGCGGGCGTCCTCCGAGTCGTCGAACAGGTCCTGACCGAAGCCGAGCACACGGCTGCCCAGCACGTGCAGGGCGTGATGTGCGAGGTCGAGCGAGAAGCCCGCGCTTCGGACGATGTCCATGACGCGCTCCATGTGGCGCAGTGTCGAGGGGCTCGGAGCCGCGCGGGACTCGATCACGCGCGCCGCCCATGGATGTCGCAGGAGCGTGCGCCGGGCGGCGAGGATGGTCGCCCGCAGCGATGACCGCCAATCGGCGCCGTCAGGGACCGGCTCGATCTCGCCGACGACCACGTCCACGATGCCGTCAAGGAGGTCCTCCTTGTCGCGCACGTGGTTGTACAGCGACATCGGGTCGACCCCGAGCTGGTGGGCGAGCTTCCGCATGCTCAGCGACTCGATCCCCTCGCGATCCGCCAGTCCGACGGCGGCCGCCAGGATCCGGTCCCGGCTCAGGGGCGTCTCGGTCCTCGCCCGGCGCCCGCTATCGACAGCAGCTGTTCGTCTCGGCATGCATCCAGTCTAGCCGCTCGAGGCTTGACGGCTCTACGGTGTAGGTTTAGTCTACGCCGTAGGTCTACACCGTAGACAACCCCGAGGAGGACCCATCGATGACGGACGTGACACCCGGTATCGAGCACCGCCCCTGGCTACCACCGCGCTGGTTCATCCGTCTCGCCTGGGTCGCCCATCGGGCCATCTACCGCATCACCGGCGGTCGACGCGGCCTGTCGTCCCCGAAGACCGGCGATTCCTTCGGGCACATGCGCCTTCGCACGACCGGTCGCCGGTCGGGTCAGGAGCGCGTTGCGATCCTTGGCTACTTCGAGGACGGTCCGAACCTGGTGACCCTCGCGATGAACGGTTGGGGTGATCCGGAGCCGGCGTGGTGGCTCAACCTCGTCGCGAACCCGGGCGCCGTCGTCGATCTGAAGACCGGCCGCCGGTCGGTGCACGCTCGCGCGGCCGAGGGCGATGAGCGAGCGCGTTTGTGGGCGGCGTTCAACGACTACAAGGGCTGGGGCACCGACATCGGCGCGTACGCCAAGCGGCGCTCGCGCGCGACGTCGGTCGTCGTCCTGGAGCCGCGGTCCTAGACGCTTACGGCCAGATGGCGATGACCACCGCCAGGATCAGGAAGCCGATCAGGTGGTAGGCCACGGTGATCGCGAACCACGTCATCGGCTTGGGCTTGTTGGGGTCGAAGGTCGCCTCGACGCCGGTCATCGGGAGCGCGAAGCCAAGACCGGTCACCAAGCCGAGGGTGATCCCCTCGGTCAGGGTGTCCGTGCCGGTCGCCGCAGCGATGAGCCCGGTCGCGATCGCGGCGATCAGGTAGAGCAGGGCCGGCACGACGTAGGTCACCGGGTTCATCTGCGGTTGGGGGCGCGACTCGTCCCAGCCGATGGCGGCTTGCCACGGGCGCGCGAACAAGGGCGGTGAGTACCACAGCGCACCGAGGGCAAAGTAGATCGCGGCGCCGACGATCACCGCGAGCCAGTTCAGCGCTCCGAAGTCGAGCGTCATCAGCGGTCCCTCCCACCGGTCTGCGAGCCCCTGGCCCCGCGGCGGCGAATCTAGGCCGCGATCCAGCTCGACACAAGGGGTGCCCGCCCCCTACCCGTCGATCGCGCGCTGGATGCCGTCCGCGTCGGCGCCACCGAGCACGAGGCGACCATCTGCCGACAGGTAGAGCAGATCGATGTTGACCTCAGCCGCCGCGATCCTGCGCAGGAGCTCGGCCGCCGCGCCAGGCTGGTTCTCGATCCGGGCAACGGCCACGCGTCGCTCGTCCTCGATGGTGAACCCGGAGTCGATCAGTGCCCGTCGAGCGCGCTCGAGATCCTCGACCAGGATGTGGAAGACGCCTTGACCGTCGCACACGAACCCGGTCGCGCCATCGATGTTGACACCGGCTCGGCCGAGGGCATCGCTCGCCCTGGCGAGGCTGCCCGGCTGATCGGACAGCCCGATCGTCAGATCGGTGGCCATGTCCTGCGCCTCCTGTATCGGGTGGAAGGATGGTAGCCGCTGTTCGATACGCGGCTGCAACCCGCAGCGCATGCCCCACCCGACCCGTGTAGGTTCCCCACGGCCATCATCGCCCGATGGCGATCATCGGGTCGGTGTTTGCGATGATCGGGCGGTTCGCGGGCCGCCTCCTGAACAGCGCGCTCGGGTGGGCGACGCTGCTGCTGTTCGGCAAGGTCGAGGGCCGCAAGCAGACGATCCTGCTGGTCATCGCCCTGGGTTCACTCGTCTGGATCCTCACGATCGTCGGCGTCCTGGTACCCGCTCTCGGCGCGTTCCTGCTCGCGTTCGTGCCGATCCCCGACGGCGTCCAGGAGGACTGGGTCCGTCTGGGCATGCTCGCGCTGGCGCTCGCGATCCCGCTTTTGGTCGGCGCAGCCGCCATCTACGTCACCCGGGCCGACCGCCGGCCGAAGGGCGTCGGCCTGCTGACCGGGGTGTTGCGCGGCTACCCGTTCACGCTCGTCCTCGCTGTGACGATCGCGACGCTCGCGGGCGTGTCCCTCGCCCGCAAGGTCCGCAGCCTTACGAAGCGCTGGGAAGACGCCCACGTCCCGGTGATCGTGAAACCGGGTGGCTACGAGCAGGTACTGAACGACCTGCGCGGGGTGCTCGACCGATCGGGCCTGCCGGTCCGGGTCCGACCCGCGCCGGCGATCATCTCCCTGCCGCCGCGGCTGCTGGATGCGGTCGCCGGCCGCACCCTGGGAAGCCTGGTCCCGGATCGTCTGATGATGCTGACCGGAGATGACCTGGAGGTCCTGGTATATCCGTCCGACGTGGCGATCTCGGGGTCGAAGGCCGCGATGGCCCGCGCCCGGGCCGCGATCGCGATCGAGCTGACCGAGTCACCCGCCTACCTGACGACGAGCGCCGAGGCACAGCGGCTCGAGGACGCCAGCGCTGCACTCGCCGGGCGCGATGGCGAGCGGCTCCGACCGGACGAGTGGCGCCGCCGCCTTCGAGAGCTGGACGCCGGGATCGCGGCGCTGGCGGTCCCGTTCGACGAGTGGGAGACGGTCTACCGGCAGCGGCTCCAGGTCGAGCGGGATCTGCTCGCCGGGGAGGTCGAGGCCAGCGTGCTGCACGGTACGGCTCCGGAGCGGCCGCCGTCCGCGGTCGAGCGCCTGGTCGCGATCGGCACGATCGCCCTGATCGTCGTGGACGCGACGCTGCTGCTGGCCAGCCTCGTCCGTCCCGACAAGCGGCGCAGGTGACCCGGGCGCTGGCTTAGAACATGCCCGCGATCAGGGCGATCACGAACAGCAGGTAGCCCAAGTAGAAGAGGCCGCCGATCAGTAGGTGGCGCGCCTCGAGCCCGCCGCGCCGGCGGGCCGGGATGAAGATGATCGCCGTCGCGATCAGCGCCAGCGCGGCCGACGCGAAGGCGGTGTACGAGCCTTCGGCGACGACCCACGTCTCGGCGGCGAGGACGAGACCGACGACGGTCGGGATCGTCGACTGGAAGACCATCGCACCGGTGATGTTGCCGAGCGCGAGCGTGTCCTTGTTCTGACGCACCCAGATGATCGAATTGAACTTCTCGGGCAGCTCGGTCGCGATCGGCGCGATCACCAGCGCCAGGAGTACCTCGCTGACCCCCAGCGCGTGGGCCACGTTGTTGACCGCTTCGATGAAGAAGATCGCGCCGATGATGATCAGCCCGACGGCGGCCAGGACCTGCAGGACGATCACCCGCAAGCGCGGGTCGCTCGGATCGATGCGATGGGCGGAGCGGTCGAGGGGGTGCATGCGAAGCGGCGCCAGCTCCTCGCTGTGGTCGCCCGTGTCGCCTTGCAGGTGACCCTTCACGTACCAGACGTACAGCCCGATGAGCACGATCGCCACGATCCAGCGGGCGATCGACAGGTCGGCGGGCAGGAAGGCCGCACCGACCGCCAGTGCATAGCCGACGAAGAAGTAGCGCAGGTCGTGGGCCAGGACGCCCGTGTCGACGGACACGACCGTGCCGGTCGCGCGGCGCGCCCGGAACGCCACGATGGCCACACCGGTGACGAACATCGCCAGGGTCGACAGCATGAACGGCGCGCCGAGGATCGCGCCGACACCGACCTCGTGCGACCCCTCCGCGCTGGCGAATGCGATCGCGATGATCGGGATGAGCGTCTCGGGGAGCGCCGTCCCGACGGCGGCCAGCACCGACCCGACGGCACCCTCGCCGAGACCGAGCTTGCGGCCGAACCACTCGATGCCGTTGGTGAACAGCTCGGCGGCGAACAGGATGACGACGAGGCTGACGATGAGGACGAGGACGTCGTTCACCGGCGACGCTCGAGTCGGGGTGGGGTCATGGCCCCGAGGATGGCATATCCGCGGGCGGCGGGCCTGGCGCGGCGGCTCGGCGACCGGCCCAGGCGACGAGCGGGAGCGCCAGGATCGGGGCTTCCAGCGCCGAATAGAGCAGGCCGCCGCCGCGCGAGTTCGACACCGCGGTGACCCAGTCGAGCCACATCGACCCGAACGGGACGGAGAGAGCGACGAGGATCGCCAGTCCGATCCACCAGGCACGCTGGCGGATGCCGAACAGCGCGAACGGGAACAGGCTCGGCTTGAGGAGCGCGAACGGTGCACCGCCTCGCCACACGATCGCCACGGCCATCGCGGCCATGCTCCAGATCACCGGGTTGCCGGTCCACACCTTGAGCGGCGTGGTCGGCCAGGCGAGACACAGCGCGATCAGCGGCCAGACCGCGGGACGGGGCTGGACGCGACGGACCGCCCCGATCGTGACCGCCGCGGGGATGCCCCACCACAACGCGAGCGCCGGGAGCTCCGGCAGGATCGCGGCGGGCGCGAACAGCCAGAGGGCGACCGGCGGATAGAGGATGTCGCCGTGGGCCACCTCGTATGGCCCGGTCAGCTGGCGCGGTTCGAAGAAGGGACCGCCGGCGAGCCAGCGGGTGGCCGCTTCCCGGTACAGCGCCACGTCCTTGCCGAACGGCTGGTCGAGCGGCTGCTGCAGGGCTACCACGAACAGCACGGGGAGCAGGATCGTCGCCCCGGCCAGCGCGAGCGCCACCGCCGGACGATCGAGTGACGCGATGACGCGGGCCGGCTGCACCGTCGGATGGTAGTGCCGGGGCGAGGGCGCCCGGCTAGGGCGTGAGCAGGTCCTCGAACACGAATATCAACCGCTTGCGTCGCCCCGTGACGTGCTCGATGGTGCGGTCCGGGATGACCGGCGCGAACCAGGACAGCGCGCGCTCCTCGGAGATCATGTGATGGCAGTTGCGGGGATCGTCCATCACCCAGTCGATCGGCAGCGACAGGATCGCGTGGCGAGCGATCCGGCGGACCTCGAGGAACGCCTCCCGTTGACTGTCCTTCAGGTGCTCGAACACCTGCAGCGCCAGGAACAGGTCGAACGACTTGTCCGCAAACGGCCACGGGAAGTCCGTGGCGTCGTGCGTCGCCGCCGGGATCGAGTCGTCGTACTCCGGTCGCTTCGTCTTGTCCATCACCTGTGCTCCGACCAGGATCGGCCGGACCGGCGCCCCAAGCTCCAGGGCCGTGGTGATGTCGTCCGTGGTGATCAGTCGGGCGGCCTCGAGGAGCGCGGTCGACATGTACCCCCAGCGGTTGCGGTAGTAGGGGAACTCCTTGACCATCGCGTCGAAATCCGCGCGCGCGATCGGATGGATCGGGTAGTGCGATAGGCGCATCTTGGCCAGGACCTCCTCGGAGGTCGATTCCTCCCGGCCGGTCGTGACCTGGAGCCAGCGCCAGATCGGGTACAGCCATGGCCGTAACGGCCGAAGCAGCTGCTTGAGTCGTCGAAGGATCGGAGTGCCTCCACGTGCGCCGAGCGGGCCGCGAAGCGTACCTCAGGAAACGCGCCGCGGCGCCTCATCCGACGCGAGACGCTCCAGCCGTCGCTCGAGGAACACCCGTTCCGCGCGGTTGTCCGTCAGGTCCAGGGCGATCCGGTAGGCAGCGGCTGCCTCGGATCGGCGGCCGAGCCGGCGGAGCAGGTCGGCGCGGGCGGCGTGCAAGTACGGATACCGATCCAGGGCGCCGGTCGCGGCCAGCCCGTCGATCATCGCCAGGCCGACGGCCGATCCTTGGGCCATGGCCACCGCGACGCCGAGGTTGAGCTCCACGACCGGCGACGGATCGATCGCCTGGAGCCGGCGGTAGAGCTCCACGATCTGGGCCCAGTCGGTGGTGGTCCACGACGCCGCCTCATCGTGCAGGGCCGCGATCGCCGCCTGGATCTGATACGGCCCCGCCCGTCCGAGTCGGAGCGTCCGCTCGACGAGGGCACGTCCCTCCTCGATCCGGTCCGTGTCCCAGCGACGGCGATCCTGATCCTCGAGCAGCACCAGGTCGCCCGATGCGTCGACGCGTGCCTCGCGACGTGCGTCATGGAGCAGCATCAGCGCCAGCAGCCCGGCCGCCTCCGGCTCGTCGGGGAGCAGCGAGACGACGATCCGTGCGAGCCGGATGGCCTCCGCACTGAGCTCTCGCCTGACCAGCGCATCGCCCGACGACGCCGAGTACCCCTCGTTGAACACCAGGTAGAGCACCTTGAGGACCCCATCGAGCCGCTCGGGCAGGAGCTCGCGCGGCGGGACGCGGTACGGGATCCCGGCAGCGCGGATCTTGCGCTTGGCGCGGACCAGGCGCTGGGCGAGCGTCGCCTCGGGCACCAGGAAGGCGCGGGCGATCTCGGGCGTCGTCAAGCCACCGAGCGTGCGCAACGTCAGCGCCACCCGGCCGTCCATCGGCAGTGCCGGGTGACAGCAGGTGAAGATCAGGCGCAGCCGATCGTCGGCGATGGGCATGTCGTCCTCGGCGCCGCTTCCCGGCTCGATCGCCGCCAGCTCGGCCTCGATCGCCACATCGCGACCGAGCTCCTCGGTCTTGTCGCGCAGGCGCCGGCGACGGCGCAGGCGGTCGATCGCCCGGTTCCGGGCCGTGGTCGTGATCCACGCGCCCGGGTTGGCCGGAATCCCGCGTTCGGGCCAGACCTCGAGAGCGGCGATGAATGCGTCCTGGACGGCTTCCTCGGCGAGGTCGAAATCGCCCAGGACGCGGATGAGCGTCGCGACCGCCCGCCCCTGCTCCTCGCGGAACAGGCGGTCGACGACCTCGTGGGTGGCGGCGTCGGGGAGGCTCAGCCGGCGCTCGCTCCGACGGCCTGATCCTCGGGGACACCGGTGCCGGTCTCCCAGATCGGCCGCACCTCGATCGTGCCGGCGCGGATGCCGGGGCACTGTGCGGCGAGCTCGAGGGCCTCGTCGAGGTCCCTGGCTTCGATCAGGTAGAACCCGCCGAGGCCTTCCTTCGTCTCCGCGAACGGGCCATCGGTCGTGACCGTCTGGCCGTCCTTGAGGGTCAGGGTCGTGGCGGTCGGGTTGGGCTGGAGGGCCTCGCCGCCCAGGTAGGCGCCGCGGTCCTTGAGCATCTGGGTGTAGCCGCTGTATGCGGACATGACCTGGCCGAGGATCTCCGGGTCCGGTGGCTCGGGCGACGGGTTGGCGGTCTCGGTGTCGTAGATGAGGATCGCGTAGCGCATCTCTGCCTCCTGGTGGCTCACTGGCCACGGTCCGTGACCATCACCCTGACGACGAACGGCCGACTCAGGAATCGACAGCATGGCGACCGAGCTCCGGCATCATCCATCCCAGGCCGGATGGCTGTCGAGCGGTATCGTGTCGCCATGGCGACGCCCAAGGAGATTCTCGAGATCGGCGGCCACGAGGTCGCGATCTCCAACCCGCAGAAGGTGTACTTCCCGGACGCCGGGTACACGAAGCTGGACCTCGTCCAGTACTACCTCGCCGTCGCCGACGGGGCGCTGACCGGTGTCCGCGGCCGCCCGATGGCCCTCAAGCGGTTCGTCGATGGGATCACCAAGGAGCCGTTCTTCCAGAAGCGCGCGCCGGACAACACGCCCGACTGGATCCGGACGGCGGAGCTCACGTTCCCTTCGGGCCGGACGGCCGACGAGATCGTCG
The DNA here is from genome assembly GCA_963812745.1 of uncultured Chloroflexia bacterium. Classification (GTDB taxonomy): domain Bacteria; phylum Chloroflexota; class Limnocylindria; order Limnocylindrales; family CSP1-4; genus SPCO01. The sequence continues at coordinate 295,168 of CAWEWE010000012.1, read as the reverse complement.
TCGACGACGCGGCGGCCCTGGCCTGGATCGTCAACCTCGGCTGCATCGACCTCAATCCGCATCCCGTGCGTGCCGACGACCTCGACCATCCCGATGAGCTGCGGGTCGACCTCGACCCGGTCCCCGGCATCGAGTGGCCGCAGATCCGCGATGTCGCCATGGCCTGCCGAGATGCGCTGGCGGACGTGGGCCTGGTCGGCTGGCCGAAGACCTCGGGATCGCGCGGCATCCACATCAACGTCCGCATCGAGCGTCGCTGGACCTACCCCGAGGTGCGCCGCGCCGCCCTGGCGCTGGCCCGCGACGTCGAGCGCCGGATGCCCGGCAAGGCAACGTCGAAATGGTGGAAGGAGGAGCGCCAGGGCGTCTTCCTCGACTACAACCAGAATGCCAAGGACCGGACGGTGGCATCGGCGTATTCGGTGCGGCCGTTGCCCGACGCGCGCGTCTCGACGCCGCTGTCATGGGACGAGGTGCCGACGTGCGAGCCGGCAGCATTCACCATCGCCACGGTGCCCGAGCGGTTCGCCTCGACCGGCGATCCCGGAGCCGGCATCGACGACGCCGCGGGATCGCTGGACGCGCTGCTCGAGTTGTCGGCGCGGCACGAGCGCGAGGGCGAGGGGGATGCGCCGTGGCCACCGAACTACGCCAAGCAGGCCGGCGAGCCGCCGCGCGTGCAGCCGTCGCGCAAGCGGCGACCGGATTCCGAGTACGAGAGCGGTCGCGGTGAGGCGGGTGGTCCGCCGCCCGAGGTCGCCGCGGAACGCGCCGCGGCCGTGGCGGCCGGCGACCGGAACGCCGGCCTGCCGACCGAATGGGAGGGTTCGCGCCCGACGCCGACCGGGCGACGGCGCACCAACGTCCCGGTCATCGAGATCTCGCGCGCCGCCTCGAAGGCCGAAGCGCTCGAGGGGTTGGAACGGTGGAAGGTGCGCCATCCCGAGGCGGCGGCAGCCCTGGAGCCGGCAGACGTGCTGGTGGACGGCATGCGTGGCCGGTCATCGTTGTGGTATCGCGTCCGCGTCAACCTGACGCACGTCCCGGAAGCCGATCGACCACCCCAGGAGCAGCTCGATCCGGACTACGACCCGTGGGCCGGCTTCGAATGGCCCGATCGCTCGGGGCAGCTGGAGCGCGCCTCCCGCAAGAAGGCGCCGCCCGGCTGAGCTGCGCCAGCTGGTCGCCTGACCAGTCCTAGCGGGCGCCTGCTCTTGACTGCGCCGGTCGGCGCCGACGGTCGTTCTCGAGCCAGCGTCGCGTGACCGGCAACCAGGCGAGGCCGATCAGGCTCTGCACGAGCACAGCGACCACGATGAGCAGGCCGGGCACGGTCAGGACGAGCACCGGGACCGCCCATTCGAACCCGCTGAACGTGATGCCGACGGTGTCGAGCTCGAGCTCGCCCGCATCGGTCGAGATGACGACGGGCGGCCCGGCGGGCGTGGTCGGCGGCTCGCCCGGCCCGGAGCCACCGCGCGGCGGTTCGACCGGCCCCGCAGGAGCACCGACCGGCGGATCCGATGGCGATGCAGCCGAGGCCGAGCGCACCCCGACGCCGGTCGTCGGCGGCGGCGTCGGGCTCGGGGTGGGGCGCACGGACGGCGCGGGGGTCGGCAACGGAAGCAGCGTGGGGAGTGGCCGGATGGTGGGGACCGGCAGGCTCGGCAACGGCACGACCGTCGGGCGCGGGGTGGCGATCGGCCCCGTCGTCGGCTTGGGCGTCGGCGCGGGTGTCGGGGCAGGTGTCGGTGCCGGGGTCGGCGCAGGCGTCGGTGCCGGTGTGGGTGCCGGCGTGGGGTCGGGCGTCGGGGTCGGAGGCGGGGCCGTCACGGTGATCGTCACGGTCGCCGTGTTCGACGGCAGGAGCAGCAACAGGCCGGCCGGGATGCGGTACCTGAACTGGTCCGTCCCCACGAACCCGTTCGCCGGCTGGTACACGAAGCCACCGTCCTCGTCGAGGCTGAGCGTGCCATGGTCGACATCGTCGCGAAGGTCGGCAGCGCCCGCCCCGACGACGAAGGTGTCGTTGTCGAGGACGCCGGCCGCGGCGACGTTCAGCTGGTTCCCGGTCAGCACCGAATAGGCGTCGGCGCGGGCGACTGCCGCCACCGCCGCGTTCGTCGCGGGCACGCCGAGCCACGCGACCATCGAGAGGGCGGCGACCAGCGACGCGGTCCGAGCGCGATACGTGCTCATGCCACGTGCCGCCCCGGTAGCCACATGGTCTCGGCACGGCTCAGGCCACCCGGCAACGGCGGATCGGCGTCGTGCTCGATCCCGTCGATGAACGTGACGACGAGCCGTGCCTCGAGCTGGGATCCCGCCGCGTCCCCGAGGCGGTCGAGCGCTTCCCGGACGTCGAGCGCCTTTCGATAAGGCCGGGTCGTGGTCATGGCCGAGAAGGCGTCGGCAACGGCCAGGATCCGGGCGATGAGCGGGATCTGCTCCCCCTCGAGCCTGTCGAGGTAGCCCGCGCCGTCCCAGCGTTCGTGGTGATGGCGGATCCCGGCTCGGACGATCGCGTTGCCCGGCAGGTCGCGGACGATCATGTCGCCGAGCGCGACGTGCTGCTTCACGATCGCGTACTCGGCCTCGGTCAGATTGCCCGGCTTGCGCAGGATGCCGTCGGGGATGCCGATCTTGCCGATGTCATGCAGCAGCCCGGCGACCGCGAGGGTGCGGATCTCGTCCTCCGGCAGCCCGATGCGCCGGGCGATGAACGTCGCGTAGCGAGCGACATCCTCGGAATGGCGCTTCGTGTAGCGATCCTTGGTATCGACCGCGATGACGAGGCCCTGGAGGACGTCGAAGCTCGTGGTGGCCGTCGACTCGTCCTCGGCATGGTCGGCGGCATGGCGGACCGTGTCGCCACCGCTCGCCTTGGCCTCCTCGAGGATGCGCGCCGCACGCGCGAGCAGCGCGGTCACTGAGGTGCCATGGTCGGGGAATGTCGCGATCCCGACGCTCACCGTGATCGGCAGTCGCTCGGTCTGTGCGAAGCGCAGGCTCTGGTCGACGAGACCCGTCCGCAGCCGGTCCACCGCCGGCTCCAGGTCGGCGACCGCCGTGGGCGACGCGACGACCAGGAACTCGTCCGGCCCGTAGCGGCCCATCTCCATGCCATCACCGATGTGCTGGCGGAGCTCCGCCGCGACGGCGAGCAGGGCCTGGTCTCCGGCATCGTGACCGTGGTTGTCGTTGAGCAACCGGAAGTTGTCGATGTCGACGAGCGCGATACCCAGCGGTCGACCATCGTCGCGCGCCCGCTCGATCTGGTCGGCCAGGAGCGCGACGAGCGCACCGTGGTTACGGGTCTCGGTGAGCGGATCGCGGCGCGTCGACTCCAGGAGCGCCGCGGTCTGGCGCGTCAGGCGACCCTGCGCCGAGCGGAACACGAGGAAGAGCAGGCCGGCAGCAACGAGCCCCGCCGTCAGCGTGACGATGACGATCTCCCGGCGCATCTGGTCGAGCCGCTCCAGGATCGGGACGGCATCGCGCCAGATGCCTACGACCCCGAGGACGTCTCCGTCGACCGTCAGGGGGAGGAATTCCCGGAGTAGGGTCGGCGTTCCGAACGCTCCCGGTCCGGCAGCGGCGTCTGCGGCCGGTCCGATGGCGGCCTGCGTCGCCCCGCCGCGCGCCTGGTCGAACTCGGGGGTCGACGGGACCGCAACGCCCTGGAGGCCGGGGGACGTCGCGGCGACGATCGTGCCGTCCGGGCGCCGGATCTCGACGCGCAGGATCTCCCCGTCGCGAGGCAGCGCGGCCAACCGCTCCTCGAGACGCGCCACGTCCGCCGACGACATCGTCCCCGACAGATCAGCGGGACGAACGTAGGCATTGACGAAGGCGCGGATCGTGGCCGCGTCGCTGCCGACCAGCCCGGTCAGGGTCGCGCTCGAAAAGTGCGCGCCGACCAGCACCGACTGGGCGGTGGCCGCGGCGCCCACGATCGCCAGGAAGGCGCCGTAGACGAGGATCAGGAGCACTGGCCGAGGCGCTCGGACCTGGGCACCGAACAAGCTGAGGATCTCCCGACGTGCGTAGGAACCGATGCGGCCGACTCTAGGGATGGGGCTGGTGGGACCCCCATAGGCCGATGGTCCCGGTCGGGAGCGCGGGCCGCGTCAGCGTCGCCTGCACGCACCGGAAACCAGCTGTCCGATGGTCACATCGGGGCTCGGCATGGGCGCGTGGACGCGCGGGATCAGTCGCTCGCGCTTGCCCGTTCGTACACGACGACCCGCCAGAAGAACGTCCGATCCTCGCCTCGAGGACGCAGCCCCGCCTCGCGAACGAGGGCGTCGACCTGGTCGTTCGGGTGGGCGAAGGCCCGGTAGTGCACGCCGCGCAGACGGAGCCAGGCATTCTCGAGGCGAGCCCCAAGGCGGATCAGCCACCGATCGCGCGGCAGCACGAGCCCGTACAGGCGGCGCGCCCGCGCGGCCGACAGGCGAACGAGCGACGCCATGTCCGGATAGCAGCAGATGACCCGGTCGAGGGTGACGATATCGGCGCTCGCGATCTCCGACGCCCGTGCGACGAAGTCACCGTCGACGATCTCGAGGCGGTCGAGGTGACCGCGTCGTCCCGCTTCGTCGCGGGCTGCCTCCCGGGATGGCGCCGAAGCGTCGACCAACGTCGCGCGGGCCGCACCCGCCGCGAGGAGCTCGTGGTCGACCGCGCCGATGCCACCACCGATGTCGAGCACGCTCGCGTCGCTGACGCCGTCGCGACCGATCAGGTCGAGGAGCAGCCGTGTGGTCCGGTCTGGCCCGTGCTCCCGATACCGCGCCAGATCAGCCTCCGCCGACTTGCGGTCGAAGATCTCGAACCCCGGGTCACAGCCGCAGCTGTCCATCAGTCGCCGAAGATCGCCTCCAGCTCGAACGGCGCGGTCGTCTCGAGCTGGTCGTAGCGGCACGACTCGGGTGACTTGTCCGGGCGCCAGCGCTTGAACGTGGTCGCGTGCCGGAAGCGGTTCCCCTGGAGATGGTCGTAGGCGACCTCGACGACGCGCTCGGCCCGGAGCGGCTCCCAGGACAGGTCCTTGCCGCGGTTCCAGCGTGACGTCGCCCCGGGGAGACGCTGGCCGGAGGCTTCGGCGTCGCCCCAACCGGCCCACTCGGCCCATTCCTGCCACGGATGGCCCTCGACCGCGTGCTCGCGGAGCGGCGCGAGCTCCTCTGCCAGGGCGGCGCGACGGTCCCATGAGAACGACGAGGTGATACCGACGTGGTTCAGCTTGCCGCCATCATCGAACAGGCCGAGCAGCAGCGACCCGACGTGCGTGCCCGGTCCGTTCTTGTGCCACCGGAACCCGGCCACTACGCAGTCGGCCGTCCGCTGGTGCTTGATCTTGAGCATCGCGCGCTTGCCCGGCAGGTATGGCGAATCGAGGCGCTTGGCGATGACCCCATCGAGGCCGGCGCCCTCGAACCGGTCGAACCAGTCGGCGGCCAGCGCCCGGTCGGACGTGGCGGGCGTCAGGTGGACGGGCGACTGGACACCACCGAGGGCCGCCTCCAGGCGCGTCCGCCGCTCGCCCTGCGGGACCTCGCGCAGGTCCTCGTCGCCGATCGCGAGCAGGTCCCAGGCGACGAAGCTCGCCGGCGACTCCGCAGCCAGCATGTTGACCCGGGATGCGGCCGGATGGATACGCAGCAGCAACGCCTCGAAATCGAGCGCGCCGTCGCGCGCGATGACCACCTCGCCGTCGACGACGCAGCGCTTCGGCAGGACCGCCCGGAGCGGGTCGGCCAGCTCCGGGAAGTACCGATCAAGTGGTTTGAGGTCGCGCGACTGCGTGTAGATCTCGTCGCCGTCGCGATAGACGATGGCCCGGAAGCCGTCCCATTTCGGCTCGAACAGCCAGCCATCACCATCCGGTAGGCCGTCGACGGCCTTGGCGAGCATCGGTTGGATGGGCGGGTTGACGGGCAGGTCGATGGCCATCGCCCGAGTGTAGGCCAGGACGTCAGGGCACCGTTTCGAGCGCCTCCTGCGCGCGCTGCCGGCCGAGGTTCCAGGCGAACGGACTGGCGTAGGCGGGCAGTCGATCGAGCTCGTTGCGCCGGCCGACGAGCAGGAAGCGCACACGTCGCCGCTCCTCGTCCGGGAGGCGAGACAGGGCCGCGACGAGCGCCGGGATGGCATCGTCCGGCAGCACGCCGAGATAGTCGGCATCGAGTGACGCCTCACCGTCGGGTGGCACGAGGCGCGGGTCGATCACGCGCTCGAGGTTGCGCTCCGCCACGAATGCGGCCGGGGCGATGAGGTTCAGGCCGACCAGGGCGACGACCCCGATGACCACCATCGCGTGGCCGAGCCAACGGGTGCGGTCGGTCGCGAGGAATGCCGCCAGGGTGGCCAGCGTGGCGGCCATCGCGGCGATCGAGACCGCCACGTACAGGCGCAATTCCGTCCACCCGTACGCGTCCTGATAGAGCCGCAGCCGGAGCACTGCAGAGGCCAGCACGACGATCGTGAGACCGACGAGGCCGATCGCCAGCGCGAGGTAGCCGCGTGTCCTGCCGACGACCTGGTACTCGAGGAAGACCAGGATGCCGCCGGCGAGCGCGGCCGCGGCGACGAGCTCGAAGTAGCCCCGTCTCGCGTAGTGGCTGTAGCTCATCCCGGCAGCAGCGAGCGTGTCCTGTCCGCCGAACAGGTACGCGACCTGGAGGGCGACGAACGACGCGACGATCGCGTCGACGGCAACCAGCACGATGAGTGCCTCGGCGGTGCCGAGGGAGCGCGACAGCCTGACGGTCGCCGGCGGGGCCGCCGCTCCGAGCGACGCCGTCTCCAGCGCGGGGATGCCGCGGGACGAGACGGCCAGGAGGCCACCGACCAGCCACGCGAGCGCCGCGACGAACAGGACCCGGCCAGGCAGGTCACCGATGTCGATCCGGAACCCGAGCAGGTCGTCCATCGCCCGACGGAAGATCGGATCGGCCGACGCGAACAGCACCGCGAAGATCATCACGAGCGGGACCGCTAGCACGAGCCCGCGCACGAGCGCGCCGGTCCACGCGGGCAACTGGCGCGGAGTCTCGCGGCGCGCCGGTCGGGCTGTGCGCAAGAGACGGCCGGTGCCGGCCAGCGTGGACTCGATCACCCACAGCGCGAGCATCAGGATCACGCTGAGCGACCGTCGCGTGACCGCCAGCCCGGAGAACGCCACGACCGAAGCGCCGGTGAAGGCGGCAGCACCGAGCATGTCGAGGACCGCCACGAACGGGTCTGCCCGGACCGCCACGCAGCCCGCCAGCAGCAGCGCCGTGACGGGGAGCCACGCATCCACCGGATCGGGGGCACGATCGGGTCGCCGGACGAGCCAGGCGAGGGTGAGGACGGCCGCGGTCAGCACGAGAACGTTGATCCCCGGTGCGGGTCCATCGAACGCGAGCTCCGCGAGCACGCCGACCCCGAGGGCGATGACGAGCAGTCCTCGGGCGGTACTGCGGGCGTCGCGACGGTGCATGGCTGGGCCTCCCCATCAGCCGGGCGTCGGGCAGGTCGACGAAGCCGGCGCTTCGTCGTTGGACGGCTGTCCCACAGTGGGTGTGGCGGGGTTCCCGCGTGACCGGAACCGCGAGCCCCGATCCCGCGTCCGCACGGTGCCGTACGCGACCCCTCGGCCGCCGGCGCTACGGAGGTCTCGCGATGCGTGCCATCCCAGTCTCGATCAAGCGAGTCACGCTATTGCTCGTCACCGTCGTCGCCATCGTCGGCTGTGCAGGCGCCGGCGGCTCGGCGCAGCGTCTGACGACCGTCGGCAATGCGGTCTCCGCGCCCGACGAGTTCGGTGGCGGTGGCGGCGATCCCGCGGCCAGCGCCGCGCCGGCTGCTCCGGACGGTGGCGCGGTACCACCGGACCAGGTCGGCAACCTTGTCGACGATGCCAAGATCGTCAGGACCGGCTCGATGGAGCTCGAGGTCGCGAACGTCCCGGCCGCCCTCCTGGCGGCGCGCGACGGTATCCGCCGGATGGGCGGCTATATCGGCGCCTCGCAGACCGAGAACGTCGACGACCACCCGGTCGCGACCATCACCTATCGAGTGCCGGTCGATCGGTGGGAGGAAGCACTCGACCTGCTGCGCGCCATCTCCGGGACATCGACGAAGGTGTTGAACGAGCGAACGCAGGCCGTCGAGGTGACCGGCGCGATCGTGGATCTCGAAGCGAGGATCAGGAACCTGCGCGCGAGCGAGGTCGCCCTCCAGGAGATCTCGTCGAAGGCGGCGCGGGTGACTGACGTGCTCGAAGTGCAGGCCCAGCTCACCGCGGTCCGTGGCCAGATCGAGCAGCTCACCGCGCAGCTGACCCAGCTCGACGACCAGGCGTCCTACGCGACCCTGGATGTCACGTTCAGCATGCCGGTGGTGGCGGTCGAGGTCGCGGCCGAGGGCTGGGAGCCGGGTGTCGTCGTCGATGAGGCCAGCGCCAGTCTCGTGAACATCCTGCAGGCGCTCACGACGGCCGGCATCTGGTTCGCGATCGTCTGGCTTCCGCTGCTCGCCGTCATCGGCATCCTCGCCGTCATCGTGATCGCCATCCTGCGGCGGTTCGGGTACACGGGTCCGGGCGGCCGCCGCCGGAGCGACGTGGCCACGACCGGCTAAGGACCCGGGGTCGGCATGGCACGATTGGAGCCATGACCGATGTGTCCGAGCGGTACGACCGCATCGCCGCGGGCTACGAGCGGTGGTGGGCGCCGGTGCTCGCCCCGAGCGTCGTCGCTGTGCTCGACCGTCTCGAACCGGTGGTGGGGGCCGGCGCGAAGGAGCTGCTCGACGTCGGCGTCGGCACCGGCAATCTGAGCCGCCCGGCGCTGGCCCGATGGCCGGACGTGCGGGTGACCGGGATCGATGCGTCGGGCGAGATGGTGGCGGCCACCGAGACGCTGCGTGGCCGAGGCCGGGGACGGCCGGCGGGCCCGGTTCACCGGCACGGTCGCCTTCGCGGCGGAGCTGCCGTTCGCGGACGCGACGTTCGACGCAGCCATGTCGTCGTTCGTGCTGCAGCTCGTCCCGAACCGAGCCAAGGCCCTGCGCGAGATCCGCCGAGTCCTTCGACCGGGGGGTCAGCTCGCCTACGTCACGTGGCTGGTCGACAGGCGCCCGTTCGCGCCGGATCGGATCTTCGATTCGATGCTCGACGAGTTCGGGTTCGATGAGGAGGACGACCGTCCGAGGACCGGTGACGTCCCGTCGGTCGATCGGGCGGTCGGGGAGCTGCGGCGCGCCGGCTTCCGGGACGTCGAGGCATCACGGGGCCTGCTCGACCATGCCTTCACGGTCGATGGCTACATCGCGTTCCTGACCGAGTACGACGAGGAGAGCCTGTTCGAGGACATGGATCGGGCGGAGCGTCGCAGATTCCTCATCCGTTTCCGCGAGCGATTGATGGCGCTCGACCCCGACGAGCTGCATTTCCGCGCCGGGATCGTGTACGCGTCCGGGATCCGGTCCGGCTAGGCTCCCGCCGGTATCGGCGCCGCGCCCGCAGCGCGGTCAGCCTGGATCAAGGCGTCGAGGGCGGTGCGGTCGGCCGCGACGAGCTCGGCGACCCGGGGGCGGTCCACGTGGCCGACGATGATCTGGCCGATCTCGGACTGCACCGCGGAGAACAACCCCAGCGCGCGCATCCCCTCGGACTGGGCGGCGTTGTCGTCGGTCGGCGTCAGGTAGTGGATCGAGGCGGCCCGGTAGCGGTGCACGAGGAACAGCTGCACCAGCGTCATCAGGCGGCGCCGGCGGACCGCCGGGTCGGTGTTCTGATCGCGGACCGACAGGATCGTCCGTCCGCGCCGGTCGACGATGCTCGTGAACACGACATCCGCGAGGGAGGTGCCATCCTCGTCGATGACCCGGATCTCCAACAGGTCCGAGCCCGCGATGTGCGGTCGCAGCTCGACCCGTAGGGCCTGGTCATGGCCCCATCGCGCGCGCCAGGCCTCCAGCCAGCTCTCGAGCAGCGACGTCGGCACCTCGGTCTGGACGAGGTGCTGGTGCTGGGTCGAGCCCTTGCCCATCGCCTTGGTCGCGGCGGTCCTCCCGGACGAGGCCATGAGGGCGGCGTCGAGCCGGTCACCGCCGACCAGTGACTGTGGCGTCCGATAGGGCGACTCGAGCAGGCGGAACCGCCGCTGGAGTCGGGCGAGCGCGAGCATGCCGTCCTCGTTCAGCGCTCGGGCGAACTCCTCGGCCGCCAGGCCGTCGATCTGGTGGCCGCCATAGGTGATGAAGTCGAAGACGTAGCCGAGCTTGCCGAGCTCCTCCGGGAAGCGGCGCATCTCCTCGTCGCTCATCCCGGTCGTGTCCCAGTTGAACGAGGGCGACAAGTTGTAGGCGAGCATCTTGTCGGGGTAGACCGCGTGGATGGCGTCCGCGAACCGGCGGGCGTCGTCGAGGTCGGCCGTCTTGGTCTCCATCCATAGCAGGTCGGCGAACGGCGCGGCCGCCAGCGACTTGGTGATGGCGTAGTCGATGCCGCCCTGGACCTGGTAGTAGCCGTCCGGTGTCTTGGGCAGCTCCGGATCCCACTCGACCCGAAGGCCGAGCTGGTCCGCGGCGGCGCGGACCTCGCTGAACGACGCGGAGCTGGCGAACGCGCGCAACGCCTCCTCGCTCGTCGTGAACGACTCGCCCTCGGCGACCCGGGCCGCGAGCGCATCCGCCACGGCGTCGCCGTACGTCCGCAGACCGGCGTGTGCCTGCCACGTCGTGGCGAAGGCGTCGTCGAGTTCGTCCAGCGCTCCGTGGAGGTCGCGGTCGTCGGTCCCGTCGGATCCGGCGGCGAGCAGACGGACCCGATCGAGCAGCCCCGTCCGCGCCAGCCAGTCCCGGGCCTCCTCGAGCTCGCCGTCCGGGACCGCGAACAGCAGGTGTCCGCGCACGCTCTCGATGCCGGCGTCGTGCAGCGTCCGCCGGATGGCCACGAGCGCCGCTCGATAGCTCGGTACGTCGACGGCGGTCGCGCCGAGGATGAACGGCTGATCGCGCTCGTCGGAGCGACCCTCAAGGAACGTCGCGGCCTCGGCGTCCGTTCGCGCCACGATGATCCCGGGCACGCCCATGATGTCGAGCTGGAGACGAGCGGCATTGAGCCGCTTGATCTGCTCCTCGGACGACACGAGGACCTTGCCGGCCTGGTGACCGCACTTCTTGGCGCCCGGCTTCTGGTCCTCGATGTGGTAGCCGGGCACGCCCGCCTCGACGAAGCGACGGATCAGGTTGCGAACGTGTCCGTCACCGCCGTGCCCGGTGTCGGCGTCGGCGATGATGAAGGGCCTGAAATCGACCGCCGGGCTGGCTTCCCGCTCCTCGTCGGTCATGCGGCTGCGCAGGAAGTGCTGATTGCGGTCTGCCGCCAGGAGGGCACGGACCAGGCCGGCCGCCTCGTCCGGCACCTGGCTCAACGGGTAGCTCGCGAGATCGGGGCCGGGATCCTCCGTCGCCGAGCCCTTGGCGGACGTCGCCCAGCCGCCGAGATAGATGCCCTCGATGCCGAGCCGCTTCATCACGACGGCCTGACCGGGTGAGTAGGGTCCGAACGTCGTGATCTGTTGCCTCGCGTCGAACAGCTCCCGTAGCCGGGCGAAGAAGGCCTCGGCCGCCGATCGGGCGATCGCGTGGTCATTGGGGATCGTGCCCTGCTGCTCGGCGACCTCGCGGGCCGTGTGCAGCCGGACGATCCCCTCGAAGCGCGGCGAATCGAACCATCGCTGGAGCTCGCCTAGGCGAGCCTCGACGTCAGGCGCGCTGGGCCCCGTCATCGGCGGGACGTCGCTCGGCCCGTCAACCACGTCACCTACTCGTTCGCGTGGTCGCGTTCGCAGAATTCCGGACAGGCACACTCGGCGACGAGCGCGCCGGCCCACGCGATGGGTCGCCGCTCCGTTCGGGGATTGGCGACGTGGGTGGTCGGCGCCCCGTCATGTCGCTCGAAGGTGATCAGCTCGAGCCGGTCGGGTCCGCGGTCGTCGACGCCGAGGATCCACGTTCGTGATGGCATCGCCGTGTCCCGGAAGTCGATGGTGATGCGGCTCGGAACGGCGTCGGGGCTCATGGCGGTCTCCTCGGAACGCGTCGCTGGCAGCCAGCGGGAGAGCAAGGCTAGTCCTCGGCGAGTCATCAGTCCAATCGAATGATGTGATGTTTCATATCGATTTCATCGATATCTCGCGCTAGGATGGTCGGCCATGCTGCTCAGCCAGATCGAGGGCTTCCTCGAGACCGCCCGCCACCGCAATCTCAGCCGAGCCGCCGAGGCCCTGCACGTCACGCAGCCCGCCCTGACCGCCCGGATCCAGGCGCTCGAGTCCGAGCTCGGGACCCCGCTCTTCCTCCGCGGGCGGCACGGGATGGAGCTGACCGATGCCGGGCGCGCCTTCCTCCCCTACGCCGAGCGCGCGATGGGCGCCCTGGGTGCCGGCGCCAGCCTCCTTGCCGAACTGGGTCGCGGTGGCACCGGCGAGCTGGTCCTTGGTGCCGCGCCCGCCGTCAGCACGTACGTTCTGCCGGCGCTGCTCGTCCGCTACACCCAGCGGTATCCGAACGTGCGGCTCGTCGTCCGCACCGGCCATTCGGAGGAGATCCTCGATCTCGCGCTTCGGCGCGAGATCGACCTGGGGCTGGTCCGCGAGCTCCGGCACCCCGACGTGGAGATGCGTCCGCTGTACGACGACGAGCTGGTGCTGGTCGCGGCCGGTAGTCACCGCTTCGGCGATCGCACCACGGTCGGCGTCCACGAGCTGGAGGGCGCGCGGCTGATCCTGTTCGACCGGACGTCGAGCTACTACGACCTGACCAACGCCTTCTTCCGCGAGGCCGGCGTGTCGCCGGGGGGCGTGATGGAACTCGACAACATCGATTCGGCCAAGCAGATGGTCGGACAGGGCCTGGGTGTCGCGCTCCTGCCGCACGCGTCGGTCGCGTCGGAGCTGGCGGACGGTCGACTCCGGGCGATCGACATCGAGGGTGCGGCGCCCATCCGACGCCGCATCGTGGCGATCCGGCGACACGACATCGGGCCGCCGTCGGGTCCGGTGGCCGGGTTCCTGGACGTCCTCGAGGAAGTGGGTCAGGTCCTGCCGCCTTAGCGATGGACCCGGCGACCGGTGGGATGCCGGTCGCCGGTCATGGTCGGGCTAGGTGGCGGGTGTCGTGGTCGGCGACGGATCGGCCGTCTGGCCGTCATCGGACCCCGACGAGCCTCCCGAGCCGTTCGAGCCGCCCGAGCCGCTGCCGCCGTCGTCGGGGCAGGGCCCGTCATGCTGTCGGCCGCTCTGGGAGCCGGTGTTCCCGCTGGACGACGCGCCGTCGCTGGCCGCGGGTGCCGGACTGCCCGACGGATCGGGGCTGGCGGCCGCGACGGCCGCGACCCCGCCGGCAACGAGCAGGGAGGCCCCGAGGATCGCCGTGAGCAGGGTCCGGCGGGCCGGACTCGGCTGCGCCTCGGACTGGGTGGGCGGTGTCGGTGTCGTCGATACCTTCGACGGCGGCGCATCCGCCTGTTCGATCGGCCGGTCATGCCATGTCATGTGCGTGTCTCCTGTCTTGATGTGGTACCTGGGACGCTCGGTCGTCAGCCGATCACGGTCATCGCCACCTCGATTCCGGGCGTGCTGGTCCGTGCTCACGGGAATCGGTTGAACCAGTGGGCAGCGAGCCCCGCCCCGGCGACCATCAGGACCAGGCCGGCCCCGGCGAACCACTGCGTGACCTCCTGCGACTCCTGCCGAGTGCCGACCCGGGAGCCGAGGCTCTCGTAGATCTGGCGGAGGTCATCGGCGGTCGGCGCCTCGAACGACCGTGCGCCGGTGGTCTCGGCGATCGCCGCGAGCGTGTCGGTATCGGGTGGGACCGGGACGACCTGTGGCACGCCGAACTCATCGGGTACCGAGACCACGCCCGATCCCGTCCCGAGCGCGATGGTGTACACGGGCATGCGTGCCGCTGCCGCATCTCGGGCGGCGACGTCGGGCTCCAGCCGGCCGGTCGAGTTGGCACCGTCGGACAGCAGCACCGTGGCGACCAGCGGCGGCTCGTCGGTCCCGGGCGACGCCGACGGATCGGCCGACGGGTCGGCCGACGGGTCGGCGGTCGGAGCCGCTGCGGCATCAGGCGATGCCGCGGACCCGATCGCGTCCTGCGCGACGTCCAACGACAGGGCGATGGCATCACCGAGCGCCGTCCCGCCCTCGGCCTGGAGGCCGTCGAGTGCGGCCAGGATCTCGGCCCGGTCGGTGGTCGGCGTGACCATCACGTTGGCCGCCGTCCCGAACGTGACGAGCCCGACGCGGAAGGTCGCCGGCAGCTGGTCGATGAAGGTCGATGCGGCCTGCTTGGCGCTGTCGAGCCGGCTCGGCGTGACGTCGGTCGCGAGCATCGAGCCCGAGACGTCCATCGTCAGCACGATCGTCGCGTCCTCGCGCGGGACGGCAACGATCGCCGACGGCCGTGCCAGGCCGATGACGAGCGCCGCGAGCGCGAGCACGTACAGCGCGGGCGGGACGTGCCGCCGCCAGGCCGGCGTCCTCGGGACCAGGTTGGCGAGGAGGTCGACGTTCGTGAAGCGGACCACGTACCGGGAGCGGCGTCGTTGCACGAACAGGTACAGCAACACCGCCAGCGGCACGAGCAGGAGTCCGACAAGGAGGATCGGCGACGCGAAGCTCATGACGCCCGCCGCAGGACGCGGAGCTGCCCCGCCAGGCTATCGAGCCAGCTCGTCGAGGTCGACAACGTGACATGGCCGACACCGAGCCGACGTAATGCCTGTGCGAGCGAGCGACGCTCGTCGGCGGCCGCCGCAGCGAAGCGCTCGCGGAGGCGGCCCGACGACGTATCAACACGCACTTCGCGACCCGTCTCGGCGTCCACGAGCGTCAGCTCGCCGACGTCGGGCAGATCGCCCTCGCGCGGGTCATCGATCTCGATGGCCAGCACCTGGTGCCGGGCGGCCACCGCTGCCAGCGGTCGTAGCCACTCGCGCGGACCGCGGAAGTCCGACACCAGCACGACGAGGCCACCGCGGCGAGCGACGCCGGAGACGAACCGAAGCGCGGCCGCCGGCGAGCTCGACGCATCGGGCGACGCCTCGAGGTCGATGTCGTCGCGTGCGACGAGGAGCGCCGAGAGCAGGCCGTTCCGGCCGCCGGTCGGTGACCGGCGGCGATCGTCGCGACCGCCGAACGTGACCACACCGAGTCGGTTGCCCCGCTGGGTGGCGAGGTGACCGATCGCGATGGCGACGCCTTCGGCGACGTCCGCCTTGCGTCGGAGCGCGGTGCCGAACGTCATCGACGGCGAGACGTCGAGCAACAGCCACGTCGTCAGCGCGCGCTCAGGGACGTGGACGCGGACGTGCGGGATCGTCGTCCGTGCCGTCGCATGCCAGTCGATGCGGCGGACATCGTCGCCGGGCTGGTAGGGACGGACCTGGGCGAGCTCGAGACCGCCCCCGAGCTCGTGCGCCCGGAAGTCGCCCGGGACGAGGCCGTGGATCCGCCGGCCGATCGTCACGTCGAGGGCACGCAGGAGGACCTCGGGTGTCGGCCCTGGTCCGGGTCGCGCCGCCGTACGGGCCGGCATCATGCCGTCTGCTCCGTCGCCACCAAATGCGGGACCGGCACGGCCGGGAGGACGCGGTCGAGGATCATGTCGGTCGAGACCTCGTCCGCCAGCGCGGCGAAGCTGGGCACGATCCGGTGCCGCAGCACGTCCGGCGCCAGCTCGGTCACGTCCGATGGCAGGACGTAGCGGCGGCCGCGCACGACGGCGAGTGCCCTGGCGGCGTGGATCAGGTTGATCGAGCCGCGCGGGCTGGCACCGTATGCGATGAATGGCGCGACGTTCGGCAGCCCGACGGCAGCGGGGTCGCGGGTCGCCCCGGCGAGCGCGACCGCGTAGTCGATCACGGCTCGATCGACGTAGACGTCGGCCGTGAGCGCCTGGAGCGCGGTCAGCAGCTCGGCGGTCAGGATGGGAAGGAGCTCAGCGGGGGCTCCGAGCGACCGCTCGACCACGACGGCCTCCTCGCCCGCGGAGGGATAGTCGACCCGCACCTTCATCATGAACCGGTCGACCTGAGCCTCCGGGAGCGGGTAGGTGCCCTCGGACTCGATGGGGTTCTGGGTGGCCATCACCAGGAACGGCCGCGGCACCGGGAAGGTCACCAGGCCGATGGTGACCTGGCGCTCCTGCATCACCTCGAGCAACGCGGACTGCACCTTGGCCGGCGCCCGGTTGATCTCGTCGGCGAGCAGGAAGTTGCAGAACACCGGGCCGAGCTCCGTGTCGAACGTGGCGCGGTCCGGGCGGAAGATGCGGGTCCCGATGAGGTCGGCCGGCACAAGGTCCGGCGTGAACTGGATGCGGTGGAACGTCGCGTCGAGGACGTCCGCCAGGGTCTTGACGGTCAGCGTCTTGGCGAGACCTGGGACGCCTTCGAGGAGGAGGTGGCCGCCGGCCAGGAGCGCGATGAGGACGCGCTCGAGCATCGCGTCCTGACCGACGATCACGCGTCGGATCTCGAAGAGGACGGCTTCGCTGGCCGCCCGCCCGTCGAGCGGTTCGTCGACGGGATGGAGCGCACGGGTGTCGTTCATGTGAGCCCTCGCGGTCCGTGGGCTCGGAACCGACACTACGGTCTGCTGGATGTCCCTCCGTTGGGGGGCATCGTCAGGACCGCGCCTGAGAGCGTCATGAGAGCGTCGTGCGGGGCGTCAGCCCTCGTCGGCGTCCGCCGCGGCAGGCGACTCGCCGGAGGGCGCTTCGCCATCCGCAGCCTCGCCCTCGGCAGCCTCGCCCTCGAGCTCCTCGCCCTCGGCCACGACCGGTTCTTCCTCGATCTCGATGCGCGGCGCCTGGACCTTGGCGATGATCTCGTCAGGGTCGGTGAGGAGCGTGACGTCCGACGGGATGTCGAGGTCGCGAACGTGGATCGAGGCGTCGAAGTCGATGAGCGAATCGACCGAGTATCCGATCGACTGGGGCAGGTGGTCCGGGAGCGCCTTGACCCGCACGGTCTCGGTCGGGTGCAGGAGCGTGCCGTTGAGCTGCTCGACCGCATGCGAGGTGCCCGTCGCGACCAACGGCACGTCGACGGTCAGCTCTTCGGTCATGCGCACGAGGAACAGGTCCGCGTGGAGCGGGCGGCGATGGACCGGGTGGATCTGGACGGCCTGGATGAGCACCGGGTTCGAGCCCTTGCCGTCGACCGACAGGTCGATCAGCGCGTTCGGTCCGGCATGCCTGCGCAGCTGGTCGAACGCATGGGCATCGATCGTGACATTCGTCGACTCGACGCCATGGCCGTACACGACCGCCGGCAGGCGGCCGGCCTTGCGGAGGTGCTTGACGGCCTTGCCGGTGACCTCGCGGGGTTCGGCGGCCAGCGTCGGGCGGGCGGTTGCCATGGATAAGACCTCGGGTGTTCGTTCGATCGTCAGGTATGCGGGCTGCGGCTCGCCGGCATCGGCGGGGCGCCCGGAGCGCCGCAGGATACCACGAGGCCCGCGGTTTGCGGCGCGCCGCCGCTCGGCGTCCGCGATGCGCCGGGCCCGAATGGCTGTCGAGGTATAGCATCGCGAACGTGGCTGCCACGATCCTGATCGTCGAGGATGAACACGCCGTCGCGCGTGGCATCCAGTACGCCCTCCAGCAGGAGGGCTACGACGTCGGCGTCGCCCGGTCCGGTGAGGAAGGGCTCGATATCGCGACCCGCGAGGCGCCCGATCTCGTGGTGCTCGATGTGCGGCTCCCGGGCATCGACGGCTTCGAGGTCCTGCGCCGCGTGCGCGCAGCCGGCGGCAAGATGCCGATCCTCGTGCTGACCGCCCGGGACGATGAGGTCGACAAGGTCATCGGGCTCGAGCTTGGCGCCGACGACTACCTGACCAAGCCGTTCGGGCTGCGCGAGCTGCTCAGCCGGATCAAGGCGCTCCTCCGCCGCTCGTACGGCGATCTCGCCGACGCCGCCGGCGGGCGGGTCCTTCGCCACCGCGACCTCATCATCGATCTCGAGCGACGGCGGGTCCAGCGTGGGGAGCGGCGCATCAGCCTGACCCCGACGGAGTTCGAGATCCTGCGCCATCTCGCGTCGCGGCCGGGCCGCGTGTACACCAGGGGCGAGCTGCTCGAGTTGCTGCGCGACTACGAGGCCCTGGACCAGGACGAGAAGACCATCAACGTGCACGTCAGCCATCTCCGGGAGAAGATCGAGGACGACCCGGCGACGCCGGCCTTCGTCCTGACCGTCCGCGGCGTCGGTTACGCCTTCGCAGAACGCTGAGCCGACGGTGGCCTCGCGGTCCCTTTGGCTGCGCAGACTCCGGCGGCTGAAGCCGCGCACCTTCCAGGCCCGGCTGAGCGTCGCCTTCGTCACGGTCATCGCGGTGACGTTGGGCATCGTGTCGATCTTCGTCATCAACCGCCTCGACGACTATTTCACCCGCCAACAGACCACGGACCTCGACGAGCGAGCGGCGACCGTCAGCGCGTTCGTGCGGTCGATCACGACGAACGCCGCACGGGGGTTGCCGGTCGTCGGCCCCGACGGCCTGATCGAGCGGCGCGTCCTCGCCGATCTCGAGGACCCGGCCATCCGCAACCTGATCGCCGACCAGGTAGCGCAGGCCGACGTGCTGGTCCGGATCGGGATCAGCGTCGCAGTCCAGGACGCGCCGCCCCAGTTCCTGCCGGCATCGAACGGCACGGTCTTCCTGCAGCGGCAGGCTGCACCCGACCCGGGCCAGGCGCGGGAGCGCACGCAAGTGACGCGCTACGTCGTGGGCGGGACCGTCAGTCGGCAGTACACGATCGAGGTCACGCTGGCCGACCCGTACACCTACCGAGCCACGGCCATCAACAACGTGACGGGGCTGCTCGCGGCGATCGGGCTGTTCGCGCTCGGCCTGGCGGTGGTGGTCTCGGCTGCCCTTGCTCGCCGGTTCACCACGCCGATCCGCCAGCTCACCGATGCGTCCCGGGCGCTCGCCGAAGGCGACCTCACGCGGCGCGTACCCGCTGCGCAGCTCCGCGCCGGGTCATCCGAGCTCGGCGAGCTCGCGGTCCAGTTCAACACCATGGCCGATCGTCTCGCGGAGAGCGTCGCGCTGATCCGACGCGACCGCGATCGCAGCCGTGACTTCCTGGCCGACGTGTCGCACGAGCTGCGGACGCCGCTGGCGGCGCTGCGCACGTTCAACCAGCTGTTGATGGAAGGCGCCGCGGACGACCCGGACGCGCGTACCGAATTCCTGGAATCGAGTGCCGGCCAGATCGAGCGGCTCGACTGGCTCGCTCAGAACCTGCTCGAGCTGTCAAAGCTCGACTCGGGGCTCGTGCTGCTCGACCTGCGTCCCGACGACCTCCGCTCGGCCGTCGAGTCGGCGACCCATCAGCACGATGCGATGGCGGAGCGGCGCGGGGTCGCGGTCCGACTGGACATGCCCGATTCGCCGATCCGGATCCGCCATGACCCACCGCGGATCGGCCAGGTCGTCGCGAACCTCGTGGGCAACGCCGTCAAGTTCACGCCGCGTGGCGGCGTCGTGTCGGTGTCGGTCGAACCGACGGACGACGGCGCCCGGATCGATGTCACCGACACCGGCGTCGGGATCGACGCGAGCGAGCTGCCGCACATCTTCGAGCGGTTCTATCGCGGCTCGCGAGCGAACGAGGCGCGTGGCGCCGGCAGTGGCCTCGGGCTCGCCATCGTCCGCTCGATCGTCGACATCCACGGCGGGAACGTGACCGTCGAGAGCGGTCCCGGATCCGGCAGCCGCTTCACGGTCCATCTGCCGCGCGACCCACGCAGCGTCGCCGGCACGCCGGCCGCCGAACAGGCCGACGTCGCGACGGCTGCCGAGGGCAGCGAGCGCATCGCGGCGGCAGCCGCAGCTGGCTCGTCGATGTCCTCAGACGCCTCTCACGATGGCGCGTCCAACATGACGGAAACTTCACCGTCCGATGCGCCGCACGTGAATCCGGCCTCGGCACCGTAGACACCGACGGTTGCCCCGCAACGCCGCTCACCGGCCGGGGCACCCGAGGAAAAGGAACCAGCACCACGATGAGTGACTCGCGACCCGACGATACCGATATGACGCAGCGTCACCAGCTGCCCGCCGAACCGATCCGTCCACCGGTCGTCCGCGCATCCGGCGACGCCGCCGATCTTGCTACGTCAGCCCCGGCAGAGCGTCCGGATTGGACCCGCCATGACGAGCCCGTCCAGCAGGGCACGCCGGAGCGCTGGTACGAGCCGGCTGCGAGCGCGGCGCCCACGCCGGTGATCCACGGGGCCGTGAGCGGCACGTCGTCGGCTCGAGGCGGCCTTGGCACGGTCCTCGGCGCCGCGCTCCTGGCGGCCGTGCTCGCCTCGGGCGGCACCCTGGCCGCCCTCAACGCCACCGGGGCGCTCGATCGGCCGGCGGCCGTATCGACCACGCCGACCGTGACCAACGTCGGGGCCAACAACCAGCCGGTCACGATCGACGAGTCGTCGGCCACGATCAATGTCGCCGCGAAGGCCAGCCCCGCGGTCGTCCGCATCACCGTCAACGGCGGCGTCGACACGTCGACCGGGATCATCCCCGAGACCGGCGTCGGATCCGGTGTCATCTACGACGCAGGCGGGTGGATCCTCACCAACCGTCACGTCGTCGAGGGCAGCGACACGCTGTCGGTGGAGCTCAACGACGGTCGCGTGCTGCGTGGCACCGTCTACGGCATCGACACGCTGACCGACCTCGCGATCGTGCGGATCAGCGGCAGCGACCTGCCGGTCGCCCAGCTCGGTGACTCCAGCGCGCTCAAGGTCGGCCAGCTCGTGGTCGCCATCGGGAGCCCGCTGGGGACGTACTCGAACTCGGTCACCAGCGGCATCGTGTCGGCCAAGGGCCGGACCATCAACACCGACGGCAACCAGAACCTCAACAACCTGATCCAGACCGACGCGGCCATCAACCCGGGCAACTCCGGCGGACCCCTGCTCGACGCGGGGGCGAACGTGGTCGGCATCAACACGGCGATCGCGGCGGATTCCAATGGCATCGGGTTCGCCATCCCGATCGACATCGCCCGCCCGATCATGGAGCAGGCGCTCGCCGGCCAACCGCTCGCCCGCCCGTACATGGGCGTCGTCTACCGGCCGATCGACCGCCAGTTCGCCGCCACGAACAACCTGCCGGTCAACGAGGGTGCCCTCGTCCAGCCGGGCGGCACGCAGAACGCACCGACCCCTGCGGTCGTCGCCGGCAGCCCCGCCGACCAAGCGGGCATCCGCGACGGCGACATCATCATCAAGGTCAACGACCAGGCGATCGATGGCGACCATCCGCTCGACGCGACGCTCAGCGAGTATGCACCCGGTGAGACCGTCACCCTCGGGCTCCTGCGCGGCGGCCAGACGACGAATGTGCAACTGACATTGGGTACGCGCCCCGACCGCTGATCAGCGAGCTCGGCGGTCGCCCGCCGAACGGCGGCGCCAGATCTCGACCGATGCGTGGTCGAGCGGTCCGCCGAGCTTGACCTTCGGCTTGCGCACGCGGACGCCGACCTCCTGGACGTCGAACGCGACCAGCACCTCGTGGCTGATCGCCTCGGCGATGGCCTCGAGCAACCGGAACGACGTGGCCTCCACGACCTGGCGGGCGATCTCGTAGACGCGGCCGTAGTCGACCGTCTTGGTGAGGTCGTCGTCGACGCCCGCCGGCTGGAGGTTCATCACGAGCTCGACATCGACCTCGAACGGTTGGGCCGTCTGCAGCTCCCAGTCGTGGTAGCCGTGGCGGCCGTCGAACCGCATGTTGCTGAGGACGATCCGGTCGCTCAGGCTGGGCCTCCCTCTGGCTCGCTTCGCCATCGTCCGCGGACGATGGCGTCGCTGACGCGCGCGACGCGCACGTTCGCCCGCACATCGTGGACCCGGACGATATCGACCCCTGCCGCGATGCCGAGCGCGGTCGTGGCCAGGGTCCCCTCCAGCCGGTCCTCGGGCGGCGCGTCGAGGATGCGCCCGATCGTCGACTTGCGCGACGTGCCGAGGAGGATCGGTCGGCCCAGTGCTCGCAACGCGCCGAGGTGCCGCAGCAGCGTGACGTTGTGGTCCGCGGTCTTCCCGAAGCCGATCCCAGGGTCGACCAGCAGGTGCGCTGCGGGTACGCCGGCCCGCTCGGCACGTTCGAGGGCAGCCGCCAGGTCATCGACCACTTCGCGCACCACGTCGTCGTAGCGGGCCTCGGCCCGGTTGTGCATGACCAGCAACGGCACGCCGGCGCTGGCAGCCAGGCCGGCCATGCCGGCATCCAGTCCGGTGCCCCACACGTCGTTGAGCAGGTGCGCGCCGGCGGCGAGCGCCGCTTCGGCGACGACGACCTTCGTGGTGTCGATGCTCACGGGGATACCGGGAAGCGCGTCCGCGACCGCGGCCACGACCGGGACGACCCGCCCGATCTCCTCCGCGGCATCGACCGGCGCATGCCCCGGGCGCGTCGATTCGCCGCCGATATCGAGCAGGTCGGCGCCCTCGTCGACCATGTGACGGGCCTGCTCGACGGCCGCGGCGACCGGGTCGCGGCCTCCCAGCAGGCCATCGCCCGAGAACGAGTCGGGCGTGACGTTGAGGATGCCCATCACGAACGTCCGTTCGCCCCACGCGAAGGTGACCGGTCCGATCCGCGTGGGCGGCGGGACCGGACGGGCGGCCGGGTCGTCGGTGCGGGGCATGATCATGGCGCGGGCGGATCCCGTAACTCCGGATCGTCGACGAGGTGGGCGCGCACGGCCCCGACAAGATAGAGCGAGCCCGCTACGACCGTCGGTCCGTCGAGGCGTCGCGCAACCGCGAGGGCCTCGATCGGATCGGCGCGCGACTCGACCCGGGCGCGGTCGCCCAGTCGGGCGCGCCAGCGCTCCGCGAGCGCATCGGCGGGCAGCGCGCGAACCGCGTCCACCGAGGTCGCGATGACCGTCGCACCATCGAGGGCAGGGCTCCGGGCGATCGCCTCGACGATCCCGTCGATGTCCTTGTCGGCCATCGAGGCCACGACGAACGCCAGTGGCCCAGGGGCGAGATGCGGGCGGAGATCGTCGATGGCCTGGGCGAGGGCCGCCGCGCCGGCGGGGTTGTGGGCCCCGTCGAGCAGGATCTCGTCACCGTCCACCGTGAGCAGCTCCAGCCGGCCCGGCCACCGCGCGGCCGCGTACCCCGCTCGACGCGCCTCGCCGTCGGCGGTCGCGATGCCAGCGTCGTCGAGCGCGTCCAGGAGTGCGTCGGCGACGGCGACGTTCGCCGCCTGGTGCCTGCCGCGCAGGCCGATCCGCACGGCGCCGAGTCGTGGCAGCTCCACGGTCAGCCCGTCGCGGTCCCAGCCGAGCAATGGGGCCGGCAGGACCTCGGTGAGCGGCACGCCGAGGCGGCGGGCACGCCGCCGGATGATCCCCAGCGCCTCGCCGTCGGCGCCCGTCACCGCCCGGTCGCCGCGCTCGATGATGGCCGCCTTCTCCCGGGCGATGGCCGCGATGGTCGAGCCGAGTCGGTCGGTGTGATCCAGCGCGACGTTGGTGACCGCGGCGACGCCGCCGTCCCACGCATGGGTCGCGTCCAGTCGACCGCCCAACCCCACCTCGACCAGCGCCACGTCGAGGTCGGCCTCGGCGAAGTGTCGGAAGACCACCGCCGTCAGCAGCTCGAACTCCGTCGGTTCGCCGTGCCGCCGCGCGACGCGATCGGCCACCCCGAGCACGGCCTCGACATGCCGCGTGAAGTCGGCCGGGCTGATGGGATGACCGTCGACGGTCACCCGCTCGCGATAGGACACCAGGTGCGGCTTGGGCGTCTCCCCGACCCGCAACCCGGCCGCGCGCAGGGCGCTGCCGGCCAGGGCAAGCACACTGCCCTTGCCGTTCGTCCCGGCCACGAGCGCCCCGCGCACCTCGCGCTGTGGATCGCCCAGCGCCGCCAACAGGGCACGTGTCCGGCCGAGCCCGAGCCTGATCCCGTATCGCCCGCGCGCGCCGAGTGCCGCAAGCGCCGCGTGATAGTCGGTGGCTGCCGCGCTGGCCGTCACTCGCGGGTGAGCTCGTCCTCGTAGAAGACGCATTGGTTGAAGCGCGGCGTCAGGCACACGTCGTTGACGTAGCCCTGGTCGAGATGCACGCCGCCCCGCAGCTGACAGCGCGAGACGTTGGTGTCCTGGCGGATGAGGGCCTTGAGCAGGTGGGGCGCCTGGATCGGGATCGCCCCGCGCGAGCCGGTCATGTAGAAATGCGGGCAGACGTTCCGCCGCAGGTTCGGGAGACCGAAGCCGGGGCGCACGCCCATCGGCATGGTGGCGGCGGTCGCCGGGCGGGCGGCGAGCGGTGACGGGGTGACGCGGGCGATCGGTCCCAGGCCGAACGCCGGGCGGCCGGGAGCGCTCCCACCGGAGCCTGGGCGACCCGATGGCGCGCCGGGACGACCCGACTGACCGGGCCCCGTGCGGCTGACCGGTCGTCCGGTCCGTGGATCGCGGGCCTGCAAGCGTCCTCCCCTGCTGCGGGCGCGCTGCGTCGTTCGGCACGCGCGACCGGGCCAGAGTACAACGCACCGCCGCGCTCCGACACGGCCGGATCCATCCGACACGCCGGTCGCCGAGAGGCGCGAGCTTCGCGAGCGCTCTAGCACCGGCATGCGACAATCGCGCCCGATGACGACTCGGCGCGGCACGCGCCCCAGCCATGTCAGGCCCCGTCCCCCGTCCGGCGGGCGCCCCACCCCCGTCAAGGTCAGGCCCCGAGCCCCTGCGCCGGGGCGCCTGTCGGTACATGCGCCTGTCCGCCGCAGCCGCGGCGTCCCGCTCGTGGGACGGCTCGCGCTCGGTGCCGGCGTCCTGGCCGTGGCCGTCCTGGTGCTGTACGTCGGAGCGGGCGGTCTGAGCGTCGTCGCCGGCGCGCTCGGGAACACCCTGACGAACTTCGTCCAGGGCGTGACCGCGACGCCGGTGCCCTCCGAGCTGGCACCGACCGTGCCCGAGGCGCCGACCATCGAGTCCCCGGCCGAGCCCTACACGAACCAGGGCGAGGTCGATCTCACGATCACCGTCCCGTCCCGGCTCGCCGGCGATCCCGCCTACAAGGTTCGGGTGTACCTCGCCCTGAAGGACCAAGCGCCCACCGCCATCGACGAACGGCCACTCGCCCCGACGCCGCGGATGATCATCCCGGTGTCGCTGACCAAGGGCATCAACGACTTCTCCGTGACGCTCGTCGGGCCGGGCGGTGAATCGGAGTCGTCGCCGCTCGCGCGCTGGGTGCTCGACACCAACCCGCCGGCCATCCGCCTGATCTCCCCGAAGGACGGTGCCCTGATCAACCGCAAGGCGGTGACGCTGGAGGGCAGGACGCAGGGCCGTTCCACGCTGCAAGCACGGAATACGAAGACCGGCGAATCCATCGGCGGGACGG
Source organism: uncultured Chloroflexia bacterium (assembly GCA_963812745.1). GTDB lineage: Bacteria > Chloroflexota > Limnocylindria > Limnocylindrales > CSP1-4 > SPCO01. The sequence continues at coordinate 269,701 of CAWEWE010000012.1, read as the reverse complement.
CGGCTAGTGACGGGACGTTCTCACTGAGCCTGCCCCTCGCCAGCGGCTCCAACCCGATCAAGGTGACGGCGACCGATCCGGCCGGCAACACCAAGGTCCTCGAGGTGACCGTGCGCCGTGGGTCCGGGCGCCTTCGGGCGTCGCTGAGCGCGTCGTTCTACTCGGTCAGCCAGAAGCGGCTCCCGTTCGAGATCCGGCTGATCGTGCTCGTCGACGACCCCGACGGCAAGCCGCTCCAAGGGGCCCGGGTGACCTTCACGTTGAGCGTACCGGGCGTGAAGACCGTGACCGGTGATGCAGTGACCGACGCGAATGGCCAGGCGTCCTACACGACACGCATCCCCAAAGGCGCCGATCGCGGTGGCGGCACGGCCGGGGTGCTGGTCCGCACGGCAGACTTCGGGCGCACCACCGACGAGATGGTCATCAACATCACCAAGTAGGTCGGCTCGCCCCACGAGCGATCGAATCGACTGTCGACAGCGACGTGCGTCGCAGCTACCATCCGCGCCATGCCGATGTGGCGGTGTCCGCATTGCGGGACTCCCCAGGCCGAGACGGCGCGGTGCTGGGTGTGTCGGCGGTCCTCCACCTCCTGCGCGACGTGTCGCAATTACCGCCGCTCGGTCGCAGGACAGCTCGGGTACTGCGGGCTCGACGCGCGGCGACAGCCATTGACCGGCGAGGAGATCCGCGGTTGCTGGGAGGGCTGGCCGGCCGGGGCGGCCACGACCAGGACGCCCCTGACGATCGCTCCGGCACGCGCCTCGGACGATGACCGCCGCCCGCTCGCCTTCGTCGAGGTCACCCCGGTGACGGAGCCATCCGGGGATGCAGATGCGCTGGAGACGCCCGCGGGCACGACGCCCGCCGCGAGCCCGCTACCGCCCGTCGGCGAGCCGCGCTGGAGCCTGTGGGGTGACGCCGACCGCTGACGCGGGACGGACGCTCAGGTCGGGGCTGCGGTCGGCTCCGGTGTCGGCGTCGGGGTCGGCGGCGGGGGCGGTGTCGGGGTCGGCGGTGGCTCAGGCGTCGGGGTCGGCGGTGGCGTGGGGGTCGGCGTCGGGACCGGCGTGGGGGTCGGGCTCGGGGTAGGCTCGGGGCCCTTGGAGATCACGTAGTCGACCGCGGTGCCCTTCGCGACCACCACGCCCGGCGCCGGGACCTGGGTCACCACGAGACCGATCGGGACGACCGGGTCGAACGCTTCGGTCTTGATCCCTGGTTTGAGGCCGGCCGTCACGATCTCCTGCACGGCAAGCGCCTCGGTCTTGTTCCGGAGGTCCGGCATCGGTACCTGTTCGACGCCAGACGCGACCGTGACGTCGATCGTCGACCCGACCGCGACCATCACGTCGGCGAGTGGCGTCTGGGCGGTGATCGTGCCGACCGGCTGGTCCGAGGGCTGCTCGGTCACCTCAAGCTTCAAGCCGAGGGCCTCTGCCTCCTCGGTGGCAAGGGCGAGTTGCTTGCCGACGAGCTCGGGCACCGCCACCTGGCCGGGTGACGTCGGCTGTCCCGGCCCGGACAAGAGCTGGAACGTGATGAAGGCGACGGCGACGAGCAAGGCGATCGCCGCGAGCCCAGCGACCCAGACGAGTGGGCTCGTACCCGCTTCCTCGTCCTCCTCCTCGATCCGGGTCCGTCGGGCCGGGCGCTCCGAGGGCCGGCGGGCGGGCGCATCGTCGGCGCGGGCGTAGGCATCCTGCGGATACGACATGACGGTCGGGTTGGAGCGCGCGACGCCGGCCGATGCGGCGACGCGTTGACCGGCCGCGGCTGCGGCAACACCCGCTCCCACTCCGGTAGCTCCTGCCGCGACAGTGCCCGCGCCGGTGCGCGACGTCTCCAGCGCGTCGGCCATCGATGCCGCCGACGCGAACCGATCAGACGGCATCGGCGCCAGCGCCTTGCGGGTGATCGCCGCCACGTCCGGCGGTACCGACGGCCGCACCAGCGCCGGGTCGGGTGTCGCGCCACTCAGCCGGGCGAGCGCGACGGCCGCGGCGCTGTCACCTTCCCACGGTCGCGTGCCGGTGAGCATCTCGTACAGGACGATGCCCAGCGCGTACACATCGGACTCGTTGGTCGCGGTCTCGCCACGCGCCTGCTCGGGGCTGAAGTAGTGGACCGATCCGAGGGTGGTGCCGGGCAGCGTCATCTGCGCCTCGGCGACCGCACGGGCGATCCCGAAATCGACCACCTTGACCCGGCCGTCGCGACCGATCAGCACGTTGCCGGGCTTGACGTCGCGATGGACGATGCCGCGCGCGTGTGCCGCCGCCAGGGCGCGCGCCACGGCACCGGCGATGCGGGCCGCCTGCGATGGCGGCAGGGAACCGTTCCGCCGCAGGATCGTCGCCAGGTCCTCGCCGTCGACGAGCTCCATCACGATGTATGGCCCGGACGGGTCCTCGCCATAGTCGAACACGCTCACGACGTTGGGATGGTTCAGCGACGCGGCGTTCTGCGCCTCCTGGCGGAAGCGCGACGAGAAGTCGGGGTCGCGCAGGTACTCCGGCCGGAGCAGCTTGACGGCCACATCACGCCCGAGTTGGGTGTCCACCGCCCGGAAGATCGTCGCCATGCCACCCTGGCCGAGCTCTTCCACGAGCCGGTACCGGCCACCCAGGATCGTCCCGATCTCCGCCAAACGTGCCCCTCGACATGATTCGGCGCGCCGCCGACGTTCGCGACGCGCTCCGGCGGCATCGTACCCCATGCCCCTCCGTTCGACCGTCCGTCACCCGGGGCGACGGACGACGTCAGCCGCCTGTCAGCCGCCGCCACACGAGCTCGAGGACCTGCACCGAGCTGATCCCGTCGAACAGGCGGGCGCCATGGAGCGTCCACTCCTGGACTTCCTTTGCGACAGTGAGCAGGACCAGCGAGAGGGCGTAGCGAGCGGCGGACCAGCCGGCCACGCGGTCAGGTCCGACGGCCGCGACGAGCAGGAACCAGAACTCGAAGACGTTGGGGAACAGCAACAGGATCGCGCGATCGCCGGTCAGCTCGAAGGCCACGAAGCCGACGAGCCGGACACCGTAGAGCGCGACGGCGATGCCACGCGGCCAGCCCGCCCAGCGCAGCGCGACGATCAGGAACGTCGCGAGATAGACCTGGTCGAGCCACTTGTCGAGGGTCTGGTAGTCGCCGACCCCACCCAGGTCGAGGACGTCGCGGAGCAGCAGGTCGGACAGGTCGACCAGCACCGCCAGGATCCCGCCGGCGAGCGGCCAGCGCAGGACGGGCAGCGAGCCCGCGATGCGGATCGCGGCGATGACCAGGATCTCGGCGGTCACCGCGCGATCGCGTCAGAGCTGGAGGCCGGCGAGGTAGCTTCGGAATTCGCTGGCGAGCTCGGGTCGCTGGAGAGCCAGCTCGACGGACGCCTTGAGCCAGCCCATGGTCGTCCCGGCGTCGTAGCGGGTGCCCTCGAACTCGTAGGCGTAGACGCCCTGCTCCTCCATCATGGCCTGGATCGCGTCGGTCAACTGGATCTCGCCGCCGGCGCCACGCTGCGTCTGCTCGAGCTTGTCGAAGATCTTCGGTGTCAGCACATAGCGCCCGATGATGGCCAGGTTGGACGGCGCATCCTCCGGTTTCGGCTTCTCGACGAGCCGCGTGACCTTGTGCAGCCGCCCGTGATCGAGTGGGTCCTCGGATCGCTCGGCGGCGATGATGCCGTAGCGGCTCGTCTCCTCGTGCGGGACCTCCATCACCGCCACGACCGAGCTGTGGGTCTGTTGGTACGCGTGGATCAGCTGGCCGATGCACGGCCGGTCGCCGACGACGACGTCGTCGGGCAGGAGGACCGCGAACGGCTCGTGGCCGATGAGGTCCTTGGCCATGAGCACGGCGTGGCCGAGCCCCAGCTGCTCCTTCTGGCGCACGTACGCGACCTGGGCGAGATCGCTGATGTGCCGCACCTGGCGGAGCATCTCGATGTCGCCCTTCTCCTCGAGCAGGTGCTCGAGCTCGTAGGACAGGTCGAAGTGGTCCTCGATGGCGCGTTTCTGGCTCGACGTGACGATGATGACTTGCTCGATCCCCGCCGCCACGGCCTCTTCGACCGCGTATTGGATGATCGGCTTGTCGACCAGCGGCAGCATCTCCTTGGGCTGGGCCTTGGTGGCCGGGAGGAAACGGGTCCCCCAGCCGGCGGCAGGGAAGACGGCCTTTCGAACGCGCATGGAACCTCAACGGAGGGCGTTGGGTGGGTCAGCCCAGTCTAGCACCGGGCCCCGTCAGGGCCGATCGGCGAGCTCCTCGGCGAAGCGCCTGACGGCCAGACTGAAGGCCTCCGGCCGGTCGAGATTGGCAAGGTGTGTCGCACCCGCGAGGCGCACACGCCGGACGTCGCGCGCCTCCCGAGCGAAGGCGCCGGCACCCAGCCGGAACAGCGGGTCGAGCTCGCCGTTGAGGAGCAGCACGGGCCCGGGATAGGCCGCCAGCCGCGGTCGGAACCGCTCGCCGATGAGCGCGCGCAACGCGCTGGAGCCGCCGCGCGAATGGAACCCGCCGGCGATGATCGGATCGGCGATGGCCGGCGGATAGCGAGTGCGGAAGAACCAGCGGTTCAGGCGGTCCATGCCGCGCGGTCCGAGCCGGTCGATCGCCCAGGCCAGGGCCAGGTAGGGTCGCGCCCGCAACCCGACCGGTTCCTGCGTGGCGCCCGACAGCATGAGCCCGCGGACCGATGCGGGCCGCCGGGCGGCAAGGTCCATCGCCACGTAGCCGCCGAGCGACAACCCCACTACGATCGCCCGACCATCGGCAGCGGTGTCGATGACGCGCGCCAGCTCGGCCGACGCGGCGGCCAGCGTGAACCGCTGGTCTGCCAGCACGCCGTGGCCGGGCAGGTCCATCGTCACCACCCGATAGGTGTCGCGCAGCGCGTCGACCTGCGCCGCCCAGGCCGATCGGGTCAGCCGCGTGCCGTGGACGAAGACGATGGCCCGCGCGTCGACCGGTCCGGCGATGTCGAAGGTGTCGCTCGCTGACGACAGCGTCACGCCTGGCGTCACGCGTCGCGATCGAGGCCGTGCTGCACGGCCAGCAATGCCGCCTGCGTCCGGCTGGCCAGGCCGAGCTTCGCAAGGATGTTGGAGACATGGGTGCGTGCCGTGCGCTCGGTGATCCCGAGGTCCTCGGCGATCTGGCGGTTCGGGAGCCCGCGCGCGACCCGGGCGAGGACATCCCGCTCGCGTGCCGTCAGCGATGCGATGCCGTCGCCGCGCCCACTCCCGCCTGCCGCACCGCCGCCGTCCCGCATCCGACGGGCGACGATGCCCGCGATCGCGGGATCGAGGTGGACCTCGCCGGCGGCCGCCGACCGGATCGCCGCCGCCAGCTCGTCGGCTTCGGCGTCCTTGAGGAGGAACCCGGATGCTCCTGCCTCGATGGCGGCCACGACCCGGGCCTCCTCGATGAAGCTGGTCAGAGCGATGACCTCGACCTCGGGCGCCTCGGCCTTGATCCGGGCCGTCGCCTCGATGCCGTCGACGCCGGGCATCATCAGGTCCATCACCACGATGTCGGGCCGCAGCGTGAGCGCCTGCTCGATCGCCGCGGCCCCGTCGCCCGCCTCGCCCACGATCTCGATGTCCCCGCGCAAGCCGAGGAAGTCGCGCATCCCGCGGCGCACCATGGCGTGATCGTCGACGAGCAGGACGCGGATCGCCGGATCGGGCATATCGGACGCTCCCGGCGACTCTAGGGGCCGCCCGGGACGATGACCGGGTTCGTGCTCTCGTCACCGGCGGTCGCGACCTCGCCGGGCCGGGTCGATCGCTGCAGGAGCAGCGCCGCCCCGAGGATCGCGATCGCGCCGACGACCTGGATCCAGTCGAGGCCCTCGGACAGCAGCCACGCCGCCAGGGCGACCCCGACGACCGGCTCGAACAGCATGAGGATCCCGGCACGGGTACCACCGATCAGCCGGATGCCGGTGAGGAACCCGAGCGATGGGATCGCGGCCGCGGCGATGCCGGTGAAGGCCAGCAACGGGAGGACGCCCGGGTTCGCGAGCGGCTGGGCGAGCGAGCTCACACCACCGACGAGCAAGGCCACGACGAACGCCCCGATGCCGGACACGAACAGGACCGTGGTCATCGCCTGCTCCGTCGGCACGTCCGGGTAGCCGTCCCGCGCCAGGATCACGAAGATCGTCTGGCTGACGGCGGCGCCCAACGCCAGCCCGACACCGATCACGTCGAGTCGGATGCCTGCCCCAGGATCGAGCTCGGCGGCGACGACCGCGACCATTCCGGCAATGGCCAGCGCGAGCGCGGCGACGCGCGTGCCGTCGAGCCGTTCGCGTCCGAGCGCGACGTTGGCCGCCGCGACGAGCGCTGGGTACGTGTAGAACCCGAGCAGCGCCAGGGCGATCGTGATCCGGTCGAAGGCGATGAACATGCACAGGTTGAGCACGGTCCCGGCGAGGGCCGCACCGACGATCGCGAGCCGCGCACGCGTGGGCAGGTCGACCAGCCGGATCAGCCGCGTGGCGCCCGTCCGGACGCGCCAGCCGACGAAGGCGGCGAGGCCGACGAACCCGATCATCGCCCGCCAGGCGACGAACGCCGGCGGCTCCATCCCAGCCTCGTAGGCGAAGCGCGAGAGGGGCCCGAGCATGCCGAACAGCGCTGCCGAGCCGATGACGATCACGAAGCCGCGCAACGGCACGGCTGGCTCGCTCCCGCTGCCCGCGGACAGCGCGGGTGGGGTCACGTTCGGGCTGGACACCCGCGCATGGTAGAGCCGAGGACTCGTGGGCGCCGGGGCGGGCGCTTCAGCCGGCGCCGGCCCCTTCGGCGGAGCGGTCGGCCGTCGTCGATTCGCGCCGAGCCGGGGCAAGCCGGATCGACGTGAACGGGATCCGGATCTCCCGGAACACCTCGATCGAGACGAGGAAGCCGGCGAACAGGAACAGGACACCGAGGAACTTCCCGAGCTGGAACAGGTCGGTCGATCCGAAACGGTTGAGCGAATCGGTGAGGGTCGGGATGAACGCGCCGATGGCGATGAGGATGGTCGCCGGCACGCGGCTGTGGATCCGACCCGCCCCGATGGCGCGGATCGTGCCCGGCAGCGACGCGACGAAGTTGACGAGGATCGCGACCGGCGCGATGAGCAGGTTGAACAGGAACTGGTCGCCCGGTTGGCGAGGATCGAGCGAGTAGGGCAGCACCCGGCGCTTTGGCATGAAGACGTACGTGCTGAACACCGCGCCGAGGATCAGCGCGAACGCGCCGGTCACGTTGAGGAACGGTGTCAGCAACCGCAGCTGGGGCGGTAAGAGCGTCGCCACCGGCATGGCGGTCGCCGCATCGACCGCGTAGCCCGGCGGCGCGATCGTCGTGGTGGCCATAAGGAACACGCTCAGGATGGTCGCGCCGACCACGGCCCCGGCGGCGAGGGACGGCCAGCGCTCGTTCTGGAAGTACGTCTCGACCGCCACTGCGAGGGCCAGCACCCCGGCCGCGATGAAATACAGCAAGGGGAGCGAACCGGCGCCGGCATACTCGGGGCGATTGCGGACGAGGAACGTGAACAGCCCGGCCAGGAACAGGCAAAGCGCCACGCAATAGCCGAAGCGCGTCCGCCCCAGGAGGAACGCTGTCCCGAGCCCAAGCCAGCCGGCCGTCCAGACGGCACCGGTCAGGTACCAGGTCCGGTACAACGCCTCGTTCCAGCCGCCGAACCCGGCGAGCGCCTCGGAACCGGCGGCGACCCCGTAGAACAGCATGCCGATCGCCCAGATGAGCTGGAACCCGCCGCGCCGTTCGCGCCACTGATCCAGCAGCGCCACGCTGAACACCAGCGCGAGGATCGCGGTCAGGGCGGGCAGAAGGATCTCCAGGCGCATCGGTCAGCCACCGACCCGCTGGTGGGTCTCGATGAACCGCAGCAGCAACCGGTCGAGCAGGGCCGACGCGTCGCCGTACAGGTCGGCGAGCCGGGCGCTGTCCAGCGAGCGCCGCCGACCGAGCTGGGACAGCTCGGTCAGGAACGGTTGACGCGCGACGATGAAGCGGGCCACGGCCTCGGTCAGGCTCGCGCCGCTTCGCGCGAGCCGGGCAGCCTGATCGTCGACGACGGCACAGGCCTCGGCCTCGAGCCTCGCGCGCGTCCTCGTGTCGCCGGATCCGGCATCGAGGAACGCGATCAACTGCTCGATGAGCTGCCGGCCATCCCGGCGATAGGCTTCTCGCTCCGGATCCGCGGCCGTGTCCCCCGGCGTCGTCTGGCGTGGACCCGTTCCCGTGTCAGCCGCGTAATGGCGGCGGTAGACGCGGGTCAGCCGCGCGGGCGATGCACCCAGCGTCGACAGCGAACGGACGACGCGCCCGCCACGGTCGGCGGCCAGCTGCTCGAGGGCGGCGCGGTCGAAGCGGCGATGGCCACCGGGCGTCGTCCACGCCGCGACACGTCCGTCATCGGCCCAGCGACGGAGGGTGTCCGGGTCGACCCCGACGAGCTGGCTCGCCGGGCCCAGCGACAGCCACCGGCCGGAGCGGATCGACGAGGTGTCGGGGTGTGCCAATCGGGTCTCGCAGGAATCGTGCGCGTTCCGGATGCGTAGGCGGGGCGCCGACGGGTCGGCATGGCCGTGGGGGGAGACGGCCGGGCGACCCGTCGGCACGAAAACCTGGGTAAATCTGGGTACCAGATTCCGCCCGGGCGAGCGAAGGATAGGCCTGCGCCGAACGGGCCGTCAAACGGCGGCGCGATCAGGCCGAGACGAACTCGTGATCGTCGCGGTGGATGCCGTCGCAGAGGCCCCAGCGACCGGCGTCCGGAGCGTCGTCCGGACCCGGGATCGGGATCGGGCGCATGATCTCGCGGACCTCGCCCTTGCGGCAGAACAGGTAGCCGCGGTCGGCCATCCAGCTCCGCACGCAGGCCGCATCGCCGTGGAACTGGAACGGGCCGGGGTTGATCATCGGCCGCGATGCCCAGCTGACCGGCGTCTCGGCGGAGACGATGTCGAGGATGTTGACGCGCCATGGCGTGCCCTCGATCACCTTGCCGCAGCCGGCGCAGCGCGTGGCGACGTTGTCCTTGATGATCGTCCGGATCTGGACGCCCATGATCTCCATCGCGAGCGATGGTAGCAGTCGGTACCCTGACGCGATGACCGAGGCCCGGCTCGGATTTAAGAGGCTGCCTCGGGCACGGACTGACAGCGCGGCGACGAACGGATCAGGGCCAACCCGCCCGCTGCGCCGGGGCCCGCACAGCCAGGACCTGTCCCTGCCGCGCACCGCCTGCCATCGCATCCCCACCCCACTCGTTGGTGACGATGAACAGCGTCCGTCCGTCAGGGCCGCCAAGCATGCAGGCGAACCCTCCTCGGTCGAGGTCGATGGTCTGGAGGACCTCCCCGCCCTCGCGCACGCGCACGGCGCGCTTGCTGCCGACGTCGCCGTACCAGATGGCACCCTCGCCGTCGAGGCAGATGCCGTCGGGGTGATCCGCGACGGCGGCCCAGGCGCGACCATCCGACAGGCTGCCGTCGGGAGCGATGTCGAATGCGGTCAGCTTGTTGCCGTACGACTCGGCGACGATCAGCGTCCCGTTGTCGGGCGTCACGACCATGCCGTTCGGAAAGGCGACGTCGTCGGCGACCTGCCGGACCGCCCCATCGGGCGTGACCAATGCGATGAAGCCCGGTGCGAACGTCCCCTCCGGGAAGTCGAAGCCGATGTTGTTGACGTATGCGTTCCCGCGACCATCGACCACGATGTCGTTCCAGGAGTGATCGCCGAACCCCGACAGGTCGGCATGGGTGACCAGCGTGCCGTCGGGCTCCTGGCGCACGAGGCGCCCTTCGCTGGCCGCCACGATCAACAGCCGCCCGTCGGGCAGATGGTCGATGCACATCGGGAATGACGGGATCCGTGCGACCACCTCGCTGGCACCGGCCATGTCTGCGGCGATGACCTCGCCAGCGCCCCAGTCCGCTACCCACAACCGGTCGTCGTGCCAACGGGGCGATTCGGGAAAGGCCAGGCCGTCCAGCAGCACCTGAAGCGTGGCGTCATCGGCGATAGCCATGTCGTTCTCCTTATCACCCCCGCCTCGCACGGGGTCGGTTCGCCATCTGTCGAAACCGCGTCGATCTGTTTCGACATCTCGGCAGCGGATGGCGAGACTGACACGGGAGGAACCGATGAAGTACCTGCTCTTGATCTATCACAACCCGGGCACGCGCCAGATCTGGGCGTCCATGAGCGACGAGCAGCAGGCGGAGGGCCTCGCCGTGTACGCGGCGCTGAATGCGGACCTCGCGGCAACGGACGAGCTCATCGTCGCGGAGGCGCTGGCGGACGCCGCGCTCACCAGGCGCGTCACCGTCCGGGACGACACGACCATCACCAGCGACGGGCCATTCGCCGAAGCCAAGGAGCAGCTGGCGGGGATGTATCTCGTGGAGTGCGACAGCGAGGAACGTGCCATCGAGATCGCCGCCAGGATCCCGGACGCGACCTTCGGCAGGGTCGACGTGCACCCGGTCATGACCTACAGCGGCCTGGAGATGTGAACCCGGCCCCCCAGCCGAGCATCGACGAGACCCTTCGCGACCTCGCGCCGCAGGCGCTGGCGGCGCTGATCCGCCGATACGGCGACTTCGACTCCTGCGAGGACGCAGTGCAGGAGGCCCTGGTCGCGGCCGCGACGCAGTGGCCCGTGGAGGGCTTACCCGGCAATCCACGGGGATGGCTGATCGCCGTCGCGACCCGCCGCTGGATCGAGCTGCACCGCAATGAGGTGGCTCGCAAGCGCCGCGAGGAGACGGTCGCTCGCTCGAGCGTGCCAGCCACGCCCGCAGATGACGAGCTGGCGCTGTTCCTGCTGTGCTGCCACCCCGCGCTCTCGCCCGTGTCGCAGGTGGCGCTGACCTTGCGCGCCGTCGGTGGCCTGTCGACGGCCGAGATCGCCCGTGCCTTCCTCGTCCCCGAGTCGACCATGGGCCAGCGGATCAGTCGCGCGAAGCAGGCCATCCGGTCGAGCGGTGCCGAGTTTCGGGTGCCGCCGCCCACCGAGCTCGCAGATCGCGTCGCCGCTGTCGAGCACGTGCTGTACCTGATCTTCAACGAGGGCTACACGGCGACCTCGGGGCCAGCGCTCGTGCGTATGGACCTGACCCGCGAGGCCATCCGCCTGACCCGGCAGCTGCACGCGCTCATGCCGGACGACACGGAGGTCGCCGGTCTGCTGGCGCTCATGCTGCTCACGGACGCGCGGCGGTCGGCCCGGACCCGGCCCGACGGGAGCCTGGTCCCGCTGGCCGAGCAGGACCGACGGCTGTGGGATGCCGGGGCCATCGCCGAAGGCCTGCAGCTCGTCACCGGCGCTCTGCGCCGCGCGCCACTCGGCCCGTACCAGCTGCAGGCGGCGATCGCCGCGGTCCACGACGAGGCGCCGCGGGCTGAAGACACCGATTGGCGCCAGATCCTCGGCTTGTACGGCCTGCTCGAGCAGGTCGCGCCCGGGCCGGTAGTGACGCTCAACAGGGTCGTCGCTGTCGCGATGGTCCACGGCCCGCTGGCCGGCCTCGATCGGCTGGAGGCAGTCGCGACCGAGCCGGCCCTCGCGGACCACCATCGGACCAACGCCGTGCGCGCTCACCTCCTCGAGATGGCCGGCGACCGGGACGACGCTGCCGCTCAGTACCGCCTGGCTGCTCGGCGCACGCTCAGCATCCCGGAACAGCGCTACCTGGAGTCACGCGCCGATCGGCTCGACGCGCGGTCGTGACAGATCACGGGGTCGGGCGTCTCCGCAACGGGGCGTCGTCATGATGCACTCCGGAGAGGCGACCAGTGGACACCGACGAACCGCTCGGCGACGACGACCTGTGGCGACGGGTCTTGGCGGGGACGCAATCGCAGATGCGCTCGGGCCGCCGCCTGTTCGGGCGGCTCCCGGGCGAGCCGCGCTGCAAGCTCTGCGCCGCCCCGCTGGGAGGCACCGCCAGCCCGCTGATGCGGCTGATCGGGAAAGGGGCATGGCCCAAGAACCCGAAGTACTGCAGCTCGTGCTTCAAGCAATTGAGCGAGCACCACGGCGGGGCGGAGATCGAATGCAGCCTGCTGTTCGCGGACGTGCGCGCTTCGACCTCGATGGCTGAAGCGATGCGACCCGTGGAGGTGTACGACCTCATGGATCGCTTCTTCGGCACCGCAGCACGGATCCTGGTCGCGCATGACGCGATCGTCGACCGGTTCGTGGGTGACCAGGCGATCGGGATCTTCGTTCCGGCGCTCGCCGGCCCGCACCACGCCGCGCAAGCGATCCAGGCCGCGCAGGCGTTGATGACCGCGGTCCGCGACGACGTCGTCGAGCCGCGGGCCCCTATCGGGGCAGGCGTTCACACCGGGATCGCATTCGTCGGATCGGTCGGCTCGGAATCGCACGTCGATCTGACCGCGCTTGGCGACACCGTCAACATCGCAGCCCGCCTCGCGTCAGCAGCAGGGCCCGGCGAGATCCTCGTCACGCTCGATGCGGCCACGGACGGCAACGTGGACACGACCGGTCTGGAGCGGCGCGACCTCACGCTCAAGGGCAGGACTGCGCCGACGTCGGTCCTCGTGCTGCGGAGCAGCGGACCGGGCGACTAACCACCAAGGTCAGGACAGCGGCGACGTGCGCTCGCCGTTGCCCGACTTCCAGATCGTGATCGTCAACTGACCGTCCTTGAACTCGACCGAGGACGCGCCGGCGATGTCGGCCACGTAGAACGGATCGAACGCCTGACGGCGCAGATCGAACCCGGATTCCTCGAAGAGATGATCGGCGAAGCGCGCGTGCAGGTCCTTGTCCTGCACGTTCCGGGCATCGCCCCACAGCTTGGCGTCACCGTCGCCGACGTAGGTGTCGATCGTCGCCGTGTGCAGGCTGAATTGCGGGTCGCGGGCCAGGTCGCGGAACTTCGATGTGTTCGGCATCCCGATGAGCAGGAGGCGGCCCTCGAAGATCCGGGGTTCCATCGGGCTGATCCGCGGATAGCCATCGGACCGCAGCGTGGCCAGCATGCACAGGTTGCCGGTCGCCGTGTGGCGGCGGAAGAAGACCTCCGCGATCCGCGGCGCTTCTTCCGCGAATCGATCCCAATCGACCATCTACGAGGATGCTAGCGCTCGCCTTGGGCCGGCGGGACCCTCGCGAGCGACCTGCACCGCCGGGGTGACGATGTGGGCGTTGCTGCGAGGGCCCCATCGAATGACAACGGCGCAGGTGCGGTGGTGTTAGGGGTGGAGCAGACGGGTCAGCCCACGGTGCATCTCGCCGGGCCGACTCGCGGGACGCGCCGCGACGCGCGGGGCGTACGGTCGGAAGTGTCGCCAGCCCGACAGGCTTCGCGCGTTGCGATCGCCCGACTCGAACGTCTTCCTGCTGAACGATGCTCGCTAGGGAGTAGGCATCCGATGGCCACGAACGTCGCCCGCGCCCTGTTGTGCTGCCTCCTGATGACGGCGTGCTCGGGTCCGTCCGCGCCTGCCTCGCCGTCGCCATCGTCGACCCCGCCTGGCGCGACCGCGTCGGTCACGCCAACACCGAGCCCTAGCCCGTCGCTGCGGCCGACAGCGACCACGGCGACGACCGAACCGAGCCGTGAGGCAGCATGGACCACCGGGCCGGACATGATCACGCCCCACGCCCACCACACGGCGACGCTGCTTCGAGATGGACGCGTATTGATCACCGGTGGCCTGATCCAGGATCGCCTCGACGGGCGGGTGTCCGCGGCTGCGGAGCTATTCGATCCGGTAGAAGGGTCCTGGTCTGAGACGGCGGCGATGCTCCAGCCGCGGTGGGGCCACGGGGCGACGCTGCTCGACGACGGGATCGTGCTGGTGACCGGGGGCCTCGTGAATAGCGCCGAATCCCTCAGATCGGCAGAGACCTACGACCCGTCGAGCGGCATGTGGACCGCTACGCGGGGCATGGAGCAGGGCCGAGGTGACCACACCTCGACGCTGCTCGCGGACGGGACCGTCCTCGTCGCGGGCGGGTCGACGCTCAGTGCGCCGGACGGGATCCTCAGCCGCCGAGCGCTACGACCCGGTGCGACGATCCTGGACCAACCTGCCCCGGTTGCGCGTGGGGCGTCAGGGTCACACGGCGACGCTCCTCGCGGACGGGCGGGTGCTCGTGGTCGGTGGCGGCGGCGAAGTCCGACTCGCTGAGGGACCGGCGTATAGCGCGACGGCAGAGGTGTACGACCCCGCGACCGGGCGATGGACAGCCACGGGCAGCATGGTCAATGCGCGTGCCGGGCACACAGCCGTTTTGCTGGGCGACGGACGCGTGCTGGTCGCCGGTGGCGGCTTAGGCGACGACGTGACGACACGGTCGGCCGAGCTGTACGACCCGGCGACCGGGCGATGGACCGTGACCGGGATCATGGCCGACGCCCGCCGCGGCCACACCGCGACCGTGTTGGCCGATGGGTCGGTGCTGGTAGTCGGCGGGGTCGGCTTGGGGAGCGATCCCCCGAAGCTTGCGACAGTCGAGCTGTATGACGCGATCGCCGGCAGGTGGGCTGCGGGTCCGAGTCTTGCGACGGCCCGGACTCTCCATACCGCGACCCGGCTGATGGATGGAAGAGTCCTGGTGCTTGGCGACTTCGATTTCGAAAGCCAAGGCCGAAATCGATATCTACGACCCCTAGCTCCGCGGCGTGACGAAGCGGATGAAAGTACTTCCGACGCCGTACCCCCTCGGGTTGTTGCAAACCGCCCGGTGTCGAATCGCCGACACGCCCAACGCTGCAACACGGTTCCCGATGTCGCGTCTCCCCGGCATCCGACGCACCGGCCATACGGTCGGCATCGGGCAACGGAAGGGGCTGGAGATATGGGTAGGTTCCTGATCATCCCGCTGGTGGGCGCACTCGTACTGGCAACTGCGGCACCCGTCGCCGCTGCGCCGAATACGAGCAACCTCAGCGGCAGTGGCCGGACGATCCAAGGCGAGTGGTACGGTGACTCGGGATACGGGTCGGTGTACTTGTTCGACGAGTCGAACGGCACGTACGGCGAGATCTTCGAGGAGTCCGGCCTGTACGCCGAATGCGCGGCCGGACCCGACGGTGAGGTCTATGGCTTCCAGGGGACGCGCATCCAGGGATGGGCGAACGGGCTCACCATCAACGTGGACGCGAAGCTCAATGCTGGCTCAGCCGCTGGCGATTTCGAGATCGCCATCGAGACCGTCGACGAGTGCGCGGGGACGTACGACGTCGAGTTCGACACGGTGAGCGTCATGGTGGACGTCACGGGAACGGGCTCCGTCGCGATGTTCCGGAACTCCGGCAGCTTCAAGATCCCCGGCGAGTACAACGCGCACTCTCGCTATCGCGGGAAGGAGCGCCCGGCCGATGGAGCCATCGACCTCGGCTCCCTTGGTACCCGCGACTTCGACTGGGCCACCATGGCCTCGTATAGCTGGAGCGAGCACACCAACGGTTGAGATCACCCGAACAGGCGACGCTCAGCTCCGATCCTCGGGTCGGGGCTGAGCAACCTGCTATCCATGATGTTGCCTGACACGCCCTGAGGGGAGCAGCGACATGCGACCGCTCGGTTCGATCCTCTCCCTGGCGATCGTCATCGCTGGGTGCGGCGCGTCGACGCCGCCTCCGTCGGCTTCGCCGAGTCGGCTGGAGCCATTCCCGCCCGCACCGTCCGTCTTCGCCGGAGTGCAGTCGACGCAACCGTCACCCGCCATCGCGCAAGCCCGCAGTTCGCCGCAAATGGGTTTCGAGCCGAGCCCGGGGACACCAGCTCGAACGCCGACGATGGGTCCCAGGCCACCGTTCTACCCGGACGCGCTCGTGGTCACGGTGTCGGACGATCTTCGAGTCCGATCCAAGCCGCGCGTGAGTGCCGACTCGGTGAAGTATCAGCCGCTGCTGGCGATCGGGACGGTCCTGGAGGTCCTGAAGGGACCCGTCGCGGCGTCCGGTTACTGGTGGTACCGAGTACGCCTCATGGACGACCCTCTCCTGGGCGGGATAACCACTGGTTGGGTGGCGGCTGCTGACCACGACGGTGAGCTATGGATCGACTGGTACGGGCCCGACACGGAGCCTGTGCCCGAGCCCGAATACCCGGCCCTCTCTGTTCCGGCGCTCGTTACGGCTGGCACGCAGGACTATGACGACGCGTTCGGGAACCCGTTCACCCGCTACGACCTGACGGTCACGAATTGGGCGGACTACGCGGCCGAGCTCTTCGAAACGGATGCTGCCCTCGAGCCGTGCGGACCCGACGAGAACGGGAGCCGAACCTGGGTCGACATCGTGGACGCCGACGCCGACGAGCGGATCTACGGGTTCTGTGCACTCACGTCGCCGCTCGATCTCACCGGGAATCTGGTTTGCCATGCCACGCGGCACGGCTCCGCCCTCGCGCGTGTACGTGGCGTTTTGGGACCGCCTCTACGATGAATACGTAATTTCCAACAGCGTGAACCCGCTCTGGCCGACGCCGTCACCCCCGCCCGCGCCCGCCGGCGCCGGCGACCCCCGTAGGTGGCTGGCATACGCCCCGCCGCGCAGCGTCTCCTTGACATGAAACCACCGATCGTCGCTCTCCCTGCTCGACGGGGGCATGCGAACCACCGACTTGGTCGCTCTCCGGTGTGGCTGGTTGCGCTGATCTCGCTGGCTGCGTGTCAAGCGACCGCTGCGGGATCGCCGGACCCGAACGCCACCCCAGGGACCCCCGCCCGCACGCAGTTCCAGGCAAGTCCTTCCATGTCTCCCGCCATGGAGTCCGTTCTCATCGCACCCGCCGCCACGGCGACACCGGTCGCGACACCCTCCAACGGGCCCAACCGCCTCACGCCGGACTCGTTCGGGGAAGTCGTGACCAACGACCTTCGCGTCCGGAGCAAGCCGCGCGTGAGCGACGACTCCATCAAGCTAGAGCCGCTGCTGTGGGATGGTGCCTTATTGTTCGTCATCGAAGGGCCGGTCGCGGCGTCAGGGTACGACTGGTTCCTGGTCAGACCGATGGGCGAGGCGGATCTGCAGTTCCATCCGGATCCGCCTGACCTTGGCTGGGTCGCTGCCGCCAGCAAGGTCGGCGAACCATGGTTGGTAGCACAGTCGTTCCCATGTTTGCGTGCAAGCCCACTCGAGACGTTGTCGGATATCGACTACCCGCCGCACGGTCTCATCGGGCTCGCTTGTTTCGGAGATTCGCCCCAGCGGTTCGACGCGGACCTCGTCTCGGGCCTCGTGGATTGCGACCCGCCTTCGACCTTGGATCCGGCATGGCTCGATCCCTGCCAGAGCGGATTAGCCCTCGCAGATCCGGGGCGAGTCGAAGGGGACCCAAGACGACTACACGTGGCGTTCGATCCGGCTGTCGACGTCGACGCCTTGCCCGAAGCCGGTTCGGGCGTGGAAGCCGCCGTGACCGTGACCGGGCAGTTTGACCATCGTGCCGCCCGAACTTGCCGACTCGAGCACGGGCCATCGACCGGCCTGAGGGTCCAACTTGAGCTCGTCGTCCTTGGCTGCCGCGCCCAGTTCGTGGTCACCTCGATCAGGTTGCGCTGATCGCCGGGTCCCAGACGGGGGCTCGCTCTCGCGAACGCCTAGAACCGGTCATCAACGCTCGTGGCGATCGTCCCACCATTCGAAGAGCCGTGCCACGTCCGTGGCTCTACCATTCAGCGCCCCGTAGACCAGCCGGTCCTCGTCCGTCCACCGGATCCGTGCCTGGCCGTCGATGACATAGCACGCGATCCTGCCCCGCGATGTGACCGTCTCGCCGCGCGTACCGTCCAGGCAGCCACCACTGCCGGCTCGGACTGGCAGGCCCGGAAGCCGTCTGTCCCACCAACCGTCGAGTTCGGACACCGTCGGGAATCGGAAGTAGCCCACGTCGATGACGAGGCTCGACTCGACCAGACAGTCGATCGATCCGAGGCTACCCTCGACCTGCGTCGCTTCTTTGCCGACGATGCGATACGGGATGCAGTCGCCCACGACATCCGCTGGCGCCTCGTCGACGAGCGCTTGCTCGACCCGCGTGAATGTGGGATCGGCCCTGATGCCACCGACACCGTGCGACTGCGCCCACCAGTCAACGGTCGCGCGGACGTCGTCGCTACTGCTGACGACCACACCGTAGACCAGCTGTTCCTCGTCCAACCAGCGAAGCCGGGCGCCGCCGGACACGGTGAAACACTGCAGCCGGCCACCTTCGAATGGCGTCTCACCATCCTTCCCGATGAGGCAGCCGCCGCTGTCGGGCTGGAGGTTCATCTCCATCATCCCGGTCTGCCACCAGGCGCGCAGCTGGGTGGTCGAGGCGAACAGGAAGTAGCGCGTCTCGGTCACGTCGGGATCGCCGACAGGGCAGTCGAGCCCGGCGACGTCCCCCGCGATGGCGGTATCCGACGCCGTCGTGCGACTCCGGATGCAATCGCTTGCTATCTCGCGGGGTACGTATCCGAGGAGGAGCTGCTCGCCCGCGGTGGGGTCCGAGATGCCCGGCGCGAGCGGTGAAGGGGAAGGGGGTTCCGACACCGGTGACGACGGTGTCGCGGTGACGGCCTCGCCGAGCGCGGGCGGCGAGGCTGGCGCCACATCGGTGACGGGGTCGAGCGGATCGACTCGGAACGCACCGATCGCGGCGGCGCCCGCCGCGAGCAGCAGACCGAACAGCGCGGCCGCCACCAGTAGGACCTGCCACTGCCGGGTGCGCGGTGGCACGAGCGCAGCGCGCAATGCGCGCTGGCGGACGATCGGGGACGCGTCGTGGGTCGGCAGCCGCTCGAGGAGGCGCTGGACCTCGCGGTGGCTGGCGGCGATCGCTGCACACTCCGCGCAGGCCGCGAAGCCCGCCTCCATCCGCCTCCGCTCGTCCGGGGTCAGTTCGAAGTCGAGCGACGCCACGGCGAGCTGGACCGCCTCGTGGTCGTGGCTCATCGCGTGACCCCCTCGGAGACGAGGAACGTGCGCAGCCGCTCGCGCGCACGGAACATCAACGTCCGGGTGCTCGTTTCGCTCCGACCGAGGACCTCTGCGATCTCGCGGCCAGAGAAGCCCTGCGCAGCCATCACCACGGCCGTCCGGGCCTCATCCGTGAGGATCGCGAGCGCAGCCACGAGTGCCTCGCTCGTCTCATGCCGGAGGATCTCGACTTCGGCGGCGACCTCCGTCTCCGCGGCCGGAGGTCGCTGCAGGAAGCGCCGCGCGACGACACCGCGCCGACCTCGGCTGGTCGCCAGGTTGGCGCAGACACGGAACAGCCACGCGGTGACGTTCTCCGGTTCTCGGCCAGCGGCGTGCTCCTTCACGAGTCGCAGGAAGGCCTCCTGGACGAGATCGTCGGCCGCGTCCGCATCGCGTGTGAGCGCATACGCGAAGCTCGTCAGGCGGCGTTGGTTCTCGTCGTAGGCGGCCATGACGAAGTCGGCTCGGAGATCCGCGTTCGAGACGACGCCGAGACGTCTGGCCACCGGCCGGCGGCCGTCGGGCGTGTTGACTCCGACCTCCTTCGACTGGGAGACGCGCTATGCCACCGATTGTGGCAGGCGACCGTCAGCGCGCGAAAGTCCGCTCGGACGAGCCATCGTCGCAGTCCCGCGGCCATGACCAGCCCCTCGTAGTCCCAAGCACGTCGGTGCGGACCCGTGCTAGCCGGGCACTCGGTCCTCGTCGAAGAACCCGATGACGATGCGCGCGATCTCGTCGGGGCGAGCCTCGATGACCCAGTGGCCGACGTCGGGAAAGAAGACCTTGCGCGGCGGGTTCATGAACTGCAGATCGATCCACCGCGCCAGGTCCCGGCGCAGGGTCCGGTCGCGCTCGCCCCACACGATCAGGCCGGGTGAGGCGATTTGCCGGCCTCGCAGCCGGTCGGCATCGTCCTTGATGGTATGCGCGATCGACCGGTAATAGGCCAGGCCCGCCCAGGCCGCGCGCGGTAGGCAGATGGCATCGCGGTATGCAGCCACATCCTCGGCGCTGAACGCCCCGTCGGAGAGCAGGAGGCTCATGACCCGGCCATGCTGGGCGGTAAGCAGCCACTCTGGCAGGCGCGGGATGCGGTAAAAGAGGACGTAGGAGCTCCGGATACGTTGGCGCCAGCTGTGATGGATCGCCCGTCCCAGGGTGATCGCCGGCGGGCCGTTGACGAGGATCAGGCGGTCCACCTTGTCCGGGTGGGACAACGCCGCCTCGGCGGCGACGATGCCGCCCCACTCGTGTCCAAGGATGTGAGCTTTCCGCTCGCCGAAGGCGTCGACCAGTGCCGCGACGTCTTCGCCGAGGGTCTGGAGTGCGTAGTCCTCGATCCGTGCTGGCCGGCTCGTGTCGCCGAAGCCCCGCATGTCTGGCGCCACCGCCCGGTATCCCGCCTGGGCCAGGGCTGGGACGAGGTGGCGGTACTCGTACGAGAACTGCGGGAAGCCATGAAGCAGGATGACCAGCGGACCTGCGCCATCGGTCAGGCAGTGGAAGCGTATGCCGTTCGCGCTGATGAACTCCGATCGCATACCGATGCTCGTCCTCGGCCTGATGGTGCGAGCCCGATGGATTCAGGCCCCCGGCTTGAATGTCATGAGTGCGATGATCACCGCAAAGCCGACAAGCTCCAGCCGCGAGACCACGAACAGGCGATCGATGAGTTCGCGGCCCTCCTGCGAAATCGGCCCCTCGGTCTCGAAGAGCTCGGAGGCCCGCTTGACGCGCGGTCCGAGGTAGACAGCGCCGACGACCGCCGAGAGCACCCATAGGGCGACCGAAACTGCGATCCACGTCTGCCCGAAGCTCCACGCCTGCAACGTCATCGCGGTGCCGGAGACGAACAGCAGCAGCGCCGCCGGCAGGAAGACGCGCGTGCCGATGAACTCGATGTGACGAGCGAGGTGCGGCAGCTCCGATGGATCCGGCGACCGTCTGATGCGCCCAGCGAGCAGCTGAGCGTAGACCGCGCCGCCGACCCAGATGACGGCTGTGATGATGTGGACGTAGAGGAAGAGCTGGTACATGACCGGCTAGGAGCTTGTCACGTCATCGGCACGGTCGACGGCCATGGCTACGAACCCATCATCGAGGGCGAGGTCGGGGTCGTATCCACGCTGCAATCGACTCGCGGCCGTCGCTTCCCGCTCGAGCCGTTGGTCAAGGCGCCGGAAGTCCTGCGACAGGACCCATCGCACGATCGCCGGTGGCAACCACCACGTCAACACGCGGAGGAAGCCGCTGATATCCCCCTCGTAGCGCGCTTCGATGTTGGTGTTTACACCGGCGGGCGTGCAGACGTACTCGACTCGCGAGTTCCACGGCGCGGACGATAGCCAGACCACACGACGGTTTGGCTCCAGCTCGGCCAGCTCATCGATGAAGTGGAAGCTGAACGGACCGAGACGATCCGTGGCCATCCAGCGCGTGCCGATTCGAGGTGGCTGATCGCCGATCTGCCGCCGGAATACACAGGCCGGTGCAAACTCGTGCCAGCGCAGTGGGTCGACGAGGTAGGCGAATACTCGGTCGACCGGGTGGGCGACAGTCGCGTTGACTTCCACGTACCGCCGCATACGGTGTCGGGCCGCCCCTCACTCGTCGCCGGTTCCACGTCCTGGAAGACGTGCTCCCAGATAGGCGTGAGGCTATCACCCCAGGCCGACCTCGATATCAGGACGATGAAGGTGTCGACTTCCAGCGAGCCTGGGGGCGGTCCCGAGTCCGGGATGGTGTGGTGCCTCTCGGAAGCCCCAAGTGCCGAAGCGGTGCGACGGATCCACGATCGAGCTGGTCATCCCGCGACTGAGGTCTATCCGGTCCCCGTCGAGGTCTGAACAGGGCAGGTTTTCACCCCGGCCGTCAAGCGACCGAGCCCGCCGCTCGTCTGGCGACGTATCCAACCTGGGCCGCCGGAGGCTGCAACGGTCCTGTACCGAACCGTCGACACGCAGCGGTATCACCGCAGTCGCTCGCGACTAGCGTGCTGGTCATGGCAGACGCTCTGGTCGCGGCTCGACCTCAGAGGCCATCGTTGCGCGTCGCCATCTGTCTCGCAGCGTTCGCCGTGCTGAGCGCGTGCTCGACGACATCCCCCACGTCGGCGCTTACCGCCCGACCTTCCTCTCCGAACGTGTCGTCGGCTTCTCCCTCATCGAGCGAGGCGTTCTCCCAGATCCCAGACAGGCGAGCCCCGTCGCCCCTTGCGGTGGGAACAGTGTCCTCACCCGATGGCTTTGTGCCAGCGATGACGCTCGAGGTGCCTGAGGGCTGGTACGGCCATGGGAACCGCACCGGCTTCGCGATCGGCACTGGCCTCAACCTGGCCGAGGAGCGGTTCGACGGCCCAGCGATCTCCGTCGACATCGTCGACATGCCGTTCGCGGAAGCGACCTCCCGTTTCGCCGCGGTCCCCGGCTTCGTGCTTGGCACGCCAACCACGGGCCGCCTCGATGGTCGTGCCACCACCACGTTCCACGCGCAGCCGAGCGGAGCCGAGCCCGTTGTGCTCGAGGAGGCCCTCGGTATCGGCGTCGACATCGGTCCCGAGTCCGTTCAGCAGATCTTCGTCGACCTCGGATCGAAGTCGATGCTCATCCGAACCGGCACGCTCGATGCAAGCGCATCGGCCGAACTATCGCGAATCCTTGAAACGCTCCGATTCGTCGATTGAACTCGAATAGAAGCCACTCGGCGAGTGGCTAGTCGCTCCGCTGGACGTACGGAGCCCGCCAGGCCGGGGCCTCGAAGGGCGGTGCAAAGTAATGCGTCTCGTGCCAGATCTTCCCCTCTCGCAATGTCATGAAGGACACGAAGTGCCAGTCCTGGCCGTCGGGATAGCGCACCGTCCCGGCCACCTGAAACTCATCTCCAGAGCCGATCAGATGCACGAGGGACCAGCCCGGCCAGCTCGGCCGGCTCAACCATTGGTCATCCGTCCCGACGATGCGGCCGACGGACGGCCGCGTCCCGGTTTCCTCCCTCCCCGGGTAGTTCTCGAGGATCGCTCTCCGGTTCGTCCTGCCCCGGAAGCGCTCGCCGGATTGCGGGTAGACCAGCTCGTACTCATCGTGGACCAACGCATCCTGGGCATCGAAGTCGTCCTCCGCCATCGCGTTCGCGTAGGACTCGACGATCCGTCGGTTACTCACGCCTAGCCTCCTAAAGCCCTGTCTTCGCGCCCGCGAGACGCCGCTCGACCAGACTCGCACATCGGCGTTCGCGGCTACGGAATCACGCGCCGGCCGTTAGCACAGTCTAGGGAGCAGGTGCGCGCACGATGAGTGAGTGGTGCTGACTCGATCACGCCGGCGTCAACCTCGCGTACTGCGGTCTACGATGCTCAGACTGCCGAGAGGCGCAGGAAGCCCGCGACGTATTCCGACTCCACCGTCAACGTCGCGCCGGACGCCGTAGCCGCTTCGCGGACCGATTCGAGCGCCGCGGCACTCGGCTTCCCATAGAACTCCCAGCCGACGGGCTCGAGGAACTCGAGCGCCAGGCGAGATCGCTCGTAAGCGCCCTCGAAGTGGGCGTCCATCGCATCGGCGTTAGCGAAGGCGTGCAGAAAGCTGATAACGCTCCGGTCCTCGTCGGTGTAGCTGAGGAACAGGACCGTCCGCGGCTTGTCTGATCGAAGGCGGTCGGTCGTCTCGATGGATAGCCGCT
Organism: uncultured Chloroflexia bacterium; assembly: GCA_963812745.1. Taxonomy (GTDB): domain Bacteria; phylum Chloroflexota; class Limnocylindria; order Limnocylindrales; family CSP1-4; genus SPCO01. The sequence goes on along the minus strand of CAWEWE010000012.1, from coordinate 246,033 downwards.
CGAGCGCATCGACCTTGTCTTGCTTGATTCGAAAGTGGCTGATGAAGACGACCGGATCAGACATCCTGCCCTCCTATTGACGCGACTCAGCATTTCGACCTGCACGGATCATTGGCCGATCGTTTGTTCTGCCTGATCACTTCGAACGGGAGTAGCGTCTACCCGTTCCGCGCACTGTCCCGGAACTGTTGGGCGCCTTAGGCCGATACCTTCATGACGAGCACTTCCGTGGCCGTGCTTTTGCCCTTCAGCGCGAGCGAGCGTCGCTCGAGTGGCCCCCCGGTTAGATTCGCGCTCGACGCGGCCGCCAATGTAATCAGGATCTCGCCTTCGCCCGCCGCGGATGCGAGGCGCGCTGTCGTATTCACAGCGTCTCCCATCGCGGTCAACTCTCGATCCTCCCCCTCGCCGACCGACCCGACGTAGGCTGTGCCCGTATTGACCCCGACGCCGACTGGTACCCATGAGCCGCCGGCATCGGCGTGGCCGGTCGCCTCCAGTAGCGCACGGGCAGAGCTGATCGCTCGCTCGGCATGGGAGTCACCAGTAAGCGCGGGTACATAGAGACCGATGATCTCGTCGCCGACGAACTTGTCGACATAGGCGTCGTGCTCGACCAGCACCGAGCTTGCCGTGTCATAGAACCGGCCCATGAGCCGCGTGAACTCCTTCGGACGCATCTGCTCAGCCAACGGCGTCGAGCCCCGCACGTCTGCGAAGAGAAATGAGCATTCGATCTCGGCGCCCCCGTGGTTGTCCCTCAATGATCGAAAGCAGCCCACGCAGTATTTAGGGTTCTTCGGCCAGGGCGCATGGCCCGTTAGCCGCATGACCTGCCCACCGAGGCCGCCGAACGGCGCTGCGCACATCTTGCAGCGCGGCGAGCTCGGGATCCGGCTGTTGATCCGTCGCCTTGTCCGGAAGGGCGCAGGATGGAGCAGCATGGCGCGCCAGATTTCATCGGCGGACGATGAGGGAGGTGTCTCAGCGCTTGCCATTTGCGCGACCCTTCTGAGGGCGGTCGAGGTTCCGTAGCCTATTCAATCGCCCCTCGGAATGGAAGCCAGCGATCTGCCGCCGTTTCTAGGATTGGCTGAATGCAGCGGAACATCGGAGGCCGATCATCGAGCCTTCCTCGGGCAGTCGCCCGCTGGTTGGACGACGCCTCGGATGCGACACCGGCCGAGGTCATCGACGCCGTCTTGTTGGCCGCCAGGAGCACGCCACAGGAACGGGATCTTCGAATCCCGTGGAGGACGTCACCCATGACGTACCAACGCCTCGCAGCCGTCGTGGCGGTCGTCGCGGTGGCCGGTGCTGGCGCACTCTACGCCTTCGGCAGGGGGCCGGACGTGGGATCCGGACAAACCTCGCAGCCCACGACGCAACCGACGTCGACGCAGCCGATCGCCTCAGCCGTCGAGCCCGACGCGCCGCTCGGGACGTGGGATCTCGAGGCATTCGAGGGTCGGTTCGACGTCGAGTTCTCGGCCGAGAACCTCAGCGAAACGAGCGACATCGCGTATGGCGCCGACCTCGGGGCTCTCGACTCTCCGTTCATGCTCAACTTCATCGTCGACCCGGACGGCGCGATCGTCGGGACCGGCATACGGTCGCGGCTCCCTCATGACAGGACGGCTACCGAGGACGAATGGCTGGCCTTCATCGCCGAGACCCGGCCCGATGCCGCCGAGTGGCTGACGAGCGAGCGCGACGCCTACTTGGTCGCTCCGGGCGAAGAGGTCACCCGCGCCCAGTCGTTCGGCGGGCTTTGTGCCGGGCTCGTCACGGGCTCGTCAGTCATCGAACCCGCCAGTGAGGCCACCTACCTCTACATGTGGCTCGGGTATGAGCAGGACTGCCCCTGAACAGCCGGGACGGGAGCCGTCGCACGCGATGGCGAGTCACGGCCCTTGGACGAATCAGGGGGCTTGGTCCTGCTGCGTTCTGACCCCTAGGACGCAGACACGATGACCAGATCGTGGGCAGTGCCGTTGAGTTCATCTGGCTCCCGCCCACGATCCGGCGGGCTCGTTCGTCAACGAGACTGGGTCACGGCGACACCCGTTCGAACGACCAGATGTCTGCGCTGCCAGGGGCGTCGTCTTCGTACGACGCGGGAGTGTAGGCGAGCTTTACCCGAATGCTCCCGGTCTGGCTATCGACAAGCCAGATCTCCGCGTTCTCGGCGACCGGGTGGAGGACGATCGTCGTCCCATCCGGTGACCAGTGCGGGGTCAGATAGAAGACCTTCTCCTGGATGAGTTCCTTCGAGTCCGACCCATCCGCGTTCCCCACCATCACGTTCCCGTGGGTGAAGGGCTCCGAGGCGATGTAGGCGATCCGCTTCCCATCGGGCGACCACGTCGCGCCGTACTCGGTGCCGTTGCCGAACGTGAGCTGCTCCTCCGGCGCGTCGCCAGCAGCGTCCACCACGTAGAGGTGAGTCGAGCCCTCCTGAGCGCCGGCCGCGAACAGGATCCATCCGCCGTCGGGGCTCCACGCCAGGCCCATCTCCCCATGCGAGAACGCGTTGGCCACCGCACCGTACGTGCCGCTGATCGGTCTGGGGTCCGTTCCGTCGGCATCTGCGACGTGGATCCGATAGGCGAAGCCTGAGGGGACGGCATACGCGATCCTCGCGCCGTCCGGTGACCAGATCGGCGCCTCAGCTACACCCAGTGCCTCCAGGCGCGACGGCGTGGTAGAGCCGTCGGAAGGCGCGGTGTACACCGACGGTCCTCCCGGCCCATCCTGTGAGAACGTCAGCATGCGGTCATCGGGAGACCAAGAGGGCACCGACAGGTGCGCGCCTCCCACCGCTATCCGGACGACGTCGAGCGTATCGACATCGAGGACCATGAGATCGGCCGTCGTCGCCGAGGTCGAGGACCATCGGAAGAACGCGACCTTCGACCCGACATGAGACCACACGGGCCGCCCGTCGAAGTCTGGTCCACTGGTAATACGTACCACGCCGGTGCCGTCGGGGTTGGCGGTGTGGATGTCTCCCTCTGAGACGAACGCGATCCGGCCGTTGCCGGCGAGACCGAACGGCTCGAGGGGCCGTTTCGACCCGATCAGGAGTACCGCAACCGCGGTGAGCGCGACGATCAAACCCAGGACGACGAGCACGCCGGCGATCCGCGGCACCGGCTGAAGCCGCGTGGTGAGCTGCATCGGAATCCACCTTTCAGGCAGCAGCCAGGCGGGACGGCGGCGCGTGCGGCCCGTACGCACCAGGGTGGCTTCCAGCAGGCCCTCGGGTTCGCGCCGTTGCGCGTCCGCGTCCATCCAGGCTGCGAGGAGGCGGTCGAACTCGTCCGGCGCCATGTCCGGAGACAGGTGTCGGGTCATGCCGGCCGCCCTTCGTTCATGAGCATCGTCCGGGCGTCCGCATCGAGCGCGGCGCGCATCGACCGGGTGGCCCGGTGGAGCCTCGACCGGACGGTGCCGGGCGGGACCCCGAGGACCTCGGCCGCCTCGGCGGGCGTGAGTCCGAGGTAGTGATGGAGCACAAGGACGACCCGCTGATCGGTGTCGAGACGGCGAAAGCCGCGCTCGAGTTGGTCGCGATCCGCGAGGTCCGAGGTCGAGTCGGCGACTGGCGCCTCCAGGACCGGAACGTGGACCTCGACGCTCCCTCGTCGACGGCGTCGCTCGGCCTCGCGATAGCACGAGCGAACCAGCAGGCGATGAAGCCAGGCATCGAACCGGTCGGGATCGCGGAGCGCGCCGAGGTGCGACCAGGCGGCAACGAGTGCCTCCTGGGTGGCATCCTCGGCGACGCTGTCGTCTCGGACGATCAGGCGGGCGACGACGTAGAGCCGGCCGATCGAGACGCGCGCCAGCTCACTGAACGCGTCGTGATCGCCCGCCATCGCCCGTTCCACGAGTTCCCGCTGCATCCGGGGTCCTCAGGTGGCGCGACCTGACTGGTCGCCCTACAGCCTATGAGCAGCGGTAGGGTCGCTCCGTTCCCGAATGGAGTCGAGCCACCTTGCGAGCGGTCCAGCCGTACGTGGAGTCGTGATCCTTGAGTAAGCCACGGCTAACCGGCCGCGGCTACCGTAGCGAGGCTCGCCCGCTCCGCACGTCGGTCCTACCTGCAACAGTGGTGCCAGCGAGCACCAGTTTCGCGCGTGCGGATGCCCTGCTCGGGCACCACCGGGCAGACTGAGATTTGTCAGCGTCCAATTTGGAGGAGAGGTCATGAGAAGGCTATTGGCGTTAGGCCTGACCGTCGGTCTGTTGCTGGGCTTGTCGACGGTGCCGGTAGCGGCACAGCTGCCGCCGCATCCCCACGTCCTCGTGCTCGGACTCGAACTCGATGCGCAAGGGGAACCGGTGGGGTTCAGAAAGTGCGTCGACCTCGCCGCAAACCAGCCGCTTCCGTTGAACGCTCAGCACGAGCACGTCCACTTCGGACCGGCCGGTGAAGCGCTCTTCACGCACGCCGGGCACGTCGTCGTGCCGACCGCCCCATTCCCGGGGGTTCCGTGGACCGACTGCGAATTGCTGATCGCGTTCTTCTTCGGCGACTGAGCAACGACGACCTGTGAGCAGGGCCGTCCGCGTTAGATAACAGCGGCTCGACTCACCACGGCCCCCCCGGCTCCAGTCCCAGACCTTCGACAGTAGCGAGGCGGCGAGTAAGCAGCAGCTAGGCGGCCGTCGTCACACTCACGTCAGGGCACAGCGGCCCCGGCCATTGCGGTCGGGGCCGTTCTTCGATGACTCGACGTCGAACGCCCACGGCCATCTTCTTTCCGGATCCCCGTCTCCGGCTAGCAAATCGAGGCTTCGCCAACGAGACGCCCGGAGCAGCTATCGCCCCCCGGGCCTCGTCATGGCTCTGCGTCTTCCGAGGCGTGCATTTTGCCGACGAGGTAGGGGCGGGAATGATGTCACTCGGGCCGACACGATGAGCAAATCGTGCTGCGGGAGTTGGCGAGTCGGCGAGTCGGCGAGGCTCGTCGTCACGGATCTGCATGCGGGCGTGTGGTGCGTAGCCGACCAAAAGGTTGCCGCGATGCAAGAGAAAGGTGACAAGCCACGACGGCCATGGTGGTTCTAGGTTCTCTTCGGTATCGGCGCGTTGGTCGTTGGCGCGATCGTCCTGATGATCGCCCTCGTCATGTTCTTGATGCTCATCTACGGCTGGTGCCTCGATGGCGTCGCGGTCGTAGGACCTTCCCGCCGGTCCCGCTCCTTGCGCGACCGGGGTACGCTGCCTGTCGGGGGCAACGCGGACAGCCTGAGGGGCGTAGGTGCCGTACCAGCGTGCAGCCGAGGTGGTCCTGGCCAAGTGGCGCGAGGTCGAGCGCCAGCTTGCCGAGGTGACGCTCGAGTCTCCCGAGGCCGAGGTCCTCCAAGCGGAAGCCGCCAGACTCCGCAATGAGTATCAGGCGTTCATCAGGGCCGCCCGGGAAAACGACCGACCCGAGCCGCCGCCGTTCCCGGAGCCATCCACGACCTAGGCCCCCATGCGGTGCCACACCGGGACGGTGTGAGACCATACGCAGGCCGGCCGCCGCGGACGATCAATTTTCGGCGACCGGCCTTTTAATTCGCAGCCCCCTGGTTTGCAACGTTTCTGTGCCTCGACGCCCCAGCATCGTGGCTTAGGGTTGAGCGCATGGACAGCGGAGTCGCGTCGGTCACGCAGCAACTCGCCGACCTCGCCGAGCTCAAGGTCGCCAGGCAGCGCCGCGCCCAGATGCGTCGCGGCAGCCCAGAGTGGCTCGCGGCGCTGGGCATCGAAGAGGGCCTGATCGACCCGGATCCAACGTTGGGCGCGACAACGGACTGTGTTACGTGATGCCAAGGATGGAAGGTAGGTTCTAGTGAAGCCGCATCCTACCCTGCGGTCTTTGGACCCCGATGAGCAGGTTCATGTCCAAGCCAAGGCCGGCGACCACGTACTGATCGTGACCGACCGGCGCCTGGCCATCGCGGCGGAGGACCGTCTCGCACTGGACGTCCCGATCGACAACCTTCGTCGTATCCAGTTCGACATCGAGCGCGATCGCCCCGCGACTCTCGTAGTCGTCCCTGTACGACCGCAGGACGAACCGCAAGTCCTGGCGGTGCAGCCGTCGGAGTACGAAGGCGTCGCTCGAGCGCTGGTCGTCATCGGGAAGCGACTCGCCGAAGCTAGCTGAAGAGGCGCGGAGGGTAGCTTTCTACAGACCTCCAGGTCGGAGGCGTCGCGTGGCGCGCTGAGCCCTTCGGCTATCGACGCGCGCGCCGGTGCATATCGATGTCGTCGCGTTTAGCGAGTGCTCCAACCGACATATGAGCCGATCGTGGCCCTCTAGGCTCCCAGCGACGTGGGTCTTTCGCCCACCGCTCCGTCGGGCAGGTTCCAACCAAGCACGCGAAGCGATAGCCTGAGCGCGACCGTCCACACCACCCGTGCTGAGAAGACGGGGCAAGCTAGTCCTCGTCGGTCATCTCCCGGCGCCGTGTCGATAGGGTTCGTGTTCGAGGTGCGCCGGTAACAGGTCCTCCACACTGAGCGGGTGCCTCGTCGTCGCCGACTCCTCAGCGCGCTCCAGTTCTTTCCGCGCGGCGGCTCGTCGCACGTCGCCCGCGCGCTCGCGCTGGAGCTCCCGTCACACGGCTGGGACGTCACGGTCGTCTCGGGCTCGCGGACCGACCTCGAGGCGTTCGGCGACGCCGCGCGCTTCTACGCCGGCCTCGACGTCCATCCCGTGTCCTTCGACGAGGCGCTCGCCTCGCCCGACCCGCTCGACCCGCCGCCGGGGGCCGCGCCGATGCACCCGTCCTACGAGGACCGTCCCGACGCCCCGGACCGGGTATTCGCGGCGCTCGACGACGACGCCTATGAGCGTCAGGTGGCGGCATGGGCGCGCGCTCTGGCCGCCGCCGGCGCCGCTGACGCCGACGCGCTGCACGTGCACCACCTCACCCCGATCCACGAGGCGGCGTCGCGCGTCGCGCCGGACCTCCCGGTCATCGGTCACCTGCACGGCACCGAGCTGCTGATGCTCGAGGAGATCGCGGGCGGACCGCCCCTGGGCTGGACGCACGCTGAGGCCTGGGCGCAGCGGATGCGCGACTGGGCGCGCAGGTGCGAACGGCTTATCGTGCTTTCGCGGTCGGAGATCCCGCGCGCCGAGGGGTTGCTCGGCGTCGACGCGGACCGACTGGTCGTGCTGCCCAACGGGTTCGACCCGCGCACCTTCGTCCGCCGCGACGTCGATCGCGCGGCGCTGTGGCGAGACGCCCTCGTCGAGGCGCCGCGCGGCTGGCTTGCGGACCAGCACGCCGGCAGTGTGCGCTACCGCGCCGAGGACCTCTCGCCGATCGTCGACGGCGTGGTCGTCCTCACCGTCAGCCGTTTCACCGCGGTCAAGCGGCTTCCGCTGCTCATCGAGGCCTTCGCGCAGGCCCGCGACCGCGCGCGGGCTGCCGCCGGCCTCGTGATCGTCGGCGGCCATCCGGGCGAGTGGGAGGGGGAGCACCCTGCCGACACGATCGCCCGGCTCGACGTGCGCGGCGTCTTCCTGGCCGGCTGGTACGACCACGTTGAGGTGCCGGCGTTCTTGTCGGTGGCCGACGTGTTCGCGCTGGCCTCTGTGCGCGAGCAGTTCGGCCTCGTGCTCGTCGAGGCGATGGCGTGCGGGGTGCCACCGGTCGCCGTCGACCGCTTCGGCCCTGGCGAGATCGTCGCCGACGGCGAGACTGGCTGGCTCGTGGAGCCCGACGACGTCGATGGCCTCGCCGCCGCGCTGCTCGAGGCGATCGATGACCCCACCGAACGTGCGCGCCGCGGCGCCCGCGGGCACGCCGTCGCGGTCGAGCGCTATGGCTGGCCCGCGCTCGCCCAGCGCTTCGCCGACGTGCTCGACGGGGCCGTTGGCGACACATGAGAAGCCCGCTCACGCGGGCGTTTCCTGACCTGCCGAGACGGCAAGACGTCGGGAGAAGACGGGGCCCGGTAGAGGGACGACTGACCGCGATCTCTTCCCGGTATTTCCACCACGATGAGCGGATCGTGTCTGCGATTACCCAGCCTGGAGCCGTCGATGTCGAGGATCCCCAGGGCGGTGACCTAGCGGCTGGTGGCGTGAGCGGAACGGTTAGGGCGCGAACACGCAATCAAATTCGGAACCCGGGTTGGCGTCGACCGCCTCGTCGAAAGTTCGGAACCATGGACAGGCGAACTGGTCGATCCAGGTACTGGATCAGCACAGATTGCCCCGCCATGTCAGTGACGACGTAGTCCTGACCAACTCGGAACCGACCACCCCCGTCAAGGAAGTACGTCGCCGGACCTTCGTACACCGCGACGACGTTGTCGCAGATGTCCGAGGAAAACCACGCAGGGCAGGTCCATGTGCTCCTGACGTTCCTTCCGTGGAACATGCCGACCGTTGCGTCGATGTGAAAGCCGGGCTCCGGCAGCTTGTCGTAGGCACACGACCAATGGGCGTCCGCTTCGACGCATTGCAGACGCTCGTGCTCGTTCTCGGCACCCGGGTTCAGCCGGTGCCACTGGCCGAACGGTGGCGCGGCGACCGCCGAGGCGCTCGACAACGCAACCAAGAGGACCGCGAACGTGACCGCAGTCGCTTTTACCCTCATGAGAGCCTCCCCTCCCCGGAAGCGGGTCTGATCGACGCGTGATGCGGCCCCGGATCCTCGAAACACTACAACTCGCCCGTCTCGAGAGATCGTGGGACAGTCGGGGCCGGGCGATCGACCACAGGGAGGTCGAAGGCACGCTCGGCCAGACCGGGCTACTGCGGGGCCTCCGGTGTGCCTCCGAGTGGCACACTCCAGCCGATGAGCTCGCAGCCGAGATAGTGCAGCGCCCCCTCACCGGGTGTGCAACCAGCGCAGCCCCAATAGGTGAGACCGCCGTCGTCGGGCAGGAAGGCGACGTCGCATGCGTTCTCGGACGGATCGCAGTGCCGGCCGTGACACGTGCAGTCGCAATAGACCCAATGTTGGCAGGTGCAGCGCGCCGAGGGGGACGGAGGCCGCAGGACGCTGGCCGGGAACGGGCTCGGTGCCTGCATCTGGCTCTCCTTGCCGCGCCACAGAATCGGGCAAGTGGCGCGGGACCGCGGTGGCCTCAATTGTCCGTCCGCCGTCAAATGGCCGTACACAAAGACAAGGACGTAGCGCCCCGATGAGCGGGCGGGTCGTCACCTCTCCGACGCCTTGACGCTATAAGTAAATCGTGGGCAGGAAGGCTGAGAACTCTCCCCTGGCCGACCTTCCGTCGTCTTCCTTGCCGAGAGTGGCGTCGCCCGTGCAAGCCTTGATTGCGCCAGCCGCCATATCACCGTCGGACGGCGCTCGCGACGCTGACCAGGGCGGTTGCCGCTAAGCCGTAGACCAGCCCGTTCGCGACAGCCACGAGGGCGACATTCAAAAGCCCTGGCCAAGTCGCCATCGCGTCTGTCAACGGCTTGAGGAGGAGCGAACCCGGAGTGAGGATCGCGAGAACCGCCTCTCCGACCGGCGAGAGTAAGGCAAAGAGGACGGCCGGTACCGTGACGACGAGTCCAAGCACGAACCCGATTCCGAATGCTCGGGCACGCGAGACCGTCCGCCGCGATCGTGGCTCTTCCGTCTCAAGCATCACCCACCTCGGGTTCCACATTTTGAGTGAAAGTTACGTGCTTGCACCAATGTGGCTCGACTCGGCCGAGCTGACGACCGCAAGGTCAGGGAGACACTGTGCGGCCCTCCCGCCTCGCTCACTCGCAGCGGTCGTACACGAAGCGCGATGTGTTACCCCAGGCAGGTGTCTGCTGCATCTGTTCAGGCGCGGGTGAGTCGTGGAAGTGGGTGATGCCGGCCAGGACCGAATCGCACGCGGCGGGTGGGATATGGACATCCTCATAGGCGAACGCGGAGCCTGCGACGGACAGGGTTAGGGCTACCGCAGCCACGACCGTTCCGAGCTTCCGGGCGAATGATCTTCTCACCGGGTAGGACCTCCATAGGTCCGGGCTGACGGCGAACAGGAAGCGGCGGCCGGACGTTCGCTTCGGCGTCTAGATTCGAACAGTTCGCCCGCAGCCACTTTGACAGGCGGCCGTTTCGTGACGTCGGCGATGCGCTAGCAAGAGATGAGTGTCGCGGCGGGTCCGGTCTGATTTTGTGGAGCGCATTCCTATCCGGGTCCCACACTACGTGTGCCTCGTGACCCAACGTTGGTGCTACGCCGGCGAGGGCTTGACAGGCTATCGCCGGCGGCGTATATATCGCCTATCGATATATCGACAGCCGTACGAGTGGGGTTCAGATTGCGGACCACGGTCCCGGAGTTCGGACGGTACGCCGAGCCATCACTGCTCATCCTCGTGAGCCTGAGTAACGGGCCGAAGCACGGCTACGCGATCATGCAGGACGTCGAGGAGGGCACGGGCCGGCCGATGGGTGCCGGCACCCTCTATGCGGCGCTTGCGCGTCTCGAGGAGCAAGGCCTCATCGAGCCACTGCCACCCGTCGATCGGCGCCGACCGTACCGCCTCACCGGAGTCGGGGCGTCGAACCTCGCTGAGCAACTCCGCGGCCTCTCCGAGTTCGCCCAGATGGGTCTCCGCCAGCTCGGCAAGACATGACCGTTCGGTCGCTCCTGATCCGTTGTTACCCCGCCCGATGGCGGGACCGCTATGGCGGCGAATTCGAAGCCGTTCTCGCAGAACGTCCACTCGGGCCGTTCGATCTGGTCGATATCCTCCTCGGCGCCCTCGACGCCCAGCTCCGGCTGCGCGGCCGCGGGGCCCACCTCGCGCAAGGAAGGGGACTCTCTATGTCTCTCCGCATCGGCGGCGCGGCCGCCATCGTCGGCGCCGCCCTATTGACGGTCGCTGGTGTGCTGGGGTCCGGTCTGCTCCTGGTCGACGGCGCTGTCGCCCCCGTTCTTCTGGTCACCGGGCTGGCCGTGCTGCTCGTGGCGCTCGCCGGCCTCAGTGCCTTCCAGGCACGGGTGCACCCGCGCCTGATCTGGCTGGCGTTCGCCGTGACTGCGGTCGGGACGGTCGCGTCCCTCGCCGGGCTGGTCGGGATGGTTTTCGCCGGCGATGACTCCTGGGTCGTGTGGTTCGTCGGCAGCATGACCGCGCTCGGCGGGTCAGCACTGTTCGCGATCGCGACCTATCGGACGGCGGTCCTGTCGCGCCCGGCAGCCGCGCTGCTCGGTGTCGGCTCCGTCCTGCCGTTCCTTGGGTTTGTGGTGAATGGCGAGGCTGTCTTGGTGCCGGCCATCATCTGCTTCCTGCTGGGCTGGTTCGCGCTCGGGGTCCAGGCGATCCGGCTCGATCGGCCGATCGCCCGGGCTGAAGCGGCATAAGCTCGGCCGGCACCCCCGGCGTCGCAGGAGGAGCTCGGTGAGTTTCCTGGAACGGGTCGACCAGACGATCCGGCGCAGCCCGGTCTGGCGATCCCTCTTCCGGCAGCCCTACCCGCGGGACGAACGATCGCGCGCGTACGCGGTCATGAACAACGTGTTCCTGCACATCCACCCGGTGCGCGTCCGGCAGCACGCGGTCAAGTTCGCGTACACCTTCTGTCTCGGCGGCCTGTCGTTCTTCCTGTTCCTCGTGCTGACCGTGACGGGCGTGTACCTGATGTTCTTCTACGTCCCATCGGCCACGCTGGCGTACACGAACATCCTCGAGATCCAGAGTGAGGTCACGTTCGGGCTGCTGACCCGGAACGTCCATCGATGGGGCGCCCACCTGATGGTGTTCTTCGTGTTCCTGCACATGATGCGAGTGTTCTACCACGGGGCCTACAAGCCGCCGCGCGAGTTCAATTGGGTCGTCGGGGTCGTGCTGCTGTTCCTCACGATCATGCTCAGCTTCACCGGCTACCTGCTGCCCTGGGACCAGATCGCCTTCTGGGCGGTCACCATCGGCACGAACTTCGGGTCGTACTTCCCAATCGTCAACACACCCGTCAACCGCATCCTGCTCGGCGGGGTCGAGGTCGGCCAGAACACGCTGCTGCGGTTCTACGTCGGCCATGTCGTGTTCTTGCCACTCATCGCCGCCATCTTCCTGGTCGTCCATTTCTGGAGGATCCGGAAGGACGGCGGCATCTCCGGACCGCTCTAGCGCCGTTCTCGTCAGGCCAAAGGCACGACTGCCTGGACGATCCCTTAGACCAGCGGCACTATGTGGAGATCGTGCCGATGTCGGGCTCTTTGGCGCTCCTAGATCGATCGCATCTGGTGTCGGGACTACCTGACCGGCAGCGCGACCGGCGCGGTCGGCGCCAGCCAAGTAGGGATCGCAGGCAGCGCGAAGTCCTGCGTAGGTGTCAAATTAGTCGTCGCTCAAGTTCGGGCCACCGATCCTCGGGTTCGCGGTATCCGAGGCCAGCGATCCGAGCCACCACCTTGGCGTGTTTCCGGCCCTCCACGATGTCCCACTCGAGCGCTGCCCCGAACCTCTCCTCGATCTGGGGTTGGTGCTCCAGTAACGAGCGCACGAATGCCTCGTTACCCACAAGGCCGTAGCCATCGACGTAAAGCGTCACCTGGGCATCGTGCTCCCGAATTGACAAGATCCAGGCAATCGGCCCTTCGCGCCGGTCGATCCAGTTATCGGTCCGGGCAGCGCGGTTGCCACGCAGGATGCCGGCACGTCCGGCAGCCGGGATGAAGGACGACCAGAAGCGCTGCCTTAACTCATGCCGCTCGGCGAACTCCTTCTTGGTCGCGCCGACCGCGGTCGTCTCGACGCTCGGTCCGACGATCTTCGTCAATAGCGGCGCGGCCGCCGAGTCGCCGATCACGACCGCCTCGACCTTGAACAGGTAGAAATCGACCAGGTTCGCCTGGTTGAGCCAGGTCACTGCTTGGACGTGTTCGGGCCTTGGCTCGCTGACGATCCAGATCGCGACTCTGGCCTCGAACGAGGCGAGGTAGGTCAGCAGCTTGCCGAGATGATCGTGGTCGCTCCGCTCTAGTTGATTCTCGATGACCACGGGTCTTCCGTCGGCGGTCTCGGCCACGATATCGACACTGAAGTTCCCGGCTGCCTGCTCTCTCTCAGGATTGACCAGCTCGAAGCCGAGCTGATCCGACAGGACGTCGATGTTGTCTCGCAGCCAGACTGTGAAGTCGCGCTCCTCGTGCCGCCAGACGGCTCTGAGTGGCCGCCGTGAGATCTTGCCGATCAAGCTCTGGCCTTCGCCGCGAGACTCGGGAGTCGACTCGGCGGCAACGCTACACTGGTTGATCCTTTTCGCGATCAACGACGTAGGCGTCGCGGTGATATACAGCGGGTTGTGGACCGTAGCCGTCCTCGTCGCCGCGCGCATCCTCCTTGCGGTCGGCTTCGGCTACAACCGGCTCACGGCCACGGAACCGCCCAGCCCGCCGGCATCACAACCCGACACTACCTCCTCGGCGGATCTAAGCGATCTGCGCGACCGCGGGGTCATCTCGTCGGAGACCTACGAAGCCGAACGCGCAAGGTCCTCGGCGGATGCTGACCGCACAAAGGGACGCAGCTAGTCCCTGGGCCAGGCCTAAATCAGTACCTGTCCCGCTTACCCCACAACTTAGCGCATGACACGACGGCTCGACGAGGCTCGCCAGCGTGCGGCCCCGCACCAGGCAAGCCGGCGGATGATCGCCCGCGGCGATCGCCCCGCGTATCGCGTCACGACCGCCCAGGACGGCCGCTGGACCGTCGACGCCATGCCGTGGGTTTCCGTGGCCGCTGTGAACCGCAGGGAGGCGCTGGACGAGGCGCGGGCTGCGATCGCGGCGTGGCTGGAGGTCGAACCGGACGCCTTCGACGTGGAGATCGGCTAAGAGTCCGTCCCACTCGGCCGGAACCCGCCGTCGCGGTAGACGTACCACGTCGGTAGAGGTTCCCCAGTCAGCTCGCTTCGAAGGATGCGGACGTTCGGATACGACGGGCGGACTCGATCCTCTAGCTCTGCGATCGTCGCGACCCTGCCGGAGGCGAGAGACTCCCCGACCACCCGTGCGAACTCGCCATCGGACGATGGCAGGCACAGGACGCGGACGTCGGGCGCAGGCTTGTCCAGGTCGTGCGGCATGGTGGCGACGCTACGGGCGCGGCTCACCCATCCGCGGCGCCGACTTACCGGAGTTCGATTGCAGCACGCTTGCATTCCGGGGGCTATCCCACGGGCACTCCGGTGGAGACTCAGGTTGTCTCCCGGGGGTCCGCCCGGCGCGACCTTAGGAGCGCGTTTCCTCCTCGTCAACGCCGATCTCGGCCGCGTGGGTGTGAAAGGCCTTCTTCGCGCCAGTGGCGACACGGTCGACCGCCTCGACGGCCTCGCCGGCGTCCTCGGCCGCCTCCCTCGCCGCTTCGGTGGCGATCGACGCGGCCTCCACCGCCTCCTGTGCTTGGTCCGCGGCCTGTCGCGCGGCGAGGGCGGCACGCTCCGCCTCCCGCCACGCATCGAGCAGCCGCGACGTCTCCTTAACCACGTTGACCCTCCTCCGCGGACTGTGGGTCCGTAAGCCGGATTGTAGAGAAGAGACTCCGCGTTGGGGACTTTGCAAATCCGGCGCGCGTACGGTCGCGGTAGTTCGAGGTCCGGTCCTTAGCTTTAGCTGCTACTAGTCCTTGCCCTCGACCTCGCGCAACCGCTCACGCGCTGCCTTCTCGCCCTCCTCGGCCTTGGCTAGCGCGTGGTCTGCACGGGCCTTGTCGCCCTCGGCGCCGGCCGCGAGGGCCGCCGCGAACGCCAAGAGGGCCGCGTTGCAGGCGTCAGAGGCGGCCCTCCTCCCTCTGAGCACTCTTGGACGCCTCAAGAGCGATTGCCGCGGCCTCCTCAGCCTCCGTCGCCACTTCTTCGGCTGCCGCGGCTGCCTTCAGGGCTAGCTCTGCGACCTGCTTAGCAGCCTTTGCGGCGACCGTGTCGCGTTCTGCCGCCCGCCAATCCCCTCGGAGGTCCGATGCTTTAGGTGAGGACGATCCTCGGCCATCGTTGTAAACCCCTTCTCTCCTTTCCGTTCGCATGGGGGGTCGCTGCCGATTGTAAAAAGGGATGTCCTCGGCGCTCATCGGTTCCACCCGCTGACGCCTCCCCGGATGATCGAGCCGTCTCGTACGCGCGCTGTACGTCCTCGCCAACAGGTTGATGATCCGGGACGTACTGCTCGCGCAGCAGCCGCCCGCGTCGCGCATCGCTCAGGCCATCCTCGGTCGCGATCACTGCGATATCGGCCAGGAACCGCGCCAGCTCTAGCCGTCCGAGTCGATCGGGCTGCGTAGCGATCCGGGCGGGTTCAGGGCTAGCCAGGGTGGCCGCTACCGCCCGTCGTGGGTGCTCGACCGTCAGGGGCTGCTCTTTGCCGCGGCGAGGTAGGCCGTTGGGAACCCCGGATTCGTGATGATCCCGCGAACGGGCTTCACGGCTTTATCTGGCGGCTAGCGCACGCTCGCCTGTGACCTCGGGGAATGGGGCCCCGGTGGCTCTGGTAGGCGACCGCCTCGAGCGGCCTCGACGACGTCTTGGTACTCGTCTCGCGGTTGCGCGCCGACGACGTCCCGGGACGATTGCACCCACTGTTTGATCCGTGCGACCAGGCGCTCCTCGACGTCGCGGTCTTCGTTCCACTCCCGCCTGTACTGAGGCAGGTTCGCGCGATGCCGCATCGTGATCGTGAGCTCCGCGAGATCGGCGATCTGCTGCCTCAACTCCGTGAGCTCGTCGTCCATGTGGTGAGTCTACAACGCGTGCTACGTGGTGACCGCCGTCGTTCTCGTGGGCGCGAAAGCCGAGTACCAGCCGACCAACCAAGGCGGTGGGTCCCGACGACCCAGCCATGGCCAACGAGATCGTCGCGAACGCGGATGGAACGAAGCAGCCCCGAACCTAGTTCCGGCCTGCCCGAACCCGTCCGAGCGCGAACCCGCGTGGGGGCTGGCCGTCGGGGTCAGCCCCCACCGCGTTGCCGGGCCGCGAACGCCCAGGAGCGGGCGGGTCGGGCTGATCCAGATCGACCCTCCGGGGCGCGGAGCGCAGCCCTTTGAGGACTCTATCGCCGTGGGCTTGCCATCGCCTATCAAGTCCAACTTTGCTCGACACGATGGAACGATCGTGGTGCGATCCACGCCGGCGAGCCCTGACCGGTGGAGTTTCCACAACGAGCCAGCGGGCCACCTCCGGGCGAACCCACGGAGCTCGCTCCGGTGCTCTAGGCCGCGCTGCGTGTCGCCAGCGTCTGCCGTGCGACGCTGGCAAGCGCAGCCATGAGCCCCGCGTCCGTGCCGATTGACGGAACCCGGGCGAAGCGAAGACCGGCACGTTCGGCCTGTTGGCGGGCACCGATATCGACGTCGTAGAGGGTCTCGAGATGGTCGGTCAGGAATTGGATCGGGACGACCAGCACCGACCGAGCGCCGGAGGCCGCGATCTCGGGCATAAGGTCGGCGAAGTCGGGCGCCATCCACTCGCCGGGCTCGTGTCCGGCGCTCTGCCAGCAGAACGTCCACTCATCCTCGTTGAGGCCGGCTGCAGAGGCGACGGCCTCGGCGCTTGCGCGCAGCTGAGCCAGATATCCGGGCTCCTGGTCGGCCACCCGGCGGGGCAAGCTGTGCGCGGTCATCAAGACGTGTGTCGCGCTCCGCTCAGGCGAAGCCGGTCCCAGGGCGGCCACGAGCCGGTCGGCGACCGCCTTGACGAATGCCGCCTGGTCGTGCCACGCCCCGGCGACCCTCACCACCGGCGCCCGTGAACCCAACGCGGCACAAGCCTCATCCACCGCCCGCCCGTAGCCGCCCATCAGCAGCGGTGAGTACTGCGGCGACAGGACGATCGCGGCGACGTCGGACACGCCGCCGGCTCGCAACGCCCGCAGCCCCGCCTCGATCGACGGCTCGGAGAACCGCATGCCGACCTCCACGGGCCAGCCGAGCACGTTCGACAGCGCACCCGCCTGCGCCCGGGTCGCACCGATCAGCGGCGACCCGCCGATGGCCCGGTACCGGCGCGTGAACTCGTCGACGAGCTCGGCATCGGGCTCCCGTCCGCTGCGGATCCGCGTGAGGTAGTCGCGCACGGCGTCGCGCTCCAACGACACGGGTGAGCCGTATGTCATCAACAGCACCCCGCACCGCCTTTGCCTGCTCACGCCGACGCCCCCATTGGTAGGGCCGTCCGTGCGGTCTCTTCGTGCACGAGGTCCACGAGACGACGGAGCAGGTCGGTGTCCGTGTCCGGCAGGACCCCGTGCCCGAGGTTGAAGACATGACCGGGCCGGGCGCCGACCGCCTCGAGGATGGCGACCGTCCCCGCGCGGGTCGCCTCCCAGCCGGCCAGCAGCCGCGCGGTGTCGAGATTGCCCTGGACGCCCCGGTCAACACCGATCCGCCGCCAGGCGTCGGCGATCCCGACCCGATCGATCGAGCCCGATCACGCCGCCGCCCGCCTCGGCCATCAGCTCGAGCAGCGATGCCGTCGCGGTCCCGAAGTGGATGGCCGGCACGTCCGGAAGCGCATCGAAGATGCCGCGCACGTGAGGCTGGACGTACTTCCGGTAATCGGCCGGCCCGAGTCCGCCGACCCAGCTGTCGAACAGCTGGATGACGTCCGCCCCCGCTTCGACCTGGGCGCGCAGATACGTCACCACCATGTCCGACAGGCGCGCCATCAGCTCGTGCCATGCGGCAGGCTCCCGGTACATGAACGCCTTGGCGGTGGCGTAGTCGCGCGATGGACGGCCCTCGATGAGGTAGCAAGCAAGCGTGAACGGCGCTCCAGCGAAGCCGATGACCCCGACCGTCCCGTCAAGCTCCCGCTTCACCAGCCGGATCGCGTCGAGCGTGAACGACACGGCTTCTGGATCGAACGGCCGGAGCGCGCCGACGTCACCGATGCTTCGGATCGGTCGCTCGACGATCGGCCCGACCTCGGGCTCGATCCGGACGCCGACCCCCATCGGTTCGAGCGGCAACATGATGTCGGCGAACATCACGGCGGCGTCGACCCCCAGTTCGCGCACCGGCATGAGCGTTACCTCTGCGCACAGTTCCGGGTCCTTGGCGAGATCGAGGATCCCGTATGTCTCACGCAGCTTGCGGTAGGCCGCGAACGACCGCCCGGCCTGGCGCATGAACCACACAGGCGTCGCGTCGACGGCCTCGCGCCGGCACGCGCCGACGAACCGTTCACGCGGTGTCACCGCCCGGCCCCCAGCAGCGTGAGGATCTCGTCCAAAGGTCGATGGACACCCAGCAGGATCGGGCTATCGCTGACGGTCGAGCGGCGGCTCTCGGTAGCGCGCAGCGCCCGCACAAGATCCCGAACGCCACCAAGTCGTCGGTCTCGTACGCGACCAAGAAATCCTGTGAGTCGAGCCCGAACGAGTAGGCGAGCAGCTGCCGGATCGACGGGTAGTCGTGGCCCACCCGCATGTGCTCGTTCATGACCCCCTGGCGTGCCTCCTTGGAGAGGAGGTACCAGTCGACGCTCTTGGTGAACGGGTAGACGATGAGGTAACGCGACCGCTCGCCCTCGAAGATTGACTGCTCCTGCTCCGTCGGCTTGCGGACGTACTGCGACGGCCCGATGCGGCCCAGGAAGGAATGGGTGATCGACAGCCACCGTCCGATCCCGGCCCGAAACAGGCCGGCGGCCGAGCGCTCCAACCCCTCGACGCTCGATGCGATGCGCCAGAGCAGCATTTCGACGCCGGGCTCGAGCCCTATCGTCGAGTAGGCGATCGTCCGAACCGCGTCGAGGCTCGCGGCAGCTTCGGCTTCCCGGAACCGACAGCCGTCGTCATCACGCTCGTCGTCCGACCGGCGGCGCCAGGCCGGGTCGAGGCCGAGCGCGAGCGCCTGGACGTAGGTCTCGGTCGTCGCCTCGGTGGTCATCGCTCCTGCCGGAGCCATGTCGCGAGGTCCGCGGCAGCGTAGGTGATGACGATCCCGGCACCCGCCCGGACGATCCCCGTGATGGCTTCGGTCATCGCGCGGCGCCCATCGAGCCAGCCACGCTCGGCGGCCGCCGCGATCATGGCGAACTCACCCGACACCTGGTAGGCCGCGATCGGGACGTCGAACCGGGCACGCGCCGCCGCGATGAGATCAAGGCCCGGCATCGCCGGCTTGACCAGGAGGATGTCGGCGCCCTCGGCGACGTCGAGGTCCATCTCGCGCATCGCCTCGCGGCCATTGGCCGGATCGAGCTGGTAGTCGCGCCGGTCGCCGAACGCCGGGGCGCTGTCCGCCGCCTCCCGGAACGGACCGTAGAATGCCGAGGCGTGCTTCAACGCATAGGCCATGACCGGGGTGCGCTCAAAGCCCTCGGCATCCAGCGCGGTTCGGATCGCGGCAACTTGGCCGTCCATCATGGCGCTCGGGGCGACGATGTCGGCGCCGGCGCGCGCCTGGCTCACCGCCGTCTCCGCCAGTCGCCTGGCGGCAGCGTCGTTGTCGACGGAGCCGTCGGTGCCGAGCGGGCCGCAATGACCGTGGTCGGTGTACTCGCACAGGCAGGTATCGGCGATCGTCACGAGGGGCAGCTCGAGGGCGCGGATCCGCCGCAACGCCTGCTGGACGATGCCGTCGTCGGCTGACGCTTCCGAGCCGTCGGGGTCCTTCGCCTCCGGCAGGCCGAAGAGGATGACGCCGCCGACCCCGAGCCCGGCCAGGCGACGGGCTTCCTCTTCCGCAACATCGATGGACAGCCGGGCGACTCCCGGCATCGAGGCCACCGGTTCGCGCAGCCCGGAGCCCGGGCAGACGAACAGCGGGGCAACCAGCATCGACGGCTGGACGCGGGTCTCCCGAACCAGGCTCCGAAGCGCTGCGGTTCGGCGCAGCCGACGCGGTCGGACGGACGACCCTGCGCTCCGGACGGCCGCGGCCGAAGCGGCCGGGTCGTCGAGTCCGACGGTCATGCGGTCACCTGGGGCTGCCGACTGAGGACCTGGGCGGCGGACGATGCGAGCGCACCCGCATCGGGGATCGGCGGGACGGCCAGGATGCGGAACCCGGACGCCCGGGCCACTTCGGCTGTCTCGGGGCCGATGCAGATCGCGGGAAACGATCGGACGTCAATCGCTTCCAGCTGTCCGAGCGACAGCATTCCGCTGACGGTCGACCCGCTGGTAAAGACCACCGCCGCGATCGGGCCGGCGACGACTGCGGCGCGCAACAGGTCCCTCGAAGGCTCGGGCGCTTCTCGCGTCCGATAGCCGATCACGTCGTCGACCTCCGCTCCCCGGGCGCGCAGCGCGACCGCCAGTCCGTCGGCGGCAAGATCGCCCCGGACCACGAGCACCCGCTTGCCGGGATCGACCGGCAATTCGGCCGCGAGCGCCGCGGCAGTGCTTCGGCGAGGGACGAAGTCGACCTCGAATCCTTCGCGCTCCAGCACGCGGCGGGTAGCCGCGCCGATGGCCGCGAAGCGGGTCGCCTCAAAGGGGGTGAAGACGCGTTCCGCGGCCCGCAAGAGTGCCCGCGCCCCGTTCGTGCTCGTGAGTGATCACCCACTGGTAGGACCACAGGTGGCGGGCTGCGCGGTCGAGCTCGCCGCCCCCCGGCTCGAGCTCGACCGCGATGGTCGGAACGAGCACCGGTTCAAGCCCGACGGCACGGAGCGCCGAGATGAGCTCGCCGGCTTGGTCGGGCGCCCGGGTGACGACCACCCGGCGAACGATCGGGCGGTCGTTCGCTGTCTCGACGAGCCGTCCCGCCGCCTGGCTGCGAGCCACGGGGTCGAGCTCCGCCGCGAGACCACGAGCTAGCTCATCGGCCGATGCGAGCGATCCTCGACGACGAGCGAATGCGACGCGGGCGCCATCCGGGCTGGCACCCCCCACGAGCAGGTCGATCTCCGCCCCGACGACGCTTGCCAGCGCGCCGAGCGGCGCTCTGCAGCCGCCTCCGGATGCCTTCAGGAAGGCACGCTCGGTCTCGACCGCCTGCCGCGTTGGTCGATCGTCGATGGTGGCCGCGAGCGCGAGCATGAGCCCGTCGTCGGCCCGGGTCTGGATGGCGATCGCTCCCTGACCGGGGGCCGGGGGTACGATCTCGGGGTCCAGGCGCTCGGCGATCCGGTCTCCGAGCCCGAGCCGGTCCAGGCCGGCGCAGGCAAGCACAAGAGCGTCGGTCTCGTGGGCGTCGAGCCGGCGCAGCCGGGTATCGACGTTGCCGTGCAGGGGATGGACCGTGAGGTCGTGTCGCCGGGCGAGCAGGAAACCCGTTCGTCGTGGGCTGTCGGTTCCGATACGACTTCCGGCTGGCAGATCAGCGAGTCGTCGTGCGTTCGCCCCGATCGCGACGACCAGCGCGTCGCGGGGGTCGGCTCGGGGCAGATAGGCCGCGATGTGCAGCCGCGGATCCTGATCGGTCGGGATGTCCTTCGCGCTGTGGACCGCCACGTCGACGCGGCCGGACAGCAGCGCGCGCTCGATCGCGGCCACGAACGCTCCCTCGCCCCACGCCGTGTCGGGCGCCCGCCGATCGCCATCGGTCTGTACGACGACGGTCTGCGTCGGTCGACCCGCCCGGACGAACGCCTCGGCCACCAGGCGGGCCTGCACCAGCGCGAGCGGGCTCCCTCTCGAGCCGATGCGGATGTCTGCGCCGGTCACTGCTTGCGGCTGCCGGAAGCCGCATTCGGGCTGTGACCCGTCATGGTCGCTACCAGCAGGCGGTCCATCGCACGTTCGGCGGTTTCGAGCAGATCGGTCGTCTCGGCCGCATCGAACCCCTGCCGACGGGCTGCGAGCGCAAGCTCGTGATGGAAGGGCGCTCGAAAACGAAGGAACCCCTCCACGGTCTGGCTGAGCGACAAGCCGAGCGTGACGGCCGCCCGGCCATACTCGGCCGCCGTCCCGGACGCGGCTTCGAGGTGGTGAGCCGCCGTCCGGGGCTGCGTCGCATCGAGATACTCGAGGAGGATGGCTGCGAGGACCTGGCCACGCTCGCGAAAGAGGACGCGCTGCGCGTCGGTCAGCGCTAGGACCCAGGCCAGCTCCAGGGACGCGCGCCGGTTCGGGCGACGGTAGGTACGAGCGAGTCGGCTCGGAGTCAGACCAGCGCCGCCGAGTGACGGCCGCCGAGACCGGTCGGCGGGTAGAAGCTGCTCGAGCGCCGAGCGCGAGAACCGCCGATGGCCACCTGGCGTTGTGAATACCCTCAGCCGGCCACGATCGCTCCAGCGTCGGACAGTGGCTGGTGACACACCCAGAAGGCGGCTCGCTTCGGACAAACCGATCCAGTCCGGGCCGTGGTGCCTCGAGCGCTTCAAAATCTACCCAAATCTGTCGTTACATGCTGAACACTGTCACTCTAGCATCGAATCCGACCCCAACACCATCCCGGCATCGTGTTGCTTTTCGTCGCGACCTGAGTGACTGATGGCGGCGTCAATCCCGTCATGGAGACGCCGCCGATGAACCCGCAGCTCCTCCCCGCTACCGCCCCTGACGACGTCCCTGCCTGGCAGCAGACGGTCGTCGCCTTCCTGGCCGAGAAGGAGCGTCGCTCGGGCTCGCGCCGGACGGTCGAGTCATATGCCCGGATGCTCTGGCCGTTCCTCACGAGAGTTGGATCGCCCGACCGAGTCACCCCGGCTCACGTCCTAGCCTGGGCGCATGCCATCGGCGCCTCGGGTCGGGAGCCGTCGTCGGCGACCGTCGGCGCCAGGATCGCCTGCCTTTCGTCGTATTTCAGGTTCCTGATCCGGATGAAGGTCACCAGCGTCAACCCGTGCGATGCGCTGGAGCGACCGAAAACCATCCCGTCTGTCGCCCGTGGCCTGAGCGCCGATGAGGTGCGTCGGCTGCTCGCGGTCGTGCCCGACACCGTGGCCGGCAGACGGGACCGGGCGCTGCTGCTCATCTTCGTCCTGACCGGCCGACGGCGGGCGGAGGTCATCGGCCTGACCGCCGGAGACATCTCAATCGAAGGAGACACCGCCCACGACTCGTACCGCGGAAAGGGTGGCAAGCGTGGTCGACGCGAGCTGCCGCGACCGGCGTACGAGGCGCTTTGCGCCACGCTTGCTGACACCGGGCTCTCCCTCGCCGAGATGGGCCCGACCGCGTCGCTCTGGCAAGCCGGGGCGGGCGCTCGTGGCATAACGGGCTCGACGTTCTACAGCCGCTTCCGGAGGTACCTCCGGGCCGCGGGGCTCGCGCCGACCGGTCTGCACATCCTCCGCCACAGTGCCGCCAAGCTGCGTCGCGATGCCGGTGCGTCGATCGAGGCGGTCAGCAGCTTCTTGGATCACAGCTCGCTCGCCGTGACGAGCGTCTACCTTCGCCGGCTCGAGGGCGAGGCAGACCAGATGTGGCCGGACGTGGCCGTCGCGATCGGCCTCTAGGCGGCGGTTCGTTTGCGAACGACGCAGAATCGGACGGGTCAGGAGCTTCAGCTGAGACTCACCGTTACCGGCAAATTCGTACTCGACGGCGAAAGGAACCCGCCGCCACTGAAGGTGCTCAAAGACGCGCCGGATGGGACACGGTCCTTCGCGCTTGGCCGGAACGTGGCCCTGCGGCTCGGACACCAATCAAGCCTCCTCGAAGCGCTACTGGATGCGCGGGTCGTCACATATCGCGGGTTCACCGGCCTCGGCGACGTTGAAGGCGGCTGCGCCGTGATCTGCAGCTCGAACTGGTGTCGACAAAGGGCGGTCCGAGCCCGCCGTCCTCGGGTCGTGGCCAAGGTCATCGGCCTGATGGCCGACGAACCCAGGATCATTGTTCTGATGCAACCCAAGCTGCAACGCGCTCCCCGCGGGCGCCACGAGTCGAGAGCCAACCGCATCGAAGCCGGGCTCGCTCCCTTCGTTCTTGTCGAACCTGCGGCTATCGAATGCTCGAGCTGTCCAGGCCCCAACGTCGGCGAGGTCGATTTGCAGCCGTAGGGCTGTTGACCCGCCAGACGACGCCGACTAGCATTCTGCCCGTAGCCGAGAGGCTGCGACGTTAGGGCGAAGCCCAACCCGGCCAATGGTCGGCAGGCATTCTCCTGCGCCGTCGAAGACGCCAATGCGCTCAGACCCTGGCCAGTGGCCGGGGTCTTCTGATGTCCCGCAGCGACGGGCGTGGAGCGCGAAGGACGATGGCCGACACCGATCGTGGCGAAGGACCCACTCGTAGCAGCTACGCGCGCGTAGCACGTAGCAGTAGCAGCCCTCTCCTTGAAGAGCGTGCTAGTGCTAGGCGCTGGACGACAGCTGAGACGCGCGCCCGGATGGGCGCTGCGCCGAAGTTCCAATTCGAGCCTCCATCGGATGCATTGGTCGACCACCTGGTCAAGCGGTATCAGGACGTCACCGGCGACCAGATCCGATCGCGACCGAAGCGGAACCTCCTGGCGGCCTGCTACCGCCTTCACGGTCCCGATCTCGTCCCGTTCATCGCCCACCAGTTCGCGGTCCAAGGGACCGCGCAGAACCTGCTTGGCATCATCCGGTGCTCATCCCCACGGGGATCGGACGACGGTCAACCCGCTGCCGACAACGGTGTCGGACCGGGCACGGACGCGTCTCCCGTTCCCCAGTTCTCCGACGTGGCACACGACCGACCGAATGACCATCACGGGCCGCCATGCCCGATCGAGTGTTGCCTTCCGAACCTGATCCACTGCTACGGCCACTGGCCGGCATTCGATCCCAGGTCCCAGCGTCGCTATGACAGACACCCCTCGAATCCGGACGCCGCCCGCTACTTCAGCGCGCCGGGCAACGGCTCCGGTCTCGGGGCGCTGGCGAACAACGCGGCGCGCGCCAAATGAACCGCGGGTCGTGCGTCAACTGCGGTGAACTCCTGCCGCCATGGTCGCGAGCCGATCGCCTGACGTGCTCGGTGAGGTGCCGCGTAGCGCGCCAGCGACGTGCCAGCGCCGCCGATCCAGGTCCGGGAGTGCTGCGGGTCCGCACGGCGGGGCATCCGGTCGCTACGGCCATCACAGCCGTTACATCCGAGCCGACCGGCTCGACACTCGAGGATGTCCTGGCAGGTGTTACCGACGAAGGGGCAGAGCTCCGGTTGTCGGCCTGGCTGGCTGACGTTTCGGCTGAGTCCGCTCTCGATACGGGCGATGAGCCGGTGCCTGGCTGATGGGACTTGCAATGGCGCCAATGCCGAGCGTCCATGAACGGGTGAGCCAGAACGTGATCTACGTCCGCCGCTCGTACAAGGAGGCTACCGCCGCCGACGTCAGCGACGAGATGCAGGAGGCCGCCTGCCGCGCGCGTCCTGCCGGCTGGCGCCACGGTCCGCGTCATCTCCGACTCGGGCGGCCACCAGTCCGGGTTCAGCGCAGCGCGTGACGGCTACCAGGCGCTCCTACAGGCGCTCGGCAGCGGCGAGGTCGCGGCGATCGCCGTCTACGACCTGTCCCGCCTCGCCCGCAATGCCCGCCTGATGCTCAACCTGCGCGACGAGCTCGAGCGCCATCAGGTACCGCTGCTGGTCGCCAGCATGCCCGGCGCCAACTTCGACGGTGCCGCCGGGCGGTTCATGTTCGGCCAGCTGTGCCTGGCCGCCCAGCTCCAGCGCGATCTCGACTCCGAGCGGATGACGAGGATGCAGCGCCGCCTGTTCGAGGATGGCCGGCACCGCGGCCACGACCCGTTCGGCTACCGCAGCCTGCGCGACGCCGCCGGGCAATCTCGTCCGCCCGCGCGAGCTGGTCGTCGTGCCCGAGGAGGCGGCCATCGTCCGCCGCGTCTGGCACGAGCTCGCGCGACGCTCGCTCGTCGAGGTGGCCGAGCTGCTCAACCGGGAGGGCGTTCCCCACGACGCGGCCCTGGACCCGGGATGCGGTCAAGGACATCCGGCGGCGAGGCCGCTTCTACCTCGGCTACGTGGTCGAGAAGCGCGGCCGCGACGAGCGACCGGGCCGGCACGAGCCGATCCTGTCCGAGGCCGAGTACCGGCGGACGATCGCCGCCATCGCCGCCCGCACCCGGGTCGGCAACAAGCCGCGACCGTTCCGCCACTACGTCCTGCGCGGCCTGGTGTTCTGCTCGTGCGGTACCCGGATGCGCGGCGAGGCCCACCTCCAGCGCGGCACCGAACGGCGGTACTACCGCTGCCCGACCGCTGGGTTGCCGGGCGCGACGCTGCCCGGCCGACGATGTCGAGGCCGAGGTCCTGGCGGCGATCGCCGGGGGCATGCTGCCGGCGTCCGTCATCGACGCGGCGAAGACCGAGCTACGCCGACTCCTCGAGTCGCCCGAGGTCGCGACGGCGGGGCGCCAGCGCGCGCGGCTGCAGACCCGTCTCGAGCAGCTCAAGAAGCAGCACGCCTGGGGCGACCTGAGCGACGCGGACTACCTGGCGGCGCGGGATGCGACCCGGTCCGCGCTCGCCGAGCTGCCCGACGGAGACCGCATCCGGACGTTCGATGCCTACCGGGCGCGGGTCCTCGAGCTGCCCGACGCGATCGAGGCCGCCTCCCCCGCCCGGCGCGAGGAGCTAAGCCGGATCGTGGTCGAGCGGGTCGTCGTCCGGGACCGGCGACTGGCGTCGATCGAGTGGGTCCCGGCCGTGCGCCCGTTCTTCGAAAGACAGCGGGAGTGCCCCCAAGGGGATTCGAACCCCTGATCTCCACCTTGAAAGGGTGGCGTCCTAGGCCTCTAGACGATGGGGGCGTGCGGGCGCGCCGATGGCCGAGTCTAGCAGGAGGGTCTTGTTCAGGCCGGTCGCGCGGCCAGTTGGAATAGGATGATCGCCCACGCCGCGGCGCCCGAGGCCGCGATCGCCGCGCCACCGCCGACGAGCGCCGTCAGGATCGTCCGCGCGCCGCTGCCGCGCTGCAGCCCGGCTCGCCAGACCGTTCGCAGACAGAACGCGGCGAGCGCCCCGAAGACGATCGCGAGCACGACCGCGCCGGACGCCAGCAAGGGGATCTGCGTGGCCTCCCGAACGGTGACCACATACGCCATGTACGCGATCGAGCCGATGATCGCGACGACGAGGAAGATCGCGACGGGTGAGATGCGTCGCCGCCCTTCCGGCTCGTAGCCCGGGTCGTCGTAGCCCGGATCGTCGTCATCGTCCGCGTAACGATCGCGCTCGATGTCGCGGTCGCGAGGGTCGGCATACGGATCCCGGCGGACGCGGCGCTCGGTCATGCGTGCTCCTTTCGCAGGGTCCGATGGTAGACCGCGACGTTGTAGGACAGGCGCGGCCGGGTCAATCGTCCGGCGACCCGCTGGCCGGCCTCCCCGAAGGCGGCGTCAAGGAACGTCTGGGCTTCATCCAACGACGAGAACGTCCACCAGCAGTGGACCACGCGGATCTTGAAGCCCGCGTTCAGGAACGGGCCGTCGCGACGCGTCCATGGGCCGTACTCCGGCCGGTCGCCGCGAAGCTCCGCGACGTCATCGCGGCCGTAGTCGTGGATGGCGAGCAGCCGGCCACCCGGCCGAAGCAGTCGGGCAGCCTGCTCGATATCGGCCGCGTCCCCGCCGCGGAACGCCGACCACAGCCCGACGACGACATCGGCCGACTCGTCGGGCGCGGCGAACGGCGCCGGTCCGCTCGAGTCGACGAGTGTCACCCGCGCACCGAGTTCCGTCAGCTGCCGAGCGCGAAGACCGGCGGATCCATCGACGACGACGACGTCTCGTCCCTCCACCGGACCCAGCGCCTCGATCGCCCGCGGGATCTTGCCCTCGACATCCAGGATCCGAGCCAGAGATTCCGACAGCCCGGTCTCCAGGTCGATGGGGAGATCAGCCACAGGGCGCGAAGTATAGGGCGAGGCCGCCCTGCGAACCGATCAGGCGTCGCCCGTCGCGACACGTAATGCGATCGCGCTGCGCTGCGGGATCGCGACGCGCGCCCGACCGTCGACGATCGCGACGGGACCCGGCGACGCGCCGCTGGTCTCGGTCGAGAGCACCGGCACGAGCCGGTCGCTCACGACACCCTCGAGCACGATCTCGAGCTCGGTCGGTCCGTCGCCGGGGTTGAGCGCCAGGACGAGCCGCGCATCGTCCAGGCGCCGCTCGATGGCCATGGCTGCTCCCGCCGCCCCGACCGACGTCGTGGCCCCGTGGCGGAGCGCCGGCTCGGCGGCCCGAAACGCGAGCACTGCCCGGACGAAGGCTCGCAGGTCCCCGTCCCACCGCGGCAACTCCCACGGGAACGCACGGCGATTGTCGGGATCGTTCCCGCCCGTGAGTCCGATCTCGTCGCCGTAGTAGATGCACGGCGCGCCGGGCAGCATGCATTGGAGCAGCGTCGCCATGCGCAGACCGGCGGTGTCGCCGCCGAGGACCGTCAGCGCCCGTGGCGCGTCGTGCGAGCTGATGAGGTTCAGCTGCACCGCAACCACGTTCGGGTCGTACACGCCGAGCAGCTCGACGAGCCGGCTCGCGAAGCCTGGCCCGTCGAGCGGCCGAAGGTGGCGCCGGTATTCGTGATGGGCGTTGACCGCCGCCATGTCGAGCCGCGAACCGCCGACGTACCCGAGGATCGCCTCCGCCAGCGGGTAGTTCATCAGCGCATCGAACCGGTCGCCGGCCACCCATTCGGGCGCCGTCTCCCAGATCTCGCCGACGAGGTACGCGTCGGAGCGCACGGCACGACAGCGATGGCGGAACGCGGCCCAGAACGGCGCGTCGTCGATCTCGGTCGGCACGTCCAGCCGCCAGCCGTCGATGCCGAATCGTAGCCAGTGCTCGCCGACCGACAGCAGGTACTCGCGCACGTCGTGGTGGCTGGTGTTCAGCTTCGGTAGCGCGGGCAGGTTCCACCATGCCTGGTAGCCGAGCCAGGTCCCACGCGGCGCTTCGCGCGGCGGATACGGCAGGGGGTCGCGCCGCCCGGCGAGGACCTCCGGGTCGAGATGGAACCAGTCGCGGTAGGGCGACGCGGGACCGTTCTCGAGGATGTGGTGGAACGGCCAGAAGCCCCGCCCCGTGTGGTTGAAAACGCCATCGAGGATGACCCGCATGCCCCGCTCGTGGGCGACGTCCAGCAGCTCGCGAAGGGCGCGGTCCCCGCCCAGCAGCGGATCGACATGGAAATAGTCATACGTGTGGTAGCGATGGTTCGACGCCGACTGGAAGATCGGCGTGAGGTAGATCGCCGTGACGCCGAGCTCGTCGAGGTAGTCGAGGTGCTCGACCACGCCCAGCAGGTCGCCGCCCTTGAAGCCATGGTTCGACGGCGGCGCATCCCACGGCTCCAGCGGCCCAGGCTCAGGCACGCGCGGGCTCGATGCGAACCGGTCGGGGAAGATCTGGTAGAAGACGGCGTCGCGGACCCAGCCGGGCGTCTCGACCGTCACGGCTGCCGGTGCGATGGCACCGGGCCAGTCGAGCCACGGATGATCAACCGCGTCTCCAGCCGACGATGCTCGGGCTGCGCTGGACCCCGCCCTTCGACGACGGTCAGTAGCGCGCGGACCGCCTCTTCGCCCTTGCGTCGGATCGGCTGATGGACGGTGGTGAGCGGGGGGTCGACGAGCGGAGCAAGGTCGATGTCATCGAAGCCGACGACGCTGACGTCGCCGGGGACATCGAGTCGCAGGTCGCGCAGCGCGCGCAGCGCGCCGATCGCCATGGCATCGGACATCGCCAGGATCGCGCTCGGGCGGAGGCCAGCCTCGAACGCGCCGGTCGTCGCGGCGATCCCGCCATCGATGCTCGCCGGCCCGACGACGACGCGGTCGTCGGTGAGCTCGACCCCGACGGCAGCGAACGCCTCGCGGTAGCCGCGCAGGCGGCGGCTGGTGACGCCCGCCGGATCGGATCCGCCGGGTGCTGGCGGCTCCACGCCCAGGATCAGGACGTCCCGATGCCCGAGGCTGGCGATGTAGGCAGCAGCGGCCCGCGCCCCGCCCACGTCGTCGATCTCGACCGAGCCGTACTCCGGCAATGCCACTGAATCGACCAGCACGATCGGCAGGCCGGCGCGCCGGATCTGCTCGACCTCCGGGTGGCCGTCCGACAACCCGATGGCGACGACACCGTCGACGGTCGCGCGGGTCATCGCGAGGACAAGGCTGCCGTGCAGCGGCGAGATGAAGTGCAGCCCGTAGCCGTGCTCCTCGGCGGCGAGTGCGACACCCTCGCTGAACGCGCCGAAGAAGGGGTTGCTGAAGATGACGCTGAGTGCCTGGGGCGTGAGCACGCCGATGGTCATCGTCTGGCGCTGGGTGAGCATCCGGGCGACGGGGTGGGGCGTGTAGCCGAGCTGGTCGGCGACCTCACGGATCCGGGTCGCCGTCTCGGGCGCGAGACGGTCCGGCGCGTTGAACGCGAACGACACGGCGGTCTTGCTGACGCCAGCTTCGCGGGCGACGTCGGCGATGCGCGGTCGCTGGGTCCGGGGTTCCACCAGGGTCTCGACTCCGCTGCACGGACGAGTCCGTCGGTCGCGATGCGGGGCCGTCGCAGGAGGAGGAGGGAGCGAGGGCCCGGCATCGTGCAAACCGGTTTAGCAAACCGGTTTAGGCGACTCTACGCATCGTCTCGGCCGGTGTCAAGACGCAATCTGCGGGGCGTGCTGGGCTCGGAGTCGCCCGCCTCGCGCTGGGGCGGGGCGGGCGATCGGGGGCGGTCCGGGGGGGCCGGCGACGGCTCAGGCGGCGGTCGTTGCGGCGGTCCTGGGCTGCAGCGCCTCGCCGGTCTCGGCGTCGAAGAGATGCAGCAGCTCGAGCGGGATGATCAGCTCCACGATGTCGCCCGGCTGGACCTTGTGCTTCGAGTTGACGATCGCGACGATGTCCTGGTCCGCGGCGTTGACGTGGAGGAGCTCCTCGTTGCCGAGGTATTCGACCACGTCGGCGCGTGCGCGGAACGAGGCGCGGTGGCCGGTCGGGTCGCCGATGTCGAGGTGCTCGGGGCGGAAGCCCGCCACGAGCTTGCGGCCCGCCAGCTGGTCGGCATCGCGGAACCGCGGCGGCACCTGCACGGACCAGTCACCGGGGCCCTTCAGGCGGGCGCTGTCACCCGAACCGTCGACCGTCGCTTCGACGAAGTTCATCGACGGGCTGCCGATGAATCCGGCAACGAACCGGTTGGTCGGGTGGTCGTACAGCTGCTGGGGCGGGCCGACCTGCTGGAGGATCCCCTCGTTCATGACCGCGATGCGCTGGCCCATCGTCATCGCCTCGACCTGGTCGTGGGTGACGTAGACGGTCGTGGTCTTGAGGCGCTGGTGGAGCCGAGCGATCTCCGCCCGCGTCTGCACGCGCAGCTTGGCGTCGAGGTTGGACAGCGGCTCGTCCATCAGGAAGGCAGCCGGTTCGCGGACGATCGCGCGGCCCAGCGCGACGCGCTGGCGCTGGCCGCCGGACAGCTCCTTCGGCTTGCGGTCGAGCAGGTTGCTGAGCTGGGTCGTCTCGGCCGCTTCCTTGACCCGTCGCTCGATCTCGGCCTTGGGCATCTTTCGAAGCTTGAGCCCGAACGCCAGGTTCTCCCGCACCGACATATGCGGGTAAAGCGCATAGCTCTGGAACACCATCGCGATGTCGCGATCCTTGGGCGCGACATCGTTCACGACGCGATCGCCGATCTTGACGGTGCCCGCCGTGATCTCCTCGAGCCCGGCGATCATCCGCAGTGCCGTCGTCTTGCCGCAACCCGAGGGGCCGACCAGGACCATGAACTCGCCGTCGGCGATCTCGACGTTCATGTCCTTGACGACGGAAACGTCGCCGTAGTTCTTCACGACGTGGTCGAACGTGATCGTCGCCATCGACGCAGTCCTCCATCCCTGCTGCCATCGCGGGTCCATGCATCCCAGTCGCCGAAGCGATGTCCCGCCCGAAGGCGGGACGCGGACGGACCCCGTACGTAGCAGCGCCGGGTCAGGGCATGGTAGGGGTGGCTGCCGACGGCATCAAGCCCGAACTGGTCGCAGCCGCCGGTGGCCCCGGCGGAACACCGCTACGATCGATCGGTGGTGGCATCGATCCGGGGCATGCCGGCCGGCGTCCGGCTGTTCCTGCTGTACGCGCTGGTGATCCTTGTCGGGATCGGGCTGAGCCTGCGGTACGTGGTCGATCAGGCCATCGCCGCACCGGTGAGCCTGCCCGGCATCGTCGTGATGATCCTGCTCGCCTACACGATCTTCACCACCACCCTGGTCCTGCAGCGGAAACAGGCCGCGTTCGGCCTGGCGGTCGGCCTGGCCACACTGACCATCCCGCTGGTCCTGCTCCTCGCGATCAGCCCCGTCCACCCTGCCCTGCCGGTCTTCACGGCCGCCTTCGGACTCCTGCTGTTCCGCGGCCTGCTGCGGCCCGAGGTTCGCACGTACCTGTCCGAGGCCTGACGGCTCGGAAGCCCGACCCCGATCGCGCGCGAGATCGGAGCGGGCCGGGTACGCTCTGCGCGCGCGGCCTTCGTCGCCGCCGGATCCGATCCCGATCCGGCGACCCCTTCGACCGCACCGAGGATCACCATTGAGCAAGGAATCACGCCGGCGTCAGCGCATGGCCGGCCAGCAGACCGGAGCGCGCCCCGCCAGCGGCGACGACCGTGCGGCCGCCGGCACCGCATCCGCCGTCACCCCATCCGGCCGCCCAGCCGCGAGCCGCCCGACGGGTCAGCGGACCACGGAACGCGCCGGCCGTCGCGAGCGCGCACGTCCGACGCCGCGCGGCTCCTTCGTCCAGCGCTATCGGTCATGGCTGGTCGCGGCGGCCGTCGTGGCGGTCGTGGCCATCGTCGGGGCGGGGGTCTTCGCGGCGGCCACGCAGCCGGCGTTCGCCTGTTCGACGGAGTGGGTCCCGGATCCCACGGCCAGTCCAGCCGCCGACGCGTCGCCCCAACCGGGCTACGTGCAGCCCGACATGGGCAACTCGCACGTGGCGACCGGCACGGTCATCAGGTACACGTACTGCCCGCCCGCGTCGGGCCGGCACTTCAATCAGCCCGGCGTCGGCGGACCGATCCCGGCACGACCCTATGGTCCGAACGACAGCGTGATCCCGCAGGGCTGGGTCCACAACCTCGAGCACGGCGGCCTGGTGGTCCTGTACCGCGGCGCCGAGGCAGATCAGGCCGCGCTCCGCTCGCTGTACGACGCCGTCCCCGCGAGCCCGGTCTGTGGGTTCGAGCCGGGGGGGCAATCGCCCGGTCCCGTGATCGCCCGGTTCGACCAGATGGCCTGGCCGTACGCTGCGATGGTGTGGGATCGCGTGCTGCCGCTCGAGACGCTCGACCAGGCTGCGATCCTCGACCTCTACGCTCGCTATGGCGAGCGGACGAACCCCGAGAAGTTCTGCGAGGTGCCGCCCGACCCGAGCGTGCAACCGAGCGCCAGCGGATCGGTCGTGCCGTCGACGTCGCCGTCCGCTAGCCCATCGGCGGCGCCGAGCGTTTCGCCGGCCGCCTCGCCGAGCTGACCGGCGTCCGGTGCGATTCCTTGCGTTCCTCGGCCGCGATGCGTTCGGTGTGGGGCGCATCGACGGCGATGAGGTCGTCGTCGGTGGTCGCCTGGACGCCGCGGGGCGGACACAGCAGGAACTCGAGGCCATCCTCGGCTGGGATCCGGAACAGCGTCCCGAGCGGATCGCGCTCCGACACCTGATCCCTGCCCCCGCGGTCTTCCCGCTGAAGATCGTGTGCGTCGGGCTGAACTATCGCGACCACGTCGCGGAAGGTGGTCGACCGCCACCGGACCGGCCGCTGCTCTTCTCCAAGTTCGCCAACACCGTCATCGCCGACGGCGAGCCGATCGTCCGACCCGAGGGCACACACGCGCTCGATCTGGAGGTCGAGCTGGGCGTCGTCATCGGCCGGACGGCCAGGCGCGTCTCGCGGGCCGATGCGATGGCACACGTCGCGGGCTATGTGGTCGTCAACGACGTCAGCGCGCGCGACTGGCAAGGCGTCCCTGCGGCGCTTCGCGAGGGCGAGCAGGGCGATGGCCAGTGGCTGCGGGCCAAGGGCAGCGACACCTTCCTGCCGATGGGGCCGATCTTCGTCACCGCCGACGAGCTCGATCCGGCCGCCGGCCTTCGACTCCGGAGCTGGCGCATCACGCCGGACGGGACCGAGCACCCGATGCAGGACGGGACGACCGCCGACATGATCTGGGACGTGCCGGCGCTCATCGAGTACATCAGCGCCGTCATCACGCTCGAACCAGGAGACGTCATCGCGACGGGCACGCCCGCGGGTGTCGGCGTCTTCCGCGACCCACCGGTGTTCCTCGAGCCCGGCGACCGTGTCCGCTGCGAGATCGACGGCATCGGCTCGGTCGAGAACCCGGTCATCGAGTGGTCGGAGGCGCTGCGCGCCGACTGACCCTCGTGCGCGACGTGGACATCGGCAAGTTGCCCTTGTGCAACGCGCCTCGCGGTACGCTCCGGACGTGAAGGCACTGGTCAAGACCGCACCGGGCCCCGGCCTCGAGTTGCTCGACGTCCCCGAGCCGCCGATGACGATCAACGACGTCCGGATCCACGTCCGCAAGACCGGCATCTGCGGCACGGACCTGCACATCGCGGACTGGGATGCGTGGGCACAGAAGACGATCAAACCGCCCCTCATCGTCGGCCACGAATTCGTCGGCGAGGTCCTCGAGATCGGCAGCAACGTCCACGACATCGCACCGGGCGACATCGTCAGCGGCGAGGGTCACGTCGTCTGCGGTATCTGCCGCCACTGCCGGGCCGGCCGCTGGCACCTCTGTGCGAACACCGTCGGCCTGGGCGTGCAGCGCGACGGGGCATTCGCGGAGCAGGTCGTCCTGCCCGTGACGAACGTGTGGCACCACTGGCCGGGCATCGACGAGGACGTGGCCGCGATCTTCGACCCGTTCGGGAATGCGGTCCATACTGCGCTCGCGTTCCCCGTCCTCGGTGAGGACGTCCTCGTAGTCGGTGCCGGCCCGATCGGCCTCATGGCGACCGCCGTCGCGCGTCATGCCGGCGCCAGGTTCATCGTCGTCAGCGAGCCGAACGCGACCCGTCGCGACCTCGCGATCAGGATGGGCGCGACGACGGTGGTCGACCCGCGCGCCCGTGACCTCAAGGAGGCCCAGCGCGAGCTCGGCATGGTCGAAGGCTTCGATGTCGTCTTCGAGATGTCGGGCAACCCGGGTGCGTTCCAGGACGCGCTGGCGAACATGGCCCACGGTGCCGGGATGGCGATCCTGGGCATCCCGACCGAGGAGATCCCGATCGACGTCAGCCGCATCGTGTTCGACCAGCTCCGCCTGCAGGGCATCTACGGTCGGGAGATGTATGAGACCTGGTACAAGATGTCGGTGATGCTCAAGTCGGGCCTCGACATCGCGCCCGTCATCACGCACCGGTTCAGCTATCGCGACCACGAGGCGGCATTCGCTGCCGCACGTACCGGTGATTCCGGCAAAGTGGTGATGGACTGGACCGCATGACATGACGACGATGCCCGTTCCATGCACCACCGAGCCACACGATCGATGACGACGACGCCGCGCCAGGACCCGCTCGCGTTCCTCGGCGACGAGGTGGCCGCGCTCCGCGAACGCCACCTGTACCGCTCGCTGCGGGTGATGTCATCGGCCCAGGGCCCCATCGTGTCGATCGATGACCAGCGGCTCATCAGCCTGTCATCGAACGACTATCTCGGGCTGACCCACCACCCACGGTTGCGCGAGGCGGCGCTGGCTGCCGTGCGCGAGTTCGGCGTCGGCTCCGGTGCCGTCCGCACGATCGCCGGGACGATGTCCATGCACGAGGCGCTCGAGGCCGAGCTGGCCGAGTTCAAGGGCACCCAGGCGGTCCTGACGTTCCAGTCCGGGTTCACCGCCAACACCGGTGTCATCCCGACCATCACCGGCGAGACCGACCTGATCGTCAGCGACAGCCTCAACCACGCCTCGATCATCGATGGCATGCGCCTGTCAAAGGCGCCGCGCAAGGTCTACCCGCACGCCGACGTCATCGCCCTGAGCGCGATCCTCGAGGAGGCCATCGAGAATGGCCGCGAGGGGACCGGCGAGCCCTACCGGCTGATCCTCGTCGTGACCGACGGCGTGTTCTCCATGGACGGCGACATCGCGCCGCTCCCCGGGATCGTCGAGGCGGCCGAGGCCGTTGGGGCGGCCGTGTTCGTCGACGACGCCCATGCCTCGGGCGTCCTCGGGCGTGACGGCCGCGGCAGCGTCGACCACTTCGGTCTGCATGGTCGCGTCGCGATCCAGGTCGGGACGCTCAGCAAGGCCGTCGGCTCGCTCGGCGGCTACGTCGCGGGATCGACCGCGCTGCGCGAGATCCTGACCCAGCGGGCGCGCCCGTTCCTGTTCTCGACATCGCATCCACCGGCAGTCGTGGCCGCCTGTCGCGAGGCCATTCGGGTCATGCAGGAGGAGCCCGAGCTCCTCAGCCGGTTGTGGACCAACACGCGCCGGTTCAAGGCGGAGCTCGGCCGCCTCGGGTTCGACATCGGCCGCTCGGAGACGCCGATCACGCCGGTCATGATGGGCGACCCCGAGGTCGCGATGCGGTTCAGCGACCGGCTCATGGGCGAGGGCGTGTTCGCGCAACCGGTCGTGTTCCCCACGGTCGCGATCGATCAGGCGCGCATCCGGACGATCGTGACCGCGGCCCACGACGAGACCCAGCTCGACCAGGCGCTCGAGGCGTTCGCCACGGTCGGGCGTGAACTCGGCGTGATCGGGGGCTGAGGCGATGTCGGGGGACGGGGGATGATCGATCGCCAGGCGCGCGACCTGCCGCTGGACGCGCATCTGCACACCGACCTGTCGCCCGATAGCGACGTGCCCATCGACGCGTTCGCCGAGGCCGCGGTCGAGCGCCGGATCACCGAGATCGCGATCACCGACCACGTCGACTTCGTGCCCGCCACGCCGGCATTCGACTACACCACGTTCGAGCAACGGGAACGCGTCGTCCGCGAGGCGGCTGAGCGCTGGGCCGAGCGCGGCGTCGCGATCCGCTTCGGTGTCGAGATCACCTGGGACAGTCGGCACGCCGCCGACATCCGCGAGCATCTCGCGACACACGCCTACGACTTCGTGATCGGCTCGGTCCACATCTATCGGGATTCCCCGTTCG
The DNA here is from genome assembly GCA_963812745.1 of uncultured Chloroflexia bacterium. Lineage (GTDB taxonomy): Bacteria > Chloroflexota > Limnocylindria > Limnocylindrales > CSP1-4 > SPCO01. Next base: position 209,050 of record CAWEWE010000012.1, on the reverse strand, counting down.
CGGCGGACAACATCGCCGGCTGGATGGCCGGCCGGTCGCTGGCGGAGATCGTCGCCCCGTACTTCGACGAGGTGACGGCCGCGGCACGGTCCGGCCTCTTCGACGCGATCGGCCATATCGACTTCGTCAAGCGCTGGTTGACGCCACACATCACGCCTGCCGCGTTTGCCGACGCCCCGGAGCTGTACGAGCCGATCCTCGCCGCGCTGGTCGAGACGGGCACGGCGCTGGAGATCAACACCAGTGGTCTCCGCCAGGCCCCCAACGAGACCTACCCCGCCCCACCCATCGTGGCGCGCTTCCAGGAGCTGGGTGGACGGGGCGTGACGGTCGGCTCCGACGCGCATCGCGCGGACGCATTCGCGTGGGGGCTGGATGACGGCTACCGGGCTGCCGCGCTGGCCGGTTTCGACGCCATCGCCTTCCGACGCGGCGACGCACCGATCGATGTGCCGCTGCGCGCCGGACCTAACGCCATCGCGGGACGTTCGTTGTGACCCTCGACGACACCGCGATCGATCGGTTGGTACAGGAAGCCCGTGCGGGGGACGCCTGGGCGTTCGGCCTCCTGTTCGACCACTATCACCTGCCGGTCTATCGCTACATCGCCAGCCGCGTCCACCGCCCGTCGGACGCGGAGGACCTGACGCAGCTCGTCTTCGTCAAGGCCCTGGAAGCGCTCCCGCGCTATGAGTCGCGGGGCATCCCGTTCGGGGGCTGGCTCTTCCGGCTAGCCAGGAACTGTGTCATCGACCACGTGCGCACGCGCCACGACCACCTCGACCTGGACACCGCGATCGGCCAGGCGGGTCGGGAGGCGGGACCCGACGAGGTCACCGTCGCCAGGCAGGAGATGGACGAGGTCGCGGTCGCGCTGGCCGCACTCACGGACGAACAACGAGACGCCATCGCATTGCGGTTCTTCGCGGGCCTGTCGGCCCGGGAGGCGGCAGCGGTGATGGGCAAGCAGGAAGGGACGATCCGCGGGCTCCAGTTCCGGGCGATCGCCGCATTGCGGCGGCAGCTCCGGATCGACGAGCCGGACAGCGACAGCGACGACCAGGTCGCGGACGCGGACGGGCGGATCGGCTGATGGACGACCAGATGATCGATCTCGTGGCAGGGGACGCGCGGTTGCGGCGACGCCTTGAGGCGTACGCCGATGTCCGCCTGACCCCCGGCCTCGTGACGTCGTCGAGGATGCGAGCGCGTGTCCTGGCCGTGGCCCATCGGCAGGCCGACCTCGCTCGCGCCGATGCCGCCCTGACCGTCGTGCACGGGCGTGGCATCACGGGCAGCACACCCGTCGCCGATCGGCTGGCGAGGCGCACCCGATCGACGGGTGCGAGGCTTCGCCGCCCGCTCGCGGCAATGCTGGCCGCGGCGCTCGTCGTCGGCGGTGCCGCCGGGACCGCACTCGCCGCACAAGCGGGCGGGGCCCTCTACGAGCCGCGGGTATGGATCGAGACCCTGACCCTGCCGAGCGACCCGTCCGAGCGCGCGGTCGCCGAGCTGGCCCGCCTCGAGGCGCGACTGGGTGAAGCCGACGCAGCGACGCGGAATGGTGATGCGGCCGGAGCGGCGGCGGCACTCGCGGCCTACGAGCGGATCATGGAGGCGGCGTCCGAGGCCGCCATCGCGACCGGAGACGAGGTCGCCATCGCGATCCTCGAGGCCGGTGTCAGCCGCAACGTCGAGGTCCTCCAGGCGCTGGCGCTGCAGGTCCCGGCGGGCGCCGCCGAGGCGATCTCGCGCGCGGTCGAGCGCGCCGTGGCCCGAGCGCTGGAGCGGAGCGAGACGGCGATCGAGAAGATCGACAACGCCGGACCGTCGAATGGCGGCGGAAGCGGCGGTGGCGGCGACCAACCCGCGGGGCCATCGAGCAAGCCGACCAAGCCACCTGCCCCCGCGCCCACACCGAAGCCCGAGAAGACGCCGCAAGCGGGTCCCGACGAGCCGCCAGCACCCGGTGGCCAAGGCGGATCCGGCGGCCAGGGCAACCCCAACGAGCCGAAGAAGACCCAGAAGCCCGTGCCGACACCCAGGCGCACGCCCGGCGGTCCTGGCTGATCCTCTCCGCGCCGACCGTCGGTGTCGGCTAGGCTGCGCGGGATGCCAGCCGACCGTGCCGGTTCACTCCAGCTCGATGTCCTGGGCGCTGGACCCGCCTATACGGACCGGCAGGGTGCGGCGGGGGCGGCGTACCTTGTGCGCTCGGGATCGACCGCCGTCCTGCTCGACCTCGGTCAGGGCGCCTTTCCACGGCTGGCCGCGCAGCTCGAGCCGAGCACCCTCGACGCGGTCGTGATCAGCCATCTTCATCCCGACCACTTCATCGACCTCGTGCCCCTGCGCCATTACCTTCGCTGGGAATTCCGCCCGGCGCGCCACGTCCGGGTGATCGCCCCCGCCGGGCTCGAGACGCGCATCGATGCGCTCCATGACGACCCGGGCTTCACGGCCGCATCGCTCGACGTCGAGCCGATCGTGGGCGGGGTGATGGACATCGGCGACATCCACCTCGAGGCCGCGCGCGTCACGCACACGGCCGACAGCCATGCGTTCCGCGTGTCGGTCGGCGAGGGCAGGATCGGGCTGGTCTACTCGGGGGACTGCGGTCGTGCCGAGGACCTCGATGCCCTCGTGCGCGCGGGCGACGTCATCCTGACTGAGGTGTCATTCGGAGCCGGACCGGTGACGCACGACGCCCTCCACCTCGACGGGCCGGCTGTCGGGTCGCTCGCGGCGAGGACCGGTGCCGGGCGTGTCCTGCTCACGCATCTCCAGATGGGGTTCGACCCGGGGGCCACGGTCGCCACGGTGGCCGCTGCGTACCGCGGGCCGATCGACCTCGTCGAGCCCGGAGCGCGCTTCACGATCTGATCCCCTGACATGACGACGACCGGGGGCCACCACGGCCGCCCGGTCGCACAGGATTCGAGACGATGGGCGGAGCGGCGCACGGACAGCGCGTCGCTCCGCCCGGGTCTCGGGGACCCCGGAAGTGAGGCTGGCGCTAGCGGGAGGCGTCGTCCTTGCGGACCACGGCCCGGGCGGGCGTCAGGAGGAGCGCCGCGGCGAGCACGCCCGCCAGCGCGAGGAGGATAAGCCGCCAGCCGTCGCTCGCCGGACCGGAACCGGTCCCATCGAGCGTGCTGGTCGAGGGCAGCGTCGGATCGGCGGTGGCCGCTGGCGCCGGCGTGCCGGTCGCACCACCCACGCCACCGGTCGGCGTCGGAGCGGGCGGCGTCGGCGTCGGTGCCAGGGTCGGCGTGGGCGTCGGCGCGAGCGTCGGCGTGGGGGTCGGCGCGAGCGTCGGCGTGGGCGTGGCCACTGCAGGGATGTTGCAGTCGTTGTTGAAGATGGCCTGACCCTCAGCCGTCCAGTTGTATCCGGGGAAGTGGAAATTCGCGGGAGCGAAGTCGTACGGCGGGATGATGTCTCCCCAGGCAACCGTGATCCCAGGGAACCAGACCGGTCCCTGGTGCGCCGGGGCGGCATGACCACCCGCGTCATCGTAGCCATTCGAATCGATCGAAGGCGAGTTGACCTCGTACGGGTGGCTCTGGCTGCCGGTCGCGTGGCAGATGATGATCTCGGTCTTTGGGTCGGCCGCTATGGCCGTAGCCGAGGGCGCCAGCAGAGCGGCCGCAGTGAGGCCGACCACGCCGAGCCAGGCGAGGCGCCTTCCGAGATGGGATCGCGTTTGGGCAAACATTCGATACGGTCCCCAAGATGGTTGAGGCATACGCCTCGTTGCGATGACGTTCCTCGGCACAGCGCCCCCGCGCACGAGTCCGAGGTCGCCGGATAGTCCCATGGTCCGGGGTCGGCGTCTAGTACTTTTGGCGACGCGCGGACGTCAATTTCCCGACATTCGGTGCGACCGGGCAACGAACGGGACGCAACCGCTCATGAAGAACGGCCGCCGCCCTGTCGGGCGACGGCCGTCTTGCTGCTCAGGGCCGGGTGCGCGTCGGGCACCTCGGGGTCAGCGGGCGCTGTCGTCCCTGCGGGCCACGGCGCGAGCCGGGGTCAGCATGAGGACGGCGGTGAGCACGCCGGCCATGGCCAGGAGGATGAGCCGCCAGCTGTCGCCGGCGGGTGCCGTCGGGCCGATCCCGTCCAGGGTGTCGGTGGCCGGCAGGGTCGCTCGAGGCGTCCCCTGGGCGCCACCGACGCCACCCGTGGGCGTGGGCTGGCTCTCGGGCGTGTTGTCGACGATCACGATGGTCAGGCTGAGCTCCGAGTTCTGGCCCTCGTTGGGCTCGCACTCGATGAGCCCACCGAGGTCCCAGATGCACGTGACCGACGGGTCGAGGTTGAGCTCGACGAGGATCGGATCCGAGCCGACGTAGCCGTCCGGCACGGTCGTCTCGACGATCCAGTAGTCCCCGTCATCGAGCAGGTCGGTGTCGAGCAAGCCACCCGGCGCGGCGGCCGGGCCGAACACAAGCTCGTCCTGGCCGGTCTCGAAGACCTCGTCACCGTCGTCGGCCCAGACCTCGAACTCGGCGCCATCGAGCGCTTCGTCGTCGGCGGGGTCAGCGGTGCCCATGTTATCGACCTTGGCGATCAGGATGCTGGCCTGGCGCGGCTCCTCGGTCGGAGCGGGCGTCGGGGTCGGCGTCGCACCCGGAGGGGTCGGCGTCGGCGTGGGGGTGGGCTCAGGAGTCGGCGTCGGGGTCGGCTCCGGCGTGGGCTCCGGTGTGGGCTCAGGAGTCGGCTCCGGCGTGGGATCAGGCGTCGGCGTGGGCGTCGCCTGGACCGGGGCATCGAAACAGAAGGAGATATGGCTGATGCCGTTGCCGCTGCCGTCCTGGGGTTCCAGGTCGGTATCACCCATGGATTCGGTGGCGCCGGCGGTCGCTGCATAGACGTACAGCTGGTGCTTGGACGATCCGGCCTTCACGAAGACCGCATCGATGCCGAAGGTCGACGACCAGTCGAAGCTGCCGGGCTCGCCCGAGTCCGACTGCTCGAAGTTCGACACGGTGATGGTCCCGAAGCCGGCCACGTTGATCGTGCCGTTCTGAGGAGGATCCGACTTGACTTCCTGCCACGGCTGGCCACCGCCGTATGTCGCGGCGAAGGTGGAGCAGGTCGGGTTCCCGCTATTGATGGCGATCGGGTTGACCGATGCGGCCATCACGGGTGCCGCCGATGGCGCGAACAGCGCCGCCGACGTGAGGGCAGTGACCGCCAGCCATGAAAGGCGGCGGGCGTGGCGCGGGCGCGCGCCGGAACGAACAGACGTCATGTGACGGTCCCCGAGCGGAGGCAAAGCCTCGATTGATTGGTCCCCCCGTCGGTGGCTTCCCCCGAAGCTCGTCCGTACACCGACTGAGGTCCGGATACTCCCATGGCGGTACTGCCGGGTCTAGTACCTGTGGCGTCGGTCAACCGCACTCTTCCGACCCCTACCGCCCACGCATCCCGGATTTCGTTGCAGCGCAGCAACGATGGGTACCCCAGTACCCCAGGACGCACGGCCCAGGACCCGCACCGGTACGATGGGCGCCGTCCCAAACGTCCATGGCCCGGGAGGTCCGACGCCGCCGTGATCCCGCCGCCGCTGCGCACACAGGTCCGCGACGCGGTCCGGCGCGCCTGGGGCACGGCGATCGACGGTGGGACATTCCCGGCGATCGACGACGCCGCTCGGCCCGAGATCGAGATCGAGCGGCCCGCCAAGCCGGAGCACGGCGACCTCGCCACGAACCTGGCCATGAAGCTCGCGCGCCCGTATCGAAAGGCGCCGCTCGAGATCGGCACGCTCCTCGCGGCGAAGCTCGTGCGCGACGCGGGCGCCGACGGCTCGATCCTCGCCGGTCGAGGCCGTCGAGGTCGCTCCGCCGGGATTCCTGAACATCCGGGTCAAGCCCACGGCGCTCGAGGCGATCGTGGACGCGATCCTTGCCGAGCCGGATGGCTGGGGGCGGGTCGAGCCGGTCGCGCCGAGGGCGGTGAACGTGGAGTTCGTGTCGGCCAATCCGACCGGGCCGCTGCACGTCGGCAACGCGCGCGGAGCGTTCATCGGCGACCTGCTGAGCCGGGTGCTCGAGGCCGGGGGCCAGGACGTCACGCGCGAGTACTACTTCAACGACGTCGGCGGGCAGATCCCGAACCTCGGCGCATCGATCGCGGCGATCCGGCACGGCGAACCCGTTCCCGAGGACGGGTATCACGGCGACTACGTCCGCGAGCTCGCAGCGAGCGTTCCCGACGATGTGTGGACCGAAGCCACGGCGCCAGGCGCGGATGCTGCTGCAGAGCTCGGGCACTGGGCCGCCGGCGTCGTCCGCGCCGCCATCGAAGGGAGCCTGGAACGGCTCGGCGTCCGCTTCGACGTGTGGACGACCGAGGCCTCATTGCACGAGGGTGGCTGGGTCGAACGCGCCGTCGAGCGGCTCCGTGAGCGTGGTCACGTCTACGAGCTGGATGGGGCGGTCTGGTTCCGCTCGACCACGTTCGGCGATGACAAGGACCGGGTGATCTACCGATCGAACGGCATGCCGACGTACTTCGCGGCCGACATCGGGTATGTGACCGAGAAGTTCAGCCGCGGCTTCGACCACCTCATCTACATCTGGGGCGCTGACCATCACGGGACGGTCGCCAGGGTCCGCAACGCCGCCAGCGCGATGGGCTACGACCCGGACCGGGTGCAGATGCACCTCTACTCGTGGGTTCGCTTCGTGCGCGACGGGGTCGACGTGTCGATGTCCAAGCGGGCGGGTGAGTACGTCTCGCTCGACGAGCTGTTGTCCGAGGTCGGCGCCGACGCTGCCCGCTGGTTCTTCGCGTCACGTGCGGCAACCTCCGCCATCGATTTCGATATCGAGCAGATGCGCGGCCATCGGGAAGCGCTCGAACAGGGCCACTACGAGGAGGCCAGCAAGAACCCGGTGTACTACGTCCAGTACGCCCATGCCCGGATCGCGTCGATCCTGCGCAAGGCCGCCGACGCGGGCCTGGCCCCGGCATCGACCGTCGCCGGCACGCTGGCGGCCGGGCCCGAGGCGGCGCTCGCGCGGGCGATCGTGCGCTTCCCGGAGGTCGTCGAGGACGCGGTGGCCGGCGAGGAGACGCAGGGCATCACCGCCTACGCCACGGAGCTCGCGACGGCGTTCCACGCCTTCTACCGCGACGCGCGGGTGGTCGATGCCGCGGAGCCGGAGCGATCGGCGGCGCGCCTCGCGCTCGCACGCGCGGCGCAGATCACGCTGGCGCGGACCCTCGGCCTGCTCGGGATCTCCGCGCCCGAGTCGATGTAGGCGGAGGTCCTAGCCGGCCAGCCCGAGCACGTTCGCGACCTTCGCAAGCGTGGCGTCGTCGCTCCCGATCACGACCCAGCGGGTCGTGCCACCCGCGCCGGGGAGCACCGAGCCAGGGCCGCCGGCCTTCTCGACCGCCGTCTCGGCCGTGACGGCGAACTCCTCCGCATCGCCGGCGGTATCCCACACGGTGTGCCAGGCGATCGCCCACGCGCCGTCCGGTCCAGCGAGGACCGCGATCCGATCGCCGCCCCAGCCGGCGGCCCCGTCCGTCGCAGCGGCGACCGTCGGCGCACCGAGCCAGATCCCGGTCTGGTGCTCGCCCATCGTGTTCTCCTGCACCAGCGACCAGCCGGCCCCCATGCCCGTCGCCAGGTCGTCCGGCAGATCGACCACGACCGGGGCCTCGCCGCTGTCGTACTTGTCGGGGTGCAGGATCTGCTCGGTCGACTCGGGCAGCTTGCCGAAGGCGGCGTCGACCGCCTCCCAGCCGCCGGCGAGCTGCATCTGCTGCACGAACACCGTGCCCTGGAAGGCCGAGAACAGGATCTGGGCCTGGACGATCTGCGGGATCCGATCGAGCGCCGCCTGCAACGCCGGGTCGCTCGACGCTTCGAAGACCTGGGCGATCTCGTCGGCGGTCAGGTGCTCCTGGAGCCACACCGTCATCAGCATGTAGGCGTCGCCTTCGACCAGCGACTGGCGTGCCAGGAGTCGGTCGGTCTGGTCCTCGAGGCCCTCGGTGACGGCTTCCAGGTCGAAGTGCTGGTCCTGCAGCGCGTGGTCGTACTCGTGCGAGTAGTACACCTGCTCGACCGGACCGACCCCGCCCTCCTTGGAGACCACGTACAGCTTCTCGGCGGCCGGGTCGTAGAGGCCGGCCACCTGGCTCTCCAGGAGGTCGACGAAGATCGCCTCGAGGTCGGCGTCGTCGCTGATGAGGCCGAGTCCCTTGTACAGCCGCTCATCGGCCGCGACCTGGGCGGGCGGGTAGTCCTGGTCGAAGGTGGTGCGGATGACCTCCGACAACTCGTCGGGCGACAGGATCGTCGGAACGACGGGCTTCTTCTCCTGGAGACCGCGGATCCCCTGGACCTGCAGGTTGATCTCCGCGTACACCGCATCGAGGTCGGCCGATCCGGACGCCGTCGGAGCCGGCGTGCCCGATCCGGCGGGGCTCGCGCTCGGACTCGCGCTCGGCGACGACGGCGTCGTGCCGCACGCGGCGACGACCAGCATCGCGATGGCGGTCAGGGCGATCGATCGGTGGCGAGCTGGTCGAGTCATGACGCGATTGTCACACGCGCTCGGTTTCGGGCCTGGATCGGCGTCGATGTCGCTTTCTTAACCGGTTCACGTCTCGACCGTGAATCACCGGGCCCTAGCGTATCGATCGGACGAACCCTCAGGGTTCCATCCTCCCTCCCTCCGACCGGGGGCGCCGATTGGGCAGGCGCTCCCGGTCTTTCTGTGTGTCGAGAAGTGAGCGCCCGTGCAGCGCCCTGTGTCAGAATCGCCGCGATGGAGATGACCTGGTACGGCCGGACGTGCGTCCGGCTGCGCGGCAAGGATGCCGTCGTCGTGGCGGACCCTTATCAATCGGTCGTCGGCCCGACCGGGCGCGGGATCACCGGCGACATCGTCACGTTCAGCCACTCCGATGACGCGCCGGTCGCTCGCGGCAAACCCAAGGGCAAGGTGTCGCGCGACGGGACCACGCTGGTGCCGTCCAGCCTGGATGCGGCGTTCGTCCTCGATGGTCCCGGGGAGTACGAGGTCAAGGAGGTGCTGGTCACCGGCGTGCGCACGTACCGCGACGACGCCCGTGGCGCGGAGCACGGCAAGGGCGTCTCGTTCGTGGTCGAGGTGGACGGTATCCACACGATCCATCTCGGGGAGATCGGCCACCTGCTGTCCGAGGAGAAGCTCGGGGACATCGGCCCGGTCGACATCGCGTGCGTGCCGCTCGGCGGCGCGCTCAGCCCGACCAAGGCGGCGGCGCTGATGGCGCAGCTCGATCCCAAGATCGTCGTGCCGATGCCGATCTGCGAGGACGAGCGTGACTGCGACGAGGCGCTCGCCAAGTTCTTCCATGAGATGGGCGCGGAGCCCGTGACCCAGCCGAAGCTGTCGGTCACCGCCTCGAGCCTCCCCGCCGAGACGATGACGGTGCTCCTCGAGTCCCGCGGCAAACAGGTCTAAACGGACCGCCTGGACCGCCCATGGCGGCGTTGACGACTGCGCCGTTCGCTCACGCACCCTCAGGTGCGCTCGCTCACGTACTCGTCGTCGCCTTGCCCTGGACGTCCCAGCCGGCCCCTAAGGGCGGTCCAGCACCACGCGGCCGCGCTTGATCACCGTCCGAACCAGGTCGGCTCCTGGGTGGTAAGCGATGCGCGCCGTCGTCGGGACCCGCCAGATCACGAGGTCGGCCGCCTTGCCGACCTCGATGGAGCCGATCTCGTCCTCGAGCGCCAGGGCGCGGGCGGCGTTGATGGTCACCGCGGCGAGCACCTCGTCGGGTGACATCGCGAGGTTGATGCAGGCGAACGACATCGCGAGCGTGAGGTTCGGTGTCGGCGACGTGCCCGGATTGAAGTCGGTGCCGATGGCGACCGGCACCCCGGCTTCGATGAACGCCCGCGCCGGCGCGTGATGGGCCTTCATCAGGAACCACGTGGTCACCGGCAACAGCGTGGCGACCACCGGGTCGCCGGCCTCGGCGGCGGCGCCCATCGCGGCGATCCCGTCGATCGACGGCGTCGCGAGATGGTCGGCCGACGCGGCACCGAGCTCCGCGGCCAGCTCCGCACCACCCGACGGTGCGAGCTCGTCGGCGTGGAGACGCGGCGCGAGGCCGAACGCCCGGGCGGCTTCGAGGATCCGCCGCGACTGATCGGCGCTGAAGACGCCCTCCTCGCAGAACACATCGGCGAACCGTGCCCGACCATGGGCGGCGATGCCCGGCAGCTGCTCGTCGAGCAGGTGGCGGACGTAGGCCTCCGTCCCGTCGGGTCGGGATCGGAACTCGGGCGGGACGGCGTGGGCGCCGAGCCACGTCGGCACGACGTCGATCGGACCTTCACGCCCGAGTCGATGCGCGACATCGACCAGCCGCAGCTCCGTCTCCAGGTCGAGGCCGTACCCGGACTTGGCCTCGATCGTGGTGACGCCATGGGTCAGCATCTCGTCGAGCCAGCGACGGCCGTGGGTGAGCAGCGTCGCCTCCGATGCCGCTCTGGTCGCGGCCACCGTCGACAGGATCCCGCCGCCGGCCGCGAGGATGTCGAGATATGACGCGCCTTGCTGGCGCAGCACGAGCTCGTCCTCGCGGGAACCCGCGAACAGCAGGTGGGTATGCGGATCGATCAGCCCGGGCGTGACCGCGCCCCCGGCCGCATCGAGCCTGGCGAACCGAGCGAGCGGCAGACCGTCGGCGGTCAGCGACGCCTCGACCGCGGATCGCGGTCCGACCGCGGCGATGCGCCCTTCCCAGACAGCGACCGCCGGCGCGTCCGGGCTCGTGGGGTCGTCGGCCACCAACCGGGCGACATCACCCTGCTCGGCGCCGCGCCGGACGCCGCCGGCGAGGGTCGCGATCTCGTTCGCGCCGACGATGAGGATGCCCGGCGTCGGCTCGCCGGTCCGGCCACCTTCGATGACGCGGAATGGCCCGCCGCTCACGAGATCGCCGGGCCGTCGCCTTGCGCAGCCGCTGCGGAACCTGCCCGCACGGCATCGAGCCGCGTTTCCAGGATCTGCATCGGGGAGTAGTCGCGGAGCCGGATATATCCGGCCGCGGCGGCCAGACGCTCGTCGCGGGGTTCGGTGGACGGGACGCCTGCGTGGTCGGCCACGGCAAGGAACGATGCGGCCGGCGCCAGCCCGATCAGCTCTGACTCGGCCAGCCGGACGCCGTCCTCGGCAGCGAGGTCGCGGACCGCATCCCAGACGAGCCACAACGGCGTGACGGCGAAGTCCAACAGGTTCATCGACACCTGGGCCCGGAGCGGATGGCCACGCTCGGGCTCGCTGACCTCGAACCCGTTGGCCTGCAGCTTCGGCAGCCCGCCGCCCGACTCACGGACACGCCGCGCGATGCGCCTGGCGAGGTCGATGTCGTCGGACTCGAGGTTGATGTTGTAGGCGATCAGGAACGGCCGGGCGCCGACCGCCACGGCACCGGCGGACGGATGGAGCCGGGCCGGACCGAAGTCCGGCTCGCGGCCACGCTGCGCGATCTCGGCCTTGAGGCCCTCGTACTGACCGCGTCGCACGTCGGCAAGCCGCTCGCGGTCGGGTCGAAGGGCCGCCTGCGCATAGAGGTAGACCGGCAGATCGAACCGATCCGCGATGCGCGCGCCGAACCCGCGGGCGAGGTCGACCACCGCGTCCATCGTGGTCGTGCCCAACGGGATGAACGGGATGACATCGACGGCGCCGATCCGGGGATGCTCGCCCTCGTGGGCGTCCATGTCGATCTCGTGGATCGCAGCGGCGACGAGCCGCTCCAGCGCATCGGTGACCGCCCCGTCCTCACCGGCCATCGTGAGGACCGACCGGTTGTGGCTGGCGTCGCTCGTCCGGTCGAGCAGCGCGACGCCGGGCGTCGCGCTGACGGCCTCGGCGAGCCGGTCCACGACGTCAAGGCGACGTCCCTCGGACACGTTCGGAACCGACTCGACCAGCACGGGTTGATGCTACTCGGGGCTGATGGGCCCCGAGCAGCATCTCGGACCGGCCCCGCCGGTCAGGCGGTCATCTTGTGAAGCGGACGGCGAGCGACTCCGAGGTGCCATCGTCGAGCGCCACCGTGAGGGTGCCGGGATGAACGCCCGGTCAACCGCCCTCGAGCATCGGGACGTGGACGCCGCGTTCGCGGGCGACCTCGATCGCCCGCTCGTAGCCGGCGTCGACATGGCGGAGGACGCCCATCGCCGGGTCGGTCGTCAGCACCCGCTCCAGCTTCTGCGCTGCGAGGGGCGTCCCATCGGCGACGACCACCATGCCGGCGTGCTGCGAGTAGCCGATACCGACGCCGCCACCGTGGTGGATCGACACCCAGGACGCTCCGGCCGCCGTGTTGACCAGGGCGTTGAGCAGCGGCCAGTCGGCGACCGCGTCGCTGCCGTCGGCCATCGCCTCGGTCTCGCGGTTGGGTGAGGCGACCGACCCTGCGTCGAGGTGGTCGCGCCCGATGACGATCGGCGCCGAGACCTCGCCGCTGGCGACCAGCTCGTTGAAGGCCAGACCCGCCTTCGACCGCTCGCCATAGCCGAGCCAACAGATGCGGGCCGGCAGGCCCTGGAAGGGCACGCGCGCCTCGGCCATCTCGATCCAGCGCCGCAGCCCGGCATCGTCCGGGAACAGCTCGAGCACCGCACGATCCGTCCGCGCGATGTCAGCCGGGTCACCGGACAGCGCCGCCCAGCGGAACGGCCCCCGGCCCTCGCAGAACTGCGGCCGGATGAAGGCCGGCACGAACCCCGGGTAGTCGAACGCGTCCGCGACACCCGCCTCTTGCGCTTGCGCCCGCAGGTTGTTGCCGTAGTCGAAGACGACGGCGCCGGCTCGCTGGAACGCGAGCATCGCCCGCACGTGGGTCGCCATCGCGGCCCGCGAGCGCCGCTGGTATTCCTCGGGTTGGGTGGCCCGGAGCGTCACGGCGTCGGCCAGCGAGATCTCGGCCGGGACGTATCCGCCGAGGGCGTCGTGGGCGCTCGTCTGGTCGGTGACAAGGTCGAACCGCTCGCCGGCGGCGGCCCAGGCCGGCTCGATCTCGGCGGCGTTGCCGACCAGCGCGATCGAGCGTGCCTCGCCGGCAGCCGCCGCGGCGCGCGCCCAGCCAAGGCTCTCGGCCGGGTCGTGGGTCAGCCGGTCGACGTAGCCGATCTCGACGCGACGTCGCGCCCGTGCCTCGTCGACCTCGATCGCCAGGCAGACACCCTCGTTCATGGTCACGGCCAGCGGTTGCGCGCCACCCATGCCGCCCAGCCCGGCGGTCAGCGTCACGGTCCCGCGCAGCGAACCACCGAAGTGCTGGCGAGCGGCCTCGGCGAACGTCTCGTACGTGCCCTGCAGGATGCCCTGGGTCCCGATGTAGATCCACGACCCGGCCGTCATCTGGCCATACATCATCAGCCCGGCCCGCTCCAGCTCGCGGAAGTGGTCCCACGTCGCCCATCGACCGACCAGGTTCGAGTTGGCGATGAGGACGCGGGGCGCCCATTCATGCGTCCGCAGTACGCCGACCGGCTTGCCGCTCTGGATGAGCAGGGTCTCGTCGTCGGCGAGGGCTCGGAGCTCGCGGACGATGGCGTCGAACGCGTCCCAGCTCCGCACGGCCCGCCCGGTCCCGCCGTAGACGACGAGGTGGTCTGGGTCCTCGGCCACGTCGGGATCGAGGTTGTTCATCAGCATCCGGAGCGCCGCTTCCTGCGCCCAACCGCGGCAGGTCAGCTCCGGGCCACGCGGGGCACGCACGGTGCGCGGGCCGCTGGTCGTCGTCATGGACGGGAAGGCTACTCCGTCAGACCGGCCACCACGAGTTCGGCAAACCGGCGCTCGCCGAGTCCCTGCATCGACACGATCACGTCGCGTGCAGGCAGGTGGACGTGGTAGGTGTGGACGCCGCCCGAGCACGTCCCGATGAACGTGTGATGGGCGCCGATGTCGGCCTCGGCGTGTCCGTCGACACCGCCGGCCTGCTCGCAGACGGCGTTGTCGAACGTGTCGCGCCAGCCGCGGAAGAACAGGTCGCCGAATGTGCCGGGTCGAAGTCGCGCGACCGTCACCACGACGTAGTCGCCGGGCTCGTCCGTCGCGACCGGACGGAACGCCGTCGCCAGCGCGATCGCGGACACGAACGGGGCGATCGACCCCTCCGCGACGATACCCGCGGCCGTCTCGGGGTCGGCCTTGAGCGGCACGCCATCGATGTCGCCAGGCAGCAGCTCGAGCAGCGCGAGATCGACGACGACGCCGGACGAACCATCGGTGCCGACCGGCGACGACGCGACGGTCGGTATCGGCGTGGGCGTCGGCGACGGAGGCGTCGGCGACGGTCGCGGTGGGATGCAGGCGGTGCCGGCGAACGCCGCGACGAAGGCCACGGCGAGGACGCCCACCAGGCTCGGACCGTGCCGCCCGGCTGACCTCACACCAGCTCGCGGCGCATGACCGGGAACCGCTCGTCCTGCGCAGCGATCGTGAACCCGACGGACGCCCAGAAGTCGGGCGTCGCCGCGCTCGTCGCGTCCGGGCGAGCACCGATCGCGGGGTATGTCTCCACCGCCGCGAAGCCGCGCGCGCCGAGGTCGTCGCAGACCGCCTCGACCAGCGCCTTCGCCAGCCCTCGGCCGCGCGCCTCAGCCGTCGTCGCGATGCAGGTGATGACCGCCGGCAGCGGCGAATCCGGCAACGCCGGATACAGCTCGCGCGTCCGCAGCGCCCGGGGATAGGCGGTCAACGGCCCGAACTGCGAGTACGCCGCCGGGGCGTCGTCGAGCAGCAGCACCTTGGCATAGCTCCCGGCGACCCCCAGGCCCCGCCCGAGCAAGCGCAGTTTCGGCGGCGCGCCCGCAGCGACGGCCGGCTTCGGCGCTCGGCTCGGTGCGAACGGGTTGTCCACCGCCTGGTGATCGTCCGCGGTGAACGGATTGACGGCGCCTCCTCCGCGACCAGGTGGCGCGAACGGGTTCGCGGTTCGCTCTTCGAGGTCGGCCAGGAACGGGTTGCTCGGCTGGGGCCGCTGGCATCGGCACGGGTTCCGCGACCGGCGGTTCGAGCCAGTCGAGGCGGATCGCCTTCGAGCCTCGGTCGGCGTCCTCCCAGTAGTCACACGACCGATGATCGAAGGTCGGATCGGCGCACGGCGGGAGCAGCGCGAAGGTCCGCTCATCCGTGACATCGACGATGGCGATGGAGCGCGGATCGGAGGTCGTCATGGCTCGGCTGCAGTCTACGGTGCATGGACGCCCCGAACCCCTAGCGGACCGTGACCGCGAACGCTAGAGTCCGGCCAAGGCGGTGCTCGGGGCGCTGCCACCTCGGGGGTCCATGCCATGATCGATCGTGTCGAGGGCGACGCGTACGTCGTCCTGGGCATCTCGCGCGGCGCCGATGACCGGACGATCGCCGTCGCCCATCGCCGCCTGGCCAGGCGCCATCATCCCGATCACGCTGGCGACGCCGCGACCAGGCGGATGGCCAGGATCAACGCCGCATTCGACGCCATCCGAACGGCGGAGCGCCGCGCCGAATACGACCGAGTGCACGTCCCGGTCGCGAGCCGCGACGGGACCGGCGCGGCCGGTCGACCACCCGGCCGACCGTCGGGCAGCGTGCTCGATTTCGGGCGGCACGTCGGGTGGTCCATCGGCGAGATCGCGCGCGTCGATCCGGGCTATCTCGTCTGGCTCGCCGAGCGACGCGAGGGTGAGCCGTACCGCGCCGAGATCGACATCGTGCTTGACCGGATCGGCGTCCACCGCGGTGCGACGAACGATCTCGCCGGTCGTCGCTGGCGCCGGGGGTTCTCGAGCTGACGCTCAGCTAGGTCGCGCCGTGCCCTGGCCCGCGAGATCGACCAGCGCCCCGTCGTGGACGAGCTCGGTCGCGGCCGCGAGGTCCGGTCCCGGCTCGCGATCGCGATCGAGATGGGCGACCCGTGTCCTGATCCGTGCATGCGCCTCGACGACACCCTCGCCCGGTGCCGGGGCGCCGTCGCCATCGGCGCCCATCGCGGCGAGCCGGAGGTCGAGGGCCTGCGCACCGACGACCAGCTCGATGGCCAGGATCCGCTCGACACCCTCGAGGATCGCGCGCGCATGACGTGCCGAGATCGAGCCCATCGAGACGTGGTCCTCCTGGTTCGCCGACGTCGGGATCGAGTCGGCGGAGGCAGGGTGGGCCAGGACCTTGTGCTCGGACGCGAGGGCGGCGGCCGTGTACTGGTAGATCATCATCCCCGACTCGACGCCTGAGGACGCCGCGAGGAAGGGCGGCAGCCCGCCGTTCAGCCGCGCGTCGACGAGCGTCGCGGTCCGGCGCTCGCTGATCGAGCCGAGCTCGGCGATCGCCAGCTTGGCGTAGTCGAGTGCAAGCGCCAGCGGCTCGCCGTGGAAGTTGCCGCCGCTGATCACGCGCCCCCCGCCGGTCGCCACCGCGTCGACATCGGCGACCCCGCCGCCGGCGAAGACGAGCGGGTTGTCGGTCGCCGAGTTGAGCTCGATGTCGAGGACGCGCCGGAGGTGGTCGAGCGCATCGCGGACCGCGCCGTGTACCTGCGGCACGCAGCGCAGCGAGTACGGATCCTGGACCTTGTGCGTCGAGCCGTGATGGGCACGCTGGAGGCCACTGTCGCGGAGCAGGTGACGGAGCTCGGCTGCCACGGCGACCTGCCCCGGATGCGGCCGCGCGAGCTGGTATGCGGCGGCGTAGGCGACGTCCGTGCCGAGCAGCGCCTCGACCGACAGGGCCGCGGCGACGCTCGCCGTCCGGACCAGCCGGTCTGCGTCGGCGAGGAACAGGGCCGCCAATGCACCCATCATCTGCGTGCCGTTGAGCAGCGCGAGGCCCTCCTTCGGTCCGAGCTCGAGCGGCTCCAGCCCGGCCCCGCCCAGTGCCTCGGTCGCGGACACGATCCGCCCGCCGACCTCGGCCTCGCCCCGGCCGATCAGCGGCAACGCGAGGTGGGCCAGCGGCGCGAGGTCGCCGGACGCGCCAAGGCTGCCCTGCTCGGGCACCACCGGATGGATGCCGTGCTCCAGGAACGCGAGCAGCCGGTCGACCAGGAGCGGCCGGCAACCGCTGTGGCCGAGTGCCAGCGTGTTGGCCCGCAACAGCAGCATCGCCCGCACGACCTCGGTCGGGAACGTTGGCCCCACGCCGGCCGCGTGGCTCATCAGGAGGTTCTCCTGGAGCCGGCCGGCCTGGCTGGGCTCGATGAACGTCGTCGCGAGATCGCCGAACCCGGTCGTCACGCCGTACACGACGGCGCCCTCGGCGACGAGGCCATCGATGACGTCGCGCGCCTCCTGCATCCGGCCGCGCGCCGCCTCGTCGAGCACGACGCGGACCCCGTGACGAGCGACGGCCTCGACGTCAGCGATCGAAAGATCCGCGCCCGTCAGGACGATGGGGTCGGTCACGACGCCGAGGATAGTCCGCTATGCTCCCGGCCGTGTTCGACTTCCTGAACGGGCCGGTGCGAGATCTGGTCACCCAGATCTACGATGCGGTCGGGTATGTCGGGGTCGCGCTGTGGGTCGCCATCGAGAGCGTCGATCATCCCCATCCCCTCGGAGCTGGTGCTCCCGTTCGCCGGGTTCCTCGTGGGCACGGGCGAGGCTGTCGAGCCGCTCACCGGGCAGCCGTGGTCGTACTGGCTGGTCGTGCTGGCCGGGACGCTCGGCGCCACGATCGGCGCGCTCGTCGCCTACGCGATCGGGGCGTGGGGCGGGCGGCCGTTGATCCAGCGCTGGGGCCGCTACGTCGGCATCACCGAGGCCGATCTCGACCGGGCCGAGGCGTTCTTCGGCCGCTACGGCGAGGCCGCGAGCTTCTTCGGCCGGATGGTGCCGGTGATCCGCTCGCTGGTGTCGTTCGCCGCCGGTGTCGCACGCATGCCGCTGGGGCGCTTCGTCGTGTTCTCGTTCCTCGGCTCGCTCCCGTTCACTGCGCTGCTGGTCTTCGCCGGCGTGCAGCTCGGCGCGAACTGGGAATCCGTGGGCGCGATCCTCAAGCGCTTCGAGTACGCGATCGTGGCGGTCCTGGCGATCGTGGTCCTGGCCTGGATCTGGCTGCGCATCATCAAGCCGCGGCGGGCAGCGCGGGCGGGGACCTAGCGGGCGACCCCTTCCCCGGCCGGTCGCACCGACCGGAAGTCGCGATAGACGAGCAGGTCGTACACGATCTTCAGGCCACCCGCCAGGAAGAACGGGATCGAGGCGGTGCCGGCGCTCGCGATCAGGACGCTGGCGATCGATGGCGAGATGGCCGCGCCGATGGTCCGCGCGATCCCGGTCACGCCCGCGGCGGCCGATCGCTCGTCCGGATCGACCACTGCCATCACGTACGACTGGCGAGTCGGCACGTCCATCTGACTGAGCGAGAACCGGAGCAGCAGGACGGCCACCGCGAGCGGCAGGGTCGGCATCAGCGGCACGAGGAGCAGCAGGACGTTGGATGGCAGGTGGGTGAAGACCATGGTCTGGATCAACCCGATCCGTGCCGCGATCCGCGCAGCCGATAGCGACGAGACGGCAGCCAGCAGGTTCGCGGCGAAGAAGATGCCGCCGAGCGCGGCGGGGCTGACGCCGAACCGGAGGCTGAACCAGTAGGCCATCAGGCTCTGCGGGATGAACCCGCCGGCGAAGGCGTCGATCGAGAACAGCGCCGAGAGCCGCAGGACCACGGACCGAGACCGCCCGAGCCCGAGTCGGCGCGCGACACCGTCGGCGGGGGCGGCAGCAGCCTGTGGGGCCTCGATGTCGTGCCCGAGCCGCCAGGCGATCGCGGCCATGGCGATGCCGATCAGCGCATAGATGGCGACGATCGCGCGGTAGGCGTCGAGCGCCGGCCAACCGGCACCGATGAGCAGCTCGCCGAGCAGCCCGGCGGCCAACGCGCCCGTCGCCGTCGCGACGTAGCCGACCAGGTTGTACCAGGCGAAGACCGCCGTCCGACGGCGACCGGGCACGACCTCGGAGAGCGAGGCCTGTTCCACCGCCAGGAACGGGCCGACCTCGTTGCCGGTCGGCGAGATCACCCCGACGATGCCCGCGACGATCAGCAGCGGCAACCAGTCGGTCAGCGCGAAGACCACGCCGGCGACGACCACCAGCAGGGAGCTGATGATCAGCACCCGGCGGCGTCCGAGCCGGTCGGCGTGGGTGGTGAGCCACAGCGAGACGACCGTGTCGCCCACCAGCGTCAGGGTCAGGACCGCGCCGATGGCGAGCGGATCGAGGCCCGCGGCGGCCAGGTAGAGGACGAGGACGACTGCCAGGAAGCCATAGCCGAACATCCGCAGCGTGCGCAGCGTGAACAGCGCGCGGCCGTCGGCGCCGAGGCCGCGGAGGCTGGCGATCAGGGATGGGTCGCTGGGGGCGGGGTCGGCCATTCGGGTCGAGTCTAGGTGCCGTGAGGGCGCGTCGGCTCTGCGACAATGGACGCGAGATGACCACGCCGACGCACGACAGCGATCAGCCCGGCCACGAGGGCGCCGTCGCGCACCACGCCGTCGACGACCACGGCGAGGACCACGGCCACGACGATCACGCCCACGACGACACCGACCCGCTCGGCCCCATCGATATCTACGCGTGGGGCGCCGGCGCGCTCGGGGTCGTGCTGGGGCTCGCCGTCGTCGTAGCGTTCGTCCGCGCCACCGCCCCGGTCTGACGTCGCGGCGCAACTTCCTCGCGTGCTCCCGCGTCATCGGGGCATGCATCGACCGAAGGCCGGCGCCGTCCTCGCGCTCTTCGTCGCCCTCGGGCTGGCGGGTCTGGCCATGCCGCGAGCCGTCGCTTGCCTGCTCGTGCGCCATGTCCACGATGGAGGATGCCCGGACCCAGCCGGACGCCGTCGTCTTCAGCGGGGTCGTCGACCCACAGGACGCGCGCGGCTACCCGGTCACGGTCACCCGTTGGTTCAAGGGTGGCGGCCTGATCGAACCTCGGGCATGGCTCCACCCGGGAGGCTTCAGCCTGACCGGCGGCGGTGCCGATTGCAGTGTCCCCCCACTCCCGGTCGGAACGGAATGGATCTTCATCGCGTACAAGTTCGAGGACCTGTATTCGGTCGGCCTGTGCAGCCCGCACGCCGCGCTCGCCACGGCCGAAGGCCAGGCGATGCTCGGCGAGGCGGTCCGCGTCTTCGGTGGAGGAGCAGCACCACCAGCGACCGCGCCGCCCGCGACCGCGCCACCGGCCGCGCCGAGCCCTCCGACGCCGACCCCGACCGCGGCGCCGGCCGCTCCCGTATCGCTCGTCGAGACGCTCGGGCCGATCGCGATCGTCGTGTTCATCGCCGGCATCCTGCTCGGCGTCCTCGGTGCACTCCGCCGGATGGGCGTCCCTGGGCGCTAGAACAGCCCGACGACGTTCCCGTCCGCGTCGATGTCGATCTTCTCGCCGCCCGGCTTCGACGGCAGCCCCGGCATCGTGCGCATCTCGCCGCAGAGCGGGGTGATGAAGCCGGCGCCGGCGGACAACCGGATCTCGCGGATCGGCACCGTGAAGCCCTTGGGTGCGCCTTTCAGTGCCGCATCGTGGCTGATCGAGTACTGCGTCTTGGCCATGCACACGGGCAGGTTGCCGAAGCCCATCGACTCGTAGAGCTTGAGCGACTTCTGGGCGGCTGGCGTCAGCTCGATCCCGTCGCCACCGTAGATCTCCTTGACGATGGTCAGGATCTTCTCGCCGAGCGGCGCCTCGTCCGGGTAGAGCAACCGGAACGAGCGGGACGGGTCCTCGGTCGCCGCCCAGACCGCCTCGGCGAGATCGGTCGCACCCGCGCCGCCGTCACTGAAATGCGTGGCGACGACCGCGTCGCGTGCGCCGGCGGCAAGCGCGACCTCCCGGATCGCCTCGACCTCCGCCGGCGTGTCGGTCGGGAACGAGTTGATGGCCACGACCGCCGGGATGCCGAACTTCCGGACGATCCCGATGTGCGCCGCCAGGTTCGAGGCACCCGTCCGGACGGCCTCGACGTTCTCCTCCAGCAGCGCAGGATCGAGCGGCTTGCCGGCGACGATCTTGCCGACGCCACCGTGCATCTTGAGCGCCCGGACCGTGGCGACCACCACGGCCGCATCCGGCGCCAGGCCGGATGCCCGGCATTTGATGTCGAAGAACTTCTCGGCGCCCATGTCGGACCCGAAGCCCGCCTCGGTGCAGACGATGTCGTTCGTCACGAGCGCGAGCCGGTCCGCGATGATCGAGTTGTTGCCGTGGGCGATGTTGCCGAACGGGCCGCAGTGCACGAACGCCGGGCCGCCCTCCAGCGTCTGGAGGAGGTTCGGCTTGATGGCATCCCGCAGCAAAACGGTCATCGCGCCGGCCACGCCGAGGTCCTCGGCCGTGACGGGCGAGCCGTCCATCCGCGTGGCGAGGACCATCCGGCCCAGCCGCGCGCGCAGGTCGAACAGGTCGGTGGCGAGCGCGAGCACGGCCATGACCTCGGAGGCGACCGTGATGACGAACTCGGTCTCACGCGGGACACCGTCCTCACGACCACCGAGACCGATGACCACGTGGCGGAGCGCGCGGTCGCTGATGTCCACGACGCGCGGCCAGAGGATCCCATGCGGGTCGATGCCCAGCGGGTTCTTGTGGTGGAGGCTGTTGTCGATGAACGCGCCCGCGAGGTTGTGGGCCGCGCCGATCGCATGGACGTCACCGGTGAGGTGGAGGTTGAAATCCTCCATCGGGATGACCTGGCTGTAGCCACCGCCGGCTGCCCCGCCCTTGATGCCGAACACCGGGCCAAGCGACGGCTGGCGGATGTTGACCGATGCCTTGCGGCCGATGCGATTGAGGCCCTGCGCCAGCCCGACGGTCGTCGTCGACTTGCCCTCGCCGAGCGGCGTCGGCGTGATCGCGGTGACCACGACGTACTTGCCACGCGGCCGTTCCGCCTCGAGCCGGGTGATCGCCTCGAGGCGGACCTTGGCCTTGGTCGGTCCGTAGAGCTCGAGCTCGTCGGGTCCGATGCCGAGCTCGGCGGCGATGTCGACGATCGGTCGCGGCGTGATGGAGCGAGCGATGTCGAGGTCGGACGGGAAGGTCATCGATCCTCCTGGGAGCGCGCGACGGCCTGGCGTTCGGCCGCGCGGATGAGGTGGGTGAGCAGCAGTGCGTTCGTGAGCGGCCCGACGCCACCGGGCACCGGCGTGATGGCCGACGCGACCCGACTCGCCGACTCGAAGTCGACGTCGCCCCGGATGCGGCCGTCGACGACATTGATGCCGACATCGACCACGACCGCGCCGGGCTTGAGCATCTGGCCGGTCACGAGCCCCGGGTGCCCGGCCGCGACGACGATGATGTCGGCTCGCTTGACGTGGCCGGGCAGGTCGCGCGTGCGCGAGTGACTCACGGTCACCGTGGCGTCCTCCTTGAGGAGCAGGAACGCCGCCGGCATTCCGACCACAGCGGAACGACCGATGACCAGCGCATCCCGGCCCGCGATCTCGATGCCCGACCGCCGCAGGATCTCGACCGCGGCATGGGCGGTCGCCGGCAGGAAGCCGTCATAGCCGAGCCGGAGCAGGCCGGCATTCAGCGGGTGGATGCCGTCGATGTCCTTCTCGGGGTCGATGGCGTCGATGACCGCCCGCAGCCGGATGGTCGGTGGTAGCGGCATCTGGACGATGACGCCATCGACGGTCGGGTCGGCGTTGAGCCCGCGGATCGCGTCGACGACCGATGGCTCGGTGGCCTCGCCTTCGAGCTCCGCGAACCGGGCATCGATGCCGACCTTGGCGCAGCCCCGCAGGATCTGCTCGAGGTAAACCGCCGACGGCGCATCTCGCCCGATGATCACGACGGCCAGCCCGGGCGGGCGTCCTTCTGCCGCCGTGAAGGAGACGACGTCCTCGGCGACTGCGGCGCGGATCTCGGCGGCGATCGGACCGCCCTCGAGGAGCCGGGCCGTGCCGGTCGAGGCGTCGATCACGCCGGCTCGGCCAGCTCGAGCGGGTCGCGCCGATCGCCAGACGCCACCGCCTGGTGTGCCTGCGACGCGAGATCCTCGATCGCAGCGAGGAGCTCGGTGACGCGTGCGGTCGTGCCGCCCTCGAACTCGGGGTCGCCGGTGGACGGCAGATTGATCAGGACGTTCGCGGCAGCGCCCCTGGCGGCCGCCTCCCCGAGGAGCGCGGCGACATCGACGTCGCTCGCGGCGTTCGGGTTGCTGCGCCCGGCGAGCGCCTCTGCTGCAGCGACGAGGTCGACGCATGCCTCGAGGCATCGAAGCGGGGTCTCGGAGGCCCGCCTCGCGGCGGCTTGCATCGCCTGGCTACGGACTGCGATCTCCGCCTCGCTGTCCCGCGGCAACTTCAACGCCGCTGCGAAGCCGGCGTATGCCTCGGCGTCGTCGTCGGCCAGCGTCAGGAAGGTGTCCGACAGGCGCCGCCCCGTCTCGATCGCCCACGCCAGCATCGGTTCGTGGTCGACGTACTTCGGCCGACCGGTCGTGAGCGAGCCCACCATCGTGACGAGGCTGGCACCGAGCGCTGCCGCGACGGCCGATGCGCTGCCCCCGCCCGGCACCGGTTCCGAGGACGCCAGCCGCGCGGCAAACTCGTCGATCGACAGGTTGCGAAAGCGGCCCGTCCGCTCTGTGGGAGTCACCGCGCGATTGTAGGTTGCCGCCCGCAACGTTCGTGCGGGCGTTCCTTGGTTCGTCGCCCAGCGGTGCTATCGACGAAGGAACCGGGCGCGCTCCGTCATCCTCGTCGCCCAGCGGTGCGATCGGCGAACGACAGCGAGTTCCGACACCGATCTCGTCGCTCGGCGATGCATCGACAACGGTGCTCTGTCAGTAGCACCTCCCAGGGACGCGACGACGTGGTCCTCGATCGCTCGCGTGCTGTTGGGGAATGGACGCGGCGCCATGACGGTCGATATCAAGGCGGCGTCGAGCACGTGAGCGAGCGCACCCTGCGGTGCGTGAGCGAGCGCGCGCAGGCGCCAACGCAGAGATCGGGCGTCAGGGCGCCGCGTCGAAGGGCGGAGGCGGTACCGGCGCCTCCGCCCCTATCCGACGTGGCTGCCGACAGTCGAGGGAGGGCTGTCCTGCCGGCATGGAAGTCGATCGCGGGCTAGGCGGCCCGCGCGTTGTCGAGGGCCGTCACGGTCCAGCGCTTGGAACGATGCTGATAGGTCAGCGCCAGGCGGACTCGAGGTGTCTGCACCTCGAAGAGCGTGCGCGGCCCGGTGATGACCGGGTAGGCGGCCGCTTCCTCGCGGATCGCGGCCAGATGGGTCACGGGTAGTCGTTCGGTGCCCCACGTGATCTCACGCGGGCGACCGCTGAACCAATCGGTCCGGACGTGTACCGGCACCGGCTCCACACGGGTGAATGCCATCGGAGGGCTCCTTGTCGTGTCCCGGACCCGGGATGGATCGATGCCGGTGGGTTCCCCCTGCCGACCATCGCCGGCCTGTCACCCACCTCGGCACCGATCACCCGACGACCGAGTGATGATCCGTTAGCCGTCGTCCGGGGCACTGCGGCCGACAGAACATCTGTTCGATGTCACGAGACTAGACCGAACAGGTGTTCGATGTCAAGACTCGTCGGGTGGAATGTCGTCGAGGTCGGTGTCAGCTAGCCTGTCACGGCCTGTTCGCGCATCCGGATCGTCGTCGAGCCGGTCGGTCGGCACGCCGCGTGCCCGTCGATCGAGCGGGTTCCGCGGGTCGCGCTCGAACGGCTCCGGAAGCCCGCTCCCGACCAGGCGACCCCGCGTCACCGCGCGCGATCCGAAGCGTCGGCGCACGGCATCTGCCGCCTCGATCGCCTTGCGTCGCTTGGGATCGTCGACGAACAACGCCAGTTGCTCGCGTTCGCCCAGGTTCGAGGCCGTCACGCCCAGCAAGCGGACGCGGATCCCGCGGACCTCCGGTCGGGCCAGGTCCAGCGCGGCGCGATAGATCGGCTCGGTCAGGTCGGTCGGCTCGGTGAGCGTCCGCTGGCGCGTGATCGTCCTGAACGACGAGTCGCGGATCTTCACCGCGATCGTCGAGGCGCGGACCCCCGCAGATCGCAGACGCCCGGCAACGCCGTCGCTCAAGGCCAGCAGGGTCCGCTCGATCACCTCCGGATCGGAGCTGTCGCGATCGAACGTCGTCTCATGACCGACCGACTTGGCCGGGTCACCCTCGTGGACCGGGTCGTCGTCCATGCCCAGGGCGCGCGTGCCGAGCGAGCCGCCGTGCTTGCCGAACCGCCGCACCAGGAGGTCCTGGGAAAGCGCCGCCAGGTCACCGATCGTCCGCACCCCGTATTCCGCCAGGGCGACGGCCGTCTTCTCACCGACACCCCACAGGCGCGAGATGGGCAGCGGCGCCAGGAACGCCGCCTCGTCACCGGGCGGCACCACGACGAGCCCGTCGGGCTTGCGCAGATCCGACGCGATCTTGGCGACGAGCTTGGTCGACGCCACGCCGACCGACGCCGTGAGCCCGACGTCCTCGCGGATCGCCGCCTTGATCGCGGCCGCGATCTCGGGCCCCTCGCCGAACAACGGCCGCGACCCCGTCACGTCCATGAACGCTTCGTCGATCGAGATCGGTTCGACCTGTGGCGTGAATCGGCGAAGGATGGCCATCACGTCGCGCGACGCCTGCTGGTAGCGGCGGCCATCGACCGGCAGGAACACGCCGTCCGGACAGCGCCGGAACGCCTCGGTGACGGACATGGCCGAGTGGACGCCGAACGCCCGCGCCTCGTAACTCGCGGCCGACACGACACCGCGGCCGGGCGGGACCCCGCCGACGATGACGGGCTCCCCGCGCAGCTCGGGCCGATCTCGCTGCTCGACCGCGGCGAAGAACGCGTCGAGATCGACGTGGAGGATCGTCCGCCCGCTCATGGCGGACACGCTACGCCACGAACGTGCCGGCCTGGAACTCTCGAAGCAGGATCGCGAGGAACAGCAACGAGGTGATCGCCCAGGCGATCCGGACGCGTCGCCAGGGGATCAGCGCGAGCACGACGAACGCGGGGAAGATGACCAGCAGGTATCGATTCGTCGACGTCAGCGGCGTCGGTTGGATGCGCGTGGCAAGCAGGAAGAACTGCGGCAGCGCGAACAGGGAATAGGCGAACGGCAGGCGCCGCAGCGCCACGACCAGCAACGCGCCGAAGATGAACAGGAGGATCAGGTTCAGGCCCTGGAGCGGGTCGGCGCGCTCGATCGTCCAGCGCCAGGCCGCGTCGACCACCTCCCACGGCGGGAAGAACTCCTTCCCACCCCAGGCGTCCTGCGTATCGAGCGGTGTCTGACCGGCGATGGCCGCCGTATAGCCGATGAAGCTGGCGAACCCGACTGCCGGGCCGAATGAGGCGAGGCCACCCGCGACGAGCGGCCGCCACGCGATCGCCGGTCGGTCGGGTGCGGCGGCTGGCCGCCAGTGCAGGAGACCGGACGCCATCAGCGCCTCCCAGCCGATCGGCAGTGCGAGGAAGACGCCCTGGATCCGCGTGAGCGCAGCCAGCCCGCCGAGGACCGCGGCGAGCATCCAGGAGCGTTCGCGGGCCGCGACGATCGTCCACACCGAGAGGGCCAGGAACAGCGATTCGGTGAACGGCGCGAACAGGAAGAACGCGCTCGGGAAGATCGTGATGAGCAGCATCGTCCGGCGGGCGACGACCACGTCCACGTCGCGCGCGACGAGCCGGAACAGCCCGACCATCGCCGCGACGTATGCGATCGCGGACACGATCAGCCCGGCCAGCGCGACCGACCCACCGACGACCCGCGCCACGCCACCCGTGAGGACCGGGAACAGCGGCCAGAAGTTCACGCTCAGCTCGGCCGGCTCGTACCCGAACGCCGCGATCTTGGAGTACCAGCAGGCATCCCAGCGCTGCCACGTCCCGACGAGCGGGAATGCGATTCCCTGGTCCGCGAGTGGCGGGATCGTCTGCCACCCGTTCCGGGCGAGCTCGAAGTGGCATGGGCCGGGGAGGCCGCCGCGCCACCACAGGTAGATGACCACGAGCCCGAGCGCGAAACGCATGGTCACGAGCAGGGCGAGGGCATCGCCGAGCCCTGGCGGGAGGCGATCGATGATGCGTGACGGCGCTGCCACTGGGACCTCGTCTGGGTCGTGCACCATGACTTCCTGGGGGTCGGACCGGCGGGGCGGCCAGAGTGTATCGTCGCCCGCGATGGTCGAGCGCACCCAACCGCCGGCGACGTCGTCCGCGGGCGCGCAGGGCGGCTCCCTGGCGGCCTACCTCGAAGAGACCGAGTTGGCCGGGCTCATCCGGTCGTTCGGCCGGCTGCCGGAGGTCGTGCGGACGGGCATCGTCACCGTCGTCGCCGCGGCGATCTTCCTGCTGACCACGTCGGAGGAGCGTACCGACTTCGACTACTTCGTGCGCCTCGCCGACGCGTTCCTCAACGGCCGCCTCTACCTCCTCGAGGCGCCGTCATGGCTCAACGAGCTCGTCCCGGGCGGTGGCGGCTGGTACGTGGTCTACCCGCCGGTGCCGGCGATCATGCTGATGCCGTTCGTCGCCCTCTTCGGGACCGAGTTCGCCCAGAACGTCGCGAGCTGCATCTTCGCCGCGATCACCGTCGGCCTCGCGTGGCTGTTGTTCGGCCGGTTCGCGCTGACCGTCGCGCGGCGGTTGATGCTGACCGCGGTCTTCGGCTTCGGGACGGTCTTCTGGTACGTGGCCGAGGTCGGGTCGGCCTGGTACATCGGCCACGTGTGCGCCGTGTTGTTCAGCACGGCGGCCGTGCTGCTCGCCATCGACCGCCGGTGGCCCGTGGCGGTCGGCGTGCTCCTTGGTCTCGCGGCGATCTCGCGACTGCCGGTCGCCCTGGCGGCCCCCGGCGTCCTGCTGCTCCTGCTCGGCATCGGCTGGCCGATCCGCATCCCCGCCGACCGCGTCCAGGCAGTCCGGACGACGGTCGCCTTCGGCCTGGGGATGGTCATCCCGGTCGGCCTGTACTTCGCCTACAACCTGGCGCGCTGGGGCACGCTCATGGACCAGGGCTACACCCTGATCCCCGGTGTCCTCGAAGACCCGATCTATGTCGAGCACGGGATCTTCGCGATCGAGTACATCCCGCGCCACATCTACGCGATCTTCCTGCAGTCCTGGCGCTACGTGGACGACGCGCCATTCCTGCAGCCGGACTGGCGCGGCCTCGGGTTATTCCTCACGACCCCGTTGTTCGTGTGGCTCCTCCGCGCGAGGCTGCAGGACCCGCGGGTCTTCGGGTCGGCGGTGGCCATCGCGCTGGTCAGCATCCCGATCATCACCCACGGCAACGTCGGACTCGCCCAGTTCGGCTACCGCTTCAGCCTCGACGTCCAGGTGTTCCTGGTCGTCATCCTCGCGACCGTGTTCGAGCGCGGGATGTCCCGCCTGGCTTGGCTGGCGGCGTTCGCGTCGATCGTGATCTGCGCCTACGCGATCTGGGCGATCTCGATCGACTTCATCTCGTTCTGACGGCACCGGGCGCCAGCCCGGCTGGGGCTGTTAGCCCTTGGGCTCGACGACGATCGTGACCTCGGGCGTCATGCCCGCGTGGACCTTGATCGCGACCTTGTAGGTGCCGAGCGACTTGAGGGGTTCCTCGAGGTCGATCTTGTGACGGTCGATCTCGATGCCCCGCCGGGCCAGCGCGTCGGCGATGTCCTTGGACGTGATCGACCCGTAGAGCTTGCCGCCTTCGCCGACCTTGACGCCCATCGTGAGGGTGGTCGACGCGATCCGGGTGGCGGCGATGTCCGCCTCCTCCCGCTCCTTCTTGCGCTTGTCCTCGCGGCTCGCGATGTCGTGCTGCCAGGCGCGATAGGCACCACCCGCCGCCGGCACCGCCAGCGACTGGGGGATCAGGAAGTTGGTGGCGTAGCCGTCGGCCACCTGCTTGAGCTCACCGCTCTTGCCGAGCGTGGGCACGTCCTTGGTCAGGATGACCTTCAAGTGCTGGGACCCTCCTTGGTGATCCAGGCTCGCGCACGCGGGACGATGCCGGACTGATCGATCGCGCGTCCGGCCGCGGCCATGAGGCCCGGGATGCGGCGGATGGTCCGACGGACCGGACCAGGCGTCAAGCGGCGGATCTGGGCGACGTCGCGATCGAACGACGCCCGGTCGATGGCCAGGTCGTCGAGCTTCTCCTGCAACAGCTCCGGTGGCACGCCGTCGAGGAACAGGTCGACGGCGAGGACCACGATGACGATGTCGTCGAGCCCGCCGACGATCGGCACCGTGTCCGGGATGATGTCGCGTCCGATGACGAGGTAACCGGCCGCGGCACCGAGCAGGACCTTGCGATCGGTCGGCATGCGCTCGTCGACGAGCAGCGCTCCGATCAGCCGTGCGTAATCGGGCACCCGACTCGCGACGGGCAGGAACGCGAGCAGCGACACGAGCCGGCTCACAGCCGCTCGCCCGGTGCTCCGCTTGCTCGCCATGGTCACTCCTCCGACTCGGGACGGGGAGTCTAACCAAGGTTCCGCGTCAGTGCTCGCGCTTCCTCCTTGACATCGAACGTTCGTTCGGTATGATGCTCGGCAAGGAGGCGCGAGTGACGAAGCACGACGCCGAACGCAAGGTCAGGATCCTGGATTTCATCGCCGCCACGCTCCGCGCACGCGGCTATCCGCCGTCGGTGCGCGAGATCATGCAGGCGGTCGGATTGGCCTCGACGTCCGCCGTCCATCACCACCTCCAGATGCTCGCGCGGGACGGCTACCTCGAGCGCGGCGAAGGGCAGAGCCGGGCCATCCGGCTGACTCCCACGGCAGCGATCCGGCTCGGGCTCTCCAGTGAGCTCGTCCCGCAAGCCACGACCGCCGATTTGCGGGTCGTGCCGATCATCGGCGAGATCGCCGCGGGTGGGCCCATCGAGGCCTATCAGGACGCATCGGAGACGCTGGCGGTCCCGGACATGCTCGCCCCGAGCGGTGACGCGTACGTCCTTCGTGTTCGCGGCGATTCGATGATCGAGGCGCACATCGCGGACGGGGACTTCGTCCTCATCCGACCGCAGACGACCGCCCGCAACGGCGACATCGTCGTCGCTCAAGTCGAGGAGAACGCGGTCACCCTGAAGCGGTTCTTCAAGGAGAAGGACAAGATCCGTCTCCAGCCCGCCAATCAGGAGTATCCCCCGCAGTTCTACGACGACGTCCGTATTCAAGGAAAGTTGATCGGGGTAATTCGCAAGCTCGACTAGCCGGCGGACGCCGGCCTGCCCAGCTCTGCGTTGACCAGCTCCGCCGCTCGCTCACGCACATCTAGTGCGCTCGCTCACGTGCTCGCTGGTCGCCTTGATCTGGACTGGCCGGGCGTCCGATTCTCGGTTCGGGCGACTATCCACAGGTTTCCCACAGGGCGCTAACCGGGCACGTGAAAGTCGTGGATGCGGTTCGGGGATAAGGCCCTATCGCGCGTAGCGCCGCTCCGCGACAGTGGGCCTTCATCCCAGAACGTCATCTCGGGGACCGATGATCGACCGCCTGCCGCCACAGAGTCTTGAAGCCGAGCAGTCCGTGCTCGGCGCCATCCTCATCGACCGCGATGCGGTCGTGGAGGTCGCCGAGTTCCTCCGGCCCGAGGATTTCTATCGTCAGGCGAATGGCCGCATCTACGCCGCGATCCTCGACCTATTCGAGCGGCGCGAGCCGATCGACATCGTCACGGTCGCCGAAGCGCTTGAGCGGCGCGAGGACCTCGAGGCGATCGGCGGACGCGCCTATCTCTCGAGCCTGAGCAATGAGACCCCGACCGCAGTCCACGCTGCGCAGTACGCACGCATCGTTGAGCGCAAGGCGGTCCTGCGGAACCTCATCGGCGCGGCGGGTCGCATCGCCGGCATCGGTTATGAGGACCCGGCCGAGATCCAGGAGGCCATCGACCGGGCAGAGGCTGAGCTGTTCTCGGTCAGCCAGCACCGCATCGATGCCGGCTTCAGCCCGCTCAAGGCGCTGCTGCACGACGCCTACGACCGGCTCGACTACCTCCACGCCCACCGCGGGGAGATCTCCGGCGTCCGTACCGGGTTCACCGACCTCGACGCGCTGACGACCGGGCTCCAGCCGAGCGACCTGATCGTGGTGGCCGCGCGACCGTCCGTCGGCAAGACCAGCTTCGCGCTCAACGTGGCGGAGCACGCCGCAGTGAAGGAGCGCAAGAGCGTCGGCGTGTTCAGCCTCGAGATGAGCAAGGAGCAGCTCGTGCTCCGGCTCCTGTCGAGCGTCGCCAACATCGACTCGCAGCGTCTTCGAACAGGCTTCCTCGAGGAGATGGACTTCGCGCGGATCGCGCCGGCGATGAACTCGCTGTCCGAAGCGCCGATGTACATCGACGACACGCCCAACATCTCCGCCATGGAACTGCGGACCAAGGCCCGCCGGCTGCAGGCGGAAGCCGGCCTGGACCTCGTCGTGGTCGACTATCTGCAGCTCATGCAGGCCACGACGTCGAGCAAGGACGCGAACCGCGTCCAGGAAGTGTCCGAGATCTCACGAGGCCTGAAGGCGCTCGCGCGCGAGCTGTCGGTGCCGGTCATCGCGCTCTCGCAGTCTGTCACGCCAGCCCGAGATGCGCGAGTCGAAGGAGCCGCGCCTGTCCGACCTCCGCGAGTCCGGGGCGATCGAGCAGGACGCCGACCTCGTCCTCTTCCTGTGGCGTGACAAGGAGCGTGCCGGGACGGAGGATCAGGACACCGACGGCGAGGTCATCAACCTCAAGCTGGCCAAGCACCGCAACGGCCCGACCGGCGAGGTCCAGCTCTGGTTCAAGAAGCGCCAGACCCGGTTCGTCTCCTACGCCGGCGAGCGATTCGCAGAGGTCAGCTAGTCGCTGCGTCACCCTTCCGACGGATCAGACGAAAGAGGCGATGCCCTCCGGTCAAACCTTTGAGGTCATGTGTGCCTGCGTCCTCGAATTCCAGGCCGGACCCAACGACGAGGTCACGCGTCGTCGATGAGACAACGACCGCATCGGGCGTTGCACGAGACAGCACGCGAGCGGCCGTGTGGACCGCGACCCCCCGCACACCGTCGCCTACAAGGTCGACTTCGCCCGTGTGAAGCCCCACCCTGATGGCGAGGTCGATCTCGTTGGCGACGCGGATCATCGCGACCCCGCACTGGACCGCTCTCGTGGGACTGTCGAAGATCGCGAGGAAACCGTCGCCGGTCGTATCGATCTCGCGTCCGCGAAACGTGTTGAGCTGGTCGCGCAAGCGCCGGTTATGAGCATGGAGCAGCTCTCGCCATGCCGCATCACCGATGCGCTCCAAGGTCGCGGTCGAGTCCACGATGTCGGTGAACATCACTGTCGCGAGCACGCGATCGCCTGGCCCCTCCGGGCCGATGCCGACGACGCGCGAGCTCGTCCACTCGATCGTCACGAAGGGCTCTTCGCCGACGACCCACGCATCGTGGCCCGTCGGGATCTCGTAGACGGATCCCGTGCTGATCTCCAGCTCGAGGCCGTCGTCGGTCTGCACTCGAAGAGTCCCGGACAACGCATACCCAAGGTGATGAAGCTGACACGACGCGGTCCCGGCGATCGGACCAAGGTGGGTCGACCAGCGCCAGCCGGGCTCCCACCGACCGAGGCCGACGGTCGTCTCGTCGAGCGATACCAGCGCGGCGGACGCCTTTGGAAACGTCCGCTCCTCATCGGGGTAGTCGAAGGACTTGCGTTGTAGGCGAGGCATGACTCCGAATGATGCCTTCCACGACCGGCTGCTGCTTCTCATGCGACGAGGCCGACCCGCGCCCGGACCTCCGGTGGATCGACCTCGTCGTATCGCGGGTTCGCGAACGTCAAACGTGCGCGGGCGTCTCCAGCGTCCCGGCCCGCACCTTGTCGAAACACGAGCTGCAATAGACCGGCCGATCGTTCCGCGGCGCGAACGGTACGACGGCCTGACCCCCGCAGGCCCCGCAGATCGCGGCGTGGAACTCGCGCGGTCCCTCGTTGTTGCGTGCCCGCTTGGCGGCGGCGCGGCACGAGGGACACCGCTGCGGGTCGTTGACCAGACTCTTGCTGGCATAGAAGGCCTGTTCGCCGGCCGAGAAGATGAACTCATCCCCGCAGTCTCGACAGGTCAACGTACGGTCCTGGTACACCCTCCAACATCCTCCATCGCTCGGACGCCGTGACGGAGCCTCGGGCGCGTAGGCGCCCGGACCCCTTGAACCGGGAGCGCTGGGCATCTGGGGGGCGCGCGCCCGGTGTGGTCCGGGCGGAGCCCGGGTCATAGCCGAGAAGATACGCGGGCCGTCAAGGGGTTTGGTACGGGTTCCTCGGTATTCGGACGCCGGGCGTGCGAGTCTCGCAGCACGGGTAGCGTCCAACGGACCACATCGTCCGACTCGGAACCTGGCCGGCCGTGCTAGCGTCCGGCCGCCATGTCACACACATCGCGCCGTCTGGCGCACCTTGCCCTGACCCCGGTCCTGGCCGCCACGCTGCTCGCCTGCAGCGCCGGCGCTGCCCCGTCCGCCGTGCCTTCGGCGGCGCCCAGCGGCACCCCGGTGGCTGGCGCCGTCGAGCACAAGACGGGCGCGACCGATGTGATCCTCCGATACGACGAGGGCGGCGGGTTCATGATCGCCGGCTTCGCCGCGTCGCAGGCTCCCCCCTTCACGCTCTACGGCGACGGCACCGTGATCTTCCGTAACCCGATGCTGGAGATGCCCGCCGCGCATGGATCGGTCCAGACGTTCAACCCGATGCGCACCGCCAAGCTCAGCGAGGAGCAGGTCCAGGAGCTTCTCATCCTCGCGTTGGGCGAAGGTGGCCTGGCGGCAGCCCGGCCGAACTATGAGAACAACATGGTCGCGGACGCCGGGACGGCGGTCTTCACGATCGACGCCGGCGGGATCAAGAAGACCGTCTCGATCTACGCGCTCGGCCTCGATGACCCGAGCGGCCAGGACGCGGTTGCGCGCGCCGCGTTCAAGAAGTTGGCCGATCGACTGGCCGACTTCGACCAGGGCGGCTCGATCGCCACCGATGTCTACACGCCCGATACCTACCGCGGAACTCTGATCGAGAGCCCCGGCATCGTCGCCCCGGACGTCCGCGAGTGGCCGTGGACCGACCTGACGGTGGCCGACTTCAAGCTCGATGCCGACCCCAATGGCCTTCAGTTCCCGCAACGGACGATGACGCCGGCGGAGATCGACATGCTGAACGTCAAGGACTACGAGGGCGGCTTCAACGGCCTCGTCCTTCGTGGGTCCGACAAGAAGCTGTACACCATGGCGCTCCGCCCGCTGCTCCCCGACGACGAGCAGTAGTCCATCTGCTCCCCGCCTTCAGCTCGAACGGCAGGACGATCATGCGACGTCTTCGTGAGCTGCCATCGGCTTCGCGCGCTCGGTATCAGATGCCGTCCGGCACCGTTGGGCCGATCGCCCGCTCCGGCCAGCGACCGCGTCGATCCTTGATGAGCTGTTGCAGCTTGAGGAACCCGAAGATGAGTCCCTCGGGACGTGGCGGACAGCCAGGGATGTAGATGTCGACCGGCATGATCCGATCGATCCCCTCGATCGTGGAGTAGCTCCGCTTGTAACGACCACCGGAGCAGGTGCAGTCACCCAGCGCGATGCACCACTTGGGCTCCGGCATCTGGTCCCACAGTCTGATGAGCGGACCGGCCATCTTCGTCGTGCAGGTACCCGCCACGATGAGCACGTCCGCTTGCCGTGGGCTGGCACGGAACGGAAACCACCCGAACCGGTCCATGTCGTTCTTGCTAGTCGCCGCTGAGATCATCTCGATCGCGCAGCAGGCGAGCCCAGAGAGCAGGGGCCACAGGCTGTTGAGGCGGATCAGATCCAGCACGACGTCGGCCTTGGCCGGGATCACCTCGAGGGCGCCAGACCAACGCGCGTCGTCGCGTCGTCCCGCACCGCTGGCTTCGAACTCCGCAAGGTGGGTGATGTCGCTCGGCTGGCCCCCGCCGTAGGCCCTCGGATCCACCGCCTGCCACAAAGTGTTGGGGACGACGATCGGTGTGGCTTCGGTCGCTACACCTCGATCGCGGACTCGGTCGCCGATCACGTGACGTCTGGGGCCGGCCGGCCACGCTCCAACGGCGACGACTCCGAGTCGGTCCCGGATGCGCCAGCCACGAGCAGCACGACCTTGCCCGGCCCGCTCCTGATGGCCATCGGCCCGTACGCGTCCGGTCCCCGGAGGAGCGGCAGCTCCGCCGACACGATGGGTCGTAGGTGTCCGGCATCGATCAAGCCGGCGATCTCGAGTAGCTGCTCCCGGTCCTGCTTGACGATGAACCAGATCGCTCGGCGGTCGTCGTCGGTCGGGCGTTCAGGTGGACGGGGCACGGCGATCGACACGAGCCTGCCACGAGGCCCCAGCACGTCCCACGATCGCTCCCAGGTGTCGCCACCCACCGTGTCGAAAACGAGATCCAGGTCCGCCACCACGTCCTCGAAGCGCTGCGTCCGATAGTCGATGACGTCGTCGGCGCCGAGTCCACGGACAAGATCTGCGTCACGCGCCGAACTGGTCGCCGTCACGCGGGCGCCTCGCCATCGAGCGAGTTGGACGGCGAACGAGCCGACGCCGCCGCCCCCACCGTGGACGAGCACCCGGTGACCGGGCGCGAGATCGCCGTGATCGAAGAGCGCCTGCCAGGCCGTCAGCGCGGACAACGGGACGGCGGCGGCCTCCGCGTGGGTCGCGGTGGCGGGCTTGGGCACGAGCTCTTCGGCGCGCACCGCCACGAAGTCCGCGTCGGCGCCGTCACGACGGAAATCGATCACTCCGAACACCTCATCCCCGACCTCGATCCCAGCGGCACCCGCTCCGACCTTCTCCACGACCCCGGAGACCTCATGGCCAGGGATGATGGGCGGTGTGCGTCGGCCGCCGTCATCGCGGAGCCATGTCCCGTTCCAGTCGAGCTCCCCTGGCGAGACGCCGCTGGCGTGGACACGGAGAAGGACGTCCTCGGGTCCGAGCGTGGGCAGTGGCACATCCTCGACTACCAGTCGGGAGGGGTCATGTTGGGCATAGGCGTGTAGGGCGCGCATGGTCCTCATCGTCTCCTCCAGGCGAGTTGCAACCCTCGCCCTGAGTTAGAGGCCGGACGCCGCGGGAATCCACCGCGTCCGGCCCGCCGCCCATCCAGATTCAGCGCACTGAGCTGAACGCGGCTCGCAGCTCCTCGGAGAACAGCTGCGGCTCCTCCCAGGCGGCGAAGTGGCCGCCCTTGTCGACCGCGTTGAAGTAGCTGAGGTCCGGGTAGACCGCCTCGACCCAGCTGCGTGGAGACGCCCAGATCTCGCCCGGGAACGTCGTGAAGCCGACCGGCACGGAAACCGGCGGAGGAGGCTGGCCGCTGGCGATCGCTGCAGCCAGCGCTCGACCGTCCTCCCAGTACGAGCGGGCCGCCGACGCGGCGGTGCCCGTGAACCAGTACAGGGTGATGTTGTCGACGATGCTCTTCCGGGTCAGACCGCCCACGGGCTCGGCACCGACGAACGCGCGGGAGATCTTGTAGTAGCTGTCCGTGTCGTGGTCGAGCATCCAGGCGGCCAGGGCGATCGGCGAATCCAGGAGCGCGTAGCCGATCGTCTGCGGCCGCGTGGCCATCTCGAGGAAGTAGCCGAAGCCGTCCTGCCTGAATATCGCGACCGCCTCGGCCGCTGTGCGTTCCTGTTCGGACTCCTTGGGCAGCTGATCGCCGATCGCGAGCACCGCCGTGAGCAGGTTCAGGTGGTAGCCGACCAAACCCTCGACCTCCTGGCGGCCCATCAGGTCCGTGACGAGGGCACCCACGTCGCCGCCCTGCGCGACGTAGCGGGTGTAGCCGAGGCGGCGCATCAGCTCCGCCCATGCGCGTCCGGTGCGGGCAGCGTCCCAACCGAGCTCGGACGGCTCACTGGAGAACCCGTAGCCGGGCAATGACGGCAGCACGAGGTGGAACGCGTCCTCGGCGGTGCCGCCGTGCGCGGTC
The DNA here is from genome assembly GCA_963812745.1 of uncultured Chloroflexia bacterium. GTDB lineage: Bacteria > Chloroflexota > Limnocylindria > Limnocylindrales > CSP1-4 > SPCO01. Next base: position 172,066 of record CAWEWE010000012.1, on the reverse strand, counting down.
GGGTCGGTCAGCGGACCGATCGTCTCGAGCAGCTCGATGACCGAGCCAGGCCAGCCGTGGGTCATGATCAGCGGCAACGCATCGTCATGCACTGACCTGACGTGGATGAAGTGGATGTCGACCCCGTCGATCTCCGTCGTGAACTGCGGCAGCGCGTTGAGCTTCGCCTCGGCCTTGCGCCAGTCGTAGTCCGTTGCCCAATAGCGCGCAAGCTCCTGCATCGTCGCCAGCTGCACGCCCTGGGATCGATCGGCGACCAGCTCCTTGGTGGGCCAGCGCGTCGCGGCGATGCGCCGACGCAAGTCGTCGATACGCTCCTGTGCGACCTCCACGCGAAATGGGCGGATCTCGGTCTCGACCATGGTCGTCATGGCGCTCCTCCTGTGCGTAGAACTGAACCCGGTTGAACGTCGACAGCAGCCGCGCTGCGCGATCCCCGATCGCGGGTCAGATCGCCAGCGCGCAGCCGGTTCCACGCATCAGCGAACCGGGCGGAACGCTGCGCGGATCTCCTGGCTGAACAATTGCGGTTGCTCCCAAGCGGCGAAATGGCCGCCCTTGTCGACTTCGTTGAAGTAGATGAGATTGGGATAGGCGCGTTCCGCCCAGCTGCGCGGAGCCTGGTATTGCTCGCCCGGAAAGACGGTGATCGCGACCGGGATGGCCACACCCTTCGCGTTGAAGAAGCCGCCTTTGTACTCCCAATAGAGGCGAGACGCCGAGACGCCGGTATCCGTCAGCCAATAGAGCGTGATGTTGTCGAGGATCTCGTCACGAGTCAGCTCGCCCGCGGCACTCGTAGTGCGGTCCAGCGCGGCCACGACTGCCGCGGCAGGCTGGCCGTCAGCGTCGTTGTGGTCGAGGAGCCAGGCGGCAAGGCCGACGGGCGAATCCGCGATGCCGTACAGCGTCTGCGGGCGAGCCGCCATCATCCTCGCGTACTCCACCTGTTTGAAGGTGCGGACCAGCTGGTCGCAGGCACGCTTCTCGTCCGACGAGAGACCATCCGGCGCCGGATCGCCGCGACCGAGAGCGTCGTTGATGGCTGTGGGGACGGTGGCCGGCATGTTCGTGTGGATGGCGAGCAGTCCGGTCGGTGCCTGCAGGCCCATCTGGTCGACGACGAAAGCGCCCCAGTCGCCGCCCTGGGCCACGTAGCGGGTGTACCCGAGGCGCTGCATCAAGGTGTCCCACGCTTGGCCGATGCGCTCCGGACCCCACCCGACGCTGGTCGGCTTCGCGGAGAATCCGTACCCCGGCATCGACGGGATGACGACATCGAAGGCGTCGCCGGCGCTGCCGCCATGGGCGGTGGGGTCCGTCAGTCGATCGATGATCTTGAGTTGCTCGATGATCGATCCGGGCCAGCCGTGATTTACGATGAGGGGCAACGCGTCGTCGTGTCCTGAACGGACGTGGATGAAATGGATATCCAGTCCGTCGATCTCGGTGATGAACTGCGGCAGGCCGTTCAGCCGCGCCTCCACCCGTCGCCAGTCGTAGTCCGTCATCCAATGGCGCACGAGTCGCTGGATCATCCCGAGCGGGACGCCCTGGGCATGATCCGTCACCGTCTCCTTCTCCGGCCAGTTCGTCATCTCCAGGCGGCGTCGGAGGTCGTCGATCCTCGACTGGGGCACGTCGACTCGGAACGGCCGGATCGGGGCATCTACGGACGCCCTCGGCTCGGGACTAGCGATCGTCATCTCTGATCCTCCTGGCCCTGGCGTTCGAGGTGGACCTGGCATCGCAGCGGGACGGGTCCACGGACTCGACGATGCCGCCTGCAGCAGTCCCAAGATGCGCGCCGTCAGGGAGCCGCCGAAGCCTGGTACGCGGGTAGGACTGCACCCCGAGAGTGGGCGAGCCGCGACTGCCCTTGGGCGAGTCTGGGGCGTCCCGCGACGGACGACATTACGGTGCGTCATTGCGCATCCAGGATTTGGGCTGGCCGCGATTGACGGTCTCTCGCACACTCTTCGGCATGGCTCGGCTGTCGCTCACGTTCTATCTGGGTTCGGCGCTCGTTCCCGTCGCGGACCGGCTCGCCGCGACGATGAGTGAGCGGCTGGGGATCCCAGTCCACTTCGACCCGCGAGCCACCGACGCTGAGCGCCAAGCCGCGCTCGATCGCCCGACGGCAGGGGTCGTATGGCTGTGCGGGCTCGAGACCATCCTGCGCCAGGACGACGGGCGACTCGACGCCTCCATCGTCGGTGCGCCGGTCTTCCACGGCCGGACCACACCGGTCTACGACTCGGTCATCGTCGTCGCCGATCGATGGGCAACGTCCGCCCTCCGGGATCTCGCCGGCGTCACGCTCGCGATCAACCAACCCGACTCGTGGTCCGGGCACCACGCACTTCGAGCCCACCTGCTCGCGCTCGACGTCGAGCAGCCGATATTCGATCGGATCCTTGTCACCGGTTCACATGAGGCCTCGATCGACGCGCTGCTCGACGGGCGGGCCGACTGCGCGGCGATCGACGAGACGGTCTGGGACGCGAGGGTGGCGCGTGACCCGCGGACGGCGACGCTTCGCGTGATCGATCGAACGGCTCCCTGGCCGGCTCCGCCGTTCTCGCTGGTGGACGGGCTCGACAAGGGGCTCGCCGCAGCCACACGGGAGGTCCTGCTCACGGCGCCGGTGGACGGTCTAGAGTCGATCGCTCCAGCGTCCGACGCCGACTACCTCGTGTTCCGTGACGGTCTCGCCGCATCGCGCTCCCTTCCGTGGCCATCGCCGTGACGATCTCGGTGTCGTCCGATCCGATCGCCTTCCTGCACGACCTCACCTGGGAAGACCTTCCGGCCGACGTTCGCCACGCCACGGTGCGCTGCCTGGTGGACCTGGTCGGCGCCCTGGCGGCGGGCCGGCGAACGCCGCTGTCGGCCCTGATCCGTGATCATGCCGCGCTCGCGTACGGCGGTGACCAGGCCACGCTGCCCCTCGACGGCCGGCGCGTCAGTGGCCCGGGCGCCGCCCTCGCGATCGGCATGAGCATCGACTCGTTCGACATCCACGACTCGCATCGTGAGTCACTCGGGCATGCCGGCGTGCATGTCTTCGCCGCGACGCTGGCCATCACCGAGCTGCGACTCGCCCGCGGTGGCAAGCTCCCGGATGGGCGCGAGCTGCTCGCGACCCTCGCCGCAGGCTACGAGATCGGCTGTCGCGCGGGCCGCGCGCTCCACGCCACCACCAGCGACTACCACACCTCCGGCGCCTGGGGCGCGGTGAGTTCGGCCGGTCTGTACGCACGGCTGATGGGCCTCGACCGCGTACGGACGCGGGAGGCGCTCGGGATCGCCGAATACCACGGACCGCGGAGCCAGATGATGCGCTGCATCGACCACCCGACCATGGTCAAGGACGGGTCGGGGTGGGGCGCCATGGCTGGCGTGAGCGCCGGGATGCTCGCGGAGGCTGGGTTCACCGGGGCGCCGGCGCTGACCGTCGAGTCGTCCGAGGCACAACCGTCGTGGGCGACGCTCGGCACGGATTGGGAGGTGCTCGAGCAGGGCTTCAAAGCACACGGCTCCTGCTGGTGGTCGCAGCCGGCGATCGAGGCGGCCCTCGCCCTGACGCGGACCAACCGCCTTCGGCCGGCCGACATCGCCGCGATCCGCGTCGAGACGTTCGACAAGGCAGTCCATCTCGCCCACCCCGATCCGACGACGACCGAGCAAGCCCAGTACTCGCTGCCGTTCCCGATCGCCGCGGCCCTCGTCAAGGCGGCAAGCCCGGACGACGGCTGGTACGGGCTCGGCCCGGACGACCTGCTCGACCCCACGCAGGCCGATCCGGAGACGCGCCGGCTGGCGCACTCGATCGAGCTCGTCGATGCCCCGGATCTGACCGCGGCGTTCCCGGGCCGCTTCCTCGCCCGGGTCATCGTCACGCTCGGCGACGGGACCAGGATCGCGAGCCCCGTCTCGACGTTCCGCGGCGAGCTCGACGATCCGTTCAGCGACGAGGAGCTCAGCGCGAAGGCCCGCTGGCTGATGCGGCCGGTCCTCGACCATGACCGTGCTGATCGACTCCTGGCCGAGGCTTGGTCGATGGCAGACGCGCCGTCCATCGATACCTTCCTGCGCCTGATCGCCGACCCACCCGAGCTGCATCGGTGATCCGACTGGGATCGGAAGAGCCCGTCCCCGGACGTCCGTTTGCCGCTGTCGACCGGACCCGGAACGATGGTGCGGTCCTTGCGCGGATGTGGGCCCGGCTGCGACGCCACGCGCGAGCGCACGCCGCCGACGGCGCCGGCGACCGGATCGACAAGGTGACCGACCGCGATTCGAGCGTCCACACGATCGTGCTGCCCGACCTCGCCGGCATCCACCGCGCCGGCGACCTGTTCGGGGTCGGGTTCTTCGGGCAGGCCCGGCTGGGCGTCGACCACGCCCCGATCATGACGCTCGAGGCTGCTTTGATCTCCGACATGCCGACGACGAACGGCCTGGTCGCCTACTACAACGCCTACTTCCCGGAAGCGGGCTGGGGGAACCTCGTCCTGTTCCGCGATGAAGCCACGGAGCGGGCGTGGGGCGACGATCCGCGGCACATCGACGCCGTCCGCCGGTCAGGCGCCCACTACCACTCGATCCGACTGCACCACGCCCGCGCGATCGGGAACTTGCTCGGGACCGGCCCGATCGACATCGTCGGGACCCGCTACATCGACTTCGATGACGATCCGCCGTGGCGGGCGATCCGCGAGATCCGCGCGCCGGCCGGCGGCTGACCCCGGGGGTGACGGTGGTAACAAGGTACCGGCAGTGGTTGGCCTCGAAACCGGTTCGCGTGGGCCTCCTGGTCAGCGTGCTCGCCGTGGCGCTGCTCATCTACATCGATCGGGCGCCGAAGAGCATCGAGGCCAACGGAACACTCGATCAGTGTTACTGGGGCTGGCCCGTCGTGTACCTCGAGGGTGACTGGCAGGGGTCGTTGCCCGCAGACATCCGCAAGAACCCGCCCGCGTACCTACCGGTGGCAGTCTGGCCGACCGGGATGTCGTACGACGAGGAGGCTGGCGAGCTACGCGACAGCAGCGGAACCGTGCGCTTCCGACGGGGCGATCGGGTACGGATCAATGGCGCGGTGATCGAAGTCCATGGCGACCCGTCACCCTGCTACTACATCTGGAACCTCAGGATCGACACGATCGACCCGGCCTCGACCGCCGGAGTAAGGTGACCTAGGACCCCCAGGAAGCCCTGGCCGCCGAACCGTCATCGTGTGGCCACGCCCTGGAGGGACCGATGGACGTCACTGCCTCGACGCTCACGCCATTGCGGAGGACCGCGCTCGTCGCGGGCGTGCTGTACCTCGTCACGTTCATCGCCGGCATCCCGCCATCGTTCCTCTACGACCCGATCCTGAGAGATCCGAGTCAGGTGCTCAGCGCCGGCACGAACGATCAGATCCTGGCCGGCGCCTTCCTCGACCTCGTCACCGCGATGGCCGGTATCGGGACGGCAGTGGCGTTGTTCTCGGTCGTCAAGCGACAGCACGAAGGCGCCGGCCTCGGCTTCGTCACGACAAGGGTGATGGAGGGCGCGGTCATCTTCACTGCCGCGCTGAGCATGCTCGCGATCGTCAGCCTGCGGGGGGCGTCGGCGGGGTCGAGTGATCCAGCGACGGTCGCCCTGGGAGAGACCCTGGTCGGGGTGCGGAACTGGGCCCACCTGTTCGGGCCTGGCCTGATGCCGCCGTTCAACGCGCTGCTGCTTGGTTACCTGATGTTCCGCTCCGGGCTCGTGCCGCGATGGATGCCGACGCTTGGGCTGATCGGTGCGCCGCTCCTCTTCTCCTCGTCGATCGGGACGCTGCTCGGTTTCAACGACGTCACGTCGGTGTGGACGGGGATCGCGACGCTGCCGATCTTCGTGTGGGAGCTGTCGATCGGCCTCTACATGACGTTCAGGGGCTTCAGGGCGGACGCACCACTCCTGGCCGCGCCGCCGCCCGACCCCTATCCTGCCGTCCCGACGGCACGGCGGGCTGACATGGAAGCCACGACGGCGGGCTGACCTCAGGCGCTGCCGCGCTGCATGAAGCGGACGTACGCGAATGCCAGCGTGAGCAGGAGGTAGATGGCCACGTTCGACCAACCCAGCGTGTTGCCGACGCCCGCCAACTGGCCGAGCAGGATCACCACGAAACCGACGGCGTCGCCGGCCAGATTCCCAAGGACCACGGCATTTCGCCCCGCCGGATCTGTGACATCGCGAGCGAACCAGTTCAGGACGGCAAAGCCGATGAGCACCGCCCCGAAGAGCTGCCCGACGACCGTTCCCGGCTTGTCCAGCGTGATGCCATAGATCGAAAGCAGGGGTCCGGTGGCGACCACGAGGCCCACGCCGAAGATGGTGGCGATGACCGCCGAAACGACCAGCAGGTTACTGAGCCGCATAGTTCCTCCACCGCGCGCTCCCGATCGATTCTCCTCCGGGACGCAAGGCGTCAGCGACGGGTCGGCCGCGTGGCATGATGGCCGTCCTGAAACACTGACTGCAGCCGCTCCCTGGGAGGTGCACCGTGGGCGTGATCATCATCCGCGAGATGGTCGGGACGAGCCCGCGGTCATGGAGCGACGCGGCGCGACAAGCGGTGGCGACCGCCTCGAAGACCGTGCGCAACATCCAGACCGTCGAGGTCGTGAAGTCGAGCGCGGTGGTCGAGGACAGCGAGATCGTCGAGTACCGAGTCGAGCTCAAGATCGGCTTCGAATACGAGGGCTGACGCCGCAGCTAATCGCGAGTTGAGCGTCGGGCGCCACCATGGCGCCCATGGCGGACCGCCCCTCGACGACCTCCGTTGACACCCCGCGCGAGCGGTCGATATCGTTCGCGCGGCCCGGCGCGTCCCAGCCTCGACGACCGGTCGCAGGGCACGCCCCGGTCGTCGTCGGTCTCGGTCGAGCCGCGATGTCGCAGCCGTCCAGGAGTGCCCACCTGAGCGACGAAGGCAGCGCCTATCCGATCCAGGTCGCCAAGGTCCAGCGTCCGGCGCTACGCGACGAGACGCTCGAACGACCGCGGCTGCTCGACTGGCTCCGCGTCAAGGTGCATGGCCGCGTCGTCCTGGTCCTTGCGGACGCGGGCTACGGAAAGACCACGCTACTCGCCGACTTCGCCCGTCGGACCCGGCTTCGGACGCTCTGGTACCGGCTCGACCCCGACGATCGCGATTGGGTGACGCTGCTTCACCACCTCATCGCCGCCGGGCGGGAGCACGACGCGGACTTCGCCCCGAAGACGGCGGGGTTGCTCGCCGAGGTGGGCGTCGGTGGGCCATCGCGGGACACGGTGGTCGACAGCTTCCTGCGCGAGCTGCCTGAGATCGCGGTCGGTGGGGCGGCGCTCATCTTCGATGACTTCCACCTCGTCGACGACGCCCCGGATGTCCGCTACCTCGCGCGCGAACTGGTCGCCCACGCACCGGATCGCCTCTGTGTCGTCTTCGCGAGTCGACGCGCACCTGGCATCCCGCTCGCAAAGCTGCGGGCCGTCGGCGAGGTGGCGGAACTCGAAACCGACGCCCTTCGGTTCGATGTGGCCGAGACCGCCCAGCTGTTCACCGAGACATACGGTCGACGGATCGATGCCGACGTGCTCGAGGACCTCGCCGCCCGGACCGAGGGCTGGATCGCGTCGTTGCAGCTCGTGCAGGCGGCGCTCCGCGATCGTTCGCCAGCGGAGATCCGGCGGTTCGTCCGCACGCTGACCGGCGCCGACCACGAGCTCTACGACTATCTGGCTGAAGAGGTAGTGGGCGACCTCGAGGACGACCTGCAGCGGTTCCTGATGCAGACGTCGATCCTGCAGGTCGTCACGCCGGAGCTGGCCGAGGTGGCCTCGGGACAGGATTCCGCCGACGTCGCCCGGCTCATGGCAGCGGCCGAGCGGCTCACCCTATTGAGCCGGCTCTCAGGAGGCCCGCGGACCCACCAGCGGTATCACCCGCTCGTCCGCGGTTTCCTGGAGGCGCGATTCCGCGCGATCGACGGCCCCGACGCGGTCGCGGCGCTGCACCGCCGGACCGCGGCCGCCGCGGCGGCGACCGACTGGAAGGTCGCTGCCCACCACTACCGAGAGGCTGGTGACACGGAGGCCATGTTGGGCGTGGTCGCCGGCGCGATCCCGACCATCATGGGCAACGGCCAGTACGCGCTCGCCGAGGCGTTCATCGGCCCGATCTCGCGTGATGATCGGCCACCGGGCTTCGAACTGATCCTGAGCCGCGTCGACATGCAGCACGGCGACTACGAGTCGGCGATCGCCGCCAGCCAGGCGGTCCTCGACGCAGGGGTGTCCGACCCAGTCCAGCGCGACCATGCGCTGCTGAATCTCGTCACCCTCGCAACTTCAACTACGGACGTCGCAGAACGAGCCACAGAGCTCGGCAACAGCTTGCCGAAACGCACGACAGATCCAAATCTTCGCGCAATTGCGGAAGCGACATACACCGTCCTAAACATGGCAAGGACCGAGCGCGATTTCGAAGCGATGAACCGCCGCCTCCGCTCGATGGCGCTAACGAACGCGGCGAGAGCTCAGCAGCCATTACTACGGCGTGACGATGCTGAATCTAGCCATGAACTCTCATGGTGCAGGACCGTGTTGATGACGCGCTCGATGAAGCTACGAAGCTCTCGATCGCTGGAAACACGACGGGCGCGATAGAACACTCGGCGGCACGTTATGCCAAGCTTCCATCTTGCTCCGAAGGGAAGGGCGCGACCTCTGAAGCACGATCCGCGTCATTTCCGGCATGACGGCCGATGCTTCGAAATACGTCCCTAATGAGGCGTTTGCAGAGGCGGCTGATGCCTTTGATGGCTTCGGATCACGCGTCACGGCCCTGTCGTTCCTGGACAAGTTGGGGATCGCTCGACACAAACAATCGCGGACCGGCGCCTCTCGCCCTCACGACCGCGCTCGCATGGCGATACGGCGACGAGACGTCGAGGCGGCCAGAGATGCTGAACTTAAGCGGCTATCCGCCCGGGAGCCCGACACTTGTCGGGGCGTCGGCTTCATTCAAGTTGGCGGAGGCTCACCTCGCGGTTATCGAGGCGATCTATCTGCGACGGGAATGCTCCTAGACGTGCGACCGCTTCCGCGGCGGCGTATGGCGCAACCGCCACTCGGCGTTTGGGCGACTCTTGCTGTCGATGTTGGGGGACGCCGAGCACTGAATCAGACCTTGGCGGTTGTCCACAACTCGGCGCCCTGGCACCTCACCTACCTAGCCGAGGACCTAGCGGCACATCTGCCAAGGATCAGCCCAAGGTCTCTCGACCTCGTTGCCGGCGGGTGCAGCCCAGCACCCAGATCGTTGGCGGACTGCGCTCCGTGCGACCCTCGATCGGGATGGCGTCGACCTCAATCTGCCCGCGGCGCGACTCCTGGAAGCGACAGGTGAGTTCGAGCGATATCGCTCGCCTTCGTCGTCTGGCTAGGTCTGCGCGGCGGCGAGCAGAAGCCGGAGATCTCGGGCGCGCCCTTGCCCGTCGACTTGGCTGACGTTGTTCGTGTCGAGGACCAAGGCAGTTCTCGCTTGGAGATTGGTTCGCGCTTGTGCCTGGCTCGGCGATACGGCGGAAAGTCCTCGCCATGCTTCGCTACCTCGTTACTCGGCCCGACCTGTCCGCGACGCGGGACCAGGTGCTCGAGGCCCTTTGGCCGGACCTCGACCCGGAAATCGCCATCAACTCCCTGAATCAAACCATCTATTTCCTTCGTCGAGTATTCGAAGAGCGCTATTCCGACGATTTGTCACCGGGCTATTTGCACCACGATTCAGACGTTGTCTGGCTTGATACAGACCTCGTTTCTAGCCGAAGCGTCCAGTGCCGTCAGCTGATCCGGGATCTGCCCAGTCGGCCCAGCCCTGATGACGTCGACCGGCTGACATGCTGTATCGGGGTCGATTCGCGCTGGACTTTGAGTACGAGGAGTGGGCCGCCGCCTATCGCGACAACTCCACGCGACATACCTAGAGATTGTTGAGCGCTCCGTGCTGGATGACTTCACGTCTGGTCACTACGACCGAGGTATCACGTCGCGCGCCGGGCATCTGGATGTTGACCCTTCTGCAGAGCAGATCGAGGTCTGCCTGCTGCGCCTCTACCGCGTCACGGGAGCGCATTCCGCGGCGGCGGAGCAGTACGCGCACTACGCAACGGTCATGCGCGACGAGCTTGGCGTGGAGCCTCCGCCGCTCGAATCGCTCTAGACAGATAGGTAAGGTGCCGTATTGACCGGTTTAGTCCCGTATACCTAAAGTCCGGCCCACTTACTAGTACCCCAGTACTAGGAAGTAATCGTCACAACGGACGCGGCGATGTCTCACCTGAATTGGGCACTTAGGGTGAGGCGGAGTGAGTAGTGCAACCGACCGACTATCCAGTCAGGTCGGTTTTCGTGTTCTCCAGAGCACGGAGGCCGCGAAGGAGGTACGCCCGTGGCTCCCGAGTCCGCGAAGGCCTGGTAGCGAGACCCCAGGCGATGAGGGACCGGTCTATGCGGATCCTCGTGGCACTTTCAAGTGTCGCGATGATCGCGCTAGCCGGAGGGGCTTCTCTTAGGGGCTTCTAGTACGGATGGCCCATTACCCCGCTCTCGGCCTTCGCCGTAGAGTGAGGCAGGTGGCTGACCAGGAACGATGCCGAAGTCCCTCAAGCTCTATGTCGCGACCGTCGTGGTCATCGGCGCCTTGGCGCTGGTGGCCGCGACTTATCTGTATTCCCGACCGAAATCTGCGATCGCGATCGTGATCTCGGGCTCGGCCGGAGGCCCAACCGCGCACGGAATAGCGCTCGGGATCCTGGCGTGGATGGCCCTGACGTTCATTGGCTCCGCGTTGCCGGTTCAACACCCCGTGGTACGCAGAATCGGCTCGCGGTCGCGCCGATCATGGGTTCCTTCTTGCTCGGAGGTCCTGCTGTTGGCGGCTGGGTCGCTGCGCTCGGGACGACGGAACTCCGCGAGCTTCGGGGGCGAATCCCTTGGTACGGCTCCCTCGCAAATCACGCCGCCTTGGTCGTTCCTGCCATTTCGCGGGCGTCCTTCGCGAATTCAGCTCTTGGGCTCGTGGCCGAGCTCGGGCCATTGCACTGGGATTTTGCTAGCGCGATGCTCGCGGCCGCGTCGGTTCCAGGCGCTGAACCTCGCATGGCTGGCCTGTCGGTCTTGCTCAGCCTTCGGACCGGCCAGTCGCCGAGAGACGTCCTTCTCGCTGACATCCGGGGCGTGCTCGGCAGCATTGTTGCCCTTGCCCCGTTCTCGTGGCTTATGACGGTGGTGTACCTCAGTCCAATGGTGGGCTACGGCACTCTTTGCAGTTCCGTCTGTACTCCACTCGGGTCGCGTACGCGCGCTTCATCGAGATGCGCGAGATGTTCACCCAGACCATCGGTGCTTTGGCCGAGGCGGTGGACAAGCGCGACCCCTTCACCGCAAAGCACAGCCATCGAGTCAAGGAGATCGCGGTCGACATCGGCCGTGTCATGCACGTCACCGACGCCGAGCTGGAAGCACTCGAGTGGGGTGGCCTGCTCCACGACGTCGGCAAGATCGGCGTGCCGGACCGCGTCCTGCTGAAGCAGGAGCGCCTCAACAAGGACGAGCGGATGATCATGAACGCGCACCCGGTGCTGGGCGCGCAGATCATCGCGCCGGTCACCAAGCTCGCCCCCGAGCTGCCGATCATCCGCCACCACCACGAGTGGTACAACGGCTCGGGCTACCCCGACCGCCTCGTCGCCGACGAGATCCCGAAGCTAGCGCGCGTCCTCCACGTCGCCGACGCATTCGAGGCGATGACCGCCGCCCGCCCCTATCGCATGACGCCGCTGACGGCCGAGCAAGCGCTCGCCGAGCTGCGCAAGTTCGCCGGCATCCAGTTCGATCCGGTCGTGGTCGATGCGTTCGTGAAGACCCATCACGTCGAGGGCGTCGCCGATCCTGGTCGGACCGTCCAGCCGCGTCCGATCCCGCTGCTCGGCCAGGCTGCCGCCACACGCCTCGCCGATCCACCGGCGACCGGCTCGATGCCGGCGAGCACGACCGTGCCCACCGCCTCCCACGCACCCGAGCAAGCCTGACGAAGCCCCTACCCGCTCCAGCATCATGACTCGATGCTGATCGGCGGGATCCTGCTCGGTCTTCTCCTCGGCTTGCTGGCTGGAGGGAAGCTCGGGAACCTTGCCGAGGTCCGGCTGCGCTGGACGTGGCTGCTCGTCGTGGCGGTCGTCGTCCGTTTCGGGACCGAGGCGGCGCTTGGCGCACACATCGGCATCGTCGAAACCCTGCGACTGCCGCTACTGACGAGCGCCTTCGTCGTGCTCCTCGCCGCCTTGTGGGTCAATCGGTCCTACCCGGGCCTGAGCCTGGCCTTCCTCGGGGTCCTCGCGAACACCCTCGTCATCGTCGCGAACGACGGCTTCATGCCGATCTGGGAGCCGGCGCTCGACGCGGCCGGCCTGACCGCGGCAGACATCGACCGGTCCTTCCACACCGTCGTCGATGCCGGTGCGCCCGACTTCCTCGGACGCCTGCTGATCCTGGGTGACGTCATCCCGGCGCCTGTCCCGATCATCCGGAACGTCTATTCGCTGGGCGACCTGTTCCTGGGGCTGGGTCTCGCCTTCTTCCTGTTCGCCGGTGTCGTCCGCGTACCGACCGCGATCGAGGAGCAGGAGGATGCGGAGCTTCGCCGCCGACTGGCCGCGGCGCGGGCGGGCGGAGCGCACCCCTCCGGTCTGACGCCGGGCCTACAACGGACGGCCGAGCTGCAACGCCCGACCGTGCTGGGCGCCGACCGGCAGCGCCTTGCCGGGCCCGGGGCAACCACGGCGAGTACCGGCCCGGTGAGTCCAGAGGCGCCCGCCTTCCCGATCCCGGGTCTGTCCCCCGAAGTCGTCGCGCGCCTCCGGCGCCATCCGTACGTCCGCCTGGCGCTCAACGGCTCGTTCGGCGCGCTGTGGGCGGGCCAGCTGATCTCTCTGTTCGGCGACCGCGTCCACCAGGTGGCGATCGCGGCGATCGTCTTCATCGTCACGGACTCGCCGATCGCGGTGGCGTTCGTCTTCGTCGCCGCGACCCTGCCGAATCTCCTGTTCGGGCCGATCGCCGGCACGCTCGTCGACCGATGGGATCACCGCGAGGTGCTGGTCGTCAGCGACATCCTGCGCGCGGCGGCGGTCGTGATCATGCCGATCGCGGCCTCGATCAACATCTACCTCGTCTATCCCCTGGCGTTCCTCCTGACCACCATCTCGATCTTCTTCCGGCCGGCGCGGGTGGCGATCCTGCCCCGTCTCGTCCGCGAGGACGAGCTGCTGACGGCGAACTCGGCGCTGTGGGTCGGGGAGACCATGGCCGACGTCATCGGCTTCCCGCTGGCGGGTCTCTTCGTCGCCCTGGTCGCCGACGCGGTGTCGATCGCGTTCTGGTTCGACGGGGCGACCTACCTGGCATCGGCCCTCCTGCTGAGCACGTTGATCCCACGCCCGATGCCAAAGGAGCCGACCCTCGATACGGCCGGGGAGCCAGCACCCAGCGGGTTCCGGGGCGAGCTGGTCGCCGGCTGGCGGTTCCTGCGCAACGAGCCCGTGCTACTCGCGAACACGCTCCAGGCGGTCGTGGCCCAGCTGACGATCGGCGTGCTCATCGGGCAGACCGCGGTGTTCGCGGAGCGCGTCTTCGGGAGCCAGGGCTTCGACTGGCGGGCCGTCTACGGCTTCATCGAGGGCAGCCAGGGCGCGGGCAACCTGATCGGCGGGTTCGTGATCGGCTTGATCGGCGCGCGGCTCGCGAAGGGTCACATGATCATCGCCGGCTACACGGTGCTGGGGCTCCTGACGACGTTGATGGCGCTGTCGGGCAATCTCGGCGCTGTGCTGGCCATCGCCTTCGGGATCGGCATCGCCAACATGGTCTTCATCATCCCGAGCCAGACGCTCTTCCAGGAGCGCACGCCGGTGCACCTGCTCGGCCGGGTCGTCAGCTTCCGCTTCTCGCTGGTGTTCGGCGCGATGACGCTGTCGATCGGCGTCGGCGGCGTGCTCGCTGAATTCGTCGGCGTGACCACCGTGATCGCGGCGTTCGGACTCGTGACCGCGGCGGCCGGCATCGCGGGCTGGTTCGTGCCTGCCGTCCGCGAGGCGTGATCGGCTATCGGGTATCCTGCTGCGCGTCCGCGGCGCCGAACCAACGGCCGCGTGCCCAGGAGCTGTGACACACCCGTGACCGACCCCCGTGATCGCGCGCCCGAGGAGCCGCTCGAGCCGATCGACGATGACATCGACGACATCGATGACGACATCGACGAGGACGGCGAGCGCATCGATGACGCCGACATCGATGCCATCGAAGACGACCTCGCCGACGACGAGACCGTCGACGACTACGACGCTGCCGTCCAGGAGATCTCCGGCGAGGGCGTCGCGCCGGCCGGGCCGGCCGGCGTCGCGCCGGCCGGGCCGGCCGCCACCGAACGACGGGCCACACAACGCCGAGGCGCAGCGAAGGCGACCCGCGCCCCGTCGCCCTCCGAGGTCGCGGTGCACGTCCGCGAGGATCTGTCGAAGTTCTTCGTGATCGCGACCGTCGCGGTCTTCGTGCTGATCCTGCTCAATGGCTTGCTGCTCGGGACGGGTGGCCTGTTGCGCCCGCTCGCGACTCCCACCCCCACGCCCAGCCCGGTGCCGAGCGCGAGCGCCAGCCCGAGCGGCGCAAGCCCGAGCGCCGCACCATCCGGCAGCGCAAGCCCGTCACCGGCCGCCAGTCCCTCGCCGGCCATCAGCGCGTCGCCCACCGCCTCGTAACGGCTCCGGCGGCCGCGCCGAGGGCTACTCTCTGCCGATGGGCGCTGACGACGACCGGCGGCGCATGGTCCAGGATCAGCTGCGCGGGCGCGGCATCCGCGACGAGCGCGTCCTGACGGCGATGGCAGACGTCCCGCGCGACCAGTTCCTTGACCCGGATCGACGGGGCCGCGCGTATGCCGACGAAGCCGTGCCGATCGATGCCGGTCAGACGATCAGTCAGCCGTGGGTGGTCGCACGGATGACGGAGTTGCTGGCCCCCCAGCCGGGCGACCGGATCCTCGAGCTCGGGACGGGCTCGGGCTACCAGGCGGCGATCCTCGCCGCGCTCGGGGCCGATGTCACGAGCCTTGAGCGCCACGACACTCTTGCCGCGAAAGCACGGGAGCGGATCGACGCGCCTCGACCTGCCGGGCACCGTCGCCATCCGGACGACCGACGGCAGCCTCGGCGACCCGTGGCGGTGCCCCGTGGGACGGGATCATCGTCACCGCTGCGGCGCCATCGATCCCGACCGAGCTGCGCGATCAGCTGGCCGATGGTGGCCGGCTCGTGATCCCGGTCGGCCCACGTGACCATCAGATCCTGACCCTGGTGGTCCGCGAGGGCGACGTCTGGCGCGACACCCCGCACGGTGCCGTCGTCTTCGTCCCGCTCATCGGCCCGGGTGGCTTCCCGGACGATGGTGGCGACTCCCTCCGGGAGCAACGACGCCGCTGGTTCTGATCCGGGGCGGGTCCCCATCGGTATACTCGGCCGGCCATGACCCACGTGTTCGTCGCGCCCCATCCGGACGACGTCGCCCTCTCCTGCGGCGGGCTCATCGCGAGCCTCCGCGAGCTGGGGCAGAACGTGACGATCATCACGGTCTTCTCGGGCGAGGGCGCCGGCGACGGGCTGACGGGGTACCAACGTGAGGCCCTCGGCTTTGGGTCGAAGGCGATGTGGCCATCCTCCGAGGCGTTCAATCGCAGCGCGATCCTCCCGGACTTCCCGACGACCCCGGCCTCGGTCGCGCACGAGGAGCGGCTCGAGGCGACGCAGGCTGACGCGGACGCGGCGGCGAAGCGGTTCTGGCAGCGCTCGTCCTGGTATCGGCGGGCCAGCATCCGCAACGAATTGCTCGCCGGCCAACCGGTCATCGACGAGCTGCCGACCCAAGGCGCGGTGCTGACCGATGCGATCGTCGATGCGGCCGTGGCTGGTGACCTGATGGCGCGACGGCGGCTCGAGGACGAGCGATTCGCGTATTTCGCGGAAGCGTCGATCGTCTTCCTCGACCTGCCGGACGCGGTGTTCCGCGGCTATGAGGGTGACGAGCAGCTGCTCGGGACGCCGCGCGAAGACGACACGCATCCCTTCGAGATACTGCGCCGCGAGATCGATCGACTCGAGCCACAGCAGGTCTACCTGCCACTCGGCGTCGGCGGGCACGTCGATCACCAGCTCCTCCGCCAGGGCGGCATCGAGCTCCTGCGCACGCCGGTCCGCTGGGTCATGCCCGGACCCGATTACGCGGGCATGGTCGTGTTCTATGAGGACTTCCCGTACGCGTGGTGGAACGACTTCCGCACGCTCGATCAGCTGGGACCAGATGCGTTGGCGGGCTTGCCGCCCGACGTGAGCGTCTTCCCGACGTTCGCCGACATCGGCGACCAGCTCGAGCGCAAGGTCACCGGCATCACGATCTACGAGAGCCAGATGGAACGGCTCTTCGACGACACGCGCTCGATGGCCGACGCCGTCAGGTCGTACGGCGCCGCGCTCGGGGTGCTCGGCGATGTCGGGGGCCCGGCCGAGCGCTACTGGCGGACCAGCCGCGTCTGAGTCGATGGCGGCCGGCTGGCGTCGCGCCGACTGGCTGATCGTCCTGGGGGCGCTGGTCGTCGGCGCCGCGATCCGTCTGTGGCTGCTGCCGATGGACGGGCTCCGCGGCGACCTCGATCAGTTCGTGGGCTGGGTCCATCACATCGCGACCCGAGGATTGGGGTCGCTGTACGGCGAGACCGACGCCGGGCCGGTGACGTTCGGACCGGTCATGGCCTACATCTGGGCGTTGCTGGCTGCGATCCAGCCGGCGTTCGCGACCGTGACCGACGCATCGGATCCGGCGATCCGGATCCTGATGAAGCTGCCTGCGACCGCGGCCGACTTCGGCCTCGCGGCACTGGTGGCCGTGGCACTACGGGATCGGCCGCGCTGGGCCGCCATCGGGTTCGCCGCGGTCCTGCTCCATCCTGTCGTGTTCTACGTGAGCTCGTGGTGGGGCCAGTACGAATCGATCTTCGTCTTGACCGGGGTCGGGGCACTCGTCGCCGCAAGCGATCGTCGCAATGGCCTGGCGGCAGCGCTGATCGCTGTCTCGCTCATGACCAAGCCACAGGCGATCCCGTTCATCGTTCCGTTCGCGGCCTGGTTCTGGGCGGCCGGTGGTGTCCGGGAGGTGGCGCGTGCGGCGGTCATCGGCCTTGCCGTGATCGTCGTCCTGTGGCTGCCGTTCCTCGCTGCCGGCGGGCCGCTGCAGTATGTCGAGAACGTCCGCTGGTATTCGAGCGGGGTCTTCGCGATCCTGTCCGTTCGCGCGTGGAACCCGTGGTGGCTGCTCCAGGAGTTCGCGGCCGGCGGCGACTTCATCGTCGATGGCGCGCTTCTGGGGCCATTCACGCTGGGGCACATCGGCTACGCCGTTACCGGCTTGCTGTCGGTGGCCATCGGGCTCGCGATCATCCGCCACCCGCGGCGGGATCGGCTGGCGCTCGGCCTTGCCGCGTCGGTGCTGACGTTCTTCACGTTCATGACCCAGATGCACGAGCGCTATGCGTACGCGGCTGTGCTGTTCCTGCTGGTCCTGGTATACGACCGTCGTGTCTACGTCCTGTGGCTGGTCCTCAGCGTCGTGCTAACGCTGAACCTGCTCAGCGCCGCCCCGGCGAGCGCCCTCATCCAGCGGCTACTGCCGCATAGCGGGCCGGTCGTCGATCGTCGGCTCGATCGTCCTGACCGCTTGCACCGTCGGCGTGTTGGTCCTCGTCCTCCGACGAAGGGCGGTCGTCGCCGGAACATGACGTCGACGTGACGGTGCACGACGCCGAGCATCACGCCACCATCCCGCTAGACCGATCGGTGGTCGCGTTCGCCGCCATCGCGGCGGTCGCGGCCGTCGTCCTCGTCTGGCTCGGCTTCGGGATGACCTTCTTCTCCGATGAGTGGGCATTCATCGAGACTCGCTCGCTGTCGGACCCGGTGTCGTGGTTCCGACCCCACAACGAGCACTGGGTGACGCTCCCCGTCGTGCTCTATCGACTGCTCGTGGAGACGGTCGGCATCGGTTCGTACGTGCCCTACCACCTCCTGCTGGTCGCGCTGCACATCGGCGTCGCCACGCTGGTCTATCGGTTGACCGTGCGAACAGCGGGCCCGCGGTTCGCCCTCATCGGCGCGACGATCGCGCTGTTCCTGGGCGGCGGGTTCGAGAACGTCTACTGGGCCTTACAGATCTCGTTCGTCGGCTCGACGCTGCTCGGTCTGCTGGCCATGGAGGTGACGGACGGGCTGCCGAGCCACGGGCGGGCGTGGCTGGTCGCGGTACTCCTGCTGGCGTCGCTTGCGACGTCGGGCGTCGGTGTCGTGCTGTCGTTCGCGGTCGGTATCGAGTGGCTGGTCGATCGACGATGGCGCTCGTACGTCCCGTACCTCGTCGTCCCCGCGACACTCTTCCTCGCGTGGTACCTCGCCTTCGGTCAGTACGGCTTGAGCCCGGACCGTGACCCGCTCTCGATCGAGGCCGTGGCGTCGATTCCTCGGTTCGTCGCGGATGGTCTGGCGACCGTGGTGGGCGTGGTCGCGGGTGTGCCTCCGGAAGCCGGTCTCGTCGTTCTCGTCGCGGTCGTGATTGCGGTGGGCGCGCGACACCCGCGACGACTGCGCTCCCCGCGAGCGATCGGGATCGCGGGTGCGGTGATAGCGCAATATGCGTTGGCGGCGTTGGTCCGTGCCCACCTCTTCGAGGGCCAGGCCGAGTACACCCGGTACGTGTACACGCCAGCCATCCTCGCGATCGTCGCAGCCGGGGTGCTCGTGCGCGGGATCAAGCGCACGTCTGAGGGACGCAAACGACTGTTCACGACCGTCGGTTTGGCTGTCTGGGCAACGACCGCACTCATCCTCAACGGCCGGCTGTTGCTGGCGGGCCGCGAGCTGTTCCTGCAGCGGGCCGATATGACGCGGGCGTTGGTTACCGTTGGCCTCGAGCCGGTACTGCCACCCGGTGTCGATCCGGCTCGCTCGCTCGTCCTGGTCCCGTCGCCCGAGTCCCTGCGCGGGATCGTGGCGCGCTACGGCGATCCGCGCACCGACCGCCTGGTGCCGGGGTCAGTGCGCCCGATCCCTCCCGAGGTCCTCGCCGAGGCGCGGCGCCGGCTCATCGAAGGGGCGCCGATCCCGAGATAGGACCTTGGCCATGCGCCCTGACGTCCAACCACGGTCCGTCATGACCTTCCGCGCGGCGAGAGCGATCACGACGAGCGGCGCCATCAACGGCACCGGGAGCGCGAGACAGGCGGCGAGCACCGTCCGGTTCGCGATGGCCGGCAGCGCCATCGAGTTGTAGTAGAACTGGGTCCCAGGCCACAGGGCACCGACCGCGTGCCACGCCCCGCCTTCTCGGCGGAGGATCCAGATCCCTGCGACGACAAACGGGATGAGGAGAGGGAAGCGCCACGCGCTGCCGTTCCATGACGTCGCGACATGCTCCGCCACGGTGCCGGAATGCTCGAGATAGAGCTGCCACGGGACGAGGGGGAGCGTCACGAGCAGGAAGAGGCCCGCCACGAACGCGTCGCGCCAGCGGAACGCCAGGGCTAGCCCGGTGTAGAGCTTGAGACCGACCCCGGCCGCCGCCGCGACGGGTCCACCAAGGACCAGGAGCGCCAGCGCGATGGTCTGCGGATTGCCATTCCAGATGGCATGGGCGAGCGGTGGGAACAGGATCCACCAGAGCGGCAGCTCCAGCTTTCGGATCAGCCACGCCGATGCCACGACGCCGAGGACAATCCACGTCCACGTTGCGACCGGTAGCGGCAGGACGGCCGTCGGGGCGTAGAACAACAGCGTGTGCGGCCCGCTGACGAACGGGGTCGTACCCTCGGCCACGAGGAACGGATCGCCGCCGGCAAGCCAGGCGGACGCCGCGCGCTGGTAATGCCGCGCATCGATCGCCAGGACCTCAGGCTTGGCGATCCACAGGAGGTCGATCGCGATGAACCAGGCGGGCAAGCCGATCCGTTCCAGCGCGGCCCGATAGCGCGCGATCACGGCGTCGCCGGGCGACCGCGTCGGAACCAGCGCCCGATGAAGGCTCGTCCGTACCAACGCAGGTAGTGCGGGAGCCACTTGCGGAGCTTGAAATTGCTCTGACCGGCCGTTCGATCGCGCCAGGTCGTGGGGATCTCGTCGATCCGGCGTCCATCGATGGTCGCCTTGACGGTCAGCTCGAGCGCGAGCTCGAAGCCGGCGGTGCTGTCGATCCGGACCGCGTCGAGGAAGCGCTTCGAGTAGAGCTTGAAGTTGTTGGTCGGGTCGTGGGTCGGGACGCCGGCGAACCAGTGCAGGCTCAGACCCGCGACGCGACTCATCAGGCGCTTGAGCCGTGGCCCGCCGATCTGGCGTCCGCCGGGCATGTACCTCGACGCGGCCACGACGTCGGCGCCGGCTCGGGCGCGCGCCACCATCGCGTCGACGATGGCGGGCTCGTCCGACCCATCGGACATCGTGATGAGCACGAACTCGCCGCGTGACGCGGAGATACCGGCCTTCATGGCGTTCAGGACCCCTCGACCGAGGTCGTTGCGGAGACCGCGCACCGCCGGCAACTCGTGGCCGAGCCGCTCGATGACGGGCACCGTCGGGTCCTCGTCGAAGTCGTAAACGACGAGGATCTCGTGGCTTGCATCGACGCCGGCGGTGAGGGCGCGGATCACGGGCTCGACCGCTTCGCCCTCCTTGAAGACCGGCATGACCATCGACAACAGCGGGGCGGTCATGCGCGCGCCTCGCCCACGAGCAGGGTCTGGCGACCCATCAGCCACCACGCCGGGCGGAACCGGAGATATGCCCGGACGAGCCGCGGGTCGGCCGGCAATCGTCCCTTGGTGGAGTAGGGCAGGAACCGTGTGATCAGGTCGACGGTGCGCAGCCCGGCGAGCTCCGCCGCCTCGAGGAGGCTGCGCTCGGTCAAGGCGACCTTGTGGTCGATGAAGTCCCAGTAGCGCGGACCGACCAGCCGGATGTTCGGCTGGAGGACCACCACCCGGCCGCCTGGCCGAAGCAGCTGGCGAGCCACGGCAAGCTGCTCGATCACGGCGTCACTTGATTCGAGATGCTCGAGATAGTTGCTCATGAACACGGTGCCGAAGTAGCCGTTCGGCACGACCGACGCCAGATCGAGCCCGGATGCCTGGACGAAACGTACGTCCTCAGGAAGCGTAGTGCGCATGTCCCGGATGTCGGTGGCCCAGCGCTCCGACGCTTCTGCCCAACGGATGAAATGCCCACGGTCGCAGGCGAGGTCGAGCACCGGCGCATCCGGGTCGATGTAGCGCTGGAGGAACCGGACGATCTCACGCCAGACGGCGTCTTTGGCGCTGACCTCACGCTCGTCGAAGCGAGCGTCGTAGAGCTCGGGGAGAAGCCGGGTCATGGCTGTCGGGAACACACGGTGCGCCACATGCCTGACGAAGGATACGCAAGCGCTAGTCGCTCACCGACTAGGCCGATGGTGCTGGTACGCACCGGACAATCGCGGACTGGTGAGCAAGGCCGTGCTGGTGTCCGATGCCCTGTGACGGCGGGCAGACACGCGAGGGGACGGGATGAGCGTTGACGCGCGCGACCTAGCAAGCGGACCTGGATGACCGACGTGCTCGATGATCTGGGGGCCGCGATCGCCGACGGGCGGGTGTGGCTGGCGCTCGGGGTGGCCGGTATCGGGGTCGTGCTGCTGGTGCTGCTCGGCGTGCTCATCGCCCGGCGGGTCGGGCTGCTCCCGTCGCCCGCTGACGGCGATGCCGCCGACACGTTCAGCGTCGGCCTGTCGGTCGGCCTGGTCGCGTTCAGCGCGGGCTGGGCAGCGGTCGCGTCGGGTGGGCGGAGCGTGTTCGTGCCGGTGGCGGTGCTGCTCCTGGCCGCCATCGTCGCCGGCTCGGGCCGGCCGACCATCCGGTTCCGGCTCGACCGCCGCTCGCTGCGCGGTGGCGCGGCGGTGGCGGTCTTCCTGGTCGCCATCGGTCTGCTGTATGCCACGACCATCGCGCCGAGCCCCCGCGACGGGCTCCAGCCGATCGAGTTCTTCGACGTCGGCTACTACTCGGTGCTGGGCGCCGATCTGGCCGACACGGGCGTCGAGACGATCTACTCGCCGGCGGGCTTCGACGCGCTCGCGGGGCTGCCCGAGCAGACCTGGTACCACTGGGGCGAGCTGTGGCTGGCGGCCAGCGCCATCGACCTTGCCGGCGTGTCAGCGCTCCACGCCCGGCACCTGGTCGTGCTGCCCATCCTGCTGCTCGCGGCGGCCACCCTGGTCGGCACGCTCGTCCGTCGGCTGGTGTCGCCGACCTCGACCGAGCTGTACGTCCACGGTGCCGCGGCGATGCTGTTCCTGGCACCGATCCCGCTGTCGAACGAGCTCCACTTCGCCGGATGGGCGCGCGGCCTGGTATTCGGCATCACCCAGTACGGGCTGGCCGTCACGGTCGTGCTGCTCGGGCTCTACCTGACCCTGGTCGGTCGCGATGGAGCGGCGCGACCGGGACCGCTGGTCGTCGGCGCGGCGGCTGCGGCCCTGATCGCCTCGCACGTCGGCCTCGCGCTGACTGTGGCCGCGGCCGTCGTCGGGGTGCTCGTTATCTCCATGGTGCGATCCGCCTCATGGCGGTCGCCCGCGACCCGGACCGATCCGATGGCCGCGCTGTACGGGAGCCGTGCGGTGATCGTCATCATCGGTGCATGCGTCGCGAGTGTGGTCTGGGGTATGGCCACCGGACACGGGCTCGGCGCCCTGGATGCGATCGCAGGCGTCACGCCATTCGACAGCAGCTGGCTGGTTGCGGTCCTGCTGACCACAGCCGGTGCAGGAATCCTGCTGGCTGCCCCGATCGCAGCGGGTCTTGGTCGCGGGACTGTGCGCGGCTTCGACCGCGTGACAGTGGGCGCGACACTCGCGGTGGGCGCCGGGGCGCTGGGCTGGGGCATCCGTGTCGCCGACGTGAACGCGTTCCATCTCTTCTTCGGTCCGATCGCGGCGATACTTACGCCGGTCGCCGTCGTGGCGGCGTTGCGGGCCCTCGATCGCGCTCGTCGGGTCGGCAGGCGAGGGGTGGCGACGGTCGTGCTCATGGCCCTCGTCGTCCAGACCTGGGTGAGCGCGGCCATCGTCGGCGTCCAACTCCACCGATTCGGCCCCGGCGGTGACCCCGGGATGTCGGTCGAGGCACTCGCCGCGATCCGGGAGCTACCCGACGACGCGAAGATGGCGTATGCGTGCCGACCATTCGAGATCGTCGCGCCGTGGGACGCGAGCCTGATCGCGCTCGACGCCAGGACCGGCGTGAGGATGGTCCCGATGTGCTTCATGGCCGATGTCCAGCGCGACCTGCTCGAACGACCGCTGGAGAAGGGGCTCGTCAGCCCATTCTTCCTGCACGTACCGCAACTGGCGCTGTATCCCGACGCCGACGTGCGCCCATCACCTGCTGCGATGACCGCCTTTCTGAACGCCAACGGCATCGAGTACATCTACGCTGACGCGAGCCACCCGAACT
This sequence comes from uncultured Chloroflexia bacterium, assembly GCA_963812745.1. Lineage (GTDB taxonomy): Bacteria > Chloroflexota > Limnocylindria > Limnocylindrales > CSP1-4 > SPCO01. The sequence continues at coordinate 148,410 of CAWEWE010000012.1, read as the reverse complement.
CGCTGATCCCGGACGCCGTGTCCCTGTTCACGATCGACGGTGTCACGGTCGCGCGGGTCCCGTCCGCGTGACCGGCGTGCTCGCCGATCTGGCAGCCGCGATCGGCGACGGGCGGGTGTGGCTGGCGCTCGGGGTGGCCGGTGTCGGCGTCGTACTGCTGGTGCTGCTCGGGGTGCCGATCGCGCGGCGGGTCGGCCTGCTCCCGTCGGTCGCTGAAGGGGACACGGCAGAGACGTTCAGCGTCGGCCTGTCGGTCGGACTCGTCGCGTTCACCGCGGTCTGGGCATCGGTCGCGTCGGGCGGCCGCAGCGTGTTCGTCCCGGTGGCGGTGCTGCTCCTGGCCGCGATCGTCGTCGGATCGGGCCGGCCGACCGTGCGCCTCCGGCTCGACCGCCGCTCGGTGCGCGGCGGCGTGGTGGTGGCGGCCGTGCTGGTCGCCCTCGGTCTGCTGTACGCCACGACGATCGCCCCGAGCCCGCGCGACGGGCTCCAGCCGATCGAGTTCTTCGACACCGCGTACTACTCGGTGCTCGGCGCCGACCTGGCCGCGACCGGGGTGGAATCGATCTACTCGCCCACCGGCTTCGGAGCGGTCGCTGGGCAACCCGCGCAGGTCTGGTATCACTGGGGCGAGCTGTGGCTGGCGGCCGCCGCCATCGATCTTGCTGGCGTGCCACCAAGCCTCGCGCGACACCTGATCGTGCTGCCGATCCTGCTGCTGGCCTCGGCGGCGCTGTTCGGGACGCTCGTACAGCGAATCGTCGGGGGAGGCCCGATCGAGTTCCGCGCGCTCGGCGTGGTGATGATGCTCTTCGTCGCCCCCATTCCTCTCTCACTGGACACGTACTTCGCAGGTCGCGCCCGAGGCCTCGTCTTCAGCATCACGCAATACGGGCTCGTCGTCGTGGTGATCCTGCTTGCGATCTACGTGGTGATCGCGCGACGCCAGCTGCTGGCCAGTCGGGCGGGTGCCCTGATGGCCGGGACGACAGCGGCGGCGCTGGTCGCCACCCATATCGGCATGGCAACCGTCGCATTCGCGGTGGCTGGGGCGATGACCGCGCTCGCCGTCGGACGCGTCGTGCGGTCACGTGGTTTGCGGATCGCACCGTTGCTGGACGCGATACGCCCATGGTCGCGAACGACGCTGGCGGCGGTCCTATCGATCGCATCCATCCTGATCTGGGGACTCCTGACCGGGCATGGCGTGGGAGCGCTGGACCCGATGGTCGGGATCGGACCATTCGACCCTGTGTGGGGTGAGGCGGTATTTCTGACTGTCCTGGGCGGCGGCGTCCTCCTTGCCGCTCCGGTCGCCTTGCCCTGGATCCGCCGCACGCGTCCCCTCGTGGCTTTCCTTGCCTTGTCTGCCCTGCTCGCGGTGACGGCCGGCGCGCTTGGGTGGGGTATCCGAGTCCCCGACCTCAACTCGTTTCACCTGTTCTTCGGTGCCATTGCCACGATGCTGACGCCGATCTCGGTCATCGCGATCCTCATCCTCCTGGAACGACTCCGGCGCCGGGGGCGCACCAGGCTGGGCATCGTGGTCTTGGCCTTGGTCATCAGCCAGGTCCTCGTGAGCGCGACCCTCGTCGTGGTCCAACTCCAACGGTTCGGTCCGGGCCGGTACCCGCCTATCGCCCTGGAGACGCTTGCGACGTTCAAGACGCTTCCAGATGGCTCGAAGATGGCGTACTCCTGCGAGCCATTCGAGAACGTCGCGCCGTGGGACGCGAGCCTCATCGCCCTGGATGCACACACCGGCGTTCGGATGATCCCGATGTGCTTCTTCGCCGATGTCCAGCGCGACCTGCTCGAACGACCGCTGGATGAACGCATCATCAGCCCCTACTTCCTACACGCACCGCAGCGCGCGTTGTATCCGGATGCCGACGCGCGCCCATCGCCGTTTGCGATCGCGGCCTTCCTGAATGCCAACGGCATCGACTACATCTACGCGGACGCGACTCACCCGAACTCGCTGATCCCGGACGCCTTACCCGTGTTCACGTTGGACGGCGTCACGGTCTCGCGTGTCCCGCCTCGATGACCGACGTGCTCGATGATCTGGGGGCCGCGATCGCCGACGGGCGGGTGTGGCTGGCGCTCGGGGTGGCCGGTATCGGGGTCGTGCTGCTGGTGCTGCTCGGCGTGCTCATCGCCCGGCGGGTCGGGCTGCTCCCGTCGCCCGCTGACGGCGATGCCGCCGACACGTTCAGCGTCGGCCTGTCGGTCGGCCTGGTCGCGTTCAGCGCGGGCTGGGCAGCGGTCGCGTCGGGTGGGCGGAGCGTGTTCGTGCCGGTGGCGGTGCTGCTCCTGGCCGCCATCGTCGCCGGCTCGGGCCGGCCGACCATCCGGTTCCGGCTCGACCGCCGCTCGCTGCGCGGTGGCGCGGCGGTGGCGGTCTTCCTGGTCGCCATCGGTCTGCTGTATGCCACGACCATCGCGCCGAGCCCCCGCGACGGGCTCCAGCCGATCGAGTTCTTCGACGTCGGCTACTACTCGGTGCTGGGCGCCGATCTGGCCGACACGGGCGTCGAGACGATCTACTCGCCGGCGGGCTTCGACGCGCTCGCGGGGCTGCCCGAGCAGACCTGGTACCACTGGGGCGAGCTGTGGCTGGCGGCCAGCGCCATCGACCTTGCCGGCGTGTCAGCGCTCCACGCCCGGCACCTGGTCGTGCTGCCCATCCTGCTGCTCGCGGCGGCCACCCTGGTCGGCACGCTCGTCCGTCGGCTGGTGTCGCCGACCTCGACCGAGCTGTACGTCCACGGTGCCGCGGCGATGCTGTTCCTGGCACCGATCCCGCTGGTCCGTGACCTCGAAGTCGAGTGGTTTGCACGCAGTCTCGTGATCGGCATCACCCAGTACGGCCTGGCCGCGACCGTGATCCTGCTTGCCATCTGGGCGCTCGCCGCTGGGCGACTGACGGCGGGGATCCCCGGCGTGCTCATCGGGGGAGCTTTGACCGGAGCGTCGATCGCGACACATATCGGGCTCGCAGCGGTCGAGGCCTGCGCGGTCGGCGCGCTCGTTGCGCTGGCCTTCGTCCTCCCGCGGCGGCGACTCAGCGCGTTGGTGGCCGCTCGCTCGCGCACGGGCGGCCTGGCACTGGTTGCCCTGCTCTCGGGACTCCTGACCGTCGCATGGGGCCTGCTGACCGGACACGGGCTCGGCGGCCTCGCGCCGATCGCCGGCATCGGGCCGTTCGACAGCGCCTGGCGAACCTCGGTCGTCGAGACCCTGATCGGCGCTGGCATCATCGTCGCGGCACCGATCGTCTTGCTTCGCTGGCGACGTGGCCCCGAGCCGCTCGGGACGCTCGTCGCCGGCTCGATCATCGCGGTGGCGGTCGGATCGATCGCCTGGGGCGCCCTGGTCGCCGACCTCAACACCTTCCACCTGTTGTTCGGCACGATCGCGGTGGTGCTGACGCCGATCTCGATCGTCGCTGCACTCTGGATCCTTGCCAGCCTCCGCACTGAGCGCCGGAGGATCGCCTCGGCCGTCTTCCTGACGCTCTTCCTGAGCCAACTGGTCATCTCGGCGCTCATCGGCACCATCCAGCTGAGGGCGTTCGGTCCACTCGACTACGATCCAACCCCGGTCGAGGCGCTGTCACGGCTGAAGGAGCTCCCATCCGGCTCCAAGGCAGCCTACGGCTGTCGAGCCGTCGAGAACTTCGCCCCATGGGATGCGAGCCTGATCTCGCTCGACGCCCACACCGGAGTTCGCATGGTCCCGATGTGCTTCATGGCCGATCGCCCACGACGGATCCTGGGACGCGACCTGGATCCCACCCTCGAGAGCCCGTTCTTCCGCGTCGCACCACAGCGAGCGCTATACCCCGATCCGACGTCCGAGCCGACGACGACCGCCATCGAGTCCTTCCTGCGATCGAACGGTATCGACTACGTCTATACCGATGCGGCCCACCGCGATCCGCTCGTGCCGGGCGCCGCAACCACGTGTTCACCGTGGGCGGCGTCACGGTCTATCGACTGCCACCGGCAGATCCCTGACGGAGGGTCGGGGAATCAGACCGACGCGACGATCTGACGGATCACGTCGTCGAGCTGGTCTTCCAGGCCGAGCCAGAGTGGCAGCCGGACGAGGCGCTCACTGGCAGTGATGGTTTGGGTCATGGCCCCGCAGGCACGGCCGCACTCGATCCCGTACGGCGAGGCATGCAACGGGACGTAATGGAAGACCGACTGGATGCCGTTGCCCTTCAGGCGGTCGATGAACGCGGTCCTGGCCTCGAGATCAGCCAGCAGCAGGTAGTACATGTGCGCGTTCTGGCCGCAATGCGACGGGATGATCGGCCTGCGCAGTCGCCCGGTCGACTCGAGATCGGGGAAGGCCGCGTGGTAGCGCTCCCAGATCGCCAACCGACGATCGGTGATGGTGTCGGCTGCCTCCATCTGGGCCCACAGGAAGGCGGCGACGATCTCACCCGGCAGATAGGACGAGCCGATATCGACCCACGTGTACTTGTCGACCTGACCCCGGAAGAACTGGCTTCGGTTGGTGCCCTTCTCCCAGACCATCTCGGCCCGGTCGGCGAAGCGCGGGTCATTGACGAGGAGGGCACCACCCTCGCCCGAGATGATGTTCTTCGTTTCATGGAATGACAGGGCAGCGAGGTGCCCGATGCTCCCGAGGGGACGACCGCGGTAGTCCGCCATCAGACCCTGGGCGGCGTCCTCGATGACGATCAGGCCGTGCCGCTCCGCGATGTCCATGATCGCGTCCATCTCGCACGCGACCCCGGCGTAGTGGACCGGGACGATGGCCTTCGTGCGCGGAGTGATCGCCGCCTCGATCAGCCGCTCATCGATGTTGAGGGTATCGGGTCGGATGTCGACGAAGACGGGCGTCGCTCCGCGTAGTACGAAGGCGTTGGCTGTCGAGACGAAGGTGAACGACGGCATGATCACCTCGTCGCCCTCGCCGACGCCACTCAGGATCGCCGCCATCTCGAGTGCGGCCGTACAGGAATGCGTGAGCAGGGCCTTGTGACTGCCGACTCGAGCTTCCAGCCAGCCCGCGCAGCGCTTCGAGAATTCACCGTTACCGGCCAGGTGGCCGTTGGCGTGCGCCTGGGTGATGTACTCCAGCTCGCCGCCGGTGAGGAACGGCTTGTTGAACGGGATCACGCGGCCAACCCTTGATCGACGGTGCCTACGCCGCTCCGTCGAGCCACGACGAGGAGCGAGCCGCCGGCCGGGAATGACACGCCGGCCGTGATGAGCCTGCGCTCGGCTGTCATGATCCGCTCCAAGACGCCATTCAACGCTCCCGGCTGGCGGACTGCATCCATGGCGTCGAACGGCGCATCGGATCGACGTGTCCGGGCGAGCAGCCGCGACGCCAGCATGAGCGGCAGCAGCAATGAGACGAACGACGTCGAGTGCAGGATCTCGAAGCCGCGAGCGACCAGCAGCCGTCGCAGGCGGCCCGATGTATAGCGCCGGACATGCTGCGCGGCCTCGTCCTGCGGGCTCCAGAGGGCAGGGTGCTGGGGGACCGACATCAGGAAACCGCCACCCGGTCGGAGGGCGCGTGCAACAGCATCGATGGCCGCGCCGTCGTCGTCGATGTGCTCGAGCACGTCGAACGCTGCGACCACGTCGAAGTGGTCCCGAAACGGGATGCTCGTCGCGTCCATCTGGTAGAGCTCGGCTGACGGGACGCGGGTCGCGGCGAACGCCAGGCCGGCACTGAGCACCTCGCTCCCGGACAACTCGACCTCGGGGAACCTGTCCCGGATCGACGCCAGGACGAAACCTGTTCCGCAGCCGATCTCGAGCAGACGCTGGACACCGGGAAAGTAGGTTGCGAGCGCCCACGTGATGAGCTCGTTCCGCGCCCGGAACCAGAAGCTCCCGCTTTCCAGGCCAGCCAGCTCGGCGAAGTACTCCGGCCGAAATCCCGGGTGATCGGTCGCAAAGTCCGGAGCGAACGAACGGAACCCGTCGACAGTCGGCGGCGTATGGCCGCACGCCGGGCACGTCCACGTATCGTCACGACCCGGCGATCCGCAGGCAGCGCAGATCCTCATGGCCGCGCGGCATCCCGCAGCCAGTGGAAGGTCATCCGGGCCGACCGAACGGCGAACCCAAGGCGCGCGTAGAGGTTGATCGCCGGCAGGTTGTGCCCCGAGATCGTGGTCGCGACGCGATCCGCGCCCTCCGAGCGGTGGCGCAGCAGCATGGTCCGCCACAGGTCACCGCCGATCCCCTTCCCTTGCCACGCGGGGGCAACGGCCGTGAGGTGCCAGTACACCGTCCCATCGGTCCGCCGTTCGACGATGAAGAACCCCACGAGGTCGCCCTGGTGGCGCGCGGCGAGCACGACATGCTCGGGATTGCGGAGACTCGTCCGCACCCAATACGCGTAGCGCGCCCCGCTCAGTTCGGGTGGAAGCCGCCGATCGAGCAGGAATCGCCCCGTCGTGAACGCGTCCTGAGCGATCGCTTCGATGGCGTCGGCATCGTCCGGACCGGCGGCCTCGACCAGGATGTCGCGGCCCGGCCGCTCGATCGCGCCGTCAAGCTCCAGCCGGGGTTCGTACACCACCTCGACGAAGCGGAAGCCGAGCTCCTCGAGGGCCATCGATTCACGGAGCTGCGCGTGGTCGAGCCGGCAGGACACGAGCCGAACGTCGTGGTCGGTGCACCAGGCATCGAAGGTATCGAGTAGGCGAGCGGCGTCTGGTCCTTCGGGGAGCTCGAGTCGCTCGAGATCCACGACGGGAACGCCGAAGACCTCGCTGTCCCAGGGGACGAGGCGGCACTCGAGCACGCCGCTGCCCAGTTCGATCCGGGTGGACTCGACAATGCCGGTCACGAGGCCGTCAAGGTCCGTCGGGATGGTCGTCCGTGTCATCCCCGACGAGGTAGGTGGGTCGATCCATCGAGCGGAAATGGATGCGCGACAGGTACTCGCCGAAGATGCCGAGGGCGAACAACTGCGCACCGCTGAAGATCGCGATGATCGAGGCCAGGAAGGCGAAGCCAGGAACCGTACTTCCGGCGTTCGCGATGTAGGTGGCGATCACGAGGACGAGGATGCCGAGGCCGAAGGCCGTGAGCAGGAACCCGATGACGCTGGCGATCTGGAGGGGGACGGTGCTGAACCCCGTCATCATGTTCATGGCGTGGGTCACGAGCGTGCGAAACGTGTAGTTCGACTGCCCGACCTTCCTCGCGTCGTGGCGGACCGCGACGTGGGTGAAACGGGTCGTCCCCCATGTCAGCAGGACGTCGATCGAGACGAACGGACCGCGATAGGTCGCGAACGCGTCCCGCAGCCGCGTTCGGAAGAGCCGGAATGCACTGACGTGTCGCGCCGTCTCGGCGCTCATCGCACTCTGGAGGGCCAGCTTGGTGATCCGGGACCCCTGGTCTCGAAGGAACCCGTGCTGCTCGGTCAGCGGCGTCCCGTACACGACGTCCACATCGTCATGGAGTCGCTCGATCAGCTTCCCGATCTCCTCCGGCGGGTTCTGGAGATCGTCGTCCAGCGTCACGACGAGGTCGAACCTCGCGGCGCGGATGCCGCACAGGACCGCGTTGTGCTGACCGTAGTTGCGGCTCATCCGCATCCCGCGCACGTGATCGTCGTCCTCGGCCAACGATTCGATCACGGTCCACGACTGATCGCCACCGCCGTCCTCGACGAGGATGATCTCGTACCGATCGGTGAGCGCGGCAAGGGCGGCCGAAAGCCGCTCGCGCAGGTAGGGAAGCGTCGGGGCCGACCGGTAGACGGGCACGATGGCGGAGATCCCCAGCTGGGAGGTGTGCGTCCTGACGTCGGCCTCCGGTCGGCCGTCGGCTGCGATTCGCTCGATGGTCGACGATGCGTGACCCATCTGGTTCACAGCCGGCCTGCCTCGACTTCGGATCGGATCCAGGGGATGACCTCGTCGAGCATCTCATCCAGCGTCGTCGAGGCCTCGAACCCCAGCAGCGTCACGAGCCTTGCGCACGTCGGGACGCGCATCTGGACGTCGTGCTCGAAGGGCGGGTCCGACACGTAGCGGAACTCGCGGTCCGGACCATGGACCTTGCGCCAGATCGCAGTCGCGAGCTCGAGCACCGTGGTGGACGCGGCCGTCGACAGGTTGACGTCCTCGTTGATGGCCGCGTCCGACTCCATCGCCAGCCGGATGCCATGGGCCAGATCGCCACCATAGGTGTAATGGCGGACCTGCGACCCATCGCCGAGGATGTGCAGCGGGTCCTGGCCTCGCAGCATCTTGAGGACGAGATCCGGGACGACGTGGGACAGGGCCAGCTTCACGTTGCCCGACATGATGTCCGTGTCGCGCAGGGCTCGGCGCTCCCCGATGCCCACGCAGTTGAACGGTCGGACGATGGTGTACGGCAGCTCGTACTGCTCCCAGGCCCCCTTGGCGAAGTACTCCGAGGCGAGCTTCTGGAAGCCGTATGTCGAGATCGGCGGCGGCGACGTCAGCTGCGCACCCTCGGGCGTCGGGAAGACCGTCGCCGACTCGTAGACCATCGACGAGGAGACCACGATGATCCGCTTGAGGTGGCCGTGGCGGTGCGCGGCGATCGCGGCATCGAACGTCGAGGCCAGGATCCGCTCGTTCTCCGCGATGAGGTCGTAGGCGAACTCGTGGAAGTAGCTGATCCCGCCGATCATCGCCGCCGAGGCGACGACCTGATCGACGTCGGCGGCGAGCTCCTTCATGAGCGCGGTGTCCTTCGCGTCGCCTTCCACGAACCGATAGCACGGATGCGTGTCGTATGACTTCGTGAGCCGCCCGTACTTCGAGAAGTCGTCGAGTCCGATGACGTCGTGCCCCGCCTCGAGCAACTCCGGCACGAGGTAACCATTGATGAACCCGGCGGCGCCGGTGACGAGGATCCGCATCAGAGCCGGATGCCTCCGCCGAGCACGCCCCAGACATCGACGACGTCCTTGCCGCCGACCTCCAGGCCTCGGTATGTGCGGTGGGGCGCGCCGAGCACCAGGACGTCGCTCTCGCTCAACACGCAGTCGAGCGTGACCAGGCGGTCGTCATCGACGTACGGATCGGTCGCCAGCACGCGTGCTCCAGCCCACGACAGGAGCTTGCGCAGCTTGTATGACAGTGACGCCCGCGTGTCGTCGGATTCGGCCTTGAACGCCATGCCGAGGATGCCGACGGTCTTGCCCTTGAGCCCACCGTAGCGCCGTTCGAGCGCCGCGACGATGTACGCCGGCAACCCCTCGTTGACCTGCATCGCGGCCTGGCCCATCGGGAAGTGATCGGTCGTGAAGGCTGCGAGCTGCATCGCATCCTTGAACAGGCACGGGCCGGCGGCGAAACCGGGTCCGGGCAGGTCGGCCGCTCGCGGGTAGTCCTCGCGGATGGCGCGGAGCACGTTCGTGTAGTCCACGCCGGCCTGGTCGGCGATCATGAAGAACTGGTTCGCGACGGCGAACTTCATGTAGCGCCACGTGTTGGTGAAGAGCTTCGCGAGCTCGGCTTCCTTGGTCGAGGTGCGCACGGTCTTCGTGACCAGATTGCCGAACAGCGCCGTCGCCCGCTCGGCAGCGCGGTCGTCGTCCGCGCCGATGATCTGCGGCAGTGAGTGCAGCTCCTCGAGGGCATGGCCCTCGGCGATGCGCTCCGGGCAGAACGCCACGTCGACCGAGCAGCCGGCTTCCTCGAGCCGCTGCGTGACGTACGCGGTCGTCCCCGGATAGACGGTGCTGCGCAGGACCACGAGGGCGCCGTCGCGCAGGTGGGGCGAGATCTGGTCGACGGCTCGCTCGAACACCGTCATCGACGGGCCGAGGAACTCGTCGACCGGGGTCCCGATGACGACGACCAGCGCCTCGGTCCGCTCGATCATCTCGCCGCTCGGTGCCAAGCTCGAGCCGCCCCGTACCGAGCACCTTGCGCAGCAGCTCGTCGGCACCGGCTTCGAGGAAGGGCATGTCGCCCGCGGCGATCCTGTCGAGCGTCGCCTGGTTCGTGTCATAGATGCCGACGCGCAGGCCCGCATCCGCCAAGGTGAGGCTCAAGGGAAGGCCGACGTGGCCACCTCCGCCGAGGACGACGACGTCGAGTGCGCGGTCAGCCATCAGCGGCTCTGGCTCGGACTGGGTTCGGCCGTGCGCTCGGCAGCCCGTTCGCGCGCGAAGCCCGACGCCTTGTACCACGCCGCAGTCTCGGCGAGCCCGGCCTCGAGCGTGACCTGCGGCGTCCAGCGGAGCATCCGCCGCGCCTTTTCGATGCTGAGGACGCGTCGCCGGATGTTGTCGATGTCGCGGCGGTCGACGTGCCGGAGGCGGACCTTCGTGTCGCTGGCGCGCTCGACGAGCGCCGCCAGCCGGTTCACCGACGTCTCGATGCCGGTGCCGATGTTGAACACCTCGCCCTCGGCACGCGGCAGGACGGCGGCGAGGAGCGTCGCCTCGACCGCGTCGTCGACGTACGTGTAGTCACGCGTCTGCTCGCCGTCGCCGTGGATCGCGAGCCGTTCACCAGCTACTCGCCGCGGCAAGGAACTTGGCGACGACACCGCAGTACGGGTTGTCCGGTCGCTGGCCGGGTCCGAACACGTTCGAGTAGCGGACGCTGACCGTCGGCAGCCCGTAGCTCTCATAGAAAGCCTGGCAGTAGTGCTCGCCGCCGAGCTTGCTCACGGCGTAGGGCGACAGCGGGACCACCGCGTCGTCCTCGTTGATCGGGATCGATCGGGGGTTGCCGTACACCGACGCCGACGAGGCGTAGATGACGCGTTCGGGCGCGCTCGCCCGCGCCGCCATGAGCACGTTGAGCGTGCCGCCGATGTTGGTCTCGAAGTCGTCGCGCGGGTTCCGGGTGGACGCGATGATGTTGCGTGCGGCGAGGTGGAGCACGAGGCCGCTGGTCGGCGACGAGCTCGTCGACGAGACCGGCATCCGTCACCGAGCCGCGGACGAGCTCGCGCTCCCGTCGGCACCGCGGCCGCCGTGCCCGTGAACAGGTCGTCGAGGACGGTCACGATCGCGCCGGAGTCCACGAGGCGCCGCGTGACCGCCCCGCCGACGAACCCGCACCGCCGGTGACGAGGACCCGGCGGCCGCCGAACGCGCGTGGCCGATCGACAGGGTCATCGCCGGACCCCGGCGCGGAGCAGGAGCGGCCGGCCGGAACAGCCGCCACCAGTCGCGCACGCCGCGCATGTTCGTGTACGCGCCCGTCTCCGGGTACAGGACGGTCACGGGGTGCTCGACCACCCTGTAGCCCAGCCGGATCGCCTTGTAGAGCACGTATGGCTCGAGCTCGTAGCTGTCGAGCCACGCGCTGCTCGAGCCCGATGCGCGGATCGCGAGCAGGCTCCGTGCGAAAGATCCGGAATCCGTTCGTCGCGTCGGACATTCGACGGCCCGACGAGGAGGCTGAACGCCGCGAGTACAGCCCGCGTCCCGAGCAGCGTCCGCGCGCGGTCGCCGACCACGCTGCCGCCCTCGCTCCAGCGAGAGCCCTGGACGTAGTCGGCGTCGCGCGGCGATGAGGCGATCGAGTGCGCCGGCGAGCTCGGCGGGGTCGTGCTGGTCGTCTCCGCGATGAGTGCGAGGTACGGTCGCTCGCGTGCCGCGCCGGCGCGCCAGCCATCGCGGATCGCGGCGCCCACGCCGCCTCGCGCTGTGGCGAATGACCACGGCGCGGCGCCGTGCGTTCGGGCCTCGTCGCCGGTGCCATCGGTCGAGCCGTCGTCGACGACGATCGACTCGAACCGTCCATCCGTGGGGAGCTTGCCGAGGACGCGGCCGATCTTCCCGGCCTCGTTGAGCGCGGGAATCACGACCGCGACGAGCGGCCCTCCGGCTGTCTCAGGAACCATGCGGCAAGTCTGGCACCCCGGTGCACCCGAGCAACCCGCCGATGGTACCGCTCGATCCCTGCCGCCAGTGCCGCAGCGGCGGGGCGGTGCGCGTCCACGATGCGAGGTGGCGAGTCATCCGGGCGCGCCGCGCGGCCCGACGAGGATCCACCGCCGCACGCCTGGCGAGCGTTCTGACCGCGGTTCGCCGATGGGCCAGGCCAACGGCGCCAGCGTGGCCATGAGCAGGGCCAGTGTGTTGAAGTTCACGACCGGCGACCCGAAGATCGCCGTCGCGATGGCGATGGCGAAGGCGAGCCCGGGTCGCTCGCGGACGGCCCAGATCGCCAACCCTCCGACGGCCAGCGCCGCCTTCGGGAGGAGGGACGCGACCTCCGTCGGCAAGCCGAGCGCCGAGCCGATCCCGGCCAGGCTCAGGTTGCTGTTTGCACCACCGACCGTTTGCGACGCGATCGAGAGATATCGAAGGTGCATCTCCAGGGACGAGCCGACGATGCCGAGGGCCAGGAACACGACGCAGCCCGCGAAAAACCAGGCGACCGCGCGCCAGCGTCGCTGCGTGATCAGCCACCACGCGAGTACGGCAGGCGCGATCTTGACGGCGGCCATGGCGGCAACGAGCAGGCCCAGGACATCGCGGTGCCGAGCGAACAACCACCAGGTCAGGACGTAGCCGCCGAGCAACAGCCCGTTGACGTTGGCAACATCCATCTCGAACCCGATGGGCACGGCAAGGAGGATGGCCAGCAGCGACGCCCTGACCGGGAGCCGGATCATGAGGGCGGCGACCGTACCGAGGATCGTGCCGATCGTCAGAACCTGCCACAGGACGAGCCCGCTGTCGGCGGGGAGGAGTGCGAGCGGCCGCCACAAGACGCCGATCAGCGGCGGCGACAGGAGCGGGACCGTCCACAGGGGCGGGTTGATCCAGATCCATCGGTCGCCGTCACGCAACTCGTAGAGGTGGTGCCCGGCATTGAGCCGTTCCCCGGCGGCGAGGTACGTGTAGCCGTCGGCCGCGACCTTCGGAGCATCGGCGATCGAGAGCCAGAACGACGCCAGGATGGCGACGATCGCGAGCGCCGCCGTTGCGACGGCGATCGGAGCGTGCCAGCGCGCTCCTACGCGGCCGATCAGGGTCATCTGCAGGAGTCTACTGACGCGGTTCGACCAGTCACGGCGCCGAACGTCCTAGTCCCTGGTGAGTACTGGCGGCCGACCGATGCGCCGACCATTCCGCCACTCGATCGACGCCAGCACCGCGACCGCGATGATCCCCGAACCGGTCGTAGGCAAGGCGATGATGGCGGCCGCGATCTGACTTCGCGTCGGCATCACGAGTGTGCCGTAGTAGTACTGCTGCGACGGCCACAGGGCGAGCGGCGCCAGCCATGCCGCTCGCTCACGCCCGATCAGCAGCAGGCCGATGCCGACTGCGGGCGCGATGGCCAGCAGGAAGGGGAGCGGGATGTCGTGCTTGGTCTGCTCGGCCAGGCGCGCGGTGATCTCCCCGGCCTGGCCGATGTAGGACGCCCACGGCAGGATGGGCGCGCTGATCAGGACGAGGACGATCGCGATCAGCAGGGCGCGCCATCGACCGAGGACCGCCACGGGCACCGCCGCGTAGATCTTGAGCAGCGTCGCCAGCCAGCCGGCGCGCAGCAGGATGAGCGGGATCAGCAGCGCGTGGACGTTGGCGGACAGCAGACACTGGACGAGTGGCGGGAAGAGGAGCCACCACCACGGCAACCCGAGCAGCCGGATGGTCCCGATCGCCGCTGCGAAGCAGGCGATGGCGATGATCGCGACGCCGAGGTCCAATGGAAGCGGTGCGAGGGGCGCGAGGGTAAGGAGCGACGGCGGCGGCGCCGCGAAGTAGTTGCCGGCCAGCTGCACGTCCCACGGATCGTCGCCGGCGAGCCAGGCTTGGGTCGCCATGAGGTAGAGGCGTGCATCGAAATAGAGGAGCGTCGTATCCCGGAGCGAGATCGCAAGGCCACCGATGGCGTTCAATCCGAACCAGACCGGCAACCCGTAGGTCTGGATGATCTGCCGGACCCACGGCGAGGCGAATGGCGATCGCTCGACGACGGCGCGCATCATCCCGGGACAAGGAGGGCGCCGTCGGCATCTTCATGGACGACGTCCCAGCCGGCGGCGACCAGCCGCTCCAGGAATCCTGTCTCCCCTGCCTCGACCACGACATGGGTCACGCGCCATTCGGCCAGCGCACGCTGCCACCCATCCCGGCCGGCGATGATCGATTCGTACGTTTCCCAGACCGCGGGTCGGAACAGCTCGATCCTGGAATCGACCGCGACCAGGACGTCGGGCACGGCGTACTCGAACCACGATCCCCAGGATTGCGGGTTGAGCACGCGGTCCCCGGGGCCGGTCAGGTCACGCAGGCTGGCGGTGAGTGCGGCGGGCGCGGGGCTGACCCCGTCCGCCGGCACCAGCGACCCCGGCAGCGCAGTCCGGGCGGACGGTAGCGCCAGCAGGGACACGAGCACGACCACGCCGGCCACGAGCGCATTGAGGCGTCGCATCGTGAGGGTCTCGGTCACGCGACGAGCACCTCGCGGCGCGACGAGCGTCCCGGCGATCGCGGTCACGGCCGCCATCGGCCACCAGGCGACGCCGCGCTGGGCGTACACCCCGATCAGGAAGAAGACACCCAGCCACGCCAGTGTCGGCCACGGCACGCGCCGGCCGGAGCGCGAGATCAGGACGACGATCGCGAGTGCCGACGCGAAGAACAGGAGTCCGGGCACGTCCCGGAGCGAGGTCGGCTGCCACTCGGTGATCCGCGCCGTGACGGACGGGTTGGACGTGAGGCTGGCCGCGTAGACCCACACGAGCGGGCCGAACGGCGTGAGGCATGCCGCCAACGCGCTGATCGCGGTGACGAGGAGCGTTCGTGACGCCGCCGGCCACCGGTCATGGACGTCTTCGAGCCAGGCGAGGCCGACCACGAGTGGGCCAAGGAAGAACGAGCCGTGCAGGTTCGCCCAGAGGGCGACGACGACCGGCACGAGCCACAGCCGACGGGGATGCTCGCGTCGATCGACGACGAGCAGCACGACCGCGACGAAGCAGACCATGCCGAGGAGCTGCGGTCGGAGCGCCAGTGCCGGCGCCGTGACGATGAACGCGACGAGCGCGAGGATCGCACTGGTACGCACGTCCAGCCCGCGGCGCAGTCCGACCAGGGCCGTCCCACCGACGATGACCCCGACCAGTGCGGCCCGGAATGCCGCCAACCCGACCCATCCACCGGTCGCTTCGACCACCCCGAGGATGACTTGCGCACCCCACTGCTGGTCGACCCACGGCGCGCCTGCCATCGTGAAGGTCCAGGTGTCGACCGTCGGGATCCCCCCGGTCGCGAGGATGTCCGCTCCAGCACGGAGCTGATATGCCAGGTCGACGGTCGACAGCGGCGCCAGCAGCGACGCGAGGACCGGCAGGGCGACCGCGAGGAATGCCCAGAGGGCGCGCAGCGACACGCCCGGAATGCTATGCCGCCCGTTGCCTCACGGCACCACCCCGATGGTCCCAGTCCGGGGCATCGGCGGGCCGGCTAGACCGCGGCCGCCACTCGGCTCGGGCGCACGGCCCGCGCGCCTTCCTCGTAGATCGCCTGGACGGCGTCGACCATGAGGTCGATGCAGAAGCGGTCGTGGACCATGTCGTGCCCGGCTCGACCGAGCATATCGGCGAACGGGTGATCGGTCAGCAACCGCACGATCGCCGCAGCCAGCGCGTCGGGGTCGTGGGGTGGCACGAGCAGGCCGTTCACGCCATCGGTGATCATCTCCGGGATCCCGCCGACGTTCGAGGCGACGACCGGGCGCGACAGCGCGAGCGCCTCGAGGATCGACAATCCCTGCGCCTCGCGATACGACGGCAGGACCGCCACGTCCAGCGCTGCGGTCACCGACGGGACATCGTCCCGTCGGCCGGTGAAGACCACCCGGTGCGCGATCCGCAGGTCACGGGCGAGGGCCTCCAGCGCCTCCCGCCTTGATCCCTCGCCGACGATCAGCAGGTAGGCGTCGGGCACCGACCGCAGGACCGTGGGCCACGCCTCCAGCAGGGTCGGGTGGCCCTTCTCCGGTTCGAGCCGCGCGACCACGCCGACGATCTCGGAGCCGGGCTCCATGCCGTATTCCTCCGCCAGCGTGCAGCACGGCTCGGTGTGGTCGTAGCGCGACAGGTCGACGCCGTTGTAGATCCGGCGGATCGGGGTCGTGGTCCGACCTTCCTGCTCGAGCTTCGCCTCGATCATGGTCGATACCGCGATGAGCTGGTCGATGTGCGGAGTCAGCACCCGCAGCATCTCCCGATCCTCTTCCGAACGGACCCGGCTGGAGTGGACGGTCGACACGACGTACGGCCGCCGATGGCCGACCTCCGACAGGGCGATCGCCGCTCGCGTCCCCACCAGCTCCGCCCGGTACATGTGGTTGTGGAGCACGTCCGGTCGAACGTCGACCAGGTGTGCCGCCAGCGCGCCGACGGCGATGGCGTCGTCCGGCTCGTCGAGGACGAGCACGTCGATGCCTGCGCGCTGCATCTTGCGGACGGCACTCCCACCCGACAACGCGACGACCGAGACATCGAAGCGGTCGGGATCCATGCGGCTCACGAGGCCGAACAGGTGCTCCTGCGCGCCGCCGCTGGTGCCGGTCGCGAGGACCTCGACGACGCGGATCCGGTCAGTCGGTGTCGCGGCCTTGCGCGGGACCGTCTCGAAGCAGGGGTCGCGCCGGCTGGGGTGACCGGTCCCCATCAGGCGCCTCGACGGACGAGGACGCGCTGGACAGGTTCGTCCACCGCGCCCCATTCGTACTTGTAGGGCTCGTCGCCCCGCAGGAAGTCCATCCGGCGGATGCCGCGCTCCAGCGCGCGCCGCACATAGCTGTAGATCATCAGCACGCCCGGCGAGAGCTCGCGGGCAGCCGGGTCGATGCCGGCGTTGTAGTACAGCAGCTCGTCGGTCGTTTCGAAATGGACCCCAGCGGCGATCCGGCGGTCGCCCACCCAGAGCGTCGTCAACCCCAGCGGACCGTCCGCCCCGAACAGCTCGAACAGCCGTCGGACGAGGACGCGGCTCTGGGCGCCGCCGCGGGTCGGCGGGAATAGGCCGGCGTCACCCCAGCGTCGCTGGTGGAGGTCGATGAAGATGTCGAGGTCCGCCAGCGGATCGGTCGAATCGACGAGGCGCACCTCGCCGTGCCCCTGTGCGCGCCGCACCTTGCGACGGATCTCGTGGCGCTCCTTCTTGCCGAGCGTCCCGAGGTAGGCCTCGATGTCGACCCCGATCGGGAGCGTCGCGACCGGGCAGACGTCCTCACGCTCCACGTTCAGCGTCCAGCCCTGTGCCATCTCGAGCGCCCCGAACGCAGCGGCCAGCTCCGTGCCGGTCGGGTCCGCGCACCGAAGGCGTCGGAGGTCGATGACGTCCCAATCCCTGCTGGCCGGGCTCGCAGCGTAGGACGCGACGGCCTTCGCCACGGCAGGTAGATCGGCTGGATCCGCGAGGATCGTGGCGTAGTCGGCGTGGTATGAGGCGCCGAAGAGGATGGCGGTGGCCGTCGGTGGCACCGGTGTGAGGCGCAGATCCGCGCCGTGGCGCATCGTCGTGTGGGTCACCGCGTCGGTCGGCTCGACCTCGTGTCGGTGCATCAGCGGCACGATGGCGATCGGCTCCTCGTCCGGGGCTGAGCCGTCACCGACACACCACGAGCGTCTGATCGTGGGCGTTGTCGCCGTAGGCATCCCACCAGGCGCGGTGGAACGGCCATGCCGAGAACGGTGTGGCCCATGGCGTCTGCGCCGCCAGTCGATCCCAGGTGTCGCGCGGGATGGAATCGAATGGGCGCTGCTCGGCGGAGGCGCGGGCGGTTCCAGGAGTCGGTCGGGGCTGGTTCTCGAGCGAACCCGGACAGGCGGGCTCCGCGTCGAGCGCGGGGGCGGTCATCGCCCCGAGGATAGCATCGGCTGGCCGAGATGGTTGCGAGCGCAACCGGCGATCAGCCGCCCAGGTGGAGGTACCGCAGCAGGTCCGCGTAGTCGTCGCGGAAGGGACGATCCGCGGCGAGGACCGGCCGCCACCCGTCAGCGCGCAGCGCGTCGATCGACGCCGGATCCGCCGAGGCAGCGAGCCACCTGGACGGGGTCTCCCCGGGCTCCCGGTCCGCACCCGGTGCGTGCTCCTTCCCGAGGATGGTGAGCCCGAGATCCTCGACGGCCGCAGCGACCGCCGGCGTGAGATCGTAGTAGCGATTCGAGACGTGGAAGACCACCAGCCCGCCCGGGACGACGGTCCTGATCTCGTCCGCGATCGCCTCCTGGGTGAGGAGGTGGATCGGGATCGAATCGGACGAGAACGCATCCATGATCAGGAGGTCGAAGGAGCCGGTTGGCACCTCGGCCAGTGACAGGCGTGCGTCGCCTTCGATGACCGTGGGGCGTTCGGGTGCGTCGGCGAGATAGGTGAAGTAGCGCGGGTCGGAGGCCACGTCGATGACGATCGGGTCGATCTCGAAGAACGTCATCCGCGTGCCCGCCTCGACATACGTCGCCAGGGCGCCACCGCCCAAGCCGGTCACGGCGACATCGCGAGGCTCCCCGGTTCGGCGGTTCACGAGGTCGAAGATGTCGCCGACGGGTCCGGACAGCACGTAGTAGCTCTGCGGCGTCCGTCGCTTGGCCGGGTCGGTCGATTGCGAGCCGTGGACCGTGGTGCCGTTCATCAGCAACTTGAGGTCACCATCGGGGGAGGTGGTGACCTCCGTCACGCCGAAGAAGCTCCGATCGCGAAACTCCGCGGGTGGCTGGAGGACGAACGTGGCCAGCGCCAGGACGAACGCCGTCGCGGTGGCCAGGAACCACGGCCGTGCCCCGACGAGGAGCAGGAGTCCACCGACCAGCAGCCACCGGACGCCGGCTTCCGTGGCCAGGGCTCGCGTCGCGACCAACGATGCGATGAGCAGACCGGCGGCGACGACATACGGCGTCAGGCGTCCACGCGCGCCACGCACGAACGGGCTGAAGTCGAGGCCCTTCTTCGGGGTGGTCCGCGGTGTCCGCGGCGTCTGCGGCGATACCAATGCCAGCGCCACCAGGGCACCGACGAGCAGGATCGGCAGCTCCCAGACCCCCGGGAAGATGGACGGCGCCACGAGGGCGACGAACGCGCTGGCCAGTGCGCCGCCGAGCGAGATGATCAGGTAGAACTCGGTCAGGCGGGATGGTGCGGGTCGATCCTGGGCGAGCCGCCCATGGAGCGCGATCGCGACGACGGCGAAGGCGACCAGCTCCATCGCGAGGACCGCCACGACCGGCCAGCCACCGGCTGAGCCATATGGCACCCACAGCACCGTCACCATGGCCGGCGCGGCCGCGGCCGCCCAGCCGATCCATCGTCCGCCACGCGGGGAGAACGCGACGATGAAGGAGACCAGGTAGATGGCGAGGGGCGCGACCCACAGCAACGGCGCGGACACGAGATCGGTCGCGATGAAGGTGGTGACGGCCGACAGCAGGCCCGATGGCACCGCCGCGAGCAGGAGCCACCGGAACCGGCGGGGCCAGTCGCTCGCGACCGACGACCGATCCGCGGCGGCGGCCTGGGCAGCACTTCGGTCGGCGCTGAGCCGGAGTCGGAGGGCCGGCATCGCCCGCGTGCCCGCGAGGGCGAGCAGCGCGACGAGACCCGCGTAGCCGATCGCCCAGATCTCTCGCTGCGAGGTCAAGGACAGACGCGGCTCGATGACGATCGGGTACGCCAGCAGGGCCAGCAACGAACCGGCGTTGCTCAACGCGTAGAGCCAATAGCCGTCACCGTCGTGTTCGATCGACCGTGTGGCCTCGAACCACCCGCTGACCAACGGTGTCGTGGTCGTCAGCACCAACGCGGGGAGCCCGATCAGCACCACGAGGATGCGGATGAGGTCGAGCACGGGCGTCACCCCGTCGTCGCGCAGACCGGCGACGTGTCCGGGCGCGATCACCAGGGCGACGATGGCAAGCGCCGCGAGTACGAGATGCAGCGGCGGACCCCACGGCCCCAGTCGGGTGACGGACACGTGGCCGTACAGGTACCCGAGGAGCAGGACGGCCTGGAAGAAGAACAGGACGGTCGCCCAGACCGCCGGCGTCCCACCGAAGACGGGCAGGACGAGCCGCCCGATCAACGGTTCGACGCTGAACAGGAGGAACGCCGACAACCCGATGGGCAGCGCGAACGGCAACGTGGTGCCGAGGATCGGGCGCGCGAGCGCGACGGTACGGGTGGTCATCGAGCCTCCAGCGGGTGGACAGAGGTCATCGTCGCGAGCGCGCTCTCGGAATCAAGTGAGAAGAACGGGTCATCCGCGGATGATGTCGGCGAGTCCTCGCAGGAGGAAGTATTCGGGCCGCGGCTCGTCGTCGGTGATCAACGGACCCGAGCCGGCGTACTGGCGGAGGGTGTCGTCGGCCATCCAGATGTGGTCCTCGATCACCTGGGTCCAGCCGTCGACGGTCGTGGTGGGCGAGTCGTAGGCACCCGAGATGTCGGCCAGGACACCGGGCCGTTCGAGGACCGGGGGGATCGCGCCCGGATCGACCTCGACGGGTTCCAGCGAACCGAGCATGTAGAAGCCGTAGCCGCCTGGGCCGCGGATGGCGAGCACGTGCGGGAAGACCGAGGCGAACGTCCGGATGTGCTCCTTCAAGTCGGCCTCGGTCGTCCCGAAGGGCGTCCACTGCATCATGACGCCGCTCGGGGTCAGATGCTCCAGGCCCTGCTGGTAGTACTCGCGCGACGAGATCACCGAGACGCCCGAGCTTTGGATCGGCGGCGGCGGGTCGGTGAGGATGATGTCGAACCGCTCCGTCGTCAGCTCGAGGTGGTTCCGGCCGTCCGCGACGATGACCTTGCCACGCGGGTCCGCCAGGACGGCGTCCGCATCGGCGTAGTAGTGGCCGAACATCTTCGGCACGGACGGGACGAGCTCCACGGCATCGGTCTCGAGGCCCGCGATCAGCGCGCTGCGGAAGGCTGTTCCCATCCCGAACGCCACGACGAGCGCACGGTCCGACTCGGGCCGGGCGATCAGCGGCAGGATCGGCATCAGCTTCGCGTCGACGGTGAGCAGGGTCATCGACGTGCCGCCGACCCAGAGCTCGGCCGTCGCCGATTTCCGACCCGCCTGGACCGACGCGATCTCGTCCTCCCTCGAGTCGAAGAGCTGCCAGCCTTTCGCGGCGATCAACGCCTCGTTGGGCTGGGCGATCCGACCGGGGACGACGGCGATGACGGCCACGCCGGCGGCGATCGCGAGGCCGGCGAGGATGGTGCCCCGAGCCGGCGTCCTCGCCTGGGTCGCGAGGGCGATGCCCATCGCCACGTTCGCCAACACGAGGACCACCACGATCGCCGGCGAGCCGATGGTCGGCATCAGGACGAACGGGATGACGAGACTGCCGAGGATCGCGCCGGTGGTGTTGGCGGCGAGCAGCCAACCGGACGCGGATCCCGCACGAGCGCGCTCGTCCCGGAGCAGCTCGGACGCGGTCGGAAAGGCGATGCCCAGGACGACGGTGACCGGCAGGACCACGAGGATCGCCGAGCCGAACAGCGCGGCGATCGACTGGAAGGGGCGACCGGGATCGAGCTCATGTGGCTGCGAGATCACGAGCACCAGACCGGCGATCGCAAGCGCGGCGACGGCGAACTGCGTCCACGCCAGCAGGCGGATCGGATCGCTGATCCGCGACCGGAACGTGTTGAAGATGATCGCCCCGATCGCGATCCCGATCAGAAAGAGCGCGAGGATGACGGTGAACACGTAGGTCAGGCCCCCGGTCCCCGACGCGAGGAGGCGCGTCCAGGTCACCTGATAGCCGAGCGATGTCAGCCCCGAGACGAACGCCACGACCAGCGGCAACCATGGGATCGACCGTTCCCCCGGTAGCGGAGTCATGGCATCGAGAACGGTCTCGGTAGCCGCGGCGGGAATGCCCTGGTCACTGCGAGCCAGCCACAGCGCCGCGATCCCGGCCACGGCCGAGCACGCCGCGCCGATGCGGAGCGCGCCACTCAGGCCGAATACCTCGATCAGCACCAAACCGGCGATCAAGGTCCCGGCCACCGCACCCAGCGTGTTCGCCGAATAGAGGCGCCCGAACGCGTGGCCGACGGCACTCCATCGGGTGAAATGGCGGACGAGCGCCGGGAACGTGGCGCCCATCATGATCGTCGCCGGGCTGAGGGCGAGGACGGCCAGGCCGAGGCGCGCAAGGGCGAGGAACGGCGTGCCCTCGAGGGCCGGGTAGAACCCCCGGTAGGCCTCATGGATCAGGTCGAACGTGAGCGGCGTCACCAGGACGACCGCGACCAGTGCGAGCTCGAGCAGGCCGTAGAAGCGGAGGGGCGACCGGACCCAGTCGGCGATCCGGCCGCCGATCGCGGCTCCGATGGCCAGGCCACCGAAGAACCCGGTCAGGATCGCCGACACGGCCTGGGTGGTGTTGCCGAACACGAGCACCAGCTGGCGCGACCAGACGATCTCGTAGATCAGCCCGGCCGCGCCGGACAGGATGAAGATGCCGAGGATGGCGGCTGATCGGCGCATCGGGGGAGTCTGTCATGCCGCTCGGCGGTGTGTGGTTCGCCTACCATCCGAACGGCATGTTGGCGCGGCTCGGGCGAGTGCTGGGCGACGACGGGCCGATGGGCCGGTCGCTCGGCGTCGTCCTGCTAGCCGCCGCGTGGGTCGCCACGTGGCGGCCGCAGGTCGACCCGGACGCGTGGTGGCATATCGCGATCGGGAAGACGATCCTCGCGAGTGGCGCCATCCCGCGGGTCGAGCCGTTCAGCTGGTTGACCCAGGACGCGCCCTTCGTCGCCCACAGTTGGTCGTGGGACGTACTGCTGGCCACGGCGTCCGGGCTAGGCATGGCCGGCACCAGTCTCCTCGTCCTGCCCGTCACCGCCGCTATCGTGTGGGTGTCGTGGGTGCTGATCGGCATCGCCGCGCCGGGCATCGCCCCGGTCCCACGAGCGTTCCTCGTCCTGACTGCGGTCGCGGCGTCGCTGCCGCTGTGGGCGCCCCGCAGCGGCGCGCTCGACGTCCTCTTCGTCCTATCCGTCGCCGTCATCGTCGCGAGCTACCTGCGGCACGGAACGAGGCGATGGTTGCCGGCCCTGCCGCTGATCGCGGTGCTCTGGGCGAACCTCCACGGCAGCGCCATCCTCGGTCTGGTCGCCCTCCTGGTCGTGGCGATCTTCGCCGTCCGGATCGGCGAGCGATGGGGAACCTGGCCAGGACGGTCGCTCAGGCCGCTCGCGCTGGCCGGCATCGCCGCCGTCCTCGCCGCCTGTGTGAACCCGTACGGGCCGGCGTTGCTGGCGTACCCATTCGACAGGGAGGTGGCGAGCGCCTTCTCGGTCGACATCATCGAGTGGCGTTCACCCGACTTCGGGGCCAGGGAGCTGGTGTTCGCCCGGATCGTCCTGGCCGCGGTCCTCCTCCTCGCCGCCGCCTGGCCTCGGCGCGGACGGGACCCATTCCTGCTGCTCGCCGCCGCGGCGTGGACCTTCGCTGCGTTGGGAGCCGTGCGCTTCCTGCCGATCGCGGCATTCCTCATCGTCGCCGCCGCCGCGCCAGCGTTCGGGCCCGCGATGACCCGCTGGCTGGGCAGTCGAGGCCTCCGAGCTGACGGCGGCGGGCACCCGCCGACGACGCCCGCGCCGGTCGTCCTTGCAGCGGGCGTCGCTGCACTCGCCGTCATCACCGTCGGCGTGACGTTCATCGCACCGCAAGCGCAAGCTGCGGCGATCGAGCATCGCCTCCCGGTCGCCGCAGTGGATGCCCTCGAGGCGGGTTCGTGTGCGGGCCGGATCCTGCCGGCGTACGGCTGGGCTGGCTATGTCATCGAGGTCACCGACCGCCAGGTCGGCGCCTACGGGAACTCGGCCGAGCGACCACTCCGTGAACAGGCAGCGACCGAGTCGGTCACCGTCGACCCGCGGCCCTGGCTCGATGCCAGCGGGGTCGAGATCGCGCTCATGCCGGCCACGGGTCCCTTGTCGCACTGGCTCGACGAGGCGGATGACTGGCGCGCCGTCTACCGCGACGAGCAGGCGACGATCCACGTCCGCGCCGATGGACCGACTTGTCAGCTCTGATCGGCGACGCGCCGCCCCAGCAGGGCGAGGACCCATCGACGGAACGGGATGTCGCCCCGCCTCGATGAGCCAAGCCACGCCACGATCGGCAGGAAGAAGAACGGGAAGTTGCCGAAGGAATAGGAGAGCTGTGCGCTCGAGTGCTGGGTGATGATCGGCCACTGCAGCCAATACGACCACAGTGGGAGGCTGATGAGGACGAGTCCCGCCGCGCCGAGCCACCATGCCCGGGACAGCACGCCGGGGAGCCCGAACAGCGCGAGCGACGGCTTGATCGACACGAGCACGCCCGGCCACGACCAGCGCACGGCACCCGCCGCGAACGCGGCGATCCACATGTCGGTGTTGCCGAACAGGATCTGGGCGGGTCCCTTCGGCAGTGCCAGGAGTCCCAGCAGAAGGACCCAGGTCCAGGAGGTGGGCCGGCACCACCAGATCACGTAGGCGAGGAAGGCCAGCGGCAACGCCCACCACAGGATGTCGGGCAGGAAGAGGAACGGCACGAAGAGGTAGAGCGCGTGCGGCGGGTACAGGTTGTGGACCTGGGTCTGCACCACATACGGGCCGGCCAGCTGCTGGTCGGTGTAGTACACGCTGGTCGTCCGCCAGCGTTCAGCGACGGACCGGTAGAAGTCGAGGTCGGTACCGATCGCCGACTGGCCGTCGATGATGAAGTAGAGCTGGACGGTCTCGACCGCGATCACCGCCACGAGCACGCCGATCAGCGCGACCTGCAGGAGTCGCTGCACTCGCGGACCAGTCACAGGTTGTACGCCCAGTACACGCCGATCCCCATCGCGGCCACGCCGACCGCGATGAGCGCCTTCCATCCCCAGCCGATGTGGCCCTGGTGGACGGCAGCCAGACCGCACAGCGCCATCACGAACGGCACTGAATCAAGGAAGTAGCGGTAGCCGTATTGGAGCCAGCCGCCGCCGTAATACAGGAGCGTCGGGAGCAACACGGCGACGGTCGCACCGGCGAGCCACCAGGTCTGCGCTCGCCGCCAGTCGGCGCGCAACGCGAAGAGGAGACCGGGACTCGTGAGCAGCACCGACATGCCAAGGCCGTCCGGCCGCAGGAACGGCCACCCCGCGATCGGCCGAGGCAGGTGCAGCAGGAAGTAGTCGATGTTCATCGGCACGTGGGCGATCGAGAACAGGCCGAGCGCTCGCTGTCGCTCGAGCCACCCGGGGAGCGTCGCGAGCGCATAGCCCGACTCGAGGAACGAGCCGAACCGGACCTGGTTGTAGACGAAGAAGAAGATCACGGCCGGGGCCACGCCGAGACCGAGCTCGAGCCAGCGGCGCCACGGGATGGCGTCGGCGGCTCGGGTGAGGTAGGCGCCCGCCTCGCGACGAGCGGTCGTGAGCGACGCCTCATCGACGCTGGGGTGGAGCAGGAGTGCATAGAACGGGACCGCGAACGCCAAGGGCGCGCGGGTCAGGAACGCGGCTCCGGCGCACAGCCCGATCAGCCACGCACGGCGTCGACCGAACAGCTCGATCAGGCATGCGAACGTCAGGATCGTCGCGATGAGGTGGCCGGTGTGCCACACCCCGCCGCGGGTCGTGACCCACAGGATCTGCGTGGAGAAGCCGAAGAGCGCGGTGAGCCAAGCGCGGTCGGTCAGCCGCGCTACGCCGATCCGGCCGAGCATCCACCAGCACATCCCGACGCCGGCCGCGGCCAGCGCCGCGTTCACGCCGGATTCGATCTGATCCGCTTGCAATGGCCCGACGAGCGCCACGAGCGGCATGAGGGCGATCGCCGGGAACGGCGCGAACGGCACGTAATAGCGACCGTCGATCGGGATCACGTCGTACGGACCCAGCTGGACGGTCAGCCATGTCCGGCCGTGCAGGAACGCATCCGCGAGATAGAAGAAGTCACCGCGTCGCGCGTCGAAGAAGCGGTCGGCGAGCCAGTACAGCACCCCACTCAGGACGACGACCCCGAGGCCCACCCATGTCCCTCGGGTCACGCCGCCCATCGCTCACCGATGCTCGTCGCGGGATCCCTCGCCGCGTGACCGACGAGGAAGGTGACGATCAGCGCGGCCCAGAACATGACCGGATAGACGGCTGGTGGCGTCACGCCGACCAACGGCCACGCCGTGGCGAGCGGGATGATCGCCGCCCACCAACGGCCCGCCGACAGCAGGTAGGCGACCGGCAGTAGGAGGAGCATCGCGTAGTGGTCCCACAGGATCGGTGAGACCAGCTGGCTGGCGACGACGGTCATGAGGTAGGACGCCTCGTCGGTCGCCCAACGCACGCCTGCGATCGTGATCGCTACGGCGAGGATCGTGCTCACCAGCTGCACCAGCGCCGCCGCCTCACGTGACAGGCCGGACTGGAAGGCCACGGCGCCAGGCGTGAAGTTGTGCTCCGTCGTGATCGGGTCGCTGACGGTCCGCAGCAGGCTGAGGAAGTCCGACCAGGCACCCACGCCGGCAAGGAGCGTCGCGACGATCGCCAGCGCGAGGAGCGTGAGACCGCCGATGACGACGGCCCGCCATCGGCCCGTCAGCAGGGCCCAACCGAGGACCAATCCTGGCTGGATCTTGATCGCGGCGCCCAGCGCACCGGTCACGCCGAGCCAACTCGGGTGGTCGGACCAGCGCCAGCCGAGCGCGAAGAGACCTAACAGGATCGGTCCGACCTGGCCGAGCTTGACGGCATAGACGAAGGGGAACGACCAGCCGGCCAGGAAGACGATCCACCAGCGGATCGTCCGCGACGTCGGCAGGGCCGCCACGCCAACGACGAATACCGCGAGGGAGATGGCGGTCCACACCCAGGTTGCCGTCAGGCCGTCGAGCAAGCCGAACGGCAGCAGGAACGGCGCGAAGGTCGGCGGGTAGTAGAACAGGCCGAACCCGCCGGTCGCGGTGAACGACATGTCGTAGAGGGGCTGACCGTTCAGCAGCCGCACGGCCGCCTGGTGATAGGCAAGGAAGTCGAACCCGAACGTGTCGCCGGCGAACGCCAGCGTGGCGGCGAGGCCGAGGACGAAGGACGCGACCGCCACGATCGGCAGCGCCGCTCGGGCAACGCGCGACAGGGCCTGGCGGTCCATCAGGCGCCTTCGGTGGCGCTGCGGCGGCTCCCTCGGTGCATGAGCGGGATGCGGAAGAGGTCCCAGGCGACCCGCAATGCAAGACCGGGCCGCGCTCGCATCCGCGACCCACGCTTGTCGAACCAGCGGATCGGAACGATCGCCAACCGGTAGCCGCGTCGACGGGCGAGGTAGATCAGCTCGACATCGAACACGATGCTCGTGATCCGCTGACGCTCGAAGAGGTCCTGCGCCGCGTCGCGGGTGAATCCTTTGAAGCCGCACTGCGTGTCCTGGACCGGGCCGACGACCCACAGCGACGCGAGGACGTGGAAGGCCTTGCCGAGCAGGCGCCGGTAGCCCGGCTGGCTTGCCCGCATGTCAGACCCGTCCGCCTGGATCCGTGATCCGAGGGCCACGTCGTGGTCCTCGAGCGCCTCGACGAGCAAGGGGATCTGGTCGGGCGGCGTGGCCATGTCAGCGTCGGCGAAGATCACGAGGTCGCCGCCGGCCGCGAGCATCCCGGCGCGTACCGCGGCCCCCTTGCCGCCGTGCGGGACACGAAGGACGCGAAGGGCGATGCTGGGCAGGCTTCCGCGCGTTTCGGGTCGGGCCTCGACGCGGGCGGCCGTGTCGTCCGTGCTGCCGTCATCGACGACGATGATGTCGATCGCCTCGGGGAGTGCCCCGGCCCCGGGCGCCCCATCCCGCCCACGCATGTCGCGGCGCGCCAGATACCCGAAGAGCTCGTCGAGCGCCGGATCGATGCGCGCGGCCTCGTTGAAGGCAGGCAAGACGAGCGTCAGGCTCGACGCCGGGCGGGACATCCGGGCAAGTCTACGGGCTACGGTCGGACCCGGGCGGGCCGGCTGAGCCTTCGACGTGTCGGCGCTATGTCGCCCGCGTCCGGATCCGGCGGGCTGCGCGCTCATGACGAACGAACCAAACGCCCGCCTTGGTGGTGGCCGCCGCGACCAGACCCAGGCCGACAGCAGCGTGCGCGGGGACACTCGGCAGCATCCCGACGGTGGTGGCGGCGGCGACGGCGAGCGCGGGTGCCCAGGTGCGATCCATGACGCAAGTCTCCACCCGGGCGATCCGTCGTCGAGTCACCAGATGGGCTATCGCCGGGGCACCATCCGTCTGACGGCTGCGACCTTGCACAGCAAGCGGTGCGCCTGAGCACCGAACGGCTTGTGTTCAGCCAGTGGACACGGGACGATGCGCTGCCTTCCAGGGTAGCGAGAGCCCGACGGCTCACAGCGTGGTGACCAGCCCGGTCGCCAAGGCATCACGCTGAGCGAGTGGCGAGACCGGCCTGGTAGCTCGGGTCGGTCTGCTATTGCTTGAATCTCGTCCCGGTGGGGGGTCGGCGACGCGACTCCCTTGGCAGCCAGCCATCGCCGGTGTCCGTGGCGTCGCGATCCTGCTCGTGCTGGTCTTTCACGCCGGCGCGCCCATCATGTCCGGGGGTGTCGTCGGGGTCACGCTCTTCTTCGTCCTGAGCGGCTACCTCATCACGTCGCTGTTGATCGCCGAGCATGGGGCGACCGGGCGCGTCGACCTGGCCGCCTTCGTCGCCCGCCGGGTCCGACGCCTGCTCCCGGCCCTCGTCGCCGTCATGGTGTTGGTCGGTGCGATCAACGTCGGCGCGGGAGCGACCGGGTCCGTGGTCGCCGACTCCGCGCTGACGCTCGCCTATGTCGCGAATTGGGCACGCGTGATGGGCGATCCGATGGGCATGTGGAACCACGCCTGGTCACTCAGCATCGAGGAGCAGTTCTACCTTGTCGCGCCGCTCGGGTTCGTCCTACTGGCGCGCGCCCGGCACCCCGGCAGCTTGCTGGTGATCGGGATGCTGGCGGGGCTGGCGATCGGGTCGACGGTGCTCCGTGCGATCCTGGTCGATGCGGGAGCCCATGGGGCGCGGATCTACTTCGGGACCGACACCCGGGCGGATTCGCTGCTCGTGGGCTGTGCGCTGGCAGCATGTCGGGCGCGCTGGCCGACGTGGCAACCGGGACCATGGCTCGGGCCCGTCGCGATGGTCACCTTGCTGGTCGTCGCCGTCATCCCGTTGGTCAACCCATTCTGGTCCGGTTCCGGCTACACGATCGCCGAGATCGCGTCGCTGGGCGTGGTCGTCAGCGCGGTACGTGCCGAACAACGATGGACCGGACTCGCCTCGCCTGTCCTGGGTTGGCTGGGCGAGCGGTCCTACTCCCTCTATCTCATCCACGTACCGGTATTCATGGTGTCGAACGAGGCCCTCAGCTCGATCCATCCGGCGCTTCGCGTGTCCGTGGCGGTAGGCCTATCAGGCATCCTCGCGGTCATCCTGTACCAGTACGTCGAGCGACCGTTCCGTCGACCCCGACGATCGATCGAGGCCCCTAGCAACGAAGCGACGCCGCTCCGGGAGCCTGAGCTCAGCTTGGTCCGAGCGACCTGATCGATGGGTCTCGTTCGGTCCCAGGCGCTGGCCGGGAGTCGGTTTTCGGCGGTCATGCCGTAGCCCCTTCGTACCGGTCGGAGGGACCAGGACCCGGTGCTACGCTGCACCGGCCGTGCGTATCCCTATCGTCCTATACGGGCTCGCCCTCGTCGTCCGGCTCGTGCTCATCGGCCACTTTCCGGACCCCGCGTACCCCGATTCCTTCTATTACGTCGACGTCGCGCGATCGCTGGCTGCCGGCCACGGGTTCAGCATCGACGTCGTATGGATCTTCCCCGAGGTGGGCGGCGCGATCCCGGCCCAGCCGACCTTGCCGATCCCGTCGAATGCGCACTGGATGCCCCTGGCGTCGCTCGTCCAGGTGCCGTTCCTGACGGTCCTCGGCCCGACGGCGCTCGCGTCGGCGCTGCCATTCGCAGTGATCGGATCGCTCGCCGCGCCGATGACCTGGGCCATGGCCCGCGATGCCGGTGCGTCAGCCATGGTGGCGGCAGGGGCTGGTCTGCTGGTCGCGATGCCGGTCCTGTCGGTGGTCTACATGGCCCAACCGGACAATTTCTCGCTGTTCCAACCGCTCGCCCTAGGAGCGCTCTGGATGGGGGCGCGCGGGCTGAAAGGCTCACCGAAGGCGTTCGCGCTCGCCGGTCTGCTCGCCGGCCTGGCGACCTTCTCCCGGAACGACGGATTGCTGGTGCTCGCCGCCCTCGGTATCGCCTTCTTGTGGGATCGCTGGCGGCGGCGCGTGATCCCGTGGTCGGCCGCAGCCGCGTGCGTCGTGCTGTTCGTCGCGGTCATGGCTCCGTGGTGGCTGCGCCAGCTGGCGGTATTCGGCTCCCTGTCGCCCTCCACGGCCTCAGGCAAGGTGTTCTTCATCCGAGATATCGCCGAGTGGAACAGCATCGCGACCCCGGCAACGCTCGAACACCTGCTCGGCATGGGGATCGGTCCGTTCATCGCGACGCGGATCGGCGGGCTCGTCGCGGCCGTGATGATCTATGTGACGCTGGTCGCCGGCTTCGTGCTCGCGCCATTCATGGTCATCGGCGGCTGGGCTCGGCGCCGATCATCGGACTTCGGCCCCTTCTTCATCTATGCGGCACTGCTGTTCGCCTTCTCGACCCTGGTGAGCGCCGTGCACGTCCCGGGCGGCACCTTCATCCATTCCGCGGTCGCGCTGGCGCCGCACTCGTACGTCCTCGCGTTCGAGGGGATCGCGCTTGCGGTCGCGTGGGTCGCTGCCCGACGACGACGCTGGGACGCCAAGACCGCGACGGCCGCGTTCAGCGGCGCTGCCGCGGTGTTCGCCATCGGGGCGGCCGTCCTCGGCTCGGCGTTCGTCCACGGTGTCTGGGATGAGAGCCGTGCGAAGTTCGTGCGCGTTGCGGCGGCCCTCGAAGCCGCCAGGGCGGCGACCTCGGACCGGGTGATGTCGATCGATGCTGCCGGGACCAAGTACTGGTCGGGGCGCGGTGGTGTCGTCCTGGTCAACGATCCACAGCCAGTCGTCCGCCACGTCGCCCGGGCATACGACATTCGGTGGCTGGTCCTCGATCGAGACGACAGTGTCGAGTCGATGGCAGCGGTGCTCGACGGCACGGACCATCCGGCCTGGCTCGGCCAGCCTGTCTTCACCGAGGGCTCGCCACTCCGCCTGGCGGTCTATCCCGTGGTGCCGGACCGATGACACGCGAGTCCTGGTTGACGATCGCGGGGCTCTTCGCGATCGGCCTCATCGTCCGTACGGTCTTCGCCGGTCAGGTCGTCTTCCCCAAGCCCGAGGACACCGCCTACTACGTCGGCGTGGCTCGCAATCTGCTCGAGGGTCGCGGGCTCGTGTCCGATGCCCTGTGGAGTTACGCGACCCCGCCGCTCCAGTTCCCGCGCCCGGCCTTCGAGGTCTGGCTGCCACTGCCCACCTTCCTCGCGGCCATCCCGATGCTCATCCTGGGGGCGACGTTCTCGGCAGCGCAGGTGTCGAGCGTCCTCGTCGGCGCGATCGTCCCGGTACTGGCATGGCGGCTAGCCGCCGATGTCGTCGAAGAGCGCGGCCTGTCGCCCGCGCGCGCTCGATTCCTGGCCATCGGGACCGGACTGACGGCGGCGGTCTATCTGCCGCTCGTCCTCCATTCGGCGCTACCGGATTCGACCACGCCGTATACGGCGCTGGTGCTGGGCGCGGGCCTCCTCATGACACGCGTGCTGCGCGACCCAAGGGATGGTCGGCTCAGCGATCCACGTCTCGTGGCGATCGGGGTGCTCCTGGGCCTGGCTGCCCTCACCCGCAACGAGGTCGCCTGGTTGGCGTTGACGTGGGTCCTGCTGGTCTGGGCGAGTCGACGGACCGCGGGACCGGTCAAGCTCCGGATGGTCGCGGTCGTCGCGGTCGTCGCGTTGCTCATCTTCGCGCCGTGGGCGGTCCGCAACTGGGACACGTTCGGCAGTCCGTTGCCGGGCCAGGCCGTGACCAACGCCTTCTCCGTGACTGGGTTCGACATCTTCGCGTGGAACGACCCGCCGACGTTGTCGCGCTATCTCGCGGTCGGCCCCGCACGATTGATCGAGATGCGCATCGAGGGTCTCGGGCACAACCTCGGCAACGTGCTGCTGCTCCCCGGCTTCCCACTCTCGGCGATCGGGCTGCTGGCGTTGCCGTGGACGGCCCGTGCTCGGGCGGTCCGACCCATCGTCCTCGTCGGCGTGATCACCTTCCTCGTCACGAGCCTGGTCTTCCCGGTCGCCACCACGTGGGGGACGTTCCTGCACGCCGCTGGCCCGGTCCACGTCCTGATCGTCCTGTCGGCGCTGAGCGCCATCGATGCCGCGCTCGCAGCGCTCGGTCGCCGGCTCGGCTGGACCAAGGAGGTCGGTTGGCTGGGAGCCACGATGGGCGTCGCGGCCAGCCTGCTCTTCTCGGTGGTGCTGCTGGCGGGCTTCGCCACCGGATCACGCGACACGGCCCGGCTCTATGCGGAGCTGAGGACCCGGATGGCCGCCGCGGACCGCCCGCTCGATGCGCCCGGGATCCGGTTGATGAGCAACTTCCCGATCTGGGTGGCCGAGACGCAGCGATCGTCGACGCTGGCCCTGCCCGACGAGCCGCCGGCCGATGTGCTCGATCTGGCCGGCAGATTCCCTGACACCCGCTACCTCATCCTGACCCGACCGGAAGGGCAGCATTGGCCCGGCGACCTCGCGGCGGCACGGCCCGGTGCCGACTGCTTCCGGCCGGTCGACCTCGGCCCGCCGACAGGAACCGGCGTGGACCCGCTTGCAGAGACGACGGTCTACGAGATCGCGTGCCCCGGGAGCACCCCATGACCGACCCCTATACTCCGAAGCCGATGGACGCCGCCACCATGGTCCTCGAGGCGCTGGACGCCGAGCGAGCCAGGATCGGGCGGGAGATCCACGACGGGCCCGCCCAGGCGTTGACCAACGCGATCTTCGAGGTCGACGACATCGAGCGCATGGTCGAGCGCGACCCGGCTGGCGCGATGGTCGGCATCCGTCAGCTCCGGGCGTTGTTGCGGCGCGAGCTTGCCAACGTCCGCGAGTTCATCTCCGAGCTTCGTCCACCGACCGTCGATGCGGCCGGTCTGGACGTAGCCATCATCGACGCGGTCGACGGGCTGCGATCGGCAACACGGATCGGCGTGACGACCGACCTGCGCGCGCCGAGCGACCTGCTCGACGACCGCCAACGAACCGTCGTCCTGCGCGTCGCGCAGGAGGCCCTACAGAACGTTCGCAAGCACGCCGGTGCCTCGACCGTCATGGTCAGCACCGACGCGAGCGGCGACGAATGGACCATGGAGATCCGCGACGACGGTCGCGGCTTCGACATGGGCTCGGTGGCGGCTCGTGGCCGCCGCAACTTCGGCATGCAGGTCATGCAGGAGCGCGCTGAGCTGATCGGAGCCCGCTTCGACGTACGATCTCGACCGGACGGCGGTACCGTGGTCCGGCTCGCGATCCCGACGGGGGCCCTGACGGGAGCAAAGGAGAACGGATGACTGCGATGGAATATGGCGGGCCGGAGCGGCGTCGGGGTGGTCCCGATCGACGGGCCGGCAGCGAAGTGACCCGGATCCTGATCGTCGACGATCATGCGCTGTTCCGGGTCGGGATCGCCAACATCCTCTCTCGGGAGCCGGACCTCGAAGTGGTCGGCGAGGCCGAGGATTCGCGAAGCGCGGTGGATCGGGCGCTCGAGACGTCGCCGGACATCGTCCTCATGGACCTGTCACTGCCGTCGCCCGGTGGCATCGAGACGACGCAGCGCATCAAGCGCGAGCTGCCCGCGACGGGGATCATCGTGCTCGCCGTCAACGAGGACGAGGACTCGCTGTTCGACGCGATCAAGGCCGGCGCTGCCGCCTTCATCCTCAAGGACGTGGGTCCGGATGACCTCGTCACGATCATCCGACGTGTCGCGGACGGCGAGTTCCTGATCAACGACAAGGTGTTCTCCAAGCCCGCCGTCGCGACGCGGGTCCTCAAGGAGTTCCGGGAGCTGGCCGTCTACGGGCAGGAAGCTGCCCCGATCTTCGCGCCGCTCTCACCGCGCGAAGTCGAGATCCTCGACAACATCGCGCAGGGCATGACCAACAAGCAGGTCGCGTACGCACTGACGATCAGCGAGCAGACCGTCAAGAACCATATGAGCTCGATCCTGCGCAAGCTGTCGGTCAACGACCGCACGCAGGCGGTCGTCTACGCGATGCGCCAGGGCTGGATCCGGATGCCCGAGGACTGATGGCGAACGACGCCGCGACCAAGCCGACCACCGGGCTCGACGCGATCTCGAGCCGGCTCGCCGACGACCTCCTCACGCTCGACAAGGAGTTGGGTGAGGTCGACCTGCTGATCTCGCAGGCCAAGACGGAGGCGACCCGACACGAAGCGCGCCGCTCGACAGCGGCGGACAAGCTGGGCGGTCTGCCGAGCTTCGCCGACGTCAACGATCGGCTCGAGCAGACGACGGCGCTCGTCGGGCTGACCAAGCGCGCCGCGCTGATGGAGACCCAGGTCGAGGTCCTCGACGGGAAACGCCGTGCCCTCGCGCGCTATCGCGACGCGGTCGCCGACTACCTCGAGGCGTTCCGGGCGGCCGGGGACCACGGGTTCGGCGGTGTCGAACGCGCCGGCGACGAGCCCATGGCGCCGGCGGTCGCGCGGTTGCTGATGGGCGCTCAAGAGGATCTCCGGCGCGAGATTGCCCGAGCCATGCACGACGGTCCGGCGCAGAGCCTCACCAACATCGTGCTTCAGGCCCAGATCGTCGAGCGCCTCGTCGGGAAGGATCCCGACGCCGCGGCCGGGGAGGTCCAGCAACTGGTCTCGATGGTCCAGGCGACGCTGGACGCGACGAAGACGTTCATCTTCGATGTCCGACCGATGGTCCTCGACGACCTCGGACTCGTACCGACCCTGCGGCGGGCGACGCGCGAGCGCAGCCGGCGTGCCGGCATCCCGGTCGAATTCGAGTCGATGGGCCAGGATCAGCGCCTGCCGATGGATCTCGAGAGTGGCATGTTCCGGATGCTCGACGAGGCGCTGGCCGGCTACCTCGGCGAAGCGCCCGACCAGATCACGATGAAGCTCGACTGGAGCGATCGGCTGACCGCGAACGTCGTGGCGATGCGAGCCGTCGCCGAGCCGACTGCCACCCCGGACGTGGAGATCCCGACCGAGGAGGCGGGCAAGAACCTGCCCCCCGCACTCGCGGCACTGGTCGAGGACCGGCGCAGCGCGGAGCGCGACGCCGCGACCGCGGCCATCCGAGCATCGGTCGTGATCCTGCCGATGTCCACGTGGCGCGAGATCCAGGATCGTGCGGCATCGGTCGGTGTCGTCGCGGAGCTGCGTGGCGACGGCGGCCATCTCCACCTCGCGACCGAGCTGCCGGCACTCGACGCCGAGGGTGGGTCGTGAACCTCCTGGCTGCCGGCGGGGCGGGCCAGGGCCTGGTCGAGTACGGCCTGATCCTCGCGCTCTCGAGCGTCCTGACCGCACTCTGGCTGGCCGTCTTCGGGGGGACGGTGTCGGACGCCCTCACCGCCATCGGCATCGCGATCGACCGGGCCACGGGCGGCTGAACCGGTACCGGTGCGCGGAGTCGACCGCCGGTACCATCGTCTCAGTATGCGTGGCGGAAGCGGCTTCCTATAGTGGCGCAGCCCTCGACTGGGGGTGAGTACTCATCCAGGAGGCACCTACATGGCGCTCTTCAACGAACTCTATCTTCGCGTGGTGGAGAAGGTCCGCCGCGACGAGGATGGCCAGGGTCTCGCGGAGTACGCGCTGATCCTCGCGCTCATCGCGATCATCGCGATCATCGCCCTGATCTTCCTGGGCGGCCAGGTCAGCAAGATCCTGAGCACCGTCGGCAACTCGGTCTAACCGAACCGTCTGACAGGACGACCGCCGTGCCCTCGGGCACGGCGGTCGTTTCGTTTCCCGCCTGCACCGACGGGACCATCGAGCCATTTGCCGGGGTGACGGGCGCTCGTAGCGTCACACGCACAGGGGCATTCCCTGACGGAATCATGAGGGGTTACAGATGGCGCTCTTCAACGAACTCCTTCGTCGAATGGTGGAGAAGGTCCGCCGCGACGAGGATGGCCAGGGTCTCGCGGAGTACGCGCTGATCCTCGCGCTCATCGCGATCATCGCGATCATCGCCCTGATCTTCCTGGGCGGCCAGATCAGCCAGATCCTGAGCACGGTCGGCAACTCGGTCTAGCACTGGTCTCCGACAACGCCAGGACCGCCGGTCGCACGACCGGCGGTCCTTCGTTTTCCCGGATGCACCAGTAGGTCGTTTGGCTCGATTGACAGAGGATGGGTGCGCGCCTACGTTGGCGCGGCCTCCCTGCAAACGGAGAGCTCAAAAGGAAGGAGGTCCCTCTGATGAACTCGCTCTATCTTCGCGTCATGGAGATCATCCATCGAGATGAGGACGGTCAGGGTCTTGCGGAATATGCGCTGATCCTCGCCCTCATCGCGATCATCGCGATCATCGCCCTCATCTTCTTGGGCGGCCAGATCAGCAAGACCCTGAGCACCGTCGGCAACTCGGTCTAGCATCGCCTTCCGACAACACTGGACCGCCGGTCGCGAGACCGGCGGTCTTCGTTTTCCCGGATGCACCAGTAGGTAGTTCGGCCCAGTTGACAGACCCTGGGCGCGCCCGTACGGTCAGCCCGCCTCCGAGATCGGGGAGCTTTTCGGAAAGGAGGTACCCCTCTGATGAACTCTCTTTATCTTCGCGTCATGGAGATCATCCATCGAGATGAGGACGGTCAGGGTCTTGCGGAATATGCGCTGATCCTCGCCCTCATCGCGATCATCGCGATCATCGCCCTCATCTTCCTGGGCGGCCAGGTCAGCAAGATCCTGAGCACCGTCGGCAACTCGGTCTAACCGAACCGCCGAGATCAAGGGGGAGACCGCCGCGTCGGTTATGACACGGCGGTCTCTTCGTCTCCGTTGCACTGACGCCCGCAATGGCCCGACGGGGCTATTGACATCGGGCCGTCGGTACGTACGTTGACGGCACCTTCATCGAAAGGAGGTGAACTTCAATGACGACTCGTGTCGCCTCCCTTGTGGAGCGGCTCCGTGGGGACGAGGACGGACAGGGCCTGGCCGAATACGCACTCATCCTGGCGTTGATCGCGGTCATCGCGATCGTTGCACTCATCTATCTGGGAAGCCAGATCAGCGACAAGCTCAGCGTCATCGGCAACGCGGTCTGATCGCTCCATCTCGTCCTTGTAGAGGCCCGTCGGACAGCCGTCCGGCGGGCCTTCTTCGTGTCGGCGCGAACCTTGCAGCCGACCTTGCAACGCGCAGCGATTCCTGCCGTTTCCTACCACGGGGTCCTAGCCCATTGGTATAGTCGCGCGCCTCTTTCGCGATGCTACAGTGGTGCCACCTGTCACACCACCCAACCGGGGAGAGGTCTCTTGAAGCGTTCTAATCGCTTGGTGTTGCTCGTCGGGGTCTTCCTGGCGATCGTCGCGTTCGTCGCGATCCTTTTGCTAGGCCCGGGGACCGCGCCCCAAGAGCCACAGGTCGTGGACGTCGATACCGTCGTCGCCGCCGTAGACATCCCACTCGGAGCGAAGATCACCGCCGACCAGGTCAAGGTGGTCAAATTGCCGCCCACGAGTCGGAATGCGACCGCGTTTGCGAGCCCGACCCAGGTCCTCGGACAGAAAGTCCGACAGCCGGTGGTCGCCGAAGCGCAGCTCGACGCCACGACGTTCGGCGAGACCACACAGGGCACGATCCTCGACATCGAGGTCCCGCCCGGCCGGCGGGCGATCACCGTCCAGGTCGACCAGGTCACCGGCGTCGGTACGGTCATCAAGACCGGCGACTACGTCGACATGGTGGTCGGCATCCGCGCCGACAAGTTCCCCGTCATCACGACCAACCCCCAGGACGACACGTTCACCGTCGTCTCCGGCATCAACGGCACCAGCGTCAAGCTGCTGCTGCAGGGCATGCAGGTGCTCGGCACGCTGCTCCCGCCACCGCCCGCCCAGGCCCAGGGCCAGGAGGGCCAGCCGGCCCAAGGTGAGACCGGGACGGCGCTGACCGGGCAGCAGGAGATCGTCGCCCTGTCGGTCGACGCGCAGATGGCCGAAGTCATCAAGTTCGCCCAGATGGACGGCGAGATCTCGCT
Source organism: uncultured Chloroflexia bacterium (assembly GCA_963812745.1). GTDB lineage: Bacteria > Chloroflexota > Limnocylindria > Limnocylindrales > CSP1-4 > SPCO01. Next base: position 110,161 of record CAWEWE010000012.1, on the reverse strand, counting down.
GATCCTCCGGTCCGGCGACGACTTCATCGACCCACTCACCGGTCAGCCGATCGACCCGGCACCGCTGCCCGATCCGACCACCGGCATCATCCTCAAGTCACTCGTCGACCGCTACGGCGTCCTGCCGCCGGAGCTCATCGAGACCGTCCTGCCGGCGCAGGCCCGGCGCTAGCGCTACCCATCGACCGGCGCTTGCCGGCGACCAAGACCCAGCGCGACGGGCGCGATGGACCAGCCGGTCCCGCGCCCGTCGGGCGTCAACAAGAGAGATAGGACGAGAGCCAGACCCTCAGATGGCTGACCAGATCCGTGTCCTGATCGTCGACGATATCCCGGAGACGCGCGACCACCTCTCGAAGCTCCTCGGCTTCGAAGGCGACATCGACGTCGTGGGTGCGGCCGCGTCCGGGACCGAGGCCCTCAGGATGGCGACGTCGCTGACGCCGGACGTCGTGCTGATGGACATCAACATGCCGGACATGGACGGCATCGCCACGACCGAGGGGATGGCGCGTGCGGTCCCGACCGCGTCGGTCATCATGATGTCGGTGCAGGGCGAGGCGGACTATCTCCGCCGCTCGATGCTCGCCGGCGCACGTGAGTTCCTCGTCAAGCCGTTCAGCAGCGACGAGCTGACCGCGTCGATCCGCCAGGTCTACTCACGCGAGCGCGAGAAGATGTCACGCATGGCCATCGTCGCCGCAGAAGCGAGCGGCGGGGCCGGTGGCACGAGCCTCACGCCGACCGGCGACCCGGGGCAGGTCGTCGCCGTCTTCAGCCCGAAGGGCGGCGTCGGACGGACGACCGTGGCGGTCAACCTGGCCGTCGCCGCGGCGACCGAGCTCGGCAAGAAGGTCGTCCTGGTCGATGGTTCCTTCCAGTTCGGCGATGTCGGCGTGCTGCTAAACCTGAACCCGAAGAACAAGTCGATCGCCGATCTCGTCCCCGAGCTCGAGCAGGCCGGCCACGAGGTCGAGTCGATCGATACGTTCGTGATCAACCACTCCGCCGGGATCCGCGTCCTGCTGGCGCCACCGAGCCCGGAGATGGCGGAACTGATCACGCCGGCCGGCGTGAAGCGGGTCATCGAGGCCTTGCGCCTGACCCACGAGCTCGTCGTCGTGGACTGCACGGCATACTTCAACGACACGACGCTCGCCATCCTCGACTCGGCGGATACCATCCTGACGATGCTGAGCCTCGAGATCACAAGCATCAAGAACATGCGGCTGTTCCTGGAGGTCGCCGATCAGCTCGGCTACGACGGCGGCAAGGTCCGCCTGATCCTCAATCGCGCCGATTCGGCGCTGGGCATCCGCGTGACCGACGTCGAGCACTCGATCGGCCGCAAGGTCGACGAGACGATCGTCAGTGACGGACGCAGCGTTGTCTATGCCCTCAACCGGGGCGTACCGTTCTTCCTCAGCAACCGGGAGGCGCAGGTCTCCCAGGACATCCTCAGGCTGGCGCGGTCGGTCGTCGGCGAGCGAGCGCAGGTCGCGCCCGTCGCCGAGGCGGATCGCAAGGCCGCGCCGAAGAAGTCGTTGTTCGCATGGCGCTGATCGTCGTGATGCATCAGGCCGTTCAATTCCGGCCCTCTGGGCAAGAAGGGGTGTAGGTCATGTCCCTGTTGAAGCGGATCGAGAGTGCCCGACCGGGCAGCGCCGGCGAGGCGCCGGCGGCTGGGTCGCCGGTCTCGAACGTGCCGGCGCCCGCCGGTGGGCCGCCGACGACGCCGAGCATGCCGCGTCTCCAGACGCAGGCACCGGTACGCGAGTCGTTCCGGGACGTGAAGTTCCGGATCCAGAACCGGGTCATCCAGGACTTGGATCCGAAGCTCGACCTGTCGAACCAGGTCGAGGTCCGACGCCAGATCGAGGAGATCTTCGGGAAGGTCATCGACGAGGAAGGCCTCGCCCTGACCCGCGCCGAGCGCGTCCGGATGCTCGAGCAGATCACCGACGAGATCATCGGTCTCGGCCCGCTCGAGCCGCTGCTGCGCGACGAGTCGATCACGGAAGTCATGGTCAACGGGCCGCGCCAGGTCTACATCGAACGATCGGGCAAGCTCGAGCTGACGAACGTGGTGTTCCAGAACGACGACCACGTGATGCGCATCATCGACCGCATCATCGCCCCGATCGGTCGGCGCGTCGACGAGTCCTCGCCGATGGTCGATGCCCGTCTGACGGACGGCTCCCGCGTCAATGCGATCATCCCGCCGCTGTCGCTGGTCGGCCCGGTCGTCACGATCCGGAAGTTCTCGGCGTCCCCCTTCACCGTCGACGACCTGATCCGGTTCGGCACCGCTACCGCAGACATGTTCGACTTCCTGCGGGCGTGTGTGGAGGCTCGGCTGAACATCTTCGTGTCCGGGGGCACCGGCTCCGGCAAGACCACGACCCTCAACGTGCTCTCGTCGTTCATCCCCAACGATGAGCGGATCGTCACGATCGAGGACGCCGCAGAGCTCCAGCTTCGCCAGGAGCATGTCGTGACGCTCGAGTCGCGCCCACCCAATATCGAAGGCAAGGGCGCGATCCCCATCCGCGAGCTCGTGCGCAATGCCCTGCGCATGCGCCCCGATCGCATCATCGTCGGAGAGTGCCGGTCCGGCGAGGCCCTGGACATGCTCCAGGCCATGAACACGGGGCATGACGGCTCGATGTCGACCGGTCACGCGAACTCGCCGCGAGACATGCTCGCCCGCCTCGAGACGATGGTGCTGATGGCGGGTGTCGACCTGCCACTGCGCGCGATCCGAGAGCAGGTCGCCTCCGCCGTGGACCTCATCGTCCAGCAGAGCCGCCTCAAGGACGGGACTCGGAAGATCGTCAACATCACCGAGGTCCAGGGCATGGAAGGCGACGTCATCGTCATGCAGGACGTGTTCGTCTTCGAGCAGACGGGCGTCGTCGAGGGCAAGATCCAGGGACGCCTCAAGCCGACCGGCATCCGGCCCAAGTTCGTCGAGAAGTTCGAGATCATGGGCATCAACCTGCCGCCTGGTCTCTTCGGCTTCACGTACTGAGGGCGGGAGGAGGACATCGTGGATGCAATGACGATCGCCGTCGCCGGCGTCGCCGCCCTCGCGGTCATCCTGATCGCGTTCGGCATCGCCAGCTCCGGCAACTCGGGCATCTCCGACCGGCTGGAGCGCTATGCGTCGGGTCGCGGCGAGGGCGCCAAGACCGCTACGACGGGACAGGGCCCGCTCAGCGACCTGATCGCCCAAAGCCAGGCGATCGCCAACTTGAACAAGGTGGTCGAGGGCCGCGACTTCGGCGCGAACCTCGCCCGTGAGCTGGCGCGTGCAGACCTGCGCCTCAAGCCCTCCGAGTTCCTATTCATCTGGCTGGGGTCGATCGTCGGCGTGCCGGTCCTGATGTTCATCCTCAGCTTCTTCTTCCCGGCCCTGGGTTCGCCGATCGCGTTGCTCATCGGCGCGCTCATCGGCTTCCTGCTCCCCCGGTTCTGGCTGAACCGGAGGAAAGGTGGCCGCCTCAACGCATTCAATAAGCAGCTGCCGGACACGATCACCCTGATCGCCAACGCGCTGCGGGCCGGTTCGTCGTTCCTCCAGGCGATCGAGCTCGTCGTGCGCGAGTCCCGCCCGCCGATCTCGACCGAGTTCAGCCGCGTCATCCGCGAGGTCAACCTCGGCCTGCCGTTCGAGCAGGCGCTGGAGAACATGGTCCGGCGCGTCCGGTCCGATGACCTCGAATTGATGGCGACCGCGATCTCGATCCAGCACACGGTCGGCGGCAACCTCGCCGAGATCCTCGACTCGATCTCCTACACGATCCGGGAGCGGATCCGCATCAAGGGCGAGATCCGAACGCTGACCGCGCAGCAGCGGCTGTCGGGCTACGTGGTCGGTTTCCTGCCGATCGCGCTGGCCGGCTTCCTGTTCGTCGCCGCGCCCGGGTTCATGGACCCGATGTTCGCCAATCCGCCGGCCATCGCCGGACTTCCGGCGGGCGTGATCATCCTGTTCTTCGGCGGCTTCATGATGTTCCTCGGCTTCATGATGATCCGGCGCATCGTGGACATCGAGGTCTAGGCCATGACCGATGTGATGCCGATCATCGTCGCCGCCCTCGCGGCCGGGGCGATCCTGCTGATCGTCATCGGCCTCGCCGGTGGCTCGACGGTCGACCCGGTCCAGGCCCGGCTGACCCAACTCGGGACGATGCAGGCCAAGAACCTCGAGGAGCTGGAGCTCCAGCAGCCGTTCATCGAGCGGACGTTGCGTCCGCTGGTCGCCGGCCTGTCGGGGCGGATGTCCAGGGCGGCGTCATCGTCCTTCACCGAGCGTACAGAGAAGCGTCTGGCCCTCGCCGGCAACCCCGGCGATCTGCGCGTCGCCGATTGGCTCGGCGTGAAGGCGGTCGGCGCGATCGTCGGCGGCGTCTTGTTCGCCGTCCTGTTCGGCGTGATCGGCATTCTCGGCTTCCCGTTCCCGATCGGGTACCTGCTTGGGATCGTCGGTGCGCTGTTCGGCTACACCATCCCGGAGTTCTGGCTGGGCGGACGCGTCAAGAAGCGTCAGAAGGCGATCCTCCTGATGATCCCGGACACGCTCGACCTGCTGACGATCTCGGTCCGCGCCGGCCTCGGCTTCGACGCCGCGCTGGCCAAGGTCGTCGAGAAGCTCAAGGGGCCGCTGTCCGACGAGTTCCGTCGGGCGCTTGCCGAGGTCCGTGTCGGCAAGGCGCGCCGCGACGCGCTGCGCGACATCGTGCCCCGCACCGAGGTCGGTCCGCTCACGAACTTCATCGGCGCGATCATCCAGGCCGAGCAGCTCGGCGTGTCGGTGTCGAAGGTGCTGCAGGTCCAGTCCGAACAGCTCCGGATCGAGCGCCGCCAGCGGGCAGAGGAACAGGCGGCCAAGGCGCCGATCAAGATGCTGTTCCCGCTGGTCGGCTGCATCTTCCCGTCGCTGTTCATCGTCATCCTCGGGCCGGCGATCATCCTGATCGTCCTGAACCTCGGCAGCACCTGATCCGAGCCCGGGCCATCGCCCGTTGGTAGCCGCGCGCAACCGCACCCGCTCGAGTCAGCTCGCCGCTGACGTCGAATCCGGGGCGTCGCTGTGGGCGAAGTTCATGGGCCTCATGGGACGGCCGTCGCTCGCGCCGGGCTCGGCGCTGTGGCTGCCCGACTCGAACGGGATCCATATGATGTTCATGCGCTTCCCGATCGACGCGGTGTTCCTGGGCCGGCCTGACGCCGATGGAGCCCGGGCCGTCGTCGCGCTCTACCGGGACCTGCGTGCCTGGACCGGCCTCGTGCCGTTCGTACGTGGCGCGCATGGCGTGCTGGAGCTCGCGGTCGGATCGATCGACGGATCCGGGACGCAGGTCGGCGACCTGATCGAGATCGCGTAGGCCGCGCGTCACCGCGAGGTGAGTCGCCGTTGCGTCGCGGGTGAGCGGCGTGATCCATCCTCACCGAGATGGCCACCGTCGGCGGGATCCTGCGACAGGCAGCGACGCGCGCACTCGATGCCGCGCTCCCGGCAAACTGCGTTGGGTGCGGCACTGAGGGCCCGCCGATCTGCGCACGGTGTATGCCGGCCCTCGATGCGCGGCTGACGAGCCCCGCCGGTACGGCGATCGGGCTGCCCGGGGACGTGCCCGAGCCACTCCTGCAGCTCGACTGGTGCGCCCCGTTCCACGGCGTCGTTCGCGATGCCCTCCACGCGATCAAGTACCAGGGGGAGCAGCGGCTCGCCGAACCGCTCGGGCGGGCGGTGGCCCGTCGCTGGATGGCCGTCGGCGTGGGCGCAGACACGGTGATGCACGTGCCGGTCCATCGCGACCGTGAGCGTCAGCGGGGCTACGACCAGGCGGGGCTCATCGCCCGGCACGCCGCCGAGCACCTGGCAGTCCCGTTCGTGCCCGTCCTGACCCGTGCTCGCGCGACGATCGCCCAGTTCGATCTCGACCGGCGGGATCGGGCCAGGAACGTCCGGGACGCGTTCGTCGTCGACCCGCGCGCCGGCGCGACCGTACGCGGCCGCTGGGTGCTGCTCATCGATGACGTCGTCACCACGGGTGCGACGCTCGGCGCGTGTGCGACCGCCCTCGAGGCCGCCGGCGCGCTCGGCGTGTCGGCGATCACCGTCGCGCGGGAGCGCTGACGCCACCACCACGGCGCGCGACCCAGCCCTTGGGCATCGCTCGACCGGAGCCCGGAGGACCCCGCGGCTATACTCGGGTGACGACCCGACAGCCCGGAGGTGATGCATGCGGACCATCGTGAAGGGCAAGAACGTCGAGGTTCCCGACCGAGTCCGCAGCTACGCCGAGCGCAAGCTCCATCGACTCGAGCGACTGCTCGACGACCGCACGGACGCGATCGTCGAGTTCTCGAACGAGATGCATCGCAGCGCGTCCGACGCCCACATCGCGGAAGTCACGCTGGTAATCGATGGGCGGACGCTGCGCAGTCACGCGGTCGGCATCAGCTACCAGGCGGCGCTCGACGACGTGGTCGACAAGGTCGAACGCCAGGCCGTCGACTACAAGGAGAAGCCGCGCGTGCGGGCGCGTCCGGAGGAGGAGAAGCGGATCCTCCGCGACCTCGCCGACGGGACCGCAGAGCCCGGTCACGAGCGCCGGATCGTCAAGACGAAGCGGTTCGCCATCGAGCCGATGTTCGAGGAGGACGCCGTCGCGGCGATGGAGGAGCTGGGGCACCAGTTCTTCGTGTTCGTCAATGCCGAGACGGAGCGTGTGGCGATCCTCTACGCGCGTCGGGATGGCGACCTCGGCATGATCGAGCCGATCGTCGGGGGCGAGTACACGAAGGGGCACGACAAGAGCAACGGCCGGCGGCGCTGACCGCCGGATGCTGCCCGACGGACGACGGCTCGGCGCGCATCTGCCGCTCGCGCCGGGCATGGCGAAGGCGATCGATCGCGCTCGGACCATCGGCGCCAGCGCGATCCAGATCTTCAGCGACAACCCGACGGCGTGGCGCCGCAGGAGCGAGCCGTCGCCGCAACGCGACCGCTTCCGCGAGCGAGCGGTCGAGCTCGACATCCAGCCGGTGGCGATCCACGCGTCGTACCTGGTGAATCTGCCGGGCCCCGACGCCACGACCTTCGAACGGTCGGTGACGATGCTCGCCGGCGAGCTCGCCGGGGCCGCCGCGTTCGGGGCGCGCTACGTCAATGTCCACATCGGCTCGCACCGGGGCACGGGCGTGACTGCCGGCATCGGGCGGCTGGTCGACGGGATCGAGGCAGTCCTCTCGCGCGCCGGCGAACGGGGATCGGCGGCCACCCTGGTCCTCGAGAACTCCGTCGGTGGCGGCGGCGGTCTCGGCACATCGCTCGAGGAGCTCGCCACGATCGCCGATCGACTTGGGGCTCGTGGGATCGACGGACGTGCCGTGGCCTTCTGTCTGGATACGGCGCACGCGTGGGGTGCCGGCATCGATGTCGGCGACCCCGACACCATCGACGCCTTCCTTGACGGGTTCGACGCGCGTATCGGTCTCGACCGGCTCGTCCTGGTCCATCTGAATGACACGCGCTCGGCGTTCGGGTCACGCACCGATCGCCACGAGCACCTCGCGGCCGGTCGAATCCCGGCTGCCGGCCTGGCCCACGTCCTGCGACACCCGCGGCTGATCGACGCGACCTACATCCTCGAGACGCCCGGGATGGACGTGGGGTACGACAAGGTCAACATGGCGCGTGCCAGGGCGCTGTGGGCCGGCAAACCGTTGCGGGCGTTGCCGAAGGCCGCGTTCCAGCTGACCGGCAGCGCTCGCAGCCGGATGGCACCGGCGTGATCGATCGTCGCGCCGCGACGGTCGACCGCTTCGCACTGCCGGCGCTGCTCGTCCTTGCGGCGGTGCTCCGACTGCCCGACCTGGCCACACGCGGCACGTGGGACGGCGACCAGGGCCACGACATGCTCGTGCTGCGAACGCTGGTGCTCGACGGCGTCGTACCGCTGCTCGGGCCGCCGACCTCGATCGGTGATGTCCACCACGGAGCCTGGTACTACTACCTGCTGTCGCCGGCCGCGGCGCTCACCGGCGGCGACTCGCCGCTCGCCGTGGTCGCCCTGATCGCGCTTGCCGGTATCGCGGCGGTCGGCGTCGTGTGGTGGTTGGCGAGGTCGGTCGGTGGGCCGATCGCCGGGCTCGTCGCCGGGCTCGTCATGGCTGCGTCGGCGGCCGCGATCGATGAATCGACGTTCATCTGGAACCCGAACCTGATCGCCCTCTCGAGCGCCACCGCGTTGGCGGCCGCGTGGCGAGCGTGGTCCGGTGGCGACCGACGATGGTGGCTCGTCGCTGCGGCTGGGACGGCGGTGACGATGCAGTGTCACGTCCTTGGTCTGGCGCTGCTCCCCATCGTGGGGGCGCCGCTGGTGGCTGACGCTCGCCGGCGGTCGCTCGGCCTGGTGCCGATCGGCATCCTGGCCATCCTTGCCGCGGCCTACGCCCCGCTCGTCATCAATGAGCTCACCACCGACTTCTCCGAGCTGCGGGCGGCGACCGACTACCTGGGTGGCCAGCGCGAGGCGGCCGAGACGGCGATCCCGGTTCGGTTCGGCATCGTGCTCCTACGTGTCGTCAGCTGGCCGCTGACCGGCCTGATCATCGACGGCTTCGTGGCGGCCGCGGTCGCCACGGTCGTGGTGATCGCGATCGTGGCCTGGCGCTGGCGGGCGAGCGACGACCGGGAGCGGTTCGTCACCCGCTGGTTCGGGCTCGGGTTGGTCTGGTCCATCGTCTTCCTGACGGTCGCGGCGCCCAGCCTGGCCGTCGGTCGTTCGCGGCCTCCCCAACGACCATTACCACGCCTTCGCCGATCCGCTGGTCTTCGTGCTGGTCGGGCTGGGGGCGGCCGCGCTGGTCCGCGAGCTCAGGGCGCCGATCGGCGTGACGTCCGCGGCCGTGCTCGTGCTCGCCCTGGTCGCCTGGAACCTGACCCACCTGCCGCCGCCGGTCCATCCCGATGGCGGGTTCCCGCGAGCACAAGCCGCCGCCGATCGCGTCGACCAGGCGCTCACTGCGGCCGGCATGGGCCGGGAGGGGGCAGTCGAGGTGCGCTCACTGCCCGACTTCAAGTCGCCGGAGGCGATCGCGTATCCGCTCAGGCGCATCGGGCGCTCCTATACGACGACGCTGCCCGACGGGGGCCCAGCGCTCGGGAGTTCGGCGCCGACCACACCGGCGGTCGGCGTGATCGTCCTGTGCGATCAGCTGTTCCGCGAGGCGATCGGTACGGACTGCGGGGGCTCGGCCGAGGACGCGCTCATGGCTGACCAGCCGGCATCGACGCTGCTCGATCGGTTCGAGGTCGCGCCGGGCCGCTGGGTGTCGACGTACGCCGCGCAAGGTGGCTAGGCGGGCCAACATGCGAACGCCGGCGCCCCAGACGCCGGCGTTCGCTGTCCCCGAGACCCGGACGGTGGAGGGCGATCCGGGTCGTGCCCTGAGATTCGCTAGAAGCGGCCGGGGTTCCGGCCTGAGCCTCGTGTGACGGATCGGACGGTGCTGACGGCGGTCACGCCGACCTGACCGGTCGGACCGAGACCACCGACTCGACCGGTCGACATGGGCCGGCCGCCCACGGCGGCGCCCATCGGACGGTCGGATCGTTCATTGCTGCGCTCGCCGGAGCTGCCGGTCCCCGTGGAGCCGCCACCCGGGAACGCGCGACCGAAGCGGCGCATCCGCACCGCCAGGTAGTACTCCATGATCTGGCGCACCTGCGGCTCCGACAGCAGATCGTCGGACCGAAGGGCGTACTCGACGCGGGCGGTCGGGTTGGTCGACCCGGCAGCGACAAGACCCAGGTACTGGGGCGTGTCGGCGTCGTCGCGGAGTTCCCGAAGGCCGCGCGCGAGCTTGGTGGCCGTGCCGAGAGATGGCATGCGGTCACCGCGGATCAACCGGGAGATCGTCGAGTGATCGACTCCCGACTGCTGAGCCAATTGCCGCTGCGACATCTTCTTGGCCTTGAGCTGGGCTCGAAGCCATTCGTTGAACGCTCGGCCGTTTTGCGTGGTCATGCTGCCTGGGCGCTCCTACGGGCGTGCCGCGTGCGGTCGGATCCCGCAAGTCCGGTGCCTCGATGCCACGATGATGCGGAGGGCGGCAGCACGCCTGTATCACCCGTTGGTACCGGGCGGCCACGCGGCGGCAGGGTGCCGGAGCGGGAGGGAGGGGTGGAGTCGTCGCCGGTCGGATGGGGTCGTCCGACGCGCGGCACCTGGTACGAAAGTACGCCCCCCGGCTCGCGGTCGCTCTGCAACGTCGTTGAAATGCCGTGACAAGGGCGTGTCGGTCCACCGCCGCGGACCACGAGCGGCATGCGGCCGACCGGCGCGGACGTCACGCCGGCGTCGATGCTGTCGAGGTGTCGGCCGGACCGTCGATGCGGCCCATGCCCCGCGGTTTCTGTGACACCGCATAGGCGATGGAGCCGAAGACGATGATCGAGAACACGCTGATCACGCGATCGAGGAGGGCGATGGCCGTCGCTTCAGGGAGCGGCACACCGTAGGCCACGTGGAGCACGCCCACGACGCCGGCTTCGACGATGCCGAGACCGGCCGGGCTGAGCGGCACGGCCGTCAGCAGCGAGCCGATGAGCGCCACGAACACGGCACCCGACAGGCCGAGCGAGACGTCGGCGAACCCGAGCGCCTGGACGACCAGGAACAGCCGCAGCGCCTCGGTCATCCAGATCAGGCCGGTCATCAGGCCCAGCCGGGGCAGATGACGCGCGACGAGGGCCCCGAACACGCCCTCCTCGAATCGGTCGTATAGCTCGAGGATCTGGTGGGGCAGCGGCAGGGCGACGATGATCTGGCGCCCGAAGTTGCGCATCGTGAACAGCCCGAAGGCCAGTGCCAGGACGACCACCACGCCGATCCCGAACACCAGCTGGATGGCCGGTGGCAGGCCACTCCGGAAGCTCCAGTAGCCCGCTGCGAGGCCGAGGAGGGCGATCGCGAACAGGTCCAGGACGCGCTCGATGAAGACGGTCCCGAACGTGCGCGACAGCGACGCCGTGCTGTTGATCTTGAGGAGGTAGGCGCGGTAGACGTCGCCCAGCTTGGCCGGCACGACGCAGTTCACGAGCCAGGACAGGAAGATGATCTCCGTGGAGTCCCTGGTCGAGACGTGCTGGCCGGTGCCGCGCAGCAGGGTCGCCCAGCGCAGGCCGCGCAGCGGGAACCCGGCATAGAAGATCACGAACGCCGCGAGGACCAGCAGCGGGTTGGCGGCGAGCACGAGGCTCGGCACCTTGGAGAGCTGGGCGCCGTTGATCGACACGAAGACCGCGATGACCACGATCGGGACCGCGATCGACAGGATCGTGCGCGGCTGGCGGAGCCGCCGCGCGAGCGACATCCCCTCGATGTCGGGCTCGTTCTCCCTCGATCGTGCGACCTCGTCGGGCGACGGTCGTGGCGTTACCGCAGCGTCGGTCGCGGCGGTGCGCGGTGGGATCGCGGGTGTCGCCTCCATCGATCCCGACCCTACGGTTTCCTCGGTCCCACCAGCCATCGGTCGATGGTCCTGCCGACCCTCCGTCATGCCTCCGCACCCGACGACGTCCGGCCGTTGCCGAGGGCACGCTGGAGGGCCTTGGCGATCGGCGTCCACAGGCGAACGGCAAGGCTCGCGCGGCCCGTCACGAGCGTGGCCGTGGGCAGGGCGGCGAGCAGCCCGGCCGGTGTGGAGGGATCGCCGTCGAGCACCGTGTAGGCGACGGCGACCTCGAGGACGGTGTGGGCGTCGGAGACCGCGACACCCGGCCGGTCGTGCTCCGCGGCGAACGCCGCGGCACGCTCATTGCCCCCACCGAGGAGGCGGGCGTTGTGCGACTCGACCCAGTCGACCAGCGGTCCGATCGACTCCATGCGGGCATCGCGGAGGAGCGACCCGCGGAAGCGGTCGAACGGATGGGGGATACCCACGAGCCCACCTTGCTCGCGGATGGCCATGATCGTGTCGGTGGCGGACATGCCCGACATCACGGGTCGTGTGAGGAACGCCGCGATCAGGTCCCCGTCACTCGTTCGGATCTCGGACCCGACGATGACGGTCAGCCCCGGCGGCGCCGCGTCGCGCATCCGCAGCGCGCCGTCGATGCGGTCGTGGTCCGTGATGACCAGGTGCGTCAAGCCACGGTTGACGGCCGCACGCATCACCTTGGCCGGGCTGGCCAGGCTGTCGAAGGACGCCGACGTGTGGCAATGGAGATCGATGAACGATCTGGTGCTGGCACCCTCAGCGGTCACCTGTCGCTCGCACTCCGAGGTCCGAGGCGAAGCCCCGCGACGCCATCGGCCCGAGGACGGAGCATGTCTAGATCTGCTGCACCAGGGACTTCTTGAAGAAGTCGAAGTGCTCCAGGGCGAGGCCGGTCCCGAGCGCGACGCAGTCGAGCGAGTTCTCGGCGACGTGGCACGGGACACCCGTCACCTGGGTGAGCAGCTTGTCGATGTTGCGCAGCAGCGCGCCGCCACCCGACATCACCATGCCCTTGTCGATGATGTCCGAGGACAGCTCCGGTGGCGTCTGCTCGAGGACCGAGCGGACGGCCGCGACAAGCTGCTGGAGCGGCTGCTCGATGGCTTCCATCACCTCGGATGAGGTGATGGGGATCGTCCGCGGCAGGCCGGCGATGAGGTCACGACCGCGGACCTCCATCGTGAGCTCGCGCTCGAGCGGGAGCGCGGTGCCGATCTGCATCTTGACCTCTTCGGCGGTCCGCTCGCCGATCATGAGGTTGTACTTCTTGCGGATGTAGGTCGCGATGGCCTCGTCGAACTTGTTGCCGCCGACCCGCAGCGAGTGCGACACGACGATCCCACCAAGACAGATGACCGCGATCTCGCTGGTCCCGCCGCCGATGTCGATGATCATGTTCCCGGACGGTCCGCTGATCGGCACGTTCGCCCCGATCGCGGCCGCGAGCGGCTCCTCGATCAGGTAGGCGTCCTTGGCGCCCGCCTTGAGCGCGGCGTCGCGCACGGCGCGCTTCTCGACCGACGTCACCCCGGCCGGCACGCTGATCATCACCTCGGGCCGGCTGAACCCGATCCGCCCCTTCGTCGCCTTGGCGATGAAGAACCGCAGCATCGCCTCGGTGATGACGTAGTCGGCGATGACGCCGTCCTTCATCGGCCGGATGGCCTGGATGTTGCCGGGCGTGCGCCCGATCATCTCGCGGGCCTCCTCGCCCACGGCGACGATGCGGTTGTCGTCCGACACGGCCACGACCGACGGCTCGGTGATGACGATGCCCTTGCCCTTGACGTACACGAGCACGTTGGCCGTGCCGAGGTCGATGCCGATCTTCATGAGGTGGAGACGTCGTTCCCTTCTGCGAGGCGCTCGATCCTGGCCCCGAGTTCCAGGAACTTGCCTTCGATGTTCTCATAGCCCCGGTGAACGTGGTGCGCACCGCGAATCACGGTCGGGCCCTCGGCGGCCAGCGCGGCGAGCATCAGCGAGGCGCCGGCCCGCAGGTCGCCGATCTCGACGTCGGCGCCGCGGAGCGGGGTGCGGCCGGTGATGATGGCGTGGTGGGGGTCGACGATGTCGATGTCCGCACCCATCCGGCGCAGCTCGGACATCCATTCCAGGCGGTCCTCGAAGATCGTCTCGTCGACGCGCGATGCGCCCTGCGCCTGGGTAAGCAGCACGGACGTCGGCGGCTGGAGGTCCGTGGCGAGACCGGGATACGGGCCGGTCTGGATGTTCACCGCGTGGAATCCTTGGCCGCTCAGCGCGGACCCATCGACCTCGATGGTGTCGGTCCCGCAGACGACGCCCACGCCCGCCCGCTCGACGACGTCGATGAAGGCGCCGAGCTGATCGCAGGGTGCGCTGGTCAGCGTGATGCGACCGCCAGTCACCGCCCCGGCCACGATGAACGTCCCGGCCTCGATGCGATCGGCGATGACCCGATGCTCCGCACCGCGCAGGCGCCGCTTGCCCTCGACCTCGATGGTGTCGGGATAGGTCCGCTCGATCTGGGCGCCCATCTTCTGCAGGAACGCGATGAGGTCGTCGACCTCCGGCTCCTGGGCCGCAGGGCGGATCGCGGTATGCCCCTCGGCCAGGGTGGCGGCGAGCATCGCGTTCTCCGTGCCCATCACCGACACGAACGGGAACCGGACCTCCGCGCCGCGCAGGCGCCCCGGCGCCGTGGCGAAGTAGTAGCCATTGCGGTACTCGATCTCCGCGCCGAGCGTCCGCATCGCGTCGACGTGCAGGTTGACCGGCCGCCGCCCGATCCGGTCGCCACCCGGGTTGCTGATGATCACCCGGCCGAACCGCGCCAGGAGTGGACCGAGCAGCATGAACGACGCGCGCATCTTGGCGGCCGCCTCGAGCGGGACGAACTGCCACTCGACGTCGCCGGCGGCGACCTCGTAGACGTTCTCCGCCGGGTGGTCGACGACCACGCCGAGCTCGGTCAGCGTCTGGGTCATGACCCTGACGTCCTCGATCTCGGGGACGTTGGTGATCCGGCAACGTTCGCCCGTCAAGGTGGCCGCGGCCAGCATCTTGAGCGCCGCGTTCTTGGCACCGCTGATCGCGACGGACCCGGACAGCGCCTGTCCGCCCTCGATCCGGAAGACCTCCCGCGTCACCGGCTCGGGCACGTATTCCCAGATGAAGCGGCACGTGGCATCAGCCATCGGCGCAGCCCTACGGCCGATGCCGCGGTCCTTCACGGTGTCGACGTTCGGCGACGCGGATGCGCAGGAGGGCCTGCTGGAGGGCGGCGCGAGCCGCGGCCAGGTCGGCGCCCTCCGAGTAGCCCGTCTCGAGCGCTTTCTCGGCCTCGCGCCGCGCCTCCTGTGCCTTCTCGAGGTCGATCTCGCTGGCCAGGTCGGCCGTCTCCGCCATCACCACGACCCGGTCGGGTCGGACCTGGAGGAAGCCACCGACGATGGCGAACGATTCTTCCGAGCCACCCTTGCGGATGCGCAGCTCACCGACGCCGAGCGTCGAGACGAGCGGCGCATGGTGGGGCAGGACGCCGAGCTCCCCTTCTGAGCCTGGCAGCTGGACCGAGTCGACCGTGTCCGAGTAGGCCAGCCGTTCCGGGGTGACGATCTCGAGCTGGATCGGCATCAGGACGCGAGCTTCTCGGCGTTCTTGCGAACGTCCTCGACGGTGCCGGCAAGGAAGAACGCCTGCTCGGGCAGCGTATCGGTCTTGCCTTCGAGGATCTCCTTGAACGACGCCACCGTGTCCTTGATCGACACGTACGCGCCGGGTCGCCCGGTGAAGACCTCGGCGACGAAGAACGGCTGGCTGGCGAAGCGCTGGAGGCGTCGAGCGCGCGCGACCGTCGACTTGTCGTCCTCGGACAGCTCGTCGATCCCGAGGATCGCGATGATGTCCTGCAGGTCGCGGTAACGCTGCAGCACGCGCTTGGTCTCCTGGGCGACGTCGTAGTGCTCCTGGCCGACGACGTTGGGGTCGAGCACGCGCGACGTCGAGGTCAGCGGGTCGACCGCCGGGTAGATGCCGAGCTCGGCGATGGACCGCTCGAGGCGGATCGTCGAGTCGAGGTGGGCGAAGGTGGTCGCCGGCGCCGGGTCGGTGTAGTCGTCCGCCGGGACGAACACGGCCTGGAGCGAGGTGATCGAGCCCTTCTTGGTCGACGTGATGCGCTCCTGCAGGCCGGCCATCTCGGTGGCCAGGTTCGGCTGGTAGCCGACCGCCGACGGCATCCGCCCGAGCAGCGCCGACACCTCGGATCCTGCCTGCGTGAACCGGAAGATGTTGTCGATGAACAGGAGGACGTCGCGGCCCTCCTCGTCGCGGAAGTACTCAGCCATGGTCAGGCCAGTCAGAGCGACCCGCTGGCGGGCGCCGGGCGGTTCGTTCATCTGGCCGAATGCGAATGCCGTCTTGGCAAGGACGCCCGACTCGGTCATCTCGGCGATGAGGTCGTTGCCCTCGCGGCTGCGCTCGCCGACGCCGGCGAAGACGGAGTAGCCCGCGTGCTCCTGGGCGACGTTCCGGATCAGCTCCTGGATGATGACGGTCTTGCCGACGCCGGCGCCACCGAAGATGCCGATCTTGCCGCCCTTCTTGAACGGGCAGATCAGGTCGATGATCTTCAGGCCGGTCTCGAACACCTCGACCTCGGTCGACTGCTCATCGAAGGCGGGCGCCAGGCGATGGATCGGAAGGTGGACCGCCGCTTCGACGGGACCCTTGTTGTCGATCGGGCGGCCGAGGACGTCGAACACTCGACCGAGCGTCGCCTCGCCGACGGGCACCGTGATGGCGGCGCCGGTATCGCGCACGGGGACACCCCGGGCAAGGCCGTCGGTCGTCGTCATCGCGACCGAGCGCACCCAGTTGTTGCCGAGGTGCTGCTGCACCTCGCAGACCAGCGAATCCTGGCCCTCGCGCTCGATCTCGACCGCGTTGTAGATAGCGGGCAGCCGGCCTGCGGGGAACTCGATGTCGACGACAGGGCCGGTGATCTGGATGACCCGACCGGTGGCGGTGGGTGCGGCAGTGGCCATGGGTGGATTCGCCTCCAGTAGCGCGTCAGCGGGCGTTGGCGCCGGACGCGATCTCGATCATCTCGCGGGTGATGTTGGATTGACGGACCTTGTTGTACGAGAGCGTCAGGTCCTCGATGAGCTCCTCGGCGTTCTCGGTGGCGTTCTTCATGGCGACCATCCGGCTCGATTCCTCGCTGGCCTTCGCCTCGAGGACGGCCTGGAACAGACGGGTCGCGACGTAGCGTGGCAGGAGCGCCTGGAGGACCGTGCTCGCGTCCGGCTCGAAGATGAACTGGTTGCCGGGGATGCCCTCGGTGTCCTCCGAGGGCTCGATCGGCAGGAGCCGGTCCATCTCGGCTTTCTGGGTGAGCGTCGTCACGAAGCGGCTGTAGATGATGTCGACGATGCTGAACTTGCCCTCGAGGAAATCGTCGGTGATGAGACGCGCGAGCGGGATGACGTCGGCGAAGGTCGGCCGGTCGCCGAACCCTGCGAAATGCGCCTCGAGCGGCACGCCGGCGCGGCGCATCGAGTCGCGGCCCTTGCGACCGACCGTCACGACCGCGAGGTCGCCCGGCTTCTCGGTGATCTCGCGCGCCGCGAACCGGATCGTGTTGGTGTTCAGCGGTCCGGCGAGGCCGCGATCCGTCGTGATCAGGACGATCAACCGCTTGCCGCCCTCACGCTCGGCCAGCAACGGATGATCCTCGCCGCTCAGGACGGTCGCCAGGTCGGCCAGGACCTCGTCGATCATCTCGCTGTATGGCCGCGCGGCGAGCGTGGCGTCCTGGGCTCGCTTCAGCTTCGATGCGGCAACGAACTGCATCGCCCGCGTGATCTGCTTGATGTTGCGGACGGCGCCTATTCGGCGCCGGATATCACGTTGGCTAGCCATGAGCCTTCAGCGACCGCACGCGGTGATCATTTCTTGGCAGCGTCCGCAGGCTCGTCCGTCGCCGCGGGCTCGTCCGTCGCCGCGGGCTCGTCCGTCGCCGCGGGCTCGTCCGTCGCCGCGGGCTCGTCCGTCGCAGCAGACTCGTCCGTCGCTGCGGGCTTGGCGTCGTCCGGGTCGGCCACGACGTCCGGGTTCACGGCGTCGGCCGCGGCCGCGGTCGGCGACGGCGTGGACGAGATCGACGCCGGGGGCGGCGCGTCCGCCTTCGCGGCTGCGGGCTTGGCGGCGTCCATCCCGAAGACTTCGACGCGGAAGCGTTCGACGGCGTCGTCGAGCGCCGCCGCGAGCTCGTCGGTCATGGTCTTCGTCTCGCCGAGCTCCTTGAGGATCTCGGGCTTATCGCTCTCGAGGAAGCGATAGAACTGGGTCTCGAACTCCTTGACACGCGGCGTCGGGACGTCGTCGACCTTGCCGGTCGTCGCGACGTACAGGATCGCGACCTGCTTCTCGACCGGCAGCGGCTGGAACTGCGGCTGCTTGACGATCTCGGACAGCTTCTCGCCGCGTGTCAGCTGGTCGCGCGTGGCCTTGTCGAGGTCGGACGCGAACTGCGCGAAGGCGGCCAGCGCGCGGTACTGCGCGAGGTCGAGCTTGAGCGGCGCCGCCACCTTCTTCATGGCCTTGGTCTGCGCGGCCGAGCCGACCCGGGAGACGGAGATGCCGATGTTGAGGGCGGGCCGCTGGCCAGCGTTGAAGAGGTCGGTCTCGAGGAAGATCTGGCCGTCCGTGATCGAGATCACGTTCGTCGGGATGTAGGCCGACACATCGCCCGCCTGGGTCTCGATGACCGGCAAGGCGGTCAGCGATCCGCCGCCGTTCTCGTCGTTCATCCGGGCGGCCCGTTCGAGCAACCGACTGTGGAGATAGAAGACGTCGCCCGGATAGGCCTCGCGGCCCGGCGGGCGGCGGAGCAGCAGGGACATCTCGCGATATGCCCAGGCATGCTTGCTGAGGTCGTCGTACACGAGCAGCGAGTCCTTGACGAGCCCCTGGTCGCCGACCTCGACGCCGTTCTCCATGACCTCCTCGCCCATCGCCACGCCGGAGTAGGGAGCGAGGTACTGGAGCGGGGCCGGATCCTCGGCACCGGCGACGACCACGATCGTGTGCTCCATCGCCCCGTGCTGCTCGAGCACGGCCACGGTGTTGGCGACCGTCGAGAGCTTCTGGCCGATCGCCACATAGATGCAGACGAGGCCCTTGCCTTTCTGGTTGATGATCGTGTCGATGGCGATGGCCGTCTTGCCGGTCTGGCGGTCGCCGATGATCAGCTCGCGTTGCCCACGCCCGATGGGGATCAGCGCGTCGATCGCCTTGATGCCCGTCTGGACCGGCGTGTCGACCGACTTGCGCACGATCACGCCCGGGGCGATGCGCTCGACCGGGCGGGTCGCCGTGGACTTGATCGGGCCCTTGTCATCGAGCGGCTGGCCGAGCGGATCGACGACGCGACCGAGCAGGGCGGCCCCGACCGGGACCTCCACGACACGACCGGTGGTCTTGACCGTGTCGCCTTCCTTGATCTTCGAGGGATCGCCGAGGATCACCGCGCCGACGGTCTCCTCCTCGAGGTTCAGGGCGAGACCCATGACGCCATCGGGGAACTCGAGCATCTCGGACGCCAGCGCGCCGTCGAGCCCGTAGATCTGCGCGATGCCGTCGCCGACCTCGACGACCGTCCCGACGCTGCGCGTCTCGACGCCCGTATCGAACGAGTCGATGGCGGACTTGATGATGCTGGTGATCTCGTCGGAACGGATGGCCATGGGTTCGGATCTCCTAGAGGGCGCCCGCGAGGAGCTGGTTCCGGAGCCGCTCGAGGCGACCGCGGATGCTGCCGTCGATCATGCGATCGCCGACGCGCACGACGAGACCGCCCAGCAGGCTGGGATCGACCTCGACGTCGAGCGCGATGCGACCGCCGGTGGATCGTTCCAGTCGGGCGGTGAGTTCGCGGATCTCGTCCTGGGTCAGCTCGGCGGCCGCGGTGACGGTGGCGTGGACGATGCCCTGCCGCTCGTCGTCGAGCCGCCGGAATTCCGCGGCGACGCGCGGCAGCTCCTCCATGCGCCCACGGCGGAGCAGCAGCTGGAGCAGGTTCAGGACCGGCTGCGACACGCGGTCCGAGAGCAGGTCGCGAAGTGCATCGTCGCGCTTCTCGATCGAGATGGCCGGGTTCGCCAGCACCGCCAGCGTGCGACGGTCGCCGGCGAGACTCGCCGCCATCTCGAGCTCCGAGCGCCACCCTTCTAGCGTCCCGTCGCGCATGGCGACTTCGAACGCGGCTTCGGCGTAGCGGCGCGCGCTGCTGCTGCGACGGGCCATCAGTTCTTGGCGTCCGGGAGGTCGGCCGAGGTGAGGAACTCACGCACCAGCCGGCGCTGCCGATCGTCGGTCATCGATTCGCCGAGCACGCGACCCGCGGCGGCCAGGGCCAGATCGGCGACCTCGCCGCGCAACTCAGCGATGGCACGCTGCTTCTCGGCCTCGATGTCGTTCGCCGCCCGTTGACGGATCCGCTCGAGCTCCTCACGGGTCGCGGCGAGGTCGGCGTCACGGGTCTCCTGGGCGACCTTCTGGGCTCGCGCCAGGATGTCGTTCGCCTCCTTGCGCGCTTCCGCGAGCGTGGCGACGCGCTCGGACTCGGCGTTCTCGCGATCGCGACGCGCCTGCTCGGCGTCCTTGAGCCCCTGCTCGATGCGATCGCGGCGATCCTCGAGCATCTTCGAGACGGGCTTGAACGCGAAGCTCCAGATGAGCACGAAGAACACGATGAAGTTCAGCGCGCTGACGATCACCCAGAACAGGTTGACCTGGAACAGCGCGGCCTCACCTTCCTCCGCGGTCAGCTGAACGGCCGCGCGACCGACCTCGGACGCGACGGCGAGGATATCCACGATGGTCTCTCCCTGCCGGAAGGGCTACGCCGGCTGGATGAAGATCGCCAGCAGGCCCACCACGATCGCGAGGACGCCGAGGCCCTCGGCGAACGCCGCGAGGATGATCGCGATGCCGCGGATCTGGCCCGCGGCGTCAGGGTTGCGACCGATCGCCTGGGCGGAGAGGCCACCGATGATGCCGACCCCGATGCCAGGGCCGATCACCCCGAGGGCGGCGAGTCCGGCGCCGAAGTAATCCATGTCGTGACTTCCTCCTACTGCCCGGCCCTACCGACCGGGAACATTGTTGGGACCGTTGGTGGTTGGACCGTCAATGGGCTGGCTGGAGCTGATGACCATCACCCTCGATGACATCGATCGCCTCCTCGGCGACGTGTCCCTCCTCATGCTCGTGACTCTCGATCGCGAGGGTGATGAAGATGAGCGTCAGGACGGAGAAGATCAGGGCCTGGATGGCGTTGAGCATGACCTCCAGCCCGAGCAGCGCCACCGGGATGAAAGCAAGGGTCAGGGCGGTGATCACGCCGAGCGCGACCTCGCCGCCGTAGATGTTGCCGAAGAGTCGCATCGAGAGCGTGACGGGCTTGACGAACTCGAGCATGAGCTCGACCAGGCCGACGAAGAGGGCGATGCCGCCGGCCGCGATGCCGTTGCGGAACTCGTAGAGCGGGAAGAACTTGCCCAGGTAGCCGCGCGCTCCGAGGCGGCGGAACCCCTGGAACTCGAAGTACAGGAAGCTCACGAGCGCCAGGCCGATCGTGACGTTCACGTCGCTCGTCGGGGCACGGAGCTGCTCGATGCGGCCGACCGGCGGGATGAGACCGCTCCAATTCGAGAACAGGATCAGGATGAAGAAGGCGATGAAGAGCGGGATGTACGGGCGGGACGCCGGCCCGGCGATGCTGACACCGAAGTCGCCCAGGAACTCGTAGAGGAACTCGAAGGCGTTCTGCGCCCGCCCCGGGAGGAGCTGTCGACCCCGGGTCATCAGGATGACCACGACGAGCACGATCGCCATGACGATCCACATCGTGAAGATCGTGGAGCTGATGCTCGGCGTGAACGTCACGAGCTCGTTCGCCGGGGCATGTGGGCCGATGATCGTGTGCGGCGCAGGGAATTCGAGCGTGCCATCGATGAAGCAGACGGGGAACGCACATGCCTCCCCCGGGTGACCACCACGCGGGAACGGCGGGACGAGGATGAAGGCGACGATGTTCCCGACGATCACCATGGCGATCAACACGAGCCAGCGCGTGCTCAGCCCACGCCGACGCGGCGCCGGCACGGCCTCAGGGTCCTGGGGGACGACCTGCTCGCTCGACAAGCTTCCTCCGCTCCACACACAGGAGCGCGGCCTCCGCCGCGCTCGCTACCTCATCCGGCCGGCCGGCCCGACCTCATTCCGTCGCCTTGAGGAACCTCATGATCAGTCTGTAGGTCGCCAGCGCGCCAGCCCCGGCGCCGACGAAGAACCCGACGAGGACGAAGATCGGGATCGTCCCGAGCTGCCCGTCGACCCAGTAGCCGACGATCACGCCGAGCAGGGTCGTGATCAGGAGTGAGATCCCGATCTCCGAGAAGAGGACGATGTACGCCCCGCCCCGGCCGGGCTCGATCATGGACGACCCCTCAAGGCGCCGAAAGTGTAGCAGCTGCGCGTCCGGAGCCGCCAGCGAGGCTCAGCTCCCGGACGCCTCCGGCGAGGCCGATCCACTCGGTGTCGGCGGCGTGCTCGGCGCCGCGGAGACCGCGGGGACGCCGGTCGTCCCGGCCACTTGCCCACCCTCGCGCGGCCAGATGCCGATGACGATCCCGACCACCACGGCAAGCCCCAACCCGGCCGCGAGCAGCTCCACCGAGACGGTCGATCGGGCCGGCAGGGTGGCACCTGCGCCGTGCCGTCGTCCACCCGTCCCCGCGACGACGATCCGCTTCGGGGCGATGTGCGCTGGCGGCCCGCTCCGCAGTCGACGGATCTCCTCGGCGTGGGCGATCGCCGCCACCCGCTGCGCCTCCGCGCGCCGCTCCGGGCGGGTCAGCGTGGACAGCCCCAGGCGCTTTCGGATCGTATAGGCCGCGACCGACTGATCGAGCAGGTCGATGACCGCCCCGATGGGGCCTCGCCGTTCCGCGCCGGCGATCCGGCGGCGGCCCGCCACGCGATCGGCATGGGATCCGGCGCGCTGCGCCACCGTCGAGGCGACGAACAGCGCCACGACCGCGATGAGGAGGATGACGGGCAGATCGATGCGCATGGGACCGCTTGGATGCTAGCACCGGCTGATGCCGCCGCAGCCTGGTCATCGACATGCGGCGTTGCGTGCGCGCGCCGCGCGCCTGGTGCCGGCCGGCGAGGCGCTACGCGCCACCTCGCGACGTGTCGACGCGCGGCTCGTATGCCTCGGCTTCGAGATCGTCGGGCCGTCGGAACGCCCCGCGCGTCGGCCCGAACAGGATCAGCCCGGACACGATGAAGATGCTGATGAACGCGTACGCCTGCGTCACCTCCTGGACCAGCAGGGCAAGCACACCGAGCACCGCACAGATCGCGTAGATCACGAGCACCGTGTTGCGATGCGAGAGCCCCAGATCCAGCAGGCGATGGTGGATGTGCGAGCGATCCGGCGCGAACGGCGAGCGCCGGTGGGACAGCCGTCCCACGATGATCCAGAACGTGTCGATGATGGGCACGCCGAGCACGAGCAGCGCGACCGCGACCTTGGCCGAGCCGAGGATCGCGAGGACGGCCAGGGTGTAGCCGACGAACTGCACGCCCGTCGTCCCGGCAAAGATCCTCGCGGGGTGGAAGTTCCAGCGGAGGAACCCGGCCAGCGCTCCGGCGAGCGCGAAGCACAGCACCGCGATGAGCGGCTGGCTGACCTGCGTCGTGAGGCTGATGAGCCCCAGCGTCACGGACGCGATCAGCGCAACGCCCGTGCTCAGGCCGTCGAGCCCGTCGATCCAGTTGATGCTGTTGATCATCCCGACGATCCAGAACACCGTGAACCCGACGGAGAATGCGGGCAGGAACGCGATGACCCCGCCGCCGATCGGGTTGTTCACCACCGTGATGCCGATGCCCAGCGCCACCGCCAGCAGGGCCAGGCCGACCTGACCGAGCAGTTGCCAGCGGGCGCGCAGGTCGTACAGGTCGTCGAGCGCGCCGATGATCGCCGCGGCCAACCCGCCACCGAACAGCGCCACGAGGTCGCGCGGCTCGATGTTGAGCGGCATCGGGACCCAGTGCACGACCCCATTGAGGAACACGAACGGGACCGCGACGCCCAGGAACGCCGCCGCGATCGCGATGCCACCGGCCCTCGGGATCGGGCGCGTGTTCACGCGTCGCGGGCTGGGCCGGTCGACGATGCCCATGCGCCGGACCGTGCGCCACACGACTGGTGTCAACAGCAGCGCGATGACCGCGGAGATCGCGAAGACCGCGAGGCTCGGGCCGACGCTGGCGCCGACCCCCTCGATGAATGTCACGTCGGCAACGCCGACGTCGTGATGCTCACTCGGGGCTCAGCCCGGGGACCGGGAACCGCGCGACGATCTCGGCGACCTCGCCCGCCAGACGCCGCTGCACTGCCCCGTCCTCCCGCGACCTGATGGCCTCGATGATGATCCGGCCGACGCTGCGCATCTCGTCCTCGCCGAAGCCACGGGACGTGGTGGCCGGCGTGCCCAAACGGATGCCGGACGCCGTGTTGGGCGGCAGCGGATCGAACGGGATCCCGTTCTTGTTGACCGTGATGCCGATCTCGTCGAGCAGGTGCTCGGCTTCCTTGCCGGTCACCCCGAGCGGCGTCACGTCGACCAGCATCAGGTGGTTGTCGGTGCCGCCCGACACGACCCGAGCGCCCTCGTCGGCGAGGGTCTCGGCGAGGACCGCGGCATTGCGGACCGTCCGTCGCTGGTCCTCGCGGAACGGCTCCTCGGCAGCCAGCTTGAACGCGACGGCCTTGCCGGCGATGACCTGCATCAACGGGCCGCCCTGGACACCCGGGAACACCGTCTTGTCGATCGCCGCACCGAGCGAGCCCTTCAGCGCCGGGAAGTCGGCGGGGTCGATGCCGTCGGGCAGCTCATGGCGCGAGAAGATCATCCCGCCGCGTGGGCCGCGCAGCGTCTTGTGCGTCGTCGTCGTGACGATGTCGGCGTGCGGGAACGGGCTCGGGTGGACGCCCGCCGCCACGAGCCCGGCGACGTGGGCCATGTCCACGAACAGCAGCGCCCCGACGCTGTGCGCGATATCCGCCATCCGCTCGAAGTCCCACAGTCGCGGGTAGGCGCTCGCGCCGCCGACGATCAGCTTCGGGCGGACCTCGCGGGCCTGCGCCTCCATCGCGTCGTAGTCGATGCGCTCGGTGTCCTGGCGCACGCCGTAGGCCTGCACGTCATAGAGCTTGCCGCTGAAGTTGAGCTTCATCCCGTGCGTCAGGTGGCCGCCATGCGCCAGGTTCATCCCGAGGATGCGGTCGCCCGGCTCGAGGACGCTGAAGTAGGCCGCCATGTTGGCCTGGGCGCCCGAGTGAGGCTGGACGTTCACGTGCTCCGCGCCCGGATAGAGCGCCAGCGCGCGTTCCTGGGCGAGGACCTCGGCGACGTCGACGAACTCGCAGCCACCGTAGTAGCGCTTGCCCGGCAGGCCCTCCGCGTACTTGTTGGTCAGCCAGCTGCCCTGGGCTTCCATGACCGCGGCCGAAACGTAGTTCTCGCTCGCGATGAGCTCGATGTTGTCGTGCTGCCGACGCCGCTCGCCTTGCATCGCTGCCCACAGGTCCGGGTCGACCTCGGCGATCGACTCGAGCGCGAGGCTGCGCGGCTGGGACATCGTCATGCCGGCTCCTTCCTGCCCGCGTGCGCCCCCAACCCGGCGGCACAGCTCGTCCGGCGCCACGCTCGGGGTATCTTCCCACGAACGACACCCCGACCGAGGAGGTCCCTGCCACCCATGCCCGCGCCGTCGCTCGTGACCCCTCGGCTCTCGCCGGCGGCGCTCGCCGTGATCGACACGCCGGCCGTGGTCGTCGACCTCGAGCGCATGGAGGCCGCGATCGCGCGGATGGCCGGCGCGATGGCCGAACGGGGGGTCGACCTGCGGCCGCATGCCAAGACCCACAAGAGCATCGAGGTGGGCCGTCGCCAGCTGGCCGCCGGGGCGTCCGGGTTGACCGTCGGCACGATCGGCGAGGCCGAGATCTTCGCCGATGCCGGGCTGGACGACCTGTTCATCGCCTACCCGTTGGTGCCGCTGGGACCGAAGGCGGCCCGCCTGCGCGATCTGGCCGGCCGGAGCCGGCTGCGCGTCGGCATCGACTCGGCGATCGGCGCCCGGGCGGTGGCCGATGCGCTGGGTACGGCTCGCGACAGCGTCGGGGTCATGGTCGAGATCGACTCGGGCGGGCGGCGGAGCGGGGTGGCACCGACCCGGGCCGGGGAGGTGGCGCGTGCCGCCGCGGACCTCGGTCTCGGGGTGATCGGCGTCTTCACCCATGGCGGCCACGGCTATGCCGGCCCCGACGCGCGCGGTGATGCCGCCGATGACGAGGTCCGCTCGCTGGGCGAGGCGGCGGGTCTCCCTGCGCGCCGCGGGGATCGAGCCCCGTGTGGTGAGCGCCGGTTCGACCCCGACGGCTGTGGGCTCCGCACGCGGCGTCGTCACGGAAGAGCGTCCCGGCACGTACGTGTTCGGCGATCGGCAGCAGGTCGCCCTCGGCTCGATCTCGGCCGATGCGGTGGCGGCGGTCGTGGCGGCCCGGGTCGTCAGCGTGAACGACGAGGAACGGCGGTTCGTGGTGGATGCCGGCGCCAAGATCCTGGGCAAGGACGTGGCGGCCTACATGCCGGGTCATGGCGAGATCCCGGACCTCGACGGGGCGGTGGTCGCGCGCGTCGCCGATTACCACGGGATCGTCGACGTGGCCGACGGCGCGGAGCTGCCCGAGGTCGGCCGGATGGTGACGGTCGTCCCGAACCACATCTGCCCCGTCGTGAACTACGTCGATGGCTTTCTCGTCGTCAGGGACGGCGAGCTCGCGGGGACCTGGCCGGTCGACGCGCGCGGCCGCAACGGCTAGACGGCCTCGGCCGGTCCGCTCGCGAGGTCGTGCGCGACCCCGGCGCGATCGAGGATCGCGACGACGTCCTCGATCGGCACCGCGCCGCCACGCACGATGACCGGCATGGCGCCGGTGCAGTCGACGACCGTCGATGGGGGGCCGCCGTGCGCCGGGCCACCGTCGAGGATCAGGTCGACCTCCTCCCCGAGCTGCTCGACGATGCCTGAGGCGTCGGTCGCCTCGGGCAGACCCGACACGTTCGCAGACGTCGTCGGGAGGGGCCCGACCTCGCGGGCCAGCGCGCGTGGGGCGTCGTGGTCCGGCACGCGCAGACCGATGGTCGCCACGCCGCCCGTGAGCACCGAGGGCCACGGCACGTCGGGCCGCTGCGGGACCACGATGCTCAACCCGCCGGGCCAGGCGGCGGCGGCGAGGGCGGCCGCAGCCGGCGTCATGATCCCCGCCCGGGCGGCTTGGGCCGCGTCGTCGAGGAGCAGCATGATCGCCTTGTCGGGCGGCCGCCGCTTGACCGCGAACAGGCGCTCGATGCCGCCCGGCGTCGAGACCGCGACCGCGATGCCATAGACCGTGTCGGTCGGCAGCGCCACGACCCCACCGTCGCGCAGGATGTCGGCCGCGACGGCGCGCCCGGCGGCATCATCGGCGACGACGCGCGCCGTCATCGGGCGGCTTCCCGGGCGGCGCGCTCGAGGCGCGCGGCGTTCGCCACGATGTCGTTCGGGGAGGCCAGCACGAGGTCCTCGATCATGCGCGCCGCGCCGTCGTCCTCGAGTGGTGGCGCAACGTAGCGAGCGGCGGCGCGGACCTCGGGCGGAGCGCTCGGCATCGCCGTCCCGTGCCCGACCTCGGCGAGCATCTCGAGATCGTTCCACTGGTCGCCGATGGCGAGCGTCGCGGCCAGCGGGATGCGCAGCCGCCGAGCCAGGAAGCGGATGGCGCGGCCCTTCGACACGCCGGGCGCCACGAACTCCAGGAACCGCGGGTGCGAGATCGTCACGTCGGCGCGGCCGGCGAACTCGGCGCGCGCCAGCGGCGCGACATCGACCGGCACCGGCGGCTCGCCCACGGCGAGGATCTTGGTGACCGGGTGGTCGATCGCCTCGAGCAGGTCCGGCACCAGCTCGGCGCGGGCGCCCATGAACGCCGAGTAGTCGTCGGCGCGCGGGTCGTCGGCACGCAGGATGAAGCGCTCCAGGTGGTTCACGTGGGGATCCAGCCCACGGGCGCGCGTCCAGGTGAGGATGCTCCGTGCGGCCTCGGCGGGCAGCGGCGTGTGGAGGAGGAGCTTGCCGAGCCGGCGGCTGTCAGGGAGTGGCATCGCCCGGATCAGCCCGCCCTGGTAGCCGACGATCGGGCCGGTCAGCCCGAGCTCGGTCGCGAACCGCATCGCCGACGACACCATCCGCCCCGTCACCAGCGAGACGGCGACGTCGCGGTCCATCGCGCCCCGGACCGCCCGCAACGTCCGCTCGGTGATGTCGTGGTCGTCACCGATGATCGTGCCGTCGATGTCGAGCGCGATGAGCCGGATCGGCAACACCGGATCCGGCGTCGTCGGGAGGGACGCCGGCAGCAACGATGGACCAGCGGTTGCGAGGGTCATGCCGCCCCCCGCCGGATCACGGCGACCCGGGGCAGCCCGGCGAGGTCGGGCACGATCTCGCACGTCCAGCCGCTGAGCCGCGCACCGACGCTGGCCTGGATCGCCGTCGCCTGATCGGCACCGATCTCGAGCAGCGCGATCCCGTCGTTCGCGAGCCCCCACGGCAGTTGGTCGAGCAGGCGGTCGATGACAGCCAGGCCGTCGGGACCCCCGTCCAATGCGAGCCGCGGCTCGAAGGTAGTGCTGACCGGCTTGCCCTGCAGCGCGTCGAGCTCGCCGGTCCGCACGTACGGGAGGTTGGCGAGGACGACGTCGAACGGCTGCGAGCGCGCGTCCGGCGGCAGCAGGTCGACCGTGGCGAACTCGATGCGGTCACCGACCCCGTGGGCGACGGCGTTCTCGCGCGCCAGGTCGAGCGCGTCGCCGGAGACGTCGATCGCGGTGATGGCCACGTCGGTCGGAGCGACGCGTCGCGTCCGGAGGGCGACTGCGAGGGCGATCGCGACGGCGCCACTGCCCGTGCCCACATCGACGACAGCGAGGGGTCCGGCTCGTTCGACGCCGCCGGTGAGCGCCGCCATGATCTCGGCGAGGGCACGATCCACCAGCACCTCGGTGTCGGGTCGCGGGATCAGCGCGCGATGGTCGACCGTGAGCACGATCCCGTGGAACTCCTTGATGCCGCGCAGGTAGGCGACGGGTTCGCCGGCCTCGCGCCGTGCCAGCAGCGACAGGTACTGCGCCTCGGCATCGACCCCGACGGGCGCATCGGCGTGCGCCACCACGGCCGTCCGGTCGACACCGATCGCGAACGCGAGCAGGAGCTCGGAATCCAGCCGTGGCGTGTCGGACCCCGCGGCGCGAAGCCGTTCGATGCCCGCCTCGACGAGCGCGCGCGTCGCGGTCATCAGCGCGAGGGTCAGAGTCGGATGGTGACGGCGACGTCGCCGACCTTGCGCAGGACCTCGGCGCTCGTCGTCCCGCGCCAGCGGTGGAACAAGAGGTCCACCGAGGCATCGCCCACCCGCAGGTCGGTCAGCGTCACCTTGCCGAGCCAGTCGGGAAGGTGCGGGTGGAGGAGCTCGAGCTCACCGCGCTCGGCGTGGGCGCGCAGACCCAGCATCGTCTCGAGGAACAGGAACGACGACCCCGCGGCCCACGCCTGCGGGGAACAGGCGACCGGATACGGCACCGGCGTGTGCGCATCGCTCCGATCGAACCCGCAGAAGAGCTCCGGCAGGCGGTAGTCCTGGAACCCCTGCGCTGCTTCCATCATGTGGCCGACGACCCGGTTGGACGCGTCGTCGAAGCCGTAGCGCTTGAAGCCGGCGGCGATGATGGATGCGTCGTGCGGCCAGACCGTGCCCGTGTGGTAGCCGATCGGGTTGTAGCCGGGTTGGTCGGCGGCGTACGTCCTGATTCCCCAGCCGGAGAACATCGCGGGTCGCAGCAGCTGCTCGACGACGTCGCGGGCTCGCTCCGGCGAGACGATGCCCGACCACAGGCAATGACCGGCGTTGCTGGCGATCGCGTCCGAAGGGCGCTTGTCGCGGTCGAGGGCCATCGCATAGAAGCGCTGATCCTCGATCCAGAACGCCTCCTCGAACCGGGTGGCGAGCTGGTCCGCCTCAGCGTCGAGACGAGCCGCCATCTCGACCTCGCCGCGCATCGCGGCGAGTCGCGCCATGCGACGCTTGGCGTCGTACACGTAGCCCTGGACCTCGGCCAGCGCGATCGGCGGCACGGCCTCGCGACCGCTTCGGTCGCGGATGGCGTCGCGCGAGTCCTTCCAGCCCTGGTTGAGGAGGCCGCGCTCCGAACGCCGCTCGTACTCGACGAAGCCGTCGCCATCGGTGTCGCCGTACGTGTCGATCCAGGCGAGCGCGGCGAGCGCGTTGGGCCACAGCCGCTCGACCATCGCGCGGTCACCGGTCCAGTCGAACGTCGCGCCGAACAGGATCAGCCACAGCGGCGTCGAATCGACCGACCCGTAATAGGGCGTGTGGGGCAGCTCACCGGAGCGGGCCATCTCGCCGGTCCGCAGCTCGTGCAGGATCTTGCCGGGCTCCGCGTCGCGGAACGGGTCGTCGTGGGTCGCCTGGTAGGCGGCCAGCACGTCCAGGATCTCGACTGCGATCTGCGGCCGGAACGCCAGGGCCTGGAAGGCGGAGATCAGCGAATCGCGCCCGAACAGCGTCGTGAACCACGGCACGCCGGCCGACACGTAGCGCTGGTCCTCGCCCGGGCCCTCGTTGATCAGCAGCCGGAGGTCGGATACCGACCGCTTGATGACCAGGTTGAAGAGCTCGTGATCGCTGTCGACCGAGGCGGTCCCGCGCTCCCACGCGTGGTACGCGGCCGCCCCTTCGTCCGGGGAGACGCGCGGCACCGCCGGGAACAAGGCGGCCTGATCGGCGGCGCCGTGCGGCTCGTCGGCGGCGTCGGCGGGGGCCTGCCGGTCCGTGCACCAGATGGTCCAGCTCAGCACCCGGGTCTCGCCGGGCCCCATCCGAAGCGTCCAGCGCAGCCGGACCGCGGCACCGGTGTTGGATCCGTCCGGCAGGGCGTGGTCGATCGGCTCGACGACCTCCGCCGGTTCCGAGAAGGCGATGTGGGTCAGCCGCTCGATCCCGTCCAGGCCGCGGTAGCGGAACGTCACGCGGCGGTCCGTCACCGCGACGGGCAACAGCCGCCCGCGATCCTCGCGCGGGTACCCGCGGACCTCGAAGATGTCGGCACCATCCGAGCCGAGCTCCAGGTCGACCGGAACGGCGGCCGGGTCGGCGGCGTGGTTGACGACCTTGAGGCGTTCGGAGACCCCGTCGGCGCCGATGAGCCGCTCGCGGCTGATGCCGATCGTCCGGCCCACGAGGCCCTCGGTCTGATGGACCTTGGCGTCCGGATTGCGATCCGCCGACGGGTTGGTCAGCTGGATCCCGCCCCGGTAGTTGGCACCGACCGACGTCTGGAGGAGCACCGGGCGGCTCCCGCCGACCCGCAGGACGGAGCAGGCCAGGACGCGGGTATCGCCGTGATACAGGCCCAGGCCACGCGAATCGGGATGGATGTCGCCGAATGAATCGGTCAGCAGGAACCGGTTGCCGTGCTTGAGCACCTGGACCGACCCGAGGTCGGTGGCCTTGACGATCGGCACGGCCCGCGGCGGCATGAACCGGACGGGCGCGGTCTCAAGCTGCGTCATCGTTCCCGATCTCTGCGAGTCGGTCCGCCTGGTCGGCCATGATCAGCGCGTCGATCAGGTCGTCGAGGTCGCCTTCCAGCACGCCCGGCAGGTTGTGCACGGTCTTGTGGATCCGGTGGTCAGTGACACGGTCCTGCGGGAAGTTGTACGTGCGGACCTTGTCGCTGCGATCGCCGGATCCGACCATCGACCGCCTGGCGGCCGAGTCCGCCGCGCGCTGGCGCTGGATCTCCAGGTCGAGCAGCCGCGAGCGGAGCACCGACAGCGCCTTGGCCTTGTTCTTGTGCTGGCTCTTCTCGTCCTGGATCTCGACGACGAGACCCGACGGCAGGTGGGTGATGCGCACCGCGGAGTCGGTCGTGTTCACCGACTGGCCGCCCGGCCCGGACGAGCGCTTCACCTCGATGCGCAGGTCCTTGTCCTCGTCGATGGCGACTTCTACCTCGTCCGCCTCGGGCAGCACGACGACCGTTGCCGTCGAGGTGTGGATGCGGCCGCTCGACTCGGTCGCTGGGATCCGCTGGACGCGATGGACCCCGCCCTCGAACTTGAGCCGGCTGTAGGCGCCGTCGCCGCGGATCTGGACGATCGCTTCCTTGATCCCGTCGATGCCGGTCTCGTTCATGCTCATGACCTCCGGCTTGTACCCGTGCCCGGTCGCGTAGCGCGTGTACATCCGGAGCAGCTGGGCCGCGAACAGCGCTGCCTCGTCGCCACCGGCGCCGGCCCGCACCTCCAGGATCACGTCGCGGCCGTCGTTCGGGTCGCGCGGGAGCAGCAGGACACGGAGCTCCTCGAGCAGCCGGGTCTCGTCGTCCTCGAGTCGTCCGATCTCGTCGCGCGCCATCGCCCGCATCGCGTCGTCATCGTCGCCGCTGTCGCGGACCTCGCGCGCCCCGGCGAGCTCGGCGCGGGTCGCCTGCAGGGCCCGGAACGCGTCCACGGTGGGTTGCAATCGGGCCAGCTCGCGACCGAGCCGGCGGAGCTCGTTCGGGTCGGCCGTGACTTCCGGTCGTGCGAGCTGGGCCTGGATGTCGTCGTACTGCGCGGCGATCTCGGTCAGCTTCGCGTCGAGATCGCTCACGTCATCGCCGGCGGCTCACCCGGGGTCGCCGCCGCCACGCCCTCGGTGGCCTCTGGCGCGTCGCCTTTCGTGGGCAGCTCGAGCGGATGGCGCTCGAAGACCGTCGAACCCTCGGGGATCGCGTTGCCATCGGCCTCCAGCGCCTCTTCCATCGACGAGATCGCGACCTCGATCATGTCGTCCGTCGGGCGCTTGGTGGTGATCATCTGGACCAGGATGCCCGGGAACATGATCGCCTTGACCAGGCGGTTGTGGCGGAACTTCGCACCGAGCTTGAGCACCTCGTAGCCGACCGCGGCCAGCACCGGGATGCCGATGAACCGGCTGGCCACCATGACCAGCGGCTCCTGCTTCCCCACGATGGAGAACGCGAAGATCGACAGCAGCACGAGGATGACCAGGAACTCGGTGCCGCAGCGGTGGTGGGCGGTCGGGTACTTGCGGACCGCGTTGACTGTCAGCGGGTCACCCGCCTCGAGTGCGTGGATCGTCATGTGCTCGGCGCCGTGGTATTGGAAGACGCGGTAGATGTCGGGTGTCCGCGACACGAACGTGAGGTACGCCAGGAAGAGCGCGACCTGGATGAGTCCCTCCAGCGCGGGCTGGGCCCAGCCCTGGCTGGCACCCGACGTCGCCACGCTCGACACGAACAACGGGAGGAGGCTGAAGACGGCGATCGCCACGCCGAACGTGATGAGCAACGTCACCGCGATCGTGCCCTTGCCGAGCTCGACGTCGTCCTCTTCTGCCTGGACGTTGGCGCTGCGGATCAGCCAACGGGTGCCGATGACGAGGGTCTCGTAGAGGACGACCAGGCCGCGCGCGAACGGCCACTTCGCGGCGCGGGTCGTATGGACGCGCGAGTCGAGGCGTTCGGTGGCGGTGACGATCCGGCCGTCCGGATGGCGCAGCGCGACCGCGATCGCGTTGCGACCACGCATGAGGACGCCTTCGAGGAGGGCCTGGCCTCCGTAGGCGAACGAGGGTGGGCCGCCGCGGCGGCCGCGGTCAGCCGCCAGCTGTGCCGGTTGCGCTGACATCAGGGCAAGTCTAGCGGCGATGGATGACGGCCGACTTCTGGACGACCGTACCGGTGTGGGGAAACCGAACGGCCGGCCCGGAGGCCGGCCGTTCGACCGCGTGAACCAGGGCGCTAGCTGCGGACTTGCCGCTCCAGGCGCTTCTGGAAGCGCTCGACCTGCCCGGCGGTGTCGATGATGTTCTGCGTGCCCGTGAAGAACGGGTGGCAGTTGCTGCACACGTCGACGCGCAGCTCGGGTCGGGTCGAGCCGACCGTCCATTCGCGGCCGCACGAGCCGCAATGGACCTTCGCTTCGTAATACTTGGGATGGATATCGGGCTTCACGGGTGCTGTTCTCCTCCGACGTCTTCCGTGCCGGGCCATCGCCCAGCCGGTGATCGCCGGCTATCCCGGTCGCCGGCCGCCGATGCGGCCTAGGCGGTCGTCGTGGCGGTGTCGGCCGCCTCGACCCGGATGCGCTTCTTCGTCTTGGTGGCGTGCTCGAACTTGACCGTGCCGGTGACGGTCGCGAACACGGTGTAGTCCCTGGCCAGGCCCGTGCCGGGTCCGGATGCGAACGTCATGCCGCGCTGGCGGACGATGATCGCGCCGGCCGTGGCGGCCTGCCCGTCGCCGATCTTCACGCCGAGCCGCTGGCCGACGCTGTCGCGGCCGTTCTTGACGCTGCCGCCTGCCTTCTTGTGTGCCATGACTATCCGTCCTTCTTCGTGGTGCGAGGCTTGGCGGCGCGCGGCTTGGGTGCGGGCTTCTCGTCGGCGGCCTTGCCTCGTGTCGCCGGCTTCTTCGCAGCCGTGGCCTTGGCAGCGGGCTTGGCCTCGGCCTTCGGGGCCGCCTTGGCTGCAGCCGTCGGCTTCGCCTCAGCCTTCGGCTTCGCTGCGGTCTTCTTGGCGGGTGCCTTCGCGCCGGCGGCGAGCTTGGCAGCCAGCTCCGCATCCTTGGCCGCCTGGGCGGCCGCTGCCTCCTCGAGGCGCTGGCGCTCCGTCTTGGCATCGGACTCGGCCTTCGCGACCGACTTCGCGGCGCTCTTGCCGTTCAGCGTGATGTCGCTGATGCGCAGCGTCGTCAGCTCCTGGCGGTGCCCCTTCTTGACGCGTCGGCGCGTCTTGGGGCCGTACTTGAAGACGATGAGCTTCTCGCCACGACCCTGGCGGACGACTTCAGCGCTGACCGCGGCGCCATCGACCACCGGGCGGCCGATCGATGCCTCGTCGCCATCGGCGACGAGCAGCACGCGACCGACCGTGACGGACTTGCCGGGCTCAGCGTCGAGCAGCTCGACCTCGAGCTCGGTGCCGACCTCCACGCGGTACTGCTTCCCGCCGGTTTCGATGACTGCGTACATGGATCCTCAGGGTTTCGTGACGACGGCGGGCGACGCGCGTGGCGATCGGGCTGTCGGACATGGGATGGCGCCCAGCAACAGCCGAGCGCGGACGATGGAGTGTACGGCCCAACGGGGATCTCGGTCAATCGCGCGGTGCTCAGGGCAGGTCCTCGGCCAGCACGAGGCGTTCCCGGACGATCGAACGGGCTGTGAGGCCGGTCCCCGCCCGGTCGGCGAGGGCCGCCAGCACCTCGTCCGGGCGGCCGGTGCCGAGCTCCGGGTGGAAGCGCGTTCGCGTCCGGACGATCGACGGCGATCCGGGCTCCGCGGCGAGGTCGATGAGCAGCGGCCGCAGGTCGTAGGTAACGGTCCGGTCGCCCTTCCGGCGCTCGCGGGACAACACATCGGCGGTCAGCATCTCGGCGACGGCCCGCTCCAGGACGGCGGGATCAGGCGATCCCTCGAGCTCGATGCGGTAGTCCGCGGCGACGACCTGTCCGGCTAGCGGCGGACCGGCCAGCCACACGTCGAACAGCTCGACAAGCAGCCAGCCCTCGGGGAGCTGCCCAGCGAGGGCGTCGCGGACGCGCCAGACCGGCCAGCGCTCCACGAGGACGACATCGATGAGCTCGCGCTCGGCGACCATCCCGACGGGGAGCGGCGCGCCGAACGAGAGCCGCGCTCGCGACCGCGCGCCATCGGCGCCGGCGAGTGGGAGCCCGGCAGCCTCGAGCGCGGCCGTCCACGCGTCCGCCACCTCGCGCTGCCCGACATCCGGCGCATCCGCCGCGCGTGCGACGACGAGCCGCCACCGTTGCCGCGGCTCGGCGAACACCACAGCCGGAGGGTCGGCGAGGGAAAGAGGTTCTGGCGGCCCGGACACGTCTGCTAGTCTGCCGGACGATGGACGAGCCCGATCGGACGAACCCCGACGAGGCCGATCCCCCGACGTCCGACCCGTCGGCCGGCTGGGTCGCCGCCCTGCCCCCTCCCCCGTTCGTCGACCCGGCGTCGCCGGCCGAATCCCCTCGGTTCACGTCCATCTCGCCGCGCGTCGCCCTGCTGATCGGGGCCGTCATCGTGGTCGGTGTCCTGCTGTGGATGGCGCGCGACGCCGTCCGGCCGTTCGTCGTCGGGTTGCTGGTGGTCTACCTGCTCGACCCGCCGGTCCGCTGGTTGGTGCGTCGCGGCGTGCGCCGGACGTTCGCGATCCTGCTCGTGTACGTGGTCACGGTCGTTCTGATCGTCGAGTTCCTGAACCTGACGCTCGCGCCCTTGATCAATGAGATCGTGTCGTTCGTCCGGGACCTGCCCGCCCTGGCCCAGCAGCTCCAGGCACAGGTCGACCGGCTGCCCGAGATCTACGACCGCTTCGCGATCCCCGATGCCGTGCGCGAGTGGATCGATTCGATGATCGCCTCGATCGGCCAGGGCGGGGCTGGGGGCGCGCCCGCATTCGACCCGAGCGCCCTGCTGCCGATCCTGACAGGGGCCACGAGCATCGTGGGCGGGCTGTTCGGCTACATCCTGCTGCCGGTCTGGGTCTTCTACATCCTCAAAGACCGCGTGTCGCTGACGCAGCAGTTCGACAGGAGTCTTCCGACGGCGTGGCGGTTCGACACGTGGGCGATCCTGCGCATCGTCCGACGGCTGTTCGGGCAGTGGGTCCGTGCGCAGCTCGTGCTCGGCGTCACCGTCGGGATCTTCACGTTCATCGGCCTGATCGTCCTCAGCCGCGTGGTGGACCCGGTGTTCGGCCGCTATGCCGTGCTGCTGTCGGTCACGGCCGGCATCCTCGAGCTCCTGCCGATCATCGGGCCGATCATCTCGGCGGTGCCGGCGGTGCTGCTGGCCGCGACCGCGGGCCTCGAACCGGTCATCGCCGCGCTCATCCTCTACACGCTCGTCCAGCAGGTCGAGAACAACGTGCTGGTCCCGAAGATCCAGGGCGATGCCATCGAGATGCATCCGGCGCTGGTGATGTTCGCCATCGTGATCGGTGGCGCGCTCGGGGGCCTGCTCGGCGCGATCCTCGCGCTGCCCGTAGCGGCCGCGCTGCGCGACGTCACGAGGTACCTGTTCCGACGCCTGAGTCCGGAGGCGCCGGACGCTCTGGCGGCCTCGATCGCCGGCCTCGGGCTCGACGTCCACCCGGGCATCCCCGGGGGGTCGATTACGTGACCGAGCGCCCGGCCGATCCGTACAAGGTCCTCCAGGTCGACCCCGAAGCGGAGGACGAGGTCATCGCGGCCGCGTACCGGCGGCTCGCGCGCAAGTACCACCCCGATGTCGGCGGCGGATCGGAGGCCGCGGAGCGGATGATCGCCCTGAATGCCGCCTGGGAACTGATCGGCGAGCCGGCCCGTCGCGCCGCGTTCGACCGGGAGCGGGCGGTCGAGACCGCGCTCGGGCGGCGAACGGCCGGATCCGGCGGCGGACCATCGCCGACGCGGACGCCTACGCCGCCCGAGACCGTGTCCCGCGACTGGTCGAGCGGCCGGTCGTCGACAGGCGGAGGCTACGACTCGTCGATGCGGACGGCTGACGGCGCCGGCGCCGCGGGTGCCCCGCCTGGCAACCCGTCGGGCAGCGTGCTCAACTTCGGCCGCTACGCGGGCTGGTCGCTGGGCGAGATCGGGCGGACGGACCTCGAGTACATCGAGTGGCTCGATCGCATGCCGATCGGACGGCCGTACCGGGACGAGATCGACACGATCCTGCGCGGCGCCGGTCGTCGCCGGTCGGCGGCTGCCGACGCCACCGAGCGGCGAGGGCTATTCCGCCGGCGCTGAGGCCACGGTCGAGCGGTCGACGAGGCGGCCCACGGTGGTGCCCTGGACGAGCAGCGTGAAGAGGACGACACCGAAGGTGATCTCCTGGAGCAGCGCGCGCTGCGGCACGTCCTCGGGCAGCGACAACGCCATCGCAACGGCCACGGCGCCACGCAGACCGGACCAGAACAGGACATGCAACCAGGCCGTGGGCATCCGTGCTTCCAGACCGGGGATCGGTGCGAGCCGGGACGTTCCTCCCAGGAGCCCGTAGACGATGACGGCCCGGCCGATCAGGATGCCGACGATCGCCACGACGATCGGCCACATCGAGTCGAGCAGCCGCCCGAACGGGATCGTCAGACCGATGAGCAGGAAGACGATCGCGGTCAGGAGGTAGGCGAAGAACTCCCAGACGGTGTCGATCGAATCCGCACCGCTGGGGGTCAGGACGCGGCCGCCGAAGTTCCCCAGGATGATCGCGGCGGTGACCGTGGCGAGCACCCCAGAGAGGCCGAGCCGGTCGGCCACGAGGTAGCTGCCGTAGGCGAGCACCACCGAGAGCGTGAGCTCGATCAGTGGGTCGTCGATGTAGCGGACGATGGCGGAGACCACGATCCCGGCGACCAGCCCGATCACGCCGCTCAGCACGATGCCGCCGACGAAGGCCACGGCAGCGTCGCTCGCGCTCAGCGGCGCGGTCAGGGCACCGAGCGCGATCGCGAAGAGCACGAGGCCGGTCCCGTCGTTGAGGAGGCTCTCGCCATCGACGATCGTGGCGAGCGGGCGTGCGGCGGGGAGCCGCTTGAAGGTCGCCACGACCGCGGCCGGATCGGTCGCCGAGACGATGGCGCCCGCGACGAACGCGAGATCCGGGCGAAGACCAGCGAATGTGCTGAGCACGACCGCCACGATCGCCGCCGAGACCAGCACACCGGGCACCGCGAGGATCGCCAGCCCGGTGATCCAGCGGCGGACCAGTCCCAGATGCAACCGATATGCGGCCTCGAACACGAGGCCAGGCAGCAGGACGACCAATACCAGCTCGTGGGGCACCTCGAGTGGCGCAGCTCCGACGAGGCTGGCCAGCCCGCCGACGACCAGGCCGGCGATGACCAACGCGACGGTGTCGGGCAGACGGACCGCCCGCGCCAGCAACGCCACGAGGGCCGCCAGACCGAGCAGACCGACCAGCAGCTCGATCGCGGGGAGGATGGACTCCTCAGTCATCGATCCGGATCGCCAGCGCCGCCGGGCGTCCCCCGTGCCGGGCGAACCGCCCTGACGAGCTCACCGGGAGTGGGTCACCACTCGGCGCGCGTCTGCCGGATGTTGATGCTCTGGAGGATGCCGAGGCCGATCGCGATGCTGACGAGCGACGCGCCGCCGTGGGTGACGAACGGCAGCGGGATCCCGGTGATCGGCATGATCCCCATGACCATGCCCACGTTCACGAAGAGCTGGAAGAGGACCATCGAGGCGATGCCCGACGCGAACAGCGTCCCGAACGGGTCTCGCGAGCGCCAGCCGGCGACCAGCACGCGCCACAGCAACAGGGCGAACAGCACGAACAACACCATGGCGCCGAAGAACCCGAGCTCCTCCGCCAGGACCGAGAACACGAAGTCGGTCGTCTGGACCGGCAGGAAGTCGCCCTGGGCCTGCGTCCCGTTCGTGAGCCCGCGGCCGAACCAGCCGCCCGACCCGACCGCGATCTGGGACTGGTAGAGCTGGTAGCCGGAGTCGGAGATATCGGGCGTCGGGTTCAGGAACGAGGTCAGGCGTTCCTTCTGGTAGTCGCGCAGGATGTACGTCCACGCGATCGGGATCATCGCGATGACCGCGGCCGTCAGGGCGGCCAGCCATTTCACGCTCGCGCCCGACATCCAGAGCATCCCGGCGAGGATGCCGATGAAGACGAGCGACGTGCCGAGGTCGGGCTGGAGCATGACCAGGATCCACGGCGGGACCACGAGGACACAGGCCCCGAGCACGGTCCGGAGCGAATCCAGCCGGAGCTGGCGGCTGGCCAGGTAGTTGGCCAGCACGATGATCATCAGGACCTTCGCCAGCTCGCTGAACTGGAACGTCAGCGGGCCGAGCGTGATCCACCGCGCGCTATTGCCGACACCGTCGCCGATCGCGAGCGTGAGCAGCAGCAGCCCGATCTGCAATGCATACACGGGCCACGACAACGTCTTGAGCCAGCGGTAGTCGAATGCGCTCGCGACGATGAACGTCAGCGCCGCGATGCCGGCCCACATCAGGCCTCGCGTGAACGTCGAGCCGGCGTCGAGCGGCGTCGCCCCACCCTGGGCACTGTTCGTGTAGGCCATGACGAGGCCGATCGCGACGAGCAGGGCCGCATACGTCGCCAGCTGCAGGTCGAACGCGCGCCACGCGGCGCCGACCGACTTGGCTGCCCAGTCGGTGACGCGCGCGGGTTCGGCTCGGATGACGCCCATCAGTCGTTCGAGTAGAAGTTCGTGCGCTCCATGTTCTCCGAAAGACGGTAGTCCTTCTTGATCCCATAGTGGAGCTGGAAGAAGTACTTGACGATCTCGGTGGCCGCGTTCCCCCTGGTCCGCGAGTCGTGCGCGAAGGCCATGACGATCAGCTCGGAATCGTGGTCGTCGAACGACCCGTTCCGGGCGTCCTTCGGCGTGAACCCGACGAAGAACGAGGAGTAGGGCAGGCGGCCCTGTGCGTCGGGGGTGCCGAACTCGGCCGTGCCGGACTTCCCGGCGATCTTGATCGGCAGGTCGACGAGGTTGTACGTGTGCCGGATGGCGACCGTCTCGCGTGCTGCGCGTCGCATCGTGCGCAGGACGCCCGCCTTCGCCTTGAGCTTGCGGATCAGCTTGGGCTCGAACGGCCGGACGACCTCGCCGTCCGGGCCGACCACCTCGCGCACGATCTGGGGCTGGTACAGCTTCCCGCCGTTGGCGAGTGCGGCGAAGGCGTTGATCAGCTGCAGTGGGGTCACGGCGTCGTACCCCTGGCCGATGCCGGCCTGGTAGGTCTCGCCTGGGAAGATCGGCGCACCCAGTGCATCCTGCTTCCAGGCGTTATTCGGCACGATGCCCTCGACCTCGCCGGGCAGGTCGACGCCGGTCTTGGCGCCGAAGCCGTACTGCCGTGCCCAGTACGCGAGGCGATCGATGCCGAGCATCCCGGCCACCTGGTAGAAGAACGTGTCGCTCGAGTGGCCGAACCCACAGTAGATGTCGCAGGCGCCCCAGCCGCGCCGGTTCCACTCGTAGAACTTCGTGTCGCCGAGCGTGAGGAAGCTCTTGGTCATCAGCCTGGTCGATTCGGTGATCTTGCGATCCGCCAGGCCGCCGGTCCCGGTCACGAGCTTGTAGGTCGACCCCGGCGCGTAATGCGCCTGGATCGCGTGGTTGAGCAGGGGCTTGTCCTTGTTCTTGAGTAGCTTCTCGAAGTCTTTCGCGCTGATGCCCCGCGCGAACTTGTTGTTGTCGTAGGTCGGCAGGCTGACCATCGCCAGGATCTCGCCGGTCTGTGGGTTCATCGCGATCACCACGCCGCGCTTCATCCCGACCTTGTCCATGGCCCACTTCAGTGCCTTCTGGGCATTGCGTTGGGTCTTGGTATCGATGGTCAGCGTGAGCGAGGCGCCGGGTTCGGGCTCGCGGACGGTCTGCAGGACCTGCGTCCGCCGCCCCGTCCTGTCGCGGGCGACGGTCTGGGCACCGTACGTCCCTCGAAGCTCGGCCTCGTACTGCGCCTCCAGACCCATCTTCCCGAGCAGGTCGTCGGGTTGATAGCCCTGGTCGCGGAGATCAGGCAGCTCCTCGGCCGAGACGGGTCCCGTGTAGCCGAGGAGGTGCGCCATCAACGCGCCATCCGTGTACGAGCGCCGGGCTTCGACCGCGACTTCGATGCCGGGCAGCTCGTAGCCGGCCTCCGAGATCAGCTGCGCCGTCTGGCGATCGACGTCTTGTGCGACCCGGACCAGGTCGAACGCGGAGCCCGGGTTGCCATCGATGGTGGCGTTGATCTCCGCCGGATCCATCGACAGGAGCGCGCCGAGGCGGGCCACGACGTCGTCCCGCATGGAATTGGGCAGGTCGGCGGGTCGCACCTTGACTGCGAACGTCGGCACGTTCGTGACCAGCAGCCGTCCCTTGCGGTCGTACATGTAGCCGCGTGGGGCCGGGATTGGCTCATCGACGGTCCGTTGCCGGTTCGAGATGGCCGCGAACTCGGTGCCGTTCGTGATCTGCAGATAGAACAGCCGGGCAGTCAGCGTGCCGAGCGCCAGGATGACCGCGAGACCGAACACGAGGAAGCGGGAGAAGCGCCGCTCGGGGGCCACCCGCCGGTCGAGATAGGTGTTCACCAGTCGACCCGCTCCTGCTCCATCCGCCGATCATGCACGGCGACCGTGAGCGGGCCGATGACCGCGCCGAGCACGGCGTCGTATACGGCGCCAGGAAACACCATCGCGAACGGGTCGGTGGTCGAGGGTGGAGCACCCAGTGCTCCGAAGGTCGCGAACAAGATCATCGAGTACCCGAGACTTGAGAGGAAGACGGCGACGATCGGGACGATCGGTCGGAGGTGCGGAAGCGAACGTGCCAGGAGTGACGCCCCGCCGACGCAGAGCAGGAGCGCGAACGCGGACGAGCCGAGCGGACGTTGTGCCAGTACATCAAGCGCGAGCCCCCCGACGAAGGCCCACGTCAGGCCGGCCTCGACCCCGACGGCGATCGTCACGATCACCGCAAGGACGAGGACCGGGTGGGGCTGGGCCGACCCGATGCGGAGGTATTGGGTCACGGTGAGTTCGATCAGTGCCGTCACCACCGCGCCGACCGCAGCAAGTAGCAGGGACATCGGACGGGTCGTTTTCCTCGGCGAAGCGGCCAGCAAGGTCGCGCGCCCACCTGCCCGGCTCATTGATCACGACCGATTCGGCGGCGACGTCTCGGCGGAGTATCCCACGGAGCCGCTGAACGTGGCAACGACCGACTCCTGATCACATCAGCACCGGCACGCGCGCGTGAGGACTGCTGGTTTCACGTGAAACAACGCCCGAGTGATCCGGCCGCAAGCCGCAGCTACGCGGTCGATGGCAACCTCCTCCCAGGCACGCGCCGACGATCCGTCAGCCGAGGTCGACCGCCCTTAAATGGTAGAATTGGTACCTGTGAAATCGTTCCGAGCGAATCGCTGAGTGGGGCGGACGATCGCCTGCGCGAACCAAAAAGGCGGTGTCGGCAAGACCACGACAGTGGTGAATCTGGCGAGCCTCCTCGCGCTGTCGGGGGACCGCATCCTCCTCGTCGATCTGGACCCCCAGGGCAACGCCACGAGCGGTCTCGGGATCGATCGGGCGTCGCTCGAGCGCTCCTCGTACGACGGCATCATCGATGGGCTGGACCTGCGCGAGGCCATCGTTCATGGATCGGCCGAAGGCGTCGATGTCGTCCCGGCGTCGATCGCCCTGGCCGGCGCCGAAGTGGAGCTCGCCGGTGTGGCGGCGCGTGAGCGCCGGTTGCGTCGCCTGCTCGAGCCACTCGCCGATGGATACGACCACATCTTCATCGACTGCCCACCATCACTCGGTCTCCTGACCGTGAATGCCCTGACCGCCGCCGATGCGGTGCTCATCCCGCTCCAATGTGAGTACTACGCCCTGGAGGGACTGACCCAGTTGCTTGCCACCATCGATCTCGTTCGGGACCACCTGAACCCACGGCTGGCGATCGACGGCGTCGTCCTGACCATGGCCGATGGGCGGACCAACCTGTCCGCCGATGTCGAGGCCGAAGCTCGTCGCCACCTCGATGGAACCGTCTACGACACCGTGATCCCGCGCAGCGTCCGGCTCTCGGAAGCCCCGAGCCATGGCCGATCGATCGCCTCGTACGCGCCCGAATCGCGCGGCGGCCTCGCCTACGCGGCGCTGGCGGCCGAGTTTCAGGCGCGCAACGCGCGACGACCCGGGAACCGGGCGATCGGCATCCCGATCGTTCGTGACGGCGACCTGGCGGTGCTCTCATGACGATCCGCGAGGAGCGGACCCATGGCCTCGGCCGTGGGCTCTCGGCGTTGATCCCGCAGCGGGCCGAGGGTCGCACCGGGCCGACCGAGATCCCGCTCGCCAGCATCCGGCCGAACCCACAGCAGCCACGCCGTCATTTCGGCGAGGCCGAGATGGCGTCCCTCGTGGCCAGCATCCGTGAGCACGGCGTGCTCCAGCCGATCCTCGTGACCGAGACGCTCGAGGGCTACCAGCTCGTGACCGGTGAGCGGCGCGTGCGCGCGGCCGCGGCTGCCGGTCTGGAGCGGATCCCTGCCATCGTGCGCGACCTCGACGATCAGCACCGGCTCGAGCTGGCGCTCGTCGAGAATCTCCAGCGCGAGGATCTCGACCCGATCGAGGCCGCGCATGGCTTCCGCCGGCTCATCGACGACTTCGGCTTCAGCCACGAGCAGATCGCGGGCCGCGTCGGACGGGCCAGATCGACCGTCGCGAACACGATCCGGCTGCTCGAGCTCGCACCGGTCGTGCAGGCCGCGATCGCCGAGGGGCGGATC
The DNA here is from genome assembly GCA_963812745.1 of uncultured Chloroflexia bacterium. Taxonomy (GTDB): domain Bacteria; phylum Chloroflexota; class Limnocylindria; order Limnocylindrales; family CSP1-4; genus SPCO01. Next base: position 66,095 of record CAWEWE010000012.1, on the reverse strand, counting down.
ACGGAAGGCCACGGCCGCGCGCTCGGCGGCCTGTCCGTCGAGCATCAGGAGCATGTCCTCGGTGCCGTCATCGATCAGGGCCTGTCGGTTCGCCAGACCGAGGAGCTCGTCCGCCGGCTGCGCGAGCCGAAGCCCGACCGACAGATCGCGGAGTCGGAGCCGGCAGCACCGAGCCGCGACCAGGACCTGGAACGCGTCGAAGAGGACCTGCGCCGGGCGCTCGGCACGAAGGTCAGCCTGGCGCGCTCGCGCCGCGGCGGGCGGATCGTCATCGAGTACTACAGCGACGAGGAGCTCGGACGCCTGTACGAGCGCCTGACCGGAGGGGCAGCGTGACCGAGGAAGCGGCGAAGGTGCCGCCCGAGCGCGTGAACGGCCGCGGCCGAAAGGGGCGCGGCGGCGACTACACGGCCGCAAGCATCCAGGTCCTCGAGGGCCTCGAGGCCGTGCGTCGTCGGCCGGGCATGTACATCGGTTCGACCGATGAGCGCGGCCTCCACCACCTCGTCTGGGAGGTCGTCGACAACTCGATCGATGAAGCGATGGCCGGGCATGCGACGACGATCCTCGTCACGATCCGCGCGGACGGCATGGTCGTGGTCCAGGACGATGGCCGTGGCGTGCCCGTCGGCAAGCACTCGACCGGCAAGGACGCGCTCGAGGTCGTGCACACCGTCCTGCACGCCGGCGGCAAGTTCGGCGGCGGTGGGTACAAGGTCTCGGGCGGCCTCCACGGCGTCGGTGTCAGCGTCGTCAACGCGTTGTCGTCATGGATGCGCGTGGAATCCGCGCGTGACGGCAGCGTCTGGATGCAGGAGTACGAGCGCGGCAAGCCCAAGGCGGCCGTCAAGAAGATCGGGCCACAGGGCACGCGTCGCGGCACGCTCACCATGTTCCGTGCAGACGAGGACGTGTTCGAGACCACGGACTACTCGTTCGAGGTGATCAGCCAGCGGCTGCGCGAGTCGGCGTACCTGAACAAGCGCGTCTGGATCACGCTGATCGACGAGCGGGTCGATCGCGAGCGCTCCTTCTTCTTCGAGGGCGGACTCCAGTCGTTCGTCCGGCACCTCAACCGGAACAAGGAGACGCTCCACAATCGACCGATCTACGTCGAGCGCAAGGAAGGCTCGACCGCGGTCGAGGTGGCGCTCCAGTACAACGACTCCTACACGGAGAACGTGCTGGCCTTCGCCAACAACATCAACACGGTCGACGGCGGCACCCACGTGACCGGCTTCCGAGCGGCTTTGACCAGCTCCCTCAACGACTGGGCGCGACGGGCGGGCATCCTCAAGGACAGCGATGCGAACCTCTCGGGCGAGGACGTCCGGGAGGGGCTGACCGCCGTGATCAGCGTCAAACTGACCGACCCGCAGTTCGAAGGCCAGACCAAGGCCAAGCTCGGCAACGCCGAGGTCAAGGGCCAGGTCCAGGCGGCGGTCGCCGACAGCCTCGGCCAGCACCTCGACGAGAACCCCGCCGACGGCCGGCGGATCATCGAGAAATGCCTCACGGCGGCCCGTGCGCGTGAGGCGGCACGGAAGGCGCGCGACCTGGTCATCCGGAAGGGCGCCCTGGACGGCCTGTCGCTGCCCGGCAAGCTCGCCGACTGCCAGGAGCGCGACCCCGCCCGGAGCGAGCTGTACATCGTCGAGGGCGATTCGGCCGGTGGATCCGCCAAGCAGGGCCGTGACCGACGGTTCCAGGCCGTCCTGCCACTCCGTGGCAAGCTCCTCAACGTCGAGAAGGCGCGGCTCGACAAGATCCTGTCGAGCGAGAACGTGCGCCCGCTGATCATCGCCCTCGGGGCCGGCATCGGTGAGAGCTTCGACGCGACGAAGCTGCGCTATCACCGGATCATCATCATGACCGACGCCGACGTCGACGGCGCCCACATCCGGACGCTGCTGCTGACGTTCTTCTACCGGCATATGCCCGAGGTCGTGGACGCCGGGTACCTGTACATCGCGCAGCCGCCCTTATACCGGGTCAGCACCGGCAAGCAGACCCGCTACGCGCAGAGCGAGAAGGAACGCGAGCGGATCATCAAGGAGTTCAACGTCAAGAACCTGTCCGTCCAGCGGTTCAAGGGTCTGGGCGAGATGAACGCCGACCAGCTCTGGGAGACGACGATGAACCCGGAGACCCGCACGCTGCTGCGGGTCGACTCCGAGAACGCCGCCCTCGCCGACGAGATCTTCACGATGCTGATGGGCGAGAAGGTCGGGCCGCGCAAGGACTTCATCAAGACCGAGGCACGCAAGGTGCAGAACCTTGACATCTGAGGCCCGGGTCATCGAGGTCCCCGGCGGGACCCGGTTCGAGATCGCGCCGCATCACTGCTTCGCCTGCGGGACCTTGAACACCACCGGCATGGGTCTCGAGCTCCACGTCGAGCCCGGCCGCTCGTGGGTCGAGCTCAAGCTCGAACCGCGCTTCCAGGGCTGGGATGGGATCGCGCACGGCGGGATCGTGTGCACCATCCTCGACGAGGTCATGGCCTGGGCGCTCGTGGGCGAGGACAACCTCGGCCTGACGGCCCGCCTCGCGGTCGACTTCAAGCGTCCGGTCACGGTCGGCCAGACCCTGCGCGCGGAAGGTTGGATCACCCGCGCACGCCGGCGGATCGTGGACACGGCGGCCCGGCTCACCGACGCAGCCACCGGCGACACGCTCGCGACGGCGACCGGGGTGTATGTCGCGGCCGGCGAGGAGCGGAAACGCGAACTACGCGAGCGATACGGGTTCCGTCGCCTCGACCCGGCCGGAACGCCCGACCACGTGGACGGGCAGAACGCGACGTGAGCACCGTCACGACCGCGGCTCGGCCCGCCAGCGCCGCCACTGCCCGCGCCGTGGCGTTCGTCGCCGAGCACAAGCCGGCCGCCGAGGCACTCGGCACGAGCCTCGCCGATCACGTCCAGGACCCCGACGCGTTCGCGGCCGCGCTCCGTGACGGCCTCGCGACGCTCGCCGACCCCGAATACCTCGCCGGTCAGCACTTCATCGCACCGGGTCTCGGACCATCGCACGGGGTCCGCTGGCCGCTTCTTGCCGCGGTCATCCGCGGGTTCAAGGGGGCCACGCGCCAGGACCGCCCGACCGCCCTCTTGTTCCTGGCCGATCGCCTGTTCCGCGAAGAGCACCTCGAAGCCCGCTGGTTCGCCTTCGCCCTCCTCGAGCGCACGCTCAGGGACGACGCGGAACGGACGTGGCAGCTCCTCCGCAGAGGGGCGCGGGAAGCCGCCGACTGGATCACCGTCGACGACCTGGCCCATCCCTATGGCACCGGCATCGCCGCCGAGCCGTATCGCTGGGCCGAGCTGGAGCAGCTCGTGTTCTCGCCGTCGCGCTGGGAGCGCCGGCTCGTCGGCTCGACGATCGCGACGATGACCCACGGCAACCGTCGGAGCGGCCGCGGCCCCGAGGTGGTCGAGCATGCGCTGCCGCTGCTCGGGCAGCTCATCGGCGACGACGAGCCAGACGTCCAGAAGGCCCTCTCATGGGCGTACCGCTCGCTCGCCCAGATCGATCCCCAGCGCACCACCGAGCGCGCTGCGCGCGGAGACGGAGCGTGCCGTCGCCACCGACGACGGCCACCGTGCTTGGGTCATCCGCGACAGCCTGGCGAAGCTGGATCCGGGGGATGCCGAGGCGCTACGCGCGCGGCTGGCCGGGATCCGTCGCCGGCCGGGTGCCCCGTCGACGTCGGCGGCCGCGGGCCTGGTCGATCGATTCGGTGGCGTGCCGGACCCGCGCTACCACCCCGAACCGCCGCTGACCTGATCAGGAGTAGCCGACCGTGACCGACGACCTGGGCGACGTCCGAGCCATCCGCATCGAGGACGAGATGCGCGTCTCGTACCTCGACTACGCGATGAGCGTGATCGTCTCCCGCGCCTTGCCGGACGTCCGCGACGGCCTGAAGCCCGTTCACCGCCGGATCCTCTACACCATGGGCGAGATGGGCCTGTCGTCGACCAGCTCCTATCGCAAGTGCGCGGCGATCGTCGGCGAGGTGATGGGCAAGTACCACCCACACGGCGACGTCGCCCTGTACGACGCGCTCGTCCGGCTGGCGCAGGACTTCTCGATGCGCTACCCGCTGGTCGACGGCCAGGGCAACTTCGGCAGCGTCGACGGGGACAGCGCGGCTGCGATGCGCTACACGGAGGCGCGCCTGACGGCGATCGCGTCCGAGATGCTCGCCGACATCGACAAGGAGACCGTCGACTTCGTCGACAACTACGACGGCACGCAGAAGCAGCCGTCGGTGCTCCCTGCCAAGCTGCCGAACCTGCTCGTCAATGGGTCATCGGGCATCGCGGTCGGGATGGCGACGAACATCCCGCCCCATCACCTGGGCGAGATCGTCGACGCCACCATCGCCCTCATCGACGATCCCGAGCTCACGTCGGACGACCTGTGCAAGTTCGTGCTCGGCCCGGACTTCCCGACCGGCGGGACCATCTTCCGCTTCGAGAAGCAGCGCAACATCCTGACCGGCGAGTGGGAGACGGTCGACGCCATCCGCCAGATGTACGCCCACGGCCGCGGTCGCGTGGTGATGCGCGCACAGGTCGCCTTCGAGGAGGTCCGTGGCGATCGGACCGCGATCATCGTGTCCGAGCTGCCGTACCAGGTGAACAAGGCCAGCCTGCTCGAGAAGATCGCCGATCTCGTCAAGGACAAGAAGATCGACGGCATCGCCGACCTGCGCGACGAGTCCGACCGTGACGGGATGCGCATCTACATCGAGATCAAGCGCGACGCCAACCCGCACAAGGTGCTGAACAACCTGTTCAAACACACCCCGATGCAGCTCGCGTTCAACATGAACATGCTCGCCCTGGTCGACGGCCAGCCGCAGACGCTCCCGCTCCGCAGTGTCCTCGAGCACTACGTCGAGCACCGCCAGGAGATCGTCCGGCGCCGCACGGAGTTCGACCTCGGCAAGGCGCGCGCCAGGGCGCACATCCTCGAGGGCCTCAAGATCGCCCTCGACCACCTCGACGCGGTCATCAAGACCATCCGCGAATTGGCCGATGTCGATGTCGCGCGCGACAACCTGATGTCGCGCTTCGACCTGTCCGAGCTCCAGGCCCAGGCCATCCTCGACATGCGGCTGGCCCGGCTCGCCGCGCTCGAGCGCAAGAAGATCGAGGACGAGTACCTCGCCGTCATCCAGCTCATCGCCGAGCTCGAGGACATCCTCGCCAACCCGACGCGGGTGCTCACGATCATCAAGGAAGAGCTGACCGAGCTGAAGCGCAAGTTCGCCGGCGAGCGGCGGACGCGCGTCGCTGACGACGCGAGCCGCGAGATGACCGACGAGGACCTCATCGCCGACGAGGACGTCGTCGTGACGATCTCCGGCCGCGGCTACATCAAGCGCCAGCCGGTCGACACCTACCGCCGCCAGCATCGCGGCGGGAAGGGGATCATCGGCCACGTGACGCGCGAGGAGGACGCCGTCGAGCACCTGCTCGTCGCCAACACGCACGACTGGGCGCTGTTCTTCACCAACCGCGGGCGCGTGTTCAGTGCCAAGGTCCACGCCATCCCGGACGCGTCGCGCCAGGCCAAGGGCATGGCGATCATCAACCTGCCGGGCGTCCAGGTCGACTCGGGCGAGGTCCCGGTGGCAACGATCGTGCTGCCGAACTTCGAGCCCGGGCACTACCTCGTCATGGCCACTCGCAAAGGCATGATCAAGAAGACCCCGCTGGAGCAGTTCGAGCGCGTCCGTGCGACCGGCATCCGGGCGGTCACCATCAACGAGGACGACGAGCTGGCGTGGGTCGGCGTGTCCAGCGGCGGCGACGACATCATCCTGGCCACGGCGCAGGGGATGCTGGCGCGGTTCGAGGAGGGCGAGGTCCGGCCGATGGGCCGTGACGCGGCCGGCGTGATCGGCATCCGACTGCTCAAGCGCGAAGGCGACAGCGTCGTGGCGATGAGCGTCGTGGAGCCGGAAGCCGACCTGCTGGTCCTCACCGAGACGGGCTACGGCAAGCGCGTCGCGATCGGCGATTTCCGGCGCAAGCACCGCGGCGGACAGGGCGTCCGGCTGATCGCCCTCGAAGGCCGCAAGACGGGGCTCGTGGCCGCCGTCCAGCAGGTCACCGAGCATGATGAGGAGCTTGTGCTCATCTCGCAGGGCGGCCAGGTGATCCGCACCGAGACAAACACCATCAACCGCTACTCGTCGCAGGCTCGCGGGGTCATCGTGATGCGCCTCGCCGAGGGGGATCGTGTCGCAGCGATCGCCGCATTCCGGCCCGGACTTGCGGACCGCGACGGCATGGGCGACGATGGCGCCCCCGCGACGGGCGGTCCCGGTCAGACCGATCCGAGCGGCGGCGCGATGTGACGGTCTTCGGCCAACGGGAGGGGTCGCCCTTGTACGCGGACCAGTTCGAGATCTACCACGGCAATGCCAACCCCGAGTTGGCGCGCAAGATCGCGCGCTATCTCGGCATGGAGTGCGGCAAGGCCGAGGTCTTCCAGTTCGCGAACGAGAACATCTTCGTCAAGATCCTGGACAACGTCCGCGAGAAGGACGTCTTCCTCGTCCAGCCCACGTCGCACCCCGTGAACCAGTCGATCATGGAGCTGTTGATCATGATCGACGCCTTCAAGCGGGCGTCGGCGGGGCGGATCACGGCCGTGATCCCGTTCTATGCCTACGGCCGGTCCGACAAGAAGGACCAGCCGCGGGTGCCGATCACCGCCCGGCTCATCGCCGACATGATCACGGTCGCCGGTGCCGACCGCGTCCTGTCGATGGACCTCCACCAGGGCCAGATCCAGGGCTTCTTCAACATCCCGGTCGACGAGCTCACGGCCGTGCACATGCTGTCGCGCTACTTCATCGACAAGCGGCTCGAGGACCTCGTGGTCGTGACCGATCTCGGCTTCGCCAAGCGCGCGCGGGCCTTCGCCGAATTGCTCGATGCGCCGCTGGCGATCATCGAGAAGCGGCGGATCGGCAACCTGGATCGGGCCGAGCTGATGAACGTCATCGGCGAGGTCCGTGGCAAGCGGGCCATCATCGTCGACGACGAGATCGATACCGCGGGGACGCTGGTCGAGATCGTTCGCGCGCTCGAGCGCGAGGGCGTGACCGAGATGTATGCGTGCGCCACGCACGGCGTCCTGAGCGACCCGGCGATCGAGCGCATCCGCGACAGCTCCCTGCGCGAGGTCGTCATCACCGATTCGGTCCCGCTCGCGCCCTCGAAGCGCATCCCGAAGATCACCACGCTGTCGGTCGCGCCGCTCATCGGCGAGGCGATCAAGCGCATCCACCGTGGCGAGTCGGTCGGGGCGCTGTTCTCGAGCGAGGTGTCGTTCACGCAGGAGATGCTGCTCTGGGATGAGGGCTCCGACGGCCCGGGCGGACCACCCACATCCGACGACGGCGGCAACGACGACGGGGAGCCCTCAACAGGCACCCTCGCCGCGGCCGTACCATCCGAGCGATGAGCCTCCAGCTCCACCGACCCGACGGCGAAGGCGGCCTCGAGGCGGGGCCCGCTGAGACCGACTGGCGAGCGCAGCTTCGATCCCCGCGCTGGGGCGCCGGCCTGCGCCGACGTCGCCTGCCCGACCTCAAGAACCCCGAGATGTACCCGACGTCGACGTTCATGTCGATCCTGTTCTGGCTCGGCCTGGCCGTGGCGACATTCCTGCTGCTGGTCATCGGGTACGGCACGGGCTTCTGGAACTTGCCCGCGGGCTGACCCGCCGTGCCCCGGCCGCGCCGAGGCCGCTCGCAAATGTCAGCGTCAGTAGCGATCTCCCGATGAACGTGCAGGGTCGACCCCCAGAATTGACTATAGGTGTCGAATCCCGCACTCGGCCACGTTCATTCATCAGTAAAGCGCTACTGGGAGTGACATCGCCGGTCGGCCCGACCCCGATCCGATGCCCTGAACCGGGATTCGGCCGAACTCGGCCTATACTCAATCTCCCATGAAGTTCCTTTCCCGTTTCGTCGACTCGAACGACCGCGAGCTCCGACGCATCCAGCCCTGGGTTGACGAGGCGAACGCGCTCGAAGCCGAGTTCGAAGCGATGACGCCCGAGCAGATCCGGGCACAGTTCGCCGAGATCCGCGAGGAGGTCCGCGCCTCCGCGGTGCCCGAGGAGCCGTCCGGTGACGAGCTCCACCACGAGGACCTCGAGCGCCGTCGCGAGCTGACCAAGGCGCGTCGCAAGCGCGAGAACGAACGCCTGCAGAAGGCGCTCGACGACGTCCTCCCCGAGGTCTTCGCGATGACCCGCGAAGCCATGAAGCGCACGCTCGAGATGCGCCACTTCGACGTGCAGCTCATCGGCGGCGCCGTCCTCCACCAGGGGCGCATCTCGGAGATGCGGACGGGCGAGGGCAAGACGCTCGTCGCGCCGCTGGCCGCGATCCTCAACGCGCTGACCGGCCGGGGCGTGCACATCGTCACGGTCAACGACTACCTAGCCCGGCGCGACCCGCAATGGATGGGCCCGATCTACCACTTCCTCGGCGTCAGCGTCGGGATGATCACGCACGACGCGTCGTACCTGTTCGAGCCCGCCTACCCGACGACGGACGAGCGGCTGATCAACCTGCGGCCGGTCGAGCGGCGCGAGGCCTACGCCGCGGACGTGACGTACGGCACCAACAACGAATTCGGATTCGACTACCTGCGCGACAACATGGTGGTCGACCTGAGCCAGCGGGTGCAGCGCGAGCGCAGCTTCGCGATCGTCGACGAGGTCGACAACATCCTCATCGACGAGGCGCGCACGCCGCTGATCATCTCCGGCCAGGCGGAGGAGTCGGCCGACCTGTACTTCACGTTCGCGCGTCTGGTGCCGCGCCTCAAGGAGCGGCCCGAGGGCGCCGAGGAGGGCGGCGACTACTTCATCGACTTGAAGGATCGCGCTGTGAGCCCTACAGAAGAGGGCATCCACAGGATGGAGGGCTTCCTCGGGGTCGAGAACCTGTACGACACCGACCCGCGGCTCGCCCGTCACTTCGAGCAGGCACTGCGTGCGCATGCCCTGTACAAGCGCGACCGCGACTACATCGTCAAGGACGGCGAGATCGTCATCGTCGACGAGTTCACCGGTCGCCAGATGCCCGGTCGGCGCTGGAGCGAGGGCCTGCACCAGGCGATCGAAGCGAAGGAGGGGCTGCGCGTCCAGCGCGAGAGCGTGACGCTGGCCACGATCACGTTCCAGAACTACTTCCGCCTGTACGACAAGCTCGCCGGCATGACCGGCACGGCGATGACCGAAGCCGAGGAGTTCCACAAGATCTACACCCTCGAGGTCGTCGCGATCCCGACCCATCGGGACATGATCCGGACCGACGAGGCCGACCTCGTGTTCCGCGACGAGAAGGCCAAGTTCAACGCGCTTATCGACGAGGTCGTCGAGATGCAGGAGGTCGGGCGGCCCGTGCTCGTCGGCACGGTCAGCGTCGAGAAGTCCGAGATCCTGTCGGCGATGCTGAAGCGCCGCGGGATCAAGCACGAGACCCTAAACGCCAAGTTCCACGAGAAGGAGTCCGGCATCGTCGCGCAGGCCGGTCGAACCGGGGCCGTGACGATCGCGACCAACATGGCCGGTCGCGGCACCGACATCCTGCTCGGCGGCAACCCGGCCGGCCTCGCGTCCGAGGCGCTCCATCGCAAGGGCCTCAACCCGGCCGAGGTCGACCCGGACACGTACGGGGCGGCCCTCGACGAGGCCAAGGCGCTCACCGAGGAGGAGCACGTCCGCGTGGTCGATGCGGGCGGGCTGCACATCATCGGCACGGAACGGCACGAATCGCGCCGGATCGACAATCAGCTGCGCGGACGCGCGGGCCGCCAGGGCGATCCCGGTTCGTCACGGTTCTACCTTTCGCTCGACGACGACCTGATGAAGCGCTTCGCCTCGGATCGGGTCACCGGGCTGATGGAACGACTCGGCCTCGAGGAGGATGTCGCGATCGAATCGCGGCTCGTGTCGAAGACCATCGAGAGCGCCCAGAGCCGCGTCGAGGGCTTCAACTTCGACATCCGCAAGCGCGTCGTCGAGTTCGACGACGTCATCAACAAGCAGCGCGAGACGATCTACGCGGAACGCGACAAGGTGCTCCACAACGAGGACCTCACCGAGACCGTGCGGGCGTTCCTCGACGAGGAGATCGACGCACTCGTCGATCAGCACCTCTTCGGCGAGGACCCGGACGCGTGGAACGTCGACGGCCTGTCGACAGCGCTGACGACGATCGGGCTCGGCGGCGAGGCGACGTCACCGGACACGCTGTGGGACCAGGGTGGTCGCGAGGCGATCGCCGACTACCTGCGCGAGCACGCCGACGAGCGGCTCGCCGCGCGTGAGGCGGAGGTCGGTGCAGACGATTGGGCGCAGGTCGAGCGGATCGTCCTGCTCCGGACCATCGATTCGCTGTGGGTCGAGCACCTCACCGAGGTCGACGACATGCGCCGCGGCATCGGCCTGCGCGGCTACGCCCAGCAGGACCCGCTCAACGAGTTCCGCCGCGAAGCCTTCCGGATGTACGAGGAGTTGCGCGGGCTGATCCGCAACGGCGTGGCGTCGGCGATCTTCCGGGTGAGCGTCCAGAAGCAGCCGCCCGATGGCGGGCTCGCCCAGTCGCTGGCCCGGGGCGCGGCGGCCCTGACGGGCTCGTCAGCGGACGGGAACGGCGCGGGTGCCGCGCGGCAGCCCGTGGCAGCCACCGCCGGTGCCCGAGCGGCCGGCTCGGCCATCGTCCGCGGCTCGCTGCCGTCGGCGCCGGCGGCACGGAACGTGACGGAGTCGCTTGGCGACCAGCCGGCGACGGGCGGCAACGGCGCAGGTGCCGCTGGTGGTGTCCGGCAGGGCTACACGCCGACCGGGGCCCGGATCGGGCGCAACGACCCCTGCTGGTGCGGGTCGGGGGCCAAGTACAAGAAGTGCCACGGCCGCTGATCGGCTGAGGCACGGTGCGCGCCCTCGCTCGGTTGATCCTCGCGGGACTGGTCGTCGGACTCGCCCTCGCCGGCTATACCGCGTACCGCGTGTGGGACCAGGGCAACCGCGATGAGCGCCAGGCCGCGGACGCGATCATCGTGATGGGCGCGGCCCAGTACGACGGCCGGCCCTCGCCACTGTTCAGGGCGCGGCTGGACCACGCCATCGAGCTGTTCCACGAGGGTCTCGCACCGTGGCTGGTGGTGACCGGCGGGAAGGCCGAGGGGGACCGGACGACCGAGGCCGATGCCGCGCGCCTGTACGCGATCGCCAACGACGTCCCCGATTCGGCGATCCTCGCCGAGGACCAGAGCCGCACGACGCTCCAATCGATCCGGCTCGTCGCCGCGCTCATGGCGGAGCGCGATCTCGAGACAGCCGTCTTCGTCTCTGACCCGAGCCACATGCTGCGCGTCCTGCGCATGGCCTCGGACGAGGGCATCACCGGCTACGGCTCGCCGACCCGGACAAGCCCCCTCGAACGCGATCCCGTGCGGCGGGTCGACGCGATCGTGCACGAGCTCGGGGCGCTGGCGATCTACTTCGTGTCCGGCGAGTCGCCATAGGCGGCGGAAAGTACCCCCTTGGCGCTGTGAGCTTGGCCGCCTATACTGGGCCAACCCGCCGATTCCGGACCGCTCGCGTCCCCCGGCAGGTCTCCCAGCCCCCAGCCCCGCTCGTGCCCAGCGCCGTGAATGGAGGGAGTCTGTTGAAGCAGGCCGAGGATGCCGCGTTCGTCGATCTCATCGCGTGCGAGCGCGATTGCCGGTCCTGCAGCTACGCGGCTGCACTCGACTGTGACGGCAACTGCGGCGTCTGTCCGCACAACAGCTACTGCCCCTGCGTGAACCCCGTCGTCGCTCGGAGCAAGACGGCCCTGCGGCTCATCGAGCTGCGTCCGATCCTGCTCCAGGATCTGCAGACCCGGAACTAGGTGGACGCATCCGCCATCCGCGATCTGGCTGAACGGATCCGGTCGACCTCGGGGCGTCTTTGACCTCGACACCAAGCAGGACCGCGTCGCGCAGCTGGACGCGCTGACGCTCGAACCCGGGTTCTGGGACGACCAACGCGGCGCTCAGAAGGTCCTCCGCGAGGCCGACGGCCTCCGATCCGAGATCGACACCTGGCGTGGGTTGCTGACGCGCGCCGGCGACCTCGAAGCCGCTGTCGAGCTGCTCGACGAGTCACCCGACGCCGACCTCGCAGGGGAGCTCGAGCGCAACAGCGCGACCCTCGAAGCCGAGTTCGGCCGAGAGCGCACCGCCCTCCTGTTCTCCGGCGAGTACGACGACAACGCCGCCATCCTGACGATCAGCGCCGGCGCCGGTGGCACGGAAGCGACCGACTGGGCCGAGATGTTGCTGCGGATGTACCTCGCCTGGGCGGACAAGTACCACCATTTCAAGACCGAGATCATCGACCAGCAGGAGGGCGAGCAGGCCGGGCTCAAGAGCGTCACGGTCGAGATCGATGGCCGGCGTGCCTACGGCTGGTTGCGGGCGGAGCGCGGCGTGCACCGACTGGTCCGCATCAGCCCGTTCGACTCGCAGAACCGACGGCAGACGACGTTCGCCCTCGTCGAGGTCCTGCCCGAGGTCGATGACGACATCGAGATCGAGCTCGACTGGGACGAGATCAGGGTCGACACGTATCGGTCGCAGGGGGCCGGCGGCCAGCATGTCAACAAGACCGACTCGGCCGTGCGCCTGACCCATCAGCCGACCGGCATCGTCGTGCAGAGCCAGAACGAGCGCTCGCAGACCCAGAACAAGGAGAACGCGACGAAGGTGCTCAAGGCGCGCCTCCTCGAGCGTGCGCTACAAGAGAAGGAGGCCGAGCTGCGCGCCCTCAAGGGCGAGCATGTCGAGGCCGGCTGGGGCAACCAGATCCGGAGCTATGTCCTGCACCCCTACCAGATGGTCAAGGACCTGCGCACCGGCTACGAGACGGGCAATACGACGGCCGTCCTGAACGGCGACCTCGACGCCTTCATGCAGGCCGAGCTCGAGCGACTCGCGACAGGTGGCGAGTCGCGCCGCGATGACCCGGAGGGCGACGGCGCGTGACCGTGCGACCTGGGCCCGCGGTCCGGGACGCGCTCACGTATCGGCCCGTCCGCGCCGACGAGCTCGAGGCGTGCGCCGACGTGTGGCGCGTCGCGATCAACGATTACCTGGGGCGGCTGAACGTTCCCGACCTGCAGCCCGAGAACGCTGCGGTCGTCCGGTTGTACGACCACCTCCATGCGACCGACCCGGAACGGTTCATCGTGGCGACCCGGGCCGACCCGGACGGCGCAGGCGAGCGGATCGTCGCGTTCGCCGTGGCGGTCGTGCGCGAGCGGCTGTGGTTCCTGTCGATGTGTTTCGTCCTGCCCGAGATCCAGGGCGCCGGCGTCGGACGGCGGTTGCTCGAACGGGTGGCGCCGGACGACGACGAAGCCACGGTCCGGGCGACCGGCACGGACAGCGCCCAGCCCATCAGCAATGCGCTGTATGCGTCGCTGGGCATGGTGCCCCGGGTCCCGCTGCTCAACATGATCGGGCTGCCGATGGCCGGGGATGCCTTCGGCGTGCTGCCGTCGGGGGTCCGGGCCATCCCGTTCGACCGGGTGGCTGCCGACGACCACGCCGGGCTCGCCACGATGGTCGACGCCCTGGACGCCGAGACGCTCGGCGTGCGCCACCCGATCGACCATCGCTACCTGCGCGGGGAGAGCCGGCGCGGCTGGCTGTACACGGGGCCCGACGGCGCCCCGCTCGGCTACGGCTACGCGACCGAGGCCGGCCGCCTCGGCCCGGTCGCCAGCCGCGATCCCGACCTCGTGGCACCGATCCTGGGCCATCTCACGACCGCGGTGACGCCGCGGGGCGCCTTCGCCGTGTGGCTGCCGGGGACTGCCGACCAGGCCGTCATCGGTGCGTTGCGGGCCGGCTTCCGCCTGGAGGCCTTCCCCGTCCTTCTGTGCTGGGATCGCCCGTTCGCCGACCTGACCCGCTATCTCCCGATCTCCCCCGGACTGCTCTAGACCGGTCCGGACCGGACCATCGTCCGGGTCCCGCTAGTCCGCCCGTACGTTTGCCGGTCCGATGGGCCGGGTGATAGCCTCGCTGGCGATGGCTCCCGATGCCGTGCCCGCGGACGGGGTCGAACCGAACCTCCTTCGGTGGCGGCCGTCAGTCGCCACCCGCTCGCGCCCGCGGAGTCGCCCGTGACCATCGCCCCAGCGCCATCGGCGGCGCGCTCACTCCGTCGTCGGATCCTCGAACGCGGTCGCGACCAGGCCGTCCCGGATCGAGCCGTGCTCGTGCTCCACGACGTGACCAAGCAGTACCCCAACGGCAAGATCGCCCTGCGTGACGTCGACCTGGTGATCCCCGAGGGCGACTTCGTGTTCCTGGTCGGCCCGTCGGGTGCTGGCAAGTCGACCCTCATCAAGTTGCTCATCCGCGACGAGATCGCGAGCCGCGGCGAGGTCGTGCTCGATGGCCAGGATCTGGCCCGGTTGCCGCGCCGGCAGGTCCCGCGCATGCGCCGCAAGATCGGCATCATCTTCCAGGACTTCAAGCTGCTGCCGACCAAGACGGTCTGGGAGAACGTCGCGTTCGCCCTCGAGGTCACCGGCTATCCACGCCGCCAGATCCGACCGGCGGTCGACCGGGTGCTGGCGATCGTCGGTCTCACGGCGCAGTCGAAGCAGGTGCCCGCCCAGCTGTCCGGCGGTGAGCAGCAACGCACGGCGATCGCCCGTGCCCTCGTCCACGACCCGCGGCTGATCATCGCCGACGAGCCGACCGGCAACCTGGATCCCCTGATCAGCTGGGAGATCCTCCAGCTGCTGCTGCGCATCAACGAGCTCGGCGTCACGGTCCTCATGGCGACCCATAACGCCGAGGTCGTCACGGCGCTGCGCAAACGCGTCGTCGCCCTCGAGGAGGGTCGAGTCATCCGCGACGAGGTCGGTGGCGCATACCACCGCGAGGACTGACCAAGCGTGCTGGCCTTCCTCTTCTTCAGCCTCAAGCGCGCCTGGCAGGGGTTCTGGCGCAACGCGGTGATGAGCCTCGCGGCCACCGCGACGATGGTGCTGATGCTGCTGCTGCTGGCCGGCTTCTGGATCATCCAGACGGGGCTGCTGGCGGGGCTCGAGTTCACCGAGCAGAAGGTCGAGGTCGTCGCCTACCTCCACCAGAACGCGACCGAGTCGCAGATCAATGCCCTGGCCGCCGAGATCGACGCCCGGCCCGACGTCGCATCGGTCGAGGTCGTCACCCGCGACAAGGCGCTCGAGCGCTTCCGTGAATTGATGGAGGCGCAGGGCCGGACCGACCTCACCCAACAGCTCGACAGCAACCCGCTCTTCGCCAGCATCGAGGTGAAGCTGACCGACCCGTCCGCCCTCAAGGCGGTCGGCGACGCGCTCGACCCGACGGAGCACCCGATCGTCCGCAACGTCATCAACATCGAGGACCTGGTCGACCGCCTGCTGACGGTCACCGAGGTCCTGCGCACGGTAGGGACGGGGATCCTCATCGGCGTCGGGCTGATCGTGCTGTTCATCATCATCAACGCCATCCGCCTGGCGGTCGTCGCCCGTGCCGAGGAGATCGAGATCATGCGGCTGGTCGGCGCGTCCGACGCCTTCATCCGCTGGCCGTTCGTGTTCGAGGGCGCGTTCGTGGGCTTCCTCGGTGCTGCCGTGACGCTGGCGATCCTGGCCGGCGCGGCCGAGCCGCTCAACGGCTTCATGGTCGAGTTCTTCCGCGTGCTGCCGCTCGAGGTCGGCTCGCTGACGCGCGACCTGGTCACGCTGGTGGTGGGTGCCGGCGTCGGGCTCGGCATCCTCGGCTCGTGGGTCTCGGTCCGCACCTACCTCATCCGCTAGCCCGCCGCGGGTCGCACCCGTCGGCCGTACCTTCGACCCGGGGCCGACCTCGAGCGGCCGTTGTAGATTCGAGTCCTCAGTCGCGCTCCGTCATCCGTCATCGCTCGACTCGAGGGGGAACCGCATACCGCCATGCACGCCACAGGGAACGATCATCCGGATCGGCAGGCGGTGTCCGTCGCGCCGGTCGACGCAGCCCCTCGACTCTCCCGCCGCGTGCCGATCCTGTCCGTCGCGCTGACGATCGTCGCGCTGCTGTCGGGCAGTGCGCTGTTCCTGAGCGGCTACTCGATGGGCCGCCAGAGCGCAGTCGAGCCGGGCACGCCGGCCGCCGACGGTGCGGCGTTCCGCCCCTTCTGGGACACCTACCACACGATCCAGGACCGGTTCGCCGGCGGCGAGGTCGACCGGCAGGCGATCGTCCAGGGCGCGATCCGCGGCATGATCGACTCCCTCGAGGACCCGTATTCGTCGTACCTGACCTCGGAGCAGTACCGCTCGAACCTGCAGGGGATCAGCGGGCAGTTCGAGGGCATCGGCGCCGAGATCGCGACCGAGGCCGCCGACGGGACGCAAGGCTGCGCCACGCTCGGCCCGCTATGCCGGCTGGTCATCGTCGCGCCGATCGGCGGATCGCCGGCCGAGAAAGCCGGCCTGCGCCCGGGCGACCTCGTGCTCGCGACGGACGGCGTACCGCTCGACGGGCTGACCGTCGACGGCGCCCGCGAGCGCATGCGCGGCCCGAAGGACACCACGGTCGAGCTGCGCATCCAGCGTGGCAAGCAGGACCCGTTCGTCCTGCGCATCACCCGCGAGATCATCCAGGAGCGCGAGGTCGAGGCGAAGGCCCTCATGAGCGGCACGGTCGGCTATGTCCGGTTGGAGGGCTTCTCGGACCGGTCCGCCGAGGACCTCGCCGCGGCCGTCCGCGGCCACGTCGAAGCGGGCCGCACCAAGCTCATCCTCGACCTGCGCGGCAACCCGGGCGGCTACGTGACCGCGGCGCGCGTCGTAGCGAGCCAGTTCATCGGGTCCGGGCCCATCTTCTGGGAGCAGGACTCGCACGGGACGCAGATCGCGACCGATGCCATCCCTGACGGCGCGGCCATCGATCCGTCGATCGATGTCGTCTGCCTGATCGACCGCGGCACGGCCTCGGCCAGCGAGATCGTCGCCGCGGCGCTCCAGGACAGCGGGCGGGCCACGATCGTCGGCCAGCGCTCGTTCGGCAAGGGCACGGTCCAGCAATGGCAGGAGCTGGCAGGCGAGGGTGGCGCCTTCCGGCTGACCATCGCGCGCTGGCTGACCCCGTCCAAGCGCTGGATCCACGACGTGGGCATCGATCCCGATGTCGACGTCGACATCCCGCAGGTCGGGATCCCGGGCAGCGACCCGGTCATCGACACGGCGATCGACGTGCTCCGAGCCAGCGTCCGGCTCCCGCTCGGCGGCCCGTAGCAAGAGTCCTTGCGCTCCCGGTACCCATCGGGTACGGTTTCTGCGAACGAAAGGAGGTGATGTGCAGTGATCGACAGTACGCGTAGCTGCACCACCTCGCAGGAGATGGCCGTCTAGTCGGACACCCTGTGGGTGGGTAAGCAACTCGAACGCCGGTCCGCATAGGGCCGGCGTTCGTGCGCACTCCGCCGCCTATCCTTCCTCGGTCGGATGGCCTCCCGAAAATCGGCCTCCGACCTCGGAGAGTCCACCACTGGCACGTCTGGAGCCATCATGCGCGACGACTCGACCGTCGCTCTCAACCGAAAAGCCCGCCACGAGTTCACGATCGACGAGACGTTCGAGGCTGGCCTCGTGCTGACCGGCACCGAGATCAAGTCGGTGCGCGCCGGCAAGGCCAACATCGCCAACGCCTACGCACGGATCGAGAAGGGCGAGGCCTGGCTGATCGGCGCCGACATCGCGCCGTTCGAGCAGGGCAATCGGTACAACCACGACCCCAAGCGGAACCGCAAGCTGCTGCTGCACCGGCGCGAGATCGACGAGCTGCTGGGGCGGGCGCAGCAGAAGGGTCAGACGATCGTACCGCTGCGCCTGTACCTCAGCCGCGGGAAGGCCAAGATCGAGCTCGGCCTGGCGCGCGGCAAGCAGCTCCACGACCGCCGGCGCGACATCGCCGACCGCGACGCGCGGCGCGACATCGCGCGCGAGCTGGCCGACGCGCAGCGCGGCCGGTAGGTCTCGCGCTCGACCGCGGCCCGACCGGTCGATCGGTGTGCTTCCGAGGCTGCAGGGAGAGCCCGAAGGATCGTCCCGGCCCTCCTCAGGCGCCTAGTCGTGTTTCACGAGCACGTCGGGCCCTCGAGCGGTCGGGGAACCACGCGTTCGACCCCGATCTGCAGCCTGATAAGCACGCTCGCGTTCGCACGAACGGCCGCTTACCGGCCCCTCAGCGCAGGAAGTAGCGCCGGCTGAGCGGCACCTCGGCGACCGGCTCGACAGCCAGCGGCTGCCCCTCGAGCATCACCCGGCCGTCGGCGACATCGACCTCGACCGGCGCGACCGTCCGGTTCAGCGCCAGCGACGCCCGCGTGAGCCCGCGAGTACGCCGGACGGCGATGAGCGCTCGTCCGTGGCGGCGCAGGCCCGGGGAGCCGGTCGCGACGCTCGACACGAAGAACGCCGACAAGGACGCCGCTGCCCTCGGCCGACCGCCCCAGGCCGACCGGAACCGGGTCGGCTCGGCGCCTTCCACCGTCGCGTTGCCCTCCCCCAGCGGTGCCCAGGCGGCGACCCCGCCCTTCAGGACCAGCGCCGGCTTGACGCCGAAATACGCCGGCTCCCAGAGGACGATGTCGGCCAGGCGGCCCGGTCGAAGCGAGCCGACATGGTCGGCGATGCCATGCGTGATCGCAGGCTCGATCGTGACCTTGGCGAGGTAGCGCAGCACTCGCTCGGTGGCATCGAATGGATCCGCCACGGGCTCCGCGCCCGACCAGCGCGTCATGACGTGGGCCAGCTGGAATGTCCGGCGCACGGTCTCCATCATCCGGCCCATCCCCTGCGAGTCGGAGTTGACGATGGCGATGGCGCCGAGCTCGTGGAGCGGGCCCTCGGCGGCCATCGTTGGCGCATGGACGCGCTCCCGGACGAGTGCGACGTCCTCCTCGATTGCGTACGACGCCCCGTGGTTGAGGACGATCATCGGTACCTGCTCGGCAGCCGCGTTCACGCCGAACGGGATCGTCGGCGTCGTCGACGAGCAGATCACGTTCGCTTCGCGGACCAGCCCGATGACGTCGGGCACGTGCCCGCCCCCGCTGCCCTCGACGTGATAGGCATGCACGGTCCGGCCGCCGATGGCGGCCACGGTGTCCTCGAGCTCGGCGCTCTCGTGCAGACCGTCGGTGTGGAGCGCCACCGCGACGTCGTGGTCGTCCGCGTAGCCGAGGACGTGGTCGATCAGCTCGGGGTAGGCGCCGTAGTCCTCGTGGATCTTGAAGCCGCACGCACCGGCCTCGAGCAATGCATCGAGCGGACCGTCGTCCTCGGCCCGGGCGCACGCCTGCAGCCCGACATTGAGCGGCCAGTCGCTGACGGCCGCGAGCGTGCGAGCCATCGCCCACGGCGGCTCCTCGAAGCCCGCGGTGATGAGCGTCGTCACCCCGCCCGAGAGCGCCGCCGGCAGCAGCTCGGGCGAGATGAGGTGGACATGGCTGTCGACCGCCCCCGGCGTCGCGATCAGGCCGTAGCCCATGAACGGCTGGGTGTGGGGGCCGATCGGCAGGTCGATCCCGTCTGACGACCCGGTGTTGCCGGCACGTCCGACGCCCACGATCCGGCCGTCCTTGACGCCGATGTCGGCCTTGACCGCACCGATGACCGGATCGAGCACGAGCGCACCCGCGATGACCGCGTCGAGCTCCGATGGGGAGGCGACCGCCCTGCGCCGATCGAGGACGGATCGTCTTGCCGTAGCCCCAGATGGGCTCGTCGCCCGGCGCCTGGCGGTCCTCGCCGACGCGCATCCACAGGTCGGTGTCGCCGAGCCGGACGCGATCGTCGATCGTCGGGCCGTAGCGGGCCAGCCGCTCGGCCGGCGTGAGGCTGGTCATCGGATCCGGACGAGGCGCACGGTCCGCGCCTCGCCGGGGGCCCAGCGCTCGGTCGATCCGGCCTCGATGTCGAGATGGGTCCGGGCCGCGGCTACCCGATCGAACTCGAGCCGTCGATTGACGCGCTCGAACGGATAGTGGCTCGACACCCGGACGACGCGGCGCGAGGTGTTGCGGACCTCGACCTCGATGCGCTCGCGGGCGTCGTCCCGGTCGGGAGCCGGGCCTGCCGGATGGCACCGGACGCGTCATCGCCGGCCGGTCCGAGTGGCTCGCGGAGGACGACCAGCCGCGCCCCATCGCCCATCAGGACTTCGAGTCGAACGTCGCCGACCAGGGCGGCCACCCCGGGGAGCACCTCGTTGGCCTGCACGGCGCCGTAGCCGGCGGCCTCCACCTCGGCGTACGAAGCATCGCCACGGGCCGCCTCGAGCATCGCATCGCACATCAGCGCGATGGCCTCCGGGGCGTTGAGGAGCAGGCCGCGGTCACGGTGACGGCGGGCCAGCTCGGCCGCCGTGAAGATGAGGAGCCTCTCCTCCTCCCAGGCCGTCAGCCGCATGGCGGCATCGTAGCGGCGCGCACCGCCGGACCGTCCGTCGCCTCGACACGATCGCTCGCTGCCCGTACCCTTGCGGCCGACGACGTCTCCGACGCCATCCACGAACGCTCGACGAGGGGGGAACCTCCACGGTGCACGATCCCAGCGAAGCTATGCCCCGAGATCGCCGGCGGCGCCTGCCCGCCGCCGTACTGCTGATCGCGATCGCCACCACGGCGTTCGTCTCGCCCGCGACGATCGCGGCAGCGGACAACCTGCCGCCCGTGGCGGTCGACGATCCCGGAACGACGTGTCAGCCCGCGGGAGCGTTCGGCGGCGCCTTCCCGATCGCCGAGGACTGGGGCCGGTTCGACTTCGTCGGCCAGTGCAGTGCCGTCGCGAACGACACGGATGCCGATGGCGTGATCGTCGCTTGGCAGATCGTGAGCCCACCCGCGCACGGACGCCTCGAGTACGTGCGGGACTTCCCGGGCATCTTCGGGTACACCGCGGATCCCGATTTCAGCACGGCCGCCGGGGACTGGATCTCCGACAGCTTCACATACCAGGTGATCGACAACCTGGGCGCCGTCTCCAATGTCGCCACGATGCGCTTCTGGGTCGCGCCGATCAACGACGCGCCGGCCTTCCTGTCCGTCCCGAACCCCACGGTCGACGAGAACAGCGGGCCCTACGACGTATCGTGGCTGCCCTTCGTGTCGGCCGGTCCTCCCAACGAGTCCGATCAGGCGATCCAATTCGTCATCACCCAAGTCGAGTCGCACGGCGTGGTCGACCTGTTCAGCGAGCGACCCACGTTCACGCCGGACGGTCGGCTGACGTTCACGCCGGGGCCGAACGAGCACGGCTACGCGACGGTCACCGTGTACCTGCACGATGACGGCGGCCTGGAGCGGTACGGGCTCCCGAATTTGCCAGACCCACCCGACGACACGTCAGACCCTGTCACGTTCACGATCTTCGTCAACGACGTGAATGCGCCCCCGGTGGCGATCGACGATGTTGCGACGGTCGACGAGGACTCCGGCGCGAACCGGATCGAGGTCCTTGCCAACGACAGCGACGCCGACGTCGAGACGATCTGGGTGATCGATACGACCGACGGCTCCAAGGGAACGGTCGACATCATCGGCGACGGCCCTGCAGTGAGCTACACGCCGAATGCGGATGCGACCGGCCCGGACGCGTTCACGTACACGATCCGCGATCAGGCCGGCGCGACCGACACGGCGACCGTCTTCCTGACGATCACGCCTGTCAATGACCCGCCCACCGCCGTCGATGACGGCGTCCCGACGCCCATCCACATCGCGAAAGGGTCCGGCCCGGTCTCGATCGCCGTCCTTGCCAATGACAGCTCGGCGCCGGACGGATCGGAGGGCCTCCAGATCTCGTCCGTGACCCAGGGAGCCCTCGGCAGTGTCGCGGTCGGCGCCGGTGGCCTCAGCCTGACCTACGACCCTGCTGGCCAGAAGACCGGTCTCGACACGTTTACCTACACCATCAGCGATGGCCACGGTGGGTTCGATACGGCCACCGTGCACGTCGAGGTCGCCAAGGTCAAGCCGCCAAGGTGATCGAGATATGGCGCCCACTCGCGAACGCAGATGAGATCGGCCGCCCCTGGCCTATAGGCCGATAGCCGCCGCGCCCCCACTCGGAGTCCCTCAGTCAGGGAGCCAGCGGTACCAGAACCAGTCTGCGGGCCGGGTCCCGAGCATGCCGACGGGCGACCCGTCGAGGTCCAGGACCCAGAGGGTCGCCACCGCGCCGGTGCCGCGACTGACGAGCACCTGCTCGCCGGTCGGCGACCATGCCGCGCAGCAGGCGGGATCGGACGCGGTCGACTTCCAGATGGCGCGCTCGCCAGTGCCGTCCGGGCGGATCAGGGCGATGACCGGACCGGCCGCTTCATTCCGATCGAACAGGATGGATGCGCCATCGGGTGACCAGGACGCGATCATCGTTCCCGACGCCCAGCTGGTGATCCGGCGCGCCTTGCCGCCGGCCGTCGAGGCCACGAAGACGGCCGAGCGGTCAGGCGACGGCGGTGTCACGCGCCGCGAAGGCGATCAGCCTGCCGTCGGGGGAGAAGCTCAGCGTGGGCCCGAAGTCGGCGATGCCGATGATCGCGGTCCCGTCCGGGTTGACCTGGCGCAGCTTGGCACCGTCGGCGGAGGCGATGAGCACGTCCCCGAAATGCGGGCCAGAGGCGCGCGGGTTCTCCTGGAACACCGCGATCCAGTCGCCCCGCGCCGACCACGCGAGCGGCTCCTGGACACGGCCGTCGCGCGACGTCGTGACCCGCTTCAGCCCGGATCCGTCCACTTTCGTCGTGTACACCCCCTGACGTTCCGCGTCTGTGTCGTCCCAACCCGCCCGCGCGAAGCGGTCTGACGTCGGGGACCACGGGCCGGCCGCGAGATTGATCGTGGCATCCGGCAGCGGGAGGGCCAGGCCAGCCAGTTCGCCGGTCGTGTAGACGGCAGCGCTGAGCTGGTCGCTCGGGGTCACGGTCGGCGTCACCAAGAGGTCGCCGTCGGCCGACGGCCAGACACAAGGGTGGCAGCCGCTGGCGGTGAAGAACTCCAGCTCCGTCGTCCCGTCGAGGAGGACGTAGTGCTCGACATCCGCGGACTTGAAGCCCGCGACGATCCGGCCGTCGACGACGATCCGCGGCCCGGCCGCGGCCGCCGATGCGGCAGCCGACGCCCGCACCGAGGTGGCTGCGGTTGCCCGGACCGCGGAACCGGCCGCGACGGTCGAGCCGGCCGTAGAGGTCCGTGACGCCGCTGCGCCGCCAAAGGCCTGTCCGCAGGCCCCGCCCAGCGTCGCCGCCAGAACGAACAGCCCGATCCCGTACCGTGCGCGACCAGCGCGCGCCCCACCCGACCACTTCATCGTCCAGCCCTCTGAGCCGCCGGCATCGATCGCGCCGTTCACCCGGGTCTGGGTCCGGACGGGGCCGGACTGTTCCATCGCGGCTCAGGGACGGGCGGCCCAGGCGTACCAGATGTAGCGGGCCGGCAAGTCGGTGATCTGCGTCAAGTCGCTCGCCGCCGGATTCATCGTCCAGAGATCGCGCCGGTCGGTCGGGCCACGCTGGAACAGGATCAGCTCACCGTTCGGGGACCAGGTGCCGCAGCACGCCGGATCGCTCGATCCAGCTGGCCACAACTCGCGCTCGGCGCCGCCATCGGGTCGGGCGATCCGGATCGACTCGTTCGAGGACCCGATCCCGCCCGCCAGGATCCAGTCCCCAACGGGCGACCACTCGACGCTGACATCCCAGGTCGTCCACGCTGAGCGGCGCACGGCCTCGCCGCCGACCGCCGGGACGATGAAGCTCGCGCTCCGGCCCTGCGCGAGGTCGCCCTCGATGACGGCGAAGACGATCCGGCTTCCGTCTGGCGACCAGTCCATCGGCCGACCCATGGATGCGGTCGCGTGGACTTTCGTGCCCGCCGGGTTGAGCCGGCGGAGGCCTGACC
Organism: uncultured Chloroflexia bacterium; assembly: GCA_963812745.1. GTDB lineage: Bacteria > Chloroflexota > Limnocylindria > Limnocylindrales > CSP1-4 > SPCO01. Next base: position 42,071 of record CAWEWE010000012.1, on the reverse strand, counting down.
CATCGAGGTTGATAACGAACAGGTCGCCGTCGAACCCGCCCTGGGGCGCCCCGACGGGATCCTGGGCGATGAACAGGAGCTTCGTGCCGTCGGGCGAGAAGATCGGCCAGTCGTGCCCCCGCCCGTCGTCGCTGTGGGTGAGCTGGCGGAGCTCGGTCCCATCTAGCCGCGCGACGTAGATCCCGCGCCGTGTCGGGTCCGTGTCGTCCCAGCCGCTGAGCGCGATGTGGGAGCCGTCTGCCGACCAGCCGCCCGGGCCGAGGTTGACTGTCGTGTCCGGGAAGGGCAGCAGGACCACCTTGGCGCTGCCGTCGGCGCGGATGATCGCTGTCGTCAGTCGTTCGCCGGACACCTCCGGGATCATGATCCGGGTCCCGTCCGGGGACAGGAACGCGCATTGGCCGCACTCGTGGGCCGGGGCCTCAAAGAAGCCGTGCTCGGAGCTGCCGTCCGGTTCCATCGTCAAGTACCTGGTCGACGTGCCCACCCCCTCACGGCCGACGAGGATCGACCCGTTTCGGATGGGGCTTGGCTCAGCCCGCCGGGCCCCGATCGCAGCGACCGCGATGAGTGCGAGGATCAGGCCGGCGAGGACGACGGCCAGGCGGAGTCCACGTTCGCGTCGCACGACCGCTTCCGGCGGGCCCCCGGCCCACCACCCGCCGAGGCGGACGGCCCACGCGGGCCGCTGGCGAACCCGAACGGCAGACGCCATGGCCGCCTCGTGGAGCCACTCCGGCGCCGGACCTCGCGCCTCGGCCTCGAGCCAGTCGGCGACCGTGCCCGGGAAGCGATCGTCGGGCTGCATCAGAACGCGTCCCTCGCAGTCGTTGCGCGCTCGTCGGCCTCGAGGGCGGCCCGCATCAGCTGGAGCGCGCGGGAGAGGCGGGATTGCATCGTGCCGAGCGGGATCCCGAGGACCGCCGCGGCCTCGACGAGCGAAAGGCCGAGGTAATGGTGAAGGACGATCACGGCGCGCTGATCGGGGGTCAGGCGCCGAAAGCCTCGGTCGAGCTGATCGCGGATGGCGTGCGAACCCGCGATATCCGCCCGTGGATCCTCGCGCCGGTCGTCCGTCGGGAGCTCGAGGGTCGCCCGCAACCGGTGGCGTTTCGCGGCGCGGTAGCACGTCCGCACGAGCACGCGCTGGAGCCAGGCGTCGAAGCGCTCCGGATCGCGCAGGCCGCGCAGGTCCTGCCATGCCCGCAGGAGGGCGTCCTGGACGACGTCCTCGGCGAGCGCGTCATCGCGCAGGATCAGCCGGGCCGCCCCGTAGAGGCGGTTCGTCCGAGTCGCGGTCAAGGTCGAGAACGCGTCGAGATCGCCGCCCTTCGCGCGCACCACAAGGTCCGTCTCGATGGCTTGTTCCTCGCAGTGATCTGGCCTCCGATGGGACCGCATCCAGTCTGGGACACGCCGCGCCCGGTTTGTTCCATCCAGCGCCGACGTGCCCCGGAGACGTGCCGGCCGATCGGAAATGCTCGCCGAGGTGAGGACCAACCGCTCCGCTCGGCGCCATCGCCGCGGTCGCCGCGACGGGCCGCTAGAGCGCGAAAAGGCCCCTCCGGGCGATCCGGAGGGGCCTTTGTCTAGTGACGATGAGTACCTAAGGCATGTGGTGGAGATGGGGGAGAGTCGAACTCCCCGTCCAAGACCCTTCGTCGGAGACCACTACGAGCGTGTCCGATGGTTTGTCGTCGACCGCCCGGACGGACATCGGCACCCTGCCGGACGGTCCAGTCACGTGTCCCTAGATCGGGCTTGACTCCGGATCACGCGACGCTCATCCGGATCGCAGCTTCGCTGAGTGACGCTTCCACTACCCGCGAAGCGGAGGTAGCTTCCACGCTCACCTTACTGCCTAAGCAGCGAGGGCGAGAGTCGACTGGCGGTTGCCAGGTACTTCGTTTTGCCGCCTGTTTAACGAGGCCTGACGGCACCTCGGCTCGCACTCTCCGACAACCAAGCCCTGTCGAAACCACGCATCCCCACAGGACCGAACGTCGGTTCGGTTTGAAAGGATATGCTACCACGAGCGTCGGCAAGGGCCAATGCTTGCGACGGATGACGTACGCCGGGATGGACGAACGTCGTCAAGTAGCCGACACCGGCCCGAAACCGTGAATGGATGACCCCGTCGGTCCCTCATCCCTGGTGCAAGCGGTCGAGCCGACCGCTCATCAGGACCATGAAAGGGACCTCGACGATGTTCTCCACCACGATCATCCGGACGCGCCTCGTCGCGACGGTCGGCGCCGCCGCGATCGCCGCCGTGCTTGCGGCATGCAGCGCGAGTCCGGGCGCCGTGCCGAGCCAGCCGCCCGCGATGCCCGCTCCCGACAGCCCGGCGCCCGCGACGCCGGCGCCCGCCACGCCCACTCTCGCGCCCAGCCAGGGGGCGGAGGATCCAGGCAGCGATGCGCTGCCGATCCACGTCGTGCTCGAAAGCACGTCCGGCCAGGACGTGTATGTCGACATCGTCGACCGGTCGGGCACCATCGAGCGCGCCGTGACCGGCCGGCCGGCCGAGGGCGTGTCCGTCGGGTCCGACACCCTCCAGATCGAGAACCTCGACGCCCGGACGTTGCGGCTCATGTGGTCGGACTTCCCGATCGACAACGGCCTCTCGCTGTTCGTCGATCCGGTGGGCACCGGCTATCGCTTCCTGATGATCCAACCAGCGCCGACCGGCCCGGCGGACGCCATGGGTGAGGACCGGATCCTCGACCTCGTGTTCGAGCACGAGATCTCGGCCGCCGAGGTCGAGGCCTTCATCCAGGAGGGTCTCGACGTCCCGGGCTGACCGGCGATCGACCCACCGAACCTCCCTCCGGGCCCCGGACCTTCGGCACACCACGTGCCGGGGTCCGGGGCTGTATCGTTGTGCGTGGCCGAACCTCCTCAGCCGAGGACGGGGGACCCACTCTCAGGGGCAAAACGCGGACCCACCGCGTCGGCGGACCCACGCCGAGCCCGTCAGCTCACCTCGCAGGCCAGCAGGGCTGCTTCGAGGTACGTGGTGTTCCGGCCGTCACTCCAACCAACGCCGTCCCAACGAGCGATCGGGCGCAACCTCGCCCTCGACCTCGTCGCGGCGATCGGCGTCGGCGTCACGATGGCGCTCATCAGCGCATTGCTGCCGACGATCGCGCGGCGTGGCGGGCTCGAGCCACTCGGCCTGTCGGCCCTCGCCGCGGCGCCGTTCGTGGCCAACTTCATGGGTGCCTTCGCCGGCCGGCTCGGGCCGCGCTCACCACGCGAGCTCGCCGTCATCCGCGGGATCGGCGCGACCTCGCTCGTCCTGCTGTACTTCGCACCGATCCCGGCGGTCATGATCCTCGTGGCGGTCCTGTTCTGGCTGAGCGTCTCGTTCGGAGGGCCGTTCCACCTCCGCCTGTGGGGCTCGATGTACCCGTCTCGCCTTCGCGGCCGGATGGTCGGCGTGATCGGCATGGGCCGGTCGGCGGCCGGTGCGCTGGCCGCGTTCGGCGGCGGCATCGTGGCGGATCGGCTGGGTGGCCCGACCGCAGTCGCCATCGCCGGCGTCATCGGCATCGTCTGCGCGCTGGCCTATACCGGGCTCCGCGCAGCCTCGGACGACCGAGCCCCGGGGTTCTCGGCACGCGACTCGCTCCGCGCACTCCGTGAGCGGCCCGTGCTCGCCCGGATGGTGCTCGCCCAGGGCTTCTACGGCGGCGGGTTCATCGCAGCCGCCCCGCTGTCCGCGCTCGTCTACGTCGATCGGCTCGACCTGTCCCTCGCTGATGTCGGCCTCATCGGGATCCTCACCGCGGGCTCGACGACGCTTGCGTTCCCCGTCTGGGGTGCGGTCGCCGATCGGTTCGGTGGGCTCGTCGCCCTTCGGGTGGGTGGCGCGATCGGGCTGTCGTCGCTCGTCGCCTACGCGATCGCGCCGAACGTGGCGTTCCTGTGGTTCGGGGCGGTTGGGGCCGGCCTGGCCAGTGCCTCGATCGACGTCGGCATCGCCGCCGTCGTCAGCGACCAGACGCCGCTCGCGACCCGATCGGCCGCCATGGCCGGCTGGAACGCATTCACCGGCGCCCGCGGGATCATGGCCGCGTTCCTCATGAGCGCGCTGCTGCAAGTCGGCCTGGTCGACGTGACGAGCGGATTGCTGGTGTGTGCCGCCGCATCGGCCATCGGCGTCGCGCTGTACGCCAGGACGAAGCCCGGCGTGCCGGTCGACTCGCGCGCCTGGGAGATCGCACCCGCCCGCGCGGCGGCCTGATCGCGACGCGCCTCAGGGCGCGATCGTCACCCGGAAGCGGATCGTGTGGCCGTGGGCCTTGAACGGCGACTGATCGTCGAGGACCCCGGTCACGACATCCACGATGAGGTGGTCGTCGCCAGGCCGCTCCTCGATCTCGATGAAGGTCGCGGATTCGACGACGAGGCCGAGGAGGCGGAGGACGTCCGCTCGAAGGGCCGCCCTCGCGCGATCGTCGGCGACGGGTGCGTGCACCAGGTCGACGACGAAGCGCCCGTCGGGGTCGGTGGAATGCTCAGCGCGGAGCCACGGTGATCCGTCGGCGTTGATCGCCCGGTCGAAGTGCGGCCAGAGATGGGCTTCGGGCTCCTCGGCGACCCATCCGGGCCGCTCGGCGTGCGTCCGCAGGTCGTCGATGCGGCCAGCAGCCGCGGCCGCGTCGGCCACACCCTCGCCGCGGTCATCGATGTCCCAGCGTCGCTCCTTCGACGGTGGCGGGATCCGCTCGCGCTCCATCGACCAAGGATACGGAGGCTAGCCGCGACCGGCGAGCACCCGTTCCATGACCATCCGGGTCGGTGGCAGCCGAGTGAGGATCGGCAGCCCGACGTCGCGAGCTGGGCCGAGCCAGGCATGGCTCGACTGGAAGAATGGGCTGAGGGCCCGGCTCAGCACCATGTACCGGGCGTTCTGGAACCGTCGCATCCGATCCCATCGCCGCAGGGCGCCCGTGGGGGTGCACGTTCCGCGCAACGCATACGCGAGCGAGCCCGCGTCGAGCAGCGCGAGATTCGCGCCTTGGCCGAGGTGCGGTGGCGACGGGTGCGCTGCGTCGCCGATGAGGATGATGCGCTCGGTGTGCGTGCGCCGAAGCGTGGCGTGTCCATAGCGCGCGAGCAGCAATCGGTCGAAGCCACCGATCCCCTCGAGCACCTCGCGCGTGTCCGGCAGGGCCGTAGCCGCGCGGTCCACCAGACGCGCGAAGCCCTCCTCCCGGATCCGGTCGAGGTCGGCGGCACGTAATCCCCAGAACACGGCCGCCTCTCGCTCGGCGACCGGGAGCAGGCCCGTCAGGAGACCGACGCCCCGCGCCTGCTGCCGGAGCCGGTCCGGACAGGCAACGGACGTCGGGCCGATCCCCCACAGGGCCGCGAAGGGCGAGAGTCGGAGCCGGGCAGTCGGGTCGACGACCCCGCGGACCACCGAGCGCATGCCATCGGCACCGACGAGCAGGTCGGCTGCCGGAAGGTCCGCACCGGCATCGTCGAGCGGGACGACCGCATCCAGCCCCTCGCGCGCGCCACCGACCGCGACGCCGGCCATCAGTCGGACGCCGGCATCACTCGCCGCGCGCATGAGGGTCATGAACAGGCGCCCGCGCGAGACGCCGAGGGCGTGGACCGTCGGGTCCCGGCGGTCGTAGCGAAGTTCGCTGAGGGTGCGGCCCGGCGCGGACTCGGCGCGGAAGCAGCGGATCGGCCATGCAGTGGCGGCCACCTCGTCGATCAGGCCCATCCCGGCGAGCACGGCCTGACCGGATGGCTGGAGCAGGAACCCGGCGCCGACCGGACCCGGGTCCGGCGCTCGCTCGTAGACCGTGACCTCGTGCCCGTCGCGCGCGAGGGCGATCGACACTGCCGCACCGCCGATCCCGAACCCCGCGATCGCGATCCGCATTCGGCGGACTCCGTGCGTCGGATTACGTGTTACTGAACGGTAGCACGATGAGAGGACGGCGGCGTCGGGTATCGTGGCGCCGTCTCCAGCCGTCGTTCTGGCACGGACCCGCGCCAGTCCTGCGCACCACCCCCGTCCGAACGGGAGGAGCCATGGACCACGAGCCCGTTCTCATCTCGACCATCGCCATCGGCCTGACTGCCGCGCTCGTCGGCGGCCTCCTCGCGCGGCGCATCGGCCTGCCCGCGATCGTCGGCTACATCCTCGCCGGCGTCGCGATCGGTCCGTTCACGCCCGGCCTCGTCGCCGATCCCGCGATCGCGACCGAGCTTGCCGAGCTGGGTGTCATCCTGCTGATGTTCGGGGTCGGCATCCACTTCTCGATCCGCGACCTGCTGGCCGTCCGCTCGATCGCCATCCCCGGCGCCATCATCCAGACGATCGTCGGCGTGATCCTCGGGCTGTGGCTGGGCCAGGCGCTCGGCTGGGGCATGGGTGGCGGCCTGGTCCTCGGGCTCGCGCTGTCGATCGCGAGCACCGTCGTCCTCCTTCGGACATTGGACGACCGCAACGAGCAGGACACGACGCAGGGCCACATCGCGGTGGGCTGGCTGATCGTCGAGGATCTGCTAGCGGTCATCGTCCTCGTCCTCTTGCCGGCGATCGCGCCGTCGCTGGGCGGCGATGCGCCGCCAGGCGGCGCCGGGGATCCCCTCATCGAGATCGTCATCGCGCTGGGCAAAGCGGCGGTGTTCGCCATCCTCATGGTGGTCGCGGGTGTGCGACTGGTGCCGTGGCTGTTGCTCGTGGTCGCACGGGAGGGCTCGCGCGAGCTCTTCTCCCTTACGGTCCTGGCCATCGCGCTCGGCCTGGCGTTCGTGTCCTCAAGCGTCTTCGGCGTGTCGTTCGCCCTCGGCGCGTTCTTGGCCGGGGCAGTCGTCGGCGAGTCCGACATGAGCCATCAGGCAGCGGCCGACGCCTTGCCGCTCCGCGACGCGTTCGCGGTGCTGTTCTTCGTCTCGGTCGGGATGCTGCTCGACCCCACCTACCTCCTTGCCAACCCGCTCCCCGTGCTGGCCGTGCTGGCGCTCATCGTGGTCGGCAAGGCGGTCACCAAGCTCGTGATCGTGCTCGCGGCCGGCTACCAGCCGAAGGTCGCCCTGACGGTTGCCGCCGGTCTCGCCCAGATCGGCGAGTTCTCGTTCATCGTCGGGACGGTCGGCCGGTCGCTCGGGCTGCTCCCGGACGAGGGCTACCAGCTGATCGTGGCGGGGTCCCTGCTGTCGATCACCATCAACCCACTGCTGTTCGCGCTCATCCCACCGCTCGAGGCCGGCCTGCGGCGGAACCGCGGCATCCAGGCACTGATGGCCCGCCGCGCGGGCGAGCTCACGCGCCTTCGACCCGAGGAGCGCGAGGCGCTGCGGCTGCACGCGATCATCTGCGGCTACGGCCGGGTAGGGCGGCTGATCGGTCCGGCGTTGGCACGCCGCGGCTTCCGATTCGTGGTGGTCACGCAGCAGCGCGACGAGATCGATCGATTACGGACGCAGGGGGTCACCGCGATCTACGGCGACGCAGCCAACCCCGAGGTGCTCGGGATGGCCGGGATCGGCGATGCCCGACTGGTGGTGGTGGCCACCTCCGATCCGAACGAGACCCGGCTGATCGTGGAGCGCGTCCGCGCGCTCAATCCGAACGTCGATATCGTGGCGCGGACCCACAGTGACTCCGAGGCCGCCCACCTCCGCTCGCTCGGGGGCAAGGTCCAGGCCGTCCACGGCGAGCGCGAGCTGGCGGTACAGATGGCGCGCTATGCGCTCCGGCGCTTCGGGGTCAGCGCGGCAGAGGCCGAGGCCATCGCCCAGGGCCTACGGGGCCGTGCCGTCATCGTGGCGGACCAACCTCGGAGCAGGCTGGCGGACCTCGTCGTGCGGCTGTGGACGAGGCTCAGCGGCCGACGAGCGTGATGCCGGTGATGCGCGCGTAGTTCGAGAACCAGGTGTTCTTGTGGATGACCTTGCCCGACTTGTCGCGGACCGTGCGCACTACCGTCACCTGGAAGCCAGCGACCGGGTATTCGATGCGCTTCGCCGCACCCGGCGCCAGGCTCGACGTGTACTGGATGGTGTCGGAGGCCGATCGGTAGTTTCGCTTGGGCCCGGTCGCGAAGCTGACCTTCCGCCCCGTCGGGACGCTGTAGATCTCGAACTTGACGTAGCCGCTGCCGCCGTTCCGCCAGCCGAGGCCGCGGATCAGTAGCGGGTAGTCGGTGTCGTTCGTGAACGACATCGTCTGCTTCGAGCCCGAGGCGCTGATGAACACCGTCGCGTCGAGGCCGACCGGGTAGCGGTCGATGTAGTAGTAGTGATTGCGCCGGGCGCCGATCTTGTAACCGGCGCGCGCTGCCGCGTTGAACAGAGTGGTCGAGCACGAGCAGATGCCGCCCGCGAGCGCACCCTGCGGCTCGGTCCGGCCGTTGATGATCGCGCCGCCTGAGCGATAGCCCTTGGCCCGGGTCACCGAGCCGACCGCGTTCCAGAAATCGAACGTCGCGCCGGGTGCCACGACGTAGCCGTTGATGAGCCGCGCCGGGATCCAGATGTTGGCGCCGAAGCCGTTCTTCTCGCCGATGGGGAAGAAGGTCGTCCACTGCGAGATCTTGCGCATCTTCGGCCGTGCTGCCTGCGCCTCTTCGGTCGTCAGGCGGGGCTGGGTGACCTTGATCGCGGGTTCGAGGGTGGCCGTGCTCGCGCCGGCCATCCGCGCGTCGAGGAGCTGCTGCACCTGCAGCTTCGTGGCCGCCTGGTCGAGCTTGAAGCCGGCCTTGCTCGGAGTGACGCCGGTGATCCGCGCCCCACTCGTCTTGAACGAGGCGTTGATGGGGGCCTTGTCGACCTTCTTCGCGATGCTCTTGAGGACGGCTTCGAGGCCGCTCGTGTCGATCGACACGCCGTAGCCGCCATCGGCGGTGGGCGCGAAGGACAGCCAGCTCCGCAGGCGCGCGGTGGTGATCTTCTGGTCCTCGGCCCTGCCGGCGAACAGGATCGGCGCGGCGATCCGATCGGCGTCGGCTTTGGCCTTGTTCGCTTCGTCGGTCGTGACCGTCGGCGCGATCGACCGGAGCGGCATCTCGTAACGCAGGTCGGCGGGTGCGGTCAGCTCGCCGAGGTCGGCCAGCGCCGCCTCGACCGGGGCTGCCGGCTCGGCCAACCGGCCGTCGACCGAGCCGACGACCGCGAACTGCTTGGCGACCACGGCGACCCAGGCGTCGTGCGGCTCGCGCGCCAACGAGTCCGCGTAGTCGAGCGCATGCTCGGCCAGGGCGTCGGCATCGAACGTGACCTTGGGCGTCAGCGCGACGCCCCGGAACGCGGTCCGCGCGTCCGCGATGAACCGGTCCACGGCGTTCCCGTCGCGCCCGACGGCCAGCGCCTCGGCCACCATCGCGTCGACATCGGGCCCGCGACCGATATCGGCGAAGGAGATCGTCCGCTCGCCGTCCGGGGTCGTGAACGTGATCGAGCCCTCGCCGAGATACCCGTACGTCTCGCGGATGGCGGCAGCGGCCGTGGCCGGGTCATGGCCGGAAAGGTCGAGCGAGCCGATCGCCACGCCAGGCAGGATCCGGCCGGTGTACTGCTGGTCGTACGCATACAGCCCGCCGACGCCGATGGCCATGGCCGCCAATAGCCCGACGAGGAACGCGACGGCGAACCGGAGGCGCACCGACGGTCGTCGGACATCCGGCGTGTCAGGCGCCGGGAGGACGACCGTTTCGGGCGTGGTGGTGGTCATGGAGGCGACATCCTAGCAGCCGCGAGCAAGCGTTCCCGCATGTGTCCGTGCTTCCAGAAGACGTCGAAGGTGGGCCATCCGTTACGCCTCCCCCGGCCGGACCGTCAGGTGCCGCGCGGCACCAGGACGACCCGCCGATTCGGCTCCTCGCCGATCGACTGCGTCGCAACGCCGGCGTGATCACGCAGGGTGAGGTGGATCCAGCGACGCTCGAGGGCCGGCATCGGCTCGAGCTGGAGCATCTTGCCCGTCTCCATCACCCGTGCCGCGGCGCGATCCGCGAGCTCGCGCAGCTGCCGCTCGCGGCGACCGCGGTAATCCTCGACGTCGACCAGCACACGGGTCCAGGAGCCCATCTCCTTGGACAGCATCAGGTTCACCAGGTGCTGCAGGGCCGACAACCGCTCGCCCTTGCGCCCGATCAAGGCGCCGAGCAATTCGCGGTCGTCACCCTGGGCCACGACGTTGAGGCGGCTCGTCTCGCCCGCGGCGACCTCGACCTTCGCGTCGAAGCCGAGGTGGCCCATCAGCGTCTCGAGGATGCGCTGGCCGGCGGCCAGTGCCTCGGGCGACGCCTCGGCGGCCTCGAGGTCGGCGCGCTCCGCAGCGAGTGACCCGCGGGCGGCCGCGACTTCGGCTGCCTCCGACGCCGACACGTCGGCGCCACCCCGGCGCGGTCCACGCGGACCACGATCGTCCCGGCCGCGGTCGTCGCGGCGCGGACCACGGTCGGCCGCGTCGCGCGGGCGGTCGTCGCGGCGCGGGCCGCGGTCGGCGAACTCGCGCGGGCGGTCATCGCGGCGCGGTCCGCGGTCGCGGTCCCGGTCGCCCCGGCCGCGGTCGTCGCGTCGTGGGCCACGGTCGCGATCGCGGTCGAACTCGCGCGCGGGCGGCGGGGGCAACGGCACGGATGCGGCAGCGTCGCGTTTCGGCGCGGCGCCACCGAGGGCCGCGCGCGGCGCGGCGACGATGCGGGCCGGCTCGGCGCCCATGCCGAGGACCCCGCGGCTGCCGGGGGTGAGGATCTCGAAGTCGAGGTCGTTGAGCTCGGCACCGAACTCGTCGCGCGCGGCTTTCAGCGCCTCCTCGACCGTCTTGCCGGTGAATTCCTTGTAGGCACTCATGGTCAACGTCGTCTCCCTCGTCGGCCCTGACGGCCACGCTCGCGGTGGCGGATCGTCTTGTCGGCCGTCGTCTTCTTGTCTGCGTCGGTCAGGATGGCCGCACGCTTGCTGGGCTCGGGTGGTGGTGGCATGGAAACCGGGAAGCGGGGGGTGTGATCGACCGCGAACGACGGCGTCCACCCGAACAACGGGAACATCGCGCCCCAGCCGACGATCAGGTACTGCTGCACGATCGAGAAGACCGTGGCCACGATCCAGTAGATGAACAGGCCGGCGGGCAGGAAGCCGCCGTAGACGACCGAGATGATCGGCAGGAACAGCATCATCTGGCGCTGGATCCGCACGTTCGGGTCGTCGTTGGTCGGGTCGGCAGCCGGCAGCATCATGCGCGACTGCACGAGCTGCAGGAGCGCCGACACGATGGCCAGCACGCTCAGGCCGAAGCCGGCGATCCAGAAGAACGCCTGCGCCTGGGCGACGTTGCCGAGGAACGGCACGACCGAATCGATGCATGGGCGGGTCGGGTCGATGGCGCCGTTGGCCAGGAGGTTCGTGCACTGCAGGTCGACCAGCTGGACCCCGAACACGGTGAGCATCGCGCGCGGGTCCTGGTTGGTCAGGCCGTTCTGGATGACCGAATAGATGATGAAGAGCAGGGGCAGCTGCAGGAGCAGCGGCAGACAGCCCGCCAGCACGTTCACGCCGCGCTCGCGCATGAGCTCCTGCTGGGCGAGGCGGACCTTCATCGCGTCGCCCTTGAACCGCCGCTGGATCTCCTTGAGCTCCGGTTGGAGGAGCTGCATGCGCCGCTGCGAGACCAGCTGCTTGCGGTAGAGCGGGATGAGGATCCCGCGCACGACCAGGGTCAGGACGACGATGGCCCAGGCGATCGCACCGGGCACCGCGAGGTTCTCGAGGAACACGTAGACCGCGATCAGGATGATGAACATCGTCTGGAAGATCGGCGTGAAGAGCCAGGCCAGCAGGCTGACCGGGTCGGCGCCCGGGGGGGCCGGGGTGAGCGGTGGTGGCGGCGGCGTCGGGGATGAGCCTGGTGCGCCCGGAGCGCCGGGGATGCAGGCGACGACGAGCGGGATGATCAGCGCGATGGCGAGCGCCGGCAACATGCGGCGCAGCGCTGGGGAGAGCGTCACGGGCGCGCGGCCTCGCTAGCGGACCGGGTCATAGCCGCCCGGGTTCCATGGGTGACATCGAGCGATGCGCTTGGCCCCCATCCAGCTTCCTTTCCAGAGTCCGTACTTGTCGATCGCCTGCTCGGTGTAGTGCGAGCAGGTCGGTTCGAACCGGCATGACGGCGGGAGCCAGGCGAACACGATCCGGTAGAGCTTGATGAGCCCGATCCCGATGCGCTTCATTGCCTGATCCCTCCGAGCACGCCGCCGCGGACGAGGGTCCGCTGCAACGCCCCGACCAGTGCGTCATGGTCGGCCGTGACGATCGCGGGCCGGGCGATGATGAGTACGTCCCAGCCGGGCTGGAACGAGGGCGCCATCACCCTGAGCGCCTCTCGAAGTCGACGACGGACCCGGTTCCGGACGACCGCCGTACCAAGGCGCCGCCCTGTCGCGAGGCCGAAGCGGGTCGTATCGAGATCGGTCCGCAGGAACCGGGCGGAGAGCAAGGCGTGGGATCTGGTCGTTCCCGCCTCCTGGATCGCCGCGAAGTCTTGCGGTCGAGAGAGCATCACGAGTCGCGGCGTGGTCGTGCCGCGATCGCTGGTCAGGCCGTCAGTCGCTTCCGACCCCGAGCTCGCCGAGCGGCAAGGATGCGGCGACCCGCTGTCGTCTTCATGCGGGCGCGGAAGCCGTGCTCCTTGGCGCGATGGCGCTTCTTGGGCTGGTAGGTCTGCTTCATCCGGGCGGTCCTGAGATCCTCTCGCTCCGGCCTCGGGAACGGTCGCTCCGTCTACCCCTAGAGGCACGCAAACGCGCCGGTGCCCCGCGGGACACATGGCGCGTCGTCGTCCGGCGGATGATAGGACCTCGCCAGAAGGGGTGTCAAACGCCGGATCCGCCGACCCGCGACGCCGAGCCGCGGCTCTTGCACGGATACCCCCTGGGGGTATGCGGGAATCGCCTTGCGACGCCGTCTTGGCCGGTGCTATCCTCTCCGGGCCCTCGGCGCCGGAGACGTACGCGGGAGACGCCAGCAGCCTTCTGGAGGAGGCGGTGCAGGCAGCGGTCGTCCGGCCTCGTCGGATGGACGTCGATCGGACGTTCCGCCGCCCACGCACCTCATCCCCGGGATCCGTGGCAGCGCTATCAATCGTCGTCAATCCGAACGCAGGTCCTATCGAACGAATGGACGCCAAGCAGGTATGGCGAGCCGCCCTGGGTGAACTCCAGGTCTCACTGTCGCCCGCCAATTACGAGACGTGGCTGCGCGACACCCGACTGGTCGACGTCGACGAGCAACGCTTCCGGATCGCCGTCCCCAACGGCTTCGCCAAGGACTGGCTGGAGACCCGCTACCGCTCGTTGATCTCCCAGACGCTGGCGCGCATCGTCGGCTACAGCGTCCAGGTCGAGTTCATCGTCGGCCCCGCCGCGACCAACGGGACCGAGGCGCCACCCGAGGACGGGGCGGCGGCGGCGCCGGTCCCCGCGGCCAGCACCCCGCAGGTGCGGGTCGAGCCGACCCGGTTCGGCGGTGAGGGTGGAGCGACCAACCTCAATCCGCGCTACACATTCGCCAACTTCATCGTCGGCTCGGCGAACCGCCTGGGCCATGCGGCCAGCCTGTCGGTCGCCGAACGACCGGGCCACGCCTACAACCCGTTGTTCCTCTACGGCGGGGTCGGCCTCGGCAAGACCCACCTCATGCATGCGATCGGCAACCAGGTCATGGCCCGCTTCCCGCGCAAGCGGGTGGTCTACGCGACGTCCGAGAAATTCACGAACGAGTTCATCACCAGCATCCAGCAGGGCAAGATCGACGAGTTCCGGTCGCGCTACCGGCGCATCGACCTCCTCCTCATCGATGACATCCAGTTCATCGCCGACAAGGAGCGGACCCAGGAGGAGTTCTTCCATACGTTCAATGCGATCCACGAGGACGGCAAGCAGATCGTGCTGTCGAGCGACCGACCGCCGAAGGCGATCCTCACGCTGGAGGAGCGCCTGCGGTCGAGGTTCGAGTGGGGCCTGATCGCCGACCTCACCGCGCCCGACCTCGAGACGCGCATCGCGATCCTCCGCGCCAAGGCGGAGGAGGGGGCGGTCCCCATCACGTCGGACGTGGTCGAGTTCATCGCCCGCAAGGTCGTCTCGAACGTGCGCGAGCTCGAAGGTGCCCTCAACCGGATCGTGGCGTTCGCGAGCATGGGTGCCACGCCCATCAGCATCGAGCTCGCCCAGGCCGTCCTCTCCAACGTCCTGTACAACCCCAAGAAGCGCCAGGTGACGCCGGAACGGATCGCCAAGGCCGTGTCGGACTACTACAGCGTCCCGATGGACGCCCTCCAGGGCCAGAAGCGCGACAAGGCGATCGTCATGCCCCGCCAGATCGCGATGTTCCTCATGCGCGAGGAGACCGACGTCTCGCTCCTGCGCATCGGCGCCGAGCTCGGCAACCGCGACCATTCCACGGTCCTGCACGCCTGCGACAAGATCTCCCGCGAGATCGCCAACAACGACGAGCTGCGCCGCGAGATCGCCGCCGTCCGCGAGCTGATCTACGCCGAGTAGGGCCGTCCCGGCCTCCCGAGCCGCAGTGGCGGCCACGCGTCCCGATCGCGCGCCTCGGGCTGCCATCCTGGTCTGGATATCCCGCCCTCCGGCGTGGACGGCGGCCGCCGACTCGACGATCCGACGTGGCATGGGCCCCGTCTATCCCCAGACCGTCTACCGTCGGCTCCCCGACGGGCCGTGGCTTCTCCACGCGGAGGCGTGGCCCGTCCACCATCGCCCGCCGAACGATCGCGCACGACCGTCCACGGCCTCCACAGCGTTACTACGGTGATGACGGAGTAAGAAGAAAGAGAGAAGATACCCACGATGTCCCCCGGGCCCACCGCGAGCGGGCAACCACCTCGGCCCTCGGAGGGTCCCCGCGAGATGCGGATGCGCTCATCGATTCGGAGTACGCCCACGTGAAACTCTCGGTCATGCAGGAGAACCTGGCGCGCGGCCTGTCGGTCGTCAGCCGGGCCGTCTCGAGCCGGAGCACGCTGCCGGTCCTGGCCAACGTCCTGCTCAAGACCGAGGAGGGCGGTCTCAAGCTCACCGCCACGAACCTCGAGATCGGCATCACGTACTGGGTCCCCGGCAAGATCGACGAGGACGGTGCGACGACGGTCCCGGCCAAGCTCCTGACCGACCTGGTCAACTCGCTGCCGCCGGGCGACAAGGTCGAGCTCGAGGTGACGGCCGGGGACACCCTGCACGTCAAGGCCGGCCGGTTCCAGACGCACATCAAGGGCATCAGCGACGAGGAGTTCCCGGCCATCCAGACGGCCGGCGACCGGCCGACCACGCGAATCGCGCAGAACGTGCTGCGCCGCGCCCTCGCCGAGACGGCGTTCGCGGCGGCGAGCGACGAGGCGCGGCCGATCCTGACCGGGGTGCTCGCCCGGTTCGAGGGCGATCAGCTGACGCTCGCGGCGGCCGACAACTACCGGATCGCCGTCAAGACCCTGCCGATCCTCGATCCGGTCCCGGAGACCAGCGTCGTGATCCCAGCGCGGGCCCTCAACGAGCTCGCCCGAGTCCTCGGCGACGTCGACGACCCGGTGGACGTCGTGCTGGCCGCCAACCGCAACCAGGTGCTGTTCCATCTCGACGGGATCGATCTCGTCAGTCGGCTCATCGATGGCCAGTTCCCGAACTACCAGCAGGTCATGCCGCAGGCCCATGCCACGCGCGCGGTGCTCGATCGCGAGGAGCTGCTGCGCGCGGTCCGACCGGCGGCGCTGATCGCCCATGAGTCGGCGAACATCGTGAAGCTGCAGATCGGCGGCGACGGCGATGCCGGTGTGACGGTCAGCGCCAACGCCGAGGTCGGCGACCACGTCGGCCAGGTCGAGGCGGCTGTCGAAGGGGATGGGACGACGATCGCGTTCAACGCCCGCTATCTCGCCGACGTGCTGACCAACGTATCGGCCGACCAGTTCGCGCTCGAGCTCAACGGGCCGCTCTCGCCGGGCGTCTTCAAGCCGGTCGGCGACGACCGCTACGTGCACGTCGTGATGCCCGTCAGGACGACGTCCTAGCATCGCCTCGCTCGATTCGCTTTCGGCGCTCGACCTGCGCGGATACGCCAGGCTCGAGGTCGCGTTCGCGCCCGGTGCACACCTGATCTGGGGCCCGAACGCCGCCGGCAAGACCAGCCTGTTGGAGGCCATCGCCCTGCTCGGCTGGGGGCGCTCGCACCGGACCACCGCCGATGGCGAGCTGATCCGCTGGGGGCATGACCTCGCGCGGGTGGAGGGTCGTGTCGGCGGTGACGTGCTCGAGGTCGCCGTGCAGCGCTCGGGGGCTGACGGCTCCGGCGGTCGCAAGCGTATCCGCGTCAACGGGGTCGGCCGGCGTGCCGCGGCGCTCGGTCGCCACCTGCGCGTCGTCCTGTTCGCGCCCGAGGAGATGCTCCTGGTCGTCGGCTCGCCGTCGCTCAGGCGCGCGGCGATGGACGCGCTGGCGGCCGCACGCTTCCCCGCCTATGCCGACGACCTCGGCACGTACGGGCGGACGCTCCAGCAGCGCAACAGCCTGCTGCGTGCCATCCGCGACGAGCAGGCGTCCCGCGACGAGCTCCGGTACTGGGACGAGACCTTCCTCGACACCGGCGGGCGGGTCGTGGCGGCCAGGCTCGAGCTGCTCGAGGTGCTGGCAGGGCCGCTCGCCGCTGCGCATCGCGAGATCGCGCCCGACGAGGCGGCCGCCGGGGGCCTGACACTGCGCTACGTCAGCAATGCGCAGGCCGTCGCCGGCGAGACGCCGCGGGATGCGCTCGCGCGGCGGCTGGCCGACACGGCCGAGAAGGAGCTCTGGAACGGCTCCACCGTCATCGGGCCGCACCGCGACGACCTGGCGTTCGACCTCGGTGGTCGCGACCTGGCCGGGTTCGCCTCACGCGGCCAGCAACGCACCGCGATCCTGGCATTCAAGCTCGCCGAGCTCGACCTGCTCACGCTGCTCGACGGCCGCCCGCCGCTCCTGCTCCTCGACGACGTGTTCAGTGAGCTCGACCCCGAGCGCCGGGCCCACCTGGTCCGCCGGATCGCCGCGCTGCCCCAGGCATTCGTGACGACCACGACGCCCGACGACCTCGATCCGGCGCTGCTGGCGATCGCCCACGGCTGGGATGTGCGGGCCGGACCCGACGGCGCCGAGCTCCGGCCGGCCGACGCCCGACGGGTCGGGGTCAGGGCGGCCAGCGGGTGACCACACCGCGCCGTCGTCCGATGCGGCGCATCGGCGACCTGATCCCCGATGCTGCCCGGGCGCTCGGGCTGGAGGACGAGCTCCGACTCGCCCGCGCGATCGCAACGTTCGAGGCGATCGTCGCCGAGCGCGTGCCGGCGGCAGCCGGCGCGTGTCGGGTCGTCCGACTCGAGGGCTTCGCGATCGACGTGGAGGCGGACGCACCGATCGTGGCCCAGGAGTTGCGGCTGCGTTCCGGGGAGCTGCTGAACGCCTTCGCGGCCGCTCCGGGTGGCATCGGCATCCGGGACCTTCGGGTGCACGTTCGGCGCGCGGGACCCCGCGTATAATCCACCGGACCTGCCTGCCATCTCGGGGCGAACGTCAAGCCGATCCGGCCAGGGATCGTCCCGTCGCCTGACCAAACCCTATCGAGAGGCCCGCATGGCCGCCCGACTCCAACTGAAACTAGGGATCGTCGCCGAGCACGACCGTCTCGACGACTCGCCCGATACCCTCGTCGTCGTGGAACCGAGCGTCGGCTCGGTCGCCCGGTCGAAGGGCAACCTGTATCTCCTGGTCACGTCGCGGACCAGCTCGCGCCATGCGCTCGAGGCCACCCGGCTGGCCGCCGAGACGATTCGCAACGAGTACTACTACGACGAATCGGCGGGGATCCGCGTCTGCCTCCAGAAGGCGATCGCGACGGCCAACAAGCGCCTCCTCCACCAGGCCGACCGTCTCGGCTTGAAGTCGCCCGATGACAACGGGCCGATCGGGGTGGGGGTCGGCGTCGTGCGCGGCAACGAGATGTACGTCGCGACCGTGGGCCCGGCGGAGGCCTACCTGATCCGCCAGGCGCGGCTCTCGACGCTGCCCGATCCGCATCGCGAGCGCGGCCTGCCGTCCAACGGCCTCGAGCCGGAGGTCTGGCGCGGCGAGGTGACGGTCGGTGACTCGCTGGTCCTGATCTCGCCCAACATCGTCGCCCGGCTCGGTCCCGACGAGCTGAAGGACGCGATGGTCACGCTCCACCCGCAGTCGGCGATGGAGCACCTCCACCAACGCTTCCGGGCAGCCGAGGGTGCCGGCAGCGATGGTGCGATCGCGTTCGAGGCGACCGAGGTCGCGCCGACCACGCGCGGACGGACGCTGGTCCCGGTCCGGCCCGCCGAGCCGCTCGCGGGTGCGCCCGACCGCTCGCCGATCCCGCTCGCCGACAACGTCCAGGCGGCGGGGGCGGCCATGTCGGCGGCCGCGGACAGTGCCCGCGTCGTGGCCGGGACGGCCGTCGAACGGCTCATCCAGCGACTCCACGACGTGCTGCCGCAGCGCAAGCCGGCCTATCGCCGGGTCACCCCGCTCGCAACGCGTCGCGAGACACAGCGCCGCGCCGCGATCGCCGTCATCGCTCTGCTGGTCGTCGTCGGCAGCCTCGCCATGTCGGTCTGGGCGTTCGGCGGGCAGCGCCAGCAGCAGGCGATCAGCTCGGTCAACGCCGGTCAGGACGCGCTCGACAAGGCGAAGGCCAACCTCGCGCTCGTCGACGGCCCGGGCATCGATCTCATCACCGATGACCGTGACCAGGCACTCCAGCTCCTGGCCGAGGCCTACGACCAGCTCGAGAAGGCCGAGCAGGCACGCATCAGCGATCGGGTGGTCGGCCCGGTCCGCGAGGACGTGGTTGCCCTGCTCGACCGGGCGTACGGCGTCGTCGAGGTTGCGTCGACCCCGCTCTTCACGTTCAAGCCGGCGGAGGGGGCCGCCCCGTTCGACCTGCGCACCCTCGTGCGCGGCTATGACAGCGCGCCCTATGTCATCGATCGGGCGACGAACGCGGTGTACCGCGTCGACCTCAAGCGGAAGCGGGCGACCAACATCGCCCGCAATGGACGGACGGTCGGCCGCCTCAAGATGGCCGCACCGACCTTCCTCGGGGTCGGTGGCCGTGACCTGCTGATCCTCGACTCCAAGAACGTCCTGTGGCGCTGGCGCGCCTCCAACGACGCCGGCAAGGGCACGACCAACCGGATCACGGTCAACGGCGCGACCGGCTGGGGCGACGACATCCTGGCGATCGGCACGTACCTGCGCGACCCCAGCCGGGGGTTGTACAACCTGTACGTCGTCGACCCGTCCGAGCAGCAGATCCGGCACTATCCGCCGGCCAACGACGGGGGCGGGTTCCCGGCCAAGTCGTCGGCCTGGCTGGCGACGGCGCGGGTGGTCGACAAGATGACCTCGCTGTACATCGACGGCGACATGTACATCACCGAGGGCGGCGTGCTGGACCGCTACACCTCGGGCAAGAGCGATGCCTGGGAGCCGGGTGTACCCGGTGACGAGCTGCTGCGGCCCACGAGCAACGAGGTGCTCGTGACCGGCGCCGGCCTCCGGAACGAGGGGCTGGTGTACACCTACGACCGCACCAACGCGCGGTTGCTCGCCTACGACAAGCGCAGCGGCAAGTTCGAGGCCCAATACCGGCTGGCCGAGGGCGACGGCTGGAAGGACCTCCGCTCGATGTACGTTATCGCCGGGGTCGAGGAGGCGCCCGATACGCTCGTGTGGCTGTCCGCCAGCGCCGTCAACCAGGCTGTCCTCGAGGCCGTCCCGTCGGGCGACGGGGCGTCTCCGGCTCCGTCCGGCTCGGCGGCGCCCGGCGCCAGCCCATCCGCCTCGACCCCGCCCGGCTGACCGCCTGCCAGCCCCGTGATCCCGCTCCACGACGCCAACCCGACCCAGCGGACACCGGTCGTCACCATCGGGTTGATCGTCGCGTGCGTGATCGTGTTCGTGTTCCAGCTCGGCCAGATGGCCACCGGCGGCGAGGCGGCCCTCGGGTCGCTCGTGACCAGGTGGGGGATCGTGCCGGCCGAGCTCGTCGCGGCGCTGCGTGCCAGCGACTACCTGTCCCTCGAGACCGCGACGCTGGTCACGAGCCAGTTCCTGCACGGGAGCCTGCTCCACATCGGCGGCAACATGCTGTACCTGTGGATCTTCGGCAACAACATCGAGGACCGGTTCGGGCGGCTTCGCTTCCTCGCCTTCTACCTGGTCGGCGGGGTCGTCGCGGGCCTGGCCCAGGTCGCCATCGCCCCGGACTCGACGATCCCGACCATCGGCGCGTCCGGCGCGATCGCCGCCACGCTCGGCGCGTACCTCGTGCTCTTCCCGCGTGCCCGCGTGACGACCGCCATCTTCCTCGTGTTCTTCTTCCAGCTCATCGATATCCCGGCGGTCATCGTGCTCGGCTTCTGGTTCATCCTCCAGTTGCTCGATGGGATCGGCTCGCTCGGCGTGACCGAATCGACCGCGGCGGGCGGCGTCGCGTTCTTCGCCCACATCGGCGGCTTCGTGTTCGGCGCCGCGGTGGGGCTGGTCGTCCGGCTCCTGGGTCGGGGCGGGGGTCCGCGCACGTACAGCGTGGGATAATCCGCCGATGGACGACGACGGATTGGTCGAGATGGTCGTCGAGAGCGTCCGAGTCCACATGCTCTCCAGCCGCCACGTGGTGATCCTCAAGGAGACCGGGCGGGAGCGCTATCTCCCGATCTGGATCGGCCCGTGGGAGGCGAGTGCGATCGCCATGCGGCTGCAGGGCCTCACGCCCGAGCGCCCGCTGACCCACGACCTGTTCGCGAGCACGCTCGAAGCGGTCGACGCTCGTGTCGCCCGGGTCATCATCTCGGATCTCGCCGAGGAGACGTTCCACGCGCGCTTGTTCGTGGAGCGCGACGGCCATGTCGGCGAGATCGACGCCCGTCCGTCGGATGCGCTGGCTCTCGCCGTCCGCGTCGGTGCGCCGATCTTCGCGGTACCGTCCGTCCTCGACCAGGCCGGGCTCGGTGCCGACGGCGGGCTCGGCGAGGAAGGCGAGGGCGAGGGCGAGATGCTCGAGTCGACCGGCGAGCGCATCGTCGATCCGCGACTCGACGTCTTCCGCGATTTCGTGAATTCGCTCGACATGGACCCCGACGCCGAGGGTCGCCAGAGCTAGTCGCGGGCGGCGGGCTCCGCGACGATCGGGCGGCCGCGGCGGAGCGCGTCAGCGCGGTTCGCCCACATCGCGAACCGCAGGCGCCAGAAATCGCGGACGGCGCGCAGGATCACCTGTGGCTTCGCACCGGTCGGCGACCCGGCGGTGCGCGGGTAGTGCGGCACGCCGACTTCGACGACGCTCCGACCTGCGGCCCGCAGCTTGATCAGCAGCTCGGCCGAGAAGAAGGCGCCCTCGGATTCGACCTGGATCCCGTCCAGCGACTCGCGCCGGAACAGCTTGCAGGCGCAGTCGACATCGGTCACCCGCAGCCCGAAGAAGATGCGGTTCGCCAGGCGGTAGAGCCGCGCGTACACGGTCCGGACGATCGGGTCGGCGCGCCGGATGCGGTAGCCGACGACGACATCGGGCGAATCGTCGCCGGCCATCCGCTCCGTGAGTCGCGCCACGTCCTCGACCCGGAACTGGCGGTCGCCGTCGGTGAACGCGACGAGCTCGTAGCTGGCGGCGCCGAAGCCCGACCGGAGCGCGGCGCCGTAGCCCAGGTTGGTCGGGTGGTGGACCGCCCGGACGACGCCCGGATGGCGCGCGGTCAGCTCGTCGGCGAGAGTTTGCGTCCGATCGCGCGACCCGTCGTTGACGGCGATGATCTCGAATGTCTCGGCGATCGATGGGAGGGTGTCGAGTGCCTCCGCGACCAGGCCCTCGATGTTGGCTTCCTCGTTGTGGGCGGGGAAGAAGTACGACAGCCGAGCGACGCGGGCGGCTGAAGGCAAGTCGGTCACTCGGCCGCCTCACGGCGACCGAGGATCCGGGTCAGCACGCGCGCTCCGCTGCCGTCGATGACGTCGAAGTCGTAGCGCTCGCGGAGCCCGGCGATCTCCACTGGATCGATCCGGATCACGTACACGGGCCGCGTCGGCAGGTTCGCGTCGATCACGTCGTAGATGTCTCCCAGGTTGCGGTCGAGCCGGGTCCGGTCATCGATGATATCGATGTCGGAGCGTCGACCTTCGACCAGCTGCGCGTACCACAGCGGGGTCGAGTAGCTCCACCAGCTCACGACGATCGCATCCTCGTGCATCGCCGCGAACGCCTGGTCCACCCACTGTCGAGCGCCTACCTGGCCGCTGCGGTCGACGACATAGAAGCGGGACGGGGCCTCCGCGACCGTCGGCACCAGGAGGAGGGCGGCGAGCGCCGTGGCGATGACCGGGTGCGGCCGGCGGCGGTCCTCGGCGGTGAGGCCGGCGATGACCGCGAGGCGCTCGGCCAGGATGGCCAGCCAGGTCCAGCCGATCAGGGCCGGCCCGACGTAGTAGCGCTCGATCATGGCGTTCTCGTACGACGCGGCGAAGAAACAAGTGATCGCCACGGCGCTGCCGGTCAACAGCGCATAGGTGGGCCGCCGGAAGACGGTGGCGCCGAACGCCAGCGGCAGGAGCGCGGCCAGCGGCCCGAAGGCGTCGACCGTCCGGCCGACGAGCGCGGCGAGCTTGCCGGGGAGGTCATCGAACGGCCCGACGACGCTGCCCCGGAACTGCTCCGCGAGCGCGACGTACCAGAACCCATCCCACGTGTCGGGACGGCCGTAGACGAGCGTCCCGGGCGTCCACAGCGGGCCCGCTCGGAGCGGGAGCTCCAGGTAGACGAGCGTGACCGTCAGGATCGCCACCGCCGTGCAGCCGGCGATCAGCCGGCCGCGGCGGATGATGGCGGGTTCCACCGCGACCACGAATAGGGCGATCGGCGGGGCCAGCAGGAGCGTCAGCGAGTGGTTGCCCGCCGCGAGGCCGAAGACGACCGCGATGGCCACCAGCGTCCGATCTCGACGGTCCTCCTCCCAGGCCACGAGCAGACGCATGAGGATCGCGACGAACGCGAGGTGCAGCGCGTGCGCCTCGGCGTGCGTGCCGATGTCCCACACGATGCCGGTAAGCGCCATGCCCAGGCCGGCCAGCACGCCCAGCGCGACCGATCGGGTGAGGACGCGGACCAGGTCCACGGTCACCGCGGACGCGACCGCCACGCTCAGCGCCGCGAAGAGGTTCATCCGGAGCGCCGGCTCGCCGAACGGCGTGAGCACGATGTTGACCAGCCAGCCCAGGAGCACGTAGGTGGGGAAGCCCGTCGGATGGGCGGTGCCCAGCAGTGGCGCGACGCTCTGCAGCTCGGCCGTGTCCCAGTACCCGAGGCCCGGCAGCATCGCGAGCCGGGCCGCGACGAACGCGACCACGCCGACCAGCAGGGCGGGCAGCCACGCCAGGACGGGGCGGATCACGCCATCACCACCCGAGCAGGCGGCCCCACACCACGCCCCACCAGTTGATCGCCACGGACACGCCGATCAGGCCCACGGCCACCGGCAACGCCCAGCACGGCCGTGGGCGTCCGTCGACCAGCCGCGCCGACCCGACTGCCACCAACACGAGCGCGAACGGTACCGTGTCGTTGCTGAAGCGGTAGCCGAACTGGACCCAGCCCTGGCTGAAGTGCATCAGGTTGGCGACCGAGACCAGGGCGATGGCGAGGAGCGCCGCGACCACGATCCGGCGCCGCGCGCGATCGAACAGCGCCGGGATCGCCAGCAGGTACGCCGGGCTCGTCAGCAGCACGCTCAGCCCGGTGTCACGCGGCAGGGCCAGCGGGCACGCGCGGTCGAACAGCCCGCGGCGCGCCCCGGGCTCGGTGCACAACGGCTCATCGAGGAACCCGAGCGTGTCGCGCAGCCGATCGGGCAGGACCTGGGGGGTCGAGAACAGCATGATGCCCAGGTTCTGGGGCAGGTAGCGAGGATCCTCGGCCGCCCACTCGGCGTGGTAGCCGAGCCCCGTGTACATGCGCGCCTCGAGCTGGTAGAGGTGGTCGTAGGCCGGGTGGAACGCCTGGCCCGTGGTCGCGACGTTGTAGACGAGCAGGGCCAGGACCGGGATGGCCGCCCCGACCAGCACGCTCCAGCCCCGCCGCCACCGGCCGCCCGGCCCGACGAGCAGGAAGAACGGGGCGGCGAGGATGACCGTCAGGCGGGCGGTCGCCGCCAGCCCGAGCAGCACGCCGGCCGCGGTCCCGCGCGGGTCGAACAGCCCACGCCGCGGAGCGGCCCGGGTGTCGTTGCGCATGTCGCCGCCTCGCTGGCGCGCGTCGTCCGCCCCGATCGCCAGTCCGACCGCCAGCATCGTCAGCCCCACCGCGACGATGTGCGCCTGGTACCAGGTCGTCGTGTTCTGGGCCGTGTACCAGAAGACCGTCCCGAAGGCGAAGAACAGCGTGGTGGCGAGGCGTACCACGGAGGACACGCGAAGGCGGCCGATCATCCACCAGCAGATCGCCACGTCGACGGCCGCGAGCAACGTGAACAAGAGCTGGTCGTCGGCGTCGAGCCCGTAGGCCGCCACGAACGGCACGAGCAGCACGGCGGGCAGCGGCGGGAACGGGATCAGCCCCCGATCGATGCCATCGATCCGGCCGACCGGCAGCACATCCTGGAAGTACCAGTTGCCGATGCGCTCGGCGCTGGTCGCGACCGGATAGCGGATGGCCGCATGGCCCTCGAGGAACGCCGCCGCCTGCCAGACGAAGTGGTCGTAGAACCGATCCGCGTACGTCAGCCGGTAGATGGCGAACGCCACGAGCGCGAGGACGATCCCGACCGTCACCGCCAGGGCGGTCCTGATCGTCCTACGGGTCACCAGATCGTGTTCGGGGTCGCTGCGGCGACCCTGTGCTACGCTCAGATCCACCTTCCACGCTCGTGCAGGAGCCGATCTCCCCGGTGACTGGCCCCGAACCCAGCGCGCCCGAGCGAGGCACAGGAGCGCCGCCTCGGTCTACCGGGACGCAGGGGGCCGTCGGCGCGGTCCTGATCATCCTCGCCCTCGGACTCGCCCTCCGGCTGTTCCTTTTATACCTGCTCCCGGGCTCCGGCTTCGATGCGGACCTGGTCTCGTTCAGGTTCTGGGCGGACGACCTGGCGCGCAATGGACTCGGCGGCTTCTACGAGCGCGACTTCTTCCACGATTACACGCCGGGCTACATGTATGTCCTGTGGCTGGTCGGGACGATCGGCCGGGCGCTGGGCGGCATCGGCGATCTGATCAAGATCCCGCCCATCCTGGCGGACCTGGGTCTCGGCTATCTCGTCTGGTCGATGATCCGCGAGCTCGGCGGGCGAGAACGGCTGGCATTGCTCGGCGCGTTCGTTGTGATGGTCAACCCCGTCTTCTGGTTCGACAGCGTCGTATGGGGCCAGGTCGACTCGGTCGGCGTGCTGTTCCTGCTGCTGGGCGTCCGTTCGCTGTGGCGCGATCAACCCGAGCGCGCGGCGATCTTCACGGTGCTCGCCGCGATCGTGAAACCGCAGCTCGGCATCCTCATTCCCATCGTCGCTGTGGTGACGATCCGGCGCGCGCTCCGCCCGGTCGCTTCCGAGCCCGACGCGACCGTCCGGTCCGAGGCCCAGGCGGCGACCTCCAGGCTTGGGGCCTGGGAAGCCCGGACCGGGCATCCCGTGCGGATCCTGACGACCGGGCTGGCCGGCTTTCTCACGGCGCTCGCCATTTGCCTGCCGTTCGGTCTGACGGTCCTCGAGCTGACGCCGGGTGCACCCTTCCTTGCCTCCGGCCTCATCGACCAGATCGCGATCGCCGGCGGCGGGTACCCGTACCTGACCGTCAACGCGTTCAACGCCTGGGCGATCGTGCAAGGCGATCTCGGCATGAGCCTCGCGAACAGCGGGCAGTGGGTGTGCGACGCCGCGGCGATCCCGGGTGACCGTTGCGGCGCGGGCATCGCGCAGTTCGGTGCGGTGCCGGCCGTCGTGGCGGGAGCGGCCCTGCTCGTCCTGGCGATCCTGACGGCGCTATGGGCCGTGTGGCGGCGCCCGGATCGGGTCACGATCCTCGTCGCGGTCGGCGTGCTCGCGATCGCATTCTTCGCCGCACCGACCCGTGTCCACGAGCGCTATGGGTTCCCGTTCTTCGCCCTCGCGGCGATCCTGTTCGCGATCTCGCCGCGCTGGCGGGTGGTGTACGTCGTCCTGGCCATCGCCACCCTCGCCAACATGTACGTCGTCCCCACGACGATCTACCCGCCCAAGGACCCGACGCTCAACCCGATCCGCGACTGGCTGACTATCGGACCGCTCATCCGCTCCGAGCTGGGCGTGGTCGTCCTCTCGCTGATGCACACGCTTGGGTTCGCGTGGGTCTGGCTCCAGCTGCGGCCGAGCGCTCAGCGGCGGTTGGACGATGAGCTGGCCGCGGCATCGGCCGAACCGGCCGCTGCGGCGAACGCGCTGACCCCCGCCCTCGATCCGCCGCGGCGCGATCTC
Source organism: uncultured Chloroflexia bacterium (assembly GCA_963812745.1). GTDB lineage: Bacteria > Chloroflexota > Limnocylindria > Limnocylindrales > CSP1-4 > SPCO01. The sequence continues at coordinate 15,535 of CAWEWE010000012.1, read as the reverse complement.
GTCGGTGCGGCCACGGGGGAGCGAACGCCACCCGCGGGCACGCTGCCGACCTGGTCGGAACCCGACCGCTTCGACGAGATCGGCGTGCGTGGCTGGCTGGCCGACCGGCTCCGCGCCACGCCGCTGCGAGCCGATCGCAGTCGCACGCTCCGCACCGAGCGGGGTGGCCGGCTGGATCGGCTCGACGTGTGGCTGCTCGTGCTCGTGATCCTCGGCACGCTCGGGGTACGCCTGTTCCGGCTTGCCGAGCCCTACCAGATGCACTTCGACGAGGTCTACCACGCGCGGACCGCCACGGAGTTCCTCCAGGCATGGCGATACGGCGAGTCGCACTCGATCTACGAATGGACCCACCCGCACCTGGCCAAGTACGTCATGGCCGGCGGGCTCGTCCTGTGGGGCGGCGACCACGTCGAGGCGACCGGCGACTTCGGCGAACCCGTCCGCGCCGTCGCCATCGAGCACCGCCGCGACGAGCAGGGGATCGGGCGGAGCGGCGAACGTCTTCACATCGCCACCGGCGAGGTCGTGCGGACCGAGGACCTGCGCACCCGCCAGACCGTCGGCCGGTTCGACGCGCCCGGCGTCGGCGCCCTGGCGATCGATCCATCGCAGCCGCGCCTCGTGCTGGGCGACGATGATGGCGCGCTCTCGACGGTCGACCTCGACCTGCTCGGCCCGGGCGCCCCGGGCAGCCCCGTCCAGCTGACGACCGTCGGCCATCCGGTCGAGCACCTGATGGTGACCGACGAGGGGACCATCGTGGCCGCCTCCGACCTCGACGTGACGGCCGTCGACGGCGAGACGGGGCAGGTCCTGGGCACAGCAGAGTTCACCGGGATCGCCGACCTGGCGACGGCCGGTTCGGGTGAGGTCGTCCGCGGCGACCCGGCCGTGATCGAGGATCCCGGCGCGGTCGCCGATGTGCTCGCCGAGCTCCTGGGTGGCGATGCACTCGACTACGAATCGCGGATCGCCAACGCCGAGCCCGATACGACGGTCGTGTTCGGCAGCGCCGGCGACGACGAGACCCGCGAGTCGATCGACGCCGCCATCACCGATGGCCGCCTCGCCGGGCTCGAGATCGTCGACCAGCCGCGCGCGGCCGTCGCGACCGCGGAGGGGGTCGCGTTCATCGATCCGTCCAGCACGACCACGTCGTCGACGTTGCCCATGGACGGCGGCGCCCACGCGCTCGGCCTCGTGACCGGGCTCGACGCGACCAAGCTCTACGTCGCCGCGGGTTCGGCGGCCGACCCGGAGTACCACGTCGTAGTCGTGTCGGGTGACGACGCGGCGGATGGCCCCGTCGACAAGGGACGCCACCCGCTGCCGGGTCTCGGGTCGCGGGTCACCTACGACGCCGCAAGCCAGCAGGTCCACATCCTCGGGCGGTCGCCGGCGAACGACGGCTGGACGGTCTACGTGATCGAGCCGCATGCGGATGCGGTCTATGCGGACGCCGCGCTGCCGGCGGGCTTCGAGCCGGTCGCCGTGGCCATGGACGTGGAGCCCGACTACCAGGCGGACGACCGCCAGCAACTCCTCGTGCTCGATGCGACCGGCGGGAGCGCCTCGATCGATGTCGGCTCGCACGCGTTCGCGTGGCGGCTGCCGGGGGTCATCGCGGGCGTGCTGATGGCGGTCTGCCTGTATCTGCTCGCGCGCATCCTCTTCGAGCGTCGGAGCATCGCCATCGCCGTCGGCGGACTGGCCGTCGTCGAAGGGATGTTTTTCGTCCAGTCGCGGATCGGCATGAACGATGCCTACGTCGGTCTGTTCATCGTCGCCGCCTATACGGTGTTCGCGGCTCTGTGGACCGGCTGGTGGCGGCGCCGGGGTGCGTTCTGGCTGGGCATGCCGCTGATCGGCCTGCTGTTGGGGCTGGCGCTGGCGTCGAAGTGGGTGGCCGCCTACGCGATCGGGGCGCTCGTGCTGCTGCTGCTCGTGCGGAGCGCGCTCGGGCGCGTCCTGGCCATCCTCGGCCTCATCGCGATCACCGGGGTGCTCGGGTACCTCGCGATGGCGGTCGAGGCCGGCCAGGGCTTCGGCAACGTGCCGTTCCTCGTGATCATGATCGCCCTGACGCTGCTGGCGGTGGTCGTCGCGATCTTCCACCCGATCGCATGGACCGACGAGGAGATGTGGGTAGCGCTCATCGCCCCCACAGCCATCGGGGCCGTCCTGTTCTTCGGGGTGTTGACGCTCGGTCGCCTCGACCAGCCGGTCGTGCTCGGCCCCGTCTCGGTCACGCCGCTCCTGGCCGCGATCGCCGCTGCGCTGGGGTCCGTCGCGGTGTATGTCGCGTTCCGGCTCGGCGGCGTGCTCGGATACGGCCCGCTCAAGACCCCACCGCGCCCAGGCGACCCGCAGCGGTTCCTGGAGCCGCCGGACCCGGCGCCGACCGGCTGGCTCAGGCCGGGTTGGCTGCTCGGGCTTCCGCTGGTCTGGGCGGCCGTCTGCCTGATCGCGATCCCGCTCGGGGTGTACGTCGTGTCGTACCTGCCGTGGACGGCCATCGAGAACCATCGTTTGTGGGACGGCTTCCCAGCCCAACACAGCGGCCAGACCCTGCTCGAGCTCACCCGGAGCATGTACGACTACCACAACGGGCTGACGTCACCGCACCCGGCGTCGTCGCCCTGGTGGGCGTTCCCATTCGACCTGAAGCCGGTGTGGTTCTACCAGGAGAGCTTCGCCGGCGGCACCAGTGCCGCCATCTACGACTCGGGCAACCTCGTGATCTGGTGGCTCGGCATCGTCGGGCTGATCTTCGTATCGGTCATGGCGTATCGCCGCCGATCGCCCGCGCTGGCGCTGATCGCGATCGGCTTCGCCGGACAGTGGGTGCCCTGGGCGCGCATCGACCGCGCCGCATTCCAGTACCACTACTACACGGCGCTGCCGTTCGTGGTCCTCGCCCTGGCCTATCTCGCCGCCGAGCTGTGGCACGGGCCATCGCGGCGGACGTGGGCGTGGGTCCGGCTGGCCGGTGCGCTGGCCATCGTGGCGCCGGCCGCGATGTGGCTGTTCTCCCGCCCCCTGTGCTGGCTCGTCGGCGTCGGGATCATCAACCCCAGCTCGCAGGCGTGCCCGGCGCTCATCCCCGACTTCCTGCTGACCTATCGGACCGCGGCACTCCTGCTCGTCGTCGCCGGCGGTGCGCTCGTGCTCGGCCGGTCGGTCGGTGCATTGCAGGGCGCGGCGGAGACCGAGGAGGGTGCCGCCCGCGGGGCGCTGCGCGGGATCCTCGTGGGCGCCGCCGGCGTGGCGCTGGCGCTGGCGGCCGCCACGCTCGTGCCGGACATCGAGATCTTCACGTGGCGGGGCATCCCGGTCGAACCGATCGCGCTGCTCGTGCTGTTGCCGCTGCTCTACCTGGCCGGCCAGGTCATCGCCGCCCGTGACGCCCGGCGGTTCGTGCTGGGTATCGGCGTCGCCGCCACCGCGTGGTTCGTGGTCTGGTACCCGAACCTGGCCGCCCTGCCGTTGCCATCGACGGTGGTCAATGCCTACCAGGGCTTCCTGCCGACCTACCTGTACGCGTTCCAGTTCCCGGTGAACACCACGCCCCGACCGACGGTGCCGCTGGTGAGCCCCGAACTGCTGGTGCTGACGGTGGCGATCGCCGCGACCTGCCTGATCGTGGCCTACTCGGCCTCGGTCTGGCGGCTCGTGCTGGCGGAGTCCCGGGCGAACGCGACCTCGGGCGGCAGGAGCGGCCCGTCCGCCTCGACGGCCTCGCCGGGCGCGTCGGGTGAGGACCGCAGCGGCTTGGCGCGCACTGGCGGGGACGCCTGAGGGATATCAGCGCGGAAGCCGTCGGGCAGCGAGCCGGCCGCCGCGAGCCGGCGGATCACGAACCCGTAGTAGTCCTCGACCTTGGCCGTCACGCGCGGCCACGAGAACTCCTCGGCGCGGGCCTGGCCGGCGGCGCCCATCTGCTCGCGGAGCGCCGGGTCGCGCAACAGCCGGTCGATGGCGATCGCCAGCTCACGCGGCTGGCGCGGCGGAACGAGCAGGCCTTCGCGCCCTCGCCGGACGACGCCCTTGTAGCCGTGGATGTCCGAACACACGATCGGGGTGCCGGCGGCCATCGCCTCGAGCAGGACGATGCCGAACGATTCGCCGCCGGTGGCGGGCGACGCATAGATATCGGCCGTCCGATAAAGCTGCGCCTTCTCGGTATCGGACACGCGTCCGAGGAACTCGACGCCCTTCAGGCCGCGGGTGGCGACGTACCGCCGCGCCTCGCGCTCCTGCGGCCCCGAGCCGACGATGAGCAGGCGTTGGTCCGATCCGGTCCGGCGCAGGATGCGGTGCGCCTTGAGCAGGTCGAGCAGCCCTTTGCGCGGCTCGTGGCGGCCGACGAACAGCACGTTCGGGGTGCCGTCCTGCCAGCGGGCGATCGGGACAGCGTCGGCGAACCGCGCGACGTCGACGCCGTTCGGGATGACCTTGTAGTCACCCGGGAAGAAGCGGTCGATGAAATGGCGGGCGGCCGCGCTGACCGCGATCCGGCCGTGGAGCCGCGACGCGTAGCCGCGCAGCGCCCGGCTGCCGAACTCGTACGACGGCGAGAACCCGGCGTAGGCGTGGAAGGTCGCGATGTTGACGCTCGTCGATTCACGGAGCAGGAACAACGACAGGAACGGCACGAACGGTTCGTGGAAGTGGAGGATGTCGAACCGCTCTCGTTCGAGCATCGAGCCGATCTGGCCCAGGTAGCGGGGCGAGAAGGTGAGCGTGCCGACGGACGCGTTGATCGGCACCGAGAACCCCACGCCGAGCCGGATGATGTCGCCCTCCGAGGCCCGCTGCGGCCCGTGGCTGGCGGTCAGGATGCGCACGTCGTGGCCGCGCTGGCGCAGGCCCTGGTACAGGAACGCGACGTGCTGCGCGACGCCGCCGCCGGCCGGGTAGTTGTAGGGGCAAACGAGGCCGATCTTCACCGCCGCTCACCCGCCTCGGGGCCTGCCGCCTCGCGGCCCGGCTGCGGATCGTAGCGGGGCGGCCGCGCCCGGCCGCCGGGATAGCCGTGGTCGCGTCCGGTGCCGGTCCCGCGGACGCGACCGCGCACTTCGTCGCGAGCGTCGACCACGCGCTTGCGCAGCTGCTGCCCGAAGATGCCCACCTGGCCGGCCGCCCCGTGGAACGACCCGCCGTGCTCGGTCGCACCGGCGCCGATGGCCGCGCGGAGGTCGTCGGCGGTGCGGCCAGGGAACGTCGTCCAGCCCTGGCCGATCGCGGGGAGCGCGTGGGCATCGCTGTTGCCGATGTGGGCGAGCCCGTGGTCGTCGGCGAAGCGCACGACACGATCGTGCCACGGCCGGCCGAGCGCCGTGGGGTTGAATGTCTCGAGCGCGTCCGGGCGCACGGCCTCGTCTGGATCGTCAAGGAGTCGGCGGAGGACGAAGCCCTGTGCGCAGAGCGGGTAGGGGACGAGCGGATGGGCGGGTATCGCCAGGCCGCCGGCCTCGTGCACGTCGGCGATCGTCCGCCCGAGCGAGCGGTACGGTCGGATGCGGCGCTCGATGAACAGCGCCAGCAGATGGCCGCCGAGCGTCGTGACCTCCTCGCCGACGACGACCTCGACGGCGAGCCCTCGATCGCGGGCGATCGCGCGACCGGCCAGCGCGGCGTCGATCCGCTCGTGGTCGGTGATGGCGATGACGTCGAGCTCGCCGCGGGCGGCGACGTGGTCGAGGATCGCGACGACGTCCGCGACGCCGTCCGATGCGACGGTGTGGATGTGCAGGTCGGCGCGGCCCTCGTGGTCGGTCATGGTCCGCTGGTCACCGCCGCCGGGGTGGGCTCGGGTCCATCGCGCACGGCCGAACCGGCGAGATCGGGCCAGATCGGGAAGAACACCGCCCACCACTGCTCCGGGGCGTCGGCCACGACCCGTTCGAAGGCCCGCGCGATCGACGCGGTCGTCGCGGTCGCCCGCTCGCGACGCGATCCATCCGTTGCGACGTCGACGGCCTCGAGCCGGCCGATATACCGGGCCGGGGATGTCCGCCGGACCCCGACGACGTAGGCGGGCGCTCCCGTCTCGATCGCCAGCAGGGCCGGCCCGAGCGGTAACCGGGCAGGCGCCCCGAACAGCTCCGTGAGCGTGCCGCCGCCGGTCAGGTCACGATCGCCGACCAGCCCGACGCTCGTCCCGTCGCGGAGCGCCGCCGACAGCTCGCGTCGTGCCTCGCGCAGACCGACGATGCGGAGCCCCACCGAGCCGCGCGTCCGGATGAACCAGTCCTGGAGATCGGGATCGGCGAGCGTCTCCATCGGGGCGACCGCTTCGCCGACGCGAACGGCGAGGAACAGCGCCGGCAGCTCGATCGCGCCGAAGTGGAGGCCGACGAAGATGGCGGGCCGACCCGGCGTGAAGGCATCGTCGACGGTGTCGCTGGTCTCGATCGCGATCCGCGACCGGAGGTCCTCCGGGCGGAGGGCCGGCGTGCGAGCTACCTCGAGGTAATACCGCGCCGCGTGGCGGTAGGCCAGCCGGACCAGGCGTTCCAACGCACGCGGGTCGGTCGCCGCAGCGCGGGCGAGCGGCGTCCCGGTGTCGTGCTCGGCCAGCCACGTGGCCACGCGTCCCAGGTTGCGCCGCGCCTGCGCAGCGCGCTCGGGTGTCGCCCGATACCAGATGTCCCCGCCGAGCTCCGCCAAGGCGATGAGTGGCCGCTCGGGCAGGCGGCACACGAGCCACGACCCGAGGCGCAAGGCGCGCCCCCGCAGACGCTGGCCGAGGCCGCCCACGGTCAGGCGAACTCCGGCGCCGGCCCCGGGTCGGGCACGCCCGCCTGCATCAGCGCGGCGCGACGCTCGAGGTCGGCCGCTTCCTCGGGCGTCGCCGGCCACATCGGCTTGAAGCTGTACCACTGGTCGGGTGCCGCCGCGATCGTGGCCGCCAGGGCGTCGGCCATGGCCTGCGTCGCGCGGTGCAGCTCGGCGGGATCCGGCGAGGCCACGTCGATCGGCCCTGGCCAGGAGATGTGGAACGTGTCGTCGGGCTGGCGGCGGATCGTGATCGGGAGGATCCGCGAGCGGGTCTTCGCCGCCAGCGTGGCCGGCCCAGCCGGCAGCGCCGTCCACGCACCGAACAGGCGCACCGGGATCCCGTCCGAGCGATAGCCCCAGTCGACCAGCAGCCCCAGCATCTCGCGACGGTGGAGCACGCCGAAGATCCCCCGCAGGTTGCGCCACGCGATGATCGTCACGCCCCACGCCTCGCGCTGCTTGCGGAGGATCTCGAAGATCTCGGGGAACGAGGAATCGTCGGCCACGACGCTGATCGGCATCCCATGGCGGGCGATCGCCGCCGCGACCGCCTCGTTGTTGCCGACGTGTCCGACCGCGAAGATCAGCCCGCCACCGGGCGCCTCACGCCACAGGCGGCGCACTTCGTCCACGTCCATGTCTGGCACGAGTGCGGCGACCTCGTCGGCCGGCCGCGACGGCAGCCGCATCAGCTCGACGAGGTAGCGGCCGTAGCCCATGTACGCGCGGAGCGCCTCGGCGCGGACGCGTGGGTGATCGGGTGGGAGACCCAGGACGTGCCCGAAGTTCCGATTCGACCAGCGGCGCTTGGTCGGCCAGGCGAGGTACGACACTTGCGACAGCCGCCCGATGACGGCGGCAGCCGGCCCCGGTGGCACGTTGGCCAGGAGCCACGCGGTGGCCCGGTAGCCCAGGACGGCGATGCGCTCGACGATCCGCGGGGCGGCTCCAGCGCGCCGATGGGGCGCCTCGAGGCGGCGCTCGCCGGGCCGTGCGGTCCTGATCGCCGGTCGAGGGCCCTCGCCCGCGGTCACTGGCCGGCGGTGGTCGCGGATCGCACCGATTCGCCTGTGCGGCGGCCGGCAAGCTTGCGGAGGCGGCGGACCGTCGGCTTCTCGGTACCGACGAGCGTCTCCGAGTCGTCGCCACGGATGAAGGCCTCGACGCGCTCGCGGCCGACGTCGTCGGGGATCTGCCGCGGCGGGCTCTTCATGAAGTACGCCGACGGTGCCACCAGCGTGCCCTTCAGGCCGCGGTCCAACCCGAGCTTCAGGCAGCGGATCGCGTCCGTGATCACGCCGGCGCTGTTGGGGCTGTCCCAGACCTCGAGCTTCAACTCGGCATTGAGCGGCACGTCACCGAACGTCGTGCCCTCCATGCGGATGTAGCACCACTTGCGGTCCTCGAGCCATGGCACGTGGTCGGACGGACCGACGTGGACATCGTCGGGGTCGAGCTCGTAGTCGAGCATGCTCGTGACGGCGTTCGTCTTCGAGATCTTCTTGGACTCGAGGCGCTCGCGCTCGAGCATATTCAGGAAGTCGGTGTTCCCGCCGAAGTTCAGCTGGTACGTGCGGTCCAGGCGGACGCCGCGGTCCATGAACAAGCGGGTCAGGACGCGGTGGCTGATCGTCGCGCCGACCTGGCTCTTGATGTCGTCGCCGATGAGGGGCAGGCCCTCCTCGGCGAACCGGCGCTGCCAGTACGGCTCGCGGCCGATGAACACGGGGATGGCGTTGACGAAGCCGACGCCCGCGCGGAGCGCCTGCTCGGCGTACCATTTCGTGGCTTCCTCGCTGCCGACCGGCAGGTAAGAGACCATCACGTCGACCTGGCGGTCGCGCAGGATGCCGACGATGTCGGCGGTCTCGCCCGGTGCCTTCTCGATGATCTGGCTCAGGTATTTGCCGAGCCCGTCGTGGACCATGCCGCGCTCGACGGTGACGCCGAGCTTGCCGACTTTCTCGAAGACGAACGTGTTGTTCGGCTTGATGTAAATCGCCTCGCCGAGGTCCTTGCCGACCTTGTTCTTGTCGATGTCGAATGCGGCGACGAAGTCGATGTCGCGGACGTGGTAGCCACCCAGGTCCACGTGCATCAGGCCGGGGATGAAATCATCCACGGCCGCCTTCTCGTAGTAGTAGCGTCCCTGGACGAGGCTGCTGGCGCAGTTGCCGACGCCGACGATCGCGACGCGGACCTTGCCGTCACCACGCCGTCCAGCCCCCGCCCAGGTGTTCGACGGCGTCGTGCCGCTCTTGCCGTTGCCGTTCTTGCCGTTGGTGCTCACGTGTGCTCCTGTTCGGTCGGTCGGCCCGTGGCCTCCCGGTTGGCTTGCGCGCGGACATGGAGGATCCGCTGGATGGTCGTGATGGTCGATCCGATGGCGATGATGGCGAGGGCGAACTCGATGGCCTTGATGTTCGGCCCGTCGGTCAGGATCAGGCCGAGGGCGAGGATCACGAGGCGGACCTCGCGCGGCATGATCCCGACGGCCGCCATGCCCGTCCCCTCGGTGAAGCCGAGCCCCTCGGACTTGGCTCGGACGTAGCTGACCATGAATGCGGCACCCATCGCCGCGGCGGCCAGGATCGGTACCCGTTCGTGCCCGGCGATGACCGCTCCGGCCACGATGCCGAGGTACACGATCGCCTCACCCCAGCGATCGAAGACGGCGTCCATGAACGCGCCGATGCGGCTGACCCTGCCGGTCGCCCGCGCCAGCGTCCCGTCGAACATGTCGAACACGCCGCCGACGAAGACGACGACGCCGCCCAGGGTCCAATACTGGAGCGCGACGAGCCCAGCCCCGATGCCCGTGATCGCGAAGCCGATCAGCGTCAGGGCGTCGGGCGTCAGGCCCAGCCGGCCGAGGGCCAGCGCGATCGGCTCGAAGACGCCCTTGACGCGGTCGCGCGCCTGGTTGGAGATCGTCAACTGGCGATCCCCGGCGCCGACCGCGAACAGGGCCGCCAGGCTCAGCGCGAGACTCGTGAAGAATGCCCCGGCGCCGGTCGCGAGCGCGTACGGCACGACCGGGATCGCGGCGCCGACTCCGAAGGCGATGAACGAGCCAACCGCCGCCCCGATCGGCGATCCGAGCTGGTCCGGATCGAGCCCGAGCTCCTCGCGGACGAGGGTGTCGAGCGCCCGCTCCGGATCCTCGAGGAGGCGCGTGGCGATTGCCTCGGCTTCGTCACGGTGGAACCCCTTTGCCCGGTAGAGCGCAGCCACCTCGGCCCGCTCCTCTTCGGGCATCGTCTCGAGCTCATCCCGCTCGAGAGCGATCTGCCGCTCGAACAGCTCACGCTGGGACTGCATCGAGATGTATTCCCCGGCCGCCATGCTGAACGCGCCGGCGAGGAGCCCGGCGATCCCGGCGAGGAGGATGAATCGGCCCTGTTCGCCGGCGGCGCCGGCGACGCCCATCACCAGCGCGAGGTTGCTGACGAGGCCGTCGCTCACCCCGAAGATGACGGCCCGCAACGTGCCGGATCGGCCGGTCCGGTGCCATCGCTCGCGGGCGGCGATCTTCGATTGAGCCCTTGCCGTATCGGTGGCGGTGGCGGATCCGGAACTGTCCTTCAGTTGCTGCCAGATCTCGGCATGCTCGCGCTCGTCCGCCGCGATCGCCGCGACTTCCGGAGACGACTGGCTCTCGTAGATCTCCTCCTCGTCCCCCTCGAGAGCCGTGACCAGGTCGGATACCGCCTTGGTCCCGAACAGCCGGGCAAGAAGGATGATCACCGCGACACGCGGCCGCGGCCGTGTCGGCCGGGGCGGCACCTCCGTGCCGCGCTCTTCGAGCTTGCGCGCCCAGATATCGGCGTGACGTCGCTCATTGGCAGCGATCCGACGGAACGCGGCGGCCCGGACAGCATCCTTCTCGATCTCGGCGAGCGCGTCATAGAGCAGGACGGCGTCACGCTCCAGGCGCAGGTTGTCGAGGCTCTGAGCGGATTCCGGGGGCATGAATCCATCCTACCCGGCGGTAGACTCGCCGCCATGTCCGACCAGACCGCCCAAACCCTACGGTTCCTCTCGGCCCACGACGTCGAGATGGCCATGCCGGGCCTCGACGAGCGGCTCCACCTGGCCGAGCGGACGATGGTCGCGCTCGTCGCCGATGCGGAACTGCCGCCGAAGATCGGGATCCACCCGCGACCGGACGGCTCGTTCGGCCATGCCATGCCGGCCCACCTCCGCGGGGCCGAGGCGGACGGCACGGGCGATCTCGTCGGGATGAAGTGGATCGCGGGGTTCCCGCGAATCGTGGCCGCGGCCTGCCGGCGCTCCACGGCCTGGTCCTGCTGACGGACCCGACGACCGGGGTCCCGACCGCGATCCTCGACGCCGGCCCGATCACCGCCGAGCGGACGGCCGCGATCTCCGGCGTGGCGATCCGCCGGTTCGCGCCGGCGATCTCCGGCCGGGCGCCGCGTGCGGCGATCATCGGGGCCGGAGTTCAGGCCCGAAGTCACCTGCCGGTCATCGGCAAGGTGCTGCCAGGGGTCCACGTCACGGTCTTCGATCGTCACCCGGAGCGGGCGGAGGCCGTCGCGGCGCTTGCCCGGAACACGGACGGGATCGACGCCGCCGTCGGAGCGTCCGCCGCGATCGACGCGAGCCGCAACGCCGACGTCGTCGTGACGGCGGCGTCGTTTGGGCCTGTCCGGCAGGTGATGACGAACGACTGGCTCGCCGCCGACGCCCTGGTCGTCGCCGTCGATTACGCGACCTACTGCTCCGCCGAAGTCGCCCGAAGGGCGGCCCTCTTCCTCGTCGACCAGCGCGAGCAGTTCATCGCCAATCGCGACGCGGGCCTGTTCGACGACTACCCGGACCCCGCGGCAACCCTCGGCGAGGCGATCCTGGCCGGCACCGTGCGGCCCGCCGGCGGCCGCGTCGTCGTCAGTCACCTCGGTGTGGGGCTGGCGGACCTCGTCTTCGGCGACGCGATCGTCAGGCGAGCCGTGGACCTGGGACTCGGGCAGGTGCTGTCGACCTGACCGGACGCACGGCCGTGCAACGTCGGGGCCGGTCGTTTGTCAGACTGTCGCGGACATCATCGAGGCTCGAGGAGAGCTGAGCGCCCATGCGGGTCGTACTTCGGCTGCTGAAGATCCTGGTCGCGGTCATCTTGGTCCTCGTGATCGTGGTCGGCGGCCTCGTGACCTGGATTACCGTCCGATCGCTACCCCAGACCGCCGGCTCCCTGGCTCTCGACGGGCTCGAGGCACCCGTTTCCGTCGTTCGCGACGCTGCGGGCATCGTGAACATCTTCGCCGACACGCCCCACGACCTGTTCCTCGCCCAGGGCTACGTCCATGCCCAGGAGCGGCTCTGGCAGATGGAGGTCTGGCGCCACATCTCGGCTGGGCGGCTGTCGGAGCTGTTCGGCAAGAGCACGCTCCCGGACGACCGGTTCATCCGGACGCTCGGCTGGCGTCAGGCCGCGCAACGCGACCTCGACGCGCTGTCGCCGAGGCGCAGGCGCTTCTCGAGGCCTATGTCGACGGCGTCAACGCCTACATCGACGGCCATCGGGGCCAGCTCGGGCTCGCGTTCGTCGTGACCGGCTTCCAGAGCGGGACAGGGGGCATCGACGGGTACGAGGTGGAGCCGTGGACGGCGCTCGATACCGTGGCCTGGCAGAAAGTCCAGGCGTGGCAGCTCGGCGGCAACTTCAGCTCCGAGGTGTTCCGGATGCTGGCCGACGCGAAGCTCGGCGATCCGGCGCTGACCGACGAGCTGTTCCCGGCCTACCGGGCGGACATGCCGGTCATCACGGCATCGCCGCCGGCCGGCGCCAGCACGCGCGAGGATCCGCTCACCGCCGACGGAGCCTCCCCACGGATGCCGTCTCGAACAGCGAGGCGGGCGCCTGGCGCGACGTCGCGGCGCTCAGCGAGCGGGTCCTCGGCCTGGCCGGCCTCGACGCCGGGGCGGGGCTCGCCGCCGACCACGGCGTCGGGTCGAACAACTGGGTCGTCGGGCCGTCGAAGACGGCAAGCGGCCGGGCGTTGCTCGCCAATGACCCGCATCTCGGGATCGGGATGCCGTCCGTCTGGTTCATGAACGGCCTGCACTGCCGGGAGTCTCCGAGGCCTGCCCGTTCGACGTTGCGGGCGTCTCGTTCCCGGGCGTTCCCGCGGTCATCCTGGGCCGCAACGCGACGATCGCCTGGGGCGCGACGAACATCGACCCGGACGTCGAGGACCTCTTCGTCGAGACGATCGATCCAGCGAACCCGGCCAACTACCTCTTCCGCGGCGAGTCGATTCCGTTCGACGTCAGGACGGAGACGATCAAGGTCGCCGGCGGCGAGGACGTGACCATCGAGGTCCGGGAAACGGGGCACGGGCCGATCCTCAACGACGTTGACGATCGCCTGGCCGATGCCGAACCGCTGGCGCTGCGCTGGTCGGCGACGGCCGACGTCGACGGCACCCTCGAGTCGATCCTGCAGGATCAACACCGCGTCGACGTTCGAGGAGTTCCGCGCGGCGCTGCGAGCCTACGGCTCGCCGGCCCAGAACTTCGTCTATGCGGATGCCGAGGGCCACATCGGCTACGTGTTCCCGGGCCACGTCCCGATCCGTGCCGACCCGACCGACCTCGGCGCCCGGCCACGATCCGGCAGCGACGGCGCGCACGAGTGGACGGGCTGGATCCCCTTCGCGGAGCTGCCGTGGCAGCTGGACCCGCCGTCCGGGGTGATCGTCACGGCCAACAACGCGGCGGTCGACGGCGCGTATCCGTATTTCGTCGCGAGTGAGTGGGATCCGGGCTACCGGGCACGGCGGATCCTCGATCTCGTCGATCAGTCGGCCGCCGACGGCGGGCTGACGATCGAGCGGATCGGCGAGATCCAGATGGACGATGTCGTCCTGCGCGCCGATCCGGTCCGGCTGCGGCTTGGTTTCGCCATGCCGAAGACGCCCGACGGCCAGGCGGTCCTCGATCGGATCCGGGCGTGGGATAGCCACGCGGGCCGCGAGAGCTTCGGTGCCGCCGCCTACCTCGTCGCGGAATATCGCCTGACACGCGGCCTCTTTGACGACGAGTTGGGCGAGCTGGCCCGCGAGTACGTCGGTGGTGGAGCGTCGTGGCAGGCGACGATCGCGATGCTCGAGAACCCCGGGGCGTCGTGGTGGGACGACACGACGACGGCGGATCTGCGCGAGAACCAGGAAGACGTCATGGCGGCGGCGCTGGATCGTGCCGGCGCGGACCTCCGGGGCGCTCTCGGCGACCCGCAGAACTGGACGTGGGGCCGCCTCCACCAGGCGACGTTCCGCGAACAGACGCTCGGCGAGAGCGGGATCGCTCCGCTCGCCTGGTACTTCAACAAGGGCGGCTATGCCGTCTCCGGCGCATCAGGCGCGGTCAACAACACGTATTTCCGGCCGAGTCGAGCCTACGCGGACCCGGACGATCCCGGCGATGCCGGCGCGGGCCTCCTGGAGATCTTCGAGGTCACGAACCTGCCCTCCTACCGGCTCGCGATCGATCCCGGCGATCCGGACGGGGCACGGATCGTCCAGACGACCGGCCAGAGCGGCAACCCGTTCGACAGCCACTACGGCGACCTGATCGAACGCTGGGCTCGGGCGCGACCGTGCCGTTCTTCTTCACCCGGGCCGCGATCGACGCCGCGGCGGTGCAGCGACTGGAGTTGACGCCCTAGGCCGCGAGGCCGCTACTCCTCGCTGATCGGCAGCGGGCCGTCGCCGACCTCGATGATGACGCGGCCGTCCTCGACGACGACGGGGTAGACCTCGAGTGGCAGTTCCGCCGGCGGATCGAGCGGCTCGCCGTCGGACAGGTCGAAGCGCGACAGGTGGAGCGCGCAGGTCAACGTCCCGGCCGTGAGGAAGCCCTTGTCGAGCTCGAAATACTCGTGGCTGCAGACGCCCTGCGTCGCGGTGAAATCGCCGCCGTTGTTGATCACGAGGACCTGGTCTGTCCCGTCGACGAGACCATCTTCATCTCGCCGTCGGCGACCTCGTCCACGCCGAGGAGGTCGATCCGCCTCATTCCGTCGCCCGCGTCGCCGCGGGAACCGTTCTGGTGGAATCACGCCGCGGCCGTGCCGCCCATCCCGGCGTCCCACTTCGCCTCGAGCAGCTCGCGCAGGCGATCGCGCTCCGACCGAGCGGGACGCGGGCGACGACCGGCTCGAGGAACCCGAGGACGATGAACTTGCGCGCCTCGTCCGGCGCGATGCCGCGGCTCTCGAGGTAGAACAGCTGCGTCTCGTCGATCGGGCCGACCGAGCTCGATGGACGGCGCGGCGGCAGTCCGGCTGGTCGATCTCGAGGCTCGGGATCGCGACGGACGCGGGCCTCTTCGAGAGGTTCATCCCGAACTCGCCGAGGAAGCTGTCCGTCCCGCGAGCGGTCTTCTCGATCGTGATCATGCCCTTCATGAAGCTCCGCGCGGCGTCCATGAGCACGCCCTTGACAGCAGGTCGCCGGTCGTGTCCACGCCGACGTGATGCGTGTACGAGGTCAGGTCGAACAGCTGGTGTGGCGCCGAAGACGATCTCGACCTGCTCGACCGTGCTCCGGTCGCCCTCGAGGCGATTGTCGACGCGGCTCCGGACCAGGTGGCCCCCGAGTTGGGCCAGCGCCCAGCGGAGGTCCGCGCCCTCGCCGATGACCGCGCGACGGTGCTGGAACACGATCTGGCCGGGGCCGAAGTCCTGGATGCTCGCGATGCGCAGCTCCGCCTTGCGGCCGAGGTG
>CAWEWE010000011.1:0-75578 GCA_963812745.1 uncultured Chloroflexia bacterium | reverse complement strand
CCAGGATGGCCCGCTCGCGCGCGGCGACCTCGCCGAACGCCTCCGGTCGCAGCGTGCAGATCGTCTCGCGCCCGACTCGTCTCGTCGCGACGAGCCCGGCTACCCGCAACCGCTTCAGGTGGTGACTGACGAGCGGCTGGGACAGGCCGACATGGGCGATGAGCTCGGCGACGCTCGCCTCGCCTTCGGCAAGCCGGCGGACGATGCGCAGGCGATTGACGTCGGCGAGTGCCTTGTGGAAGGCGCGGAGCTCGCGGAGGTCCTCGGGCTGGAGGACGATCGAGGCGAGCGTGGACCGGATACGCGCGGGTGTCGGCACGGTTGGGGAAGCTCCGGGGGGTGGGGACGCCGTCGCATCAACGGGCGTTGATATCAACGGATGTTGATGCTAGGCAGCGGCTCGGAGCCTGTCAAGCCGCCCCACTACACTCGCCGGCATGGGTGGTCCGTGGCGGCTGCTGCTGCTCGTCGTGTTCGGCGTCGGGGTGTTCCTGGCCGGGCTCGAGCTCATCATCACCGCCGTCGCCCTGCCATCGATCCTGGCCGACCTGGTCGCTGCCGATGGCACCTCGGCGTGGGTGGAGCTGCGCAAGGCGAGCTGGATCATCAACGCCTACCTGCTGGTCTACATCCTGATGATGCCGCTCGCCGGCCGTCTGGCGGACCTGTGGGGCACGCGCCGGCTGTTCCTTGCGGCGCTCGCGATCTTCACGGTCGGTTCCGTGCTGGCCGGCATCGCCCAGGACCTCGATCAGCTGATCGCCGGGCGGGTCGTGCAGGCGGTCGGTGGCGGCGTGCTCGTGCCGGTCGGCACCGCCGCGGCAGCGCACCTGTTCGAGGGCGACGGCCGGCCTCGGGCGCTCGGCGTCGTCGGCGCCCTGACGTTCCTCGGCATGGCGGCGGGCCCGTTCCTGGGCGCCGCGATCCTGTCGGCCATCCATCCCGACTCGGCGCTCGCGGGAGCGGGCTGGGCCGACTCGGCGGTGGCGTCGATCCTGAGCCCGGCGTGGCGCTGGATCTTCTTCGTCAACGTCCCCATCGCCCTGGCGGCCTTGCTGCTCGCCTGGGCGGTGTCGCCGGGCTGGGAGACGCCCCGTCGCAGCGGACGGGTCGACGTCGTCGGTGCGGTCATCTTCGGGCTCGCGCTCGCGACCGGCCTCGTCGCGATCACGCTGGTCGGGGCGGAGGCCGACCCGGAGGCATCGATCGAGCCGGGCGAGCTGTCCGCCATCCTGGCGACCATCGCGTTCGTGGCGACGGCGCTGTCGATCGCGCTGGCGGCCCGGGGCAACGACCCGTTCCTCGATGTCCGCCTGTTCCGACACCTCCCGTTCGGCGCCGCCGCGCTCGTCTCGCTCCTGACCGGCTACGCGTTCGCGACCGCGATCATCGGCGGCGCGGTGTTCGTCGATCGGGTGCTGTACGGCGGGCCGGACGAGCAGCGCCTGGCCCTCGGGGCCCTGGCCGGCGCGACGGCGCTCGGTGCGCTCGTATCGGGCTTCGCCGTGCGTGTCGCGAGCTATCGCGTCGTGACACTGGTGGGTCTGGCCGCGGCGGTCGTCGCGCTCATCGCGATGTCGCGATGGACCCCGGGGACCCCCATCACCGAGGCGGCCGCGGCATTGGCGGTGTTCGGCCTTGGCTTCGGGCTGTCGGTGACGCCGCGCTCGGCCGCGGCGGTCGAGTCGGCCGGGCAGGCCGCGTTCGGGGCGGCGTCATCGGTCGTGACCGTGGCGCGGATGCTGGGCATGGCGATCGGGCTGGCGGTGCTCACGGCGTACGGCTCGACCACCATCGACCGGTTGTCGGCGGAGATCTACGAGACGCCCGAGGCGTACCTCGACTTCATCCCGGCGAACCTGCAGGACCGGCCGCTCAAGGACCCGCTCGTCGTCGAGGCGCTCGAGTCGTGGGCATCGCGGGAGGCGGCGTCGATCATGGTCGGGCTGTACGTGGTCGCGGCGATCGTCATGATCGTCGCCATCCCGCCCGCGTTGGCGCTCGGTGGCGGGGCGCGGCGGCGGGGGTCGCCCGCGCGTATGCTGGCCGGCGATGGCGCGCCAGACCCCGGCCTCATCCTCTGATCGCGTGACGGGCGGTCCTGGCGAGCCGATGACCCGGCGCCATGCGCCGGTCTCGTCCGGCTCGCCGGGCCGCATCCGGATCGCCGCGATGACCGGCGACACCCTCGCTGAAACCGAGGGTGACCGCGCGCTGGCCCGCCTGCCGGGGCTGCTGGAGGATCCCAAGACCACCGTCTGGGTCGACATGATCGACCCCTCGCCGGAACAGATGGAAGCGGTCGGCGCGGCGCTCAAGCTCCATCCACTGATCGTCGAGGACGTCCTCGAAGGCAACCAGCGCGCGAAGATCGAACTGACCGATGGGGTCGTCCACCTTGTGCTGTTCGCGCTGACGCACGGCAAGCGGTTCGTGGCGAGCGAGATCGACCTCGTCCTCGGCCTCGGCTTCCTGTTGACCGTGCATGACGGCGGCTGGGATCCGCGCGCCAGCCGCCACCTCCGCTCGGGGCCCAAGCCGGTCATGGCTCACGGCCCCGACCATCTGCTGTGGGCTGTCAGCGACGACATCGTGGACGGCTACTTCCCATTCGTCGACGACTTGGGTGAGGCGATCGACAGCATCCAGGACGCGATCATCGTGGCCCCGACGTCGGACTCCCTGGAGCGCCTGTTCGCCATGAAGCGCGAGCTCATCGAGGTCCGTCGTGCGGCGAGTCCGACACGCGAGGCCTTCGCCCAGTTGACGAACCGCGACATCCCGCTCATCGATGAGGAGGAGATCGTCTACTTCCGCGATGTGTACGACCACGTCATACGTCTGACCGATGAGCTCGACAATTACCGCGAGCTCGCGTCGTCGACGCTGGATGTCTACCTGACCCAGATCAACAACAACCTGTCGGTGATCATGAAGCGCCTGACCGGCGTAACGGTCATCCTCGCCGGCGTCGGGGCGGTCGGCGGGATCTTTGGCATGAGCGAGGCCGGGTCCGCCGTGGCCGGCCAGGAGCCGGCCGGCTTCTGGATCGTCACCGCGCTGGCGGTCGCAGCAGCCGGTGTGGCTGCCATCTTCCTTCGCCGGATCGGCTGGATCTAGACCCTAGCCGCAGACGACCGGGCGGGGGGTGGGGTTCGCGGTGCGGTGGTTCGCCGGCCGATACCCCATCGGTTCGGCGAGGACCTGCGTGTAGCCGAACGAGCGGTCGGGCCCCTGCGAGGTCTGCAGCCAGAGCTGCTCTGTGGTGGCCGCCGTCGGATCGTCGAGCCCGGTCGTGAACGGCTGATCGCGCCGGACCTCGGTGATGCGGTACTGGAACAGCCAGTCGTCGCTCGTCCACACGTCGACGACCTGCCCGCGCTGGCCGCGCGCCTTGGTGCGCAGCAGCGGCAGGAACATGCCGTCGCGCGCGTGGGCATAGAGGTAGGTCGCCTTGCCGAACCCGGGCTGTGAGAGATGCGGCAGGTACATCGCGACGTTGCAGTACGGGTAGCCGGTGTTGCCCTTGACCACCGCCAGGTCGATGTCGAGGCCCCGGATCCTGACGCGGGTCGCCACCCGGTCGGCGGGCGGGGCAGGGGTCCCGGTCGGCGTGGGCGACGGTGCCGCCGTCCCGATCGGCGGGAGCGTGATGCGCGCCGACGGCGTCGGCACGACCGCCTCCGTCGGCAGCGGGGTCGGTCGTGGCTCGCCGGAGCGCGCCGGCACGACGGGCACGGAGTAGGTCAACAGGCCGGCAGACAGGATCGTGACACCGAGCGCCGTCAACAGCGCCGGGAGCACGCGCGTACGGAGCTGTTCGGTCGGACCGGCCATGGGACCGGCATCGTACCGTGGGGTCCGCCGCCGCGCCCCGCGACGTCCGTACTGGTACCCTCCGCGCCAGCATGTGGCCCCGACTCTCGATCATCGCCGGCTTGCTGACCGGTGTGGCGGCCGCAGCGCTGGTCATCGGGGGGATCCTCGCCCTCGCTCCCGAGCCGGGCGCTTCGCCGACCCCGCCGCCGCAGCCGTCGGCATCGCTCGGCGTGGAACCGACACCGTCGCCGACGCCCGCCGGCACGCCCGTCGGCTCGGGCGAGCCGTCGCCGTCTGCGTCGGCATCAGGCTCGGGCGACGTCGGGTCGGTGTTCCACGTCGGCGAACCGGCTCCGGCGCTGGTGGTGCCGCAGGTCGGTGGCGGGCTGATCGACCTCACCAACCTGAAGGGTCGACCGGTGTGGGTCAACTTCATGGGCACCTACTGCCCGCCGTGCATCGATGAATTCCCGCTCATGAACCGCTTCGCCGCCCAGCACGCCGACGACCAGCTGGTGATCATCGCGGTCGACGTGAAGGAGGACGAGGGCACCGTGGCGGCCTTCGCCGAACAGCTCGGCGCGACGTTCCCGCTCGGGCTCGACGCCGATGGGTCGGCCGCGCTGCGCTGGGACGCGATCGCATTGCCGGTCCATTTCTGGATCGACAAGGACGGCGTCATCCGCGACGGCGCCCTGGGCGGGATCGGGCCCGACATCATGGCCCGCGGTTTGCGCACGATCATGCCCGGGGTCGACGTCCAGCCGTGACCGTGGCCGGCGGGGCCCCTGGGCCGCGCCGAGCGGCCCAGCCGGACGCGGCGGTCTCGAGTCCCCGGGACATCGCCGCTGCCCTCGACGCCCTCGTCGCCGCGCGTGCGCCGCTCGTGGTCGTCGTCGATTTCGACGGCACGCTCGCGGCCGGCTCGCGCGACCCGGCGGTCGCCCGGATCGAGCCGCTCGCCCAACGGGCGCTCCGCCGGCTCGGTGGCATCGCCGCGAGGCGCCCGGACCGGCTCCACGTCGCGGTCCTGACCGGCCGCATCGTGGCCGACGTCGCGGCGCGCGTCCGGGTGGGCGGGGTCGAGTACCTCGGCGACCACGGGCTCGAGCACGGCTTCCTGGCGCGCGGCGCCCGTGCGGAGCGCCTGGTGGCGACGACGGACCCGGCCTACGACGTCCACCGCGACCCGGCCGAAACCCTGGCGGTCGGCGTCGCCGACGAGCTGGGCGCGCCTACATGGTTGTTCGTCGAGCGCAAGGGACCGTCGGTCGCGTTCCACGTCCGGCAGGCCGACGACGTCCCGGTGGCGCGCGCCGCGGTCGTTGCGGCGATCGCGGTCGTCGAGCGGCGATTCGGCCTGTCCCACGGCCTCGCCCACTACCGCGGCCGTTCGGTCGTAGACCTCCGACCGCGCGAGGCCGGCGGCAAGCGTGAGGCGGTGACCCGGCTGGTCGACCGTCACCGGCCGGGCGCCATCCTGGTCCTCGGTGACGAGATGAGCGACATCGACGCGTTCGAGGCGGTCATCGCGGCCCGCGCCGGCGGCGACGACCAGGGCGACGTCGACGGCGAGGGCGCGACGATCGGGGTCACGGTGGCCGTCCACGGGACGAGCCGTCCGGCCCCCGCCGAGCTGCTGGCCGTGGCCGACCTGCGGATCGCCGGGGCACCGGCCGTGGGTCGCCTGCTCGCCGCGCTCGCGCGGCGCCTCAGAGCGGGCTGAGAGGCTGGCCGACGGCCGTCAGCTGCCGACGGGCAGCGTCGAGATGGCGGCTGCCGCGTTGCGCACGATGTCGAACACCGACGGGAACAGCCCGAACAGCAACGTGAAGGCGGTGGCCGTCGCCAGGCCGCCCCACAGCAGCGCGCCGTGGGTCAGTGGTGGCGCATCGGTGACCGGGTCGCGCATCCACATGTACACGACGACCCGCAGGTAGTAGAACGCGGCCGCGGCCGCGTTGAGGACAACGATCACGGCCAGCACCGCCAGCGGGCCACCGGCCTGCACCGCCGCCAGGATGACGTAGGCCTTGGCCCAGAACCCGGCGAGGGGCGGGATGCCCACCAGCGACAGCAGGAACAGCGTCATCAGGATCGTGAGGCCCGGCTCGCGCCGGACCAGCCCTGAGAACGTGTCGAGCGAGGACGTGACACCGGCACGTTTCTGGACGGCCGACACGACGGCGAACGCACCGAGGTTCATGAACGTGTACGCGGCGCCGTAGAACAACAGGCCCTGCAGCCCGAGCACCTGGCCGCCGGCGTAGGCAGCCAGCCCGACCAGCATGTAGCCGGTGTGGGCGATGGAGCTGTACGCGAGCATCCGCTTGACGTTGTCCTGGGTCAGGGCCACGAGGTTGCCCAGGGTCATCGTCAGCGTGGCCAGCACGATCATCACCGGCAGCCACCACTCGGCCAGCGGCCCGAGCGCCTCCACGAAGAGCCGCAGGATCAGCGCGAAGGCACCGATCTTGGGACCGACCGACAGGTAGCCGGTGATCGGCGTCGGCGACCCCTGGTAGGCGTCCGGCGTCCAGTAGTGGAACGGGACGGCGGCGATCTTGAACGCGACGCCGGTCGTGAGGAACGCGAGCCCGATGGCGAGACCGGCCGACAACGGTTGCGCGCCCGCGACCACCGCGGCGAGCACCTGCGCAACCCCGGGTCGCGTCGGGTCCGCGCTCGTGATCAGCGTCGTCCCGGTGAGGCCCCACACGAACGCCACGCCGAACAGGAAGATCGCCGAGCTGAACGACCCGAGCAGGAAGTACTTGATCGCGCCCTCGGTCGAGTACGAGTCGGTCTTGTGGTAGCCGGCCAGCAGGTAGCCCGGCAGCACCATCAGCTCGAGACCGAGGAAGAGCAGCAGCAGGTCGGCCGACCCGGCGAGCAGCATCGCGCCGCTCATCGCGAAGATCAGCACCGCGGCGAACTCGGCGAGCGGCAGGTTGCGCGGCAGGAGGTAGTCGGGCGCGAACACGACCGTCATCGCCACGATCGCGATGAACAGGATGTCCAGGAACGTCGTCAGGGCGTCGACCTTGTACGACGCACCGAATGCCAGGAGGGTCGTCCCGGTGCCGACCTGGATCGTGACGTACGCGGTGATCGCCAGCCCGATCAGCGCAGCGCCGATCGCCGGACCGCTCCGACCTGGCCACGCCAGGTCGACGAACAGCACGGCTGCCGCGGTGAGCACCGCCGCGATGAGCGGCGCGATCGCGACGATGTCGGCGGCGCTCAATGCGCGCCTCCGCTTTCGGCGACGACCGCCGGCGGCTTGGCCCGGCCGGCCGTGGCGACCGTGAACGTCCGGGCCGCTACGAGGACGATGATCAGCCCGAGGGCGATGACGATGACCTCGGCGCCGACCGCGATCGGCGCCCCGTCACGGACCGCCCCGAGCGTGTCGACCACCGAGCCCTGGACCAGCTTCAGCAGCAGCCCCGGTTGGACGCCGAACACCACGATCAGCGTGGCCAGCGGCACGAGCGTGAGGATCTCGGCGGGCGTCATGTCGGTGACGTGACCACCCAGGCCGACGATGAACTCGGACACCTCGCCGAAGACGACGCGCCCGTACATGTACAGCAGGTA
Source organism: uncultured Chloroflexia bacterium (assembly GCA_963812745.1). GTDB lineage: Bacteria > Chloroflexota > Limnocylindria > Limnocylindrales > CSP1-4 > SPCO01. The sequence continues at coordinate 68,159 of CAWEWE010000011.1, read as the reverse complement.
GCCGGCCGCGAGGATGATGCCAAAGGTGGCGACCGCCGCGGCGACCGGGTTCACGACGAACGTGCCGAGCAGGCTCAGGAACTCCCCGACGAAGCCCGACAGCCCAGGCAGGCCTGCCGAGGCCAACACGAAGAACCCGAGCGTCGCGGCCCACACCGGTGTCCTCGCGGCGAGGCCCCCGATCCTGGCGATCGTCCGGTCGTGGGTGCGCTCGTAGATGATGCCGACCAGCAGGAACAGCCCGCCGGTGATGAGGCCGTGGTTGAGCATCTGCAGGATCGCGCCCTGCATGCCCTGCTCCGTGAAGACGAACGTGCCGAGCGTGACGAAGCCCATGTGGCTGACCGACGAGTAGGCGACCAGGCGTTTGAGATCGGGCTGGACGAGCGCGACGATCGCGCCGTAGATGATGGCGATCAGCGACAGCACGATGATGACCGGCGCGAACGTGTGGGCGGCGTCCGGGTAGAGCGGCAGCGCGAAGCGCAGGAACCCGTAGGCTCCGAGCTTGAGCAGGACGCCGGCCAGGATGACCGAGCCCGCCGTGGGGGCGTCGGTGTGGGCGTCCGGCAGCCAGGTGTGGAACGGGAACATCGGCACCTTGATCGCGAACGCCAGGAAGAACGCGAGGAACGCACCGACCTGCAGCACCGGGGCGAAGCCGACGCCGGCGGCATGGGCGCGCAACGCGATGAGGTCGAAGGCACCGGTCCACGATCCCGTCGCGGACTGGTAGGCGAACGCGGTCGCCAGGATCGCGACCAGCATCAACAGCGACCCGACCAGCGTGTAGAGGACGAACTTGATGGTCGAGTAGATCCTGTTCGCGCCGCCCCAGATGCCGATGATCAGGTACATCGGGACGAGGACGATCTCCCAGAAGATGTAGAACAGGAACAGGTCGAGCGCCAGGAAGACGCCGATCATCCCGACCTCGAGGACGAGGAACGAGATCATGAATTCCTTGATCCGCGTCTGGATCGGTTCCCAGGAGGCAAGGATGCAGATCCAGGTCAGCGTGGTGGTCAGCACGACCAGCGCGGCCGACAGGCCGTCGACGCCGAGCTTGTACTGGATCCCGAAGATGGGGATCCAGTCGTAGGCCTCGACGAACTGGAACTGGCTGCCCGCCCGGCTCGGCAGATAGCCGACCAACAGCAGCAGCGACACGATCCAGGTCGCCAGCGCGAAGCCCAGCGCGACCGGACGTGTCCAGCTGGTGGGCACGATGGCCACGACCAGGGCACCGACGAGCGGCAGGAACGTGACGACGGTGAGGATGCCGATCTCGACGTTCACGAGGGGCTCCCCGCGAGCAACAGGTAGGACCCGGCCATCACGATCAACCCGACCGCGATGCCGAGCGCGTAGTTCTGCACCCGCCCGGTCTGCACGCGTCGGAGGCCGCGCCCGACGGTCACCGTCGAGCTGCCGATCGCGTTCACGGTGCCGTCCACGACCTCGCGATCGAACCACCACAGCGCCTGCGCCAGCCGCCCGCCGATGACGATGAACAGCAGATGGTTCAGGTCATCGAACCACCACTTGTTGAGCGACGCGCGGTACAGGAACGACAGCCCCGGCTTCGCACTCAGCTCGCGGACGAGCTCGGGGCGCGCCGGCCGACGGAGCCCGCCGAGGTCGACGCCGAAGTAGCGCCAGGCCAGGACGACCCCGATCGCGGCCACTGTGACGCTGGCCAGGATCAGCCCGCCATCGATGCCGAACAGGGCGTACGGCTCATGCGGCAAGTGCAGCAGCTCGGTCGTCGCGTGGTGGAAGACCGGCTCGAGCCAGCGGTGGAGCAGCCCGTCGCCGAACGGCAGCCCGAGCGCCATGCCGAACAGCACCGACGGGATCGCCAGCAGGATGAGCGGGACGGTCATCACGGCCGGCGACTCGTGGATCTGGTCCCAGATCGCCTTGGGGCCACGGAACTCGCCCCAGAACGTCAGGCCCATCAACCGGAACATGTAGAACGCGGTCAGCAGCGCCACGAACAGGCCGATCGCCCAGACCCACGTGAAGCCGAACTTGAACGCCTCGCCGAGGATCTCGTCCTTCGAGAAGAAGCCGGCCAGCGGCGGGATACCCGAGATAGCCACAGAGCCGACCAGCATCGTCGCGTAGGTGATCTGGATCTTCTTGGCCAGGCCACCCATCCGGCGCATGTCCTGCTCCTCGTGGACGGCGTGGATGACCGAGCCCGAGCCGAGGAACAGCAGGCCCTTGAAGAAGCCGTGGGTCATGAGATGGAAGATCGCCGCGGTGAACGCCCCGACCCCGAGCGCCGCGAACATGTAGCCCAGCTGCGACAGGGTCGAGTACGCGAGGACCCGCTTGATGTCGGTCTGGGTCATCGCGATCGACGCCGCCAGGATCGCCGTGAAGATGCCGATAGCGGCGACCACGACCATCGCCGACGGCGCGGCGGCGAACAGCTCGTTCGACCGGGCCACCAGGTAGACACCGGCGTTGACCATGGTCGCGGCGTGGATGAGGGCCGACACCGGCGTCGGGCCTTCCATCGCGTCGGGCAGCCAGACGTGGAGCGGGAACTGCGCGCTCTTGCCCATCGCGCCGGCGAAGACCAGCAATGCCACGATCGGCACGGGGATAGGGAACGCGACCAGGGTCGGGCTGATCAGGACGTCGATCGATTCGCGCACGTTGAGCGTGCCGGTGTTCAGGAAGATCGCCATGATCCCGAGCGCGAACCCGACGTCGCCGACGCGATTGACGATGAACGCCTTCTTGGCGGCCAGCGCCGCGCTCCGCTTGCGGTACCAGAACCCGATCAGCAGGTAGCTCGACAGGCCGACCAGCTCCCACGCCACGAACACGACCAGCCAGTTGTCGGCGAGGATGAGCAGCAGCATCGAGAACATGAACAGGTTCAGGTAGGCGAAGAACCGCCAGTACCCCGGGTCGTGGCTCATGTAGCCGATCGAATACACGTGGACCAGCAGGCCGATGGTCGTCACGACGATCAGGAGGCAGGCGGTCAGCGGGTCGACCAGGATCCCGAGCTCGACGTGGAAGCCGCCGGCCGGGATCCACTCCCACGGACCGACCACGTAGCCGTGGGTCTCCTCCGAGCCGGGCAGGAGTGGCGCCGCACCGGACAGCACGTTCCAGACCGCCAGCATGGCGATGATCCAGGCGAGGAACACCGCCCCGACCGGGATCCAGTGCGCCTGCTTCCCGAGCCGCCGGCCGATCAGGCCGGTGATGACGAAGCCCGCCATCGGCAGGACGAGCAACAGCGGCAGCAAGCCTTCGATGCCCGTCACTACGAACTACCTGGCGTGCCGGCGGACGCGTCGAGCGCAAGGCGCCGCCGAGCACAGGAGCGAGCGTAGCCCGAGCTACGTGAGCGACGTGGCGCAGGCGGCAACGCGGCGATCGGCCGTCCGATTGCACGCCGTCCTGTTCGCCACAGATCGTTCACTGGCTCATCGCGTCGTACTCATCCACCAGTGGGGTCTTCTTGTTGCGGTAGATCGCGATGACGATGGCCAGCCCGACCGTTGCCTCGGCGGCCGCCACCGCCATGACCATCAGCGCGAACACCGCGCCCTGGGCGAGGGCATCGGCCCGCGGACCGAACAGCCCGAACGCGACGATGGCCAGGTTGACCGCGTTGAGCATCAGCTCGATGGACATGAGCATGCTGATCGCGTTCCGCCGCGCCAGGAACCCGAAGGAACCGATGGCGAAGAGGATCCCCGACAGGATCAGGTAGGTGTCGAGGCTGTCGCTCACGATGGCCCACCCGGCTCGCGCTTGGCCAGGAACACGCCGCCGATGACCGCGGCCAGCAGCAGCACGCTGACGATCTCGAACGGGAAGACGAACTGGTCGAACAGCACCCGCGACATCTCGTCGGTGTCCAGCCGCGCCCGCCGCGCGACCTCGCCCCAGTCGGTCGCCCCGACCGCCAGCGCGATGATCACCGCGACGACGACCGCGGCGATCGCTGCGGGGCCCGCCTGGGTCTGGAAGACCAGCCGGCTCGGTGCGTCCTTCGTCTGGGTGAGCATGATCGCGAACAGGACGAGGACGCTGATCGCCCCGATGTAGACGAGCACCTGGGCTGCGCCAAGCAGCGGCAAGCCCATCAGCACGTAGATCCCGGCGAGGGCGAGGAAGCACACGATCATCGCCAGCCCGCAGCGGATGATGTCGCGCATCGTCACGACGAGCAGCCCGGCACCGAGCATCACCGCCGCGAGCAGCCAGAGGAGCGCGTCCTCCCAGTCCTGGTGCAGCACCACGAGCATGAGGGCGGCGATCCCGAGGACCACGCCCATGACCAGGAGCCCGAAGATGATCTGCGGCAGCTTCGCGAGCATCGGCTACCCGTGGCTGCCGGGACCGATCGCCGCCACTCCTCCGTGGCCGTCGTGCGACCCGTGCCCATGGCCGTTGCCGTTCGATCGGCCGCCGTTGCTCGGCACGCCGCCGATCGTCGGCGGCAGCATCGGCAGCAGCCGCGACTGGTCGACGACACGGCCGTCGGCGATCGCCCGTTCGAGCCAGTCGCGCTCGCGCCGGATGTAGGTCACCTCGGTCTCGCGGTCGATCGCGGCGAGGGCCATCAGGTCGATGATCGGCTCGGCGCGACCCGTATGGGCGAGCTCGATGTCCGCCCCATCGCGCAGGGCGTCATAGGGGCAGGCGTCGACGCAGATCCCGCACAGGATGCAGCGGCTCTCGTCGACCTCGTACTTCTCGAGGATGCGGGGCTTGGGCATGAGCGCGCCCGTCGGGCAGGTCTCGGCGCAGCGACCGCACGACACGCACGGCGTGTCGTTGAGGCTCATGTCGAGCGGCGTCGTGACCAGGGTGTCGAAGCCGATGCGCATGAAGTCGTAGCACGCCGCGCCGACGACCTCCGCGCACACCTGCGCGCAGCGGCCACAGTCGATGCAGCGCGACGGCTCGCGCAGGATGAACGCGTGTGAATCGTCGCGGATGTAGTCGTGGTTGATGCCGGTGAACCGGTTCTCCGTCACGCTCCGGAAACCGGCGCCCTGGTGGTGGTCAGGCTCGAGCGTCTGGAGCGTGGTGCTGTATTCGATCCCGAGACGGCGGAGATCGCAGTAGCCGATCGCCTCGCACGTGCACTGGAGGCAGCGGGTCGATTCCGCCATCGCCTCCTCGCGCGTGTACGGCAGCTCGTACTCGATGTAGCTGTGGTTCCGCTCCTCAGCCGGCAGCGGGTGCATCCGGTAGCGCGGCTCCTTGATCTCGCCGGTGAACGGGACGATCGAGAGGAACTCGGGCTGCGGCTCGGCGAGCGTCTGGCGGGTGCGGATGGCGTCGAGGTCCATGCCCTTGAGATAGGCGTCGACCGCGTATGCAGCGCGGCGGCCCTCCGCGATCGCCTCCACCACGGTGGCCGCCCCGATCCGCACGTCGCCCGACCCGAACACGCCGGGCCGGCCGGTCGAGAACGTGACGGCGTCGGCCTTGAGCCGCTTGTTCTTGGTCGCCTCGGGGCCCTCGTTGCCGGGCGTCCCGACCCAGTCGAGCTCGGGGCCCTGGCCGATCGCGAGCAGCACCCGGTCGCACGGGATCGTGAATTCGGTGCCCGGTGCCGGCTCCGGCCGGCGCCGGCCCGAGGCATCGGGCTCGCCCAGCTGCATCCGGATGAACTCGACACCGGTGACCTTGCCCGTCTTGGGGTCGGTGATCATCCGACTGGGGCCGGCCTGGAAGATGGCGGTGACGCCTTCTTCGATGGCCTCGTGGACCTCGTCCGCCGCCGGCATGTCCTTCATGTCACGGCGGTAGACCAGCGTCACCTCGCTGGCACCCTGGCGGACCGACGTGCGCGAGCAGTCCATCGACGTGAAACCGCCGCCGATCACCACGACGCGCTTGCCCGCGTGACCGGGGTACGGCAGCCCGAGCGTCGCCGTCCGCAGGTACTCGAGGCCGTCGATGACGCCGTCGGCGTCCTCACCCGGGATGCCCAGCTTGTTGGTGTCGTAGCAGCCGATGGCGACGACGACCGAGTCGAAGCCCTGGTTGGTCAGGTCGTCGAGCGTGAAGTCGGTGCCGAGACCGGCGTTGCAGACGACTCGCCCGCCGAGACGACTGATCGACTCGTACTCCGCCTCCAGGACCTCGATCTTGGGCAGGCGGTACTGCGGGATGCCGTAGCGGAGCATGCCGCCCGGGGCCGGGTCACGCTCGAAGACCGTGACGTCGTGACCGGCGATCAGCAGGTAGTACGCGGCCGCCATGCCGGCCGGACCGGAGCCGATGACCGCGGCGCGCCGGCCCGATGGTGCCTGTCGCTCGAACGGGATCGGCGGGTCGATATCCTCGTCGAGCATCGACTTGATCACCTGGTCGCCGGCATAGCGATGGGCGTCGCGGATCGCGATCGCCTCGTCGACCTCGTCGCGCCGGCAATGCTCCTCGCACGGCGCCGGGCAGACCCGCCCGAGCACCGACGGGAAGGGGATCGTCCGCTTGAAGATCCGCGTGCTCTCACGCCAGTTCGCCTCGGCGTTGGCCTTGAGGAAGCCCGGGATGTCGATGTGGCTCGGGCACTTGTTCTGGCACGGCGGCAGGCAGTAGGCGTTGTGGTCCGAGAAGATCAGCTCGAGGTTCGTCCGCCGCAGGCGGCGGACCTCCTCGGTCTGGGTCTGGACCTTCATCCCGTCCTCGCACGAGCGCGAGCACGAGATCGGCGGGTGCTCCTCGCCCTCGACCTCGACCACGCACATGCGGCACGCCCCGAAGCCGGGCAGCTTGGGCTCGTAGCACAGGGTAGGGATCTCGATCCCGTTGTCCCGACAGACCTCGAGGATGGTCTGGCCCTCGAAGCCCTCGACGACGCGGCCGTCGACCTCGATGCGGATGCGCGGGGTCGACTGCGGGCGCTGCGGGGACTGGGTGTCGAGCAGCCGGTCCGCCAGCGACTCCGAGGTCGTCGTGGGCGACGTCGTCGTGGCCTCGGCCGGCAGGCGCTCGGGGCGGGCCAGGATATCTGTCATGCCTGCTTGCTCCAGGCGGCCAGGAAGGATGCAGCGCAAGGCGGCGCTGAGCACCTGAGCGAGCGCACTGACGCGTGCGTAAGCGATGGCGCGCAGGCGCCAACGCGGCGATGCGCCTTCATGGACGGCTGGATCATGGGGTGGCCTCGGCCGGCGTTGGTCGGTTGGCTGGGTCGAAGGCTGACCCGAAGTATCGCATCCCGCTCGTGAGCGGACGCGTCGCCAGGCGCTCGTGGTCGCACAGCGCGGACTCGACGATGTCGTGCGCCAGATCCGCGGCCAGCTGGGTGTCGACGGGTCGAAGCAGCCCGTGCTCGCGCCTGGCCACGATCTCGGCGAGGCGCTTGGTGCCGATCCGGCACGGGATCGACTTGCCGCATGCCTCGTTCGCACAGAACCGCGTCAGCACGCCGATCAGCTCGAGCAGATCCGTCCGATCGTCGACCGCGACGATCGAGCCCGAGCCGAGATGGGCACCGGCATCGCGGAGCGGCCCGAAGTCGTACGGCGTGTCGAGCGCGTCGGGTGGCAGCAGCCCGCCTGACGGTCCACCGATGAGGACGGCCTGCAGGGTGCGACCGCCAGGCAACTTGCCACCGAGCTTGATGACGTCACGCAACGGCGTACCGAGCGGGACCTCGGCGATGCCTTCCTTGCCCGGTGCCCGCACCTGGACGAGGACGGTGCCGGGGGAGTGGGTCGAGCCGGTCGCCCGGAACGCCTCGGCGCCCTCGCGGATGATCCACGGCACCGCGGCGAGCGTCTGGACGTTGTTGACCACGGTCGGGCGGTCGAACAGGCCGGTGACCGCCGGATGTGGCGGACGCTGCTCGGGTTGGCCGCGCTTGCCCTCGAGCGCCTTGAGCAGGACAGTCTCCTCGCCGAGCATGTACGCGCCCTGGACCGGTCGGACGGTCATCCACAGGTCGCGTCCCGAGCCGAGCACGTCGGGTCCCACGAAGCCGGCGTCCGTGGCCGCGCCGATCGCCGCCGACAGGCGGGCCACCACATCGGTGTCCTCGGCGCGGACCGCGATGAACGCCTCGTTCGCGCCGATCGCGCTCGCCGCGATCGCAGTCCCCTCGATGACCGCGTACGGATCGGTGAGCATCAGGGTCCGGTCGGTGTGCGACGCCGGATCGGCGCCATACCCGTTGGCGACGACGTAGCGGCGGTCGCTGTCGACCCCGGCCGCGGTCCGCCACTTCTCACCGGTCGGATAGCCGGCGCCGCCGCGCCCGCGCAACCCGGACGCCACGACGGTGGCGATCGTCGCGGCCCCGCCGAGGTCGCGGATGGATCGGCGCAGCCCTTCGAAGGCGCCGGCGGCGACGGCGGCATCGAGGTCCAGCGGGTTCTTCTGGTCCGCGTGGGACAGCAGGATCCGAGGCCAGGCAGCGGGGGTCTTCAGCAACGTCACCATGTCAGGCGCGGGCCGCTGCCCCGGGGCGGCCGCCTCCGTCGAGTGCCGCGCCGAGAGCCGAAAGGTAGCTGCCCTCCGCCGGTCGATGGGCGGCCACGGCCGCGGCCTGCTCGCTGGCGGTCGGCGGCTCGAACCGCAGGTGCGCGTAGTAGCTCGCCGTCCCGTAGATCATCGCGTACCACGCTCCAGTGGCATGGCTGATCCGCTTGAGCGCCGCGATCGGCAGGTAGCCGTAGGCGGCCTGGGTGGCCTCGAGGATCTCGAGCATGCGGACGGGGTCATGGTCGACGTCCTCGAGGATCCGGTCGACTTCGCCCAGATCGACCGGCGCGAACGGCCGGTAGGCGGGGTCCGGCACGACGCGTCCGGAGCGGCGCAGCGCCGATTCCTCGCGTCGCTCGCCGTACGTCTCGGGCGCGCCCCAGTGGACGTGGTACCGGCCGCGGGTGTCGATGCCGCCCATGTCGATGCATTCGATCGGGCAGGCCTGGGCGCACTGGAAACAGGTCTCGCACTTGAGTGTGCCCCACTCGTCGTACAGGAGCTGGAGGCGACCACGGAACTTGTGCGGGACGTCGAGGCGCACCTCGGGGTACATCACGGTGACCTTCGGCTCGAAGAAGCGCCGAAGCGTGAGGGCCATGCCCTTCACGAGGCCGAGACCGGGGATGAAGCTCACCGGCCCAGCTCCTTGACCACGACGATCGCGCCGGCCGTCACGAACAGGTTGACGAGCGACACGGGCAACAGCCACTTCCAGGCGAAGTCCATCAGCTGGTCGATCCGGACCCGCGGGAGCGTGCCGCGCATCCACACGAACGTGAACACGAACGTGTAGGTCTTGAGCATGAACCAGAGGATACCGGCCACCCACGGCAGGCCGATGAACGCCCACGCACCGAGCAGGACGACGATGAAGATGTTGGCCAGGACGAACCCGATGAGCAGCGCCTGCCACCACTTGATCGACGAGCGCAGCAGGTAGAACGGCGCGCCGAACAGGAGCGTGAGCACCACCGGCGCCAGCCCGATGATGAACAGCAACCCGATGTTGAACGACGCCGGGTCGAGGCTCAGCTGGACCATCCATTCGGGCGGGATCGCGAACGGCGCGTTCCAGCCACCGAAGAACAGGGTCACGAACAGGGCCGAGACGATGAACACGTTGACGTACTCGGCGAAGAAGAAGAACCCGAAGCGCATCCCCGAGTACTCGGTCGCGAAGCCGGCGACGATCTCCGAGTCGGCCTCGGTCAGATCGAACGGCGTCCGGTTCGCCTCGGCGGTCGCGGCGATGAAGAAGATCAACGCACCGAGCGGCTGCTGGAAGATGTACCAGTCGGTGAACCAGCCTTGCTGCTGCTCCACGATCTTGTTCAGGCTCATCGTGCCGGCGAGGAGCAGCAGCCCGACGACCGACAGCGTGAGCGGGATCTCGTAGCTGACGACCTGGGCTGCGGCGCGCAACCCGCCGAGCAGCGAGTACTTGTTGTAGCTCGACCAGCCGGCCATCAGCAGCCCGACCACCGACAGCCCGCCGACCGCGAAGAAGTACAGCAGCCCGAGGTTGAGGTCGTAGCCGAACAGCCCCGGCGCGAAGGGGATGACGAGCAGCGACATCACGCTCGCCAGGTAGACGACGACCGGCGCCCAGGTGAAGACCAGCGAGTCGGCGCCGGTCGGCGTGAAGTCCTCCTTCATCAGGACCTTCAGCCCGTGGACCACCGACAGGAGCGACCCGAACGGCCCGACGCGGTCCGGTCCGATCCGAAGATTCATCAGCGCGATGATCTTCATCTCCATGTAGATGATCAGGAACGCCGTCGGGATCGTGATCAACAGGATGACCGTCACCGCCACGACGAAGCGGACGATGGGCAGGTTGGCGACCAGGATGTCGATGATCACCTGGCCGAACACCACGATCAGCGCGATCGCGGCGACCGTGAGCAGCAGCAGCAACGGGACGACCGTGAACACGATCTTCCCGGGCAGTGTCAGCCGATTCCACGACCGCCCGATCACGGTCATCGGGACGAACTGCCTTGCGCGCCATCGGGCGCGTCGATGCGAAGGCGCCGCGGAGCAGCACAGCGAGCGCACTCCAAGGTGCGTGAGCGACGCAGCGCACGCGGCAACGCGCGCATCGGCCGTCCGGTGGCGTGCCGGTTGACCGTCACTTATCTACACCGCCCATGATCGGATCGAGTGACGCCATGACCGCCATGGTGTCGGCCACGAGGTGGCCCGGGACCATGACGCCGACCGCCTGCAGGTGGATGAACGACGGGTCGTGGATCCGCATGCGGAACGGCTGGTCGGTGCCGTCGCTGACGACGTAGGCGGCGTACTGGCCGCGCGGTCCCTCGATACCGACGTACGCCCGACCGGGTCGCGGCCGGAGCAGGCGCGGCAGCTTGGCGATGATCGGTCCGTCCGGCATCTCGTGGAGGCACTGGTCGATGATCCGCAGGCTCTGCTTCACCTCGTCCATCCGGAGCAGGTAGCGCGCCAGGCAGTCGCCCTCGCTTCGGGTCGGGATGTCGAAGTCGAGCTCCGGGTAGACGCTGTAGGGGTGCGCGCGACGGACGTCGAACGGCACGCCCGTCGCCCGCAGGTTCGGGCCGGTCATCGCCATCCGCAGCGCGGTCTTCGAATCGATCGTGCCCAGGCCGCGCATGCGGCGGACGAAGATCTCGTTTTCGTTGAGCAGCGTGTTGCCGGCCTCGATCTGCTCGGTCGCGTGGCTCATCCAGTCGCCGAGCCGGCTCAGGAACTCATGGTTCAGGTCGCCGTTCACGCCGCCGATCCGGTAGTAATTGAACAGCATCCGCTGGCCGGTGAGCGACGCCAGCATGTCGACGATCTCGTCGCGCTCGATGAACGACCACAGGATCGGCGTCAGCCCGCCGAGGTCGAGCGCCATCCAGCCCAGGAACAGTGCGTGGCTAGCGATCCGGTTGAGCTCCCCCGACAGCACGCGGATGTACTCCGCGCGCCGTGGCACCTCCACGTCGAGCAGCTTTTCGAAGGCCATGACCCCCGGCCACTCGCAGAACAGCGAGCTGACGTACTCGAGCGGATCGAGGTAGCAGATGGCCTGGTGGTAGTCGGCGTTCTCGCACAGCTTCTCGACGCCGCGGTGCAGGTAGCCGAGCACCGGGTCGAGGTCGACGACCTTCTCGCCGTCGAGCTTGAGCACCACCCGGAGCACGCCGTGGGTCGACGGATGCTGCGGCCCCATGTTGAGGAACAGCTGGCCGTCGGCGAGCGTGTAGAACTCCGACTCGCGCTCGGTCCGCGGCGGATACGGCGGGACCGGCTCGAAGACACCCAGGTCGCGGTCGAGCTGGACGCGCGGGTCATCGGGCGTGCCCGCGAAGGAACGGTCGCGCCCGTGGTCGTGCGTGCGGGTCTGGGGTCGAGGTGTCGTCGCGGTCATCGGGGTTTCCTTACCGTTCGCTACTCGTGTCAGGCGCCGCCGCGGCGCACGGTCGCCGCGGCCGGGGTGTCACGCGGGGTGTGGGTGCGTTCCATCGGTCGGACACCCGCGCCCGGGGATCGGGCCGCGTCGTCCGCGAGGTAGAAGTCCTTGCGCAGCGGGAAGCTCTGGTAGTCGGGTGGCAGGTAGATCCGGCGCAGATCGCGGTTGCCCTCGAACGTGATGCCGAACATGTCGTAGGCCTCGCGTTCCATCCACTCCGCGCCCTTCCACATGAAGGTGACCGACGGGACACGCGGGTCGTCGCGTGACAGGCCGTCGGCGATGACGCGCAGCCAGTCGGGCGTCGTCGGGCTCCACAGGTGGTACACGACCTGCATGACCTCGCCGGTGTCGACGCCGGCAAGATCGGCCAGGAACTCGAAGCCGAACTCGGGCTCATCGTGGAGCGCCGTGATCACCTGGGTCACGTCGCCCGCGCCGATGCGGATCTCGGTCTCGTCGTGGCGCTGCCGGACGGGGCCGGTCAGCTGCTCGCCGAAGCGCCGCTCGAGGCGGGCCTTGAACGCTCGGTCCACGGTCAGACCTGCTCGGGGACGGTCGGGCCGATCGCTCGCTCCGGCCAATGACCGCGGCGGTCCTTGACCAGCTGCTGGAGCTTCATCATCCCGTAGATGAGGCCCTCCGGCCGGGGTGGGCAGCCGGGGACGTACACGTCCACCGGCATGACCCGATCGATCCCCTCGACCGTCGAGTAGCTCCGCTTGTACCGGCCGCCCGAGCACGTGCAGTCGCCCATCGCGACGCACCACTTGGGCTCCGGCATCTGCTCCCAGAGGCGGACCAGCGGTCCGGCCATCTTCGTGGTCAGCGTCCCGGCGACGATCAGGACGTCGGCCTGGCGCGGGCTCGCACGGAACGGGAACATGCCCCAGCGGTCCATGTCGTTCTTCGACGTCGCGGCCGACATCATCTCGATGGCGCAGCACGCAAGGCCCGACAGCAGCGGCCACAGGCTGTTCATCCGGATGAGGTCGAGCACGTAGTCGGCCTTGGTCGGGATCACCTCGAGCACGCCGCTCCAGCGGGCGTCGTCACGGCGGCCGGCACCGCTCGCCTCGAGCTCGGCGAGGTGGGTGATGTCCGTCGGGCGTCCCCCGTCGTAGGCGGCTGGGTCTGCCGCCTGCCACAACGTGTTCCTGACGACGACCGGTGTCGCGACCGCGTCAGATGGCCTGATCGCCGGCAGGCCCGGCTGGGCGGGGACGTCCGAGGAGATCGCGGTCTCGTCGGATGGTCCGGCGCCGAGGCCGTCCGCGTCCGTCTTCAGCGCCACGTGAGGGCTCCCTTCCGCCAGGCATACGCCAGGCCCAGGAGGAGGATCCCGACGAAGATCAGCATGCTGATGAACCCGCCGAGGAGCAGGTCATCGAAGGCGATCGCCCACAGGTAGATGAACACCACCTCGATGTCGAAAGCCACGAACAGCAAGGCATAGATGTAGAAGGACAAGCCGAAGCGACCGTGGGTGTCGCCGTACGTGTCGATGCCGGACTCGTACGGCAGGCCCTTGTGGACGTCGCCGCGGTTGCGGTGCGAGACCAGCCACGCCGCTGCGATCGTCCCGAACACGAACGTCACGCCCGCGAAGGCGAAGCCCACGACGTACCAGAGCTGTGCCAATCGAACTCCCTTCGGGACCGGTCGGAGGCGGCGGGCAGGGGCGGCTCCGTGGAGCCTCCACGCACGGTCATTCTATCAGCGGGCACGCCTGCGAAGGGGTCGCGGGCAAGTCGCCGGAGCGGGAGGGATACGACCTGCGGCGGGCAGCCGGATCGGCAGAGGGGGTAGGCCGATCCGGGGAGACCGCGCGGTGGGGGCCGATACGCGCGGCGCGTGGCACCGCTGCGGGGAGCGCGACGTGCCGAGCGCGCGTGCAGGTTCACGTCGCGCCCCCCGTGACGGTGCGGTCGTGCGACGACCATGGTCAGAGTGACGCCCCGCGGCCCTGGCGGGCAATACGGCATTCGCCCTAATGGAGCCGCGTCACGACCTGGTCGGGAGTCGGTATCGCAGGATGTCCTGCACGTCGCCGTCGGGCCAGTCGCGCCCGAAGACCATGACGCGGAATTTGCCCATCGCAGCCGGGTCGAGCAGGCGCATCAGCGCGGAACGCAGCAGGGCGTAGTCCTCGAACGTCGTGGCCGGGTCGGCCTGGATCTCGCGGAGACGGTCCTCGATGCCGAGGCCCATGAGCGCTTCGGCCTGGGTGGTGATGCCGACCGTCGTGAGACCCGGCGGCGCACCGCCGCCCGTTCGACCGCCGTGACATCGACGTGCGCGGTCAGGTCCTGGTGACCGACGAAGCGGTACGGGTCGGCGTGGACCTGGTGGCGGACGTAGGCCCGCAGCGTGCCATCGCGCCGACGGACCGGGTCGTACAGCTCGGTCGCTGGAGCGCCGTAGTCGATGAGGATGAGCAGCCCGCGCCGCAGTGGCGCGCTGGCCGCGGCGATCCAGCCGTCGAGGGCGAGGCAGATCTCGGCGATCTGCCCGTCTGCCAGCTCGATGCCCTCGGCCGCGAGCCGCTCCGCGAAGGCCGGCGTCGTCGGCGGGATCTCGATCTCGACGAACGCTTCGTCCGGCCCGATGTCGACCGCCAGTTCGCGAAGGTCGGGGCCCGCCTGTCGGACGCGATGGACCGGTAGGGCGTCGAGGACCTCGTTCGCCAGGATCACCCCGTCGAATGGCGTTTCCGTCGACTCGCTGTCGAGCCGGTCGACGAGCCCTGCGGTCGCGAGCCGTTCCCGCAGCCGCTCGAGCCGCCGCGCATCGACGTCGACCGGCCGATAGCGGATGGGCGCCGGTAGCGCGCCAAGGAGCGGGACGGCCAGTGCTCCCTCGCCCGCGCCGTGCTCGACCACGGCGAACGGCTCGGGGCGGCCGAGTCGGTCCCACGCCTGCGCGAGCGCACGCGCCAGCAGCTCCCCGAAGATCGGATGGAGCTCCGGCGCGGTGAGGAAGTCGCCGCCACGGCCCGGGCGGGCGGCGTCGGCGCGGTAGTAGCCGCCTGACGGGTCGTACAGCGCGAGCTCCATGAACCGGGCGAACGGCATCGGGCCGGTACCGCGGATCTCGTCGCGGATCCGAGCGGCGAGTCCGGCATCCTCGCCGACGTCCGACAGGTCGGCCGGCGCCTCGCGGCGGATCGCTGGCCGGAACCCGGGCGCGCCCACGCCGAGCCCCGCTACCGGCCGGCCGGCGACCGCCGGCCGAGGGCGAGTCGGAGCCCTGGTCCGACGAGCGTGTGGCCGCCGAGGAGGATCGGGATCCTGGCGGCCACGGCCGACGCTGTCAGCTCGCGCAGCCACGGATCGGCGACCCGCGCGGGGAGCAGCAGGTCCGAGGCGAACCGGTCCTCCGCGTCGGGCCACCCGGCCTCATCCGCGCCGGAGCGGTGGGCGAGCAGGACCCTGCTGTCCACGATGGCCGCGTCGCCAAGCCGTTCGAGGTGGTCGCCGAGCGAACCGGGCCCGTCCCGCTCGAGCAACTCGCCCACGACCGACGCGGCGGGTCGTTGGCCGGTACGTCGGGTGCGGAAACCGCGCTCCTCGATCAGCGCCCGGGTCCGCGACGCGGTGTGCGCCTCCAGCCAGGCGAGGTTCGCGCCGGATACCCGCCCCGTGACGACGAGCTCCGACGCCGGGTCGGCGACCACGGCGCGGATCGCGTCGATGATCGTGCGAACGCGCGCGCCGTCGGCCGCCGGGACCAAGTCGCGCCATCGTCCGCCGAGCAGGACCAGGTCGAGCGGCCCGTCGACGTCGATCCCGAGCCGAGCCCGCCCACGTCGGTCGTCGACGGGCACGCCGGCGTGCTCGGCCAGCCAGCGCGGCAGCGCGTTGTCGGTGGGGAGGTCCGGAACCTGGGCCAGGACCGAGCGAGCCTTCGCCACGGCGATGACGTCGGCCGAGTAGCGGTTGTTGGTGAGTGCGCGGGCCTCCCGAGCACCCGCCGCCTCCACCAGCTCGCGCCGGTCGGCGCTCGTCGCGAGCGGCACGGCGCCGGACCCGAGCACCACGAGCCCACCATCCCCGAGACGCGCCACGATCTCGCGCAGCCTCGCGCCGAACGGCCGCCCGTCAGGCGGCCCGGCGACGACCTCGACCCGGGTCGCACCAGCCTCCAGAAACCCCCGCCGGTGGCCTTCGGCGACGTCGAGTCGGGCGGCGGCCGTGACGCGCGTCAGCGGCCCGGCGTCCGGTCCGGGCTCGGGGTGCAGGATCGCGACGTCGACGTCGGTCATGCGCGCGGCCAGTCGAGCACGCGGCCCTCGGGCGTCAACAGGGCATCCATCGCCGGATAGTAAGGTGCGATCGATGAGCGCCAGCCGGACCGTCCGCGCCTACATCGGTCTGGGCGCCAACGTCGGCGATGCCGCTCGGACCCTGGCGAGCTCGATCGCGGCGATGGACGCGATCCCGGGGATCCGCGTTACCGGTGTGTCGCGCCTGTACGCGACCGCGCCGTGGGGAGTCGCCGACCAGCCCGAGTTCCGGAACGCCGCGGTGGCGCTCGACGTGCAGACCGGTGGAGGCGATCCTGCCGCCGCGGCACTCGACCTCCTCGGCCGGTTGAAGACCCTCGAGCGCGAGGCGGGCCGGCGCCGACGAGCGCGCTGGGGACCGCGCGAGCTCGACCTCGACGTGTTGGTCTTCGGGCGCCACCGGATCGATGTCGAGCGGCCGCCAGCGGCCCGTTCGATCGACGCCGAGCAAGACCCGGCCAACGCCGCCAAGCGCATCCAGGTCCCGCATCGCGACCTCGGGGAGCGGCTGTTCGTGCTCGCGCCGCTGGCCGATCTCGCGCCGGGTCTGGTGCCCCCGGGCTGGACGGAGACCGTCGAGACGCGTCGACGCCGCGTCGCGGCCGGGGAGCCGACCGGCAGCGTCAGGGTCGTCGGCGAGTGGGATCCGGCGGCAGGCGCGTGGCGGCCGGCACCTGCGGGTCCCCCTAGCCGAGGTTCAGGGCGGGCAGCACCTCGCGCCCGAACACCTCGATGAACTCGGTCTGGTTGCGCCCGACGTTGTGGAGGTGGATCTCGTCGTAGCCCATGTCCACGTAGTGCTGGATGTGTCGGCGATGGGCGTCGAGGTCGCTGCTGATCATGACCCGGTTCTCGAAGTCCTCGGCGCGGACGAGCTTGGCGATGCCGGCGAAGTCCTCCGGGTTCTTGATGTCCTGCTTGGGGAAGAACGCCATCCCGCCATTGGGCCATTCGACCAGGGCGTTGTCCATGGCCGCCTCCTCGGTGGGCGCCCACGAGATGTGGATCTGCAGGAACCTGGGGCCGCCGGCCGGCTTGCCCACCTCGGCCCGCCCCTCCTCGAACTTGCCCCAGATCATCTCCATCTTGTCGTCGGCCGCGCCGACCGTGATGAGCCCGTCGGCGAACTTGCCGGTCTTCTTGGCGTTGACCGGCCCGGCAGTGGCCACGTAGATGGGGACGCGCTGGTCGTCCGGTGGGCGCGTGTAGAGCTTGGCCCGCTCGAGGGTGAAGTACTTGCCGTCGTGGCGGACGACCTCGCCAGTGAACAGCTTGCTGATGACCTCGATCGCCTCGAACATCATCGCGCTGCGGATCGGCACCTCCGGCCAGACCGGGGCGATGACGTGCTCGTTGAGCGCCTCGCCGGCGCCCAGGCCGAGGTAGAAGCGACCCGGATACATCGCCCCGAGCGTGGCCGCCGCATGGGCGATGACCGCCGGGTGATAACGGAAGCCGGGACACGTGACCGCCGTCCCGAACCGCAGCGAGGTGCGCTGGCCGAGGGCACCCATGAACGCCCACGCGAAGCCACTCTGGCCCTGCTGCGGCGTCCACGGATGGAAGTGCTCGGAGACCATGAACCCGGCCTCGAAGCCGGCCGCCTCCGCCTGCGCGCACCAGTCGAGCAGCTCGGTCGGGCTGAACTGTTCCATCATCGCGGCGTAGCCGATCTTGGTCATCCGGGGCTCCTTGGGGTCGTGTCGGCCAGCGCTCGCGCGGCACGCCAGGCGTCGTGGTAGGTCGAGTACAGGGGAACGGGCGCCAAGCGGACGATATCCGGTTCGCGGAAGTCCGCGACGACGTCGAGTGCCTCGATCGCCGCCAGCCTCGTCGGCGCGTCGGGCACCCGCACGGAGAGCTGCGCACCGCGCGCGGTCGGGTCGCGCGGGGTCACGATCTCCGCATCCGGGACGAGTGAGTCGATGGCCGCCTCCAGGTAGGCCGTGAGCGCCACCGATCGCTCGCGGAGTGCCGGCATCCCGATCGCGTCGAACATGGCGAGCGACACCCCGATCGGGGCAAGCGACAGGATCGGCGGCGTCGAGATGCGCCAGCCGTCCGCGCCGACCGCCGGATCGATGGACTCGGCCATCTCGAACCTGGTCCGTTCGTCGTTGCCCCACCAGCCGGTGAGCCGGCGCGCCTCCGCCGTGCGAGCGTGGCGCTCGTGGACGAACAGCTGGGCGAGCGCACCCGGGCCGCTGTTCAGGTACTTGTAGGTGCACCACGCCGCGGCGTCGACGCCAGCGTCGTGGAGGGCCAGCGGGACGTTGCCGGCGGCATGGGCCAGATCCCACATGGCGACAGCGCCCGCGTCGTGGACTGCCGCGGTCAGCCGTTCGATCGGCTGGAGCTGGCCCGTCGCGTAGTTCACGCCGGCGAGCAACGCGACGACCAGCCGGTCGCGATGCTCGTGGATGGCATCGAGAAGATCGTCGAGGCGAAGGGTGGCTTCACCGTCGCGCGGGCGGACGACGACCAGGTGCTCGGCGGGGTCGAGACCGTGATGCCGGAGTTGCGAGTCCACCGCGTAGCGGTCCGACGGGAACGTCGGCGCGTCGATGAGGATCGCGGTCCGACGGCCGTCCGGGCGAAAGAACGCGGCGAGCAGCAGGTGGAGGTTGACCGTGAGCGTGTTGGCCGTGGTGACCTCGGCCGGCCTGGCGCCCACGACCCCCGCCGTGCGCTCACGGACCGCGCCCTCCGCGGCCAGCCAGCCTCCCGGACCGAACCAGCCGTCCACGCCCAGCGACGCCCACCGCTCGAGCTCGTGGTTTACGGCGCTCCGGGCCTCGATCGGCTGCGCTCCGAGCGACATCCCGGCGAGGTAGGCCTTCGGCCGACCGTCCCTGCCCGGCGGCAGCGCGAACCGCTCCCGCAGGCCCCCCAGCGGGTCCGCCGCGTCGAGTGCTCGTGCGCCCGCCTCGCCCAGGGCGGTCTTGAGCGTCGTCATCGGCTCGTGTCCGCGATGTCGGGCGCGCCACCGGCCGCGACGAGCCGGACGTCGAAGCCGGCCGCGTCGAGCATGCTGGCCGCGATCGACGCCCGCGATCCCGACCTGCACATCACGGTGATCGGGGCGTCACGCGGCAGCGTGTCGAGCCGGTCGGCAAGATCCCCGATCGACAGCTCGATCGCGCCAGGGACGGCTCCTTCGTCGCGCCATTCCTGCGGGTACCGCACGTCGAGCATGTAGGGCGTGGCGCCGCGTCCGATCTCCGCTGCCGTCGATGCCGCCGTGGTCACGGGATACGACGCCAGCGAGCCGCCGGCATCCGTCCAGGCGGTGACACCGCCCAGGACGCCGACGATCCGCTCGTACCCGATCCGGAACAGCTGGGTGGCCGCCTCCACGGTCGCCTCCTCCAGCGGGTCGGGCAGGACGAGGACGATGGCCGCCCCGAATGGCACGAACCAGCCGACGTACGAGGCGAACGACTCGGTGAGCTCGATGTTGAGCGCGCCGCCGATGTGGCCGGCCGCGAACGCGCGCCGTGCGCGGCCGTCCACGATGTGTGCGCCGCCGGCGACAGCCGCACGGACGGCATCCGGCGCGATCTCAGGCGGGATCGGCACCCGACCGACCACGGCCGGGCCGGCGCGGTTGATCGGCGCCATCTCCGCGTAGTAGCTCGGATACGGACCGAGACCATCGAGCAGGGTCGCCCGGAAGGCGGCCTCGTCGGCGATCGCCAGGAGCGGGTTGGATCGGCGCTCCCGGCCGATCGTGGTGGTCCTCGCCGCGTCCGCCGGTCCGACGGAGCAGAAGCTGCCGGCACCGTGGGTCGGCAGCACCGTGACCGCATCGGGCAGTTCGGCCAGGGCACGCAGCGTGTGGAACTGGGCTCGCGTCAGCTCGTCGGTCTGGTCGGTGCCCAGCAGATCGGTCCGCCCGGCGCTGCCCACGAGCAGGCTGCCGCCGGTGGCGATGGCTGTCGGCGCGTCCTCGCCCTCGGTCCGCACCTCCCATGCCAGGTGCTCCGGCGTGTGCCCGGGGGTGGCCCGGGCCGTGAACCGCAGACCGTCGATCTCGAGGACGTCGGTGTCGTCCATCGGACGATGCGCGAACGCGAAGCGCCCACGAGCCGGCGCGAGGATCTCGGTGCCGAGCGACGAGCGCAACTCGAGCGCCCCCGACAGGTAGTCGTTGTGGACATGTGTCTCGAGGACGTGGGTCACGCGCCAGCCGCGCCGCTCCGCGGCGGCCATCACGCGCCATGCGTCGCGCGGCGGATCCACGACCACCGCCTCGCGTCCGGCCGACACCAGGAACGACCCATTGCCGAGGCCCGGCGTCAGGAGCAGTTCGACGTCCATGGGCCTAGCCATGGTAGACCTGTGCGACCCCCAAGCCGAGCAGCCCGATCACGACCCACATGGTCGCCCCGAGGAGGAACGGACGCGGCCCGACGTTGAGCAGCGCGCGGATATCGGCGGCCATCCCGACGCCGGCCAGCGCGACCAGGATCAGCAGCGACGCCAGCACGGAGCACAGGTCGGCGAGCGTGCCGCCGGTCGGCAGCGGGACGTCCAGCAACCCCGCGGTGCGCAAGCTCGCGAAGACCACGAACCCGACCACGAACCACGGCACCGCGCGGCCGACCATCGCCAGCCGCGATCCGCGGGCCGCGCGCTCCGCCGTTGCCTCCGGCTCCGGCTCCGCCGACCTCTCCGATCGTGCCACCAGCCAGGTCGCTCCGAGCAGCACCGGCAGGATCGCCAGGTTCCGCGACAGCTTGACGACCGTGGCGACGTCGCCGGCCGGTGCCGAGAACGCGTAGCCGGTGGCGACGACCTGCGCCGTGTCGTTGACGGCCAGCCCGGCCCACGTCCCGAAGACCGTCTCGGGCAGGCCCAGCACGCGGCCGACGACCGGCAGCAGCAGCACCCCGATCAGCCCGAAGATCGTGATCGTCGACACCGCGTATGCGGTTTCGCGATGCTTGGCACCGACGATCGGCGAGAGCGCCAGGATCGCCGAGTTGCCGCAGATCGCCATGCCCACCGTGATGAGCGCCGAGAGCGGCGGACCGATCGCGAGCCGGCGAGCCAGCCACGTCCCGAGCAGCAGCGCCGCGACGACGGTCAGCGCGATCGCCACGACGCTGCCCGCGCCGGTCTCCACGAGCTGGCCGAGCGTCAACCGCGCGCCCAGGAGCGCGATGCCGGCGCGCAACGCGTACCGCGCGGCGAGGCTCGCACCCGGCAGCAGCCGCTCGCGGACATCCGGCAGCGCGCCGATGAGCAGGCCGATCGCCAGCGCGATGGCGGTCTCGAGACCGAGCTGCAGGGCGCTGCCAGCCAACCGGGCGGCGGCCGCCACGAGGACGCACGCGAGCAGGCCCGATACCAGGCCGAGCCGCGCCCGGGATCCGGCCGTCAGAGTCGGACCCGGGGCGGGCTGTCGCGGTCGAACATGTGGACGGTGTCGACGAACCGGACCTGTTTGGCCTGGTACGCCATCACCAGTGAATGAGTCCGGGCCCCGCCGCCGAAGAAGCGCACGCCCTGGAGCAGGTCGCCGCTCGTGACGCCGGTCGCCGCGAACACCAGGTTCTCGCCGGGTGCCAGGTCCTCGGTCGTATAGACGCGGTCCTCGTCGCCGTGCCCCATGCGCGCGCCGCGCTCGCGCTCCTCCGGGCTGCGGTACCGGAAGCGGGCCTGGATCTCACCCCCGAGGCAGCGCAGCGCACCCGCGGTGATGACCCCCTCCGGGGCGCCACCGATGCCCATGACGGCATGCACGCCGGTCCCGGACACCGCGCACGAGATGGCGGCCGACAGGTCGCCGTCGCCGATGAGCTTGATGCGTGCGCCGGCCGCTCGGACCTCGGCGATGAGGTCGTCGTGCCGTGGACGCTCGAGGATGACGACCGTGATGTCCGACACCTTGCGCCGGAGCGCCTCGGCGATCCGGCCGAGGTTCTCGGTCGGGCTGACCCGGATGTCGACCTTGCCGGCCGCGATCGGACCGACGCACAGCTTCTCCATGTAGGTGTCGGGAGCGTTGGTCAGACCGCCCGCCTCGCTCGCGCACAGCACCGTGATCGCGCCGGCCTGGCCGTGGGCGACGAGGTTGGTGCCCTCCAGCGGATCGACGGCGATGTCGATCGCCGGCACGTCGTTCCGATCCGCGCCCGTTCGTCCGACGCGTTCGCCGATGTACAGCATCGGTGCCTCGTCGCGTTCGCCCTCGCCGATGACGATGCGACCGGCGAACTCGATCTCGTCCATCGTTGCGCGCATCGCGGAGGTGGCCGCGGCGTCGGCCTCGTCCTTGGCGCCACGACCCATGAACCGCGCGGACTCGATCGCCGCCGCCTCGGTGACGCGCACCATCTCGAGCGCGAGCAGCTGTTCCATCTAGTCGGGCCCGATCAATGCCGGAAGTGGCGGCGGCCGGTGAACACCATCGCCAGGTGGTGCCGATCGGCTACTTCGATCGCCATCTCGTCGCGGACGGACCCGCCCGGCTGGATGATGGCCGTCACACCGGCCGTGGCCGCCGCCTGGATGCCGTCGGGGAACGGGAAATACGCATCCGACGCCATCACCGCGGTCTTCGCTCGATCGCCGGCGCGGCGCAGGGCGATCTCCACCGACACCTGGCGCGACGCCTGGCCGGCCCCGACCCCGACGGTGGCGCCGTTGCGCGCCAGGACGATCGCGTTCGAGCGGACGTGGCGGACCGCCCGCCACGCGAACAGCAGGTCGGTCAGCTCCTCGAGCGTCGGCCGGCGCCGCGTGACGACCTGGAGCTGGCCCCGGTCCAGCCCGAGGTCGTCGAGGTCCTCGACCAGGAGGCCGCCGGCGACCCGTTTGAAGTCGAGGTTGGCGATGCCGTAGTCGCGCATGCCGTCGGTGGGATCGGGCGGGACGGCCAGCAGCTCGATCCCGGCCTTCTGCTTAAGGATCCCGAGCGCCGCCTGGCTGAAACCCGGCGCGACGACGGCCTCGTATGAGTTGGCCGCGATCTCCCGCGCGGTCGCCCCATCGAGCTCGCGGTTGACACCGACGATGCCGCCGAAGGAGGCGACCGGGTCGGTCTCCAGCGCGTGCCGGTACGCCTCGACGAGCTCGTCGTGCGAGGCCAGCCCGACCGGATCGGTGTGCTTGACGATCGTCACCGTCGGCGCCGTGTAGTCGCGGGCGATCCGGTAGGCCGCGTCGAGGTCGAGCAGGTTGTTGAACGACGGCCGGCCACCCTGGAGCTGCGACGCGTCGGCGAGCGTCGCGCTGCGGTGGGTCGTCTCGCGATAGAAGGCGGCGCGTTGGTGGGGGTTCTCGCCGTAGCGCACGTCATCGACCTTCTCGAGGACGAGCGCCAGTCGACGCGGGAAGAGGTTGCCCGAGATCTGGTTGAGGTAGGCGGCGATCTCGGCGTGGTACGCGGCGACCGTGCTGAATGCCTCTGCCGCGAGTTGGGCGCGAGTCTCGGCGCTGACCATGCCGTGCTCGCGCAGCTCGCTGACGATGCGCTCGTAGTGCGACGGGTCCGAGGCCGCGGTGACGCCCGCCGAGTTGCGGGCGGCCGCTCCGAGCAGCGCAGCGCCGCCGACATCGATCATCTCGATCGCCTCGTCGATGCCGACGAGCTTGGCGCCGACCGTCGGCGCGAAGGGCTTGACGTTCACGATCACGAGGTCGATCGGCACGATGCCCTGCGTCTTGAGGTCGTCCATCTGCTCGGGAACGTCGCGCCGCGCGAGGATGCCCGCGTAGACCGCGTGGTGGAAGGTCTTGACCTGGCCGCCGACCGTCGACTGGCCGTCGGTGAGATCGGTGACGGAGGCGACGTCGATGCCTTCGCCCGCGAGGTACTCGCGGGTCCCATCCGTCGCGAAGATCTCGATGTCGAGCGACCGGAGGTCCCGAGCGAGTGCTGCAACGCCCTCCCGGTTCGCGACTGACAGCAGGGCTCGCACCCCGGGCGTTCCTCCTCCCCACACGCGTCCGACGGGGCGGATCGCTGCGGCCGAAGTATACGTCCGCCGTGGCATACTCCGGCCGACCGAACCAGCCATCCACAGCGAGGCACGCGTGACCCTGCCGCCCTGGGATTACCTGTTCCTGTCCTTCAACAGCCGGAACTTCGCCGACCTGTTCTACCCGACCTGGGTCGCGGCGCTGGTCCTGCTCATCGTGCTCATCGTGCTCTACAACGTGCGGACCAAGGCGCTCCACCGCCATCAGCCCTACGTCGACCTGTGGGAGTGGCTGTGGTGGACCGGCCTGATCACGTTCAGCCTCCTGCTCATCGAGGCCGTCTTCCAGTTCGACTTCATCCTCGTCCTGGCGACCGAGATCATCGGGCTCGCGACGCTGGTCTGGATCCGCTTCCAGCGCTTCCCACCGATCCTGCGCGCCCACGAACAGCGGCTGGCACGGCAGCGCTACTTCACGAAGCAGAAGTTCGCCGACCCGGAGGCCACCATCCGCCGTCGCGGCGGCGTCCGCCGCCAGCGTCGCCGGCGACGCTAGCCGGACCGGTGCCGATCGAGGTCCGCCGATTCGGCGTCGGGCATCGACGTCCGGACGGCCCGCCCGGGACGGTCGGCGTGACGGGTCAGCCCATCTACGGTGACGGGCGTGGCGCGGTCACGGAGCTGGCGTTCGCACGGGCCGCGCGCATCGAGCCACACACCAATCCGAACACCTCGTGGTTCATCGTCATCGAGGGTGGCGGCTGGGTCGGGGTCGGCGAGGAGCGCACGCGGGTCGCGGCCGGCGAAGCGGTCCTGTGGCCGGCCGACGAACCGCATGCTGCGTGGACCGAGCATTCCGAGATGCGCGCGTTCGTCGTGGAGTTCACCGGCGCGGACGACAGTGGGACCCGGGTCATCCTCGAGGGAGACGCCGGTCATCCAGGGTCATTGGGCGTCCCGGTCGAGCGGGGCGTCGGCGAGCTCGCGCCGCACGCGTCGCAGACGCGTCACGACCCGGAGGCCGGCGAGCCAGCCTGACCGGGTCGTGACGGCGGGTCGAGGCCTCCTCCTGCCACTGCCCGCGGAGGGATTCGGCGTGGGTCCGCTACTCGTCCATACGGGCGAGTCGGTCGAGTAGATCCAGGAAGGTGTGCACCTCGTCGGTCGGCGGCAGGCGCTCCGCCTCGTGGAACGCGACCTCGGCGATGTCCGGGAGTCGCAGGTGGCCGGCCCACGGGCTGCCACGCAGGACCTCGGCCGTCGAGGCCACCACCGCGTCGAACCGGAAATGGGGATCCGTGGCGTCGAACTGCCGTGCGAGGTCACTCACGCGGATGTCCCTCGCGAGCTCGTCGGGCCGGCCGTCCTCCGGGTCCGTCCAGCGCAGCCGGACGGTCGCCAGGACGCCCTGGCGGCCGGCGTCGTCGTTGAGTCGAAGCGCATACAGCGCCGTCACGCTGTGCCCGGCCCCGATCGCCCCGGCGTCGACGCTGTCGTCGACGAAGTCGCGATCGGCGATCGCCCGGTTCTCGTAGCCGACGAGCCGGTAGGCGACGACAAGCTCGGTGTCGAACTCGACCTGGGCGCGTGTGTCGAGGGCGACCGTCTGGAGCGTGCTGGTCAGTTCCTCGGTGAACAGCCGGTGGGCTTCCTCGGGTCCGTTGACATAGGCGTAGAACCCGTCGCCCTGGTCGGCCAACTGCTCGAGCAGCACATCGTTGTAGTTGCCCATGCCGACGCCGACCGACACGAGCTCGATCCCCGCGGCGGCGTCGTCGCGGATCCGCTCCAGGATGCCCTCCGGGTCGGTGAGCCCGACGTTGGCGACGCCGTCCGATGCGAGGACGACGCGATCGATGCCGTTTTCGGTCATCGACGATCGCGCCAGCTCGTAGCCGAGCCGCAGGCCGTCCTCGAGATTGGTCGAGCCACCGGGTCGCAATCGCCCGATGACGTCGAGGATCTCGTGGCGCTGCGTGGCGCGCGTCGGTTCGAGGAGGACCCGCCCCTCGTCGCCGAAGGTGACGATCGCGACGGTGTCGTTGCGACCGAGGCCGTCCACGAGCCGGGAGAGCGCGTCCTTGACCAGCTCGAGCCGGCCCTCGTGCTCCATCGAGCCCGAGGTATCGATCACGAAGGTCAGGGCGGTGTCGTCGCGGGCGCGGTCGCGCACGTCGCGTGCCTGGAGGCCGATCCGCAGGAGGACTTCG
Source organism: uncultured Chloroflexia bacterium (assembly GCA_963812745.1). Lineage (GTDB taxonomy): Bacteria > Chloroflexota > Limnocylindria > Limnocylindrales > CSP1-4 > SPCO01. The sequence continues at coordinate 41,816 of CAWEWE010000011.1, read as the reverse complement.
TCGCGGTCGGTGAACGGGGTCGGGCCACCGTCCGCGACGATCGCGAACGTGTCGTCGAGCGGCGGGCGGTAGCCCTGCTCGAACGCGTTGATCCATTCCTCGGGCCGAACGCTCGCCGGATCGGGTCGATGCCCGTCGTCGATATAGCGCTGGGCGATCGTGTACGACGCGGTGTCGACGTCGAGCGCGAATGTCGACACACGGTCTTCGACCGGGTCGACGTACGGGTTGACGCCGGGATCCTGGTACGTCACGCCGTCGTACGGCGTGGGTGCCGGCTGTTCCGGCCACGTGGGTGGCGGTTGATGATGGCCGGGCGCGGACGTTGGCCCGGCATAGCTACTGGAACCGGCTGACCCGGAACACGCGCTCGCCACGAGGGCGACGGCGGCCAGGCACAGGAGTGGCGTGCGCATCGCGCAACCTCCCGTCCGGATGCCATGGGGATCGGCAACCGGGCACTTGGGCGATCCGCCGTGGCGGTTCGCAGGTCCCGGTGAGACGCCACCAGTGCGCCGTCGGGCCGCCGCTTCGACGCCCGAGGGTCCGCTACGGTTCCCCGGCTGTTCCACCCCGTTCGGCGCCGAGCGGGGCGACGCCCGGTCCACCGAGGACGGCCCCGAGCTGGCTCAGGACGCGCGCCGTCATCCCCCACACCGATAGCCCGTCGACCTCGTAGTGGCCGTAGCGCAGCAGCAAGCCGCGGACCTCGCGCTCCACCACCGCGACCGAGGCGTCCGGCAGGAACCGCGCGAGCGGCGGCTCGAGGATGCGCACGACCTCATCGGGGGCGGCGACGAGATCGGGCCGACGTTCCGCAAGCGCCACCACCGGCGTCACGAGGAAGTCGCTGACCGGGATCCAGAAGCGATCGAGCAAGCCGACGATGCGAACGCCGGCGGCCTCCGGGTCGAGCCCGACCTCCTCGCTCGCTTCGCGAAGCGCGGTGGCGACGGCGTCAGCATCCTCGGGCTCGGCCTTGCCGCCCGGAAAGCTCACCTCGCCCGAGTGATGGCGACCATCCACGGTCGGGCGCTCGATGAGGACCACCCGGGCATCCGCGGCGGGATCCGGGTAGAGCAGCACGAGGACGGCAGCCGGCCGGCCCGGTGTCGCGTCGTCCTGCCCGGGTGCCCGCCAGCGGACGCCGTCGATGCGCACAGGGAGCAGCGCGTCGAGCGCTGGCGGCAGCGGGTCCGGGAGTGGCTCCAGTCGTGCCGCGACGTCGTCGAAGCGCATCGCGGCCCGACCGGCCGCCTAGTTGACCAGCTCGCCGTCGTCGCGCTTGCGACGGGTCGGCGGAAGGTCGAGCGGGGAACCCGGTCGGTCGCCGCGGCCGCCGGTCCCGGCACCCACCGCCGCTTCGTCGGCCGGTGTCGAGCGGGCATCGCGCCGCGACCGCTCGGCGACCACCGTCGCGCCTTCGGTCGTGAACAGCAAGGCGCCCGATCCGAGATCGGCGTCCGCGGTCACCCGATCCCCGGGCCGGAACTCGCCGGAGACGAGCGCCCGGGCCAGCGGGTTCTCGACCAGTCGCTGGATCGTCCGCTTGAGCGGGCGTGCCCCGAACGACGGATCGGTGCCGTCGCGCACGATCAGCGCCTTCGCCGACGGCGTGAGCTCGAGCACGATGTCCTGGGCGGCGAGTCGCCGCTGCAGGTCGGCAACCAGCAGGTCGACGATCGCGGCGAGGTCGTCGTCGGTCAGCGCGTGGAACACGATGACCTCGTCGACGCGGTTGAGGAACTCGGGCCGGAACTGCGCCCGGAGGACCTCGGTCACCTCGCGCTTCATCTGCTCGTAGGCCGCGTCACCGGCCCGCGCGTTGGTGGCGGCGATGGCGGTCGAGCCGATGTTGCTGGTCATGATGACCACGGTGTTCTTGAAGTCGACGGTGCGGCCCTGACCGTCCGTCAACCGGCCATCGTCGAGCACCTGGAGCAGGACGTTGAACACGTCCGGGTGGGCCTTCTCGATCTCGTCGAGCAGCACCACCTGGTAGGGCCGGCGGCGGACGGCCTCGGTCAGCTGGCCGCCCTCGTCATAGCCGACATAGCCTGGCGGTGCGCCCACGAGGCGCGACACCGAGAACTTCTCCATGTACTCGCTCATGTCGATGCGGACCAGCGCGCTCTCATCGTCGAAGAGGAACTCCGCGAGCGCTCGGGCGAGCTCGGTCTTGCCGACGCCCGTCGGGCCGAGGAACAGGAACGAGCCGATCGGCCGACGCGGGTCCTTGAGACCGGCTCGCGCTCGACGCACGGCGTCGGACACGGCCTGGATGGCCTCGTCCTGCCCGACCACGCGGTCATGGAGGCGCTCCTCCATCTTGATCAGCTTGGCCGACTCGCCCTCCATCAGGCGGCTGACCGGGATGCCGGTCCACGCCCCGACGATCTCGGCGATGTCGTCGGCCCCGACCTCCTCCTTGAGGAGAGTGCCCGGGCCCTGGAGCGCGGCAAGCGTCGCTTCCTGCTCGGAGAGCGTGTCCTGGAGCTGCTTCTGGGTGCCGTACTTGAGTTCGGCCGCGGTCGCGAAGTCGGCCTCGCGCTCGGCCTGCTCGATGCGCGTGGCGAGGGCCTCGAGCTCGGAGCGCGTCGCGCGGATCGCAGCGATGGCCGACTTCTCCGCCTCCCAGCGCTGCTTGAGGCCGCCCGACTCCTCCTCGAGGTCGGCGAGCTCCTTCTCGAGCGCCTCGAGTCGTGCCTTCGAGGCGTCGTCGGTCTCCTTGCGCAGCGCCTCGCGCTCGATCTCGAGCTGGATGCGGCGTCGCTCCAGCTCGTCGAGCTCGATGGGCATCGAGTCGATCTCCATGCGCAGCCGCGACGCGGCTTCGTCGACGAGGTCGATGGCCTTGTCCGGCAGGAACCGGTCGGTGATGTAGCGGTCCGACAACGTCGCGGCGGCGACGAGCGCGGAATTGGTGATGCGCACGCCGTGGTGGACCTCGTACCGCTCGCGCAGCCCGCGGAGGATGCTGATCGTCTCCTCGACCGTCGGCTGGTCGACGAGGACCGGCTGGAAGCGGCGCTCGAGCGCTGCGTCCTTCTCGATGTACTTGCGGTACTCGTCGAGCGTGGTCGCGCCGATGGTGTGCAGCTCGCCGCGCGCGAGCATCGGCTTGAGGAGGTTCGAGGCATCCATCGCGCCCTCCGCGGCGCCGGCGCCCACGACCGTGTGCAGCTCGTCGATGAACAGGACGATCTGGCCGTCGCTGTCCTTGATCTCCTTGAGGACGGCCTTGAGGCGCTCCTCGAACTCGCCGCGGAACTTGGCGCCCGCGATGAGCGCGCCCAGATCGAGCGCGACGACGCGCTTGCCCTTGAGGCCTTCCGGCACGTCGCCGCGGACGATACGCTGGGCGAGACCCTCGGCGATCGCCGTCTTGCCGACACCGGGCTCGCCGATGAGGACCGGGTTGTTCTTGGTCCGCCGGCTGAGCACCTGGATGACCCGCCGGATCTCCTCGTCGCGGCCGACGACCGGGTCCAGCTTGCCGGCCCGTGCCTCGGTGGTCAGGTCGCGGCCGTACTTCTCGAGGGCGGCGTACGTGCCCTCCGGGTTCTGGGACGTGACGCGCTGGCCGCCGCGGACGCTCTGGAGCGCCTGGAGGATCGCCTCCTTGCCGGCGGCATGCTGCTCGAGCAGTGCCTGGGCCTCGCCGCCCGCCTCGGCGACGCCGAGGAGCAGGTGCTCGGTCGAGACGTAGTCGTCGCCGAGCCGGCGTGCCTCGGCCTCCGCCCGCTCGATCGAGGCCTTGGCTCGAGGGTCGAGGGACAGCGAGCCGCCCTGGATGCGCGCCCGCTTGGCCAGGCCCGCCGCGAGCTCGCCACGGAACGTGGGCAGGTCGACGCCGAGACGCCGCAGCGTCTCGGCCGGGATCCCGTCGTCGGGCTCGACGAGCGCGCTGAGCAGGTGCTCGGCGTCGAGGATCGGGCTCTGCAGTCGCTGGGCGGTCTCCTGCGCCGCGATGACGGCCTCCTGGGCCTTCTGGGTGAAACGGTCGAGTTGCATCGGTCAGTTCTCTCGTGCGCGGGGATCGGGTTGGTCGGCGAGACGAAGGAATTGGTCGGCGGTATCGCGGGCCTCCGGCGTCAGGTCCTTGGGCAGCACGACCTTCGCCTTGACGTACAGGTCGCCGTGGCCGTCGGCCTTGAAGCGAGGCATGCCCTGGCCGGTCAGCCGGAAGGTCCGGCCGGGCTGCGTGCCGGCGGGGATCGTCAGCACGACCCGGCCCTTTGGCGTGCCGACGTGGACGTCGGCCCCGAGCAACGCCTCGCGGAGCGTGAGCGGGAGCTCGCGCTCGAGGTCGGCCCCGCGCCGGGTGAACGTCTTGTCCGGCTGCTGTCGGACGACCACGAACAGGTCGCCGCCGCCCGGCGCCTTGCCGGTCAGCCGGATGCGCGTCCCGCTGTCAGCGCCCTTCGGGATGCTGACCTCGAGGCGCTTGCCATCGACCTCGACCAGCCGTGCGGTGCCGTGATACGCCTCGTCGAGGCTGATCTCGGCGACCGCCTCGGCCGTGGGTCGGGCCCGCGCAGCCGCGGCGCGCGACCCGCTGGGTCGAGCGGCACCCGGCCGGACATTGCCATCGACGTCGAGGCCCATCCCCGCGAGGATGTCCTCGAAGGACGGCCCGCCGGTGGGTCGTGTGCCGCGGCGTGGCCCATCGTTCGCTGTCGGCTGCGACGCCCCGCTGAAGAACGCCTGGAAGAAGTCACTGAACTCCCCGGCGTCACCGGTCGTGTGGAATTCGTAGCGGATGTTGCCGCCCGGGCCACCGTACCCGGCGAACCCCGCGAACGGGTTGCCAGCCGCGCCGCCACGCGCCCCGGCCGCGGCCCCGGCGGTCGCACCGGAGCGGGCGTATGACTCCCAATCCTTGCCCAGGCGGTCATAGAGGGCGCGCTTGTCCGGATCCGACAACACGGCGTTCGCCTCGTTGACGGCCTTGAACTTCCGTTCGGCCTCGGAATCACCGGTGTTGGTGTCGGGGTGATGCTTCCGCGCAGCCTTTCGGAACGCCTTCTTGATCTCTGATGCTGACGCCGTCCTCGGTACCCCGAGGACGGCGTAGTAATCCTGGTATTCCACGGCGTGGACCTAAGGCCGGGGCCTGGCGTCCGCTGCGTGCGTTGTCAGCTGTGGTGCTGGCTCACGCACCTTGGAGTGCGCTCGCTCCGCTCCTCGCTGACGCCTTCGCATCGGACGCCATCCCTCCGGCCGCACAGTTCAGACCTCGCTCAGCGCCGCTGGACGACGACAGGTGGCTGATCCGTGGGCGGGAAGTTCGTCCGGCGGACCGTGGTCTCGGGCTCCGGCTCGATCGGATCGCCACTCTTGACGACCTTCGGCGGCTCGGTGGCGAGCGCCTTCGGCTTGCGCCGAAGGGCCGCCTCGAGCACCTGCTCCATGGAGTCGACGAGGATGAGCTTCATCGACTTGCGGATCTCATCGGGGATGTCGCGCAGGTCCTTCTCGTTCTTGCGCGGGATGATCACGGTCTTCGCACCCGACAGGTGCGCGGCCAGGATCTTGCTCTTCAAGCCACCGATCGGGAGCACCCGACCGCGCAGCGTGATCTCGCCGGTCATGGCCACGTCCTTGCGGACCGGGATGCCGGTCAGGGCGCTCACGATGGCGGTCGCCATGGTGATGCCTGCCGACGGCCCGTCCTTCGGGATCGCACCCGCCGGGACGTGGATGTGGAGGGTGTGCTTCTCGAAGGCCTCGCGGTCGATGCCCAGCTCCCGCGCGTGCGCACGCGTCCAGGAGAGGCCGGCGCGAGCACTCTCTCGCATCACCTCGCCGAGCTGGCCGGTGAGGATGAAGTCCTCCTTGCCTTCCATCTGGGTGACTTCGATCGCCACGACATCGCCGCCGACCTCGGTCACGACGAGTCCGGTCGCCGCGCCGGTCTGGTCCTCGGCCTCCAGCTCGCCGTACTCGAAGCGCTGCGGTCCGAGGAACTCGGCCAGCTTCTTCTCGTCGACGACGGTCTTGCGCTTGCGGCCCTCGGCGACCTGCCGGGCGACCTTGCGCATGACGTTGGCGATCTCACGCTCGAGGTTGCGGACGCCGGCCTCGTGCGTGTACGAGCGCACGAGCTCCGTCATCGCCGCATCGGTGATCTGGATCGTCTTCTCGGTCAGACCGTGGTTCGTCATCTGCTTGGGGATGAGGAACCGCTTGCCGATCTCGATCTTCTCGGTCTCGGTGTAGCCGGGCAGCTGGACGATCTCCATCCGGTCGCGCAACGGCGACGGGATCGGGTCGAGCAGGTTGGCCGTCGCGATGAACAGGGTCTTGCTCAGGTCGAACGGCACCTCCAGGTAGTTGTCCTGGAAGCTGAAGTTCTGCTCCGGGTCGAGCACCTCGAGCAGCGCGGACGACGGGTCGCCCCGGAAGTCCATGCCGATCTTGTCGACCTCGTCGAGCATGAACACCGGGTTGTTCGACCCGGCGGTCTTGACGCTCTGGATGATGCGACCCGGCAGCGCGCCGATGTAGGTGCGCCGGTGGCCACGGATCTCGGCCTCGTCGTGGATGCCGCCGAGGCTCATCCGGACGAACTTGCGGCCCATCGCCCGGGCGATGCTCTTGCCCAGGCTCGTCTTGCCGACGCCGGGGGGTCCGACGAAGGCCAGGATGGGGCTGCGGATCTCCTCAGCCAGGGTGCGCACCGCGAGGTACTCGAGGATGCGCTCCTTGATCTTCTCGAGGCCGTAGTGGTCCTCGTCGAGGATGCGCGCGGCCTCCTTGATGTCGAGCTGGTCGTCCGTCGAGACGTTCCACGGCAGGCCGATCAGCCAGTCCACGTAGGTCCGGATGACACCGACCTCCGGCGACGCCGACGGGATGCGGCTCATCCGGTCGATCTCCTTGATCGCCCGGGCCTTGATCTCGTCCGGCATGCCGGCCGCTTCGACCTTCTCGCGAAGCTCGTTGATCTCGGCCTGCTGCGGGTCGTCCTCACCGAGCTCGCGCTGGATGGCCTTGAGCTGCTCGCGGAGGATGTACTCGCGCTGGGTCTTGTCCATCTCCGACTTGACCTCGGATTGGATCCGACCCTTCAGCTCGAGGATCTCGACCTGCTGCGCCAGGAAGTTCGACACGAGCTTGAGGCGCTCGGTCACGTCGATGGTCTCGAGCAGCTCCTGGCGCTGCTCCGTGCTCATGTCGGGGCTGTAGGCGACCATGTCCGCCAGCAACCCGGGCTCCGTGATGTTGCGCGCTGCGACCGCGGCCTCCGGCGGGACCGGGGCGCCGTTGGCGACGTACTGCTCGATCTGCGCCTGGACCGTGCGCATCAGCGCCTGGACCTCGAGGCCGTCGGGCGACTCGTCGGGGAGCTCCTCGATGGACGCGCGGAGATAGGGTTCGCTCTGGTTGAAGCCGCGCAGGCGCAGTCGCGACTGGCCCTGGACGATCGCCCGGACCGTGCCATCCTGGAGTTGGACGACCTGGGCGATCTTGGCCAGCGTGCCGATGTCGTAGAGCTCAGCGGGGTCGCTGATGTCCTCCTGCTCGGCCTGGCGCTGCGTGACGAGCGCGATGGGTCCGCCCTCGGCGACCGCGGCGTTGAGCGCGTTGACGCTCTTCTCACGGCCAACCTGGAGCGGGACGATCATCTCGGGGAAGATGACCGTCTCCCGGAGCGCGACGAGCGGCAGGTCACGCAGACCTGGCACGGCCTGCTCCTGCTCCTCGTCGACCGGGGTGGACGGTCGCTTTGCCATCGGGTGGATCTCCTAGCGGGTGGTCTTGTCGTCCACGGTCCGGGCCGCGGTCGACGCAAGGGTGGATTCGGGCTGGCGGGTCGCTTCCGCGTCGCCCGTCCCCTCGGCGTAGAGCGCCTCGAGGATCCGGGCACCGAGACGTTCCTCGAGCTCGAACAAGATGCGGATGCCAGCGAGGTTCACACCTCGCTCGCGGGTCAGATGGCGGATCCACAGGATGCGCCGGATGTCGTTCTCGCTGTACAGGCGGATGTTGGTGGGCGTCCGCGCCGGGCAGAGGAGGCCCTCGTCCTCGTAGATCCGCAACGTACGCGGATGTGCGCTGACGATGCTCGCCGCCACGCTGATCACGTAGACGGGCCGAGCCGGGTCTCGCTCGGGTCGGGGGGACGCCACCAAGTCAGGACTCCTTGGGCGACGTGCGGTGCACGAGGGTCATGTCATGCACCTCCATCAGATGCTGTCGTTGGTCGCCGGATCGACGCCCGGCAGTGACATGACCAGATGCTAAAACCTTGACAATGCCGTTGTCAAGAGTGTTGCGGTTCGCGCAGGATCACGCCCGGATCGACCGACCCGTCAGCTCGCCGAGGCGGCCTCCGGGTCGCCGATCAGCTGCCCGTGGAGGAGCTCCTCGCATTCCTGCTTGCCGATGGCGATGACCTTGTCGCCTTCGCGCAGGACGGTGTCCGGGCGGAGCGGCGACGCGACCCCGTCGCGGATCACCGCGAACAGCGAACAACCCTCGGGGATCTCCAGGTCGCGCGGCGCCCGGCCGATGGCCGGCGAGCCGGGCTGGAGGTGCGCCTCGATCAGCTCGAGCTCACCCTCGCCGAGCGCCGCCAGGTGGAGCAGCTCGTGAACGGGGATGTCCTGCTCGATCGAGCCCAGGATCATCCGGGTCGGGCTGATCAGCTCGTCGACGCCGAGATGGCGGAAGAGCGACTCGTTCTTGGGGTTGTTGACGCGCGCGATCGTGCGCGGCACGTCGAAATGGTGCTTCGCCATCTGGCAGATGACAAGGTTGTCCTCGTCATCACCGGTGACGGCCGCGACCACGTCCGCGCGGTTCGAACCGGCCTCGCCGAGGTACTTGCCCTCGCAGCCGTCGTGGGCGATGACGATCGACCCGATCTCGTCGGCGATCTGCCGGGCGCGCGTCGGGTCCTTTTCCATGAGGGCCACCTCGTGGCCCGAGTCGAGCAGTTCCTTGGCGAGGTAGTAGCCCACCTTGCCACCACCGACGACGAGCACGAACACGTTGCTAAGCCTCCTTATCCGGTCCGGCATCGGCCGGTCCGGGCTCCGAGGCGTCGTGCGCCTCGCTCGCATCGCCTGGCGATGCTGGTTCTGCATGATGGTGACCGCCCGGATGATGCCCGCTCGGGGCCAGCATCCCGGCCAGACCCGACGGCGGGAACCCGAGATGGGCGCTCACGGCGTCGACCATGAGCCCCGTCCGACAGACCGTCGCGATGCCGAGCTCCGCGTACGCGGCCGCCCGTACCGGATCGTTGATCTTGGCGATGACGCGTGGGATGTGGAACGCCTCGACGGCCAGCTGTGCGGCCATCACGTTGCGGTTGTCGCCCTCGGTCAGTGCCAGGAAGATGTCCGCGCCCTCCGAGCCCGCCCGCCGGAGGACGTCCTCGTCGGTGCCGTCGCCGCGATCCGCGGTCCCGCCGAAGCTCGACGGCAGGCGCTCGAAGGCGCGGGTCGACACGTCGAGCACGATGACCTCGTGACCGGCGCGGTCCCAGAGCTCGGCGGCGGAGGCACCCACCCGGCCGCAGCCCACGATGACGATCTTCACGCTGGTTCCTCACTCATCGGCTCGCGCACCACCCAGACGACACACGGTGCGTTCTGCAGGATGTACGGGATCGTCCGCCCGATCGCGAACTCTCCGCCGAACCGCTTGCGATACGGCAGCCCGACGACCAACAGGTCGGCTCCGCGCTCGGTGGCCTCGTCGACGATCGCTGCCGCCACGTCGCGGGCCTGCAGGAGCACGGGCTCCATCGTCAGCTTGAAGCTCTCGGCGATGGTCTCGGCGGAGTCAAGGACCCGCTGGACCTCTTCGGAGCGACCGGCGATGTCGGCATCGAGCGGCAGCGTCCAGTCGATCTCGACGACGTGGACGGCGATCAGCTCGGCTTTCGTCCGGGCGGCCAGACTGCAGACCAACCGGACGATCCGCGCATCGCTCGGGCCACCGTTGAGGGCCACCACGGCGCGGTGGAAACCTTCGGTCTCGATGTCCGGCATGGATGGCCACGATACCACCGCTTCGCGTTCGGCCCGGGGTCGGCTATCACTTCTCGCGGCGATACGGGACGTCGGCGATGACCGTGTGCTCCCGGCCGAGGATGGCTGCCTTGAGCCGTTTGGCTGTCTGGTTGTAGAGCAACCGTTCCCACCAGTGGCGCGCCACGTACTCGGGCAGGACCACGATCGTGATCGGCGCCTCCTTGTCGGGGGGCCAGGCCTGGTCGAGCACGTCAAGGTAGGCAAGGATCGGCGAGATGACGGCGCGATAGGGCGACTCGACGATGACGAGCGGCACGCCTGGCACCTGCCGCTCCCACCGGTCGCGGACCGCCTCACCCTGCTCGGGGTCCTCGGTGACGTACACCGCGCGGACGTCGCGGCTCAGCGTCCGGCCGAAGTTCACGGCCTGGATGACCGCCCGGTTGATCCCGTTGACCGGGATCACGACGCGCTGCTCGCGGTGGGGACCCTCGACCACCAGGTCGTCGCGGACGTGGAGCTCGCGCTCCTGGTCGTCGTATTCGCGCCGGATGAACAGCATCATGCTGACCAGGATCGGGATGAGCACGATGACGAACCACGCGCCGTCGAGGAACTTCACGCTGGTCACGACGATGGCCACGACCGCCGTGGCCGCGCAACCGACGGCGTTGACCGCCAAGCGATAGCGCCAGCCCCGGTCGCGTGTCCGCAGCCAGTGGCGGATCATGCCGGCCTGGCTGATCGTGAAGTCGATGAACACGCCGACCGCATACAGGGGGATCAGGGCGTGGGTCTTGCCGCCGGCGATGACCACCAGCGTCGCGGCGATCAGGCCGAGCAGCACGATGCCCATCGAGAAGGCCAGCCGGTCGCCGCGGAGGCTGAACTGGCGCGGGAAGAAGCCGTCCTCGCCGAGCACGGCGGCGAGCCTCGGGAAGGCCGCGAAGCTGGTGTTCGCCGCGAGGAACAGCAGCAGGGCGGTGAACGCCTGGAACAGGTAGAACGGGATCGATGACGACCCGAACACCGTGCCCGCGACCTGGGCGATGACGGTCTTGTGCTCGACGTCGCCGAACAGCTCTGGCACCGTCGGGTAGATGGCGAAGTTCGTGGCCAGGAACGTGATCCCGATGAACAGGATGGCCAGGACGCCCGCCATCACCAGCAGGGTCGCCGCGGCGTTCCTGGCTTCGGGCGGCTTGAACGCAGGCACGCCGGTGGCGATCGCCTCGGTGCCGGTCAGCGCGACGGCGCCCGACGCGAACGCCCGCAGGAGCAGGAACACCGAGACGGCGCCGGCGGTCTCGGCGGTCGCCGCGACGACCTCGGGTGGCGGCGCGTGGTGCTCGCCGAGCACGATGATCCGATACGCCCCGATCGCGATCATCGCGAACGCGCTGAACATGAACAGGTAGGTCGGGACCGCGAAGATGTTGCCGGCCTCGCGCAGGCCGCGCAGGTTGGCCAGCGTGATGAGCCCCAGCGCCCCGACCCCGATCAGGACGCGCACGTCGCTGAGCGCCGGGAACGCGGACACGATCTGCTCGACCGCCGACGAGGTCGACACCGCGGCGGTGAGGTTGTAGTCGATCAGCAACGCCGACGCCGCGACCAACGACGCGAGCCGGCCGAAGTTCGCCTTCGACACCGAATACGAGCCACCGCCCGTCGGATAGGCGAGACACACCTGGCGATAGCTGAACGCGACCACTGCCAGCAGCGCAGCGATGCCGATGGCCACCGGCAGCGAGAACTGCAGGGCCGCGAGGGCGGCCCCGCCCAGGACGAACGCGAGGATGATCTCCTCGGTCGCGTACGCCGACGAGCTGATCGCGTCCGAGCTGAAGATGGCGAGGGCCTTGGTCTTCGACAGGCGTTCGCCGAGCTCCGCCTCCTGGTGGAGCGGTCGCCCGAGCAGGACGGCCCGGATCCGCGCGATGAGCCGTGCGCCCGGCGTGGTCGGGATGCTGGCCGCCTCCTTGGCCGTCAACTGGCCCTTGCCGGAGTACCGGAAGAACGGTGCGTGGGGCCGCTCCACCCGGAGCCGCTTGTCGCCCGGCTTGCGACCCTGGATGGGTCGCCTTCCGCCGATCACGCGTGCGCCTCCGTGGACCGCTCCGTCATATGCCCAACGCCAGCCGGGCGGCGAGTCGCGACGGCAGGCCGGCGGCCCGGATCGCCGCCTGGACCGCGTTGATGTCGTACTCGACGCGATGCCAGCTGACCCGCCCGAGCTCGAGATCGAGCACGAGGTACGCGGCCCGGGGATCGCCGTCGCGCGGTTGCCCCACGCTGCCCGGGTTCAGGAGCGTCCGATACGTCCCGAGCGCCAGCGTGGTCGCGTCCTCCGCGCGGATCAGGGCGACGCGCTCGGGCGTCGCCATCCAGGCGACCGGCACGTGGGTATGACCGTGCAGGCCGTGCTGCGTTTCCTGGAGCTCCATGTTGGCGCCGGCGACCTCGTGGTCCGTGACGTACTCGCGCAGCGGGTCGCGCGGGCTGCCATGGACGAGCGTGATGCCCTCGACCGTCCGCCGCTCGGGCAGGTCGCTCAACCAGGCACGGCTCGCCGGCGACATCGTGTCGCGCGTCCACTCCGCCGCGGCCCGCGCTTCGGGGTTGAACCAGTCGATCTCCGGTCCGCCGATGGCTGCGGCGTCGTGATTGCCGCGGACCCCGGTCGCAGCCAGCTCCGACAACCGGCCCACCACGGCATCGGGCTCCGGGCCATAGCCGACCACGTCACCGAGGTGCCAGATCGCATCGACGTCGCCGGCATGGCCGAGGACTGCATCGAGCGCGACGCTATTGCTGTGGATGTCCGACAGGACCGCGATGCGCATCGGCGCAGAGGGTAGCAGCCGGTCCGCCCCGTCCGGGCACCCTCACCAGGCCAGCCGGCCGCGGACGGCCGGGTCGCGCGGATAGCCATCCGGCACGATCCCCGACGGCGACCGGGTCGCCACCACCAGACGATGGTCGATGAGGCCCGCGACGGCGACCTCGACGACATCGATGGAGCCGCCGCCGAGCGCGTCCACCGCGCGTGCCGCCGCGCGAAGCTCGCCATCCACGTCACCGCGCTTCCAGGCGAGCAGGGAGCCGCTTGGTGCCAGCAGCGGGAACGCCAGCTCGACCAGCTCCGCCGTCGACCCGACCGCCCGCGCGGTCACGGCGTGCCAACCGCCGCGATCCGTCCGGTCGCGGGCGAGCTCCTCCGCGCGGGTCGCAACCACGGGGACCCGCCCCGCGAGGCCGATCGCTGCCGTGGCCGTCTCGAGGAACCGTGCCTTCTTCCGGACCGGCTCCGCGAGCGTCACCTCGAGCACCGGCGCGGCCGCCGCGAGCGGGATCCCCGGGAAACCGCCGCCCGACCCGAGGTCGAGCACCCGTCCGACGTCCCGCGATCGCAGCCAGGACAGGGCCGTGAGGCTGTCGATCACGTGACGGAGGGCGACGTCGGCCGGATCACGGATGGCGGTGAGGTTGATCGCCGTCGTCCACGCGAGGAGGAGCCGGACATGACCGTCGATCGCCAGGCGGGCCGGTTCGGGAAGCGCGAGACCCAGGTCGGCGAGACCGCGCCGCATCGCGACGTCGTACGCATCGGGCAGGGCTGGGGTGTCCTGGACGCGCGTCGGGAGCGGCTCGCGCCTGCGATCCAACGGTACGCCTCCTTGGCCTGCGTACCACGCGGCGCGGCACCGCTCCCGGCGTCGACTCTTCTCGCACCGACGGCGATGATCGTCCGGTCTTCCGCGGTCCATCCGGTTCACGGCCGGGTTTCCCCGAGCCCCTCGAGGACCGCGTTACCCTCGCGTCGCCCCAGTGCGGGAAGGGACCGTACGAGCCCGGACGGGTGACCGTCAACCGGGTTATCCACCAAGTCCCGAGCGACCGCGGGATTGGTGGATAAATGCGGCTGACGTCCTAGCCGCGAAGACCCGCCTGGAGCACGCCGTGGCCGGCCGGTCCAGCCTGCCGGTTTCCCGTCGATCGCCGCACGCCTGCGCCCGCCGCACGGACCGCCGCCAGGGCCTCGAGGCGATCCGCCTCCTCCTCCACGGCGGCTGCCGTCGCGTCGGCGATCACCGCCGGATCGAGTGGGCCGCCCGGACCGGGCAGGACCAGCACGAAGGTGGAACCGGTCTCGAGGCGGCTGGCCACATCGAGATCGCCACCCATGGCCCGCGCGAGGTCGCGCGAGATCGACAGCCCGAGGCCCGTGCCGGTGAGCCGCTCGTGGTCGGCGATCCGGTAGAACCGGTCGAAGATGCGGGCGCGATCGTCCGCGCCGATGCCCGGACCCTCGTCCCTGACCGCGATGATCGCCACCGGCCCGTCGAAGCGGCCGGTCAGCTCCACCTCGACGCCGCGGGTCCCGAACTTGAGGGCATTCGCGGCGAGATTGGTCACGATCTGCTCGACACGCCGCCGGTCGCCGGTCGCTGTGCGGATCCGGGTCGGCGGCGTCGTGACGAGGGGCACGTCGCGATCGAGGGCGATCGGCAGCAACGTGGCACTCACGGCGTGGAGCGCGTCGGCCACGGAGAAGGGCTCGACGTCGAGGAGGAGCGAGCCGGATTCGAGTCGCGAGAGTTCGAGCAGGTCACCGACCAGGTCGGCCATCGAGCCGACGATCGAGCGCCCGCGCTCGAGGAATTCGCGCTCGACCGCCTCATCATCGACCTGTCCATCGAGGATGAGGTCGAGATAGCCCGACAGCCCCGTCAGCGGGGTGCGCAGCTCGTGCGCCACGGTCGACACGTAGCGGGTCCGTTCGGCTTCCCTGGCGCGGAGCGTGGCGAGCTCGCGCTCCGTGCTCATCGACTCGGTGACCAGGGCCAGTGCAACGGCGGCGTGGCGGGCGAGGGCCGGTGGCAACCGCTCGTGCAATCCGGCCGCGTCGACCGAGCGTGCGAACGCGAAGCCGATCGTGACCTCGCTCGCGGCCGGGATCGGCAGCCACGCGTAGTGGGGCTTCGTGACCCTGGCGCTCCGTCGGGCGAGCGGGGTGGCCTCCGCACGGGTCGCGATCACCACCTCCGCGGGTCCGGCTGCCGCCCGCTTGGCCCGGCTGCGCGGCGCCGCGGCGTCGAGCCATGCCGCGAGGTCGGTCGCTGCCGAGGCGTCGTCCAGTCCCGACGAGGCGACGGCGATGCGGCGTGCGTCTCCGTCGGCGACCACCGCGGCGCGCGTCGCCCCGACGGTCTCGGCCAGCAGATCGAGCAGATCCGCCAATCGCGCTTCGGCCGGCCGCTCGGCGGCCAGCGCGTCGAGGGCCATCGCCAGGAGGCGGGTCTCCTCGTCCGCCACTCGATCGGCGGCACGGCGCGATCCCCGTCGCCGATCGGCGAACGGTCGCGGTGGTGCGATGTGCGGCGCGGGCCCAATGGTCGAGGGCGCCGGAAGCCGGTCTACGTCGGTCATGCCGGTCCGATCGTCGCGCGGCGGTGCGTCCGCGCGACATCCCCCGAGGGGACGCGCTACGACGCCGAAGGTACCGGCGCTACGCCGTCCGGGTGGTACTTCGCACCGGCCGTCCGAGCGTCCGCCGAACGACGTCGATCACCTCGTCCACGTACTTGTCCGCCTCGCCGCGCTCGGCGGCGGTCCGCACGCAGCCCTGGACGTGGTCCTCGAGCACGAGGATCGACAGGGCATCCACGGCCGCCCGCAACGCCGCTGTCTGCTGGAGGATGTCGACGCAGTACTCCTCGCGCTCGATCATCCGGGCGATGCCGCGGACCTGCCCCTCCATCCGCGACAGGCGGCGCATCAGCTGCGCCGAATCCTTGGCGTAGCTGTGCCGGAAGTGGCTCGGGTCGGGCGGCGCGGCTCGACGGGAGGTGGTGGCCATGCCGGCATCATACCCCCTGGGAGTATGACCGGCAACGTTCGCGGGTGGCTCGGGTATGCTCTGCGGCAGATGGACTCCCGCACCCCGTTCGCCCATGCCAGCGAAGCGGAGATGGCTCGCATCCTTGACTTCTATGCGGTCCGCTGGGAGTACGAACCCCACACCTTCCCCATCCTCTGGAACCTCGACGGCGATGTCGTCGAGAGCTTCTCGCCGGACTTCTACCTGCCCGATCTCGACTGCTACCTCGAGATGACGACCCTGCGCCAGAAGCTCGTCCGCAAGAAGAACCGGAAGCTCCGCCGCCTGCGCGAGCTGTACCCGTCCATCAACGTCAAGCTGTTCTACGCGCGCGACTTCCGGGCGCTGATGCTCAAGTACGGCAAGCACGCGCTGGTGGCCGGCCTGTCGGGGTCGTCCGGTCAGGTCGCCTCGCCCTACGCCGGGCTGACCGCGCCGGAGCCCGAGCTGGCATCGGCGCCGGCCACGCCGGTGGCGGTCCCACTCGCGGCCGCCATGCTCGGGACGGGCCGCCGGCGTGTGGGTCGGCGCGCCGCGGCGCCGACCGTTGAACCCGGGGCGAGCGGTCGATGACCGGACGCGCGGTCGACCTGCACGACGATATCGCCGAGATCCTCCTCACCGAGACCCAGATCACCGAGCGAGTGGCCGAGCTCGGCGCGCGGATCACGTCCGACTACGCGGGCCGGAAGCTGACATTGGTGTCCGTGCTCAAGGGCTCGCTGCCCTTCATGGCCGACCTCATGCGCGCCATCGACCTGCCGCTCCGGATCGACCTCATGGAGGTCAGCTCCTACGGTGGCAGCACCACCGAGTCATCGGGCCTGGTACGGATCCTGAAGGACCTGTCGGCGAGCATCGAGGGCGAGGACGTACTGATCGTCGAGGACATCATCGACACGGGTCTGACCCTGAACTACCTGATCCGCTATCTGCGGGGCAAGAACCCGAGCACCCTGCGCATCTGCACCCTCCTCGACAAGCCGGCCCGTCGGCTGGTCGAGATCCCGGTCGACTACATCGGGTTCCAGATCCCGGACCAGTTCGTGATCGGTTACGGCCTCGACTACGGCGAGGTCTACCGGAACCTGCGGTTCGTCGGCGTGCTCAAGCCCGAGGTGTATGGCGCCGGGGTGGAGCAGGGGGAGGCCGTCGAGGCGTGACCATGCACCGGCGGCCCCTGGGTTGGGGTCGGACGCTGGCCGCGGTCGCCGGCATCCTGACGCTGGTCGGCTGCGTGCTGCCGTGGTGGCAGCTCGCTCAGCTCGGCGGGCTCCCACCGCTGCAGGGCAACGGCCTCGAGGGCAGCGGCATCCTGGTGCTGCTGGCCGGCATCGCGACGCTCCTGCTCCTGGCGCTGCCATACGCGGTCGGTGACCGCCCGACCGCCATCGACCGTTGGGAGGCATACGCCCTGCTCGCCATCGTCGGCTGGATCGGGCTTGGCTGGCGGGTGTTCGAGCTGCTCAACGTGGGGGCGTTCCGCTTCACCGAGCTGGCGCAGGTGTTCACCAACGGAATCGGGCTGTGGCTCGCGGGGATCGGCCTGGCGATCCTGTCCCGTGCCGCCTACCAGATGACGCGCGAGCCGCACTACCGCTGAGCGGCCGCCGCTGCGGCCGACGCCTCGCCAGCCGCGACGAGGTCCAGCCGGTCGCTGGCCGCCTCGATGAGCGCGGGGTCGTGGGTCGTGGCGATGATCGTCACCCGGTCGTCCAGGCCGTCGAGCAGCCGGGCGACGGCGCGGGCGCCGGCCCGATCGAGGGCGGCCGTCGGCTCGTCGAGGATGAGGAGCTCCGGTTCGGCGGCGAGCGCCCGAGCGATCGCGACGCGCAGCCGCTCCCCGGCCGACAAGCCATCCGGGGCGCGTTCCAGGTGACCGCCCAGTCCGACGCCCTCGAGCGCCGCGACCGCGCGCGGTCGGGCGTCCACCGCGGCGATACCGCGGATGGCCAGGCCGAGCTCCACGTTCTCGCGCGCGCTCAGGAAGGGCACCAGATCGCGGACCTGGTCGACGATGCCGATCCGTGCCGCCCGGAACCGAGCGAGGCCGTCGCGGTCGAGGGACGTCAGGTCGGTGCCGAGCGTGACGACCCGGCCGTCGGTCGGCCGGTCGAGCCCGACGATGAGCCGGAGGAGCGTCGTCTTGCCGCTCCCCGACGGCCCGGTCACGACGTGGAAACGGCCGGCGCGGAAGGCGGCCGTCGTGGGCGGCAGTCCGAGCATGCCGGTCGAGCCGAGGCCGTACCGCCGTGCCACACCGTCCAGCTCGACCGCGTCGTGTCCGGCGTCCGGCCGGCGGCTGGCCGGTGCAGGCGTCGACGGCTCCGGCAAGGGCGGAGCGAGCCAGCCGGCGACATCGCGCACCGGCTGCGGCGCCGTGCCCGGCGGGCCGACCCGCTCGGCGACCGCCCGGCCGTCGGCGACGTGGATCACGCGGTCGGCGATGCGCTCGACGAGCTCGTCGTGCGTCACGATCAGGCAGGTCGTGCCCTCGGCCCGGACGAGGTCGCGCAGGACGCCCAGGATCGTCTCGGCAGTCGCGCCGTCCAGTTCCCCCGTAGGCTCGTCGGCAAGCAGCAGCGCCGGCCGCGTCGCCAGCGCCACGGCGAAGGCGATGCGCTGCTGCTCACCGCCCGACAGCTCATGCCGATACGCGAGACCCCGGTCGGCGAGCCCGACCCGCTCGAGCAGCTCCCCGACGCGTGCTTCCCGCTCGTGCGACGGCACGTCCCGCAGCGCCAGCGGGAGCCCGATCGCGTCTGCCATCCGGAGATAGGGCGACAGCGCGCGCCGGTAGTGCTGCTCGACGACGCCGACCCGATCCCGACGATGGGCGTCGAGCTCGCGATCGGTCGCATCGGTGAGGTCGCGGCCGAGGACCGTCAGCCATCCCGCCGACGGGCGATCGAGGCCGGCGACCAGCCGCAGCAGCGTCGACTTGCCCGAACCGGACGGTCCGATGACGGCGGCCACCTCGCCGGTCTCGATCCGCAGGTCGAGGCCCCGCAGCGCCGCGACCGGTCCGCCGGGCGATGGATGGATGCGGATGAGGCCGGTGCCGACCACGGCGTCAGCCATCGGCACGCTCCACGTCGGCCGGCCACGCCGCCGGCGGGCCGAGCACGCGGCCGCCGCGCCGCTCGCCGAGGGTGCGCCGGCCGTAGGTCCGCCCGGCGAGCCAGGCCACGGTCCCGAGCACGAGGGCCGCGACGGCGATGACGACGGCAGCGATCGGGAGCGGCGGCAGGACCACGATGAGCGGTGGGATCGGTGGCCGGCCTTCCGCGTCGATCGCCAGGGCACCGGTCAGGATCACCGCCAGCGACACGCCCGCGGCGAGCCCAGCGAGGCTGCCGCCGATCGCCAGCCACGCCGTCCGTGCCAGCGCGTGCCAGCGCAACGACGATGGGGGGACGCCCTGCGCCTCCAGGTCGGCCAGCTCGCCGCGTTCGTCCCGCAGGTCGGTCAGGGCGCCGAGCACGAGCGCGCCGATCGACAGCGTCAGACCGGCGATCGCCGCCGCGACGAGGGCCCAGCCGATGGCCTGCGCGAGCGGGTCGCCCTCCCGTTCCGCGAGCAGGTCGCCGCGCGCGGTCACTTCGGCGAACCGGAACGGCGCTGCCTGGAGCGCGGTCCTGACCTCGGCCAGTCGCGCGGGTGTCGGGGCGCTGATCCACATCTCCGTCGGTCGACCACCGGTCGGGAGCGCGGCAGCCACCGCGGCAAGCGCCGGCTCGTACGGCAGGATCACGAACCGCGGGTTCGCCTCGGCGATGGTCGGTGCCCAGCTGGCCGACCCGACGATCCGTACGCGGACCACCCCGTCCCCGACGTGGAGGTCGAGCGTCCCATCGGGACGCGCATCGCGCGCGACGTTCGGGCTTGCGATCGCGGGCAGGATCCCGCCGTCGATGGCCTGCGGCGCCCGGATGACCACCGCCGAAACTGTGAAGATCTCGAGTGGGATCGGATCGTCGCCGACCAGCCCGTCGAGCCCGTCGAAGGTCACGGTCGCCGTGGTCAGCTCGCCCTGGTGCTGGGGTCCGGCGATGAGCTGGTCGTTCCGGAAGATCAGCGCCGTCAGCTGGCCGCCGACGCCGCTGTCCGGCAGCGGCGCGCTGGCCGAGGTCATCCCCTCGGTGATGGTCCCGAGCGGGATGTTCGTGGCGTCGCCGCCGTCGGTCCTCACGACCGCGTCGAGCCGCGTCGGGGCGCCCCGGTAACGGAACCGGACGTCGAGCATTCGCTGGCCGGCTGGCAGCCGATGGCCGGTCACCTGCCAGCCGCCCGGCGGGGCGGTCACCGCGAGGCGCTCGGCGAGCTCCGCGACCGGCGTCGGCGAGAAGTCGTCCCGCCAGCCCGGGAGTCGGGGCAGCGCCGCCGGATCGATGCCCAGGACGTCGACGCGGCCGCCGGGCTCGGTCGTGCTCGTGTCGCGGTACACGGGGACGGCCGTGATGTCGTCGCCAAGCACCTCGTACCGCGCGACCGGCACGACCGACTTCGCGATCGACAGCGCAGTGCCGAGCTCCGACACGCGCAGGTCGAGCCCCGAACGGTACGCGGCGGCGTCCTCGTTACCGCGCCGGAGCGTGGCGGACCATGCGGTCGCGAACACGATCGCGCCGAGGCTGAACGCCAGGAGCGTCACCGTCGCCGCCGGCCGGCCCGGCTCGCGGGCGATCGACAACAGCGAGAGGCGCATCGGAAGCGGCGCCCGCCCCGAATGCCTGACCAGGGTGCGCAGCACCGCGGGCAGCGCGGCGGCGAGCAGCAGCGCGGCGATGAACGCGAGGGCCGGGGGGAGGAGCACCAGGATCGGGCTGGCGATCGCGCCCGCGAGGACACCCGGCCCGAGCGGCCCGCCCGACGCCAGCTGCCAGCCGAGCAGGACGGCGACGGTCAGCACGATCGCGGTCGCGATCCGCACGCTGCCCGCCCGTGGCACGCCGGGCGCCGTCGCCGCGACCGTCGCGACGACCGTCAGCCCGATGACGATGAGCGCCGTCAGCAGCGGAGCGTGTGCCAGTAACGCACCGCCCAGCACCTCGAGGACATCGACGCCGGCCCATGCGCTGAGCGACGCGACGACGAGCCCGCCGGATGCCCAGCCCAGCACGCCGCCGACGATGGCCGGGATGAGCGCTTCCAGCACGAGGAACGCGAGGCGATCGCGGCGGCGCGCCCCGACCGCCGCCAGGCGGTTGACCTCGGCGGTGACGTCGTCGCGGATGACCAGCGCCAGGAACACCCCGAACGCCAGCAGGATGGCGACGCCCAACGACCCGAGGACCAGCAACCTGCCGCGTGCCGCATCTGCCCGCGCGAGCCCTTCGTCGAGCTGCGGGATCGGACTCGCGATGGTGAAGGCCGGGTCGTCGGCAGCCAGGTCGCGCGTGAGGGCGGCCACCGCGTCGCGGATCTCGTCGGCCGTCCACGGGTGGATCGCCCCTGGATCGATCGGCGCCGTCCAGACGTACGTGCGACCGGTGCGCTCGAGCGCGGGCGCCCGTGCCATCGGATCGACGCCGTTGACGAGGATGACCGCCGGGCTGGAGCGGCCGTTCTGGTATTCGCCGCCACCGATCGGCCGTGGTCCGAACGGTCCGCGCTGATCGAGGTCGCCGAACGGCACCGCCGGGTCGAGCAGTCCCCGCCCGACGATCGTCAGCTCGAGGTCGGCCGCCGGACGGGCGACGGTCAAGGCGGGATCCGGTCGGCTCTCCGAGAGGAGCACCGCCTCGCATCGTCGGCCGTCGATGCACGGCGCCGGGAGCCGGCCCTCCGTGAGCGTGGTCCACGCTGCGGGGTCGTCGACGGCCACGATCAGCTCGAACAGCGGCGTCTCGAGGTCCGCGAGCTCGTGGCCCAGCAGACCGGCGACCGGGGGATCCGTGAACCCGGCGAGATGGTGCGCGATCGCCGCTTCTGCGCTCGACCGGGCGACCTCGTGATCGGCGGCGCTCGGGGAGAAGCGCGAGATCCGGATGACCGGCCGCTCCGTGCCCTCGCCGGCGAAGATGCGCTCGACCGTCTTGTCCGAAGCGATGAGGCCGATGCCCGACACGATCGCGATGAGCGCCGCGGCGGCCGCGACGGATGCGATCGAGATGGCCGCGGTCGCACCTCGCCGGCGGAGGCGGGCGAGCGTCAGGGAGATGACCGGGCCGCGCATCAGTGGTCGGATGGTAGCCGTAAGCCGGCCACGACCCGGTCAGCCGCCGAGGTAGGCCTTCTGGACCTCTGGGTTCGTCTTGAGCTGATCGGCCGCGTCGTGGAGGACGATCTCACCCGTCTGCAGGATGTAGCCACGCTTGGCGATCCCGAGAGCCATGAGGGCGTTCTGCTCGACGAGCAGGACGGTGGTGCCACTCGCATTGATGTCCTGCACGATCTCGAAGATCTGCTCCACCAGGATCGGCGCCAGGCCCATCGACGGCTCGTCGAGCAGGAGCAGCTTGGGCTTGGCCATCAGCGCTCGCCCGATGGCCAGCATCTGCTGCTCGCCGCCGGACAACGTCCCGCCGTTCTGGCTGAGGCGCTCCTTGAGGCGCGGGAACAGCGAGTACACGCGCTCGAAATCGGCTGCGAGGTCAGTGCCCTTGGGTCGCAGGAATGCCCCCATCTCGAGGTTCTCCTTGACCGTCAGCCGGGGGAAGATGCGACGCCCCTCTGGCGCCTGGCTGATGCCCTTGGCGACGATGTCATGCGCCGGCGTCCCATCGAGGCGTTCGCCCTCGAACCAGACCTCGCCCTCGCGCGGTCGAAGCAGGCCGCTGATCGTCTTGAGCGTCGTCGACTTGCCGGCGCCGTTCGACCCGATCAGCGTGACGATCTCGCCTTCCGCGATCTCGATCGAGATGCCCTTGAGCGCATGGATGTTGCCGTAGTAGGTGTGGACGCTCCGCAGCTCGAGCAACGCCATCGAATCAGCCCGCCGCCGCGCCGCGACCGAGGTAGGCCTCGACGACCCGTGTGTCCGCCCGCACCTCGGCAGGGGAGCCCTCGGCGATCTTCTCCCCATGGTCGAGCACGGTCACGCGGTCGCTGATGCCCATGACCACCTTCATGTCGTGCTCGATCAGCAGCACGGTCAGCCCCAGTCGCGCCCGGAGGTCGCGGACGAAGTCGGTCAGCCGGCGCGTCTCTTCCGGGTTCATCCCGGCAGTCGGCTCGTCGAGCAGAAGCAGCTTCGGGGCGGTAGCGAGCGCACGGGCGATCTCCAGTCGGCGCTGGTCGCCGTACGGCAGGTTGCGCGCGAGCGTCTCGGCACGCTGTCGAAGGCCGACGAGCTCGAGCAGCTCCTGGGCTCGCTCGTGCGCCTCGGCCTCCTCCCGGGTGATGTCCGGCGTGCGCAGGATCGCCCCGAACCAGCGCCCCTTCAGCCGATGATGGAGGCCGACCAGCACGTTCTCCTCGGCGGTCATGTTGCCGAACAGGCGGATGTTCTGGAACGTCCGGGCGATGCCCACCCGAACGACCTCATGGGGCTTCTTGCCGGTGATGTCGCGGCCGTCGAACGTGATCGTGCCCGTGGTCGGAACATACAGGCCGGTGATCATGTTGAAGAACGTCGTCTTGCCCGCGCCGTTCGGTCCGATCAGGCTGACGATGCCCCCGCTCGGGATCGTGAAGTCGACGTCGCTGACCGCGACGAGGCCGCCGAACACCTTCGAGCAGTCGGTGGCCACCAGGAGGTCGCCGGCGGGCTGCGGTGCGTTTGCCGCGGTCACGACGGCTTCTCCTCGTCGCCAAGATCGGCCACGTCGCCGCGATCGAGCAGCACGTCCGGCAGGACGTCGGGTAGGGCGTCCGGGATCTCGGTCGCTTCCTCGATGGCGTCCGCCTCGATCGCGCCCACCTCGGCTTCTTCTGCCGCGGCGAGCAGCTCGGCGGAACCGGCAGTCACTTCCGCCGCGACGCCGATGCCGTGCATCTCGGCCTTGGCACCCTCGTCAGGGAACAGCCCCTCGGGTCGCCTGATCATCATGATGGCCAGCACGATCCCGAAGATCAGGTAGTTGTACGTGGCCAGGTTGAAGTCGGAGAGCAGGTCGATCCCCGTCGCGTCACCGAGGTTGTTGATCGGGTCGTTGAAGATCCGGGTCCCGAGGAATGCCAGGAGCGTCTGGTTGACGTACTGCGCTGCGAACGCTCCGATCACCACGCCCCGGAGCGAGCCGATGCCGCCCAGGATGATGATCACGACCACCAGGATCGACACGTTGAAGTTGAACGTCTCGGCGAAGATCGCGGTCTGGTAGGCGCCGGTGAACGCTCCGGCGAAGCCGGAGAAGCTGGCGCCGAGCGAGAACGCCAATAGCTTCGTCGTGACGGTGTTGATGCCCATCGCCGCTGCGGCGGTCTCGTCCTCCCGGATCGCCATCCACGCCCGACCCAGCTTCGAGTCGCGGAGGCGCATGCAGACCACGTAGGTGATGACCAGCAAGGCGAGGACCAGGTACCACGACGCGATGGCGTTCTGGTTGGAGAAGACGATCGCGTTCCCCCATGGACCTGGTATCGGGATCGTCGGGGGGTCGATCGGGTTGATGCCGACATTGCCGCCGGTGAGGTTGGCATTGGGGCCGATCAGGATCGCGCCGCCGAGGAAGGCCGGCAGCGCGAGCGTGAAGTCGCCGAGGTTGCGGAAGACGATCCGCACGATCTCGCCGAAGCCGAGCGTGACGATCGCCAGGTAGTCGCCGCGTAGCTTGAGCGTCGGCGCACCGAGCAGGATGCCGAACACGGCCGCCGCCGCGACCGCGATCCAGATGACGATCCACCAGCTGATGTGGATCCCGAAGTGGCTCGATGCGAGGAACGCGGTCGTGTACGCACCGATCGCGTAGAACGCGACATAGCCGAGGTCGAGCAGCCCCGCGAAGCCCATCACGATGTTCAGCCCGAGGGCGAGGATCGCGAACGTCGCGCACGTGATGAGCACGGCGGTGCCGGGCCATGGGATGAACGGCAGGATGCTCTCGAGCCAGCGGTACAAGATCGGGTACACGACCGCGACGACCAGCAGGATCGCCACGATCGTCATGTCGCGCCGTCGCCGCTCCATGCCGGCGAACGGGTTCGGGATGGTCGGTCTCCGGGCGCGCACGGCGGTCGTCATCTACGCGCGCTCCGACTGCTTCTCGGCCAGCAGCCCGGTGGGCCGGAAGACCAGGACCAGGATGAGGATGCCGAACACGATGACCGTCGTCCACTTGGCCTCGAGGAAGCGGTCGGACAGCGCCGCGATGAGCCCGAGGACGAGGGCGCCCGCGGTCGCTCCGGTGAGGTTGCCGATCCCGCCGAGGACGGCCGCGGTGAACGACAGCAGGCCGAACTGGAACCCGTACTGGAAGAACGTCTGCCGGTAGTACAGGGCCACGACCAGGCCCGCCGCGCCCGCCAGCGCGCCTGCGATGAGGAAGGTGAGCGAGATCGTGCGGTTGACGTCGATGCCCATGAGCCCGGAGGCATCGCGATCCTGTGCCGTTGCACGCATCGCCTTGCCCTGGCGCGTGCTGCCCACGAACCAGCGCAGGCCGAGCAGCAGCGGAAGGGTGACGAGGACGACGACGAGCTCGTCCACGCCGAACCACGCAGCGCCACTCGGCAGGTCGACGAGGGGCGTCGTCGGGAGGACGTCCTTCACCCGCAGCTGCGACGGGCCGAGGATGACCAGGCCGATGTTCTGGAGCACGAACGAGATCCCGATCGCGCTGATCAGGGGGGCGAGTCGGGGCGCGTTCCGCAGCGGCCGATAGGCCACTCGTTCGATGCCGGCGTTGATGCCAGCTGTGAACAGCATCACGAGCGGCAGGCCGATGAACGTGACCACGAGGGCCACGAGGGATGAGGCCGGGATGCCGAGCGACTCGACGATGAAGTTGGTCCCGAAGTAGGTGAACGCCGTGCCGAGCATGAACACGTCGGCATGCGCGAAGTTGATGAGTTCGAGGATGCCGTAGACCAGCGTGTAGCCGATCGCGATGAGGGCGATGATCAGGCCGTTCGTCAGGCCGATCGTCAGTGCCCTGACCAGTTCCTCCACGCTCTCTCCTCAAGACCGTTCCGGAGCTGGATGTGCGACCGACCGTTCGGCGTGTGCCGAACGGTCGGCCTGGTCAGTCGTTGGCCCGGAGGGCCAGACGGCCTATTCGATGACGCTGTCGAATGCGAACTTGCCGTCCTTGACGATGTTGCCCGACATGGCGGTCAGGCTGGTATCGCCTTCGGCGTTGAAGCTCCACTTGCCAAGCGCGCCGTCGTAGTCCTTGGTCCCCATGACCTCCTTGAGGACGGCGGCACGGAGTGCAGCGTTGTCCGCAGGATTGGTCGCGGCGGCCCGCTCGATGGCCGCGAGGACGACGCCAGCCGCCTCGTAGCCGTAGGCGGTGTACGCCTCGGGCGGATTGTTCGGGTACTTGGCGTTGTAGTTCGTGAGGAAGGTGGCGCCCTTGCCCGTCAGCTCGCTGGCCGGCAGGCCGCCGAACGTGATGTACGTGCCTTCGGCTGCAGCGCCGGCGGCGTCGATCCATTCCTGCTCGAGGATGCCGTCGGGGCCCATGAGGGTGACCTCGGGCATGGCGTCGCGCAGGTCGACCCACAGCTTGCCGGCGTTGTTCTGGGTGATGCCGCCGTAGTAGACGAGATCAGGGTTCGTCGCCTTGATCTTCTCGGCGAGGGCCTTGTAGTCGGTCGCCTTGCCGTCGATGCCGTCGCGGCCGAGGACGGTGAGTCCCTGCCCCGCAGCTTCGTTGTTGAAGACGTCCGCGATGCCCTTGCCGTACAGCTCGGTGTCGTCGAGGACGTACACGTTCTTGGCGCCGAGCTTGGCGGCCCACTTCGCGCCGGCCAGACCCTGGAGGTCGTCGGCCGCCACGACGCGCGAGTAATTCCGCGCGCAGCCACCCGGATAGTAGGCATCCGGCTCGTTCGGCTCACCCTTGCCCGCCTTCGTCAGACCGGGGTAGGTGTTGGCCGGGCTGACCATCACGATGCCCTTCTGGCAGAGGATCGGGATCGACAGCTTGGCGGCACCGGAGTTGAACGTGCCGATGTACGCCATGACCTTATCATTGGCGACCGCATCGTTCGCGTTCTTGATCTCGGTAGCCTCGTCCCACTTGCCGGCAGCGGCCGTGGAGTCATCGACGTCCTTGTAGACGATCTTGTAACCGCCGGCGACGCCGCCCTTTTCCTCGATGGCCATGTTGATCGCGTTCACGATCGTGTCGGTCTGGGCCTTGCTCGAACCCTGACGGGGAAGCGAGGACCAGATCTCGATCTCGCCCTTGCTGGCCCCGCCACCACCGGTCGAGCACGCCCCGAGGGCGAGCACGGCGGCAGCGGCAAGTACCGCGACCTTGTTCTTCTTCATGCAATCTCCTCCTGGATGGACAGGATCGCCCGGTTCCTCCCGGACGACCGTCGATCGTGGGCACTGGCCCCGGCTCGGTGCGGGGATGCGGAAACCACCGTCCACCCGCATTCGCTTCGTCCTGCCGGCGGTGCCCTCCCAGGGCGCCGATCGGGCGAGCGTTGGTGCGTGACAGAGGCGACGCAGTACCGTACTCGAGCGGCGCGCAGGTGACCGCCGAAACGATGCCGTATCATATGCACTGGCGACCCGAATGCAATACCGGTCGGTCGCATCCCCACGCCGCGGCGTCAACGCAGGCGGCAACGGGATCGCGGACTATCGGTGCCGGCCCAGGGTCGGATGACCCCGGTCGAGGGGACGGTCGCCGTCCTGCGAGGTGCGAACCTTCGGCGTGGAATATCTGATCCGAGCCGCCCGTATCACTGACATCGACCGTCTCGTCGCGTTGAGCGACGTCGATCGCGGATCGAGTCCACTCGACGCAGCCGATCTGCTCCGGCAGCTCGTGTACCTCCCGCAGGCCAGTATCTTCGTGGCCGAGAGCCAGCGACACGTGGTGGGTGGGGCCGTTTTGGCCCTGCGCCCATCGGTCAGTGCCGGCGGCTTCGTGGGAACCATCGACCTCCTGGTCGTGGATCCCAGCCACGATGCGGATCGGGTCGCGGACGCCCTCCTCGAGGAGGTCATCCGGTCGGCCAGCAACAAGGGCTGCACCCTGGTCGAAGCAGACCGCCCGGGCGACGAGGCATCACTCGGACGCTGGGCGGCCCTGGGGTTCACCCCGGCCGGTCCGCGCATCCAACGAACCGTGGCCGCGGTGGGCAGCACCTCGCGCCGCTTCTGATCATCGGCCTCACCGAGCAGCGAGATCGCGCCGGCCGGGGCAATCAACAACCAGCTCCAAGGAGTACCAGTTGGGCAAGAACGTCGCCGTCTTCGTAGACGTGGCGAACATCTTCTATGCGGCCAAGGCCGCGGGCGTCGACATCGATTACGTCACGCTCCTCAAGTCGGCCGGTGCCGGCCGCGACCTCGTACGCGCATACGCGTACACGGGACTCGACCCGGATAACGAGAACCAGCGGAACTTCCACGACTTCCTGCGCCGACACGGCTACAAGGTCGTGAGCAAGGACATCCGCAAATACGGCGACGGCAAGGTCAAGGCCAACCTCGACATCGAGCTCGTCGTCGACATGATGAAGACGGCGCGGAACCTCGATATCGCGATCGTCGTGTCGGGCGACGGCGATTTCGCGCCCGCCATCCGGGCGGTCCAGGAGATGGGCGTCCGCTGCGAGGTCATCAGCTTCCGCGGCAACACCAGCTCCGACCTGATCGAGGTCGCCGACCAGTTCACCGACATCACCCAGCTCGCACGGGTCGAGAAGGGCTCTCGCTCCGGCCGCCGTGTCGCGGGCGATGACGCCGACCTGTCGATGACCGAGGTCCCGGATAAGCAGACGGAAGGCACCGGCGCCGGACGCGGCGGCAGGACCAGTCGCGGCCGTGGACGCGGGCGGACCGGCGATGCCGAGCCGGTGGTCGCGACCGGGTCGCGCGGTCGGGGACGTCGTCCCGCCGCCGCGCCATCGACGAACGGTCTGGGTGGCGATGGCCTGACGGCACTACCGGGCGAGCGACTGTCGAAGGCCGCGGGCGGCCTGTCGGAGTCCGAGCTCGCCGCGGCCGAGGTGTTCACGCTTGACGACCTCGGCTCCCCGGATGCCGAGGGCGACGTCGCCGCAGCGAGCCCGGCCGGCGCGGCCGAGGATGCCGAGCAGACCGACGACGGGGCCCGGCGGCGCCGCCGGCGCGGTGGTCGTGGCCGAGGCCGCGGTCGCGGCCGGGAGGACGCGATCGCGCCCGCTTCACCTGGCCGTGCCGCTCCTGCGGCGCGTTTCGACGCCGACGAGGAGACGGAGGACGAGGACACACCGGTGGAGGCGCCGAGGCCGCCCCGCTCCACGCCCTTCGGGTCCGTGTGGGACTCGCAGCTCGGCACGTCGGCGGCTCCATCGAACCTGTCGCCGCTGGCGGATGACGAGGACTTCGAGGAGCCCGAGATTCCCGAGTACCTGATCGCCGAGCAGCGCCGCGGGGCGCGCGGTGGTCGCGCGGGCGGCGGCCAGGGCGGTCGTGGCGGTGGCGGTCCTCGCGGCGGCCGGGCGGCCTACCAGTCCGCCGTCGAGCGAGAGCGCTACGGTGGCGGCCGGACAGGCGGGATCAACCGCTACCCGGATGTCAGCGGCCGCACGACGGGCGCTGCTCCACGCGGCGGTCGCGGCTTCGAGCCACAGGGCGATCGGCCAGGGGGCGGCCGGCCACGTGACACGGCGCGTCCGACGGGCTCCGCCGAGCCTTGGAGCGAGGTCCCACCTGAGCTCGAGGCGATGCTGCGGGCGCAGGTGAGCCAGCGCCCATCGGCCCCGTCGACGCGGCCCTCCGAGCAGGCGCCGGAGCGTCCGATCGACACCAGCGACGAGCCGACGGCGATCGCCCCGGCCGACGCTCCCGACGAGGCTGCCACGGCCCCGAAGCGGCGGACCCGCTCGACCACGGCCAAGGCGGCAACGTCCAGGACGTCTGCCAAGGCCGCCGACGAGGAGACCCCGAAGCGGCGCACCCGAAAGGCGTCGGCCTCGGCCGGTGACGCCTCGGCCGATGACGCCGGGGCCGCCCCGAAGCGCCGATCGACGCGCAAGGCCACGACCGCGAGCGCCGATGCCGGATCCGAGGGCGCTGCCGGCGACGCGCCCACGGCCGCCGACGAGGGCGGCGCGGCGGAGGCCGCGCCGAAGCGCCGCACCACACGGCGGACGACCAAGCCCGCGTCCTGACCCGACCCGTGATGGACGGGGCGCGGACTCGCGGCCATCCGGCCGCGCTGGCCGCCGTCGGGGCGAGGGTCCGTGCCGGGTCCTCCGGTG
This sequence comes from uncultured Chloroflexia bacterium, assembly GCA_963812745.1. Taxonomy (GTDB): domain Bacteria; phylum Chloroflexota; class Limnocylindria; order Limnocylindrales; family CSP1-4; genus SPCO01. The sequence goes on along the minus strand of CAWEWE010000011.1, from coordinate 11,627 downwards.
CGGTGCTGCTCGTGGGACCGGCCGGCGTCGGCAAGACGACGCTCGCCGCGGACCTCGCGGCCGGTCTGCTGTGCACGGCAACCGACGTGTCGTCGCGCCCGTGCGGCGCGTGCCGGGCGTGCCGGCTGGTCGCCGGTCGCGGCCATCCCGACGTCCACTACCTCGGCCCCGAGGGACCGGGTCGCCAAGTGGTCATCGGCGGACCCGGGAAACCGCGCGGGATCCGGGACCTGATCGCGGAACTCGCCCTGCTGCCGGTGGAGGGCAGCGCCAGGGTCGCCATCATCGAGTCCGCGCACCGGATGAACGAGGACGCCCAGGCGGCACTCCTCAAGACCCTCGAGGAACCGCCGTCAGCGACGACGATCGTGCTCTGTGCCGACGCCGAGGAACCCCTGCTCCCGACGATCCTGTCGCGCTGTGTCCGCATCCGTCTCGGCCCGGTCGGCGTGCGCGACATCGAGGCGATCGTGGCGGAGCACGGAGCAGCGGATCCACCGGTCGCCGCACGTGCCGCACGCATCGCCGGTGGTCGACCGGGTGTCGCGCTGCGCTGGATCCTCGCACCCGACGCCCTGCGCGACCGGGACGCGATCGGTCGCTCGCTGCTCGATCTCGTCGACGCTCGTCCTGCCGACCGGCTCGGGGGCATCCGGGGGCTCGCGTCGCAGGCGGCGGTCATCGCGGCCATCGCGGCGGGGTCCGGCGTCCCAGGTGACAACGCGGGTCCGTCGTCGGAGCCGACGCGGGCACGGCGCTCGCGAACAGCCAAGCCGACCGACGACGAAGCAGCGCCCGAGACCACCGATGCGGGTCAAGCGATGGCTGACGATGCCGTCGAGGGCGTGCGGACGCCGGCGACCGAACGACGTCGCGCCGCCGATGCGCTCGTCGCCGTGTGGACGGATGTGACGCGAGATCTGCTGTTGTCCCAGCTGGGTCTCGACGGATCGGTCCGCGACCTCGGCACCCTGGACGACACGCGCTCGGTGGCGACTCGTCTCGATCGCGCTGACCTGCACGCCTTCCTGGAGCGGCTCGGGACGGCGGCCGTGCTCATCGGCGGCAACGTCTCGCCGGAGCTCGTGTTGGATGACCTCGCGCTTGCCTGGCCCCGCCCCGCCCGTCGCGCGGCATGACCATCGAGCGGCTGGATGCCACCGTGCACGGGCGCGTCCAGGGCGTCGGGTTCCGCTTTCATGTCGTCATGCGCGCGATGGAGCTGGAGCTCACCGGTTGGGTGGCCAACGGGGCTGACGGCTCGCTCCGGTGTGTGGCCGAAGGGTCGCACCCCGCGCTCGAGGCGCTCGTGGCCATCCTCGAGGTCGGGCCGGCGGGCGCGATCGTCGATCGCGTGACCACGGCCTGGGGCCCCGCGACCGGCGAATTCCGCTCGTTCGAGGTCCGCAGCGGAGGTCACCGAGGCGATTGAGCCTGACCCGTTCGGCGTACGCTGGACCGGACCGGTGGGCTATTCCAGCCGGGACAATCGGAGTCCATCGTGAACGTCGATGGAGCCGAATTCTCCCGCCGAAGAGCTCCCCGCGCTGTACCGCGCGATCCTCGATCGCGTCGCGGTACTCGAGGCCGCCGGTGAGCGCGCACAGGCGGCGCAGCTCCGAACCGATGCACGCGAGGCGTATTCGCGTGCCTGGGACGAGCGTGCGCGGCGACGGCTCGAGACGCTGCTCCGCCGCTCGGAGCGGGATGCGACCAGCGACCGGACGCGACGTCGTTCGGGCCGAACGGTGGCCGGGCACCCGACCGTAGCCACGACGGAGCGCTGACCGGCCCCCGACCACCCGACCGTGGCCATTGCCGCGGTACGCTTCCGAGCATGACCCAGGAGACCGGCGGGACCGTCGATGCCGCGATCGACCGAGCCCTGCGGGCCTACGATGCGCTGGCCGAGCTCGGCGAGGGCGTGGAGGACGAGTGGTCCTATATCCAGGACCTCACCGGCGCCTGGCGTGAACGCCTCGAGGCGGTCGGCGCGACTCGGGCAGACGAACCGCTCGACCCGACCGCTGACGCCGCGATCGATGCCGCGATCGGCGAGATCGGCCTGATCGACGATCCCCACCGCGCCATCGACTGGCTCTCGACCTTCCCGCAGGTGGCGTTGCTCGCGATCGGCGAACGCCCGTGAGGTTCCAGGACGCCGCCCGGGATGGGCGCGCGGTGGTCTACGCCGGGATCCAGGCCGATCCGCTGGTAGCCCGTGCCGCCGACCTGCTGGCGGATGCCGGCCACGCGGAGCGGATCATGGCCCGGGCCGTGATGAACGGCGAGACGACCGACCCCGGGACGTGGATGGCGATGTTCCCGACCCTGTTCGGGCCGGATCGCGTCGGACCGGATCGCGCCAGGTCCGAGGCCGTGCTGGCCGTCGCGCTCGAGGTCGCCGAGCGCGGCGAGGCCGTACGCAGCCAGTTCCGTGGCGCGATCGTCGAGGAGCTGACCGCACGGATGCTCGCGCGACGGGTCGGGACGGGCGCGGTCCGGCGCGAGCGGCGGATCCTGTTCGATGGCGTGCGGGCCGAGATCCACCCGTACGACGTCACGGTCGAGCGCGACGGTGCGCCGGAGGCCTACGACTGCAAGTGGGGCGCGCGCGGCATCAGCGACGACGTGCTGCATCAGCTCGATGACGCGCGCGGGCACGCTGACGATGAAGGCGAGGCGCTCCGGACGAGCCTGGTCGTGTTCGATGCGATGCGGTCGTGCGACGTGCGCCTGTCGCGATCGTCCGCGCCGACCGACGGAACGCGCATCGTGGCGCTCGAGACGCTCGACAGCCTGGCTGCTCCATGACCGACGAGGGGCGCCGTCCGGACACCTGCTCCTCGTCGTACCGAGTCCGTTTCGACGAGGCGGCTCCCGATGGGCTTGCACGGACGTCGGTGCTGCTCCGCTACGCCCAGGACCTCGCCTGGTTCCACTCGTCGGCCCGCGGCTTCACCCGGGCGTGGTATCGCGAGCGAGGGCTGGCCTGGTTGGCGCGCGCCGCCGAGATCACCGTGCTCGCGCCGATGCTTGTCGGCGAGGAGTACATCGGCACGACGCAGGTATCCGGCTGGCGTCGGGTGTGGGCCCGCCGGCGCACCGACTTCGTCGACGCGGACGGCGCGACGGTCGCCTGGCTGCACGTCGATTGGGTGCTGCTGGACGCGCGCGGAGCACCCACCCGCGTCCCACGGGAGTTCGACGGGATCTTCTGGGCGCCCGAGGCGACGTTCCAGCTCGCTCGTGTGCCGCTCGGGGATCCCCCGGCCTCCGCCCAGCGCGGGACGTTCGTGGCGCGACCGCACGAGCTGGACCCCATGGACCACGTCAACAACGCGGTCTACGCCGATTGGCTCGATGAGCAGGTCATGGCTGCGGGCGGTCGGGAGCTGGTGCGAGCGATCCCGCGGACCGTCCGGCTCGAGTACGCCCGCGCGGTCGAAGCCGGTGCGACCGTGGTGGCCGACGTCTGGCGCGACGAGGACGGCTGGTCGTGCCGGCTCACCGACACGACCGGGACCGACTTGCTGCGCGCCCGGTTGGAGGTGCCCGGCGCCGGTCCGCCATGAGCGGGTCGAGCCGCGTCGTCGTCATCGGTGGTGGGGCGGTCGGTGGCGCCGTCGCCACGGCCGTGCTCGAGGACCCGGCATTCGACGGGGGGCTGACGCTCGTGGAGCGCGACCCGACGTTCCGCCGTGCGTCATCGGCGCTGTCGGCCGCCTCCATCCGCCAGCAGTTCTCGACGCCCGAGAACATCCGCCTGTCGCGCGCCGCGTTCGCCTGGCTTCGCGAGGCCGACGTCGGGCTGCACGAATCCGGGTACCTCTATCTCGCGACCGAGGCTGGGGCACCGGCGCTTGAGGCGAACGCGGCGGTGCAGCGGGCCGAAGGCGCGGATGTCGAGCTCCTGTCACCGGGCGAGCTCGCGGTCCGCTTCCCGTGGCTGTCGGTGGACGGGGTCGCCCTCGCGTCGCTCGGGCGGTCGGGGGAGGGCTGGTTCGACGGGTACGCGCTGGTCCAGGTCTTGCGCGCGCGAGCGCGCGAGCTGGGCGCCGACCTGGTCACGGGGGAGGTCGTCGACCTCGAGGTCGTCGCAGACCGCGTGGCGGCGGTCGTGCTGGCGGACGGTCGACGGATCGAGGCGGACGTCGTGGTCGATGCCGCCGGCCCGTGGGCCCGCGAGGTCGCCGCGATGGCCGGCATCGACCTGCCGGTCGAGGCGCGGCGCCGTTCGGTCTTCGTCTTCGACGTGGCGGCCGACCCGCCCACCGACTGCCCGCTCGTCATCGATACCAGCGGCGCCTGGTTCCGCCCGGAGGGCGGGTCGTTCATCGCCGGGATCGCGCCACCGCCGGCCGAGGATCTGGCCGACCTGCCGTTGGAGGTCGATCGCGAACAGTTCGACCGCCAGCTCTGGCCGGCGCTCGCGGCGCGGGTGCCGGCCTTCGACGCGATCCGCGTCACCAACGCGTGGGCCGGCTACTACGAGGTGAACACGTTCGACCACAACGCGATCATCGGGCCGCATCCCGTGATCGCGAACCTGCTGTTCGCGAACGGCTTCAGCGGCCACGGCATCCAGCAGGCGCCGGCGGTCGGGCGGGCCATCGCCGAGCTGATCGTGCACGGCCGCTACCAGACCCTCGACGTGTCGATCTTCGGGTTCGACCGGATCGCGGCGGGCCGTCCGGTCGTCGAACGCAACGTCATCGGCTGATCGGAACGGGCGACACCGGTTTGTATCCCCATCGGGTCGAACCGCGAGTCGTCCCCGCGCACCGCATTCCTATGCTCACCCGAGGAGGTGATGACATGCCGCAGAAGGAACACCTGCCGAGCGTGAGCGACAAAGAGCAGCGCATGTACGAGCACGTGAAGGCCAGCGAACGACGAAGCGGTCGCTCCATGGAGCGAGCGAAGGCGATCGCCGCCGCGACCGTCGTGAAACACCACAACAGGAAGGGTCACGCGAAGTCGAGATGATGGACAGGACGACGATCGATCGGATCAGGAGCTCCACCCACATCGACGCACCCATCGCCGCCGTCTGGAAGGCGATCACGACGCCCGATCAGATCAAGAAGTGGTTCTTCGGCGTCGACACCCGGTCGGACTGGACCGTCGGCAGCGAGCTTGTCCACACCGGTGAGTACCAGGACAAGCCCTATGTCGACAAGGGCGAGATCCTCGAGATCGAGCCGCCGAAGCGGCTCGTCCACACGCACTGGAGCGATGTCTCGGGCAAGCCGGACGCGCCGGAGCACTACCAGGTCGTGGCCTGGGACCTCGCGCAACGGGATGATGGCACCGAGTTGACCATCACCGAGGAGAACCTGCCATCCGATGCGGCGGCGAGGACGTCGGAGGCTGCGTGGGCCCAGGCGCTCACGTCGCTCAAGGAGTTGCTCGAGCGCTGACGCGGTCCGACACCTGCCCGCCCGCGAGGGCGGCCGCATCGTTCCTGGTCCCGACGCGTTGCAGCGTCCAGCCCGATGCGGCGTGGAACGCGATCAGGGCCAGGAACCCGATGACGGCGATCGGCGAGAGTGGATCCGCGAGCAACGCCACGGCTACCCCCAGCCCGGCCGATCCGAGCACGACGCCGAGCGCGCCGATGCGTCGGCCGAACCCGACTGCGCCACGCATCGCCATGCCGAGACCGATGACGGCAAGCGGCAGGACCACCAGCCCGGTGACGAGGAGCGCGTTCATGACACCCTGGACGGCCTGCCACGCGGCGACCAACGCCGCCCGGTCCTGCGCCGTCGCATCCGGCGCGTGGTACAGGTTCGCGAGCTGGACGCTCGCCGCGTGTGGGAGAGCGCCCGCGGCCAGCACCGTCAGGCCGACGACCGTCAGCACGGTCCCGAAGAGGGCCGCGGCCCCGGTCTCGCGGAGCGCGCGATACAACGCCAGGGCGTGGGCGGCCCATAGGACGAGGACGACCAGGTAGAGGCCGTTCTCGATCGTCCGCCCCGCCCGGATCTCGGGGAACCGCTCGATCGCCGCCGCCGGTCCCACCGGGTCGGCGCCGACGACCGCGCCGACGAACGCGAAGACGATGAGGAACAGGATGCTGCCGGCGATCCCGGCGAGACCGCCCCAGCGCACGATGCCGCGCTCGAGCTCGAGACGCTCTTCCATGTCGAATCCTCCTGATGCTTGCTGACCTTGTCGCTATACTTACGGCGTAAGTCGCGCGGGAGGCACTGTAGACTTACGGCGTAAGTGTGTCAAGACAGCAGAGGGAAGGCAGCATGGCGAGAACCAGGACGACGTCGACCTCGCCGCAGCGCATGCCGCTCACCCGGGAGCGCGTGCTCCGCACCGCAGTCGACCTTGCCGATGCGCACGGCCTCGAGTCGCTGAGCATGCGTACCCTGGGTCGCGCCCTCGGTGTCGAGGCGATGTCGCTCTACAACCACGTCGCGAACAAGGACGACCTGCTCGACGGCGTCGCCGATATCGTCGTCGGTGAGATCGAGGTGCCCGAGAACGGTTTCGATTGGAAGGCAGCGATGCGCCGGCGAGCGATCTCCGCCCGGGCCATGCTCGCGCGCCACCCGTGGGCGGGTGGTCTGATGGAGTCCCGCACGACCCCCAGCCCGACGCGGCTGCGCTACCCGGAGGCGGTCGTCGGCAGCCTGCGCGCCGCGGGCTTCTCGGTCGAGATGGCGGTCCACGCGTTCTTCACGCTGGACAGCTACATCTACGGGTTCGCCGTGCAAGCGCAGAATCTGCCGTCGGGCACGCCCGAGGAGATCGCCGGCATGGCTGAGGGCATCCTAGGCGGATTACCCGCCCAGGAGTATCCGTACCTCCGCGAGGTCATCGAGGACTATGTCATGAAGACCGGCTACCACTACGAGGACGAGTTCGCGTTCGGGCTCGAGCTGATCCTTGACGGGCTCGAACGCATCCGGGGGGCCTGATGGCATCGCCACAGACGGGCATCATCCCGTCGGCCGAACGGCTCGCCGCGTTCGAAGACGAGGTGTGGGCAGATCGGGCCCGCAAAACCTAGCGAGCGGTTGACGCCGGCGCCGACCGAGGCAATACTAAAGCAAGTGCTTAACTCTCAGCCGCAGCTGGATCTCGTCTTCCAGGCCCTTTCCGACCCGACTCGGCGCGCGATCGTCGAGCGGCTCGGCCGCGGGCCAGCGTCGGTGAGCCAGCTGGCGCAGCCGTTCGCGATGTCACTGCCCGCCGTGCTCCAGCACGTCGCGGTGCTTGAAGCCAGTGGGCTCGTCCGATCCGAGAAGGTCGGGCGCGTCCGGACCTGCCAGATCGACGGCCGCACGCTGTCGGTCGCCGGCGGCTGGATCCAGGCCCGCCGGGCGACCTGGGAGCGACGCCTCGATCGACTCGGCGCAGTCCTCGCCGAGCAGCCCGACTGACCCCGAAAAGGAGCTCCCGATGCCCGAACGATCCGTCGTCCACTCGACCTTCACGCTCGAGCGCACGTATGACCGCCCGCCCGCCCGCGTGTTCGGCGCCTGGGCCGATCCCGCCCTGAAGGGGCGCTGGTTCGGCGGCGGCAGCGATGACGCCCCGATCGACCTCGACATGGATTTCCGCGTCGGCGGTCAGGAGACGGACCGGAACGAGCCCGGCGGGTACGTGGCCCGCTATCACGAGATCGTCCCCGACGAACGGATCGTCTTCACCTACGACCTGTCATTCGGTGGCCCGCTCGTGTCGGTGTCGCTCGCGACCGTCGAGTTCCGCCCGACCGCCGACGGTTCCGGTACCCAGCTGACCTACACCGAGCACGGCGCCTTCCTCGACGGCGTCGACGACCCGGAGCTCCGGAAGAACGGCACGGGCGGCATGCTCGACGAGCTGGGCCGCTGGTTGGAGCGTCAGGCGGCGACCGCCTGAGGGTCCCCCCCGGAGCGACGCCCCTATCGTCGACAACGCCGCCATGGGCAAGTACCAGCTCGTCGTCCATCCGGTGATCCTCGGCGGGGGCAGGCGGTTCTTCCCGGACCTCGAGCGTCCGGCCGGCCTTCGGCTACTGGAGACCCGGACGTTCTCGTCGTGCGCCGTCTACCTCGGGTTCGCGGCCCGCTGATCGTTCGCCTGCTCATGCCGGCGGGTCCCTAGCGGCTCAGCAAGAGCACGACGCCGACGACGGCAGTCACGTAGAGCAGCAAGCCCACGACCGTGACGGTGGAGTATCCGCGCCGCTCGCCGACCCGTGCTTCGCCGACCAGCGGCGGCAATACGCGGATGAGGATCGGAAGCAGCGACAACGCGAGCCCGACCGTGACGGCGATCGCCGCAGTCGATCCCTCCCGATGGAGGATCGCGTCGAGCGACCCGAAGATGGTCGCCGCGAGGATCCCGGCCACTAGGAGTCGCAACCCGCGGGTCTGGGAGTGCGTGATCCTCCCGATCGCCGACTGCGCTCGTGTCGAAATACCGGATCTCGAAGAGAAGGCCCCGGTGACGGCGAGTTCGACCGCGATGACCGACTGGTAGAACTGGACTGGGACCTCTTCCACGGGTCGCGAAATCCTCAGGGGTCTGCCTGGCGAGTCCGAAGGTCCCCCGACCACGACGAAGGTGGGCATTGGCGCGCCCGACAGGATTCAACCGCGCGGATGCCATAAATATCCGGATCCCGATCGACTGGGCGGAGGAGAGGGCCGACGCGACAGCCTGAGCCTTCCCGACCCTCCGAGGTCACTGGCGCTTCTCGGCCGCCGACGGGGCGACCCGCTGCCGGCGGGGGATGTCACCCGAGATTGTCGACGGCTTCCGGAGCCTGACGTCCTGTGAGCTGCTCGTAGAAGCCCGGTCCGGCAGTCATAGCCCAGGTCGTGGCGACCCGACCATCGCGGACTCGGTTGAACATCATCTCGTGCACGACGAGTCGCCTGCCGGTTGGCTGGACGTCGAAATATCGCCCGGTGTGCGTGGCGGAAACAGTGCAGATGCACGCGACCATTTCGTCATCGGCAACGATCTGGAGGATCTCGGTGTGCTTGTCGGGGAACGCCAATCGGTGGGCCTCCATCGTCGGGCGCTCGTCCTCGAGCGTCGCGAAACCGCCGGCCTCGCCCTCCGGGCCATACTCGCGCCAGTCGTCGGTGAGGCAGGAAGCAAATGCCTCGACGTCCCCGCGGCTATACGCTGCCCACGCGCGACGTAGCAGCTCTGCGTTCGGATGCTCCAATGATCCCTCCTCGCTCAGCTTGACGACACCTGCTCCTGCCTCGGAGGCCCGATGGGGGCGACGCGCCTTACGCTACCTACAACATCCCGATCGAGGGCCGCGATAAGTGGCTGGCCGCGGCCGGGCGACTGGCATGGAGGGACCGACCGGCCAACGGCGCGACAGGATTCGGAGCGCGCCAATGCCATGAATATCCGGGATACCGGTCGAGCGAGCCGACCGAGCCCTCGCAGGAGGCGGACCGGCCCCGCTTTCAGTCGCGCCATGTCCGGCAACGATGTAGTTCAAGTCGGCGACCGGCTCGCCAGTCGTTACCGAGCAGCAGCCCGGACGTAGGGTGCACTCGAACTGTTCAGCCTGCCCGAGGGAGGTGACGAAGGCCTCGCTCGTCAATCGACACAGGACGGACTCGGTTCAACGGCTTGGTCATCGACGATGGATAGTAGGCGGATCGAACCGGTGGAGGAGGTGCACTTGGAACCGCGAGCCATCGTCCAGGCAGCAATCGACGCGTACCACGACCACGACTTGGACCGGTGCCTCGGCTATTACGCTCCCGACATCGTCGTGAAGGATGCCGATGGCAACGTCCTCATGGACGGCGCCGAGGCGGTGCGGGCTCGGTACGCCCGTTCGATGACCGAGCACCCGAATATCCACTACGACATCCCGAACCGGATCGCGCTCGGCGACTACGTCATCGACGAGGAGCGCGTGACCGGATTCGCAGGAACCGGCGGGCCCGATCTCGTTCGCGCGGTGCTGGTGTATCGATTCTCGGGCGAACTGATTCGCGAGATCCTCGTGCTGTCCTGAGATGATGCCACCTGACGTCTCCTACGCGAGAAGCGGCGACGTCGCGATCGCGTATCAGGTCGTGGGCAGCGGTCCAGTCGACATCGTGTTCGTCCGCGGGATCGCCGGCGACCTCCTCTCGACATGGGATCAACCGCTGCTCGTCCGTCACGTGCAGGGTCTCGCCGACAACGGCCGGGTGCTGATGCTCGACAAACGCGGAACCGGGCTGTCCGACCGCGTGCGCGAAGTGCAGTCCCTCGACACCGCCATGGACGACATCCGGGCCGTGATGGACGCCGCCGGATCTGATCGCGCGGTGCTCTGGTGCGGGGCAGTGAGCACTGGTTTGGCCGTTCTCTTCGCGGCCACCTACCCGGACCGCTGTGCCGGTCTCGTCCTCTTCGATCCCAGGATCAAGGGCACCCGTGCCGACGACTACCCGTGGGCGGACACACCGGAGCAGTGGCGCACTCGCCTCGCCGACGTCCGGGCCAGCTGGGGCGCTCGGGAGTATTTCGAGCGGCTCGCGGCGGACTGGGCACCCGAGGTGGCCGAAAACGACGCGTTCCGAGATTGGTTCGTGTGGCACATGCGGCGCAGCCTCAGCCCGGGTGCGGCGTTGACGTCGTTCCGAGCTGCGATGGACATCGACGTCAGCGATGTCCTCGCGGCCGTCCGCGTTCCGACCCTCGTATTGCCTCTCCCCGCGAGCCCTGGTCCGGGGCGCTTTACCGCTGAGCGGATCCGAAACGCGGAAGTCGTCGACCTCCCACCCCTCCGCGGCCTCTACACATGGGTGGACGACGACGTCCACCGAGCGACGATGGTCGCGACGGCGAGCTTTGTCGCAAAGGTGACCAACGTCGCAACCCCGGAGCGGGTCCTGGCAACCGTTCTGTTCACGGACATCGTCGGGTCGACGGAACTCGCCGGAAAGCTGGGCGATGCCGCGTGGCGGGACCTCGTCGGCCGCCACCATGCGATCGTCCGGCGTGAGCTGGCGCGTTATCACGGCCGCGAGCTGGACACCGCGGGCGACGGGTTCTTTGCGGTCTTCGATGGCCCGGCCCGAGCCGTCCAGGCTGCTGCCGCGATCCGCGATCAAGTCCGCGACATCGGCATCGACGTCCGAGCCGGCCTGCACACCGGCGAATTCGAGATTGGCGACGGCAAGGTTGTGGGGATCGGGGTGTCGATCGGCGCACGGATCTCGGCGCTGGCGGGACCAGGCGAAGTATTGGTATCGAGCACAGTCAAGGATCTGGTTACAGGTTCGGGCCTGCGATTCGAAGACCGCGGCGAGCACGTGCTCAAGGGCATCGGTGAGCCGTGGCGAGTGCTGGCCCTGAGAACTTGATCGGTCAATCGGGCGGAGAGCCGCGCAGGCTCCCTCAGGCTGTTGCCGGGGCGAGCCGGGCGGCCAGGGCGCGTAGGACGACACTCGTTTCACCGGGCGGAGCCAGCGACCGGCTGGTCAGTCGGGGCGCGGCGGAAGGTGCTGCGGACCCCACGCATCGTCGTCTGAGAGGCCCCAACCGAAGCGGCCGCCGATCCAGCTTAAGCGGCCGGCGTCCGATCGGCGAGTCCTCGAAACGAGAGGCACGAGCAGAAATAGAACAAGTGTTCGAGCGCGCCCGACAGG
>CAWEWE010000010.1:0-60925 GCA_963812745.1 uncultured Chloroflexia bacterium | reverse complement strand
GCGGTCTGGTCCATACTGCGGCGGCACGAACGACACACGACGGGAGGGATGTGTTTGGCGGCGCAAGCCCCGGGGGTGGCCGAGGGGACGTCCGGGCCAGAACGAGGTCCGATCGCGCGAGCCCTTGATGTCCGCTTCGGGCCGGCTCAGTCGGTCCTGGTCGGACTGTTCCTGGGCTGGCTCGCCATCGCGACGAAGGCCGCCCTCAACGAGGCCATCTCGAGTGACACGGGTTACGTGCTGCTCATGGCCGCGGCCGTCCTGGCCGCCTGGCTTGGCGGATTTGCGGGAGGGCTGACGTCCGTCGCGTCGGCCGTGGTCCTCAACGCCGTCGTCTTCCTTGGGGCCGATGACCCGGACCAGGCCGGCGTCGAGCAGTTCCGCCAGGTGCTCTACCTGGTGACCGCGACCTTCACGGTCCTCCTCGTCGCGTCGCGTCGTGCCGCCCGCGACGGGCTCGTCGATGCCTTGGACGAGGTGTCCGCCCTGGCCGAGGCGGTCGAGGCCCGCGACGAGCGGCTGGAGATGATGCTTGCCGCGTCGGGCACCGGCTTCTGGGAATGGGACATGGAGACCGGTGCGCTCAGTTGGTCCGAGGCGATCTACCGACAGCAGGGGTTGGAACCGGACGCCACGCCGCCCGAGTACGCCGCGTACATCGATTCGATCCATCCGGACGACCGGGCGAACTTCGAGAGCGCGGTTGCCGCCGCGCTCGAGTCCGGCTCGTTCGAGCTCGATTTCCGGGTCGTCCGCCCGGACGGGAGCGTGCGCTGGACGCACGGTGCGGGCCGCGTCCTGCGCGACGAACGAGGCCAGCCGGTCAGGATGATCGGGACCGGCCAGGACATCACCGATCGCCTCCGACTCATCGAGGATCGCGATCGCCTGCTCGCCGACGAGCGGCGGGCCGGCGAGTTCCGGGAGGCGTTCGTGGACGTGATCAGCCACGAGCTCCGAACACCGATCACGACGATCCTCGGGCTGACCCAGATCCTGGCACGCCCCGGGCGGGCCGACGATGACGCCTCGCGGATGGCGCTGCTCGAGGACGTGCGCTCGGAGTCGGAGCGGCTGCATCGGCTCGTGGAGGACCTCCTGGTGCTCAGCCGCGTCGAGCGTGGCCGGCTGGAGGTCGAGCCGGAGCCGCTGGAACCGCGCCGATTGCTCGAGCGGATCGTCGCGCACGAGGCGCGTGAGCTGCCGACCATCTCGGTGGAGACCGAATTCGAGCGTGACCTGCCGATCGTCGCCGGCGAGTCGAGCTACGTCGAGCAGATCGTGCGGAACCTGCTCAACAACGCCGCCAAGTACACGCCGCCCGGGAGCCACGTCGTGGTCGCGGCGCGCAACCTGGGGACCGCCGTCGAGGTCCGCGTGACCGACGACGGCCCCGGCATCCCGCAGGCCTCGTTGGATCACATCTTCGAGCTGTTCTATCGCGACCCGGACAGCGCGCGGGCGGTCGCTGGGTCGGGCATCGGCCTGTTCGTCTGCGCCAGCCTGGTCGAGGCGATGGGCGGCCGCATCTGGGCACGCAGGCCGGCGGGCGGCGGATCGGAGGTCGGCTTCACGTTGCGCGCGCTCGAGCCCGACGCCGCCGATGCGGGCATCCCGCGGGACGACGATGCGGGGCAGGCCGTCGGGCCGGCAACGGAGCTTGCCGGTTCGAGCGACGACGCTGCCTCGGGGCCCGCGCCATCGGCCGCGCCGGCGCTCAGTGAGGGACCAACGCCAGCCGGATGAGGCCGACGATGGCGCCCGCCAGCACGAGTCGACCGCTCCCGACACCCGCCGCGAGCAGCGCCAGCGCGACGACCGCCTCGACGAGCGCCAGCGGATCGCGGATCGCGCCGGCCGCGAGCTGCACGGCCACGACCGCGATCAGGCCGACCGCCGCAACGTTTGACCCCGTCCAGGAACGCCCGCGCGCGGACCGAGCCACGCAGCCGGTCGAGGAGCGGGACGCTCAGGCCGACCGCGATGAACGCGGGGAGGAAGACGCCCACCGTGGCCGCGACCATGCCGATCGGCCCGCCGATCACGTAGCCGATGAAGGTCGCGGTCGAGAAGAGCGGACCGGGGGTCGCCTGGCCGATCGCCACGGCGTCGAGCAGTTGCGCTTCCGTGAGCCAGCCGAGCCCGTCGACGAGCTCGGAGCGGAGGAGGGCGACGAGCACGTAGCCGCTCCCGAAGAGCACGGCGCCGATCTTGAGGAACGTGAGGAGGATCGCCGGGGCGGTGACGGCCGTCGCGATCACGGCGGCGGGCAGCGGAACGAGTCCGGCCGCGATGCCGGCGGCGCCGGGATCACCCGGCCGGAAGCCGATACCGATCACGAGGCCGACCACGCCGGCGAGCACCAGCACGGCGATCTCCGGGACGCCGCCGAGGACCGCAAGGATCGCGGCCGCCAACAGCCCAGCCTGCCAGGGGGCACGCAGCGCGCCCCGCGCGATCGACCACCCTGCGTGGGCGATGACCGCGACCACGACCGGGCCCACCCCGACGAACAGTGCCTCGATCTCCGGCCGCCGCCCGAACTCGACGTAGAGCCAGGCGATGATCGCGACGATCACCACGGCCGGGAGCAGGAACGCCAGGCCGGCCACGACCAGACCGAGCCGCCCCGCCCGCCGATAGCCGATGTGCATCGCGAGCTCGGTCGACGTCGGGCCCGGGATCAGGTTGGCCGAACCGAGCAGGTCGAGGAAGGTCGGGTCGTCGAGCCAGCCACGACGCCGGACGAACTCGTCGCGCATCAGCGCGACGTGCGCCGCTGGCCCGCCGAACGAGGTCAGCCCGAGCCGGGCGAAGACACCGGCCAGCCCGGCGAGCCCCGACCGCTCGGGTCGCGGGGTGGGATCAGAGGGCGACGGGGTCGACCTTGTCAGGATCGATGCCGAGGTCGCGGACCGCCTTCGCGGCCTTGGCCGGGGCGAGCGCGCCGCAGCGCGCCAGGGCGACCATCGTCGCGGCCGCGATGTGGGGCGGATCGATCTCGAACAGCGCGCGCAGGTCCTCGCGCGTCCCGCTGCGCCCGAACCCATCGGTGCCAAGCGACACGTAGTACTCCGGCAGCCAGCGGGCGACCATGTCCGGCAGCGCCTTCAGCCAGTCGGTCGCAGCCACGATCGGCCCGCCGTCGGGCGGCAACACCTGCGTCACGACCGGGATGCGCGGCGTCTTGGCGTCCGGGTGGAGGCGGTTCCAGCGCTCCGCCTCGAGCGCCTCGCGCCGGAGGAGCGGGAACGACGGGGCGCTGTAGACCTCGGCCGCCACGCCGAAGCGCTCAGCCAGGATGCCGCGGGCCGCGATGACCTGCTCGAGGATCGCGCCCGAGCCGACGAGTCGGGCCGGATGGGCGTCCTTCCCGGCGTCCGGGGCCTCGGCGAGCCGATATATACCGCGCAGGATCGCCTCGTCGGTCAGGCCCTCGGGCCGGGCGGGCTGCTTGTAGTTCTCGTTGTGCAGGGTGATGTAGTAGAAGACGTCCTCGGGCTTGGGGCCGTACATCCGCTGGATGCCGTCGCGCACGATCGCGGCGAGCTCGTAGGCGTACGCCGGGTCGTAGCCGCGGACGTTGGGCACGGTCGAGGCGACGAGGTGAGAGTGACCGTCGTCGTGCTGGAGCCCCTCCCCTGCCAGCGTCGTCCGCCCGGCCGTGGCGCCCATCAGGAACCCCCGACCGCGCGCATCCCCGAACGCCCACATCTGGTCGCCGGTCCGCTGGAACCCGAACATCGAGTAGAAGATGTAGAACGGGATCGTCGCCAGGCCGTGGGTGGCGTAGGACGTGCCGGCTGCCTGGAACGAGGCCATCGAGCCGGCCTCGGTGATGCCCTCTTCGAGCACCTGGCCGTCGGTCGCCTCGCGATAGGACAGCACCAGGTCCGAGTCGACCGGCTCGTAGCGCTGGCCGAGCGCCGCGTAGATGCCGACCTCCTTGAACAGCGGGTCCATGCCGAACGTCCGCGCCTCGTCCGGGATGATCGGCACGATCCGTGACCCGAGCTCCTTGTCGCGGATGAGGTTCCGCAGGATCCGCGTGAAGACCATCGTGGTCGACACGGCCTGCTGGCTGCCCGCGGAGAACTCGGCATCGACCTCGGGCGGCGGGGCCGGCAGCGGCTTCGAGCGGATGACCCGCTTCGGGATCTCGCCACCCAGCGCCTTGCGCCGCTCGCGCAGGTACTCGACCTCCTCGGACTTGGGGCCCGGGTGGTAGTACGGCGCGTCCTTGAGCTTCTCGTCCGGGATCGGCAGCTGCAGCCGGTCGCGGAAGACCACCAGCTCCTTCTCCGAGAGCTTCTTGGCCTGGTGGGTGATGTTGCGCGCCTCGACGCCCGGCCCGAGCGTCCAGCCCTTCACGGTCTTGGCCAGGATCACCGTCGGGGCGCCCTTGAACTCGGTGGCCGCCTTGTAGGCCGCGTAGAGCTTCCGGTAGTCGTGGCCGCCGCGCCGGAGCTTGGCGAGGTCGTCGTCGGACAGGTGCTCGACGAGCTTGCGCAGCCGCTGGTCGGGCCCGAAGAAGTGCTCGCGGATGTACGCCCCGCCGGCGACCGAGAACTTCTGGAACTCCCCGTCGAGGGTGTCGTTCATCTGCTGGACGAGGAGGCCGTCCACGTCCCGGGCGAGGAGCTCGTCCCACTCGCGGGCCCAGATGACCTTGATCACGTTCCAGCCCGAGCCGCGGAAGACCGCCTCCAGCTCCTGGATGATCTTGCCGTTGCCGCGGACCGGCCCATCGAGCCGCTGCAGGTTGCAGTTGACGACGAAGGTCAGGTTGTCGAGACCCTCACGTGCGGCAACGTGGAGCGCGCCGAGCGATTCGGGCTCGTCGGTCTCGCCGTCGCCGACGAATGCCCACACCCGCGAGGCGCTGGTGTCGAGCATGCCGCGGTTCTGGAGATAGCGGTTGAAGCGGGCCTGGTAGATGGCGCTGATCGGGCCCGAGGCCCATCGACACCGTGGGGTACTCCCAGAAGTCGGGCATGAGCCGCGGGTGCGGATAGGAGCTCAGGCCCAGGCCGGGCGCCCCCTCGCGCCGGAAGTGGTCGAGCTGGTCCTCGGTGAGTCGACCCTCGAGAAAGGCTCGTGCGTAGATGCCGGGCGCGGCGTGGCCCTGGTAGAAGATCTGGTCGCCGGGTCCGTCGTCCTTGCCCCGGAAGAAGTGGTTGAAGCCGACCTCGTAGAGGCTCGCCGAGCTCGCGTAGGTCGACAGGTGCCCGCCGATGCCCGGGAACGGTTGTTCGCCCGCAGGACCATCGCCACCGCGTTCCAGCGGACGATGCGGCGGATGCGCAGCTCCATCGCCTCGTCGCCCGGGAACGCCGGCTCCTGCTCGGGGCTGATGGTGTTGATGTAGCGGGTCTGGGTGAGCGGCGGCAGCCCGATCTGCAGCTGACGGGCGCGCTTGAGCAGCTTGTAGACCAGGAATCGAGCGCGCGTCTCGCCGGCCTGCTCGACCACCTGGTCGAGCGACGTCATCCAGTCCTCGGTCTCGGCCGGGTCGATATCGGGCAGTTGGTGCTTGAACTCGTCGAAGTACATCGTCGTGCCTATCGTAGGGCGGACCGTCGGAGCGTGGAGGTTGCGGGTCGGCGACGCCGTATGCGTTCCGTCCCGTCAGGCCCCTTCGATCCGGAGCGTCGTGCCCAGGATCTCGTCGCGCACCATCGACCCGACCGCCGGGTCGCCCGCGTACTTGTGCTCGAGACCGGCCGACGCTCGAGCCACCGAGTCGGCATCCGTGGCGGGGACGGCGCGCGCCGGCATCCGATCCTTGCGGACCTGGATCGCGACGTCGGGGTTCGCGAGCGCTTCGCGGTACCAGCGTGCCCCGGGGCCGCGCCAGGACCGGACGAACACGTCGCCGTCGACGACGACCGCCCAGATGATCGTGCTGTGGACCGGCCCGTCCGGCCTCGACGTCTCGATGCGCACGGTCTTGGCGCGGTCGATGCGCTCGAGGTCCTGCTGGCTGAACGGCATGGTCGCAAGCGTACGCCGCCAGACGCCTGTCGCCAGGGTGAGCGGTGTGCCGCGACGCACCGGGCGGCGCGCAGCGCCCGGGGTCCTGTAATGCCGATGCAACGGTTCTGCAATGTCGCGGCGCCACGCTCGGCAGGGTGGCACGGGGATGCTGGGTCCCCCAGTATCCGAAGGAGTTCACCTCACCATGACCGATCGAGACACCATCGTCGTCAAGGACGGCGGTTCCAACACCGGCGTCATCCTCGGGATCATCGCGATCATCATCGTGCTGGCCCTCGGGTGGTATTTCCTGATGGGTCCGGGCGCGAGCACCAGCAGCACGCCCACCGACATCAACGTCAACGTCGAGCTCCCGAGCGTCGCACCCTCCTGAGCGGTCCGTCGCTGACGTGTCGGACGTTGTCCGGCACCATTGACCCCGACCCAGGAGGTGCCGTGTGAGTACGCAACCCCTCGTCCTGGTCGCCGACGACGAGCCTCGGATCACCAAGCTCGTCTCGATCGCCCTGGGCGAGGAAGGGTTCCGCGTCGTCACCGCGAGCGGTGGTGAGGACGCCCTGCAGAAGGCCGAGGAAGTCCGTCCGGACATCGTCCTTCTCGACATCGTCATGCCGGACCTCGACGGCATCGAGGTCATGCGCCAGCTGCGCGAGCGGCGCCCGGTCGCGGTGATCCTGCTGACCGCCAAGGGCTCCACGGCCGACAAGGCCAAGGGCCTCGACCTCGGCGCCGACGACTACATCGCCAAGCCGTTCCATCCCGACGAGCTCGCGGCACGCGTTCGCGCGGTGCTCCGCCGATCGTCGGGTGCGAGCCCCGGCTCGGGCGTGCTGGCCTTCGACGACATCGAGATCGACCTCGAGCGCCGGATGGTCACCCGGAACGGGGAGCTGGTACAGCTGTCCCGCACCGAGTGGCTCCTGCTCCAGCATCTCGCGGCCAATGCCGGGAAGGTCGTCCTCCACACCGAGCTCCTCACCAAGGTCTGGGGTCCGGAATACCGCGACGATCTCCAGTACCTGCGGGTCTGGGTATCGCGTGTCCGCCGCAAGCTGGGCGCCGAGCCCGGCGAGCCCGGCCGCATCAAGACGTTCCAGGGCATCGGCTACCTGCTCGACGTGCAGCCGCCGACGCCGCCCGAGACCGTCGCGCCCGAGCCCGAGAAGGACGAACAGTCGGCGATGATCGGCTAGCGCTCTCGCCGCGGGGTGGGACCCCTGCTAGGCTCGGTCGATGCAGCGCTACCACCCCTCGACGGCGCTCGTCGTCGTCGATGTCCAGAACGACTTCGCCGATCCGGCGGGGAGCCTGTCGGTGCGTGGCGGTGACGCTGTCGTCCCGGTGATCAACCGCGAGCTGGAGATGGCCACGTCGGCCGGCGCCCTCATCGCGGCGACCCAGGACTGGCACCCGGAGTCGACCCCCCACTTCGCGAAGGACGGCGGCATCTGGCCCGTCCATTGCGTCGCCGACACGTGGGGGTCGGAGCTGCACCCCGACCTGGCCCTCCCCGCGGACGCGCCGCGTGTCCACAAGGGCGCCAATGGTGAGGACGGCTATTCGGGCTTCACGATGCGCGACCCGACGACCGGCGAGGAGATGCCGACCGAGCTCGACGGCCTCCTTCGCGCGCGCGGGATCGAGCAGGTCGTGGTCGTCGGCCTGGCGACCGACTACTGCGTGTCGGCGACGGCCCTCGATGCTGCGCGGCTGGGCTACACGACCGCGGTCCTGACCGACGCGATCGCCTCGGTCGACCTCCAGGCGGGCGATGGCGACCGCGCGCTCCAGGCCATGCGCGACGCGGGTGTCGCGATGTGGCAGACGCGGATGCGCTGACCGGCAGGTGCGACTCCACCTCGTCGACGCGACCTACGAGCTCTTCCGGGCGCATTACGCGCCGCGGCCACCAGTGCTGGGTCGGGACGGGACCGTGCTGTCGGGCGTATCGGGCCTCGTCGACCAGCTGCTCTACCTGCTCCGCGAGGAAGGCGCCACGCACGTCGGCTGTGCGACGGACCGCGTCATCGAGTCGTTCCGCAACGACCTCTTCGCGGGCTACAAGTCGTCGGCCGGGATGCCGCGCGACCTGCTTGCGCAGTTCCCGATCGCCGAGGGCGCCGTCGAGGCGCTCGGGATCGTGCTGTGGCCGATGGTCGAGTTCGAAGCCGATGACGCGATCGCTGCAGCCGCCGTGCGGTTCGCTGCCGACCCGCGAGTCGAGCGGATCTTCATCTGCACGCCCGACAAGGACATGGCCCAGCTCGTGCAGGATGAGCGGATCGTGCTCTGGGACCGGCGCCGCAACCTGACCTACGACGATGCCGGGGTGCGCGCCAAGTGGGGCGTGCCACCCGAGTCGATCCCGGACTTCCTCGCCGTCGTCGGCGATTCGTCGGACGGGTACCCGGGAATCCCCGGCTGGGGTGCCAAGGGCGCGGCCGCAGTGCTCGCGACCTACGGGCATCTCGACGACGTGCCGGCCCGTGCCTCGACCTGGGAGGTGCCCGGTGTCAGCGGCGGCCGGGCGATGACCCTCGCGGCATCCCTGCGCGACCACATGGACGAGGCCCTGCTGTATCGCGACCTGGCGCGGTTGCGGACGGCAGAGGACGGCGTCCCGATCCGCCAGAAGGATCCCGACGAGCTGCGCTGGGACGGCGCACCGCGCGCCGCGTGGGAAGCCTTCTGCGATGAATGGGGCCTCGAGCGGCTCAGAACCCGTCCCCACCGCTGGCTCGACGAGGGCTGACCGCTACCTGACGAGTGCCAGCAACGTGGCGTGATGCGCGTCCGGGGCGGCCAGCACACCGATCGACTTCGGCGCGTGCGCCAGGTCGAACCACGGGCCCCCGTCCATCGCGCTGACACGAGCCCCGCCCCGCTCGGCGATGAGTCCCGCCGCCGCCACGTCCCACGCCGACAGCCCACCCTGCTGGATGAACGCGTCGAACCTTCCGTTTGCCACGTAGGCGAGCGCCAGGGCCGCCGAGCCCATGTTGCGCGAGATGCGGATCACCTTCCGGATGTTGCGTGCCCGGGTCGCGGCCGAGCGGCCGGACAGCGCCATCGAGATCACGAAGTCGGACAGTTTCTCCTTGTCCGACGCCGTTACGGCGTGGCTCGGCGTGCCGAGTGTCGACGCCAGGAGCGCAGGGCCATCCGCGGTCGCGGCGAATGTCTCGGCGCGGGTCGGGTCGTGGACCACGCCCACGCTTGGCCGCCCATCGACCACCAACCCGATCGACACGCAGAAGAACGGGATCCCGTTGGCGTAGTTCA
The DNA here is from genome assembly GCA_963812745.1 of uncultured Chloroflexia bacterium. Classification (GTDB taxonomy): domain Bacteria; phylum Chloroflexota; class Limnocylindria; order Limnocylindrales; family CSP1-4; genus SPCO01. Next base: position 51,646 of record CAWEWE010000010.1, on the reverse strand, counting down.
CGGTGCCGTCGAGCGGGTCGATGATCCATGCCCGGCCACGCCCGGACGTCAGCGCCTCGCCCTCCACCGCACGGTGCTCCCCGCTCTCCTCGGCCAGGATCGCGTCGCCCGGGCGGTAGGCCCGGATGGCGTCGAGGATGAGGTCCTCCGAGAGGTGATCCGCCTCGGTCACGACGTCCCGGGCGCTCTTGTAGTCGATCCGCTCGAGACGCTCGTAGCGGTCCATCAGGATCTCGCCGGCACGTGCCGCCAGCGCCACCGCGAATGCCAGGTCATCCGCGGTCGCCTGTTCGCCCGACCCACTCCCCGTCACGGCGTCCGGCACGAGATCTGGAGCTCGGCCGGCTCCGCGCCCAGCTCCGTGATCACGGTCGAGAAGGTGCGGGTCTCGCCGGCCCCCAGTCGCGGGCTCGAGACGAACGCGGCCCGGCCCATGCCTCGGTCGCCGGCCTTCGACAGGCGGCAGCTCGTCTGCCCGTCCGCCTTTCCCTCGTTCGTCACGGTCAGCGTGACCGCCAGCCCACCGTCGCTCGGCGTCACGCTGTCGACGGTCGCGGGGAACGGCCCGAGCCCGGCCACGGACAGCCGCGCCAGCACCGCCAGCAGGATGATCGCCGCGGTCACGGCGATGAACACCGAGCCGTGGACCTGCCCGGACGCCACGTCGCGCAGCCCGAGCGGGTTGCAGTCCTCGCACAGCCCGACACCCGGCCCCACCGGCGCACCGCAACGGGCACACGGGTGGGTCGGTTCGGCGGCGGGGACCGACGTGGTGGGTGTCACGCCTCGATGGTGCCACGAAACGGGCTGCTGCCCGGACCGGGGCGGACCCGGCTCCAGCGTGGCTACCAGCGCGCTACTGACTCTACGAGCGCGTCGACGTCCTTCGACCGAGCGGGCGGTCACGATCGCGCCGTCCGCACCGGCCTCGCGCCAGCGCTCCCACTCCTCGCGCGGGGCGTGGACCCACGGGGAGTCCAGGACCGTGCTGGTGTCCTTGTCCCAGGTGCTGCCCTGGAACCCGACGATGACGCGTCTGGGCGTCGCGCGACCGACCCGCCGCTTCGAGTGCCTCGAGATAGACGGGCAGGTGCGCCTCGAAGTTGTCGTCGAAGGTCGACCAGCCATCGCCGATCCGCGCAGCCAGCGCCGCACCCGGTCGCGTCTCGCCACCGACGATGATCTTCGGCGGCGGCTCCGGGACGGGGAACGCATGCGCCTCCCGCAGCGGGTAGAACGGCGAGGGGCGCGTGATCGGGCCGCCGGTCCACAGCGCCCGGATCACCGCGACCGCCTCCTCGAGCCGCGCCACCCGCTCGGGCGCCTCGGGGAACTCCATCCCGTACGCCTCGTGCTCCTTCGGAGCGCCGCCGATCCCGATGCCGAGCACGAGCCGGCCGCCGGTCGCGATGTGGAGCGTGGAGGCCATCCGCGCGACGAGTGCCGGATGGCGGTTCATGACGTTCATCACGAACGTGCCCACCGTCACGTTCTGCGTCTGGGCGGCCGCCAGCGCCAGGATCGTCCAGGCCTCGACGACCGGCACGGTCTTGTCGCCCCTGCCGATGAAGTGGTCCCACGACCACACCCCGGCGAACCCCGCTTCGTCGAGCCGGCGGGCGCTCTCGAGCCACCATCCGGGCGTGGCCCGGATCGACCGGAGGCAGACGCCGAGCGGAAGCCGGTCGTCGGTCGGCACCATGCCGCCTAGAGACCCGTCTCGAACAGGCGGATGTCTTCCGCCGAGATCGTGTGCCCGTCACCCCGCGTCGGCCCGAGCGCATCGCGAGCACCCAGCGAGTCGAGGTCGGCCGGGAACCGCCCGATGAGATCGAGCACGACCTTCTGGATCCGCTCGGCGTTGGCCTGGAAGACCTCGAGCACGCTTCGCGCATCGACCGCCTCGGTGCCCTCATGGACGCCGGCGTCGTAGTCGGTGATGAGGCTGATGTTCACGACCGCCATCCCGAGCTCGCGACACAGCCACGCCTCGGGGTACTGGGTCATGTTGATGACCTCCCAGCCCGCGTCGGAGAACCACTTCGACTCCGACTTGGTCGAGAAGCGCGGGCCCTGGATCACGACGACCGTGCCGCGCTCGTGGACCTCGATGCCGTGGTCGCGGATCGTGTCGATCGCGAGCTCGCGCAGGACCGGGTCGTAGGTCTCGGCCGACGAGACGTGGGTCACGATCGGGCCGTCGAAGAACGTGTCGGCGCGCCCTGTCGTCCGGTCGACGAACTGGTCGCACACGACGAAATCGCCCGGTTTGACGTGGATCGCGAGCGACCCCGCTGCACACGGCGAGATGGCCGCCTTCACGCCGAGGGAGCGCATCGCCCAGACGTTCGCCCGGTAGTTGATCTTGTGCGGCGGGATCGTATGGCGACGGCCGTGGCGGGGCAGGAACGCGACGCGCCGCCCCCCGACGTCGGCCAGGAACAGCGAGTCGGACGGGGCGCCGTACGGCGTATCGACCTTGATCTCGCGCACGTCGTCGAGCAGCGAGTAGAACCCCGAGCCGCCGAAGACGCCGATCTCCGCCGTGTCCGCCACGCGCGTCCCTCCCATCCGATCCACCGAGTGGCGCCGCACCGGCGCTCGGCGCAAGTATGCCGGGCTACGATGGTCGCGCTGCGGAACGACCGCGGCGGAACGGAGCCCATCGATGAGCGGACCACCGACCAACCCGGACGACGCGAGCGCGACCGCTCGCTACGACCCGCCACCCCCACCGGAAACCCCGGCCACGCCACCGGAACCGCCCGCACCCGCCGCTCCGCCCGCGCCGCCCGCGCCCAGCGTGGCTGCGCCGACCCCGCCGCCGAGGTGGCGGACGCGCGACAACGACGGCCGCTGGGGCACGATCATCTTCGGCGGGATCCTCGTCGCGGTCGGCCTGTGGTTCTTCGCCGACCAGACGCTCGGCCTCGACATGCCGCGGCTGCGCTGGAGCGAGCTCTGGCCGATCTTCATCATCGTGCTCGGCGGCTGGATCGTCCTGGGATCGATGCGCCGCGACTCCTGACGTAGCGCGCAGGCAACAGACCAAGGTACGGCCGCTCCCCGGACGGCCGACCCGTGACAGCAGCGGACACGCGATGCGGAAGATGCACGCGATCGGCGTCGCCCTGCTGTGGCGGCGCCGACGCCATGCCCGGGTCGCCGCTCTCCGGCCGCGCCGCGTACCATCGGGCGGATGACCGAGACCGCTGCGACCCCTGCGCTCGCTCCCCGGATCCGCGAGTTCCTCGCCGAAACGCGCTTCGCGAGCATCGCGACGATCGACCCGGACGGTGGCCCGCGACAGGCCGTCGTCTGGTATCGACTCGATGGCGAGGAGATCGTCCTCAACAGCGCCGTCGGCCGGCGCTGGCCCGCCAACCTGCTCCGCGACCCCCGCATCAGCCTGACGATCGTCAACGCGGACGACGGCTACGCCTGGGTCGGCCTGACCGGCACGGTCACCGCTATCCGGGACCAGGAGACCGCCCAGGCAGACATCGCCGAGATGGCGCGCCGCTACCACGCCGATGACCCGGCCAAGGCCGAGCGCCTGATCGCCGACCGCTTCGAGCGCCAGGAACGCATCAGCTTCCGGGTCCGCATCGATGGCGTCCACGAACATCTGGACGACTGACCGATGACCGCAGAGCCCATGCCCGTCAAGTTCGGTCTCCAGCTCTGGTCGCAGCACACCGACTGGCCCTCGTTCCGCGACGCCGCGCTCGCCGCCGAACGGAACGGCTGGGACTCGGTCTGGACATGGGACCACCTGCTGGCGATCTTCGGCCCATGGGAGCAGCCGATCTTCGAGGGCTGGAGCGTCCTGTCCGCGCTCGGCCCCATCACGACCCGCGTCCGCCTCGGCCTGATGGTCGGCGCCAACACGTTCCGCAACCCTGGCGTCACCGCCAAGCTCGCGACGACGCTCGACCACGTCTCGAGCGGTCGAGCGGTGGTGGGCATCGGCGCCGCCTGGTTCGAGCGGGAGCACGACGCCTTCGGCATCGACTTCGGGGCGAGCCCTGGCGAGCGCATCGGCTGGCTCGACGAGGCCGTGATGCTGATGCGCCGCCTGTTCGACGGCGAGCGGGTCGACCACGAGGGTCCGCGCTACACGATGCACGACGCGCTGTGCGAGCCACGGCCCGTCCAGGCGCACCTCCCCATCCTCATCGGCGGCAGCGGACGGCGGAAGACACTCCGCACCGTGGCCGAGCGGGCCGACGCCTGGAACACGTCAGGCTCAGCGGAGGAGGTGACCGACGCCCTGACGACGCTGGAGCAACACTGCGCCGACGTCGGTCGCGACCCCGCGAGCATCGAGAAGACCATCAGCTTCCACATCATCCTGCGCGACGACGCCGCTGCGGCCGCCGCCCGCACGCGTGAGCTCCTCGGGATCAACGGCGTGGACCCCGACGACTTCGGCGGCTACGTCGCCGGTACCCCCGGAGAGGTCGCCGACATCCTCCGACCCTACCGAGAGCTCGGCTTCGAGACGTTCGTCGTCCGGATGCCCGCGCCCTACGACCACGAGACCATCGAGCGCATGCCAGAGGTCGCGGAGCTCCTGACTCGATGAAGGTCGTCCTGCTCGCGGGCGGCGTCGGCGGGGCGAAGATGGCCGACGGCCTGGCGGCGACCGTCGGCGAGGACCTGACCGTCGTCGTCAACACCGGGGACGACCTCGAGCTGCACGGCCTCGCGATCTGGCCCGACCACGACACGGTCGCCTACACCCTCGCCGGCCTCGATGACGAGGTCCGTGGCTGGGGCATCAGCAGGGAAAGCTGGACTGTCATGGACCGGCTCGAGGCGCTCGGCGAGGTGGCCTGGTTCCGGCTCGGCGACAAGGACCTCGCCACGCACCTGTGGCGCACCGACCGGCTACGCGCCGGCCATCGACCGACGGAGGTGGCGATCGAGCTCGCCGCGGCCATGGGCATCAAGCCGCGCATCCTGCCGATGGCCGATGAACCCGTCCGCACCGAGGTCCGCACCGACGACGGCTGGCTCGAGTTCCAGGAGTACTTCGTCCATCGCCACCAGGAGCCGACCGTCCACGAGGTCCGCTTCCGTGGCATCGAGGCGGCGCGCGCCACGCCCGAGGTCCTGGCGGCCATCGCAGCCGCCGAGGTCATCGTGATCGCACCGTCGAACCCGATCGTCTCGATCGACCCGATCCTGGCCGTGGCCGGCGTACGGCCCGCGCTCGACGAGGCGCGCGAGCGCGGCGTGCGGATCGTGGCGGTCAGCGGGATCATCGGCGGCAAGGCGCTCAAGGGTCCGGCGGACAGGATGCTCGCCTCGCTCGGCGAGGTTTCGACTGCGGTCGGGGTGGGGGCGCGATACAAGACGCTCATCACCGACTTCGTCATCGACGACATCGATGCGTCGTTGCTGCCAGCGCTGGAGGCGCTGGGGATCGACACCCACGTGACGGACACGATCATGACCGACGACGCCGCCCGGGCGAGGCTCGCCAAGGAGGTCCTCCGGTTCGCGCGCGCCGTGCCGATCTCGTGATCGTCGCGATCATCCCGGTCGGGTCGGTCGACGGCGCCAAGTCCAGGCTCGGGGCCGTGCTCGATGCCGAGGAGCGCCACGACCTGGTCCTGCGCCTCGCCGAGCGCACGATCCGGGCCGCGATGGCCACCCCGGGGATCGACGAGACCCTGGTCATCACCCCGGACGACGAGGTCCGCGCGCTCGCGTCGCGTGCCGGCGCCCGGCCGCTCCGACAGCGGAGCCGCGGCCTCAACGATGGCCTGCGCGAGGCACGCGACGAGGCGCTGGCGGCCGGCGCAACGGCGATCCTCGTCCTGCCCATCGACATCCCGCTCGTGTCGGCCGAGCTGCTGGAGCCATTGGTCAGCACCGCGCTCGAGGCGGATGCGCCATTCGTTGCGATCGTGCCCGACCGGCACGACCGTGGCACCAACGCGCTGCTCCTGGTGCCGCCCGATGTCATCGACTTCTGCTTCGGCGGCGACAGCAAGGCGGCGCACCTCGACGCCGGGCGCTCGGTCGGCGCCGGGATCGAGATCCTCGGCGGCCCGCTGACGCTCGACATCGACACGCCCGAGGACCTGCTGCTCGCCCAGGCGGAGACGCCCGAGGCGGTGGGTGGCTGACCGCGTCGAGGCCGTCGCCATCGACGGTCTGGGCGAGATCGTCCCGGGCGACGACCTACCGGCGCTCATCGCCGAGGCGCTGGGCGCGGCGACCGACCTGCTGCCGCTCCGCGACGACGACGTCCTCGTCGTGACCCAGAAGGTCGTATCGAAGGCGGAGGGCGCGATCGTCGACCTGACGACCATCGAGCCGCGTCCGGAAGTCGTCGACTACGCCAAGCGCTACGACCGCGACCCCCGCCAGGTCGAGCTCGTTCTGCGTGAGGCGAAGCGGGTCGTGCGGATGGAGAACGGCCTGGTCATCACCGAGACCCACCACGGGTTCGTGTGCGCGAACGGCGGCATCGATGCGTCGAACGTCGGGCCGCGATCCGGCGACGTCGTCACGCTCCTCCCCCGCGACCCGGACGCGTCCGCCGACGGGATCCGAGCGGCCATCCGCGAACGACTCGACCACGACGTGCCGGTGATCGTCTCGGACAGCTTCGGGCGACCGTGGCGGTTCGGCATCGTCGACGTCGCGATCGGCGTGTCGGGGCTCTTGCCGCTCGACGACCTGCGCGGCACGCCCGACGCCGACGGCCGCGTGATGAAGTCGACGGTCCGCGCCGTCGCCGATGAGATCGCCTCAGCCGCCGAGCTGGTGCTCGGCAAGACCGCCAGCCGCCCCCTCGCCCTGGTTCGCGGCGCCACCTTCCGCCGCGGCGAGGGCCGCATCGCGGACCTGATCATGCCCGCGGAGATGGACCTCTTCCGCTGAATCCGTAAGGTGGTCCGGCGCCGATGGCAACCGATCAGCTGACGATCTACGACCTGCAGTCCCGAGAGGACGCCAAGGTCGACGTGCGTCAGCTCCCGCGCCTCGCCCGGTATGGCGTCTCGTTGACGATGGCCGCCGGCCGCCGCGAGTTCATCACCTCGACGGTCCTCCAACTCGTGTCGGGGGCCGCGCTCGGCCTGACGCTGGTGGTCGGACAGCAGGCCCTGCAGGCGCTGCTCCAGGTCGAGGACGCCGCTGGCGGGTTCGCCACGCTCGTTCCGTGGGCCGGGCTCCTGGCACTCGTGACGGGCGCGAGCATGTTCGTCAGCGCCGTCCAGCGGGAGCAGCAGCAGATCCTGGGCGAGTTGGTCAGCCGCTACATGCAGAGCCGCACCCTCGAGGTCGCGGCCCGCGTCGATCTGCTGTCCTTCGAGCGACCGGAGTTCCACAACCGCCTGCAGCGGGTGCAGTCGAGCGTGCAACAGCCGCTGAACATGGTCTTCGGCCTCAGTGGTCTGTCGTCCGCGGCGATCGGCGTGGCCGGCGTCTCGGTGGCACTGCTCGCCATCGAGCCGTTGATCATCCCGATGGTGTTGCTGGTGCTCCTTCCGGCATGGCTGACCGCGTCACGTCGCGGTTGGGAGTTCTGGCGGTATTTCTGGCGGATGACCCCCAGGGACCGCGAACGGAACTACCTCGGCCAGGTGCTGACAGGACGGGACGAGGCCAAGGAGGTGCGGGCCTTCGGACTTGGTCAGTACCTGCTCGGCCGGTGGAAGACGCTGTACGAGGATCGGATCGGCGAGCTTCGGAAAGTCGCCCGCCGTCAGCTCCTGTACACGCTCCTTTCCACGCTGACGATCGCGTTGCTGTTGGGCGGGACGATCCTGGTCGTCGGTTGGCTGGCCGGCACCGGCCGGGTCAGCCTGTCGGAAGCGGGGATCGCGATCGCCGGCATCGCCCTCATCGGAACTCGGCTGACCGAAGCAGGCTACTCGGCCGCCACGTTGAGCGAGGCCGGGTTCTACCTCGATGACTTCGGGGCGTTCCTGGAGATGGGAGCGATCCGCGAGTCGGACGCGGGCTCCCGCGCTGCCGGGGTTCGAGTCGATCTCGGCGAACGGGGTCACCTTCACCTACCCCAGCAGTGAGACACCGGCCCTGATCGATGTCTCGATCGACATCGCAGCCGGCGAGGTCGTGGCACTCGTGGGCGAGAACGGATCGGGCAAGTCGACCCTTGCCAAGGTGCTCGCCGGGCTCTACACGCCACAGTCGGGGAACGTCACCTGGGACGGGGTCGACATCGCCACGATCGACCCGAGCGAGCTCGGCGAGAAGGTCGCCTTGATCTTCCAGGACTTCATCCGGTATCACCTCAGCGCCGACCAGAACATCCGGTTCGGCAACATCAGTCCCCGGCCCGACGCCGAGCTCACGGTCGAAGGCGCGGCCGAGCAGGCCGGCGCCGACGAGTTCATCGCCCGCCTGCCCGATGGGTTCCAGACGCTGCTCGGTCCGGAGTTCCTGGGCGGGGTCGACCTGTCGATCGGCCAATGGCAGCGCATGGCCCTCGCCCGTGCGTTCTTCCGCGATGCGCCCCTAGTCATCCTTGATGAGCCGACAGCTTCCCTCGATGCCCGCGCCGAGCACGACCTCTTCGTCCGGATCCGCAACCTCCTGGCCGGTCGCACCGTGCTGCTGATCAGCCACCGCTTCTCGTCGGTCCGTAACGCCGACCGCGTCTACGTGCTGCATGAAGGGCGGCTGATCGAGTCGGGCACGCACGCCGAGCTCGTCGCCGCGGGCCGCCGCTACGCCGAGCTGTATGCGCTCCAGGCTGCCGCGTATCGGGATCCTGTCTGATACCCGTGTTCTCAGCGGGTGCACTACCCTCCGCGCGATGAAGGTCGGTATCCAGATCAGCTCGTTCACCTGGCCGGGTGGGTCGGAGGCGATCGGGCCCACGCTCGCGCGGATCGTGCGCGACGCCGACGACGCCGGCTTCGACTCGATCTGGGTCATGGACCACTTCTTCCAGATCCGTGGGGTCGGCCGACCGGAGGAGCCGATGCTCGAGGGCATGACGACCCTCGGCTTCATGGCCGCCAACTCATCACGGGCGCGGCTCGGGCTGATGGTCGGCGGCATCCATTACCGGTATCCCGGCCTGTGGATCAAGGCGACGACGACGCTCGACGTGCTGTCCGGCGGGCGCGCATGGTTTGGGATCGGCGCGGCCTGGAACCAGGAGGAGTCGCGCGCGCTGGGGTTCCCGTTCCCGCCGCTCGGTGAGCGCTTCGAGATGCTCGAGGAGACGCTCCAGATGGCCCGCGAAGCGTGGCAGGGCGAGCGCGGCTCGGAGGCGTCGTTCCAGGGTCGCCATTACCGGGCGGAACGGCTCCTGAACTCGCCGCAGTCGATCTCACGACCGCGCGTCCCGATCATGGTCGGCGGTGGTGGTGAGCGGAAGACGCTCCGGCTGGTCGCGCAGTACGCCGACGCGTGCAACGTGTTCGGGTCGCCGGAAGGCATCGCCCGCAAGTACGCGATCCTCGATGCCCATTGCGCGGCGGTCGGCCGGGATCCCAGAGAGATCGAGCGCTCGACGCTCCAGGCCGTGCGGCTCGGTCCGCCGAGCTCGGCCCGGACGGAGTCGCCGCAGCAGGTCATCGACCGCTTCGCCGAGCTGTCCGACGCCGGCGCCGACCACGTGATCGTCGAGCTCAAGGATGGGCACGTGCCCGAGTACGTCGAGACCTTCGGTCGGGACATCATCCCGGCGCTCCACGCGTTACCGTGACATCATTTGTCATGTTGTGTACACTTCTGTCATGACAGACCTGACCGTGGCTGAGGCGGCCCGGGCCGCCGGCGTGAGCGAACGGACGATGCGCCGCTGGATCCGCGATGGGCGCCTGACCGGCTGCTACAAGGTCGGCGGCCGGGTGCGCATCCCCGAGCGAGCGATCCGCGAAGTGGCCGAGCCGTACGGTGAGCAGGAAGGGCGCTCCCCGGTCATCGACGATATCTCCGTGCTCGATTCGCCCGCAAGGAGACGCTTCTTCGACCTACGGCGAGCACGCCTGGCGATCGAGGAGATCGACCGCATTCGGGCCAGGATGAAGCCGCCAGCGGGGCCCGACGATACGGCCGTCGCGTACATCCGGCAGGGGCGCGAAGAGCAGGACGAGAAGTGGGATCGCCTGTTCGGCTTGGGTCAGGATGATCCTCGACGCTAGCGTCGCAGCGAAGTGGTTCTTGTCCGACGAGGAGATGACGCTCGAGGCCCTGGCCGTGCGCGACGCGTTGGTCACGGAACGCATCGCCCTTGCGGCGCCTCCCGCGATCTGGACCGAGGTCGGGAATGGCATCGTCCGAGCAGTTCGACGTCGACTTCTTGACGCTGCGGACGCCCTCGCATTAGCGGATGACGCGAGCGCGCTTTTGCGACTCGTCAGTGTCGTCCAAGTGGATATGGGCGAGATCGTGCGCACTGCCCTATCGGTGGGCATCGGCGCCTACGATGCTGGTTACCTCGCGGCCGCAGTTCAGCAGGGGTCTTCGGTCATCACCGCCGACCAGGGCATGCTCGAGCGCGGTCGCGCGCACGGGTACGATGTGGTCTGGCTCGGCGATGTCACGCTCCGGGACGGCGTGCTGGTCGATACCCCCCAGGGGTATCAAGGATGAAGGTGTAATATCGCCTCATGAGTGACACGCCAAACCCGTTCGGCGGGCTCTCGATCGCGATCGTCGACTCGCCCGCCGAGTCGACGCCCGTGGCGAAGCCGGGCGGTCCATCCACGGTTTCGAGCGGCGAGGGTCGGGTCGATTCGAAGCTCGTGATCATCGGCTCGGGGCCGGCCGGCCTGACCGCGGCGGTCTATGCGGCGCGCGCCAATCTCGAGCCGATCGTGCTGGCGGGTTCGGCACCGGGCGGCCAGCTGATGCTGACCAGCGACGTCGAGAACTACCCGGGCTTTCCGGACGGCATCCAGGGACCGGACCTCATGGCCGCGATGCGCGCGCAGGCCGAGCGGTTCGGCACGCGCCTGATCGATGTCGACATCGACAAGGTCGACTTCTCCGAGCGGCCGTTCCGCATCTGGGCGCGCGGCACCGAGTACCGCGCGCAGGCCGTCATCGTGGCCACCGGTGCGTCGGCGCTGTGGTTGGGGCTCGACAGCGAGACGCGGTTGCGCGGGCGCGGCGTATCCGCGTGCGCGACCTGCGACGGGTTCTTCTTCAAGGATCGCGAGATCGCGGTGGTCGGCGGCGGCGACACCGCGTTCGAGGAGGCGACCTACCTGACCCGCTTCGCGACGAAGGTCCACCTGCTCCATCGTCGGGACACGTTCCGTGCCAGCAAGATCATGGTCGACCGGGCGCTCGCGCACCCCAAGATCGACGTCCACCCGAACATCGCGGTCGAGGAAGTCCTCGGCGACGAGAAGGTGCACGGCCTGATGCTCCGGGACACCAAGACCGGCGACACGACGAAGATGCCGATCGAAGGCGTGTTCATCGCGATCGGCTACGAGCCGAATACCGCGGCGTTCCGCGACTGGCTCGAGGTCGATGAGAAGGGCTACCTGGTCGTCCGCGACGAGACCGGCTCGAACATCGACGGCGTGTTCATCGCCGGCGACGTCCACGATCACCGCTATCGACAGGCGGTCACCGCCGCCGGCGATGGCTGCAAGGCCGCGATCGACGCCGAGCGCTGGCTCGAGGCGCAGGGGATCACCGAAGTCGCGACCGCGACGGCCTGGTAATCCCGGTGGTGTCCACGCGCCGTGAGGCGATCATCGAGCGCCTCGGGGTGACGCCGCCCGTCTCGACGCTCGTTCGCACCGCGCTGGACGAAGCGATCAGTGACGCCGAGGCACGAGTGGATGGCAGCGGGCGACCGGTGACGGCCCTCGACGCCGGCTGCGGCCGGGTGTCGCAGCTACGGGCATTCCGGCCGCGGATCGGGCGGCTGGTCGGCGCCGACATCCACGAGCCGGAGCACCCCCTCCCCCACCTCGACGAGTTCGCCGTGGTCGACCTCTGCGGTGCTGGCGACGTGTTCGAGCCCGGCACCTTCGACATCGTCCTGTCGAGCTTCACGCTGGAGCACTTCGCCGCGCCTGGAACGGCGCTCGCCAACATGCGGTCGTGGCTCGCCCCGGGCGGCACGCTGGTGGCGACGACCGTCAATCGCCGGCACCCGTTCGTCGGCGCGTATCTCGGCCTGCCCGCCGGCCTCCGGCAACGCCTGCAGCCACTGATCAAATCGACCGCCGCGGACGCGCACCCCATCGTCGGCGCCTGCAACGACCCTTCCGCCATCACCGATGCCCTGGAGGCAGCCGGCTTCCGCGAGGTTCGACTCACGACGGTCGGGCACCTGGCCCGGGCGTGGGGCCGCACCTGGCCGACGTTCGTCCTCGGGCTGGTCGGTGACGTGATCGCGCAAGGCGCGCCGTCGCGGCGGTCCACGATCGTCGCCGTGGCTAGAGCCTGATGGGCTTCGGGCGAGGCGTACGTGCCGCCACCGGTGGGGTCAGCCGAGGCGGACGAGGGTCCGGCGGTGGCCCGGGTGGCTTCTTCGGCGGCGGGCCATCGCCCGATTTCGAGCCGGTTCCCAAGGAGCGTCGCGGTCGGACGCTCCGGCGGATCCTCAAGTTCTTCTCGCCGTACCGGCCGCAGATCGGCGTCGTCCTCGTCGCGATCCTGCTGACCAGCTTCATCGGGCTGATCAACCCCTACCTGCTCAAGCTGCTCATCGACGAGGCGATCCCGCGGCGCGACTTCGGGCTGCTCAACCTGTTCGTCGGGCTGATGATCGCGCTGCCGATCGTGTCGGGGCTGATCGGCGTGGGCCAGTCGTACCTCAACAACGTCATCGGCCAGCACGTCATGCAGGACCTGCGGGCGGCGTTGTACTCGCACCTGCAGTCTATGCCGCTGCGGTTCTTCACCGAGACCCGCACCGGCGAGATCCAGAGTCGCCTGGCCAACGACGTCGGTGGCGTCCAGTCGGTCGTGACCGACACCGCCAGCTCGGTCACGTCGAACCTGGCGATCGCGATCAGCACGATGATCGCGATGGTCCTGATCGACTGGCGGCTGACCGTGCTGTCGCTCGGGCTGCTGCCGTTCTTCATGTACCTGACGTTCCGAGTCGGCAAGGTCCGCCGCGAGGTGTCGACCGAGACGCAGAAGTCGCTCGCCGAGATGTCGGCGCTGACCGAGGAGACGCTTAGCGTCAGCGGGATCCTGCTGTCGAAGACGTTCGGTCAGCAGGCGAACGCCGTGAAGCGATTCCGCTCGCTGAACCAGGTCCTCGCCGGGCTCCAGATCCGCCAGGCGATGGTCGGCCGCTGGTTCTTCATGATCATCGGCACGATCTTCAGCATCACGCCGGCGTTCGTGTACTGGCTCGCCGGCTGGCTGGCGATCCAGAACGACCCGACCGCGCCGACCATCGGCGACATCGTGGCGTTCACCACCCTCCAGAGCCGGCTGTTCTTCCCGATGGGCCAGCTGCTCAACATCCAGGTCGAGATCCAGGGCGCGCTGGCGCTGTTCGACCGCATCTTCGAGTACCTCGAGATGGACCCCGAGATCGTCGACGCGCCGGATGCGGTCGACCTGGCACCGGCCGCCGTTCGCGGAGCGGTGCGCTTGCGGGACGTGTCATTCCGCTATCCGACCGAGGCGGTGCCGTCGGGACGGGCGGCCGAGGCGCTGGCGCGGGAGGACGGGCTGGCCGACGAAGAGGCCGAGGTGGCCGTGGCGGCCGCTCCGGTCGATGCCGCTGCGGTGGAGTCGCTGGTCGACGGTCAGGGCCCGGGCTCGGGCGAGATGCCGGCCATCGAGATGCTGCCGAGCTTCGCGCTGGACGACATCGACCTCGAGGCGCAGCCGGGCGAGCTGGTGGCGCTCGTCGGTCCGTCCGGCTCGGGCAAGACGACGACGACGTACCTGATCCCACGGCTGTACGACGTCGACTCCGGCGCGGTCGAGATCGACGGCATCGACGTACGCCGAATCAAGCTGGCCTCGCTCGGGCGGATCATCGGGGTCGTGACGCAGGAGACGTACCTGTTCCACGCGTCGGTGCGCGATAACCTGCTCTACGCGAAGCCCGAGGCGACCGACGAGGAGCTGCACGACGCCGCCCGCGCCGCGGCGATGCACGACCGGATCATGGAGCTGCCCGAGGGCTACGACACGATCGTCGGCGAGCGCGGCTACAAGCTGTCGGGTGGCGAGAAGCAACGCGTCGCGATCGCGCGCGTGCTGCTCAAGGACCCGCGGATCCTCATCCTCGACGAGGCGACGTCGGCGCTGGACACCGTCTCCGAGCGGCTCATCCAGGCCGCGTTCGAGCGACTGATGGAGGGCCGGACGACGATCGCCATCGCCCACCGCCTGTCGACGATCCTGCGCGCCGACCGGATCCTCGTGTACGACCGCGGGCGGATCGTCGAGCGCGGCACACACGCCGAGCTGCTGGCGGTCGGCGGGCTGTACGCGCGGCTGTACCGGGAGCAGTTCCTGACCGAGGCCGCCGCGGCCGAAGTCGGCGTCGCCGGCTGACGTGCCCACTCGAAAATCGGTCCGCCTCGAGCATCGCGGTGGGATGGCGTTCCATGCCGAGCCGTCGTCCAGCCATCCGCTCGACTTCGACGATCGCCAGTCGAACACCGGCGGCAGCCCGGTGGAGACCGTGCTGTCGGCGCTGGGGGCGTGCACCGCGATGGACGTGGTCTCGATCCTGGCCAAGAAGCGGCAGGCCGTGACCGGCTACTGGGTCGAGGTCGTGGGCACGCAGCGCGACGAGTACCCGCAGGTCTACACCGACGTGTTCGTCACGCACGAGGTGGAGGGGCGCGACCTGACGGAGGCCGCGATCCGCCGCGCGATCGAGCTGTCGGCGACCAAGTACTGCCCGGTCAGCGCGATGATCTCGGCCGGCGCCACGACCGTGCACCACCGCTACAAGATCCGCTCCGAGGGCACCGTCGACTACGCGATCGAAGGCGAGGTCCTCTCGACCGGCCCGTACCGCCGCCCGGACGTGATGGCCTGAGCCGCTCGCAAGCCCGCCCTCGCCGGCTGATTGCTCCCAGCGATCGATCGGAGCCCGAGGCCCCTTCGCCACCTGCGCAACCCGCCTGCTGATCGCTCACAGCGATCGAAACGCCCGCTACGAGCCGCTTCGGACCCTCGGGAAGCGCTTGGGCGAGAAAACGATCGCTCAGAGCGATCATCGGACCCGGTGGCGGTACCGAGACGGGTCGATGGGCGGGTGGCGGCGGAGGGTTCTGGGGCGCGGAGCGCCGACAGCGCCAGCGTAGGCGCGAGCACCCCAGGTTCCTCCGCCGACAGGACCCGTCGCTCCCCGGTCACGAACGCGCCCTTGGTCACAAGGCGGAATGTCTACTAGTCCGGTAGGCCTTGTATGGTATCTTCACGGTCCCGAGCCCAAGGAGCCCCCGACATGCCATCTGCGATCCCGAACGGAGCCACCGCGAGCCTGCCAGCGGCGGGCTGGATCGACCCACGCGGGCATCGATTCGGGGCCGGGGTGTCGGCGGTCCTGCTCGTGGTGGCGGCGCTGACGACCACGCACTGGCTGGTCGCGGTCGTACTCCTGTCGATCGGCGTGAGCGCGGCCTTCGGTCTCCGGTTCTCGGTCTACGGCGTCGCCTGGCGGCGGATCGTCAAGATCGCGCGCCTCGGTCCGACCGAACCGGAGCACGAGTACCCGCCACGGTTCGCGCAGGTCCTCGGAAGCACCGCACTGATCCTGTCGCTTGTCGCGTTCGCCCTCGGCGTGCCACTCATCGGGTGGCTGTTCGCGCTCGCGGTCGCCGCACTCCAGAGCCTGCTCGCGATCACCGGCTACTGCCTCGGCTGCCGCCTGTACTTCCTGCGCTGGTGGGTACCCGACCTCGTGACACGCATCTGGACCGGCCGTGCCCCGATCGTCACCCAGCTCGTCACCGAGCCGATCGACTACCGCTGATCCCACGACCCGAAAGCAAGGCTGTGCCGCGGCTGCAGAACAGCAGGCGGTGCCGAGACGGCTCGTGGGCGGGTGGCGGCGGAGGGTTCTGGGGCGCGGAGCGCCGCCAGCGCCAGCGTAGGCGCGAGCACCCCAGGTTCCTCCGCCGACAGGACCCGTCACTCCCCTCTCTCGACACAACCGCTACAACCATTGCATGACTATGCAGTGACGATGTATAGTCATGCGCCCATGACGACGGTCCATCCGGTCTCTGCGAGCAACCCGAGCCAGCCGCCAGTGAGCGGCCACGTGCGCCAGTGAGCGCGGGGCTCGGATCGCCCGCGGCGATCGCGACGGACCGCTCGTCGGGGTTCCTCCCGAGGACCGAGCGCGGCACAAGCCCCGACGGCCCGCGCAAGATCCGGGTCGGGATCATCGGCGCGACCGGCTATGTCGGCGCCGAGCTGATCCGCATCCTGTCCCGCCACCCGAACGTCGACATCATCGGGCTCGCCGGCCGTGACCGCCAAGACGACCCGATCGGCGGCCACCACCCGCACCTCGCCAGCACGGACCTGACGGTCGGCACGGACCTTCCCGACGTGGATGCCGCGTTCCTAGCCCTCCCCCACGGTGCGGCCGCGACGCTCGTCCCCGACCTCGTCGCCGACGGCATCGCGATCATCGACCTCGGCCCCGACTTCCGGCTGCGCGACCCGGCCGACTACCCGCGCTGGTACGGCTTCGACCATCCGCGACCCGACCTCCTCGAACGGGCCGTCTACGGCCTGCCCGAGCTGCATCGCGCCGAACTCCAGGCCCTGACGAACGAAGCGGTCGCCATCGTCGGCTCGCCCGGCTGCTACCCGACCGCCACGCTCCTCGCCCTGGCGCCGCTCGCGCGGGCCGGCCTCATCGGCGACCTCGTGGTCGATGCCAAGAGCGGTGTCTCCGGTGCAGGCCGCGATCCCAAGCCCGAGATGATGTTCGGCGAAGTCAACGAGAGCGTGAAGGCATACGGCCTCGGAGGTCACCGCCACGTCGCCGAGATCGAGCAGGAGCTCGCGCTCGCCGCCGCGCGCGAAGGCCTCGACCCGGGTGCCAACCCGGGCACGGTCGCGGTCGACTTCGTGCCGCACCTGATCCCGATGACACGCGGCATCCTGTCGACCGGCCACGTCCGGCCCACCCGCCCGGTGACCCAGGCCGAGCTCGACGAGCTGTACCGGCGCGCCTACGCCGACGAGCCGTTCGTCACGGTCGTCGCGACGCCGCCCGCGACCAAGCACACGACCGGCAGCAACCACGTGCTGATCCACGTCCGGCTCGACGAGCGGATCGGGCGGATCCTGGCGATCGGGGTCGAGGACAACCTCGTCAAGGGCGCGGCGGGACAGGCCGTCCAGGCGTTCAACCTCGTCCACGGGCTGCCGGAGACGGCCGGCCTCGAGCAGCTGCCGCTGGCGCCATAGATGGCGGTCTCGACGTTGACCTCGCCACCGACGCCCGCCGTGGAGCGGCGCGCCGTGCTCCCCGCGGGCTTCATCGCCGGCGGGGCGACCGCGGGCATCAAGGCCTCCGGCCGCCCGGACCTCGCGTTGATCGTCGCGACCGGCGGGCCGGCAGCCGCGGCTGCCGTGTTCACGCCGAACGCCTTCGCAGCCGCGCCCATCCGCCAATCGCGAGCCAACCTCGCGGCCACATCGGACGACCCGCGTGGGGGGTTCGGGTTCGCATCCGCCGTCGTCTCGACCAGCGGCTGCGCGAATGCCGCCACGGGCGCCGCCGGTGATGCCGACCAGGAGCAGGTCGGCCGGCTGGTCGCGAGCGTCCTCGGCATCGGCGAGCGCCAGGTCCTCCATCTGTCGACCGGGATCATCGGCACCCGGCTCCCGCTCGACCGGGTCGAGACCGGGCTCGGCAAGCTCGCGCCTGCCCTGCGCGACGAGGATGCCGGTCTCGATGCGGCCGCCGAAGCGCTGCGGACCACCGATTCGGTCGTCAAGGTCGCGACGGCATCGGTCGTATTGCCGGCGCCGGACGGGGAGCCGGTGACGGTCACGATCACGGGTATCGCCAAGGGCGTCGGGATGATCCATCCGAACATGGCCACGATGTTGTCGGTGCTCCTGACCGATGCGGCGATCGCCCCCGAAGTCCTGTGGAGCACCCTCCGACCCGCGGCCGCCCGGACCTGGAACCAGCTCTCGGTCGACGGCGACACCAGCACCAACGACACGGTGTTCGTGCTCGCGTCCGGGGCGGCCGGCAATGCGCCGCTTGCGAGTGGGAGTCATGCCGCCGTCGCGTTCGGCCACGCGCTCGAGGCGGTCGCCCGCGATCTCGCTCGCCAGCAGGCGGCCGACGGCGAGGGCGCGACGATCCTCATAACGGCCTCTGTGACCCGTGCCGCTGATGACGCGGACGCTCGGGCCGTGGCCCGCGCCGTCATCTCGAGCAGCCTTGTCAAGGCGGCTGCGCACGGCAAGGACCCGAACTGGGGCCGCATCGCAGGAGCCGCCGGGAACGCCACGACCGCGTCGGCCGCGGTGCTCGAGGCGGCCGGGCTGACATCGGATGTCGCGGAAGCGCGCGCATCGAAGCCGGCGAAGCTCGACCCCGAGCGGCTCCGCATCTCGATCGCCGGCCATCTCGTGTTCGACGGCACGCAGGGTGGTCCGCGCGACTTCGATCGCGCCGCCGCGCGTGCGGCGATGGACGCGCCGGAGCTGCTGATCGAGCTCGATCTCGGGCTCGGCGACGGGATCGGCGAAGCGTTCGGCTGTGACCTCACCGAGACCTACGTGACCGAGAACTCGGAGTACACCACGTGAGCGTGTACTGCTTTGCCGGCCCGCTGGCGAGGCTATTCCAAGGCGGCGCCGAGCACACGAGCGAGCGCACCTCAAGGTGCGTGAGCGAACGCGCGCAGGAGCCAACGCCGGAAGCGTCCGCGAGGGGGTCGGCTGATGTCTGAGATTCTCGTGGTAAAGCTCGGTGGCACCACGATCGCCGAGCAGGCACATGTCCTCAACGACGTCGCCGCGGTCGCGCGCCGGCGTCCCGTGGTCCTCGTCCACGGCGGCGGCAAGCGCATCACCGAGTGGCTGGAACGGCTCGGCGTCCCGTCGAAGTTCGAGGGCGGGCTGCGTGTGACCGACGCGCAGTCGCTCGAGGTTGCCGCCGCGGTCCTGCGTGGGGTGGTCAACAGCGAACTGGTCGTCCGGACTGCGCGACCTGGGCGTCGACGCGGTCGGGCTGTCCGGCGTCGACGGCGGGCTGCTCATCGCCGAACGCATCCCGCACCTTGGGCTCGTCGCCAGCGTGACCGGCCTTCGCCGCGACCTGCTGGACGCGGTGCTCGTGTCCGGCCAGGTGCCCGTGGTCGCCCCGCTCGCGCGCGACGCGGACGGCATCGTGTGCAACGTCAACGCCGATGACGCGGCTGCCGGGATCGCCGCCGGTCTTGGCGCCCGCCAGCTCGTGCTGCTGACTGACGTGGACGGCGTGCGCGACGCGGATGGCCACAAGCTCGACACGCTCACGGTCGCCGAGGCCGACCACCTGATCGATACCGGGGTGATCGCGGGTGGGATGGTGCCCAAGATCCGGGCCGCCCTGTCGGCTCTGGGCTGGGAGGGTGCCGAGGCGATCATCGCCGACGCCGGCGCGGAGCGCGCCCTGGAACGGGCGCTCACGGACCCCTCGTTCGGCACGCGCATCACCGCCACGCGCCAGGCCGTCGGGGCGGCGTGAACGGCATGACACCGGGTCAGGAGCTCAAGCGCCTGCGCCAGCGGGCGATCCGGCAGCTGATCGCTTCGCGGCCGGTCGGCAGTCAGCGCGAGTTGGTCGACGAGCTAACAGCGCAGGGCTTCGACGTCACGCAAGCCACGGTCAGCCGCGACATCAGCGAGCTCGGCCTGCTCAAGGCGCCCAGGGCCGACGGCCACGTCTACGTGTCGCCCGAGGACGTCGCGTCGCGCACCCCGATCGCCGTGCCTGCGGACGCGCCGGCAACCGACGAGCGCTTGCGGCGGATCCTTGCGGACGTCCCCGTGACCGTCGGGCGGAGCGGGCTCATCCTTGTGCTCACCGGCACGCCCGGCACCGCCAGCGTCGTCGCCCAGGCGATCGACGAATTGACGCTGCGGGAGCAGGAAGGCACGCTGGCCGGTGACAATACGCTCCTCGTGCTGTTCGCCGATGAAGTGCGTCTCGAGCGATGGCTCGCCCGCTTCGAGGCCATCGCCCGTTCGATCCCGGAGGTCCCCGTCTCGTGAAGAAGGTCGTTCTCGCCTACTCCGGCGGCCTCGACACCTCGGTCGCCGTCGCCTGGCTCAGATCGCAGTTCGACGCGGAGGTCGTGACCCTTACGGTCGACCTCGGCGGTGGCTCGCTGCGCGAAGGCGTCGAACGGCGGGCGATGTCGGCCGGCGCGTCCCGCGCGTATGTCATCGATGCACGCGAGCGCTTCATCACCGACTACGTGTGGCCGCACCTCCAGGCGAACGCGCTCTACCAGGGCGCGTACCCGCTGGCCACCGCCCTGGCGCGACCGCTCATCGCGCAGCTCCTCGTCGAGGTCGCGCGCCGCGAGGGCGCCGACGCGGTCGCCCATGGCTGCACGGGCAAGGGCAACGACCAGGTGCGGTTCGACGTCGCCACCCACGCGCTCGACCCCGGGCTCGAGGTCGTCGCGCCGATGCGGGTCGGCATGGGGCTGACCCGCGACCAGGAGATCGACTACGCGATCGAGCGCGGCATCGAGATCCCGGTCACGAAGGCGTCGCCGTATTCGATCGACGTCAACCTGTGGGGTCGATCGTGCGAGACCGGCGTGCTCGAAGACCCTTGGGTCACGCCGCCGGCGGACGCCTACGAATGGACCGTGGAACCGTCCGACGCACCGGATCCCGTCGAGATCGTGATCGACTTCGAGGGCGGCGTGCCCGTGGCGCTCGACGGGGAGCGGCTGGACCCGGTCGACCTGGTCGAGCGCGTCCATACGCTCGGCGGTCAGCACGGCGTCGGACGGATCGACCACGTCGAGGATCGATTGGTCGGCATCAAGAGCCGCGAGATCTACGAGACGCCGGCGGCCACCATCCTGCACACCGCGCACCGTGCGCTGGAGGGGCTGACGCTGTCGCGCGACACGCTGCGGTTCAACCGGTTCGTCGCCGACGAGTTGTCACGCCTCATCTACGACGGGCTGTGGTTCAGCGCCCTGTCGCGCGACCTGCGCGCCTACGTGGCGTCATCGCAACGGGTCGTTTCCGGCGAGGTGCGCATGCGGCTGGATCACGGATCGGCCGTGGTCGCCGGTCGCAAGTCGCCGCTGTCGCTGTACGACAAGAGCCTCGCCACGTACGACGAGGGCGATGCGTTCGACCACAAGAGCGCGGTCGGCTTCATCGAGATCTTCGGGTTGCCGCTGCGGGTCGAGGCCGCGCGGCACGGCGCGGTGGGCGCGCGCTACGGCGCCGCCTGGACGTGGACCGACCCGTTGCTCGAGACCCTGCCGACCACGGTCACGGACCCGGAGCCGGCCGCGGTCTGACGCCGGTCTCCTCCTTTCACGGCGCCGGCGACGGACTGTCCGGCGTCGCCCCGGAGCGCTCGCGCGCCTCGGCGACGGTCAGCACGTCCGCGCCATCTGGTGGCGCGGCGTCCATCGGCGCTCCGAAGTCGCTGAATTCGTACGTCACCACGATCGCAGCCGTCGACGAGACGTCCTGCCGGTAGCGCGTCCGCACGACCCGTCCTTGCGGATCGACCCAGACCTCGAGCTCGTGCGCCAGCGCCGTACCGCGCCCTTCGAATGCCGCAACCTGCGCGTCGTAGGCAGGGAGCCCGACGTCCGGGACGTGCTCCCGAGCGAGCGAGATGTCGACGTCAGCCACGAACCGCCGGGTCGAGGTGCCGCGGACCGTGTCCTCCCCGGCCAGGCGTGCTGAGGTCGCACCGAGCGGGGCCACGAGGACCAGCGCGGACGTGCCGTACCGGCGCAGCACCGACTGGCGCACGACGTCCGCCAGGGGTGGGTCCAGATCGATGACGATCCAGGTGTTCGGCGGCAGGGTGGCACCCGCGGGGAAGAAGGCTCGCACGCCATCGAAGATGACGTCGGCGGAATCGCTCACCTCGGATGTGCCGTCGTTCGTGAACCGGAACTGGACGGGTTCGCCGAACGACACCTGGCCGCGGCCGGTGGCCGGTGGCCTCGCGTCGGCCGGGTCCGCCGAGCGGACCTCGACCTCGTAGCGGAACGTGCCTTCGGCCATCGTCGCGAGCGCGGCATCGATGACGGTCTGCGCAACGTCGGACGGTGATGCGGCCGAAGCGGGCGATGGCGCGATGGATCGGCTCGGGCTTGGGCTCGCGCTCGAGGTGGCCACGGCCGGCGGCTGGGTGGCCGGCGTCGACCCTCGACACGCCCAGATGACGAGCCCCAGCGTGAGGACCGTGGCCGCGAGGCGGATCTGGCGCACGACACCCCCATCTCGTTCGGTCGGCAAGCCTAACGCGAACGCTCCGTGGTCGATGCGCCATGATTCAGCCGTGACGAGCGACCAGGCGACGACCGATGAGGCGACGAGCGGCGGCAACGTCCGCGAGCTGGCGTTCCTGCACGAGATCGCCCAACTGGCGACGCAGGCGCGCGACTGGGACGAACTGATGCGCTCGATCGTCGATGGGACCACGGCCGCCATGGGCGTCGAGGTCTGCTCGTTCTATCTCGCCGACCACGAGCGCACGCGGCTCACGCTGGCTGCCACCAATGGGCTCGACCGATCGCAGGTCGGGCGCGTGAGCCTCGCCTGGAACGAGGGCATCACCGGGCGCGTCGCGGCATCGCAGCGCCCGATCGCCGTCGAGGACGTGACACGCGACGAGCGGTTCGCCTGGGTCCGCGGCTTCGACATCGAAGGGCTGCTCGGCATGCTGTCGGTGCCGCTGGTGTGGCACGACGAGGTCGTCGGGGTGCTCAACGTCCAGACACGCGCCCTGCGGCGCTTCGAACCGGACGAGATCGACCTGCTCCAGACGATCGCCGCGCTGCTGGCCGGCATCGTGGAGAAGGGGCGGCTGACCGCGGAGGTCGAGGCGCGACTCGCCCAGCTCACGGCGCTCGACACCGCGAGGTCCGAGCTGCTCAGCGTCGTGACGCACGAGCTGCGGACGCCGCTGTCGATCGTGCGGGTGTACGTCGACCTGCTGGCGGAGGCCGCGCCCGCGACCGAGGCCGGCGGTTGGCGCGAGGCCGCGAACGACCAGCTCGCGCGCCTCGATCGCCTGGTCGACTCGATCCTGGCATCGGTCCGCGGCGAGGGCCTGACCGGGCTGTCGAGGGCGCCGTTCGAGGCGGTCCAGGCCGTCGACGACGTGGTGGAGACGCTGCGGCTGCTCCTTCGACCACACCCGATCCGCTGGGAGCGCCCGCCCGATCCGCTGGTCGCCACCGGTGACGAGACGCGCTTCCGCCAGGTGCTCGAACAGCTGCTGGAGAACGAGTCGAAATACGCCGCCACTGCGGACGGCGTGAGCATCGGGATCTGGCGGCTCGGCGACGAGGTGCAGGTCTACGTCACGGACGATGGGCCGGGCGTTCCGGTCGAGGACTGGGAGAGCGTGTTCGAGCCGTTCGTCCGGGTCGAGGGTCGCGGCCGGTCGCGCGGCTCCGGCATCGGGCTGTTCGCGGCTCGGCGACTGATGACCGCGATGGGCGGACGGGTGTTCCTGGAGTCGAACGGCTACGGCGGCTCGCGCTTCGTGGTGGGGCTGCCAGCCGGCTGACCGATCGGGGATTGACAGCGCGCGGGGCGGACCCGACGCTCCGCGCATGCCCGATCCGTTCGATGGCGCCGGCAAGCCGTATCGCGGCTCGTCCTATCGCGGTTGGATCCTCGTGCTGATCGTGAGCATCGTCGTGATCGTGCTGCTGTGGCTGGCCTACGGCGCGGCGCTCGACGTCGTGCCGCCAGGGACGCCAACGGGCTAGGAGGCGGCCGCGGCCTCCGAACCGCTGTCGAGGACGCGGAAGCGCTCCAACACCTCGATGGCGTCGAGCAGCTGGCGACAGAATTCGTCCCGCTCGGGCTCACTCAGGCTCAGCCAGCGGAGCGCGAACGCCCGCTCGCCCGGTTCGAACGCAGCCCAATCCTCGTCGGTCATTCCCGTTCCCTCAGCACATCGACCGGCCCGACCCGGCTGTTATGCGGATGCAAGCCTACCGCAAGCCCAGCGGTCCGCAAGACGTGCCGGGTGTCGGTTCGGTGCTGGTTACATGGTCCATCGACCCCCTGAGACCGCCACGAAGGAGAGTCATGCTTGACCCACAGACCCGCCAGCAGCTCCAGACCAAGTTCCAGCAGATCAAGCCGCAGCTGAAGGGCCAGTTCAGCGGCCTGAGCGACCAGGACCTCGACGTGGGCCGGACAGATCCGGACACGCTGATCGAGACGATCAGCCGCAAGACCGGCCAGGGCCGTGAGCAGGTCGAGCAGAGCGTCCGTCAGCTGGTCAGCTCGACGAACTTCTAAGCTCCCCGCGCCTCCAGGAAGGGGCCCGTCCTCCGGGACGGGCCCCTTCCTCGTGTCTCGGCTACTGCTCCCCGGGCTCGCTCGCCAGGCGGATCTCGGTCAGCAGGTCCTGGCCGGCGGCGTACACCGGCGCGAGCACGTGTCGTCCGGTCCGCAACAACGCCTCCGGCGCGACGCCCGTGAACCGATCCGCGCCGATCCGCGCGTGGAACCGCACCTCGCCGGCACGCGGCAATGGGAACTCCGCAGTCCGAACCAGCAACCCACGCAAATCCGCGACCACCGTGCGGAACCGCTGGCCCTCCGCCCGCACCGCAGCGTGCTCGCCGGCGCCGATCACGCCGCCGCCCGTGCTCAGGTACATGCTGACCGTCCCGTCGGCGACCGAGACGATCGTGGCGGTCGCGCCGCTCACCGCCTGTTCCATCGCGGCGACTGCCGCGCCGGTCCACGGTTCGCCGGGCGGGGTCCGGATCGACGCCGGATCCAACCCGAGCGCCATCGACCGCAGGTCCGAGAACACATCGGCCGACCGCCGCCGACCGCCGATCGCGGCCCAGATCCCCCGCAGTCGATCCCGCCAGTCAGGCACGTCGTGCCTCCCTCAGGCCGGGTTGGCGACGACCCTCGTCTCCCCGGCGCGGAGCCGAGCGTAGCCGGGCTTCACGACCTCGTTGATGAGCCGCAGTCGCTCATCGAACGGCGCGAACGCTGACTTGAGGGCGTTGATCGTCAGCCACTCCATCTCGCCGAGGCCGATGCCGAACGCCTCGTCGAGCGCTGCGAACTCGCTCGACAACGTGACGCCGCTCATCAGCCGGTTGTCGGTGTTGACGGTCACACGGAAGCGCAGCCGCCGCAATAGGTCGATCGGGTGGTCGGCGATCGATGCGGCTGCCGCCGTGTGGACGTTCGACGTCGGGCACATCTCGAGCGGCACGCGCCGGTCGCGGACGAACGCGGCCAGCCTGCCCAGCTCGACCGAGCCGTCGTCGAGGACCCTGATGTCGTCCACGATGCGCACGCCGTGGCCGAGTCGCTCGGCGCCGCACCACTGCAGCGCCTCCCAGATCGACGGCAGCCCGAACGACTCGCCCGCGTGGATCGTGATGTGGAAATTCTCGCGCCGGACGTACTCGAAGGCGTCCAGGTGGCGGGTCGGTCGATAGCCGGCCTCCGGGCCGGCGATGTCGAACCCGACCACGCCGGCATCGCGCCAGCGGACCGCGCACTCGGCGACCTCGACCGAGCGGGCGGCCTGGCGCATGGCCGTGACCAGCATCTTCATCACGATCGGGTAGCCTGCCGCCTCGGCGTTGCGCGCACCGATCGAGAAGCCCTCGAGGTTCGCGGCGACCACCTCGTCGAGCGTCAGTCCCCGCTCGGTCGAAAGCTCCGGCGCGTAGCGGATCTCCGCGTACGCGACCCCGTCGGCGGCCAGGTCCTCGGCGCACTCCGCCGCGACGCGGATGATCGCGTCGCGCTCCTGCATGACCCCGACCGTGTGCGCGAACGTCTCGAGGTAGAGCTCGAGCGACTTGCGGTCGGCGCCGCGCCGGATGTGCGCCGCGAGGGCGTCGGGGTCGGTCGTGGGAAGGCCGTCGTAGCCATACTCGCGGGCCAGGTCGACGATGGTCGCCGGGCGAAGCCCACCGTCGAGGTGGTCGTGGAGCATCGCCTTGGGCGCTTCGCGGATCGTGTCCGTGCGCAGCATGGTGGCGGGATGGTACAGGGCTGCGGCGCCCGTGATCGGGTTCGACCATTGACGCTTCGGCGCGTCCCCGGGATGATTCCCAGACGGCGGGGTGCGTACCGCCACAAGGGAGATCCCATGCAGCACGATCCGATGCGGCGTCGCCGCACGCTCCAGCGCCTGCTCCTACTTCCGTTGATCGGCCTGCTGTGGGTCGCTGTCGCCGCGGCGCCGATCAGCGCGGCCGGGTCCCAGAGCTATCGGGATTGTTCGAACCTCGTGTTGGCGCCCTTCGCCGACTTCCACCGTTGCGACCTTGCCGACTCGACGATCATCGGCATGGATCTCCACGGCATCGACTTCTCGTGGTCGGACCTGTCGCGCGTGAACGGCGGTTGTGATCCCGACCAGCCGCGGACGAACCTCGCGAGCGCCCGCATCGCGCGCGCCATCCTGGTCGACGCGCAGATGTGCGACGCGATCCTGAGCGACGCCGACCTGCACGGCTCCGACCTCTCCGGTATCTCGCTCGAGGATGCATCGCTGTTCCGGGCGAACCTGTCGTGGGCCACGATGAACGGAGCGCATGCCGGGTTCGCCCCGTTCACGGACGCGAACCTCTCGAACGTCGTCTGGCGCAACGGGGACGCCGTCGGCGCGTCGTTCATCAACGCCGACCTCCACGGCATCGACTTCCGCGGCACGGAGCTGCGGGCGGCGCGCCTCATCGGGTCGGACCTGCGTTACGCGAAGCTCGGTGGCGTCGACTTCACGAACACCGACCTGACCGGCGCGAACTGGCGCCGTTCGACCGGGCTCGCGAGCGCGACCTTCTCGAACACGACCTGCCCGGACGGCACCAACAGCGACGCCAACGGTGGGACCTGCATCGGCCACTGAGGTCGTCTCGGCGCCCGCCTAGTCGCCCGTCGCGGCGCCCGCCTGTTCGCCCGCGATGCACACGTTGGGCTCGCGAGCGGACATGACGGCGTCGATGCGGATGGGCCGCATCACGGATCCCTGAGCCGACGGGATAGGGTCTCAGACCGGACCGGACCGGCCGCCGACGACCGTGCGGCCGTGATCGCCGGGATATGCGGCACATGCGCATCAGCGGCCGACGGTCGCCTCGGCGCCGGCACTTATGCATCAGGCCTGTTCGAGGCGCTTCCTCGCAGCCGCCAACGCATCTGCCACACGGGTCGGCGCCGTCCCGCCGATGACGTCGCACGATGCGAGCGCGTCGTCCACCGACGCGGCCCCACGCACCACCTCGCCGATCGTTTCGTCGGCGGCCAGCGCTTGCGCCCCTGCGTCACCGCTGGCGCCGAGCGCCAGGCCGATCATCGAGTCGGGCACGCCGTCGAGCCGCAGACCCGCCTCCTCGGCCTGGGCGACGATCGAGCCGACGACGTGGTGGGCGACACGGAACGGGATGCCGCGGCGGACAAGCGCGTCGGCCACGGCGGTCGCCGTCGTATAGCCCTCGTCGGCCGCCTCGCGCATCCGTTCGCGATCCACGACGAGCGTGTCCAGCAGCCCCGACAGCACGCCGAGCGATGCCTCGTAGACCGCCACCGCGTCGAACAGCGGCGCCTTGTCCTCCTGCAGGTCGCGCTGGTACGCGAGCGGCAGGCCCTTGAGCAGCGTCAGCAGCCCGGCCTGCGCCCCGATGACGCGGGCCGCGCGAGCACGGACCAGCTCGGCGGGATCGGGGTTCTTCTTGTTCGGCATGATCGACGAGCCGGTCGAGAACGCGTCGCTCACCCGGATGAAGCCGAACCGCGGGTTCGACCACCAGGTGATCTCCTCGGCCAGCCGGCTCAGGTGGACCATCCCGAGCGCGATCGCACCGACGGTCTCGACCACGAAGTCGCGGTCGCTCACCGCATCGAGCGAGTTGGCGGTCACTCCGTCGAACCCGAGCTCGTCGGCGGTCGCGTCCCGGTCGAGCGCGTAGCCGGCACCGGCGAGCGCCCCGGCACCCAGCGGCGACACGTTGGTCCGGCGGCGCGCGTCGGCCAGCCGGTCCCGGTCGCGCTCGGCCATCTCGACGTAGGCGAGCAGGTGATGCGCGAACAGCACCGGCTGGGCCGGCTGGATGTGGGTCGAGCCGGGCAGGATCGCCGTGCCCTCACGTTCCGCAAGCGTCACGAGGGACCGCTCGAAGTCGACGAGCGCCGTGTCCAGCCCGTCGATCGCCCGACGCAGCCACAGCCGCAGGTCGGTCGCGACCTGGTCGTTGCGCGAGCGACCCGTGTGCAGCTTGCCGGCCAGCGACCCGATCCGGTCGGCCAGCGCCGATTCGAGGTTGAGATGGACGTCCTCGAGGTCCGGGTCCCACGCAAGCGACCCGTCGCGCACCGCCTCGGCCAGGCCCTCGAGCCCGGCCACCAGCTCGTCGACCTCTTCGGCGGTGAGCAACCCGGCACGCCCGAGACCGCGCACGTGCGCGGTCGACCCGGCGATGTCATCGGCGGCCAGCTCCCGGTCGAGCTCGATCGAGCGCGTGAAATCGGCCACCCGTCGATCGTTGTCCTCGCCGAACCGACCGCCCCAGAGCCGCATACGCCCCTCCTTCGTGTGCCGTCATGCTAGCGGCATGACCGACCCCGCTCCGTGGTGGCGCGACGCCGTCGTCTATCAGATCTACATCCGCAGCTTTACCGACACGGACGGCGACGGCATCGGCGACATCGGCGGGATGCGCTCGCGACTGCCGTACCTGCGCGACCTCGGCGTCGATGCGCTGTGGGTCAATCCGTGGTTCGTGTCGCCGATGGTCGACGGCGGCTACGACGTCGCCGACTACCGCGATATCGACCCGCTGTTCGGCACGCTCGCAGACGCCGAAGGGTTCATCGACGAGGCGCATGCACTCGGCATCCGGGTGCTCCTCGACATCGTGCCGAACCACACCTCCGACCGACACCCGTGGTTCCAGGCCGCACTGGTGGCAGGTCCCGGCAGCCGGGAACGCGACTTCTACGTCTTCCGCGATGGCCGCGGGAGCGGCGGGAGTCGCCCGCCGACCGATTGGCCGAGCGTGTTCGGCGGCCCGGCCTGGACGCGCGTGACCGAACCCGACGGCAAGCCCGGCCAGTGGTATCTCCACCTGTTCGCGCCGGAGCAGCCAGATCTCGACTGGACCGAGCCGGAGGTGCGCGCCGAGTTCGAGTCGATCCTGCGGTTCTGGTTCGACCGCGGCGCGGATGGCTTCCGCATCGACGTGGCCCATGGCCTTGTCAAGGACCCGGCTTTCCCCGACCTCGGCCGGCGGTCGCCGAAGTCGGCCGTGCGGCCCGGCCCCTACTGGGACCAGGACGGCGTCCACGACATCTACCGGCGCTGGCGCGCCATCGCCGACGAGTACGGCGATCGCATGTTCGTGGCCGAGGTGTTCGTCCCGAGCGCCGAGCGCCTGGCACGCTACCTGCGACCCGACGAGCTCCACACCGCGTTCGACTTCCGGTTCCTGCAGGCCGGCTGGGACGCGACCGCACTACGAAAGGCGATCGACGCCAGCCTTCACGCGCTGGCGCCGGTCGGCGCGCCGGCCACGTGGGTGCTGTCGAACCATGACCAGACACGGCACGTCACACGGTTCGGTCGCGTCCGTGGCAAGAGCGTCGACCCGGTCAGCGGGGTCGGCCGCGGGACGACGCCGATCCCGACCGACCTCGAGCTCGGCCGGCGCCGGTCCCGAGCCGCGTTGCTGCTGATGCTGGCGTTGCCGGGCTGCGTCTACCTGTACCAGGGTGAGGAGCTGGGACTCGAGGAGGTCGAGGACCTCCCGGAGGAGCTGCTCCAGGACCCGACGTGGCTGCGGTCCGGGCACACCATCCGCGGCCGCGACGGATGCCGGGTCCCGCTGCCGTGGTCGGGCACCGAGCCGCCGTTCGGGTTCGGGCCCCCGGGATCCGAGCCGTGGCTGCCGCAGCCGCTCTCCTGGCGCGAGCGCTCGGTCGAGCGGCAGATGGGCGACCCGAGCTCGTTCCTCGAGTTGTACCGCACCGCGCTCCGGATGCGCCGCGAGCATCTCGGCTTCCGGGGTTCGGGGATGGCCTGGCTGCCGGCCCCCGAGTCGGTCCTGCGGTTCGACCGGCCGGGCGGGCTCGAGACGGTCGTCAACCTCGGAACGACCCCGATCGAGCTGCCGACCGGCCGGCCGATCCTGCTGGCGAGTGAGCCGCTGGCGGAGGTCGCCGTGCTCCCCCCGGATACCGCGGTCTGGCTGGGCTAGGCGGGCGCTAGCCAGGACCGGCAGGCGCCGGTCGCGGGGCGGCGATCCCGTCGCGCGGGAAGGCGAACCAGCCCATCGCGGCGGCCACGATCGCCAGGAGCGTCCCGAGCCCGAAGACCGCTGCATGCCCGATGCCGCCGTACAGCAACCCGCCGACGAGGTTGGCCACGATCGCGCCGACCCCGAACGCGACGGTCTGGTACAGCGCCTGGCCGGTCCCCTGCAGCTCCCCGGGGAGCAACCGCGCGATGGTGAGCACGACGCACACGAGCACCCACGCGAAGGCCACGCCGGTGATCGCCCGTGTCGCGATGATGAGTGCAGGTGCGTCGAGCAGGATCCAGGACGAGGTCGCGGCGCCGTAGATGAGCGCGCTGCTGACGAACATCCCGCGCAGGCCGATCCGGCGGGCGACCACGGCGGCGAGCAGCATCGCGGGGATCTCCGCGAGTGCCGCCACCCCGGCCGCCAGCGCCACATCGGACGGCGGGCTGCCGAGGTCGCCGAGCCGCAGCGGGAGGTAGGTGAACCCGCTGATGATCGTGATGTTGACGAGCATCACGGCGACGAGCACGGCTTTGAGCCGAGGGGCGACGCGCAGCGCGACCCCCGCCGAGCCGAGCCACGGCCGCGTCGGCTGCGGCACCACCGGCGCCTCGAAGTCGTCCGACACGTCCTTCGCGGGCACTGCGCCATGCAGGTCGGCGCGAGCGATGTCCGGCACGCGCGCAGCGGCCAGCGCCATCGCGATGGCGATCGCCAGCGTCAGCGCGAAGGCGGCGCTGAACCCGGTCGCGTCGTACAGGAACCCGGCCCCGATCGACGACAGCGCGAAGGACAGGCTGGTCAGCAGGCGGACGCGCGCATAACCCCGTCGATCGACATGGTTCACCGTCAGCGCGTCGGCGAGCGGCTGCCATGACGACTCGAAGACCCAGTACGCCATGAACAGCAACGCGACGATGATCGGTGGCCACGAGCCGAGCAGCGCGCCGACGGCCACACCGCCGCCCAGCGCGCAGACCTGGAGCGTCCGTGCTCGTCCGAGCCGCACGTCGGCGATGTGGCCCCAGGCCGGGACCGCGAGCGTGAAGCCGACCGCGCCGACCGACGCGATGAGGCCGATCTCCGCCGGTCCGAACCCGCGACTCGCAAGGATGACCGGGATGAACGGGTAGAAGACCCCCAGTGCCGCGCCCAGGGCCAGCACGACGAGGCGCAGCGCGATCACCCGCGGATGGTACCTTCCTTGGAATACCGCAGTAGGCCAACGCGGTCCACCCGTCGATGGGCGACACTTGCCCGTGATGACGATGGAAGCACCGGGCCTGCCGGATAACGCGCTCCAGGCCAGCGGGCTCGGGCGGCGGTTCGGGGATCGCTGGGCGGTGCGCGGCATCGACCTGACGGTGCGACGCGGCGAGGTCCTCGGTCTCCTCGGCCCCAATGGGGCCGGCAAGACGACCACGGTGCGCATGCTCACGGCGCTCATCGAGCCGTCCGAGGGGACCGCGTCGGTGGATGGGTTTGACGTCCGCGAGGCGGCCGACGACGTCCGGACGCGGGTCGGCATCCTGACCGAGACGCCGGGGCTGTACGACAAGCTGCCGGCCATCGCCAACCTCGACTTCTTCGGGCGGCTGCACAGCCTCGACGCGGCGGTGCGCGCGGAGCGCATCGAGCGCTACCTGCGGCTGTTCGGGCTGTGGGACCGGCGCGACGACGTGGCCGGCACGTTCAGCAAGGGCATGAAGCAGAAGCTCGCCATCGCACGGGCGCTGCTGCACGACCCGTCGGTGGTGTTCCTTGACGAACCGACCGCGGCGCTCGACCCGGAGGCGGCGTTCATCGTTCGCGAGGCGATCGAGATGCTGCAGCGTGCCGGACGGACGATCGTGCTGGCCACGCACAACCTCGATGAGGCGGACCGGCTCTGCGATCGCATCGCGTTCGTGCGCGGCGGCTTCCTTCGGGTCGACTCGCCGGCCGCGTTGCGCGGCGCGCTCGGCCACCGCGGGCTCATGGTCCGCCTCGGCGGTCCCGCGTCCGACGACCAGGTCGCTGCGGTCCGTGCCGTCGGCGGGGTCAGCGCGACGGAGGCCACCGACGGCGTGATGCGGGTCGGCGCCGACGATCCGGAGTCGATCGCGCCGGCCGTCGTCCGTGCCCTGGTCGCCACCGGCGCCGACGTGGTCGAGCTCCGTCCGGAGCGGACGTCGTTGGAGCGGATCTACTTCGAGATCATGGGCGTCACGCCCAGCACCGATGGGATCGAGGACGTGGCCTGATGCGACGGGCGATCGTCGGGACCATCCTGTGGCGGGAGTGGTACGAGACCGTCCGCAATCGCCTGCTGATGTCGACGATCCTCGTGCCCCCCATCGCGCTGACGATCGCGCCGATCGTGCTCGCCGCGGCCGTCGGCGACAGCGTGCTGCCACCGGAGCTGGCTAGGCAGGTGCTGTCGCAGAAGCCGGAATGGTCGACCTTCTCGCCGGGCGAGCTGGCGGGTGCGTTCGCGGTCCAGCAGTTCCTCGTGTTCTTCCTGTTGATGCCGGCCTACATCCCGCTGTCGATCGCGACCTATTCGATCATCGGCGAGAAGCAGACCCGTTCGCTGGAAGCGGTGCTTGCCACGCCCATCCGGACGTCCGAGCTGCTGGCCGGCAAGGCGATCGCGGCGCTCGTGCCAGGCGTGCTCGCCGGCTGGGTCACCTACGCGATCTTCGTCCTGCTCGCGTCGCTCGTATACGGCCCGGCGCTGTTCGGGGTCGTCACCGACCTGTCCTGGCTGACGGGCGTGTTCGTGCTCGGCCCGGCGGTCGGGCTGTCATCGGTCGTGGCCGGGGTGATCGTGAGCGCCCGCGTGAACGACCCGCGGGTCGCCCAGCAGATCGGCGGTGTCGTGATCCTGCCGGTCATCGCGCTCGTGCTCATCCAGGCGACGGGCACGCTCCTGGTCGGCCCGCTCGGCTACCTGGTGCTGTCGGCCATCGTGCTCGCGGTCTCGCTCGAAGGATTGCGGGTCGGCGTGCGGCTGTTCGGTCGTGAGGCGATCCTGACCCGCTGGCGCTGATGCAACGGTTCGCCACGGACCCCGGTTCTGGTCCTCGAAACAAGGCACCGACTGGTCGGAAACTTGACATATCCAGGTAGGCCAAGCGCCGTATGATTTCCCGATGACGGACCGTTCCTCGCAGCTGGACTGGGTCATCTTCCTGCTGCTCGGGTTCATCTGGGGATCGAGCTATCTCTTCATCAAGCTGGCCGTCGACGACTTCGGGACGTTCACGCTGGTCGCCCTCCGGCTCGTCGTCGGAGCGGCCCTGTTGTGGCTGGTCATCCGGATCGCGGGGCAGCGTCTGCCGCGCGATCGGCGGATCTACGGTCACCTGCTCGTCATGAGTATCATCAACATCACGATCCCGTTCCTGCTCATCACCTGGGCGGAGCAGTCGGTGGAGTCCTCGCTGGCCGCCATCCTGACGTCACCGGTCCCCCTCTTCACGATCGTGCTGTCGGCCATCTTCCTGCCGGATGAGCCCATGCGCGTCAACGGGCTCGTCGGCCTCATCGTCGGC
This sequence comes from uncultured Chloroflexia bacterium, assembly GCA_963812745.1. GTDB lineage: Bacteria > Chloroflexota > Limnocylindria > Limnocylindrales > CSP1-4 > SPCO01. Next base: position 17,676 of record CAWEWE010000010.1, on the reverse strand, counting down.
TTCATCGGTGTGGTGATCATCACGAGTCGCGGGCTGACCGGTGAGGGCTCGTCGGTCGTCGGTGAGATCGCCCTGCTCGGGGCCGCGGTCAGCTACGCGGCCGGCGCGGTGTATTCGCGGCGCAATGTCCGGGGCGTGCCACCCATGATCCCGGCCGTGTTCCAGGTGACGTTCGCGGCGGTGCTCGTCGGGGTGCTGGCCATCGTGCTCGAACAGCCCTGGACCGCCCGGCCGGACGCCCAAGCGGTGTTCTCGATCCTGTGGCTGGGCATCCTCGGCTCGGGTGTCGCGTACCTGTTCGTCTTCAGGTTGTTCGCGCACTGGGGCGCGACGCGGACCACGCTGGTGGCCTACCTGCTGCCGGTCGTCGGGATCGTGCTGGGCTATCTCGTCCTGCAGGAGGCCGTCGATGCGCGACTGCTCATCGGGACCGCCCTCGTCATCGCCGGGGTGGCCCTCGTCAACGGACGATGGGGTCGACGTCAGCTGTTCGCACCGGCCGCCGAGGGGGCGTAGGACCGCCGCTCGTCGCCAGGGCCGGCGCTAGCCTCCGAGCGCCAGCAGGATCGCCCCCGCAACGATCAGGGCCGACGCACCGACGCGCCGGACCGTGTCGCCCGAGTCCGCGGCCTCGCCCAGGCGGACCGATCCCCACGCCGCCGCGAACACCGCCGCCGACTCGCGCAGTGGCGCGACCCCGGAGAGTGGCGCGACGCTGAGTGCCCACAGGATGAGCAGGTACGCAGCGAGGGTCAGCCAGCCACCGATCACCGACGAGCGAAGCTGCTCGCGGCCGCCCGCGAAGATATCGCCACCACCGGTGAACCGGATCCACAACACCAGCAGGAGCGCGCCGGTCACCCACAGGATCGCCGCGTAGGGCAGCGGGTCGATGAGCCTCGTCCCGACCCGATCGACCGCGGTGTACGTCGCGATGGTGACGCCCGTGGCCAGCGCGAACGCGATCGACGGATCGACGGCGCGGTGCCCGCGGAACGCCCGCCAGGGCTGCTGGAGGAGCAGGAACCCGACCAGCAGCGCCGCGACGCCAAGTGACCCTGCCAGACCGAGCTGCTCCCCGAAGAGTCCGACGCCGATCGCCACCGCGAGGAGCGGCGCGGTCCCGCGGGCGATGGGATAGACGACCGACAGGTCGCCGCGCCGGTAGGCCGCCGACAGCAGGACGAAGTAGACGGCCTCGAGGACGCCCGAGACGATGCCGAGGGCCACACCCTCCGGCGGCAGGCTCGGTCGACCGGCGAGCCACCACGCCGCGATGCCGGCCGGCACGATGCCGACCGATGCCGCAAGCAGCCCGACGGTCGCCGCGCGGAGCGGGTCACCGGCCGTCTTGAGCCGGACGTTCCACGCGACGTGGAGGCCGGCGCTGACCAGGACCAGCGCGATGACGAAGGCGTCCATGCCCGGACGTTAGCGGCCGACGTCCCTCCGCTGCAGGCCCCACGCGCCGACGAGGAGGCCACCGATGGCAAGGATCGCCGCCACGACGATCCCGACGGCGTCGTACGTGCCGGCCATCGGCTGGCCGAGGTGCTTGTAGAGCGACAGGTCCAGGATCGCGTCCGGAAGGTCGAGCGCCGAGCCGAGCGTGTCGAGCACGAACGTCGCGATCACCACGGCCGCCGCGACCGGCGCCGCCAGCGACGAGCGGACGAGACCGCCGGCTGCGAACCCGATGCCGGCGTACCCGGCTGCCGCCAGCCCGAGGATGGCAGAGCCGGCGACGGGAGCGCTGAGGTCACCGCCCTGTGGCGCGACGGCCGCGACCACGAACAACCCGAGGACGACGAGCATGACGCCGATCCCGGTCAACACCGCCGCCCCGCTCCGAAGCGCCCAGCGGGCGCGCGAGACCGGGGTCGAGAGCACGAGGTCCAACCGCCGCTCGTTCTCGTCGCTGGCCCACGCGGCCAGGAAGGTCGCACCGGCCAGGCCGGCCATCAGCGACGCGAACGCGAAGAACGCCAGCTGGAGGATGCCCGACGGTTGGCTCAGGTCGAGGTCCGGATAGATGATCCGGATGTAGTCGGTCAGCCCGGGTGTCTGGTTGAGCACGTCGGTCAGCGCCGGCGCCGAGGACGCGATCAGCGCGGCGTAGACACCGACGCCACCACCCCAGCCGAGCGCGGCCGGCGCGAGATCGGACAGTAACCGGGCGAATGGCCCGCTCGTCCCTCGCGGGAGGCCCGGGATGCGGAGCCAGCGCAACGGCGCGACGGCGCCGAGATCGCGCCGTTCGAATACCGCGACGCCGATGGCAAGCAGGGCCACGACCACGACCGCCAGCAGGCCGACCGACGGCCAGTCGGTCACACCGGCGATCGGCCGGTGACCGGACGTCCAGGAGTACCAGGAGATCGGACCGATCGCCTCGAGCGTCGGTGACAGCGTCGAATAGGACGAGACGAGGTACATCCCGAACAGCGCGATCAGCCCGATGCCGACCGCCTTGGACCGACCGACGACCGGGGCGGCCGCGAACGCGATCGAACCAGCCGCGAGCATCAGCAGGCCGTAGAGCGTCACTTGGCCGAGCGCCGCGTCGAGCGGGATCGCATCACCCGGCAGGGTGGCGAACACCTGGCCGGCGACATACAGGAAGAAGGCGGCGATCAGCATCGCGACGACCAGGGCGGTCACGTGCCCGGCGACCTTCTGGAGCGCGATCGACCGGCGGCTGTGGGGCGTCGATACCAACAGGTCGAGGCTGCCCTTGGCGGCCTCACCGGCCAGCGTGCCCGACAACGCGATCACCGACCACAGCCCGAGCAGGACCGGCAGGACGTTACCGACCCGCCACGAGATGAACCCCCCGAGGGTCTCGATATTGATGGCCTCGCCGAGCAGGCCGCGGAACACGGCCGGCAGTGCCGTCATCGACCTGACGAGGAGCTGGCGCTTCTCGAGCGTGTCGAACTCCGCAGCGATCGGCGCCGCGGTCGCGAGCATGAACAGCCCGCCCATGAACCCGACGATCAGCGCGGCGCGCCGACTGTCGCGGAGTGTCTTGCCGTAGATCGATGCGAGGCCGACGACCCGCGACCACGGCCGCGGGCGGACCAGGATGGCGGTGCTAGCGGCCATCGGGGCCGACTCCTGCCGGGACCGCCCTCTCGTGGGACCCGTACTGCGCGAGGAACACGTCCTCGAGGTTGGGCTCGCGGCTGACGACGTCAACAAGGCCATGCCCGGCGGCGGCCGCGATGACCTGGCCGATCGGGCCGTTCACCCGCATCCGGACGGTGTTGCCGTCGACCTCCACGTCGCTGACGTCGTCCAGTGCGGAGAACACGGCAGCCGAGATGGGATGCGAGAACGACAGCTCGACGTGGTGGAACGCAAGGCGGCGGATCGCTTCGATCCGGTCGACCTGGACCAGCCGACCCTCGCGGATGATCGCGACGCGGTCGCAGGTGCGATCGACCTCGTCGATGATGTGCGAGCTGAGGAACACCGAGCGTCCCTCGGCCTTGGCCTCGCGGACGATCTCGAAGAAGGTCTGCTGGATGAGCGGATCGAGGCCGGCCGTCGGCTCGTCGAGGATCAGCAGGTCCGGCTTGTGCTGGAGTGCGACGACCAGGCCGACCTTCTGCTTGTTGCCCTTCGAGTACTCCTTGAACCGGCGGCTCGGGTCGAGGTCGAGGCGCTCGACGAGCTCCGCCACGTAGGCGGGATCGACACCGCCGCGCAGGTTGGCGAAGTAGGTGATCGTATCGGCGCCGGTGAGGCGGTCGTACAGGTCGAACTCGCCGGGGAGATAGCCCACGCGACGATGGATCGCCACCGGATCCCTGGTGGTCTCGATGCCGAAGACTTCTGCGCGCCCGGAGGTCGGGCGGATGAGATCGAGGAGCACCCGCATCGTCGTGGTCTTGCCCGCGCCGTTGGGCCCGAGGAAGCCGAAGATCTCGCCGGTCTCGACATCGAGGTCGACCTCGGTGATGCCGCGATGGATCCCGTACGTCTTCGTCAATCGTTCGGTGTGGATGACCGCAGTCATGCTGGTCCTTTCCTGCCGGCACGCCCGGCACGCTCACGGAGGAAGCCGTCGACGACGGCCGGGACCTCCCGCTCCACGAAGGCGAAGACGTCGCGGAATTCTTCGAGCCGTGCACGAGACGCCGGCGGTCGATCGGCCATGCCGTCGAGACCGCGTTCGGCCATCTCGCGGAACTGCCGATAGATGCGGCCGGCGCTCCGCAGGAACGTCTCGAACGTCTCGGGCGGGGCGCTGAAGTATTCGCGCCGATCGCCGCCTCTGGTCGTTCGCCGGATCATGCCGGCGTTCGCCAGCAGGCGTGCGGTCCCGCTGATCGCGCCACGACTCGCGTGGAGGGCGTCCGCGATGTCGCCGGCGGTCTGCTCCGGCGGATCGCAGATCAGCAGCCACCCCCACATCCGGCCGGCCATCGGGGTCATCCCGTAGGACGCCAACATCTGGCCCATCTCCTCGACGAACCGGCTCTCGCCTTCGGTCATGCGGACGACGCTACTGCGTTCCGAACATTCAGTCAATACTGAACGTTCGGAATCGAGCGGTTGTCGAGCGACCGCCCCTCAGTCCCAGCCGGGGGCGTGCCGAGATCCGGTCCCCTCCCCGATGAACGGCAGCCGCCGGCCGATCAGCGCGACCGCGATCATCGTCGTGACCGGCACCGCGGCCACGATCCCGATACTCCCGACCAGCGCGCGGACGACCTCCACCGCGACCACCTCACCCGAGACGATGAGCAGCGGATCCTGGCGTCCGGCGGCGAACAGCACGATCAGCGGCAGCGACGCGCCGACGTACGCCAGCACCAGCGTGTTCACGGTCGCCGCGATGTGCGAGCGCCCGACATTCATCGCCCGCGACGCCAGGCTCAGCGGACGGACGCGCGGATCTGACTCGTACAGCTCCTGGACGGTCGCCGCCTGCGTCACCGTCACGTCGTCGAGGACACCGAGCGCCCCGAAGATGACCGCGGCCAGCACGAGCCCACCCAGGTCCAGCTGGGTGCCGCCCATCGAGATCAGGAACCCGGCCGACTCCGATCCGCGGAGCGGCGTGAACCGCGCGAGCGAGTCGAACACCGACGCCAGTACCGCCACGAGCGTCAGCGAGATCGCGGTGCCCATGGCGGCCGCCGCGGTCTGGCGGCGGGCGCCCTCGGTCAGCAGGAACGTGGCGATCGTCACGCTCGTCGCAGCCAGGATCGCCACCGGGGCGGGATCCCAGCCGGCCAGGATGAGCGGCACGACCAGCTTCACGACGACCGCCAGGGTCAACGCGAGCGCGATCAGCGAGCGAACGCCCCGCCAACCACCGACCAGCGTCACCGCGAGGGCGAACAGCCCGAGCAGCACGGCGAGCGTCCCGACGCGATAGCGATCGTTCACGGCGATGAAGCCTGCATCCGGGTCGGTCGAGATGTTGACGATGACCTCGTCGCCGACGCCGAACTCCGGGCGCGCCTCGAGACCGTTTGGCCCCTGCAGAAAGCCCTCGACGATCTCGCCACGCTGCGGGCCGCCCTCGACCGAGTCGAGGACCTCGATGCGGACGTCGGGCGTGCCGGGATCATCGGTCGCCACCAGCTCCACGATCCGCCCGTGGACGAGCTGCACGGGCGGCAGCTCCGAGGGGCGCGGCGTGATGTCCGGCACGAGTACGAACAGGCCGAGCACGAGGAGCAGCCCGCCGACCAGCGCCGGCGCGTTCCGACGCATCCCCGCGAACGGCACGTCGCCGGGTCCCTGGCCCCTCACCGACCTCCCGTCACGCGGCCGGCGGCGCGTGCTCGGCCCGCTCCGCGCGCTCCTTGAGCGCCCGCAGGTGCGCCTCGACGCGGGCTTCCAGCGAGCGCCGCCCGAGGCGGACGAGGATGTCGGTCCAACGATCGATCGGCTCGAACGTCGCGCCGTGGATCACGCGGGTCCCGCCGGCGATGGCCTCGAGCCGCCACGACCACTCGCTCTCGAAGCCCGAGCCCGTCACGCGCAGGCGGAACGTGGACTCCGGGCGCGCCTCGAGGCTTTCGACACGGGCCGTCTCACGCAGCAGGCCCAGGCGCGTGCGCGCGGTCCGCGTGGTCGCCGCGGCCGGCCATGACGGTGCGGCGGGTCCCAGGCGCAGCTCGGGGAACAGCGCGGTCGACGCGGTGGGATCGTGGAGCGAGGCCCAGACGACGCGCGGCGATGCCTGCACGAACACGCGCCGCTCGACCAGGCGGCCGCCGCGCAGGTGGTCGCCGGCACGGCGGAAGCCGACCTCGGGGTCCGGGCGGACGGCCATCGGGCTCAGACCCCGATCGGGTGCCAGACCGTCTTCATCTCGAGGAAGACGGCGATCCACTCGGGTCGTTCGGCGGCTCGGTCGTCGAGCCAGTCGAAGCGTGCTTCGTTCACGGTCGATGGACGGCGCGACAGGCGCTTGATGTCGTCGGCCGCGAGCTGCTCGGTCTCGAGGCGCATGGCGTCCGGCACGCCCCAGGTGTCCAGGGCATCGACGTCGACGTGCGCGGCCAGCACCGGCACGAGCTCACTCTTGCGCCCGGTGAGGATGTTGACGACGCCGCCGGGCACATCGGACGTGGCCAGGACCTCGCTCAACGTGATGGCGGGCAACGGTCTCGACTCGGACGTCAGGAGCACGACCGCGTTCCCGGACACGAGCGGCGGGGCGAGCCGGCTGACGAGGCCGAGCAGCGACGACGTCTCGGGCGCGACGACCCCGACGACGCCGGTGGGCTCCGGGATCGTGAAGTTGAAGTACGGCGCCGCGACCGGGTTGGCCGAACCCAGGATCTGGGTGATCTTGTCGGCCCAGCCGGCGTACCAGACCCAGCGGTCGATCGCCCGGTCGACGACCTCGCCGGCCTTGGCCTCGCGCAGCCCCTCCGCCGCCGCGACCTCCGCCACGAACTGGTCGCGCCGGCCCTCCATCAGCTCGGCCACGCGATAGAGGACCTGGCCGCGGTTCATCGCGGTTTTCCCGGCCCAGCCGTGGAACGCGTTGCGGGCGGCGCGTACGGCGTCCCGCACGTCCTTTCGTGACGCGCGAACGGCATTCGCGAGCGGCGTGCCGTCGGCCGCCGACACCACGTATGAGCGGCCACTCTCGCTGCGCGGGAACGCGCCGCCGATGTACAGCTTGTAGGTCTTGCGCACGCCGATCCGCGGCCCCGAACCGTTGCCCGACGTGCCGTTGCGGCTCGCAGCCATCAGCGGTCCTCCAGCCGGACGTAGGCATGCAGCCCGTGCATGCCACCCTCGCGGCCGAAGCCCGACTCCTTGTAGCCGCCGAACGGTGAGGTCGGGTCGAACTTGTTGAACGTGTTGGCCCAGACAACGCCCGCCTGCATCCGCGACACCATCTCGAGGATCCGCGAGCCCTTGTCGGTCCACACACCGGCCGACAGGCCGTACGGCGTGTTATTGGCCTTCTCGACGGCCTCCTCCGGCGTGCGGAACGTCAGCACCGACAGCACCGGCCCGAAGATCTCCTCGCGGGCGATCCGGTGGCTCTGCGCAACGTTGGTGAAGAGCGTCGGCCGGAAGAAGTAGCCGCGGTCAGGCAGGTCGCAGGCCGGTTGATACAGCTCGGCGCCCTCGGCCACGCCGGATGCGACGAGCTCGGTGATCTTCTCGAGCTGGGCCTTCGAGTTGATGGCACCGACGTCGGTGTTCTTGTCGAGCGGGTCCCCGACGCGAATCGTCGCGAGCCGGTCCTTGAGCTTGTCGATGAGCGTGTCGGCGATCGACTCCTGGACAAGCAGCCGCGATCCCGCGCAGCAGACCTCGCCCTGGTTGAAGTAGATGCCGTTGACGATGCCCTCGACCGCCTGGTCGAGCGGCGCGTCGTCGAACACGATGTTGGCGGCCTTGCCGCCGAGCTCCAGGGTGAGCGCCTTGTCCGACCCGGCCACGCCGCGGCCGATCTTCTTGCCGATCTCGGTGGAACCGGTGAACGCGACCTTGTCGACGTCCGGATGCATGGCCATGTGCATCCCGATCTCGCCCGGACCGGTGATGATGTTGACGGTGCCCGGCGGCAGGTCCGCCTGCAGGACCACGTCAGCGAACAGCAGCGCGGACAACGGCGTGGTCGACGCCGGCTTGAGCACGACGGTGTTCCCGGCGGCCAGGGCCGGCGCGATCTTCCAGGCCAGCATCAGCAGCGGGAAGTTCCACGGGATGATCTGCGCGGCGACGCCGAGCGGTCTGGCGACCCGTCCCGGGAACGCGTAGTCGAGCTTGTCGGCCCAGCCCGCGTAATACCAGAAATGGTTCGCCGCCAGCGGCACGTCGACGTCGCGGCTCTCCTTGATCGGCTTGCCCGAGTCCATCGACTCGAGGACCGCGAACTCGCGCGAACGCTCCTGGAGGATCCGTGAGATCCGGAACAGGTACTTGGCACGTTCCCGACCGGACAGCTGGCCCCACGAGCGGCGCTGCGCCCGTCGAGCTGCCCGGATCGCCTTGTCGACGTCGGCCGTTGTCGCCTTGGCGACGACGGCCAGGGGCTGCTCGGTCGACGGGTCGATCGAGGCGAACGTCTCGCCACCGGTGGCCGGCACGGAGCGGCCGTTGATGAACAGCCCGTAGCGCTCCTGGAGGGTGACGATGTCCCGTGCCTCGGGGGCCGGGGCGTACTCCCATGGGATCGCCTGGCCGTCCCCGAACCCCCAGCTGTTGGGCCGTTGGTCGGGAACCGGCGCGACGCTCGTGCTGCTGCGGTCCGCCATGGCCGGCATTATGTCACCGCCCGTTCGGGGACCCGGTCAGCAGTCGTACGCCGCGATCGGGTAGACCCGCTCGCAGTAGCGGATGTGTACGTGGTCGTCGTGGCCCGCGTGGTAGCGCGACAGGCCCTCCCGGATGAGCACGGGATCGTTGAAGTAGATCAGCTTCACGTGCCCGGGCGCCGCCGCGCGGATGGCCCGGATGAGCGCGCGGGTCGCGGCCCGGTCGTAGAGCGACGATCGGTAGCTCACGCCCCAGCGGCAGTGGTTCTCGTCACGGCGGATCGGGCGGACATCGACATCGAGGCCGCGCTCGTGGCTCTCGTGGCCGGCGATGTCGCCGCCGTGCTCGTGGCCGATGTCGCCGACGGCGACCCGGCCGTGCCCGGCAAGCACGACCGGCACGGCCGCACCCTCGAGCTGGCTGATCGCGGCCCCCGTCCCCCAGTCGGCGAGGCCGTTGCCGGCCTGGTAGTCGCATAGCCAACGGCCGAACGATGGTCGCTCGAAGTGGCTGATCAGGTAGCGCCAGGTTGACGCGTCGACGACGCCCGTGACCGGCCGGCCCGCGTGGCGCTGGAAGGCGCGGACCGCGCTCACGGTCGCGGCCCCGAACGTCCCGTCGGCGGTCAGGCCCGCGCCCCGCTTCTCGTTGAGCTGGCGCTGGAGGACCGCGACCGCCTCACCGGTCGCGCCCGACCGGAGCGACACGAGGAAGCGCGACCAGGTCGCGCCATCGACCATGCCGGTCACCGGCAGGCCGCGCGCCGTCTGGAACGCCCGCACGGCGGTCACGGTCGGGGCGTCGTAGATGCCGGTGATGCCGAGATCCGTCGCGCCGTGATGCCGCAGGAACCCCTGGATCGCCCGCACGTCGGAGCCGCGGTTGCCGACGCTCTGATGCGGGTAGTTGGGCATCCCCGCGGCGGCCGTGCCGGCGCCCGCCAACGACAGGATGGCGACGGACAGCACGATCAGGGCGATGCGGATCCGATGGGGCATGTCCAGAGGCTACAGGCCCTCGCACCCCGGCTGCACCCCCCGATCGGGCTACCGGTCAGTCGCCCGTGCCAGCTCGGCGGTGGTCGGCGGGTCTGCGCCGGGTCGCGTGCACGAGATCGTCGCGACGCGGACGGCGAACCGCGTCGCGTCGGCCACGGCGTCGGCGTCGGCGTCCGCGAGCCCGTCCCGATCGCGGCCCTCGCCGATCCAGCGCGCCAGGAACGCCCCGCCGAAGGCGTCACCGGCGCCGACCGTGTCGACGACCTCGATCTGCGGCGGCTCGACGGTACGCGTCCACGCGTCGGTCACGACGCGCACCGGCGCGGCGCCGTCGGTCACCAGCACGACGCGTGGCCCAGCGGCGACGATCGCGGCGGCCGCCACGTGCGCATCCGTGTCCGGGCGAAGCCAGCCGCAGGTCCTCGACGCTGGCCTTGACGACATCGACCCGCCCGAGGAGCCGCTCCACGCGAGCCACCCAGGCAGCGCGGTCCGGCGTGGCAGCCGGGCGGGCGTTGAGGTCGAGCATCACCAGCGTCTCGGGTCGGCATCCTGCCGACCGCGAGCTCGACCGTCGAACCGATCGGTTCCAGCGCCACGCCGAGCGTGCCGATGTGCAGCGCCGACGGGCCGGCCCAACCGGTCCACGACCTCCGGACCGAGACCGGGCGCCGAGGTCCCATCCAGGTAGAAGCGGTAGTCCGCCGCTCCGGCAGTCGCGGGCCTGGACGACGGCGAGCGTCGTCGGGTCGTCGGTCGAGTCGACGAGATCGAGCTCGACGCCGTCCGCGGCGAGCGCATCGCGCAACCGGCGTCCGAATGCATCGGTGGAGAGCCGACCGGCCAATGCCACCGGCTGACCCAGCCGCGCGATCGTGCGAGCGGTGTTGAAGGGCCCGCCACCGAGCGCCGCCTCGACCCGTCCTTCGGGCTGCACGAGCAGGTCGATCAGGGCCTCGCCGATGACGACGATCACGCGGCGCATCGTAGTCTGCGCCGGTATGGACCGACTGTCGGGGGCCGAGGAGCTGCTCGACGGGCCGCTGGACGACCGGCCCGCGCTCGTCGGTAACCTGCACGACCTGGCGTGGTTCAACCGACGATTGGGCGGCGCCCGACTCAGCGCAGCGGCCGTGGAGGCGCTCGCGCCCGGCACGGCGCCGATCGCCGTGCTCGATGTCGGCACCGGTGCGGCCGACATCCCCCTGACGCTCATCGAGCGCGGCCGCGCGACCGGCCGGCTGGTTCGAGTGACCGGGATCGACACCCGGCCCGAGGTGTTGGCCGCGGCCGCCGTGGTCGACCCGCGGATCACCGCGACCGGGGAGCTGGCACTCCACGTCGGTGACGCCCGCGCACTCCCCTACCCCGACGACGCGTTCGACGTCGTCCACGCCTCGCTGCTCGTCCACCACCTCGAGCCTGCCGCGGCGAGGGCGGTGTTGGCCGAGATGGCCAGGGTCGCCCGGCTGGGCGTCGTGCTCAACGACCTCGTCCGCGGCCGGCGAGCCTTGCTTGGCGCGTGGCTCCTGACCCACACGATCACCCGCAACCGGTTCACCCGCCACGACGCACCGCTGTCGGTGCGGCGGGCGTATTCGATCGACGAGATGACCGCGTTGCTCGCGGCGGCCGGGCTCCGCGTCGAGCGGCGGTTCGACGGGCTCGCCGGCCACCGCGTCGCGTTGGCCGCCCGCCGGAACGGCTCGACATGACCGCCCCGGTCGACGTCGCGATCGTCGGCGCCGGGCCGTCGGGCACGGTGCTCGGTGCGGCGCTGGCGCACGCAGGCATCGAGGTGCTGATCGTCGAGCAGGCGCGCGCCTGGCACTGGCGAGCCGGGGGTGTGTTCACCTCGCCGGCGGCGGCGAGCGCGCTTGAGCGAGCCGGCCTCTCCCGGGCGATCCTGGACGTGGTCGCCCGGCCCATCCCGGCGATGCGCCTCGAGACGCCTGGCGGTGCCGCGGTCCGTCTGACCTACGGCGCGGACCGGGGCGGCCCGCCGGCGGTCGGCTTCGATCGGTCGCGGCTGGACCCCGCGCTCGAGGACCTGGCTCGTGCGGCCGGGGCCGTGATCCGGCGCGGGACGCGCGTCGATGGCGTCGAGCTCGACCCAGCCGGCCCGGCGACGCTCCGCCTCGGCGACGAGCGGGTTCGAGCGCGCGTCGTCGTCGGCGCGGATGGGACGGGGTCGGTCGTCGCGCGCGCCGCCGGCGTCCATCGCGCACCGCGGTTGCCGCCACGCGTCGGGCTGTCCTGGCATGTCGGGGATCCCCGCCCGCGCGATCCGGGCGCGCCGGGTCCCTCGCGCGACGCCCGGCTGGTCGTGATCGAGGATGGCTACGTCGGGCTCGCCCCGGTCCCCGGCGATCGCCTGAACATCGGGATCGTGCTCGGGCCGTCGTGGCGCGAGGAGCTCGCCCGCACCGGGGCCGCCGCGACGAGCCGGCGTGTCCTTGCGATGGTCCCGCCGGCCGACGACGATCCGGTCGCGTGGGCTGCGGCGGAGCCCTGCGATCGCATCGCCGGGGCAGCGCCGCTCGGCGGTCGCGTCACGGCGCGGGCCGGTCCCGGCTGGTTCCTGGTCGGCGACGCGGCCGGGTTCCTCGACCCGTTCACGGGCGAGGGGCTCCATCGCGCGCTCGTGTCGACCGAGCTCGCCGCGGCGGCGATCCGGGCGGCGCCGTCGGCGGCCGGTCGGTCGGGGCAGCGGCAGCGCGCGCCTACGATCGCGCGATGCGCCGTCGGTTCGCCTCGAAGGACGCCGTCTCGTGGCTCGTCCAGACGTTCCTGGCTCGACCGCGGACGTTCGAATACGCCGCCCGACGGCTGGCCGACCGGCCCGCGGTCCGTGCGACCATGGGCCTCGTGATGGGCGATCTCGTGCCCGCGTCCCGCGCACTCGATCCGCGGTTCATCGCCGCGCTGCTCGCACCATGAGCGAGGACCGGGTCCGCGTCGCGGCCTATGCCGTCGTCCGCGACGAGCGCGATCGGGTGCTGCTCTGCCACATCCACCCGTCGGTCGGCGTCGGCGACGTCTGGACGCTGCCCGGTGGCGGCCTCGACTTCGGCGAGGCACCGGCCGACGCCGCGTTGCGCGAGCTCGAGGAGGAGACCGGCTTCCGCGGCGAGATCGAGCGCCTGGCCGACGTCGACGACCGGCTGTTCACGAGTCCCGATGGCAGCGAGCGGATGCACGCGATCCGCATCGTCTACGCGGTGCGCATCGTGGGTGGGTCGCTGCGCGACGAGCTCGACGGTTCGACCGACACGTGCCGCTGGGTGGAGCCCGGCGAGGCGGTCCGGCTCCGACTCGGGGAGCTCGCCCGCCGCACGGTGACGCGCCTGGCGACCGCCGATGCATAGCGACATCGGGATCGATATCGCGGCGCCTGCGCCGCTGGTCTTCGCGCTCGCTCACGACACGGAGCGGTGGGCGACCTTGTTGCCGCACTACGTCCGGTCTCGGTTCGAGGACACGGACGGCATGGGCCGCCCGATCTCGGAGTTCGTGGCGCGGCGACCGCTGATCCCCGTGCTCGGTCTCGGGCTTCCGGTCGTCTGGTGGTCGCGGACCTGGAACGAGCCCGAGTCGCTGCGGCTGCATTTCGAGCACATAGCCGGCGCGACACGGGGGATGAACGTCGTCTGGCGGATCGAGCCGGCCGCCGACGCTTCGTCGTGTCGCGTGACGATCTCGCACGAGTTCTCGCCGCGGATGCCGGGGTTCGCGTGGTTCGTCGACCGCTTCTTCACGCGGCCGATCGCCGATCGCACGCTGGCGACGTTCAAGGCGCTGGCGGAATCGGTCGTCGAGGTGCAAGGGTCCGAACCGCCGCCGCAGACGAAACCAAGGGCATGAGCGGTCGTCGCCGGATCTGGATCACCGGCATCGGGCTGGTCACGCCGATCGGGACCGGCGTGGACGCGTTTCGGGCCGGTCTTCGCCGGGCCGTATCGCCGGTCAAGCGGATCGACCGGTTCGACCCGTCGCCGTTCCGCAGCCAGGTGGCCGCCCAGATCGACGACTTCGATCCGCTGGCCTGGATGCCGCCGAAGACCGCCCGCCAGCTCGACCGCTTCAGCCAGTTCGGGATGGTGACCGGACGCCTCGCGCTCGACGACGCCGCGATGCGGCCGGGCGAGGCCGGGGCGCCGGATCCTGAGCGGGTCGGGATCTACCTGGGCTCGGCGCTGGGCGGCATCGCCTTCGCGGAGGAACAGCACGAGCGCTACATGGAGAAGGGCATCCGCCAGGTCGCGCCGACCCTCGCGCTGGCGGTGTTCGGCGGAGCCGCGCCGGCCAACCTCGGCATCGCGCTCGATGTCCGCGGCCCGATCCTGTCGACCGCGAACTCCTGTGCATCGGGTGGGGTGGCCCTCGGCGAGGCGCTCGGCGACCTGCGCGAGGGACGCGTCGACGCGGCGATCGCCGGTGGCTGCGAGGTGCCGCTGTCGCCGCTCGCGTTCGGGGCGTTCGACATCATCCGGGCGCTGTCGGCCGGCCGCAATGACGACGCCGGGCATGCTGCCCGGCCGTTCGATGCAGAGCGCGACGGCTTCGTGATGGGTGAGGGTGGGGCCCTGCTCGTGCTCGAGGAGGCCGAAGCCGCCGAGCGACGCGGTGCGACGCCGTACGCCGAGGTGCTCGGCTATGGGGCCACGTCCGATGCCCATCACATGGTCCAACCGCGGGCCGACGGCCGCGAGGCGGCACGCGCAGCGACGATCGCGCTCGATGACGCGGGGGTCGATCCCAGTGAGATCGACTACGTGAACGCGCACGCCTCGTCGACGCCGATCGGCGATGTCGCGGAGGCCCGTGCGATCTCGATGGCGCTCGGTGAACGCGCCGCCACCGTCCCGGTGAGCGGCACGAAGGCGCTGTACGGCCATCCGCTCGGCGCCTCGGGCGCCATCGAGGCGGCGATCTGCGCCCTGGCGATCCGCGACGGCTGGGCGCCGGGCACGGTCAACCTCGTCGCGCCGGAACCGGAGCTCGACGGGCTGTTGCCCGGGTTGCTCCGCGAGGGCCGCTCCGGCAGCTACCGGCGGGTGCTGAGCACCTCGTTCGGGTTCGGCGGGCTGAACGCGGCGCTGGTGCTCGGCTCGGTCGACTGAACGGCGACCGGCGCGGCTTCGACCGGCGCCCGATACGACGCCGACGCGACGGCCGCCGCGGCCGCGACGTCGCCGTTGCGGCGGAGTCGCAGGTACCAGACGAGCGCTCCGAGCCCACACGCCAGCGACAGCACGCCGCCGATGGCGATCGCCTCGAGGATGCCGACCGAGGATGCGATGACGCCCATCAGCAGCCCGCCGATCGGCATCGACGCCGAGAAGACCGTGGTGTAGACGCTCATCACCCGGCCACGGAGGCCGTCGGGGACGGCGAGCTGGATCGTGGCGTTGGCGGTCGCCGCCATCACGATGCCGCCGGCCCCGACCGGGACCATCAGGAGCAGCGACAGCGGGTAGGAGGTGGACATCGCAAGCAGCACCGACGCGATACCCAGCACGATCGCGCCGAGCGGGATGCGGATCGCCCGCGGCTTGCCGGACAGGACGAGCGCCACCGCGGCGATGAGCGCGCCGAGCCCCGATGCCGTCATGAGGAAGCCGTAGCCGGCCGCGTCGCTGCCGAGTGCATCCTGCGCGAGCGGCGGGATGAGGACCTGGAAGTTCATACCGAACGTGGCGGTCAGCCCGACCGTCGCGACGGCCAGCAGCACGATCGGCGTGTGGCGCACGAAGCGGAGGCCCTCGGCGAGGTTCTCCATCACGGCAGCGACCGAGCGGGGTCGCGGGATGAGCCTGGGGCGATGGAGCTCGTCGTCGCGCATCACCGACAGGCTGACGATGACCGCCAGGAAGCTCAGCGCATTGATCGCGAAGGCGGTCGCCATCCCGAACGCCCCGATGGTCAGCCCGGCCACGGCCGGTCCGATGACGCGGGCGCCGTTGAACATCGCGGAGTTGATGGCCACCGCATTGCCGACATCGCGTGGTCCGACCATCTCGATCGCGAACGCCTGGCGGACCGGCATGTCGACCGCGTTGGCGCAGCCGAGCAGCAGCGCCAGCACGATGATCATCCAGACCTCGACGATCCCGGTCACGGTGAGGATCGTGAGGACGACCGCGAGCGCCATCATCACGACCTGGACGGCGAGCAGGGTCTGGCGCTTCGGCAGGACGTCGGCCAGGATCCCGGCGAACAAACCGAGCACCATCACCGGCAGGAACTGGGCCGTGGCGACCACGCCGAGCCAGAACGGGTCGCCGGTCAGCGTCAGGACGAGCCAGCCCTGGGCGACCTGCTGCACCCACGTCCCGATGAGCGACACCGCCTGGCCGACGAAGAACAGCCGGTAGTTGCGATGCCAGAAGGCCGATGCTGCCTTGGCGCGCGCCATCCGGCCCGGACGCAGCCCCGAGAGACCGGTCACGAGGCGGACTCGCGGTCGGGATGCGGCGTCGGGCCACCGTCGAGCTCGGCGAGGTGGTCCTCGAGGTGGCTGCGACGATCGCGCGCGGCCTCGATCATCGTCCGCAGGCGACGAGCCTTGGCTTCGAGGGTCTCGATCTGGTGGTCGACGCGGTCGCGCGCGTCCTCGAGGATCGCCCGGCGCTCGGCGGGGTCCTGCGTCGCGCGGAACCGCTCGCGATTGCGCTCGCGGGCGGCCTCGTCCTCGAGCAGCTGGCCGATCTGGGCCAGCGAGAAGCCGGCGTCGTCGCGCAGCTCCTTGATCGTGCGCAGGCGCTCGAGGTCCGAGGCGTCGTAGAGGCGATACGCGCCGCCGGACCGTGCGGCCGGCTCCAGGAGCCCCATCTCCTCGTAGTAGCGGATCGCCCGGGTCGTGAGGCCGGTCTCGGCGGCGACCTCCTGGATCCTGAGGAGGGCGGCCTCGCTGGCGGCGGGAGTCGGGGTCAGGGTCTTCGCGGGCATCCCGTAACGATACCATAACCTTGACGTTCACGTTAAGGTCTGTGCGGTGGCGTGCCGCCCGTTCCCACGGCGGATTCTGCTGGGACCAGAAGATCCAGGCCTACGGGAGGCGTAACGCACGCAGCACCCGCTAGATCGTGCGTGGCACTGAGGTGAGCGTGCACGAGCTACGACCGGAGCGCGCCGGTAACCGCGCCCGGGGCCCCATTCCTCTGATCCCACCAGAAACGGCACGTTTAACGTCGGGCCGATCTAAGAGCCGGGCCAGGATCTCCGGCCGTGGCGAAGAGCGGTGGTTCAGGTGGCGCAGTCGGTCGCCGTGGGTGCCATGAACTCCACTGGATCGGCGAACGCGATCTCCTGTGTCTGGACGCTTTGGAGCCAGTGCCAGTGGATCGGGATCGATTCGAAGATGACCCCGCTCCCCACCGACCAGCGCTGGCAGGCATCCATGACGTCCGACGTCGTCCGGAACTCGAGGCCGACGACCCGCTGGTCGCCTGTCTCGAGCACGATCGGCTGGAACGCGGCCCCACTGTCGTCGCGCCCGGCCTCGCGAAACGCATCGCCGGCGTCGGTCACGACGACGGGCCGGGCGAGCAACTCCGTCTGCGCGAACTGATCGAGCCACGACTGTCGCACCCCATCGAGGGTCACCGACAAGGGGCCGTCGTTCCGGACCGAGACCCACGTATTGAGGGTGCCGTTCGGCGCGAACGCGAAGCGTCGAGCGCAAGGACTATCGGTCTCGGACGATCCAGCATCCTCGCAGCCGTCCTCGGCTGGAAGCGGCTCGAGGCCGACTGCCTCGGGCTCGAAACCGAGTGACCCGACGCCGACCGTGGTCAAGCGTGGTGCCTGCAGATCGGCGAACACGATCGCCAGGGTCACGAGCAGCCCGACGGACAGGATGACGAGCAGCGAACGCATTGCCATCGCAGCATATGCGGAGCCCGTCCGCCCGGAGTCGCCCTGCCGC
>CAWEWE010000009.1:0-23990 GCA_963812745.1 uncultured Chloroflexia bacterium | reverse complement strand
GGCCAGGTTGACGCCGGCCCCGCCGACTGCGGCCGTGTTGGTCACCGCGGCGCCCTCGAGGCCCATCCTCGGTGAGGAGCTGGTTGACGAAGGCGCCGAGGTCGGCACCGACGATCGGCTTGAAGCCCTTGGTGTTGGCCTTGGCCGCGTCGACGACCATGGAATTCCATCCGGGCGGTCCAGACGCCGGCGATGCTGTCCCACTGGCCGCTCGACCATGAACTCATTGGCGAGCGTCGTCGCGGTCGCGGGGTCCCATCCGGTGTGGACACCCTCGGGGCCCGGCAGGAGCTCGATGCCCGGATAGTCCTTGAGGACCTCGTTGAAGCCGGTGTGGCGGTCCGTATCGGCCGGATGGCCGGCGAACCCGCGCGTGTACCAGACCTTGCCGGTGCCACCGATCTTGTCGAAGAGCCACTTGGCGCCGAGCTTCGCGTATTCGACCTGGTTGTTATAGAGGTTGTACGTGTCGGCGTGGTTGACGAACGCGTCGACCGAGATCGTCTTGATGCCTGCGGCCTTCGCCTCATCCAGGGCGGGGTTGAGGGCATCAGGGTTGTTCGGGTTGAACACGATCGCATCGACGTCGGCCGCGATCAGGTCACGGATGTCCTGGAGCTGGCCGGCTGCGTCGGTGTTGCGATGGATGGTCACCAACTCGGACACGGCGCCGGACGCAAGCGCCTCGGCCTTGGCCGTGCATACCTGCTCCTCGCGGAAGCCGTTGCCGACGCCGCCGCCGTTCGAGTAGCCGATCTTCCACTGTTGCGCCGCGGACGGCGCCGCCGAGCTCGGCTCGGCGCTGGGCGCCGCGACGCTCGGGGCCACGCTCGGCGCGGTGGTCGCGCCGCCGCCCGTGCTGCACGCGGCCGCCAGGACCGCGATCGCTGCCAGGCCCAGCAGCCGCTTATGGGTGGATCCGTTGATCATCCGTTGTCCTCCTCCTGCGAGCGACGCGCCGATCTGGTCGCGTCGTCCGATCCGTTGACTATCTGCATGGTGCAGTCGTCGCGTTCTGATCGTTGCCACCTCCTCCGCTCGATCCGCGGGCCTCACCCCTCCCCGGCGAGGGCCCGAGCGATCCTGCGCGCGTGCTCCTTATATGCGGCATCGAACAACGCCCGCGAGCGCTCGGCGCCGACGACCGAGGCTCGGGTGATGGTCGGCGGCAACGCGCCCCGCTCCGCAAGGAGCTGGGCGGTCCGGACCTTGATGCTATTGGCGACGGCGACCGCCGCGATCGTCGATCCCGGGCCGACCGGGGTATCGACGCCGTCGATGGCGACCAGCGCGTCGGCATGTGGCGTACACAGATCGATGACGAGATCGGCCTCCTCGGCCAGACGCCGCCCGGTCACGAGATCCGGGTCACCCGTCGTCGACTGCGCGAGCGAGGTTACCGCGACGACGCGCAGTCCGCGCGCCCGGGCACCACGTGCCATCTCGACCGGCACGGCCGTCGCGCCCCCGGCCGAGAACACGATCATGATGTCGCTCGGTCCGAAGGTGAAGTTCGACAGGATGACCTCGGCCAGGCCGGGCATCCGCTCGATGGCCATCGCCTGGCGCTGGCCGTTCGCGCCGATCACCTGGGTGTGGAAGGTCATCGACAGCTCGACGATCGGATTGAACCCGGGATACGACCCATAGCGCGGGAACATCTCCTCGACGGGGATGCGCGAGTGGCCCGTGCCGAACAGATGGACCAACCCGCCCGCCGCGATCGCATCGGCGCTCCACCCGCTGGCCAGCTCCATCGCGCCCGCCTGGGTATCGGCGAGCCGATCGAGCACCCCGCGGGCCTCGGTCATCCAGGTGAGCACGGGCGCCGTCGCGGCCGGCGTCATCAGTACGTGTCCGCCCGGGTGTCCGGGCCGCCGGCGACGGTGGCCAGGGTGCTGCCGGCCTTCCGCGCCCGGAACTCGTCGATGATCGCCGTGGTCGCGGTCGCACCGATGCGGGTCGTGCCGAGCGCCATCACCTCGAGCAACGCGTCGAGCGTCCGAACGCCACCGGCCGCCTTCACCCCGATGTGCGCTGACGTATTCGCGCGCATCAGGCGCAGGTCGTCGTGGGTGGCACCACCCGGCGAGAAGCCGGTCGATGTCTTGACGAAGTCCGCGCCGGCGGCCTCCGACAGCCGACATGCGCGGATCTTCTCGTCGTCGGTCAGGTACGCGTTCTCGAAGATCACCTTGATGATCGCGCCCGCTTCGTGGGCGACCTCGACGACTGCGGCGATATCGGCACCGACGTCGGCATCACGACCCGACTTGAGGGCGCCGATCTGGATGACCATGTCCAGCTCGGTCGCGCCGTCGCTGATCGCCTGACGCGCCTCGAACACCTTCGTCGCCGTCGGCTGGCCACCGTGGGGGAAACCGATGACCGTGCCGACGGCGACGTCGGTGCCGTCAAGAAACGCTGCTGCGCGGCGGACGTCGACCGGTCGCACGCAGACCGATGCCACGTCGTACTCGGCCGCGACACGACAGCCGTCCTCTACGAACGCGTCGTCGAGCTCCGGCCGCAACAGGCTGTGATCGATCGTCTTGGCGATGTCGCGCTCAGTGAGGGACTCGAACTCGATCGACGACATCAGTGGCAGTACGGTCGGAGGACGTCGCGGGCGATCAGGAAACCCTGTTTGACCTTGTCGTCAGAACCTTCGAAGCGACGGTCCTCGTGCTCGATGATGCAGTCGCCTTCGTAGCCCTGGCGATAGAGCTCGCCATGGACGACGCCCCAGTCGACCTCGCCCAGGCCGGGGATGCGCGGGATCTGCCAACCCATGCCCATCGAGAAGATGCCGCGCTCGTAGAGGCCGTCGCGGTCGATCATCAGGTCCTTCGCCTGGTAGTGCAGGACGTGTGGCCCGAATTCCTTGAGGAAGCGCTGGATGTCGATCATCTGCAGGATCAGGTGCGACGGATCGAAGTTGAGTCCGATCGTGTCGCCCCACTGCTCGAGGATGCGCCGCCACTGCCGGGGGGTCGTCGCGATGTTGTTGCCGCCCGGCCACTCGTCATAGCTGAACAGCATCGGGCAGTTCTCGAGGGTGATCTTCACACCCTGGTCGTTGGCGAACGCGACGATGTCCGGCCATACGCGCAGCGCCTCCTCCCAGTTGTCGTCGAGGTGCTTCGCGCTGTCCCCGCCCATGAACGTGTTGACCAGCGGGATGCCCATCTTGCGCGCGGCGACCATGACGGCCTTGAGGTGATCGATTACGGCAGCCCGGTGCTGGGGGTCGGGGTGGAGCGGGTTCGGGTAGTAGCCGAGGCCGGAGATCGACAGGCCCTTGGCGGCAATCTCGTCGACGATCGCCTTCGCCCCGTCGTCCGAGAGGTTCTTGACGTCGATGTGGCTCGTGCCGGCGTAGCGCCGGGTCGGGCCGGTCGACGCCGGCCAGCAGGCGATCTCGAGGACCTCGAAGCCGGCGCTGGCGGCCCAGTCGGCCACATCCAGCAACGGCGTGTCGGGGAACGGCGCGGTCAGGAAGCCGAGCTTCATGCGTGCGTCCCCAGCGCGGCGGCCGTACGAGGCGCGCCCGCCCGGTCGACATCGACCCAGCGCGCTTCGTGTGCGCTGCGCGCGATCGCCTCGCCGACCAGCATCTCGTCGTGACCGTCGGCGAAGGTCGCGTAGCCGGGCGAGGAGGAGGGTCGCCCGGCGAGCACGTCGGCGTAGATCGCCCGGAAATGGGCGCAATGCGTGTCGAAGAACCCTTCGACGTGGCCGCCCGGCAAGGCGGCCGCGGCCTGTCCTGCGGGTCCCATCAGGGCAGGGTTCCGGATCAGGATCTCGTTGGGGCGGTCGCGATGACCGATCCACGCCTGGTCGGGCTGCTCGCTGTCCCATGCCCAGGCGCCGTCCGCACCATCGATCTCGAACACGAGCGAGTTCTTCCGACCGGCGCTGATCTGCGAGATGCTCACCGCCCCTCGCGCCCCGCCGTCGAAGCGGAGCAGGATGGTGGCCGCGTCCTCGGTCGCGATCGGGCGTTCGACGGCGTCGGTCGATCGCTCGGTGGCGAACGTCTCGACCGGCCCGGTCGGTTCGCGGCGCGTCTCGATGAACGTCGTGAGGTCGGCCATGACCGAGGCCACCTGCTGACCGGTCACGTAGGTCATCAGGTCAAGCCAATGCGAACCGATGTCGCCGACCGCCCTGAGCGCGCCGCCGCGGTCGGGCTGCAGCCGCCAGTTCCAGTCGCTCTCGAGCAGGAGCCAGTCCTGGAAGTAGCGGCCGGTCACGAGCCTGACCCGGCCGAGCCCGCCGTCGGCGATGCGCTCGCGGGCCTCTTGGTTGAGCGGGTAGAAGCGGATGTTGAAGTTCGTGGCGTTGACGAGGCCCGTCTGGACGGCGAGGTCCACGAGCTCGGCCGATTCATCGGCGGTCATCGCGAGCGGCTTCTCGCAGATGACGTGCTTCCCGGCGCGCAGCGCCGCGCGCGCCTGGCTGACGTGCAGGTCGTTGGGGGAGGTGACGTGGACGGCGTGGACCCGGTCGTCGGCCAGCAGGTCATCCAGCGAGGCGTAGGCCTTCGGGACGCCGAGCGCATCGGCTCGTGCCGCGCCACGTTCCGGCGTGCTGCCGAGGACGCCGAGCACGTTCACGCCGATCCGCCGCAGGGCTTCGACGTGGACGGTCCCGATGAACCCCGTGCCGATGACCGCGGCACCGATCGATGCGAGGTTGGCCATAGGCGTCGGGCTTCCTCCTGCCGGCGCACCGGTATAGACCGTCTAGATGGCTCGCGGCGGATGCTAGCGCTCCGGCCACGGACCGGTCAAACGTTTTCTGTCGCGACGATCGTACTTTGACGTGTCAACAGCAAAAGTCGCTTCCGACCCTGGTGCGGCGTATCATCCCGGCCGTGAACGACGGCCCAGCGCCGAACGCGGCCGCGCCGCTACCCGACGAGGTCCTCGACGACCTCGTCACGGTCCTCGACGAGATCCGCCTTGGCCGATCGCGATCGCGCTCCGAGCTCGTCGATCGGACCGGGCTGGGCCGGGCGATCGTCGCTCGCCGGGTCGGCGATCTGATCGACCGCGGGCTGGTCGCCGAGGGTCCGGTCGGACCCAGCACGGGCGGCCGTCCGCCACGCCAGCTGGCGTTCCGTGCGACCGCCGGCCATCTGCTCGTCGCCGACCTCGGTGCCACGAGCATCGACGTGGCACTCACCACGCTCGACGGACGGATCCTCGGCCATCACGACGAGCCGGCCCGCATCGAGGATGGCCCGGACGCCGGGCTCGAACGGGTCGAGGCGCTGTTCGACCTCCTCCGGACGACGGCCAAGGACGTGCCCGGCCGACTGTGGGGCATCGGGATCGGCGTGCCCGGCCCGGTCGAGTTCGGATCGGGCCGGCCTATCTCGCCCCCGATCATGCCGGGCTGGGACGGCTATCCGATCCGTGAGCGGTTCGCCGCCCGCTACGGCGCCCCCGTGTGGGTCGACAACGACGTCAACCTCCTGGCGCTCGGCGAGTGGCGGTCGGGCGTGGCTGCCGGGCACGACAACGTCGTGGTCATCAAGGTCGGGACGGGTATCGGCGCCGGGATCATCTCCGACGGCCGGCTGCACCGTGGCGCGCAGGGAAGCGCCGGTGACGTCGGTCACATCCAGGTGTCGGAGGAGCCGTCGGTCGTCTGCCGCTGCGGCAACATCGGCTGCCTCGAGGCGTACGCCGGTGGTGCCGCGCTCGGCCGGGCCGGGGAGGCCGCCGCGACGTCGGCGACGAGCGCGCGGCTGGCACTGGCGCTCGACCAGAACGGATCGGTCACGGCGGAGGATGTGGCGCGAGCAGCGTCGTTCGGCGACCCGGTCGCGGTCGCGCTGCTCCAGACGGCCGGTCGACGCGTGGGATCGATGCTCGCGAGCGTCGTCAACTTCTTCAACCCGTCGCTCATCGTGATCGGCGGCGGCGTCGCCAATAGCCCCGAACTGTTCATCGCCGCGATCCGCGAGACGGTCTATCGCCGCTCGCTGCCGCTGGCGACACGCGATCTGCGCATCGCGCACTCGTCCCTCGGCGGGCTGGCCGGCGTGATCGGCGCGTCGGCGATGGTCGTCGACCAGCTCTTCTCGCGCGAGTCGATCGGCCGCTGGCTGGAGGCTGGCGATCCGACCGGGACTGCCGAGGTCACATTCGCCCGAGCCGGCTAGGTACGCGGCGGATCACCGCCCCGCAACCAGGGGACGTCTGGCTCCCAGCCGTCCACGACCGCTCCGAGCCCCGCCGTGCGAGCAGCGGCCGCCACCGCGCGGAATGCGCGGCGTTGGACCGACGGATCGGCATCGCGAGCGATCCCCTCGACGAATCCGAGCAGCTCCGCTACGGACACAGGTTGATCCTCGAGCTCCGCGATGAGCCACTTGTTGAACGGCCGGACCCGTCCGTCGAGGGCGAAGACGGTCGTCAGGAGCGGACCGATCGACTCGATCGCGTCGAGCCGGCCTTCCAGCGAGCGACCGGCCTCCAGGTTCCGGAGCGACCGGTACAGGCTGTTGACGTAGTCGTCCAGGGCGACGCTGGCCAGTCGACGCGCCTCATCGTTCGCCAGCGACCGCTTCCGTTCCACGATGCGGTCGATCTCACCGTCGAGCCGATCGAGATCGATCCGCGTCCGAAGGAACGTCGGGCGATTCCAGGCGTCGGGGTCGCCCTCGAGCGCGTGGACACGGAATGCCTCGAGCGTCATCGACCAGACCTCGACCGGCGAGCCATGCGGCGTCGACCACGATGCGTCGGCCGTGCGGGTGACCACGTAGCAATCGATATCCGATCGCTCGGTAACGAACACTCCGGCGGCAGTCGGGCCGACGACCAGGACCCCGACGACGTTCGGATCAGCCCTGGCGCGCTCCAGCAGGTCGGCATACGCCGGGGAGGTGCCCCGCATCAGGCGCTCGACACGATGCGATCGGTGAAGTCGCCCGAGGTCTCGTCCTTGAGGATGAGCTTGTGGCGCCCGTCGGGCAGGATCTCGCGCTTGATGACGGTCTGCCCCTCGAACGTCTCGGGCGACGATGCGATTCGGGCCGTCGAGCCGCCCCGCCACTCGACATCGACCGGCTCCCAGGCGCCGCTCCTGGCCGACCGGTAACAGGCGTCCATGACGGCGTTGACGACGTAGCCGTCATAGAACGTCTCGCGTGGCGCGGCGCCTTCCTCCAGTGCCCGGAACATGTCGCTGAACATGTCGACATAGCCGAGCTCGGATGTCTCGTCGCCGACCGGGAACAGCCAGCCGGCCGCGCTCTCGGCCTTCTCGGCCACATAGCCGCCGCCGCCACCGGCGGTGAACATCTCGAACCCGGTGCGCAGGAAGTGGTTGAGCCAGATCGTGCCGTGCGTGCCGGCCACCTCGTCGCGCAGATCCATCCCGCCGCGGAACGTCCAGCTGACCTCGAACTGCCCGATCGCGCCCGACTCGAACTTGATGAGCGCGATCGCGTTGTCCTCGTCGGCGATCGGGTGGACGAGCGTGTCGGTGTGGCACATGACCTCGACCGGCCGATTCCCCTTGCCGACGAAGTTGCGGATGATCTCGATGCAGTGGCAGCCGAGGTCGATGATCGCGCCACCGCCGGTCAGCCTGCCGTCCCAGAACCACGCGGAGTGCGGCCCGGGATGGGTCTCGCGTGAGCGCACCCAGGTGACGTCGCCGACTGCCCCGCCCTCGACCGCAGCGATCGCCTTGAGCGTCTTGGGCGTGTAGACCAGATCCTCGAGGTAGCCGGCGAACACGCCCGCCGACTCGACCGCGTCCAGCATCCGCTTCGCTTCGGCGGCATCCCGACCGAGCGGTTTGGTGCACAGGACCGCCTTGCCGGCCTTGGCGATGAGCGCCACGGCCTCCTCGTGCAGGAAGTTCGGCAGCCCGACGACGACCACGTCGGTGTCGGGATGGTTCACGGCCGCGGCCAGGTCGGTCGTCGACTCCGCGATCCCCCAGCGTTCCTTGAACGCGGCGGCGCGTGCCTCGCTCCGCGAGTAGACGACCTGGACACGGTCCCGGGCTCGCTGGCCGTGCAGCGTCATCGTGTAGAAGTCGCCGATCAGCCCGGTGCCGAGCAGCGAGATGCGGTGGCTCTCCACGGGTGCCTCCTTCAGGTCGTTCGGCCAGGGGCGGCCGCCCGTCCGGCGACGAGGTCGCGCCCGGCGACGAGCGCGCGCAGCTTCGCGATGGTCGCCCAACGGGCGGTCTGGCTGAAGCCGCAGTCGGGGACGAGCGTCAGGCGCTCCGGCGGGACGCCGGCGACCAGCACGCCGTCCACCCGTTCCGCGACCTCCTCCGCGGTCTCGAGGTGGTAGTTCTTGACATCGACCACGCCGGCCGCGACATCCCGTCCCGCGGCGGCGATCTCGCCGAGGATCCCGACCTCGGCCATCTCGCGATTGGCGAACTCCAGCACCAGCTCATCGACCCGGAACCCGAGCATCGCGTCGAGGACCGGTCGATAGGTCCGCCGCGCGAGCGGCCGGCCGAGGTAGTTGCCGAAGCAGAGGTGCGCACCGAGCCGCACCCGCCCGACGATCGGCTCGACCGCCGCGTTGAACAACGCGGCGAAGTCGGACGGTGCGTCGGGATGGATGGCCGGCGATGGGTCGTCGATCTGGATGTGGCCGGCGCCGGCCTCGACCAGCGCGACGAGCTCCGATCGAAGGATCGGGACGAACGCCTCCGCGGCGCCATCGCGATCCTTGTACACCTCGCCGGGCCCGGTCCGGAGCCGACCGGACAGCGTGTATGGACCCGGCAGCGTCACCTTCAGCGGCCGGCGCGCGCGCGTGACGGCATACCGGTACTCGGCGACGACACCGAGGCCGTCCGGCGCGGCGATCGGCTCGAGCACCTCGAAGCGATGCTGCTGGTCGTGTCCGCCGGCGCCGAGCCGGCGATCGGCCGGCAACGCCCGCACACCGGTCACGTGGCGGTAGAACTCGGCCGTGAAGAACCCGGCGCGTCGCATCTCGCCGTCGCTCACGACGTCGATGCCGGCGTCCTCCTGGTCGCGCAGCGCCAGGTCGACCGCGTCGTCGAGCATCTCGGCGAGGTCCGCTGGACCGAACTCGCCGCGCTCGGCGGCCGCGATGCCCGACACGAACCACGATGGATGGGCGTGCGACCCGACGACGCTGGTGCCGAGGCCTTCGGTCATGCCCTCCCTCCGACGGTTGCGAACGCGAACACGCGAGCCGGGTTCTCGACGAACAGCCGACGCCGCGCCTCTTCCCCGAGCCCGCGCTCCTCCATCGCCGCCGAGAACCCGTCCAGCAGCCAGGTCAGGCCCGGCGACCCACCGTACACCGTGTAGTAGCCGCGCCGCGCGGCGTCCATGCCCAGGACCACGTTGCCAAGCAGGCCGTCCTCGGCCATCCACTCGAGGAGTCGTAGCGTGCCGTTCGGCTCGGTCCCCCAGCGGAAGGAGCCGTCGTATTCGAGCGTCGCGCCGGTCGACGCGAGCTCGCGGTGGTAGCCACGGTCGACGACCTTGTCGACATGGCTGAGCGCGACATGCTCCGGCGCGACGCCGCAGTCGCGCAGCGACTCGACCTGCTCGACGGCCGCGGTCCCGCCGTCGCAGTGGGTGAGGATCGGGGCGCCGGTCCGGCGGTGCGCGATCGCAGCTGCCTCGAAGACACGCCGATCCCGATCCGTCAGCGCCTCGGCCGACCCGCCGACCTTGATGACACCCGCCCGGTGCTGCGTCCGTCGCACGACCGGGCCCGAGTAGTCGTTCGCATCGATCCCGTCGTCGATGTCGGCCACGAACAGGTCGGCCAGCTCCTCCGCGTCCAGCCGGTGGGACCAGTGGGCGGGGCCGTAGTAGCGGTCGTGATGGAGGCCTGTCGGGGCGACGACGTGGAGTCCGGTCCGACGCGCGACCTCGGCCAGCTTGTCGGCGTTGCGCCCGCAATCGCAGGGCATCGCGTCCACGACCGCACCGAGCCCGAGCTCGATCGCGGCGCCCACCTCGGTGACCATCGCATCCACGTCGGCGAGGTCGAAATCGGGCTCCATGATCACGGGCCTGCCGCCGTCGATGACCAGGTGCTCGTGCGCGTACGTCACGCCGAGCGCCGTGGGGTCGATGTCGCCGAGGACGGTTCGGACGAACGCGCCGCCGGTCACGGCGCCGGTTCGGCGGTGGTCGACACGACCGACCAGCCCCCATCGATCGCCAGCGACTGCCCGGTGACTGCGCGCGACTCGTCGGACAGGAAGTAGATGGCGGCTTTGGCCACGTCGTCCGGGTCGAGCATCGGGCCGGCCAGCGGTTGCTTGCGCGCCGCGTACTCGAGGATGTGCGCGTCGTTCGCGGCGCGCGTGGCCATCGGCGTCCGCGTGAGCGACGGGATGACGAGATTGACCCGGATCCGGTCGGCGATGTACGTCGCGGCCATGGTGGTCATCAGGGCGGTCAGGGCGCCCTTGGCCGCCGCGTACGCATGGGTGCCGAACAGCTCGGGCACCGGGGCGGTCGTGGTGACGCTACCCAGGATGAGCACCGACCCGCGCATCCCCGAGGCGTCTGGCGGTTGCGCCCGCATCGCGCGGACGACCCGGCCGCAGACGAGGACCTGCGTCCGCAGGTTGAGCGCAGCCGTCGCCTCCCAGGCCTCGGCAGTCACCGTGTGGAGCGGCCCGTCACCGAACCGCCGGCCGCTGCCACCGACTGCCGAGAACAGCCCATCGATCCGACCGAAGCGGTCGATCGCGGCCGTCACCGCCGCGTCGACCGCGGCCTCGTCGGTGAGGTCCGCCTCCGCCCATCCGGCGCCCTCCAGACGCTCTGCCAGCGCTCGCGCGTGCTCCCCCGTCTTCGAGACGACGAACACCGACGCGCCTTCCGCGGCAGCGCGCTCCGCGGTCGCCGCCGCGATCCCGGTCGAGCCGGTGATCAGCACGACCCGTCCGGCCAGCCGCGTCACGAGGCCACCGCGGTTGCCGCCACGATCGCCCGCCGTTCGGCGGTCGTCGCCCGGACCAGCGCGCTCCCGATGCCGACCGCGACGCAGCCGGCCTCGAGGAACGCGCCCGCCGAGGCGGCATCGACGCCGCCCGTGGCGATCAGCTCGATGTTCGGGAACGGACCGCGCAGCTCGCGTACGTGGGCCGGGCCAAGGCTCGACGCCGGGAAGAGCTTCACGAACGTGGCGCCGCTGTCCCACGCCTGGGCGATCTCCGTCGGCGAGTAGGCCCCCGGGATGACCGGCAATCCGCGTTCCAGGGCGCCTTCGACGACCGCCGGGTCCAGCGTCGGGCCCACGATGAACCCGGCGCCGGCGTCCGCCGCGTGGTCGAGCGCCTCGAGCGTCCGCACGGTCCCGGCCCCGACGACCGCGTCACTGCGCCCCAGGGCAGCCAGCCGGTCGCGCACCGCCACCAGGTCCTCAGCGGCACTCGGTGCATCGAACGTCACCTCGAACACCTGGACGCCGTCGCCGGCCAGCGACGCCACCAGCTCGAGCAGCCGTTCCTGCGGCTCGATGCGACGGAGGATCGCGATCAGCCGCCGGGATCGGATCAGGTCGGCGACAGGGGAGCGACGGAGGGCGGTGACGGCGTCGGGCACGGGCGCATCGTACGGATTCGCGCGCGAGCCGCGAGCCGCTGACCGGCCGGTGGGTCAGGCCTCGTCCTCGTAATCCCAGGCCCGGATGGTCCCGGGCTCCAGCCGGATCACCGCGCCGGGCGCGTAGCTCGACACCATCCGTTCCGCCGCTTCGGGCCCGGAGTAGCGGAGCGCGGTCCGACGGAGAGCGCCGTAGAAGTCGTCCGGCTCGGTCGACACGGTCGCCTCGCCACGAAGCTCGAAGCCCTTGTACGGCCAGTCGCTCGTGGCGACCACCACGGTCACCCGCGGGTCGCGCTGCACGTGGCCGACCTTGCCGCCCGTCGGCGTCGGCACCCAGATGTTGATGCCGCCCTCGTACCACTCGAACCAGACCGGCGAGAGCATGATCGAGTCGTCGGCGCGGCGGGTCGCCAGTACGGCGATCAGCGGCCGCTCGAGCAGGTCGCCCAGGTCGTCGACCCCGAGCCCCGTGCGCATGTGTAGACCTCCTTCGTGTCGGTTCCTTCATGGTCGCCGATGCGCCCTCGTCCGACGAGGTCCGGTCCCGCACGATCGCGGTGGGCCGGAACCCGCAGGGAGTCAGCGGAGTACTGGCCCATCCGGACGCGTTGACGGCCTCCACCGGCCGGTCTATGCTCCGCTCATCCCGACCGGTACCGCGCTGCGGCAGCGATTCCGCGCGCACACCCGCTCGGCCCCCAGCGAACCGGACCCAGGCCATATCGGCCCGCTGAGTCCGTCCCGCACGCACCCAGGTGACCCCGACAGATGCCCAGCCCAGGCCCCGACCAGCGTTCCCGCAACCGCCGTCCGCGGCGGCGCGGCCAATCCTCCTTCCGCGCTCCCGTCAGCGAATTCGAAGAGCAGCAGGAGCTCGAGGCTGCGCGCGAGCGCAATGACCTCGATGTCAACGACCTCCGTGAGATGAGTGTCGCCGAGCTTCGCCAGGTCGGCCGCGACCTCGAGGTCGACGCCGCTGTCGACCGCAAGGACGACCTCGTCGACCAGATCCTGCAGCGCCAGACCGAGCGCGCCGGCCACGCCTATGCGACCGGCATCCTCGACATCGTCGACGAAGGGTTCGGGTTCATGCGCCGCCACGGCCTGCTCCCCAGCCCCGAAGACGTGTATGTCAGCTCGAGCCAGGTCCGCCGGTTCGGACTGCGCATCGGCGACCGGATCTCCGGCGCCGTCCGCGCTCCCCGCGAGGCCGAGAAGTACTGGGGCATGCTCCGTGTCGACAGCGTGAACGGCGTCGACACCGACACGGCCCGGCGACGGCCGATCTTCAACGACCTCACGCCCGTCCACCCCGACGAGCTGATCAACCTCGAGACCGATCCCAAGAACCTCAGCCAGCGGCTGATCAACCTCGTCAACCCGCTCGGCAAGGGCCAGCGAGCGCTCATCGTCAGCCCGCCGAAGGCCGGCAAGACGATGTTGCTCAAGCAGATCGCCAACGGCGTGAGCGCCAACTACCCGGACGTGCTGCTCATGGTCGCGCTCATCGGCGAGCGCCCCGAGGAAGTCACCGACATGCGCCGAAGTGTCAAGGGCGAGGTCATCTCCTCGACCTTCGACGAGCCGACCGAGAACCACACCCACGTCGCTGAGATGGCGCTCGAGATCGCCAAGCGGCAGGTCGAGACCGGTCGGGACGTCGTGATCCTGCTCGACTCGATCACACGGCTCGCCCGCGCGTACAACCTGGCGCTCCCGCCGAGCGGGCGCACGCTGTCGGGTGGTATCGACCCGATCGCGCTGTACCCGCCCAAGCGGTTCTTCGGCGCGGCGCGCAACATCGAGGAGGGCGGCTCGCTCACGATCATCGGGACCTGCCTCATCGACACAGGCTCGCGCATGGACGACGTGATCTACGAGGAGTTCAAGGGCACCGGCAACTCGGAGCTCATCCTCGATCGAAAGCTGGCCGAGAAGCGCATCTTCCCGTCGATCGATGTCCAGCGGTCCGGCACCCGCCGCGAGGAGCTGCTGCTCGAGGAGGGCACGCTCAAGATGGTCTGGACCATGCGCCGGATGCTGTCCGCCGTGGGGACGAACGAAGGCATCGAGATCCTGCTCAACCGGCTCTCGAAGACCCAGTCGAACGCCGAATTCCTGGCCTCATTGACCAAGAATCTCGACGCGTGACGCTCCTGGGTGATGCGTTGACGCCACGGAAACGCCGCGATGGCCCTTGGAACCGGTTTGCCACGCTCGTTCCGTGCGTGGTACGTTTCGCCGCGATGTCGTAAGTCCGGCGTGAAGTCGGACGCGGCCGCGAAGAGAGACCCCCAGCTCGAAACCGCGACCCCGGACGGGCCGAAGCACCCCCACCTGCGCCCCCCATTCGCGCCCAGGGCTCGTCCTAACGTCAGGAGACCGTATTGCTGAATGCGTCGGTCGGTGTCCAGCGCGTCCTTGGTCGCGTGCGCCGATCTTCGATCGACTCGATGACCGCGATCCCCACCATCCGACCCCGGGTGCCGGCTCGCGCGACGCATAGGCGATCTGGGTACGGGGCCTCGCCCCACTTGTATCCCGCACCCCGTCGACGCCGGCGGACGTTCGTCCTGCCGTCCTTGTCATTCCGCATGCCGCGGTTCCGCATGCCGTCGCTCTCGCTCCACCGACCGTCCCGGCGGGCCATGTCGCGGGCCTTCCCGCGCGTGGCGCGCCACGCGTTCGTCGCGCTCGGTCATGAGCGCATCGTGGCGATCGCGACGGCCGGCATCGTCCTGTCTGCGTCCTTCCTGAGCGTGGCCCCCGGTGGGCCATCGGGCGATACGGGCGGGCCATCGGGCGACGGCAGCGCGCCCAGGTTGGCGATCGCCGGATCAGTCGACAGCGATAACGTCGGGTCAGTGGAAGAGGAATACGTGACCGGTGACGTGGGCCCTGGCGACGAGGGTGCCGAGGGGACGCTCGGGCATCCGGACCTCCAGCCGGCCCTGGCCGGCGGGTTCGTGGCCACCGACATGGACGCCCTGAACCGGGCCGGCATCGCGGCCGTGCAGGCGGCCTTGGATTCGACCGTCGAAGGGCCGTTCCTTGACGACGGCACGCTGCTCAAGCCGGTCGCCGTCGACACGACCGTGCCCGACGGCAGCGGTCTCCTCAAG
Organism: uncultured Chloroflexia bacterium; assembly: GCA_963812745.1. Classification (GTDB taxonomy): domain Bacteria; phylum Chloroflexota; class Limnocylindria; order Limnocylindrales; family CSP1-4; genus SPCO01. The sequence continues at coordinate 9,272 of CAWEWE010000009.1, read as the reverse complement.
ACCTACCGCGTCAAGTCCGGCGACACGCTCGCAACCATCGCGGATCGCTTCAACGTCTCGACGATGACCTTGTGGTGGGCCAATGACCTCAAGGCCAAGGATCGACTCGTCGTCGGGCAGCGCCTACGGATCCCGCCGGTCAGCGGCCTCGTCGTCGAGGTCACACCGGCCGACACCCTCGCGTTGCTCGCCTCCAAGTACAAGGTCCCGGAGGAGGAGATCCTCTCGACGAACGGACTCGACGATCGCAACCTCGTCGTCGGCCAGGTCCTCATGCTCCCAGGCGCGCTCGGCAAGGGCATCGTCACGCCGAAGTCGACCAAGAAGTCGGTGTCGTCGCCGACCAAGCCGCGCTCGAGCACACCCCGCACGTCGGTGCGGCCGCCACGGACGTACAGCGGCGGCAACATGAGTTGGCCGACCAGGAGCCGCCACATCAGCCAGTACTACCACTACGGTCACTACGGCATCGACATCGACGGCTCGACCGGAGATCCGATCTCCGCGGCCGCTTCGGGGACCGTGACGTTCGCCGGCTGGAAGAACAACGGTGGTGGCTACCAGGTCTGGATCGCCCACGGCTCCGGCCTGTACACGACGTACAACCACATGTCGAGCGTGTCGGTCGGCCGCGGGCAGCACGTCGGCCGCGGCCAGCGCGTCGGACGCATGGGAGCGACCGGCTTCGCCACCGGCTCGCACCTCCACTTCGAGGTGTGGAAGGGCCCGATCTGGGACGGCGGCCGCCGAGTCAACCCGCTCGCGTACCTGTAGGACCGCACCGCCAGGTACAGCTCGTGATCGGCTGACGGAGCCGGCGGCTGCGCCAAGGCCCCGTGCGAGAATTGCGCCGATGTTCCTCGACCGCGTGAAGATCTGGGTCCGCGCCGGCGATGGTGGCGACGGGGCCGCGACCTTCCGCAAGGAGGCGCATGTGCCACGCGGTGGTCCCGACGGCGGCGATGGCGGTCGAGGCGGGTCCGTCTACCTCCGCGTTGACGCCGGTCAGACCACCCTCCGCGACTTCCAGTACCGCCACCACTTCAAGGCCACGCCGGGTGGGCGCGGGACGCGGGCGCGACGGCATGGCAAAGCGGGCGAGGACCTGGTGCTCGACGTGCCGCCGGGAACCGCCGTGTTGGAGGACGACAGCAGCGAGCTGCTGGCCGACCTCGTCGCCACCGGGCAGCAGGCGATCGTCGCGCGCGGTGGCCGCGGCGGGCTCGGCAACACCCACTTCAAGACCGCCACGCACCAGGCGCCGAAGCACGCCCAGAAGGGCGAACCCGGCCAGGAACGCTGGCTGCGGCTCGAGCTGCGGCTCATCGCCGACATCGGGCTCGTCGGGCTCCCGAACGCGGGCAAGTCGACGCTGCTCGCGGCGCTGACCGCCGCCCAGCCGAAGATCGCCGACTACCCGTTCACGACCCTCGAGCCGAACCTCGGCGTCATGGACCTGGGCGATGACGACGAGCGACGCCCGACGATCGCCGACGTCCCCGGCCTGATCGAAGGGGCGTCGTCCGGCGCAGGCCTCGGGCACGCGTTCCTTCGCCACGTCGAACGGACCCGCGTGCTGGTTCATATGGTGGACGGATCGTCGCGCGACCCGGCGTGGGACTACGACGTCATCCGCGAGGAGCTGCGCGCGCACGACCCGGCCCTGCTCGAGAAGCCGATGCTCGTCGCGTTCAACAAGATGGACCTGCTGGCAGCCCAGGAAGCATGGCCGGCATTCGCCCGCGCGCGGAAAGCAGAGGGCAGTGACGCGCTGGCGCTGGCCGCGGCGACCGGGGAGGGACTCGCCACGTTCCGAGCCCGCATCGCCGAGCTGCTGCCCTCCGCTGAAGAGCTCGAGGCGCCGCCCGAGCCGTCCGGCGTCGTGATCCACCGCATCGAGTCGATGACCGACGGATTCGTCATCGAACGCGATGCCGACGGTGCCTACCGGGTCCGCGGCAAGCGTATCGAGCGCATCGCGAATCAGACCAACTTCGACGTCGAGGAGTCGGCCGAGCGGTTCCAGCGCGACCTGGCTCGGCTGGGCGTCGACACGGAGCTGCGACGCGCCGGCGTCGCGGCGGGCGACCTCGTGCGGATCGGCGGCGCCGAGCTCGAGTGGGAGCGCCAGCCCTGGGAGGACGCGTGACCGACCGCCTTCGCGGCGCGACGGGGGTGTTCGGCGGCACGTTCGACCCGATCCATGTCGCGCACCTCGCGGTCGCCGAGGCGGCGCGCGACACGTACGACCTCCGACGCGTGCTGTTCGTGCCGGCCGCCGAACCGCCGCACAAACCCGGCCGGGACATCACGCCGGTGGAGCACCGGCTGGCGATGGTCGAAGCGGCGATCGCGGGCAACGCCGGCTTCAAGGTCAGCCGCATCGAGATCGACCGCCCAGGCCCGTCCTACACGGTCGACACGCTCGTCGCGCTCCGCCAGGCCGATCCGGGCGGGCATCTCGCCCTGATCCTGTCGGCAGAGTCCTTCGCGGAGCTGCCGACCTGGCACCGCGCCGAAGGGATCCTCGAGCTGGCCGACCTGATCGTCGCGCCGCGGGAAGGCTATCGAACCGTCGATACGGAGACGGTGGGGCGCGACGTGTCGCTCGCAGACACCCGCGTCGCCCATCTCGATGGTCCGCGCATCCGCCTGTCGGCCTCGGAGATCCGCGAACGAGCCGCTGCCGGGCGGTCGATCCGGTACCTCGTCCCGGATGCGGTCGCGGCGTATATCGGCGACCATGACCTCTACCAGGACCAACGGAGGACCGATCGATCGTGACCGACCCCGCGCTCCCGAACGCCGGCGCGCCCAGCGCCGACGGGCTGCCGCGACGCGCCACCCCCGCGCCCAGCACCAGCGACGAGCGCGCCGCGCTCGAGCTCGCTCGCCGGGTCGTCGAGCTCGCGGAGGACAAGAAGGCGGCCGACATCCTCGTCCTCGAGCTCGCCCCGCTGACGACGCTCGCGGACTACTTCGTGATCTGCTCGGGCGGCTCGGAGCGGCAGCTGGATGCCATCGCGGACGGGATCGTGGAGGGGCTGCGTCCCGAGAAGACCCGACCGATCGGGCGCGAGGGAACGGCCGCGTCGCACTGGGTGCTGCTCGACTTCGGGTCGGTCATCGTGCACATCTTCACGCCGCCCGAGCGCGACTACTACGGCCTCGAGAAGCACTGGTCCGAGGCGAAGACGATCCTCCGCGTCCAGTAGGAACGACCGCCAGCTGCGCAGCCTCCCGTACCAGAGGGCGGGGTACCGTCGGGTCATGATGGGCGGGTGAGCGTGCGTGCAGCATCGCTGCATGTCCACCTCGCGCGATCGCTGCCCAGCCTGCGGTCACCGGCTCATCACGACCCGGTTCGACACGACGTTCCGGTTGCCCGACCGGAGCGAGCGGCTGTGCTTCGGCATCCCCGGTGGGCTCTGCGAGGACTGCTCGCAGCTCTACATCGATCCTGATCTGATCGAGTTGCTCGACCTCGCCGAAGGCCGTTGCGTCTTTGCGATCGAGAGCGACCTCGTCGTCCAGGAGCAGGCCTGGTCGTCCGCCGACTGATGGTCTGAGCGCGCTCCGGTCCCGGGGTCAGCCGGGACCGCCGCGCGGGTCGCCTCCCCCAGCGTGGTCCTTGACCCACAGCACGAACGCCAGTCGACGCTGGGCGACGTCCGTTTCGAAGCTCGGCGCGCCCTTGACCATCGCATCGAGCTCGACCAGGCCGTGGAGCGCGACGGTCAGCTCGTCGGTCGTCCACTTGCGGGCCTGCGCCGCGAGTGTCTTCGCCCGGTACTCGCTCGTGATGCCCATGGCGCGGGCCGCGTCCGGTAGCTTCGCTCCAGCGGCCACGCGGTCGCCCAGCTCCAGCAGTTCGACGACTCGCCGATGGAGCACCGCCAGCAGGACCGGCTCCGGCGTCGCGTCGAGCAGTCGCTCCAGCGCCGTCACGGCGATATCGACCCGCCGTTCGCCGACCGCGTCGCTCAACGCCCAGACCGACGCCGGCGTCGTCTCGGCGACCAGCGCCCGCACGTCCTCCGCCGAGACCGGACCCTCATCGATCGCGTGTCGAAGGGCGAGCTTGTCGAGCTCACCCGAGGCGATGCGGCTGAGGAACCGCCGCTCGACGTCGCCCTCGGTGACCCGGGCCCCCAGCCGGTCGGCCAGCTCCCTCGCCGCCCCGGTGGCCAGGACGAGCCCGCGATCCCGCGCCTCCTCGGTGATCCATGCGGCAAGCGCCGTCGGACGCGGTGCCATCGCGTCACGGATCGTGCCCCCGGCAGCCTTCACCGCATCGGCGAGACGTCGCGGCCCCGGCCCCTTTGCGTTCGACTTCGACGCCTCGAGGAACACGACCGCGTGGCCGGGCGCCATCAGGCCGATCGTCTCGACCACCCGGTCGCGCGTGTCGTTGCGCCGCACGAGGGCGCCCGGGTTGGCCACCACGGCCATCGTCCCGCCGCCGAACATCGCCGGTGTCGCGAGGCGTTCGTAGAGCTGGGCGGCATCGCTCGACGCGGTCACAGCGTCTGCACGGAGATCCCATCGCTCGAGTGGTGAGCCGAGCTCCTGCTCGAGCGCGCCCGCGAACCGCCTCACCAGCCGCTGCGCGAGCAGCTCGTCGTCGCCCCAGATGTACAGCAGTGGCGAGATCACCCCGCCGCGGACTCAGCTGCGGCGCCCGCGACCGGACCGGATGGTCGACCGCCGACCCGCGATCGATCGCGGCGGCAGGGCAGGACAGCGGTCGTCGATGGGCCGGGGATCCTCATCGACTCGATGGTACCCGAGGGTCGCCGCTCGACCGGGGGCCGGCGGGACCGGTGGCGGCGGCACGAAGGGCTGGATCGGGACATCGCACAGGAACGCCCTTGTCGGCTTCGTCGACGGGACGGCGACCGCCAGTGCGGGGCGCGGCGCCGTCGTGATCGACATCCCTTCGGCATCGAACGCCACCGTGACCGAGCCGTCGCGGTCCGTCCGGTATACGCGCGCTCCGGCTCGCGTCAGCCGGTCGAGCGTGGCTCTCGCGGGATGTCCGTATGGATTGCCGGCCCCCGCGGACGCGACCGCGACCCGCGGCCGGACGGCCGCGACGAACGCGTCGGTAGTCGCGGTCCGGCTGCCGTGATGGGCGACCTTGAGGAGGTCGATCGGAGGCAGGGACGACGCAAGCAGGCTCGGGTCGATGTCCTCCTCGACGTCGCCCGCGAGCAGGAACCGGCGCGCGCCGATCGTCCCGAGCATCACGACGGACACATTGTTGATGCCGGTCCCGGAATCGGGTGGCTCGGCCGGGACCTGACCGCGGACCGGCCACAGGACCTGCAGGTCGATCTCGTCGACCGACAGCCGATCACCCGCCGCGACTGCCGCGTGCACCGGATGACCCGGGCGACCGACGCGGTCCAGCCAGGCCGCGTAGCCGGGCCCGGGTCCACGCATACCAGGCTCGAGGACCTGCCCGACGCGGTACCGGTCGAGGAGCAGCGCCAGGCCGGCGACGTGGTCCTCGTGCGGATGACTCAGCACCAGGATGTCGATGCGGCGATCCCATGGCGGGATCCGGCGGTCCAAGGCGACGAGCAGTCGATCGGGGTCGGGGCCACCATCCACGAGGAGTCGACCGCCCTCGGACCCCTCGATCAGGATCGCGTCGCCCTGTCCGACATCGAGCACGGTCACGCGAGCCACGCCTGCCGACCGGGTGACGACGACCGCGCCGGCGACCGCCACCGCCACCACGAGCGCGGCGGTGGCCACGCGCATCGGCATCGATCGCGAGGGACGTTCGATCCTCGCTCGTGGCTCGGCCGGCGCCCGGGCCGCGGCTGCCGGACGGGCACGACGCACGCGACGTCGCCATGCGATCGCCCCGGCTCCGAGGACGACGCTCGCGCCGCCCAGCGCCACGCCGGTCGCGGGTTCGAATGCCACGCTCGCCAGTGGCACCGCCGCCGCCACCTCGGCGATCCCGATGATCACCCGCAGCGCGACCCAGCCCGGTGTCGCCAGGACGAGCCCGACGCCTGCCGGGATGCCCATCGACACCAATGCCCCGCCGAGCAGCGCGAGGAGCCCGGCAGCCATCGCCGGCGCGACGATCGGGACGATGAGAAGGTTGACGACCGGCGCGATGAGCGCGAGCCGGCCGAATGACGCGAGGACGATCGGCAGCGTCGCGGCCTGCGCCGCAAGGGACACGCCCAGGCTCTCAGCGAGCCAGCGCGGCAGTCGGCCGCCGGTCACGCGATCGAGTCGATCGGTGAGCGGCGTCGCCCACGCGATGAGCCCAGCGGTCGCCAGCGTCGAGAGCTGGAACCCGGCGTCGGCCATGAGGGCAGGGTCGACGAGCAGGAGCGTGGCTGCCGCCCAGCCGAGGGCCGCTGCGGCACGCCCCGCCCGGCCTGACTCGCGCGCCAGCAGCACCACGCCGGCCATCGCCCCCGCCCGGAGCACCGATGGCGACGCCCCGGCGAACGCGATGTACGCCACGATCGCCACCGCGGTCACCACCGATCGCCGGCGACGCCCGATGCGTCCCGCCACTGCGGCGATCGCGGCCGCCACGATGGCGATGTTCCAGCCCGAGATCGCGACGACATGGCTAACGCCGGCCGTCGTGAACGCTGCGGCGACGCCGCGATCGACCCGATCCCGCAAGCCGATCAGGATCCCGGCGGCCAGACCGGCCTCCGGCTCGGGGAGCACCCGGGTCAGCAGCTCCCCGGCGTCGCGTCGGAGGGATTCGAGGCGGCTGGCCGGGTCCGTCGGACGCTCGCGGAGCTCGAGTCGGCGCGCGTCGAGCGTGCCCCACGCTTCCAGGCGCTCGAGGTAGCGGCCGTACGGGCTGTCGGGTCGTTCGCGCACGCGACCTCCGACCACCACCCGATCGCCCGGTTCGACCGCCGGGTAGCGCGGCAGCGTTCCGGCGAGCCGGAACCCGGCCGGACCGGCGTCGAGCGTTCTCAGCGTCGCCACCTGCTGGCCGTCGCGCGGGGCACCGACGGTCTCGACGACCATCGTCCACGGCCCCGATCCGTCGGGCGTACCGGACAGCTCGGCCGACCCCGTGCCGAGCGTGCCGCGCGCCAGGATCATCAGGACACCGATGGCGAGTGCCAGCCCTCGCCCGCGCCTGGCGCCGCCCATCCAGGCGGCCGACGTCAGCGCGGCTGCGACCGCGATCAGACAGGCGGCGGTGACCCGGGGTCGTCGACACCGAGCGCGACCGCCCCGCAGGCGACACCGATCGCCAGCCAGCAGCTCCGCGGCATTCAGCCGACCGTGACGAGGTCGCGCAGCTTCTCGAACGTCTTCTCGCCGAGGACGCCGCGCGACCGGAGGTCGTCGACCGACACGAACGGCGCCTCCTCACGGGCGGCCATGATCTTCTCGGCGGTCGCCGGACCGACGCCCGGGAGCTCCTCGAGCTCGGCCTGCGTCGCGCGGTTCAGGTCGACGAGCCCGCCCGTCGCGGTCCCGTCTGCCGCCGAACCGCCGCCGCTAGGCGCGGCGGCCGTGACCGGATCGTCGCGCGACGGGACGCGGAGGTGCTCGCCGTCTCGGAGCGGCGCGGCGAGGTTGAGCTCTTGCTCGGCCCGGCCGGTATCCACCCGCGGGCCGTAGCCACCGGCGGCCTCGATCAGGTCCGTGACCCGGGAACCCGAGGGCAGTCGATATACCCCGGGCGCCCGGACCGCACCGACGATCTCGACCACGAGCTCCGCCCCGGCAGCCGGCACACCCGATGCCGACGCGCCGGGCTCACCCACGGCGAGCGGCGCACCGCCGTCCACCCTGGTGACACCCTTGCCGCCGCCGGCGGCCAGGATGAACGCGGCGATCGCGCACGCGATAGCGGCGCCCGCGATCGCTGCGACCTTCACGACCGTTGCCGTGCCGGCTCGCTCCGGCGTGGCGGCCGGCTGCTGCGGCCGACCGTCGTCGGGTGGCGGCGTCTCGAGCACGCGCCACGGCGGGGTCGCGGTGGGGTCCATCGTCGCTCCGCGGCGGGTGCTGCCGCGAGACGTCGGGCAGCCCGACGCCCCGCGATGTCGGGGGCACTTCCGACGCGGCGGGGCGTCTGAGCGGACCTTAGCGACGGCCGCTTAGCTGCGGCTTATCCGGGGATCTGCTCCCAGTCGACCCACCTGGTGCCGTCCCACCAGCGATGCCAGATCCGGCTGTCCCGGCCAGGCGCGAAGACGTCGATCCGGTCGGCGCTCCACGACGAGGCAGCCGGCGTGCCGGTAAGCTCGCCGCCCATCGGCTCCCAGTCGTGCCACGACGTCCCGTCCCAGTAGCGGTTCCAGAGCTGGCCGTCGTCGAAGATCGCGAAGACCTGCAGCTCGTCGACGGCCCACGCGGTGGCGGCGGGTGCCGACGCCAACTCCCCGCCGAGCGAGGTTGGCTCGGACCAGCGGTCCCCATCGAACGCTCGATGAACGAGCGATCGATCGGGCGCGACCGTGAACAGGTCGATGCGGTCGGGGCCCCACGACACGGCCGCGGTCCTTCCTTGATGCGTCACGTCCTGAAGGGTAATCGCTTCGGGTGTCCAACCTGGCCGGGAATTGAAGAGCGCCTGCCGGGAGGGCAGGCGCTCGACGGGAGGGCGATGCGCTATTGCGGCGAGAGGCTAGTCGGTGGCGAGGCCGAGATCCTCGGCGATGCCCCCGTCGAGCCGACGTGTCGCGGCCGCGGCGCCAAGGCTCACGGCAGCCGTCGCTCGAGCGAGCCCGCGGCGAAGACCGGACCGAAATCCGGGGCGGGCAGCCAGTCGTAGGACTCGCCACGCTGGTCCCGGCCCTCGCGGACCAGCCGCGCCAGCCGCAGCTCCTCGATCTCGCGCGAGCGCTCACTGGCGAGGTCAAGGGCGAGCAGGTCGTAGTAGGTGTTCACAGGTTCCTCCAGGGATGTCAGGCGTTGCTTAGCGGACGTGGGTATCGGGCAGTTGCTCCCGGAATCCGCACCGAAGCGGACGGAGCCCAGGTCCAGGGCGATGAAGCCAGTGACCAGGACCAGGAATAGAACGATGATTTCCATGGTCGGCTTTGGAGTGTACCGTAACCCGTTTTGGCTGTCTTATCGGTTACTGTCGTAACAATAGCCCCTGATGTAAGTAACCTGTCAACTGGTTTAAAGTGGTTAGCGGAATGAAAACCAAGATCAACGCGCCGGCCTCCGGCGGACACCATGCACACGATGTCGACCTCGAGGACACCTTCGACTTCTTGAACACCGATGACCTCGAGAACGGTTTCCCCGTG
>CAWEWE010000008.1:0-606627 GCA_963812745.1 uncultured Chloroflexia bacterium | reverse complement strand
GACCGACCCCTCGATGAGCAGTTCAGCACAACCCGCCTGCTGCATGGCGTTCGTGACCGCCTCCTGGACGATCCTGAATACCGCGAGTTCGACGTTCGCCGGGGGTCGTCCCGAGGCCGCGTATTCAGTCTCTTCGCCGATGGCGACCGTGAACTGGCATCCCTCGGGTCCACGGGCGGCAAGGAATTCGATGGAAGGCACGAGGCCGAGGTCGTCGAGCACAGGCGGATGCAACTCGGTCGCGACGCCCCGGAGCTGGTCGGCCACGGATCGCAGCAAGCTGGTCACATCGGCGTTCTCCGGTCGCGCTTCGAGCCGCTTGATGGCTCCAGCGAGGTGCTGCAGCGGCTCATCGTGCAGGTCACGCGCGACACGAGATCGCTCTGCCTCGATCGCCTCGATGCTCGCTCGTTCCCGCAAGTCGCCCAGGAAGATGCGGTCGAGGCGCCCCACGACGATCCCGCGCCAGCGTGAATACACGGCCACCACGCCAACGACCACGATGGCGCTCACGAACCACGGCACGATCGCCATGACCTGCAGGACCACGATCAATGCGGCGAGGCCGGCACCGAACGCAAGATCGACGCCGCGGAGATGACGGATCGATCTCAGGCTGGATGTCGGGCTCAGCCCAGGTGTCGCTACGACCATCCCCGCCGCGAGCGCAGTGGTCGATGCTTGTCGAACCTGATCCAGGGGCACGTAGACCTCGTGGTTCATGACCATCGCCCAGGTCCAAGCGGCGAGCAATGCCAGGACCGAGCTCGCGAGTGCGACGACGCCGGCGCGAGGGATCCGCGGCCAGCGTAGGAGCCACCATGTCGGCGCGAGGAGCGCCGCAGCTGCGGTAGCCGGGGCGATGCCCGGTTGACCCAGGATCCCGATCGGGATCGCGGAGGCGGCGATGGCAAGCGCTCCCAGGAGCTCCAACCGTCGACGCGTGCCCGAGGCAACGGCCGCGACCGCCAGCACCAGACCGATGACCGCGAACGGCCAACTGCGTCGTAACGCGCCCGTGTAGGTTCCTTGTTGGGAAAGGAATTGCTCGCCTGTCCGCCCATCTCGTGTCTCGATCTCCCAACCACCTGGCTCGTCGGCCGGCCGCAGCGAGATGACCTCCTGATGCGGTCGGATCCCGTCCTGCCATCCGAATCGGGTGACTGACACGGACTGGACCATCCCGCCCGGGTTCTCTGAAACAACCCCTGCCTCGGGATTTCCTCGCTGACTTTCGACGAGCCCGAGAAGAGCGACCACCAACGCGAAGACCGCGATCACGGGCCCGACGACGAGGGCGATGGTGCCACCCGCACCTCGATGGAGATCCGCGGGAGAACCCTTGCGCGCGGAAAGGGTTTTGCCCGCTGCCCGGCCTAGCAGTCCGTCCATAGCGTCGCCGTGCTGGGAGGCGAGATGGCTCCCATGCGGAGGAGGGCACGATGGGACGTCTTCAGCAGCGGCGGCTGGGCCTCGCCGGAGCGTTGGCAGTTGGATCGATGTACCTGGTGACGCCCGCAGTCCAGGCGCAGCAGCCCGCGGTGCGCGTGGATCTGGATGGTCGACCGCTCAACCCGGCGCAATCGAGCTCCTATTACTGCCATGACTTCGACTTCCCACAGATCCACTGTTTCGGTACGCCAGGCGAACTCGAGGCCGCCGTGGCTACCCCGCCATCGGCATCGTCCCAAATCGGCGTGGCGGCGTTCGGGCCAGCTGACTATGTCACGGTCTACTCGGGGCCAAGTTACTCCGGCTCATTCGCTCACTTTTCCCAGAACTACGACGCCCTGGCAACGATCGGCTGGAACGACGTGATCAGCTCCTATCGGGCTCGGAACAACCGAAGGGGGACCTTCTACCAGCACTGGTTTGCCGGGGGTTCCACGAAGCAGTTCTGCTGCAACCAGAACGTGCCCAGTCTCCCGTCGGGCGTCGACAACAGCTTCAGCTCCGTCTACCAGAACTGACAAGGGTTCTCCCGCCTTCTGCTCAACGGCCCGTCGCAGTAGGGTGGTTAGCCACCGCCGTCACGCGCGGGAGGGCCGCGGATGCGCAAGAAGTCGTACGGCAAGCTGAAGGTTCGCGCGATCTCGGGGACCTACGTGGTGTTCCTCGCCTTCGACATGAAGGAATCGGACGCGACCGGTCTCATGGGGTTCGCCATCCAGCGAACGCGCCTCAGGGACAACCAGAGGATCTGGCTCCTCGGCAACAAGCGGTTCCCGAGCTGCGGCATCACCACGGGTGACGAAACCGCAAACAGCAACGAGCACCCGTTCCAGGCGTTCCAATGGGCTGATTACACCGCCGAGCCAGGGGAGCGCTATCGATACCGCGTGATCCCGATGTTCGGCCAGGCGTGCGCGCTGACGGAGGGGCCGCCCACGACCGTCACGATCGCCACCGAGCCACTGGCAGGGACCGTTCACGACGTGCACTGGAACCGCGGCGCGATCGCGTCGCAGGCCTTCGTCCGTCGCTTCCCGGGCAGGACGCTCGACGAGGCCGGCAAACCCGCCTACGAGTGGCTCGCCCGCGACCTGCTGCCAGGGCTGCTGGCGTTCATCGGCCAGGCGAGCGACGCGACCTTCAGCCTCCGTGCCGCGATCTACGAGTTCGCTTGGCCCGACGTGCTCGCCGCATTGCGTAAGGCCCACTTGGACGGCGCCGACGTCGAGATCGTCTACCACGCCAAGGCCGACGACACCGGGATCAAGAACGACAAGGCGATCGAGGACGCGCAGATCGTGGGGCTCTGCAAGCGGCGGATCAACGCCGACCTCATGCACAACAAGTTCATCGTGCTGCTCCAGAACGGGGCGCCCGTGTCCGTCTGGACCGGCTCGACCAACTTCAGCCGCAACGCCCTCCACGGCCAGCTCAACGTCGGTCACGCGATCCACGATGCGGCCCTCGCCCAGCAGTTCCTCGACTACTGGACCGAGCTCCGCGCCGACCCCGACGACAAGACGCTCAAGGATCGCATCGACGTCATCAACCCGCTGCCGCCGCCGACCGACACCGACGCCTACACCGCGGCGTTCTCTCCCGCGCCACGGGCGCACGGTCTTCGACTGGTGGATCGCATACGCGAGCAGGAAGAAGCCGCTGTTCATGACATTCCCGTTCGGGATCGTCAAGGACTTCCGGCCCGTGTTCGACAAGAACGACAAGGTCCTGCGCTTAGCGCTCCTCGACAAGTACGTCAACGGTGGCACCAAGGCGTCGAGGGCGGCCGCGATCGCCGACATCGAGCGGATACGGCGATTCCCGAACATCGGCCTGGCGCTTGGGAATCGGATCTTCGTCGACTGGATCGATGGCTGGCACGAAGAGGGGAGTGGCATCGGCGTCAACGTCAACTGGATCCACACCAAGTTCATGCTGATCGACCCGCTCGGCACCAAGCCCGTCACGCTGACCGGCTCGGCGAACTGGAGCGTGCCGAGCGTTACCGACAACGACGAGAACGTGCTCGTGATCCGCGGCGACAAGCGCGTAGCCGACATCTACTTCGGCGAGTTCATGCGCCTGTTCGCCCATCACCGCTTCCGCGAGTCGGTGAAGCGGCACCTCGAGGAGATCCAGGGTTCACCTGCCGCCGCGAACCTGACCGTGTCAGACGCCGCCGCGTTGTGGCGCCCGAGGGACCTGTTCGAGGACTGGAAGGACTGGGTCCCGGCCCACTTCAAACCGGGCTCAGAACACGACATCAAGCGTCGCTACTTCGCTGGAAGCTAGGAATTTCACTGACCGCCGGCGTGTGAGGTCCGCGACCGACGGTCAGCGGCAATAGTCCCGCCAAGAGGCGGGGAGGCTGGAGGTAGACGATGGCTGATCCGCCCGAAGTGCCCCTCGACGACGAAGCTCGCCGGCTGCTCCTCGACCAGAAGAAGGCGGAGGCCCGGAAGGCGATCGCGGCTGCCGTAGCAACGAGCATCCCGGAAGGGAAAACGATCGCTGACTCTGTGTCGCTCGGCGAGAGCGGAGGCGGTTCGATCGCATCAGTTGAAGCTGGGCGAAGCGCCAAGGCAGCGGCAAAAGCAATCGTCGAGGCGATTGCAAAGCATGCGGACGTGACATCGGTCCTGATCGTCGAGGACCGTGCCGTCGCTCAGAACGACATCGCTCTGACGGAGGTCGAGTCGCGCCTCGAGAGTTACGAACAGCTTTTCGACGAAATCGAAGACGCGGTACCCGAGAGGCCGCCTAGGGAGCAGCCCAGTGCGGACGGATCCTTCACCGCGGCCGCCGCGTTGCCCGTGATCCTCGGCCTCGCGGGGCTTGCGAGCACGGTCGTGGGACTTTTCCGGGCGGACTACTCCGTCTCGTCTCGAACCGTCACCGCCGACAAGCTGGGTCTCATCGCTGAAGTCGCTAAGGGACTTCGCGAGCAGAAACGGGTGGTTGTGCTGCCCGGCCTCGGCCTGGTCAAGGAATCGCCGCTTCTCCAGAGAGCTCAGGAATTGGTGAAACGCAGGTACAAGCTCGACGCGCGACTCGGAGCCTACGAGGGCGCGAAGATCACTCCTGTCACACACCGCCTCGATGCCGACCGAGCTCGTTTGGCCCAACTCCAGAAGGCATCCGATCAGTACCACGCCGAGGGCAAGTCCGCGGAGCGCAAGCGGACCGATGAGCTCATCGCGTCCGTCATTGCCGAGATCCAAGAGCGTGAGGGCGACCCGACACTTTCCGATGGACGCGCCTCGATCGCCGCAGCTCGATCGGTCCTCGGAGGTTTCGACGCCGCAGTCTCCGCGTTGGCCATGGCGCCGTCGGCAGGCGGGTACGCCCCGCTCATGGCGGCTGCGCTACGAGAGCTCATCAAACTCGCAGTCGGGGCTGGCGGGCGGTCTGCCCACGTCCTTTACGTTGACGTCTCGAGCGCCGGCGCGGATGTCGTATCACGAGCCGGCAGCGTCCGAGGCGACGCCAAGGCCGCATTCCTTGGGGCCACCGGCGTGACGTTCTTACTTGGCGACTCAGCCGGCAACCTTGTCGACTCCGGAACGTTCCACCGAGTGTCGTCGAGCGTGTTCGATTTTGGCTCGCTTCGTCGCGCTGACGTCAGGGATTGGGCCGCCGACTGACTCCAGCACAACGCGAGTGACAGGGACCTTCGTGTGCATTGCGCCAGATCGGCGTTCCCGTATATTCGGGCCAGAGTCGACCGACAGGTCATGAAGCGGGGAAGGGAAGTGGTGGGGAGCCCGAACCAGCCGACGATCGCCGTTGCTGACTGTCCCCGTTGCGGTTCGCAGATGCGTGTTCGGACGAACCGCGAAACCGGTGAACCGTTCTTCGGATGCAGTCAATTCCCGAACTGCCGTGGCACTCGACCGATGGCAACTGGGCTGGGCCCACAAGGCGCCGATGCCCGCCGCTACAAACTCAGCATGGGTGGTCGACCGAAGACCATCCCCGACGTCGTCGAGTTGGTCGTCGCTCGGGCGATCGGTCGGAACCTGACGCCGCTACAAGGGTTCCTCGTCCAGGCCGTCGCCATCGTGGTCCTCGTCATGGCCGTGATCTGGCTTTTCTCGAGCGGCTTGTTCGCCCGCATCGTCGACCCATTCATCGATTGGTACGCCAGCCAGGTCGGCCTCGGGCCGCCTGGGTCGCTAATCTCGTGATGGACCGAGTGGCTTCCCATCACAAGTCATCAGTAGTGGTCCTGCCAGAGACCGGAAGCCGGGGCGCCACCCCACGGGTTCGGAGAACGAGAGGGTGAGGCTCTACAGCGTGTCGCTACGGGCGTTTCGTCGAATTCGATGACGGATGGCTGAATTTCAAATCTCCGGCGACAGCAATCGTGGGACCGAATGAAGCTGGCAAGTCATCTCTTTTGCGGGCGCTCGAATCGTTAAGCAACGATGAGCCATTGCCGGCGACAGACGTCAGCCGCGGGCGAAACCAAGGTGAGTGCCAACTTCAAGTTCGCTTCCGCCTCACCGACGAGGAGCGGATGAAACTCGGTGAGATCTTTCCGCCGACTGCGGCGATGTGGCTCAAAGTTTCCAAAGGGATCGCGGGTGGGCGCTCATACGAACTCGATCCCCCTATGCGTCGCGATCTGACTCACCGGCGCTCGGCTGAGCACGAAATCGCGTCGATCGCTGCTCTGGTCTGGTTCGCTCGCTGGCAATCAGTCGATGAAATTCGCACGACTCTCTTGTCGGAGGCTGCCGCCGCAGCCGCTTCCGAAGCGAACAATATGGACGAGGCCGAGCTCAGTGCGTTGGAGGCGTTTGCGGCTTCGTTAGCACCCTTGGCGGACGGTTCCGAGGTAGTGGCCGGGGCCTCTCCGGTGGCGGTGTCGAAGCGTGCGGGACGTGTCCGCGAAGCGTTGCTCGAGTTGCTCGACGGGGAACGAGTCAAGTTTCCAGATGCACCCGGCTCCGAGCTAGCGGGAGAGGTCCCAAGGTTCCTTGACTTTGCGGAGCGGTTCCGGTCGCTCAAATCGTCGTACAACTTGGACGACGAAACCGACTTCAATGACGCGGCGATGCGTTCGGTGGCAGCTGCGGCCGGCCTCTCTCCGAAGGCCCTTCGCGACGCCATCAGAAGCGCGCAAGCCGGCACCGTGAAGACGATGCTGGACAAGGCCGGCGAGGATTTCACGCGCTTTCTGCGCGAGAACTGGCGCCAATCGTCACTTGCCGTCATCTTTGAGAATCAAGGATCGACCCTTCGGATATTCGTTCGCGCGGACTCCGCGGACGTGTTCTTGCTGGACGAGCGGAGCGACGGGCTCCGCATCTTCTTGGCCCTTGTGTCCTTCGTGGCCGCGAGGCGCACGGGTGTCGACCCGATCCTGCTCATTGACGAGGCCGAAACGCATCTCCACTACGACGCGCAAGCGGACCTCGCGCGACTCCTCGAGCTTCAAACAAACGCTGCCTCGGTGGTCTACACGACGCACTCGATCGGATGCCTCCCGCAAGATCTCGGTCGAGGAGTTCGGGCGGTAAAGCCAATCCCTGAAGCTGATCGAAGCGTCACTCTCAACGCTTGGTGGAATGCGGGCGGAGGCCTAACACCCCTCGTGGTCGCCATGGGAGCCCAGGCGTTCGGCTTTACGCCGGCGAGGTTTGCCGTATTCGCTGAAGGCCCATCTGATGCCCTTCTGCTGCCCACGCTCATACGCGAGGCTACCGGGCTGCGATCGCTGCCATACCAGATCGTTCCGGGAATCTCATCGGCCTCCCTCGACAGATTGGAAGTGATGACGACGGAGACCCCCCGGGTGGCCTTCATCGTCGATGGCGACCTAGGTGGGGCTGCAATATCCAAACGACTGCGCGATGCCGGTATTCCTGCTGAACAAATCGTCGGACTCGGACGGCGTCCAAGGGCTGGAGGGCTTCAGGTTGAGGACCTCCTCGACCCAGACGTGTATGCGGCAGCTGTGAACGAGGAGCTTCGGAGTTGGGGCCCGGGTACAGGCACGTTAAGGGGTGCCGACCTGCCGAAAACCCGTCGCCCCCAGTTCGTCGACCGTTACTGCGCCACGATAAAGCGCTCCAGCGTGGGAAAACTCGCTGTAGCGGAGGAAGTCCTGAAACTTCTCGAAGGAAGTGCAACGAATACGCCTGCGAGAACAGTCATCGGCGATGTCTCCTATCGCGACCGGCTCCTCACCATTCATGCCGCGTTGATAAATTCGCTGGGGATTCCGAGCTAAGGCGAGGGGGGCGATAGAGCCGATGCGCGTGGATCCGCTTTCTACGACTACTTCCAGCCTGCGGACCACCTCTACGAGCAGATCGTTTCCGACTTTCAGCGCGGCGAAGTCACTTGACCCCGCACCAGACATAACTCACCTTATCGGAAGCGATGGACTGGGGTATCCGGCTGCGCAGGAAATCGTCAGACGTCGGCCGGCAGGATCCGAAACGGTCGACCACCCGGTCCCCGAACGGCCCTGAAATGGCGCTCGTCGAGTGTGAGCACCTCGGATGTGCGGTGGCGATCGGCTAGAACGACCAGCGAAGCATCCGCCAGTCCAAGTCCCAGATCCGCATAGTGATCGATGACCTGGCAAGCGGCCGCTACGTCATCCGCATTCATCGGCTCGAGGCGGTACACGCCGGCGGCCACCTGATCCAGGAACGCGCGAGCGGCGGTGCCCGATACACGTGTCGAGATCAAGTGATCCAGCTCGGCGAGGACGAAGGGCGAAAGGAGCAGCGGACCTGTCGACTCTCTTAGGACGGCTGCGGCCGCGGTGTGCTGGTGCTGGCTGGCATCGACCGCAGCCAGTACTCCACTTGTGTCGAGAACGATCACCGCTCCCCGAATCCCACGAGCGCGTCGTCCACTTGCTCGGCGAGCCCGGGCTGATCGCTGGTAAACAGTGGCAACACGAGCTCGGCGGTTCGGTGTCGCGCCGTTATGAGCTCAACGCCCTCCCGGATCAGTTCAGCCTCACTGCGGCCGACCGACTTCGCAGCACGTTCCAATGCCCGCTTCTGCGCCTCGGTCAGGTAGACCGTCGTCTTCTCCATGCCATACACGGTACCATACGTTGCCTCCTCCCCGCGGCGTTTCGTCCGACGTGAAGCCGAGTCAATGCTCGGAACGCTGACGACGGATGATCGACACAACGTCCGGCATCGGTCCGCCCCAGAAGGTCGTGCGCCACTCGGGCGGCAGTTCGACCGTGTCGTCGAAGGATGCGAGCGCTGTCGCGAGGTCGGCCTCCTCGACGACGTGCCGTGTGCCCACCTTGCGCGAGCGCAGCTTGCCCTCGCGAATCCATCGCCGAATGGTTTCCGGATTGCGCCCGGCGCGACGTGCGGCTTCAGCAACGGTCAGCATCGACGTATCCCACAACAGCAATGTTGCCTCACTCTTGTTGCGGTTAGCCGAACGTGAAGCAGTACGCCTCGGCGCCGGCGTCGAGGAATTCGATCTCGACCAGGCGCTCGTCGATGGTGCCTGACCGCCGGATGAGCTGGTACAGGCGCTGGTCGGCCAGCGTGCCGTTACCCGCGTCGTCGACGTCGAAGCCGTGGGCTGCGCCTGGCGCCTGGCCATCGAAGAGCACCCGGAATCGCACGGATGTTCCAGGCGTCGCCGGGCCCATGACCAGGTTCACGTCACGGGCCTGGAAGCGGAACGCGATTCGTCCGCCGCCCTGGTTCAGCACCGCAGCGTGTTGCGCGAGCGTCCAGTCCCCGACCGGCGCCCACTCGTTGAGCCGCAACCGGGACGGTTCGGGATAGGCATGCGGCTCGAGCCGCGGGTCGTCGGGTGACGCGAACCCGGACGAGCGGCCATAGCTCAGGTACGTCTCGGGCGTCCTGAGGGTCCCCCAATCGGCAGCGACTTCGAAGCCTTGTGGGTCGACCGCAACGAGGTCCCGATCGATGTCAGCCGCTCCCCCATCGACCAGGAGCTGCTGGATGACCATCTCGTTCATCGCGTATTCGCCCTCACCGAAATGGTGGTAGCGGATACGCCCGTCCACGTCGGCGATGTACAGCGCCGGCCAGAAATGATTGGCGAACGCCTGCCACACCCCGTAGTCGCTGTCGATCGCGATCGGGTAGTCGACGCCGAAGTCCCCTGCCCTGGCGGTGATGTTGTCGACGTTCCGTTCGAACCCGAACTCCGGCGTATGCACGCCGATGAGCGTCAGCCCGTGGTCGCGGTACTTCGCGTGCCATGCGCGCCGGTACGGCAGCGTGCGCAGCCAGTTGATGCAGGTGTACGTCCAGAAGTCGATGGCGACGACCCGGCCGCGAAGCCCGGCAGGCGTCAGCGGCTCCGAGTTGAGCCAGCCGGTCGCGCCGTCGAACGACGCCAGGTTGCCCTCGACCGGCAGGACCTGGTCCTCGCCCGCCAACCGGTGGGCGATCGAGCGGAACATGTCGCAGACCTCCTCTCCCCCGTCGATCAGAAGCCGTCGGTGTCGATGATGGCCTAGGGTGACGCCGGAGTCGAGACACAAAGAGGCGGCGCGCCCCGTGAGGAGCGCGCCGCCCGTTGTACGGGAAGGTGTTCGGGATCAGAACCCGGTCCGCGTCGACGGAGCCCGGTTCAGGACGCGGCTCGCCGCGACGACCCACGCCAGGCCGATGGCCGGCCAGATGACCAGCGCGTACAGCCCATCCGGTGCCCAGAACCCGTCGGCGAACCAGGTCGTGCCACCAAGCACGCCGGCGATCACCGCGGCGACGGCCACGACGAACTGCTTGTTCGTGATGAGCCCGGCCCGCCAGAACCCGAACGAACCGGCCATGATCAGCATGGCCCGCGGGAACGAGCTCAGGACGAACGCGGCCGAGCCGACGGACGAGAGGCCCGAAACCAGCGCCGCGTCCGCCGAGCCGGCGATCGAGGCGATCGTCGTGGCCAGCGCGACCAGGACGAAGAACATGACCGCGACACCGGCGCTGGCCGCGGTAGCCGCCGCGCCCCAGCCGTCGAGGCCCGCGTCAGCGAGCGTCGTCCGGAGTGCTGCCGACCACCAGGTCAGGTTGAGGATCGCGAGGCCGAAGATCGGGGCCGCGATGAACGGGCCGACCGGCTGGATCATGGAGACCACGATGCCGATCAGGGCGAAGGCGACGGCCTGGACGCCGGCGCCGCGCCAGAGGTGCTCGAAGAACGCGGCTCCGTACTTGGGGGTGGCGACCGCCGAAGCGTCCGCCGTTGTGCTCATTGAAGTCATTGGAGTTTCCTTTCGGGAAGTGAGTGGTTGAAAAGCGTCAGTTGGAAGTGTGTCGACCTGTGGTCGATATCAGCGAAGCGATCTGAACGTTGCGCGCACCTCCTCGGACAAGAGCTCGGGCTGCTCCCAGGCGGCGAAATGGCCGCCCTTGTCGACCTTGTTGAAGTGGACGAGCTTGGGATAGGCCTTCTCGGCCCAGCTCTTCGGAGCCGGATAGAGCTCGTCGGGGAAGACGGTCACGCCGACCGGGATATCGACGCCCTTGACGTCGAAGAAGGCCAGGTGGCTCTCCCAGTAGAGGCGGGCCGATGAGACCCCCGAGTTCGTCAGCCAGTAGTGGGTGACGTTGTCGAGCACATCGTCTCGACTGAGTCCGCCGGGCTGCCCCACGAACGCGCGTTCGATGAGCGCATAGCTGCGCTCGTCGTGATCGAGCATCCAGGCCGCGAGCCCGACGGGTGAATCCGCGATGCCGTAGAGCGTCTGCGGGCGGTTCGCCATCTCATTGGCGTACCCGACGCCGGTCGCGAAGAAGTGCTTTAGGATGTCGTAGGCCTCGTCCTCGTCGGCCGACAGGCCGTCCGGCTTGGGACCGCCGCTGGCGAGCGCCTTCGACACGTCCGACGGGACGGTCGCGGGCATGTTGGTATGGATACCGAGCAGTCCTTCGGGCTTCAACAGCGCCATCTGCTCCGTGACGGCATTGCCCCAGTCGCCGCCCTGTGCCACGTACTTCGTGTAGCCGAGGCGTTGCATGAGCACGACCCAGGCCCGCGCGATGCGGATCGGGTCCCAGCCGGTCTCAGTCGGCTTCCCGGAGAACCCGTGACCGGGCAATGACGGGATCACGAGATGGAAGGCATCGGTCGCGCTGGCGCCATGAGCCGTGGGATCGGAGAGCGGCTCGATGATCTTGAGCTGCTCGACCGTCGAGCCGGGCCAGCCGTGCGTGACGATCAGCGGGAGCGCGTCCTCGTGCTTCGAGCGCACGTGGATGAAGTGGATGTCGACGCCATCGATCGTGGTGACGAAGTGCGGCAGGGCGGCAAAGCGCTGCTCGAAGCGGCGCCAGTCGTAGTCGGTCGCCCAATACCTGGCCAGTGCCTGGATGGTGTCCAGCCGCACACCCTGCGAGGGATCCGTTTCGCGGTCCGGCCACTTGGTGGCCTGAACGCGGCGCCGAAGCTCGTCGAGGTCGCGCTGCGGGACGTCGATCCGGAACGGGCGGATCCTGGTGTCCTCGGCTGCCGTGATCGGCGCTGAGGAAGTGGTGGCAATGGTCATCGGGGTCTCCTGGTTCGGTCCTTGGCGCTGCGTTCGCGCCGCTGAGCAGGAGACTCCTCCTTCGAGCCGTCCATCGCGCCCGTGAAAACCACTGGTCCGTCCGCTGGACGATCCCGTGTCTAGGCCGGCGCACGCTCCAGCGCGGCATCGCGCAGCTCGCGGCGCGAGGCGACGCCGAGCTTCGTAAAGACCTTGCGCAGGTGCCATTCGACTGTGCGCGGGCTCAGGAACAACCGCGTGCCGACCTCAGCGTTCGACAGGCCGGAGCGGACGAGGCGCGCGATGTGCGCCTCCTGGGGGGTCAGGTCATCCGCGGTCTCGACGCTGCGTTTGCGGACCTTCTCGCCGGTCGCGAGCAGTTCCCGCCGAGCGCGCTCGGCGAACGCCGCGAGCCCCATCGTGGCCAGCAGGTCGTGGGCGGTCCGCAGGTGGTCGCGCGCGTCGACGCGGCGTCCAGCGCGCCGCAGCGCCTCCCCGTACAGCAGGTGGCCGCGGGCAACCTCGGCGCGCAGTCCGGCTCGGCCCAGGCGATCGATCGACTCCTGATGGCTCTCATCTGCGACCTGGTCGGCATCGACCAGCGCCTTCAGGCGGGCTTCGATGCCGAGCGCCCAGTCGGTCGGGGTCACGGCCGCTCGCTCTGACATCCGGGCGAGGGCGCCCTGGACGAGGTCCAGGTCGCCGGTCCGCGACGCTGCCTCGGCCAGCTCGGCGATGGCCATGACCTGGTAGCCACCGACGACATCGCGGTCGAAGACATGCCGCGCGGCGTCCCGCGCCAGGTCGTGTCGGCCGAGGCCGTTGTGGAGCACGGCGCTCGCGTAGTCCGCGAACGCGCCCATACGGCCTTCGCCCGACGACCAGGTCTTGTCCCTGGCGCGGGCGATCAGCGCGGACGCGAGCTCCTCCTGCCCGCGGAGACCCGCGACCAGCATCGCGGCGTAGGTGATCGGCGGGTTACCGATCGCCTCCCCCACCGCAAGTGCCTCATCGATGAGCGCGGTGGCGGCGGACAGGTCGCCCGTGAGCATCACGTTGCTGGCGAGGAGGTTGAGCGCGAACTGCAGCTGGACCAGCGCGCCGGAGTCGCGGGCGAGCTGGACCTGCCGCTCCGCCACGGATCGCGCCGCCTCGAAGTCCCACACCTCGGTGGCGATGATCGTGCTGACCCGGTTCCCGCCGAGGCCGAGCAGCCGGCCGACACGGGCGCTGTCCGCATCGACTCTCCGGGATCCCCCTAGCGATCGGGTCAGCGCCGGCGCGGCCGCGATGTACCCATCGGTCAACCTCGTCGCGAGCGCGTCGAGGACGTCGTCGATCGCCCGTGGGGGTTGCGGAGCGGGCGGGGCGGCCCGCGCGGCGGCGGCCACCCGTGCGAGGACGTCGGATGCGTCCGGCCCGCTCGCCCAGAGCGCGGCCGCCATCGCGTCGAGGTAGGTCTCGCGAGCAAGGCCGGGGTCCAACGGCTCGAAGTGCCGGGCCGATTTAAGGAGCAGCCGTGCCGCGTCTGTGCCGCGTCGCTGATCGAACGCGATCTGGCCCCGAAGGTGTTCGGCCTCGGCAGTGCGCAGCGCGTCGGGTGGTCCGGCTTCTGCCATCGCCACCAGGGCCAGGGCGGTGTCGAGAACGCCCGCGTCGCGCTTCGCCCACGCCGCCTCGAGACCACGTTGCGCTCGACGCGCCGGATCGGGCGTCAGCATGGCCGCCCGCTCGAGGAGCGCGGAGGCGGCCACGAGTCCCCCGCGCGCGCGAGCACGCCCGGCCGATCGCTCCAGCTCGGCGGCGATCGCCTCGTCGGGCGACGCCGTCGTCTGGGCACGGTGCCAGGCGCGCCGGTCGGGATCGACCTCGACATCCGTCGCCTCGGCAAGCGCGCCATGGACCTCCTGGCGTTCCGCGACGGAAGCGCTGCGGTACGCCGCCGCTCGCACAAGTGGATGGCGGAACCGGACCCGCCCCCCGAACTCGATCAACCCCGCGTCCTCGGCAGCGGTGGCGTCGGTCGGCGCAAGGCCGAGCGTGCCGGCGGCGCGCCACAGGATCGTGGGGTCGCCGAGGGGCTCCGCGGCCGCCGCCACGAGCAGTCGCCGCGTGCCGGCGGGGAGCGTCTCGAGCCGACGGAGGAACCCCTGTTCGAGGCGACCGGCCAAGGGCTCCGCGCCGACCCACGCGAATCCATCGGCCAATTCCGCCGTCGTCCATGCGCGCGGCAGCTCCAGGAGCGCCAGTGGGTTGCCTCCCGCTTCCGCGATGATCCGGTCGCGGACCCGCGGGTCCACCGGCCCCTTGAGGACCGAGTCCAGCAGCTCGCCGGCATCGGCTGCGCTGAGGCCACCGATCACCAGCTCGGGGAGGTTCGCGAAATCGACCTCATCAGTCGGCGTTCGAACGGCGATCACCAGCGCGACCCGCTCCGCCAGCAAGCGGCGCGCCACGAACGCCAGGGCCTGCGCCGAGACGCTGTCCAGCCACTGGGCATCGTCGATCAGGCACAGCAGCGGCTGGTCCTCGGCCACCTCGGCGAGCAGGTTGAGGACGGCGAGCCCGACCATCAAGCGGTCCGGCGCCTCGCCGGCGCGCAGACCGAATGCACTGCCGAGAGCGTCCCGCTGTGGTTCGGGCAAGCGCTCGAGCCGATCGAGGCAAGGGGCGCACAGTTGATGCAGCCCGCCGTACGCCAGCTCCACCTCCGACTCGACGCCTGCGACCCGAGCGACGCGCCAACCGGGGATGTCGGCCAGGTGGTCGAGCAAAGCGGATTTCCCGATGCCGGCCTCGCCGCGCAGGACCAACACCTGGCTCTCGCCCGCGCTCGTGCTCGCGACCAGTCGATCCAGCCGGGCCAACTCGCTTCGTCGGCCGAGTAGGCGCCTCGGATCCCCGTTCGACATGGGACCCCTCTCCGTCAGTGTTCGAAGGTCGAGCCTAGCAGCAGATCCGGAGGTCTATGGGCGACAGGCGAACGCGAAGTAGATCGGGATGTCGAGCCCGATGTGGACCGCGATCGGGATCAGCAGCGAGCGCGTCCGGATCGTGACGAGCCCTGCCAGCAGCCCGCCGAGGCCCATCGCCAGCATCAGCGGCACCTGCAACCCGATGACGTCCGTGCCCGAATGCGCCAGGCCGAACACGACCGCCTGTCCGATGAGCGCCGGGCCGACGCCCATCACCCGCCCCGACCAGCCCATGAGCGCGCCGCGGTAGACGAGCTCCTCCATGACGCCGTTCGAGACCGCGAAGATCAGCGCCGGCACGAGGGCCCCGGCCAGGATCACATAGGACACGTCGCCGAAGAAGGGCCGAGCGAGGTACGGCCCGACGAGCAGCGCCACCGGGCCCGCCACGAGGAACCCGGCGATCGCCCAGCCCAGCCAGCGCCGCGCCGGCCAGCGCAGGTACAGCGACCCCGGGACGGCCTTGAGGACGAGCGCCACGACCGCCAGGCTGACCAGCACGACGACCGCCTCGAGCGCCCGCCACGTGGCGACCGGGGACGCGGGGTTCTCGCAATCGCCGAGGCCGGCCGCCGCGACCGGCGACCCGAGCGTGCCCCAGAACAGGCTGACCGCCACGGGCACGGCGCCGGCCCACGTCCAGCGCACGGGCGCGTTGCGAGACACCGCGATCGCGGTCCCGGTCGCGATGATGATCAGCACGGCGATCCGCGACGGCGGCACCACAGCCCCGATCGACAGCAACGCGATCGGGACGAGCGACCGCGCCAGGTCGGCCGCGTTGAACGGCAACGTCCGGGTGGCGGCCACGGTCAGACGTTGCTGCCGGTGACGATCAGCAAGGCCGGACCATCCTGTGCGGCGCCGGCCAGGAGGCCGGCCCAGGACGCCGCGGCGGCGCCTTCCACGGTCACGCCGAGTGCGTCGGTCAGCTCCGCCTGCGCCTCATGGAGCGCCGCCTCGCTGACGGTCAGCATGGCATCGACCCGCCCCGCCATCAGCTCGACCGCCCGGGGCACCGCGATGCGCGAGGCGATGCCGTCCGCGTACGTGGCGGCTGTGTCGGTGTCGATCGGGCGGCCGGCGGCGAACGACCGTGTCATCGCGTCGGCGCCCTCGGCCTGGACGCCGACGATGCGGGTCGACGGCGAGGCGTGCCGGAACCACGATCCGACGCCGTTGATGAGCGCGCCGTTGCCGACCGGCACGGATGCGACCACCAGTGCCGGCAGGACACCGGCATCGATGGCGTCCGTGAGCTCCAGCGCCAGCGTCGCGGCTCCCGTGGAGATTCGCGGGTCGTCGCCATCGACCAGGAGCTCGGCGCCGTGCTCGGCGGCGTACGCCTCGGACGCGAGCCGGGCGTCGTCGAAGTCCTCCCCCGACTCGATGACGGTCGCGCCGAGTGCGCGCATCCGGGCGATCTTCCCGCGGTTGGCGTGACGCGACGTGAACACGACCGCGGGAGCGCCGACCGGGCGCGCGGCATACGCCACGCCCTGGCCGAAGTTGCCGGCCGATGCGACCACCACCGCCCGCTCGGGTCCGAGCCTCCCCTCCCCCGCCAGGCCG
The DNA here is from genome assembly GCA_963812745.1 of uncultured Chloroflexia bacterium. Classification (GTDB taxonomy): domain Bacteria; phylum Chloroflexota; class Limnocylindria; order Limnocylindrales; family CSP1-4; genus SPCO01. The sequence goes on along the minus strand of CAWEWE010000008.1, from coordinate 590,133 downwards.
TGGACCGCGACCCACGTGCCGCGGCCCTTGAACGAGCGGATCGGGTTGACGGTCTCGACCTTGACGATGACCGGCACGCCGAGTCTCGCGCTCAGCCCGTCGTGGACGAACTGGGGCGAGCCGGTGAACGCCGGGTCGATCGCGCCGGCCGCCGCGCGGATGGCCTCGGGCGTGAGCTCGGGCAGGGCGACGGGGGCATCCGGCATCCGCCGATGATGCCACGGCCCTCGGTCAGCCCGGGAGGGGCGGCAGCAACGGCTCCAGGTACGGGGCGAGTGCCCTGGCGAACGGCGTCGTCATGTGATGCCCGTCGCGGTAGACGAGCACGCGGCCGATGACCGCCGGGCACGGCTCCGTCGGGCACAGCCAGGCGCTCGGATCGACGAAGGTCGCGCCGGTCTCGGCCGCCACGTCGCGCTCGGTGGCGATCCAGTCGGGCGCCAGCGCATCCGCGCTCGGCGTCGTGCAGGCGAGCGCGTCATCGAGGTGATCCGACAGGCAGACCGGCGGGTCACCTGCCGGATTTGGCGTGTCGCCGATGACGAGCACATGCTCGGCGACCTCGTCGATCGCCCTGATGGCCCGCTCCAGCCCGGCCGCCCAGACGTCGGGGCGCTCGGTCGAGGCGACCCGCCCCCCATCGACCAGCAGCTGCCCGCCCCGGCTGTCCGAGATGACCACCAGCGCCGGTCGCTCATCGGCGATCCGCGCGAGGACGGCATCGCGCCAGGTGTCGCATTCGGTGTACTCGCGCTTGAAGTTCGTGTTGTACACGGGCAGGTCCGCTACTGGGCAGGCCGATTTCGTGAGCGACACGAAGCGCCAGTCGCGCTCCCTCGCCAAGCGTTCCAGGGTCGGGAACCAATGGGCGGCGTGGGAATTGCCGAGCAGCATGACCGTGGTTGACGCATCGGGGTCGCCATAGACGCATGGCGGCGGGTCGGTCGCGCGCTGCTCGGCGTGACAGGCGTCGGCGTAGATCACGGGGATGTCGTCGCGGACGTCGGCCAGCGATGGGACGAGATCGTCGGGCACCGGGCCGGGCGGTGTGGGGGCGCGGGTGGGTTCGACGGTCGGCGTCGGCGCGCCGGACGGGCTCTCGGACGCACCGGTCGTCGGCTGTGTCGTCAGCGACGGTGTCGGGAGGTCGAGCACGATCGGACTGCGATCGGCGGTCGGGAGCTGGGCCGGTGCCGCCAGACGACCGGCCCCAAGGGCGACCCCGGCGACGACCAGGCTCATCGCCCCCGCCGCGGCCAGGGCTCGTGACGGCCGGAGTCCCGTGCTGCGTCCGTGCCGGATCGGGTCCTCGATCCAGCGCCGGCTCGCTTCGGCGAGAACGAACGTGAGCCCGACGAGGGCGAGGCGGATCGGCCACGGCAACGGCGCACCAACGGCGGCGGCCGGCAGGACGAGCACCGGCCAGTGCCACAGATACAGCGAGTACGAGATGCCCCCGATCCAGCGCATCGGTGGGATGGCCACCAGCCGCGAGACCGGCCCGAGTGGCTGGCGAAGGCCGCCAAGGATCACCAGCGCGGCGCCGACCACGGGCAGCAATGCAGCCGTGCCAGGGAACGGGGTCGCGAGGTCGAACAGCACGGCGCCCAGCCCGATCAGCCCGAGCCCGGTCACGACCGACGCGCCCGCCAGGAGCGCCGGGATGCGTGCCAGCCACACCGCCCCGAGCGCCAGCCCCGCCCCGACGGCGAGCTCCCAGGCTCGTGCCGGCAGGAGGAAGAACGCGAGCGGTGCGTCGGTCGACGTCCAGACGATCGACAGGACGAAGGAGATCGCGGCGACCACCCCGACGGTGATCCCCACCCGACGAAGATTCGTCCCGCGCCCGGCGACGATCAGCAGGAGCGCCGGCCAGAACAGGTAGAACTGCTCCTCGACGCCGAGCGACCAGAAATGGAGCAGGGGCGATGGGTCGAGCTCTGCCTGGAGGTAGTCGGTGGCCTGCGCGGCGAACCGGATGTTGCTCACGTACAGGGCGGCGGCCGCGGCGTCACCCGCGACATCGACCATGCGCAACGGCGGGAGCACGATCGCCGACACGATGACCGTGGCCGCGATGACCACCAGCGCGGCGGGCAGCAGCCGCCGCGCACGGCGAGCGTAGAAGGCCGGCAGGTCGATCCGGCCGGTCGCCTGCAGCTCGCGCACGATCAGGCCGGTGATGAGGAAGCCCGACACGACGTAGAAGACGTCGACCCCGATGTAGCCCCCGGTCAGGCCCGGGACCCGTGCGTGGTAGGCAAGGACCAGGAGGACGGCGACCGCGCGCAGGCCTTCGATGTCGGGTCGGAACGACCAGGCGCGTTCCGGCGGGGGCGATGCCACGGTGAGGAATGGTAGCCGCCATCCGCGCCACGGTCCCTGTCACGGGTGGTGACGGCGCGGCAGCGGGAAAAGGAAACGCCCGAAGGAACCTGGTCCGTAGCCTTCAGTACCGATGCAGAACACCGGTACCGCTGCTTGCGGTCCACGCCCCTTCAGGCACGACTACCTTATCGGTTGCGATACGGGTCTGGGAACCCGGTTATCCACGACTTTCGAGATTCAGGGCTTGAATTGCCGCGATCTATCCACCGTCCGTCCACGGACGACGTGGGACGGGTGCGCACATCCCGGGCACACGAAAACGCCCGAAGAGACCTCGATCACTAGATGCTCCGATCAATGTAAACACCGATCAAATCACTAGATGTTCGTTGCCTCTTCGGGCACGGCCAACGATACGGTGCGCCCTATCACCGCGGCAAGTCTGTTATCCACGAGATTCATCGCAAACACATCGTATTCGGAGGCGTTGTCCACACGCTTCCCACACTACGTCTCGAGCGGCCACGTGACCGCATCGGCAAGCAGCGGCCGGCCGTCGTCGTCGACCGAGAGGCGCCGTTCCTCGGAGCCCTCGATATCACGGAGGTGCCAGGCGTGGTAGGCGACGCGCTCCACGTTCCAGCGCGCGTCATGCGGCTCGAGGTCGTCGTCGATCCGCACCACGTCGAGGACCCGACTCGCGCCGACGACGAGCGCCTCGGCCAGTCGACGCAGCGTGATCGTCGCCGATGCGGGCGAGCCGAAGATCAGCAGCTCGTGCTCGCCGCTCCAGGGGAAGGCCAGGTGACGGATGCCATCCGCGGCGACGACGTTGCCGTGCAGTGCCGACTCGTCCGGTTCCGGATGCAGCGTCAGCAACCCGCCCGGTGCGGTCACTTCTAGCCGCGTCGGGCGCCCCGCCGCCGAAACCTCGAGCAGCAGCGACCGGACAAGCATTCCATCGCGCACGAGCGATTCACGCCAGCGCGTGCCCCGGGCGCCTTCGGCCTCGGACCACAGCAGCAGGTCGCCGCCGATGGTGGTCGCGCGCCCGCCGCGACGGACCGGCGCCATCGCTCGCTCCGCGCTCCTGTCAGCCGGCGCGACGACGACCGGTCGTAGTCGGCGTCGCGGCCGCGACAGCCGCCTCCGCCTCTGCCCCCGACCCGTTGTTAGCATCCGACCAGCGTCCCGCGGCGGCCTCGAGCTCGCCGGCCAGCGAGGGCGCCACCCGTCCCCGGACGCGGACGTCGCGCTCGCGATACTCGATCTCGACGGTCCCGCGTTCGCGCACGCGCGCCAGCAGCTCCCCGTTCGCGTACGGCAGTGCAGCGTCGACATCGACCCACAGCGATGCCAGCAGCGCGGCGATCTCGGCTCGCAGCGTCTCCATGCCGTACCCCGTGAGCGCCGATACGAAGACCGCTCCCGCGATCGATGGTGCGGCAGCAGCCCCGTCCGCGGCGACCCGCTCGATCAGGTCGGCCTTGTTGTAGACGACCAGACGCGGCTTGTCCCCTGCCCCGAGCTCGTCGAGCACCGTCTGGACCGTCGTCCGGTGCTCTGCCGCATGCGGATCGGCCGCGTCGATGACCTCGAGCAGCACGTCGGCGCGGTTGACCTCCTCGAGCGTCGCCCGGAACGCGTCGACCAGCTGGTGCGGGAGCTTGTGGATGAACCCGACCGTGTCGGTCACGATCGCGGTCTGGCCGTCACCGAGCTTGACTTGGCGGCTGGTCGGGTCGAGCGTCGCGAACAGCTTGTCCTCGGCGCGGGCCACCTCCGAGCCGACCAGCGTGTTCAGCAGCGTCGACTTGCCGGCGTTCGTATAGCCCACGATGCCGACCGTCGGCCACAGCCGGCGATCGCGGCCGCGAGCCGCCGTGGCGCGATGCTGACGGACGTGTTCGACCCGCTCCTTCATCTTGGCGATCCGGGTCCGGATGACCCGGCGGTCGGTCTCGAGCTGGCTCTCGCCCGGGCCTCGGGACCCGATCCCACCCTGGGTCCGCGACAGGTGCGTCCATAGCCTGGTCAAGCGCGGCAGCTGGTACTCGAGCTGGGCGAGCTCGACCTGTAGGCGGCCCTCGTGGGTCTGGGCGTGCTGGGCGAAGATGTCGAGGATCAGCCGGCTGCGGTCGATGACCTTGACGCGCAGCAGCTCCTCGAGGGCACGCTGCTGCGCGGGCGACAGCTCGTCATCCGCGATGAGCATGTCGAACCCGGTCTCGCGCTTGGCGGACGCCAGCTCCTCGGCCTTGCCCTTGCCGATGTACCAGTTCGGGTCGACGTGGCGGCGGTTCTGCCACTCGGCACCGACGACGTCTGCCCCGGCCGTGACGGCCAGGTTGGCGAGCTCCGTGAGCGATTCCTGTGCGGTCCAGCCATCCTCGGCGCCCGTGTCGACGGCGACGAGGAAGACCTTCTCGACCGGTGGTTCGAGATCGATGAGATGTCGGGCCATGGGCCTGCAGGATACCGTGAGCGTTCGAGACGAGCGGTAGACGTCCCTGCAAGGGGCGCGGCCCGACGCTTCGACCGAGGAGGTGCCCAGTGACCGAATCACGCGAGCGACGCACGCTCGCCGAGAGCGACACACCGGACGACCTGCCCATCGAGGACGTCATCGAGGTCCAGGGCGACACGCTCCCGGAAGACCAGGACGCGGTCATCACGCCCGACGAGATGGAGCACGAGCGCACACCCACCCTGACCGAGTTCGAGCGCGGCGACTCGCCGCCCGATCCACTGTTCGCCGCCGACGAGGCCGCCGTGCTCGACGACCTCGACCTCGACGATCTCCGTGAAGGCGAGACCGACGACCCCGACGTCGCGGCCGAGGAAGGCCTCGTCTACGTCCCGCCCATCGACCCGCCGGTCCACGCGGACCCCGAAGAGGAAGACGGCCTGGCCGTGGCGGCCGGCGCCGCCGTGTCGGCCGAATCCGAGCCCTACGACGAGGACCACCGAGGGTCGGACCTGCCGGGCGAGCCCGAGCTGACCGCGCGGATCCGCGAGGCGCTGCGGGCGGACGCGGCGACCGCGGGCCTGGTCGACCGACTGCTGATCGGCGTTCGCGGCTCCACCGCGGTCATCCGCGGCGTGGTCGATGGCATCGAGGACACGGACACCATCGTCGAGGTCGTCGAGCGGGTCGACGGGATCACCGACGTCGTCGACGAGACCGAGGTAGCCGGCGGCTAATCGAGGATCGTCCTCGCGGCGGCGAGGCTCGCGTCGAACGGGTCGCTGGACGTGACGTCCAGCCACGCCAGTTCGGGTTCCGAGCGGAACCACGTCCGTTGCCGCTTCGCGAATGCCACGTTGCGGCGCGCATCCTGCTCGATGGCCGCTTCGAGACTGAGCGTCCCGTCGACGACCGCCCAGGCCTCCTGGTAGCCGATCGCCGAGAACGCCGGCAGCGACGGATCGAACCGCTGGCGCAGGGCGACCGCCTCGTCGACCAGACCCGCGTCGAACTGCGCTTGCGCCCGGGTGGCGATCCGTCGGGCGTGCTCGTCGCGGTCGAGGTCGAGCCCGATCCACGTCACGGGACCGCCGTAGCCGCGTGGTCGGGGTCGCGACCCATCACCCCGAAGTTCCGCGATCTCCAGTGCCCGGATGACCCGTCGCGGGTTGGCGAGATGGACTTCGGCCGCCAACGTCGGAGCAGTCGCCTGGAGTCGCGCGGCGAGTGGTTCCAGGCCCTCGGCGGTGAACTCGGCCTCCAGCCTGGCGCGGACCGAGGGGTCGTCCGGCAGCGCGTCGAGGTCGAGCCCGCGTGCGACGGCGCGCAGGTAGAGCCCGGTCCCGCCGACGAGGAGCCCCACGGCGTCCCGGCGCGCCAGGTCGGCGAGCACGCCCGTCGCATGGGTCACGAACTCGGACAGCGCGAAGCGCTGGTCGGGATCGACGAGGTCGAGGCCGGCGTGGGGCACGCGGGCCCGGTCGGCCGCGCTGACCTTGGCCGTCCCGATGTCGAGACCCCGGTACACCTGGCGCGAGTCGGCCGAGATGACGGTCGCCGGGCGTCCCTCGCCGATCAGCGCCTCCGCCAGGCGGATGCCGAGCTCGGTCTTGCCGGTCGCGGTCGGGCCGGCGACGACGATCAGCGGTGGGCGGCTGGCCATGGCCGCATACTGCACGGCCCATGCCGTTCCCGCATGTCTTCGAACCCCTGCGGCTGCGCCACCGGACGCTGACGAGCCGGATCACGTTCGGGGCGCACACGACGAACATGGCCGAGGGCGGGATGCCGGGCGAGCGGCACATCGGCTACTACCGCGAGCGGGCGCTCGGTGGCGCCGGGATGATCGTGGTGGAGCCGGTGCCGGTGCACCGAACCGCGGTGCTGACCCGCGGCAACTTCCGCCACGACGACGATGCGATCGTGCCGCCATTCCGGCGGCTGATCGACGCCTGCCGCGACGCCAACCCGGACGTCGTGATGATCCAGCAGCTCTATCACGTCGGCCAGCACGGGGACGCCGACAACTCGTTCGCCCCGAACTGGTCGCCATCGGGGCTGCCCTCGTACCACGATGCCGATGGCAGCCACGCGATGACCGAGGCCGAGATCGAGGAGACGATCGCCGGCTTCGTGGCAGCCGCGCGACGTGCGCAGCAGGCCGGCTTCGACGGCGTGGAGCTCTTCGCGGCCTACCACGCGCTGATCGACCAGTTCTGGACGCCCTGGTCGAACCGGCGGGACGACGCGTGGGGCGGCTCGTTCGAGGGGCGGATGCGCTTCTCGCGCACGGTCCTGGAACGGACCCGGGCGATCTGTGGCGAGGACTTCATCGTCGGGCTGGCGGTGAGCGTCGACACACGATCCGCGCCCGCGTTGTCGGTCGACGAGCTCGCCGAGATCGTCGCCTGGCACGACGGTCGCGGGCTGATGGATTACGTGACGTGCGGGACCGGCTCGTATTTCGACTTCTACCCGATCATCCCGGTCTCGCTCTTCGAGCAGCAGCTCGGCGTCCCGTTCGCGGCGCAGCTCAAGCGCGTCGTCACGAACGCGGTGGTGCAGGCCGAGAGTCACATTCGCACGCCGGCGGCCGCTGAGGCGGTCCTAGCCGCCGGTCAGGCGGACCTGGTGAGCATCGTCCGCGGCCAGATCGCGGACCCGCATCTCGTCGCCAAGGCCCGCGCCGACCGCGCCGATGCGGTCCGGCCCTGCATCTCGTGCAACCAGTTGTGCTGGGGCCGCCGGTCGCGCGACTACTGGATCTCGTGCCTGGTCAACCCGTCGGCGGGCCGGGAGTTCCAATGGGGCGGCGACCGGTTCGAGCCGTGCGACCACGCCGCGTTCCGTCCTGGTGGTCGGCGGCGGGCCGGCCGGCCTCGAGGCGGCGCGGGTCGCGGCCGGACGCGGACACAAGGTGACGCTCCTCGAGCGCGAGCCGGAGCTGGGTGGCCAATTCCGGGTGGCCGGCCGACAGCCGTCACGCCAGCAGATCTTCGACCTCCTCGCCTGGTACGCGCGCCAGCTCGGGGCGCTCGGTGTGGACGTCCAACTCGGCACGGAGGCGACCGCGACGGGCGTGGCATCGGCCGGCACCGACGTCGTGATCATCGCGACCGGCGCCCGGCCACCAGGCACGGGCTTCCAGCGCGCGCTCCCGATGGTGGACCGCCTGCCCGGGGCCGAGCGCGACGACACGGTCTCGATCCACGACGTCCTGGCGGGCACGCGACCGGTCGACGGGCCGCGTCGTGGTGTCGGACGACCTGAACGATTGGCGTGGCCTCGGAACGGCGCTCCACCTCGCCGAGGCCGGCCACGAGGTCACGATCGTCACGTCCGCGCCGACTGTCGGGTCCGGGCTCTTCCACAGCGCCGCCGACGTGCCCCTTCGGCGTCGATTCGCGTCGGCCGGCGGCGAGATGCGTCCCGACCACATCGTGCTCGGCTGGGACGGTGCCGAGGTCGTCATCCGCTCGACGCTCAGCGGCGCCGAGGAGTCGCTCGCCGCCGACACGCTGGTGATCGCGGAGACACCCGTCGCGGAGACGGCCCTCGCCGGGGAGCTGACGCGACGCGGCATGGCGTTCGAGGCCATCGGCGATTGCGTCGCGCCCCGCCGCGCGAGCCTGGCCTTCTACGAGGCGCGCGAGCTCGCCCTGCGGCTCTGAGGGGCGCGTACCATGGACCCGGCCATGGCGACCCAGGAACTCGACCCCGCAGCGCCGACGCGACGCGGTCGAACCGCGCGCCAGGCCGCCCGGCTCGCCCGGGCCATGGATTCGCTCCCCTACCTGACCCGGAAGCTGCCACCGGTCGAGGTGATCTCGACCGAGGGCCTGGAGGCCATCGAGCACAACGCCGACACCCTCCTCCAGGAGGTCGGCATCGAGATCGTCAACTACCCGGAGGCGGCCGACATCTTCCGCTCGGCCGGTGCCGACGTGCAGGGCACCCGCGTCCGCTTCGAGCGCGGGATGTGCCGGCAGATCGTCCAGGCGAGCGCACCGCGCAGCTTCACGCAGACCGCCAGAAACCCGGCGCGCAGCGTGGTGATCGGCGACCCGCACATGGTCCTCGCGCCGACCTACGGTTCGCCGTTCGTCCACAACCTCGACGACGGCCGGCGCTACGCGACGATCGAGGACTTCCGGAACTTCGTGAAGCTCACGTACACGAGCACGACGCTCCACCACGGCGGTGGGACGCTGTGCGAGCCCACCGACCTGCCGGTCAACAAGCGCCATTTCGAGATGGTCTACAGCCACATCCGCTACTCGGACCGGGCGTTTATGGGCTCGGTGACGCATCCGAGCCGTGCCCAGGACTCGGTCGACATGGCCAAGATCGTGTTCGGCGCCGACACGCTCGAGCGCGAGCACGTGATCATGGGCCTGGCCAACGCCAACTCGCCGATGTCGTGGGACTTCAACATGCTCGGCTCGGCGAAGGTCTACGCCGAGAACAACCAGATCATGCTGATCACCCCGTTCATCCTCGGCGGGGCGATGGCGCCGGTGACGGTCGCAGCTGACGCGACGCAGACCCTCGCCGAGGCGCTAGCCGGCATGGCGTTCTGCCAGATCGTGCGGCCCGGCGCGCCGGTGATCTTCGGCTCGTTCGCGTCGTCGATGTCGATGCAGACGGGCGCACCTACGTTCGGGACGCCCGAGCCCCAGCTGGTGCTGTTCGTGCTGGCCGCGCTGGCGCGCCGGCTCGGCGTGCCGTTCCGGAGCGGCGGCAACTTCACGGCGTCCAAGCTCCCCGACTACCAGGCGGCATACGAGAGCGCGATCAGCTTCATGGCCACGATGCAGGCGGGCGTGAACTTCAACCTCCACACGGCGGGCTGGCTCGAAGGCGGTCTCGCGATCGGCTACGAGAAGTTCATGCTCGACGAGGACCAGGCGTCGATGGCCGAGGCGTACATCGGCGGCGTCGACCTGACCGACAACGGCCTGGCGCTCGACGCGATGCTGGCCGGCGGGCCTGGTCAGCACTTCCTCGGCTCGCCGCACACGCTCGCCAACTTCGAGAACGCGTTCTGGCGATCTGAGCTGTCGGACAACAACAGCTTCGAGCAGTGGGAGCTGAACGGCGCGCACGACGCCGCGGCGCGGGCGAACGCCGCCTGGAAACGACGCCTGGCCGAGTACGAGCGGCCGCCGCTCGACGAGGGTATCCACGAGGAGCTCCTCGCCTGGATGGAGCAACGCCGGGCGAGCTTCCCCGACTCCGACGTCTAGGCGGCGCCCTCGCGTGGCCCCGCCCAGGAAGCTGATCCTCGACGTCGACACCGGGACCGACGACGCGATCGCGCTGATGCTGGCTGCCCTCCACCCCGACCTCGAGCTGGTCGCGGCGACCACGGTCAACGGCAACAACCCGATCGCCAACTGCACCGATAACACGCTGCGCGTGTTCGACCTCCTCGGGGTCGACATCCCGGTCTACGAGGGTGCGGCCACGCCGCTCCTGCGCGACGACTTCCCGATCCCGCGCGCGGTGCTCCATCGCGACGGCAGCATGCACCCGCGTGAGCTGCCGATCCCGGCGCCGCGCTCCGTCAAACAGGCGCAGCGCGCGGTCGACTTCCTGATCGACACGTACATGGACGGCGACCGACCCCATCACGCTCGTGCCGGTCGGGCCGCTCACGAACATCGCGCTGGCGATCAAGCTCGAGCCGCGGATCGTCGATCGCATCCCGCAGACGGTCATCATGGGGGGCGCCCACGAGTCGGGGAACACGACGCCATCGGCCGAGTTCAACATCTGGGTTGACCCGGATGCCGCGCGGATCGTGTTCAGCGCCGGGCTCGCCGAGCTGACGCTGGTGCCGCTCGATGCCACCCACAAGGCGCTCGTCTCGACCGCCGACTGTGCGCGGCTGCGCGCGACCGGCACACCGGCTGCCGCCGCGGCGGCCGCCATCATCGAGGGCCGGATCGCGGCCTACGACGACCTCCAGCCGATGGACGTCCCGGGTGCCGCGCCGGTCCACGACGCGCTCTGTGTGGCGTACCTCGTCGATCCCGGCCATGGTCAGCGGCAGACGCTGTCACGTGGACGTCGAGACGCGCGGTGAGCTGACGCTCGGGCGGACTGTGATGGACACGCAGGATCGGTTCGGACAGGAACCGAACGCGTTCGTCGCGTTCGACGCCGACGCGACGACGTTCGTGTCGTTGCTCGTCGAGACCATAGGCCGCTAGAGAGCGCAGCTCGCCTCTGCCTCATCGAGGAGTCGCTCGAGCGCCGCGACGCCGTCTTTTCCTGCGTCCTCCTCGATCGTGGCCAGTTCGAGCACCACCTTGCCGTGCCTGGGAAGTTGATCGGCATCGATCATGGCGAGTCTCACCGCTAGCGGCGTGTCTTCTGGCGAGTTCGGATAGCGCGCAGTCAGGAATCTGCGCACGCATGGCCATCTCTCGACGACCCGTAAGCGTGCGTCGTCAGGCAGCAGGAAGTCTTCGATGTCCAGAGCGCGGAAGCCGACGTAGTGGAGCTCCGCCCGGGTCAGGTCGACGGCCTCGAAACGAGGTGAGCGCCCGACGAGCCCGCCGCGACCGCTGAACGTCACGTCGTGCAGATGGCTAGCGAACCGACACCGCAGCAGATCGCAAGCGAAGAGCGACCGGTCCAGCCGGGCTCCTGAGAAGTCGCAGGCCTCGAACCTCGCGGCATCGACCATCAGGCCGCCGAGATCCGCACCCGAGAAATCCGTCCGTCGATGGTGGCACCGCGCCCCGAGCCCGAACGAGGTACGCCCATCGAGCACGGTGAGCTTGGAGAGCTTCGCCCCGCGGAACGACGAGTCGGAGATCGAGGTCGACCACAATCGGAAGTCCTCGAACGTCGCGCCATCGAACCGGCAGTTCGTGATCGATCGCCGCGTGAACCAGAGCGGCCCGAGCCGAGCACCGCTGAAGTCCAGCCCATCGAGGCTGATCGCCTCGCGCCGATCCGCGTCGTGTCCCGGATCGACGAATCCACGGAGGTCGAGCCGACCCTCGTACTCCCCGAACGCGGCCCGGCCGAGCTCGCCATCACCAAGGAGCCCGCGCACGACGGCCGCTGCCCGCTCTCGCCCTTCCCCATCCTGCCAGCGCTTGTTCAGACCCTCCGCGTCATCAGGGACGCGCAGTCGCCACCCCGGCTCCGGCGGTTTCCGGGCCCAGTCGTCGAGGACAAGGTGAGCGAGCGCCGCGAGCGGCTCCTCACCGGTCGCCGCATCACCCGGCTCGTAATTCCCCAGGACGAACGTCAGCTCGTCACGCCACGGCACGTCGTCGACCGAGGCGACCAGGCGCGAGAGCGCACCGATCGCATCGGCTGAACGATCTGCCCCCGACTCGAAGGCGGCGAGCCGCACGCGGAGATCCGCTCGCTTCGACGCTCCCGATCCCGATCGCTCGATGAGGTCGACCCGGTCCGATCTACGCGTCGGCCGACGCTTCGAGTGACTCCTCGGGCGTGGTCAACACGATGTCCTCCTGCACGGCCTTCGTCTGCAGGCGGCGCAGCTCCTCGAACGGGATGTGACAGCTCATCAGGTGGCCCGGCTCCACCTCGGCGAGCGGTGGCTCGGTTACCTCGCACAGCCCCGGGATCACCCGCGGGCAGCGCGTGTGGAAGACGCAGCCCGACGGCGGGTTGGCCGGGCTCGGCACTTCGCCGCCGAGCCGGATCCTGGCGCGCGCCTCGCCGTCGAGATTCGGCACGGCGGATAGCAACGCCTCGGTGTACGGGTGGTTGGGTCCGCGGAAGACCGCCTCGGAGTCGCCCACTTCCATGATCCGGCCGAGGTACATGACGGCGATGCGGTCGGCCAAGTAGCGGATGACGCCGAGGTCGTGGGAGATCAGCAGGTAGCTCGTCTTGCTCTGCGCCTGGAGCTCGGACAGGACGTTGAGGATCGCCGCCTGGACCGACACGTCGAGTGCGCTGGTCGGCTCGTCGGCCACCACGATGCGCGGGTCGCCGGCGAACGCGCGCGCGATCGCCACGCGCTGCTTGAGCCCGCCCGACAGCTGGCGTGGCTTGAGGTCGAGGTGGCGCTGCGTCAGGCGTAGTGAGGCGGCCAACTTGTCGACCCGATCGCTGGCGGCCTTGCCCTTGAGCCCGGTGAGCTTCGTCACCGAGCGCGACAGGATGCTGCGCGCGGTCCAGCCGCGGTTGAGCGCCGAGTCGGGGTTCTGGAAGACCATCTGGATGGAGCGCTTGTCCTTGGTCGGACGGTTGGTCGACTGCGCCGCGAGCTGGTGGTCGTCGAGCTCGACGAGACCGCCGGTGTCGGGGCTCTCGATGCCCAGGATGGTCTTGGCCAGGGTCGACTTGCCCGAGCCCGACTCACCGACGAGGCCGAGTGTCTCCCCGCCGTGCAGTTGCAGGTCGATCCCGACCACCGCGGGGACGTCGTGCCCGGACGAGCGGAACGTCTTCGAGACGTGCTCCAGGTTGAGCGCCACATCGCCCTGCGGCACGGCCGCCTGGCCGACACCCGCCGGCGGCGCCTTGATCTCGCCGATCCGCTCCCAGTGGTGGCAGCGCGTCCACTGGCCGTTCCCGACGTCGACCACGGGCGGCACGACCTCGCGGCAGAGGTCGGTCGCGAGCGGGCAGCGGTCGACATAGACGCACGTCGGCAGCGGCGTCCCGATCTGCGGGAGCGTGCCCGGGATCGTGGCGAGCGGCCGCTCGGACTTGCGGATCCCGTGGCGGGGCAGCGACTGGAGGAGGCCGACCGTGTACGGGTGCTGCGGGCGCTCGAAGACCGCGACCGCGTTGCCTTCCTCCACGATCTTGCCCGCGTACATCACGCCCACCCGGTCGCACATCGTGCGGATGACGCCGAGGTTGTGCGCGATCAGCAGGACTGCCGCATCCATCTCGGCCACCAGCGAGCGCACGAGGTCGAGCACGCTCGCCTCGACGGTCGCGTCGAGCCCGGTCGTCGGTTCGTCGAGGACCAACAGCTTCGGGTTGGAAGCAAGCGCGATGGCGATGACGATGCGCTGCTGCATCCCGCCCGACAGCTGGTGCGGATAGCGCTGGTAGACGCGCTCCGGATCGGCGATCTGGACGCGACGCAGCGCCGCCAGCGCGCTCTCACGCGCCTGGCTCCCGCTCTCGCCGAGCACCGTGTACGCCTCGGCAACCTGCGGCCCGACCTTGGTCGTCGGGTTGAGGGCGGCGCCCGGGTCCTGGTACACCATCGACGCGCGGTGCGTCCGGAGGTCGCGCACCTGCTCGTCGTTCATCCGCGTGATGTCCTGGCCGTCGACGAGGATGCGACCACCGGTGATGACGGCGTTGCGTGGCAGGTAGCGGAGCGCGGCATACGCCGTCGTCGACTTGCCGCAGCCCGACTCCCCCACCAGCCCATACGACTCGCCTGGCTTGATGTCGAACGTCACCCCGCGCAGGACCGGCCGTCCGGATGCCCCGGACGACGTATGCGAGCGACAGGTCCTCGACCCGGAGCGCGGCGTGCGGCGACGTCCTGGGCTCGGGCGGCGGGGGCGGGGCGACCGCTTCCGCCGTCATTCGCGAAAGCACCGACTGGAGGGAGTCCGCGATGAAGTTGATGGCGACGACCGTGCTAGCGATGGCCAGCGCTGGGAACAGGGTCGACCACCATACCCCGGAGATCATGTACGAGTACTCCTCCGCGACCGACAGCCCCCAGTCCGGCGACGGCGGCTGGATGCCCGACGCCCAGGAACGACAGCGTGGCGACCGTGAAGATCGCGTAGCCGAAGCGGACGGTCAGCTCGACCACGATCGGGGCCAGCACGTTCGGGAAGATCTCGCGCGACAGGATGAACAGCCCCGACTCGCCGCGCAGCTTGGCCGACGTCACGTAGTCGAGCTGGCGCTCGGACAGCACGGCCGAGCGCACCGTGCGCGCCACGATCGGCGTGAACAGGATCCCGACCACCGCCACGACCACCAGTGGCGATGGGCCGAGCACGACCAGCGTCAGCAGCGCGACGAGGATGACGGGCAGCGCCAGGAACGCCTCGACGAGGCGGCTGAGGACGTCGTCCACGAACCCGCGGTAGTAGCCCATGATCAGGCCCGAGCAAGCGTCCCGGCGGTGACACCGAAGATCGCAGCCAGGGGCGCCACGACCAGCACGTCCCGAGAGCCGACCATCACGCGCGACAGGACGTCGCGACCGAGCCGGTCCGTGCCGAAGAGGTGGAACTCAGTGACGTCCTTGCCCGGGACGGCGACCTGGCCGGGCGGCTGGTGGTTGAGCGCGAAGTCGTTGAACGGGTCGTACGGGGTGATGCGCTCGCCGAGGAGCGCGGTCAGCACCCAGCCGACGATCGACGACGATGCCGATGAGGAACGCCGGCCGGCGGAGCAGACTGGCGGATCGTCTCGCGGCGAGCTTGCGTTCGCTCGGAGACCGGCCACCGACGGCGACCGGCGTGGCGGCTGGCGAGGGTGCGATCGGGACGTCCATCAGCGTTCCGCGTCGAGCCGGATGCGGGGATTCATCCAGGCGATGACCAGATCGGCGATGAGCGTCGCAACCATGTACACGATGCCGATGATGATGGCGCCGGCGGTGAGCATCGGGATGTCCTTGCGTTGCGGCGGCGAACAGCATGGTCTGGCCCATGCCGTTGTAGTTGAAGATCCGCTCGACGGCGATGATCCCGCCGAACAGGTAGCCGATCTGCACGGCGATGACCGCGACTGTGGGGATCAGCGCGTTGCGCAGGACGTGGCGGATCATCGTCTGGCTGGTCGTGAGGCCCTTCATCGTCGCCGTGCGCGTGTAGTCGGACTGGAGGACCTCGATCGTGCCGGCACGCGTCATCCGGGCGATGTACCCGAAGTACACGATCGCCATCGCCAGCGCGGGCAGCAGCAGGATAGCGGATCTCGGTCAGGAAGTCGGCGCCGCGTGGCGGTGTCGCCAGCACGGGCAGCCAGCTTGAGCTGGACGCCCACCAAGACGACCAGGATGGTGCCGGTCACGAACTCCGGGATCGACGACGACGTCAGGCCGAGCAGCACGACGGCGCGGTCGACCGGCCGGTCACGCCGGCGCGCGGCGAACAGGCCCGCCGCGATCGCGATCGGGATCGTGATGACGAGCGCGAGCCCGGCCAGCTTGGCCGAGCGGCCGATCGCGTCGGCAAGCTGTCGGCAGGACCGGCTTGCCGGTCGACGAACGAGTCCCCGAAGTCGAGCGTGAACGACGCCGACGATCGAGTCGACGTAGCGCTCGATCAGCGGGCGGTTCGTGCCCAGCCGCTCGTTGAGCGCGTCGACGCTCTCCTGCGGCGCGAACGGGCCGAGGATCGTCCGGCCGACGTCGTTCGGCAGGACGTTCGCGATGATGAAGACGATCGTGGCGAGCAGCCACAGCGTGAGGAGCGAGAGCAGCAGCCTGCGCGTGATGAAGCGTGCCATCGCGTGCTCGCGCGCCTTCCCCTCGATCGGATGGGTGGACGAGGGCGGCGGCCCGAGCCGCCGCCCCAGGCGGTGACGGTGTCAGGCGGTCCGGGAGGTCGTCGAGAAGGACATCTGGCCCAGGGCGCTCGAGAACACCCCGGTGAACTTCTTCGAGTTGCCGGCGAGGTAGTTGTAGAAGTACGGCACGCCGACCGGGACGTCCCGATTGAGGATCGTCTCGAGCTTCGTGCACGCCGCCTTCTGGGCATCGACGCCGATGCGCAGCCTGGAATTCGGTGAACGCCGCGTCGAACTCCGACGAGGCGTACTGCGACGAGTTCCAGATCCCCTTGCTCTTGAGCGCGGCGTTGAGGTAGACGTCCGGCGTGCGCCCGGTGGCCGTAGTCGACGATGCCGAGGTCGGCAGCGCCAGAGCACGGCGGGTCGGCCGGCTCGGCCGGGCACCACGCCGCGCCGTAGAACGTGTTGCAGGCTTTCGACCTCGACGTTCAGGGTGATCCCGGCCTCGGCGGCCTGGCTCTTGAGGAGCACGGCCAGGTCGGGGATCTCCTGCAGCTCGCCCGCGTGGAGCGTGGCCGTCAGGTCGCTGGCGCCGGCTTCAGCAAGCAGCGCCTTGGCCCGCTCGACGTCCCGCGTCCGCTGCGGCGATCGCCGAGTCGAAGTACGGGTAGCCCTGCCAGATGACGTGGTCGTTGCCGATCTCCGCGCGACCCTGGAACAGCTGCTGGACGAGCGCCGGCCGGTCCCACGTCAGCGCGAGCGCCTCGCGGACCTTCGACGTCGGCGAACTGCGCCCTTGTCCACGCGCATCCAGATCTGGCGATGGAGCGCCGCGGGCTGCGGCGATGAGCGTGAAGTTCGGGTCGTTGAACAGCGCGGCGCCGGAGAGGACGTCGAACTGGACGATCGCGTCGACCTGGTCGCCCTGGTAGGCGGTGATCATCGGCCCGGTCTCGTCGAAGAAGATGAACTCGGTGCCGTCGAGCGGCGTCTGGCCACCCCACCAGTCCGGGTTTCGCTCGAAGGTCGCGCCGGTGCTGGACGTTGTAGTTGAGCGAGCTTCCAGGCGCCGGTCCCGGTCGGCTCGCCCGTCGGCGGTCGTGCCGGCGACGTAGTCCTTCGGGGTGATGACCGTCTGCGCGTTGTAGATCGAGACGAGGTACGGGAAGTTCCCGTTGGCCGCCTTCGAGGGTGAACGTGACGGTGTTCGCGATCGGTCGCCACGGCGCCGCCCGCGCCGAGGACGCCCTTGAGGCCGGAGTTGCCGGCCGCCACGAGGCGTTCCATCGTCGCGACGACGTCGTCCGCCGTGAAGCGGCGAGCCGTCGTGCTGCCACTTGGCCTCCGGCCGCAGCTTGAACGTCCAGACGCGTGCCGTCGTCGTTCGGGCTCCCACTCGGTCGCCAGGCCCGGGGCGAGATCCGCCCGGATCGTCGGATCGGTCTCTGCGCGCACAGGAACTCGAACGACTGGGCGACGATGCCGTAGCCACCGAGGTCCTGCATCGCGACCGGGTCGACCGACACGGGGCGCTGGATCGCGCAGCGGATCGTGCCGCCGGTGAGCGCACTGCCTGATGGGCTCGCGCCCGCGCTCGCGCTGGCGCCGGGCGACGCCGGTGCCGTGGTCGCACTGGGCGTGCCCGGACCGCACGCCGCGATGACCGCGGCGACCGACGACAGGGACAGGCCGATGACCGATGCGCGCTTGATGAACTGGCGTCGGGTGATCCGTCCGTTCGCGAACGACTCGACGAGGTCGAGTTGGATCGGCGTCACCGATCGACGCACGGGATCAAGCCGGGAATAGTCCATGGTGCTTATCCTCCTCGACCATGTGACGGACCCGTGATGGTTCGCACCACCATCCAGCCGGACGGTCCGTGCTGGGAACTCCTCCGGAAGGGGTCACGGTAACGGCGCGTTCTCGCCGGTGTCAACGGACGGCGCGTTGTTCCTGTGTGACGAGCGATCCGCGGAGGGCGTAGGGCCCGGCGTGATCGATGCGGACCGACACCTCGCGCCCCAGGACATCGCCGCCCGCCGCGAGGTGGACCAGCTTGTTGCCGCGCGTCCGGCCCGGACACCTGCGGTCCGTCATGGCCGTCCGTTCGCGCGCGTGGTCGTGCGTGCGCGGCGGCGTCACGCTGTCGACCAGTACATCGACCTCGCGACCAAGCCATGTCTCGTTGCGCGCCAGGCCGATGCCCTCCTGGAGGCGCAGCAGCTCGTTCAGGCGTCGTCGTTTCACGTCCGGCGGGACATCGTCGGGCAGCCGGGTGGCCGGCGTCCCCGGCCGCGGCGAGTAGGCCGCCGCGAAGACCTGGTCGTAGCGGATGTCCTCGAGGAGGCGCAGGGTGCCCTCGAACTGCGCCTCGGTCTCGCCGCAGAAGCCGACGATGACGTCGGTCGAGATCGTGATGCCGGGCACCGCCTCGCGGATGCGGTCGAGGCGCTCGCGGTAGTGCTCGATCGTGTACTGGCGCCCCATCCGCCGCAACACGGCGTCGTCGCCGGACTGGACGGGCAGGTGGAGGTGCTCGCACACGCTCGGGCAGTCGGCCAGCGCCGCGATCAGTCGATCCGACAGGTCCCACGGGTGGGACGTCACGAATCGAAGCCGGGGGATCGCCGGAAGGCCATCGGCGGTCCGCAGGGCGTCGATCGCCCGGATCAGCTCGGCGAGGTCGGGCCGGCCGTGCAGGTCGAGACGCCGGCCCGCCCACCGCTCGGCGTCGACGTGGGCGAACCGCGGCTCGGGCGGGAGGTCGTGCCCGTAGGAGTTGACGTTCTGGCCGAGCAGCGTGACCTCGCGATAGCCGGCGGCTGCCAAGGCCCGTGCCTCGTCCACGATGTCGTCGAACGGCCGGCTCCGCTCCGGGCCGCGGCTGAACGGGACGATGCAGTACGTGCAGGTCTTGTCACAGCCATAGATGATCGGCAGCCAGGCGCTGATGGCTGATCCGCGCGCGACCGTCCCCTCCCCGACCGCCCGGGCGCGGGTGCCGGCGAGATGATCGGCCGCGCCGACGATCGTGCGACCGACGGTCGTCGTGGAACCGACGGTGCCGATGGCGCCCTGGGCCGACGCCAGCCCGAGCCGGTCGACCAGCTCCGGCTCCTCGTCCGGCCGGAGGAAGAGGTCGACGGCCGGATAGCGCCGCGCGAGGCCGTCGCGCTCCGCCTCGCGGACCGCGCAGCCCGTGAGGACCACGCGCATCCCCGGGTTGGCCGACTTGAGCCGCGCGAGGTGGCCCTGCCGGCCGATGACCTTCTGCTCGGCGCCCTCGCGGATGGCGCACGTGTTGATGACGACGAGATCGGCGGTCTCGAGGCTCGGCGCCTCGTCGCAGCCGACCGCGAGCAGTCGTCCGGCCATCTCCTCCGAATCGCTGCGGTTCATCTGGCAGCCGAGCGTCCACACGTGGAACCGCGGCAGCGCGGCAGGCTCGGGCCGGTACTCGGTCAGGCGGTCATCGAGCAGCGCCTGCGACGTGCGTGGCGCGTCGGACGCACCGGCCGGTGGCAGCATCTCGAGCATCGGCAGGGAGCGGGTCGTGGAACGAGGGTCGCGCACGGCCGCGTCATGGTACCGCCGCGTGGCGGGTGCGACCGCTATCCTCGAACGTCATGGACCTGATCGCGCTCTTCAGCAACCCGGAGACATGGGTCGCCCTGCTGACCCTGACGGTGCTCGAGATCGTGCTCGGCATCGACAACGTGATCTTCATCTCCATCCTGATCGGCCGGCTTCCGGCCGCCCAGCGCGACCAGGCCCGGCGGATCGGCCTGGGCCTTGCGATGGGGATGCGGATCGCGCTGCTCCTCACGATCACCTGGATCATCGGGCTGACGCGTGCCGGCGTTCACGCTTGGCCGGCCGTGATTTCTCGTGGCGCGACCTGATCCTCATCGGGGGTGGCCTGTTCCTGCTCTGGAAAGCCACGACGGAGATCCACGAGTCGCTCGAGGGCGAGCCGGCGCACGTGGCCGGGTCGGCGGGCACCGGGTCGTTCGTGGCGATCATCGCGCAGATCGTCCTGCTCGATATCGTGTTCTCGCTCGACAGCGTGTTGACGGCGGTCGGGCTGGTCGACGATGTGCCCGTGATGATCGCCGCGGTCGTCATCGCCGTCGGCGTGATGCTCGTGGCGTCCGGACCGTTGTCGCGGTTCGTGAACAAGCATCCGTCGGTCAAGATCCTCGCCCTGTCGTTCCTGCTGCTGATCGGCGTGACGCTGATCGCCGATGGCTTCGGGTTCCACATCGACAAGGCCTACATCTACGCAGCGATGGCGTTCAGCGTGTTCGTCGAGGCCCTGAACCTGCGCCGGCGGCACAAGCAACGGGCGGTCGAACTCCGACCGACGTTCGTGAAGGACCAGGCAGAGGGTTAGCGCGCCGCGAGGCGGGCGACGAGCCCGTCGCCGACGGCGTCCGGCACCCAGAGTTGCGCGTGCGTGGCCGCGTACGGGCCGAGGTCGCCGTGGTAGTCGCTGCCACCGGTCGCGATGAGCCCGTTGGCGTCCGCCAGCGCCTGCATCGCGTCGACGGTCGACCGGTCGAATGAGCGGTAGTAGACCTCGAGGCCACCGAGACCCTGCTCCATGAGCTCGCGGATGACGTCCGGTCGGCCGGGTCCCTCGCGGAAATGGGCCAGCACGGGGATGCCGCCCGCGTCGCGGATCGCGGCGATGGCGCCCTCCGGCCCGAGCCCCTCGCGGCGCACATAGCCCGGTCCCCCGTGGCCGATGATGCGGTTGAAGGCGTCCTCGACCGTCGTCGCGAAGCCGGCCGCGATCAAGGCGCGAGCGATGGTCGGCCTACCGAGAGCGTCGTCATCCTCCGTCGCCAGCGCCTCGACCTGGGCGTCGATCGGCAGCCCGATCTCGCGGAGCAGGGCGACGGTTCGATCGAAGCGGCTGCGGCGGGCGGCCCGTTGCGTCGCCAGCGTGGCTTCGAAGGCCTCGTCGTCGGGATCCATGCCGAATCCGAGGATGTGGAGCTCCCACTCCCAAAGGCCGATGTCGCGGGTGACGAGCGCGTTGATCTCGACCCCGGGGATCAGCGTCATGCCGGGCGGCACCGCGTCGGCGGCAAGGAGATCGCGGTAGCCGGCGAGCGTGTCGTGGTCCGTGAGCGAGAGGATCCGGACACCGACCGCCGCCACGTCGCGGATCAGGTCGGCCGGGCTGAGGACGCCGTCGGAGCGGGTCGAATGGGCGTGGAGGTCGACCGTGGACGGTGCGGGCGGTACGACGGCGCCCTCGCGCGCGGTCGGATCGTGGCGACGCGAGCGGCGCGCCCGCGGTCTGTCGGACATCGGACCGGCTACAGCTCGACCAGCTGCTGGATGCGCTCGATCGCCAGGGCGCGGCCGGTCGCCGGATCGATGTCGATCTGCGTGGCGTTGAACACGACCGGCCCGTCCCCGACCTCGAACCGGGTCGGCAACGCGTTGATGAACCTGGGCAGCACCGTCGCCGGGTCGAACCCGATCACGCTCCAGACCGGTCCGGTCATCCCGAGGTCCGTCTGGTAGGCCGTCCCGCCCGGCAGGATCCGCTCGTCGCCGGTCACGACGTGCGTGTGGGTGCCGACGACCGCGCTCACCCGCCCATCCAGGTACAGGCCGAGCGCGTTCTTCTCGGACGTCAGCTCGCAGTGGAAGTCGACCAGCCGGATCGGCGGCAGCGGCTCGGGCGCCGACGACTCATCGAGCAGCGTGTCGGCGTCGGTGAAGGGGTTCTCGATCGGCTGCATGTAGGTCCGGCCCTGGAGGTTGATGACGGCCAGGTGCGAGCCGTCGAGCGCGTCGAACGTGCCCCACCCGCGACCGGGGACCTCGCGCGTGCCGTAGTTGTGCGGCCGCAGGACCCGATCGGTCGACTCGAGATACGGGTAGATCTCCTTCTTGTCCCAGATGTGGTTGCCGGACGTGATGACATCGACGCCCGCGCCGAGCAGCGCGTCGGCCGTCGACGGGGTCAGGCCCATGCCGCCGGCGACGTTCTCGCCGTTGGCCGTGACGAAGTCGATGCCGCGCGCCTCACGCAGCCCGGGCAGCAGCTGTTCGACCGCCTGCCGCCCTGGCTTGCCGATCATGTCGCCGATCATCAGGACCCGGCAGGCACCCGCCGGCCGCGGCGCATCACCGTTCGGTGCGTTCCCGAGCCGCGTGCGGCCGATGGCCGCCGCCCCCGATGGGTTGTCCATCGGCGGAGTCTAGCGGCGCCAGTCGCCCGAGACGGGCTTGTGGCTGGCCGCCGCACCGCCGCAGCTCGCTACTTGGCGTACTCGACGGCGCGCGTCTCGCGGATGACCGTGACCTTGATCTGGCCCGGGTAGGTCAGCTGCTCCTCGATCTTCTTGACCACGTCGCGCGCCAGGCGCGTGGCGGTCAGATCGTCGATCTCCTCGGGGCGGACCAGGATCCGGACCTCACGGCCGGCCTGCACCGCGAACGACTTCTCGACACCGATGAAGCTCTCCGCGATGGCCTGCAGGTCTTCGAGTCGCTTGACGTAGGTGTCCATGGTCTCGCCACGGGCGCCCGGTCGTGATGCGCTGATCGCATCGGCGACCTGCACGATCGGCGCCTCAAGGCAGGCGTACTCGACCTCCTGGTGGTGGGCCGCGATGCCGTTGATCACCTTGAACGGCAGGTTGTGGCGCTGGGCGATCTGGGCACCGATGGCCGCGTGCGGGCCCTCGACCTCGTGGTCGACCGCCTTGCCGATGTCGTGCAGCAGCCCGCCCATCTTGGCGACCTGGACATCCGCGCCCATCTCGGCCGCGATGACCGCCGCCAGATGGCTGGTCTCCACGACGTGGTTCAGCACGTTCTGGCCATAGCTCGTGCGGTACTTGAGCCGTCCGAGCAGCTTGATGATCTCGGCTGGGAGCCCCGGTACGCCGGCCTCGTAGGCGGCCTGCTCGCCTGCCTGTCGGATGACGAGGTCGACCTCGGCACGGGCCTTGGCCACGACCTCCTCGATGCGACCGGGATGGATGCGGCCGTCGGCGATCAGCTTGGTGATGGCGATCCGGGCGACCTCGCGGCGGACCGGATCGAAGCCGCTCAGGACGACCGTCTCGGGGGTGTCGTCGATGATCAGGTCGATGCCGGTCGCCTGCTCCAGCGCCCGGATGTTGCGACCCTCGCGGCCGATGATGCGGCCCTTCATCTCGTCCGACGGGAGGTGGACGACGCTGACGGTGTGCTCGGCCGTGTGGTCGGCCGCGACGCGCTGCATGGCCGTGAGCACGATGTCGCGGGCGCGATCCTGGGCTTCCTCTCGGGCGGAGCGCTCGATGGCGCGCGCCAGCTTGACGGCGTCGTGCTCGGCCTCGACCCGGACGGCCTCGAGCAATATCGTCTTGGCCTGGTCGGCACTGAGTCCCGAGACCCGCTCGAGCGCCACGACCTGCTCCTGGGTCGCGCGAGCGAGGTCCTCCTTGGCCTTGTCGAGCTCGCGCTCACGGTCGATCAGCTTGCGGTCGCGCTGCTCGAGCATCTCGGCCCGCTGGTCGAGCTGCTCGTCACGCTGCGTGAGCCGGCGCTCCTGCGCGGTCAATTCGTTGCGGCGCGCGCGTGCCTCTTCCTCGGCCTCGCGCCCGAGTCGCAGCTTCTCGTCCTTGGCTTCGAGGATCAGTTCCTTCTGACGGGCTCGCGCCTCGGCTTCGATGCGGCGTGCCTCGGCCTGCGCCGCCTTCATGCCCTGCGATGCCCACATCGTTCGAACCAGCGCGCCGAGCAGCGCTCCGCCGAGGGCGGCCAGCAACGCCACCGCCACCACGATCGGTGTCTCCATCGGTTTCCTCCCATCCGGACCGGATCATGCGGCCGGACGCGTCACGTATGCGAAGGCACGATCACGAAGGTCGAGGGAGGAGAGGCGCTGCACGACAGCAGTGCCTGGTCTCGGGCCGTCCGAGCGACGGTCCGGGCCCCCTCGTGGGCCGCGATCGGGCCGATGTTTCCGTTCGGAACGCCAGTAGATGCGGCGCCTGGAACGTCCGGCTAGCGTAGGGCCGAGGCCCGGACGGGTCAAACCCCGGGCGTGGCGCTGACAGCGCGCTGGCCTGGCGATCGTTGGAACATACGATGTTCCAACCGGCGACGGAGTAGTCAGGAATCAGGCCCTCAGCCGCTGATTGGAACATCACGTCGTTCCAAGTAGCGAACGACGGCCCGTTTTGGGGCACGATCCGGCCGCTCAGCCTCCGATTGGAACATGTGATGTTCCAGGCGCGATCGGGGCGCAGTGACGCCGGGGTCGCACGATCCCTGGCCGGCCCCGGACATGCGACGACGGCGCCAGAGGTCACGGCGCCGTCGTCGGAGCGGCGAAGGAGCTAGTTCTTGGACTTGCCCTTGCCCTGCTGCTTGGCGGCCTTCGCGGCCTCCCGGGCGGCCTTCTTCTCGGCTCTGGCGGCCTCGCGTTCGGCCTTGGCGGCTTCCCGAGCGGCCTTCGCGGCTTCGTGGTCCTTCTTGGCCGCCTCGCTGACGGCCCCGCCGTGGTTGCAGTTCTTGCCACCCTTGGCATCGGACTGCGCGACGATCGAGACCCACTTGCCGTGGCCGTTCTTCTGCTCGTCGAGCGCCGGGTCACGCTCCGGTGGCGCCACTTCGACGCAGTCGGCGGCCGGCGCGGCAGCCTCCTCCGGCGTCGTCGTCGCGTCCTCGCAGGTCGTCGCCGCTGCGGCCTCGACTGCAGGGCCGGTCACCAGGGCCGGCGCCGGTTCCACGACGGGATCCGGGCACGAGCCGTGCGCGACCCAGCTGACGTAGCCGCCGTGGTTGCAGTTCTTGCCGCCGACGCGATCGCTCTGGGCGGCCTCGGACACCGAGATCGTGCCATCACCATCGAGATCGACGACCTTCTCGGCGTCGGCCGCAGCGGTCTCGTCGGGGACGACGGTCTCCGGGTCCTCACACGTGTCGTCGATGTCGTTGCCGTTCAAGTCCACGAAGGCAGCGACCATGCCGGTCGAAGCGGTCCGGGTCTGGGCCAGCTGGCCCGCCGCGAACACGGCCAGGAAGAGGACGACCATGAGGACCCAGATCGGGTTCACCCTGGTCGAGCGTAGGGAATACACCGCGTTCCTTTCTCCTTCCCCCGGAGTCAGGGACGTCGCCGGCGATCGCCGGGATCAGCACCGGAGTCGAGTATCCCGAGCGCGAGCGCGACCCACACCCTGACGATGGTCCGGGGCTGTGGCCGTCGCGATCGGTCTGGGGGCGTCCGATGCGGTGTCCGGGGTCACCATACCATCGCTACCCCGGCGATGGCCCGAGCCTAGAGTTCCGGAGTACCCGGCCTCACGCTGGACCGTCTGACGCCAGGTCCTCGTCCGACGCTTCGGCCGTGACGCGCGCGGCGACCTCCCGGCAGGTCTCCGGGTCGAACCCGTTGCGCGCCAGGAGCGCATACGCCCGCTCTCGTTTGCGTCGCGGGTCGGCGATCCGATCGAGGGTCCGTGCGTGCTTCTCGAGCAGCCGCTCCGCCGCGTCGCGGTCCGGTGCCAGCGCCACACCGTCGGCAGATCGGCGCGCATCGAGCACGGTGTCCACGACCGCGCGGTCGATTCCCTTCAGCCGCAGCTCGTTCTGGAGCGCCCGTTCGCCACGCGGCCGCGCCCGATCGCGGGACTCGACCCAGGCGCGCGCGAACGCCTCGTCGTCGAGCATCCCGAGGTCACCCAGGCGCGCGATGGCGCCTTCGATGAGTTCGACCCGGTAGCCGGCACTCGTGAGCCGCCGACGGACCTCGGCGACCGACCGCGACCGGCTCTCCAGGAAACGTGCTGCCGCTTCCAGGACGACGTCAGGATCCTCGACCGCGGCACGCCGCTCGCGCCGCTCAGCGAAGCTCTCGCGCCTCCCAGCCAACTCCTAGCTCGGCTGTCAGGCGGTCCGGATGCAAGGCGGCCGCGAGCACCGGCACGAGCGCACTTCAGGGTGCGTGAGTGCCCGCGCGGAACGGACAACGCAGCAGACGCGCCGCATGGCGGCGAGCTACTCCGCTTCTTCGATGCCCTCGACGGGGATGGGCGTCTCGGTGATCTTGCCGCGGATGCGCGTCTCGATCTCGGCGGCGATGTCCGGGCTGGTCTTGAGGAAGTCCTTCGAAGCCTCGCGACCCTGGCCGAGGCGGGTCTCGCCGAAGTTGAACCAGGCGCCGGTCTTGGAGACGACGTCCATCGCGACCCCGACGTCGAGCAGGCCGCCTTCCTTGGAGATCCCCTCCCCGTACATGATGTCGAACTCGGCGACCCGGAACGGCGCCGCGACCTTGTTCTTGACGACCTTCACCCTGGCCCGGTTGCCGACCGACTCGGTGCCGGTCTTGATCGTCTCCACGCGACGGATGTCGAGGCGGACCGAGGCATAGAACTTCAGCGCTCGGCCGCCGGGCGTGGTCTCGGGGTTGCCGAACATCACGCCGATCTTCTCCCGCAGCTGGTTCGTGAAGACCAGGGCGGTGTTCGAGCGTGACACCGCGCCCGTCAGCTTGCGCAGCGCCTGGCTCATGAGCCGGGCCTGGATGCCGACGAACGAATCGCCCATCTCGCCCTCGATCTCGGCACGCGGCACGAGCGCTGCGACCGAGTCGACGACGACGCAGTCGATGCCGCCGGAGCGGATGAGGGTCTCGGTGATCTCGAGCGCCTGCTCGCCGGTGTCGGGCTGCGAGACGAGCAGCTCGTCCACGTTGACGCCGCAGGCTCGCGCGTAGGCCGGATCGAGCGCGTGCTCGACATCGATGAAGGCGACGACACCGCCCCGAGCCTGGGCCTCGGCCAGGACGTGCTGGCAGACGGTCGTCTTGCCCGACGACTCCGGGCCGAAGATCTCGGTGATACGACCGCGCGGGATGCCGCCCACGCCGAGCGCGAGATCGAGCGCGATCGAGCCGGTCGGGATCGAATCGACCGCCTGCCGCTCGGCCGAGCCGAGCTTCATGATCGCCCCGCGGCCGAACTGCTTCTCGATCGCCGACAGCGCCGCATCGACGGCCTTGCCGCGTTCCGTCAGGGCACGCTCCGCCGCGCGCTCGTCCGTCATCGCCATCCGTTCACGCTCCTCATCGATCGGTCCATCCCGTCAGCGGAGCCTTCACCGGTGGCGTCCGTCCGGCCGGTCAGGCCTCGTCCGTGTCGTCCTCGACGACTGGCTTCTCCTTGCGCGGCTTGCGGATGACCTCGACGTTCTGCGGGGGTTCCGAAAGCGGCGCGAGACTCGGTTGGGCGAGCTTGGCCTTTGGCTTCTTCTTGGCCTCTTTGCCTGGTCGATTGCGTGAGCCCATCGCGTCGCCTCCGCGTCGTCGTCCAGCGTATCGAGGGATCCTTCACGCCGACTGCTCAGCGACTTCACCGCCGCTTATCCGGCCCGCGCGGGAGCGGAGATCGGACATCTCGGCGGGGAAGGTACCGGCCCCGATCGAGGCTCGGATCCTGGCCATGAAGTCTAGGGTGAAGGTCAGGTTGTGACAAGTCGCGAGACGGTAGGCGAGCAGCTCTTTCGCCCGGAAGAGATGGGCGAGATAGGCCCGTGAGAACCGTCGGCAGAGGAGGCACGGGCAATCCTCCTGGACCGGCCCGCCATCGTCCAGGAAGTCCCGGTTCCGCAGGTTCAGGCGGCCGCCCGGGACCCACAACTGGCCGTTCCGCGCGACCCGTGCCGGGAGCACGCTGTCGAACAGGTCGATGCCGCGGTGGACCGCCTCGAGCAGGTCGGCCGGTGACCCAAGGCCCATCAGATAGCGCGGTCGCGGATCGTCGGCGAGTAGCGGGATGGCGACATCGAGCGCAGCGTCGCGCTCCTCGGGCGTCTCGTCGCCAGCCAGCCCACCGATGCAGATGCCGTCGAACGGCAGCCCGCCGATGAACGCGGTCGACGCCGCACGCAGCTCGGGGTCGAGACCACCCTGGACGATGCCGAACATCGCCTGGTCGGGCCGGGTGTGCGCCGCCAACGACCGTTCCGCCCAGCGATGGGTCCGCGCCGTCGCGTCCGCGACCACGTCGCGCGGCGAGCTCGGATAGACCGGTTGGTCGAATGCCACCGCGATATCCGAACCGAGCGCTTCCTGGACCGCCGTCGCGTGTTCCGGCGTGAACCGATGCGTCGAGCCGTCGAGATGCGAGCGGAACGTGACGCCGTCCTCGTCGACCACCCGCAGGTCGCCCAGCGACACGACCTGGAACCCACCGGAGTCGGTGAGGATCGGGCGATCCCAACCCATGAACCGGTGCAGGCCGCCGAGCCGCGCGATCCGCTCGTGGCCAGGTCGCAGGTAGAGGTGATAGGTGTTGGCCAGGATGATCGTGGCGCCGGTCGCCTCGATGTCGTCGGGCGACAGCGCCTTGACGGTGGCGTTGGTGCCGACCGGCATGAACTGCGGCGTCTCGACCATGCCGTGGGGCAGCGTCAGCAGCCCGGTCCGTGCCCGCGTGCTGCCGTCGAGCGGCGCGGGGACTCGGACCTCGTACCGGGTCGAGGACGACGCGAACGGTTCGATCACGCCTCGTCCGTCTCGGCCGGCTCGTCCCACAGGCTTGGCATCCCGGGATCCGGCCGGCGCGGTGGCGGGATCTCGTAACCGAGCCCCGAGAGATGCGCCCGACCGAGGTCCGTCGCGATGCGGCCCTGCGGCGTGCGGTCGATGAACCCGAGGCGCAGCAGGAACGGCTCGTGGACGTCCTCGATCGTGTCGACCTCCTCGGACAGGACCGCGCCCAAGGCGGCGACCCCGACCGGGCCCGACCCGAACTTCTGGACGATCGCTGCCAGCAGCTTGCGATCGGACGAGTCGAGGCCCTCGTCGTCGATCTCCATGCGCCGCATGGCGTCGCGCGCGGTGTCCTCGTGCACGCGGCCGTCGCCATGGACCTGGGCGTGGTCGCGGACGCGCTTGAGCAGCCGGTTCACGATCCGTGGGGTGCCCCGACCGCGCCGGGCGATGGCGCGCGTCGCTTCGGCGTCGATGGGCACGGCCAGGATCTCGGCCGAGCGGTCGACGATCTCGGCCAGCTCGTCCTCGGTGTAGAAGTCGAGCCGGTAGGTGGCGCCGAACCGGTCACGCAACGGGGAGCTGATGCGGCCCGCGCGGGTCGTGGCACCGACGACCGTGAACGGCTTGAGGTTGAGCCGCAGGCTTCGCGCAGACGGCCCCTTGCCGATCATCACGTCGAGCGCGTAGTCCTCCATCGCCGGGTAGAGGATCTCCTCCACGGCCCGGTTGAGCCGATGCACCTCGTCGATGAACAGGACATCGCGCTCGTCGAGCGAGGTCAGGATCGCCGCGAGATCACCGGCGCGCTCGATCGCGGGGCCCGAGGTGTAGCGCACGTTCACGCCAAGCTCGCGGGCGACGATGGTCGCAAGGGTGGTCTTGCCTAGCCCCGGCGGGCCGTACAGCAGGATGTGGTCTGCGGCCTCTCCCCTGCCCTTGGCGGCCTGGAGCAGGACCGACAGGTTGGCTTTGACCTCGGCCTGCCCGATGTACTCGCCCAACGTCTTGGGTCGGAGCGATCCTTCGACGACGGGGTCGATCTCCTCGTCGAGCTCGGCGGACAGGATCCGAAGGCTGGTGGCGTCGTCGACCATCGCGCGCGATGGTAGCACAGCGCGGCATGATTTCGCACGCATGTTCTAGGCGCGTGGCGCGGTCGCCGGGCACGGCGGGAAGTACCACCACGGGACTAGGGGTTCGGGTCTACCATTCCGCCGATGCGCCTCTCCCGCCGATCCGAATACGGCCTACGCGCGCTCGTCGACCTGATCCGCAATGACGGTGCGGGCCCCGTCGCGCTGGCCGTCCTGGCGCAGCGCAACAACCTGCCGGTGAAGTTCCTCGAGCAGATCATGGCCACCCTCAAGCACGGCGGGATCGTGCGAACGACGCTCGGTGCGCACGGCGGCTACGCGATCGATGCCGATCCGGCGACCGTGACGATCGGCCGTGTCGTCCGCCTGCTGGACGGTGCCCTGGCGCCGCTCCCCTGCGTGTCGCTCCGGTTCTACGGTCGCTGTTCGTGCCCGGACGAGGCGAGCTGCCCGCTGCGCGACGTGATGATCGACGTGCGCGACGCGATGCTCGAGATCCTCGACCACGAGACGATCGCCCAGATGGCCGCTCGCAAGGGTCAGTCATCGATCGACCCGCGTGGCATCCACGCCGACGCCCTTGCCGGCCGACGACCCTGACCGAGTGACCGGCACGCTCCTTCGGCTCGCCGCGTTCACGACCGAGCCCAGTGGTGGCAATCCGGCCGGTGTCTGGATCGGGGATGGGCTCCCGCCCGACGACGAGATGCAGCGGATCGCGGCCGGCGTCGGCTACTCCGAGACGGCCTTCCTCGCGCCGGACGGGTCCGGCGCGGCGGGCCGGCTGCGCGTCCGCTATTACAGCCCCGCGAAGGAGATCGACTTCTGCGGGCACGCGACCATCGCGGCCGGGGTCGCGCTCGCCGAGCGCGGCTGGCCGACGACGCTCGCGTTGGCGACGAACGACGGCGTCGTCGACCTCGACGTGGGGCTCGACGGCGAGGGGCGGTATCGGGCGACGCTGACTTCGGTCGAGCCGTGGGTCCGCGAGGCGCCGGACGGGCTGATCGATCGCCTCCTCGAGCTCCTGGGATGGCGGCGCGATGAGCTCGATCCGGCGCTCCCGCCGGCCGTGGCCTTCGCGGGCGTTCGGCATCCGATCCTGGCAGTGCGTGAGCTGGCGACGCTCGGCCGGATGAGCTACGAGTTCGAGCCGATGCGCCGCCTCATGCTGGAGCACGACCTGACGACGCTCCAACTGCTTTGGCGCGAGGGTCCGACGCGGTTCCGCGCGCGCGACCCGTTCGCTGCCGGGGGCGTGGTCGAGGACCCTGCGACCGGCGCCGCGGCGGCGGCGCTCGGTGCCTACCTGCGCAAACGCGGCGAGATCACGGCGCCGGCCACGTTCGAGATCCTCCAGGGCGTCGAGATGGGCCGCCCGAGCCTGCTCACGGTCTCGATCGTGCCGGGCGAGGCCGGCGTGCGCGTCTCAGGGAACGCGGTCCCGATCCCGGCTTGACCCGCCGGATTCTGGTGCCACCAGAGGATCAACGGGTTCGGAGCCCAGAACGGCCGAGATCCGGCGGTCGCGAGCTGGGGCTCGTGCGTGGCAGGGCGGCGCGGGCGTCGTTCTGCCATTGGATGCCCTGGATCTTCTGATCCCAGCAGAATCGCGCGGCGCAAGGTCCGTTCAGGCCGGCGCGGCATGCTCGGATGGCGGGTTCCGGAACCGATCACGGTCCAACAGCAAGACACCGCCGCCACGATGGCGATGACGGGTCCTGAGACCATCGGCGGAGCCGGCGGCTGGCCAGGCTCGGTGCCGAACGCCAGGTACAACAACGGCACGGCGATCGCCCATGCGGGTAGCAGCCAGACGGCTGCCCACGCCCAGGGTCGGCCGCGCCGATATGGGCCCAGCAGGATCGCGCAGAACAGAAGCCCGAGGACCACCAGGGCGAGGCCGAGGGCGCGAGTCGCGAAGTCGAACAGTCGGTAGCCCAGCGGGTCGACCGATCGAACGTCGTCGGGGCTAGCCCCGGCGATGGCCAGACTGATGCCCGGATCTGCCTGCGCGCCGCTCGCCATGTCCACGACCCCGAAGACGACGAGAACCACCGCGACGAAGACAAGGAACCACCAAGCTCGGCGTCGGACCACGGTTTGGTGCCTCCTCTCTCTCGATGGCTCAGTCCCGCAACAGGCTCCGCAGGGCCGCCTTCACACGCTCCTCGAGCGTGCCGCCGATCGTCGCGTCGGCGAGGGCCGACCGAGACGCCTCCCGTGCCTCGGCCAGCGAGTAGCCCAGCGCCTGGAGCGCGGCGACGACCTCGGTCTCGGCCGCGCCACGCGTCCCGATGGCATCTGCCGAGACCGCCGCCACCCCGGCCGCCGCGACCTTCTCCTTGAGCTCGAAGATGACCCGCTCGGCGAGCTTCTTGCCGATGCCCGGGATCGACACGAGCACGGCCTGGTCGCCGGTCATGATCGCGAGCTGCAGGTCGGCGGTCGGTCTGGACCCGACGATGGCGAGCGCGACCTTGGGCCCGACGCCGGTCACGGTCAGCAACAGGTTGAAGAAGCCCAGCTCCTCTGCGTTGCGGAAGCCGTAGAGTGCCTGCTGGTCCTCGCGGACGAGGTGGTAGGTGTGCAATTTGAGCCTCCCGCCCGCCGCGGCGGTCGCCAGGACGGACGGTGCGGCGAACACGCGATAACCGATCCCGCCGACCTCGATGACCAATGAGTCGGCCGCGATCGCCCCCACGACCCCCTCGACGGACGCGATCATGGCAACGACCCGCGTCGCGCGACCGCTCTGTGCTTCTCAGGCTGCACACGCGAGTCGAACGGGGCGATCGGTCCTCGACTTGCCCGCGTGCGGCCGATTCCGTGCCTGCCAGGCACGATTCGCCTCCCAAAGGGACCCATGGACCATGCCGGACGCGCTTCGAGGCAGTCCTGCAGTCTGGGAAGCACGCGTCGGGCTCGCCGCCTACGAGCTGCGCTTCTCGCGGGCCAGTGCCTCGCGGACGGCCCGCTCGTAGCCTGACGCGCCCCGGGTGATCGGCGCGACCGCGGCACGATCCATGACCGGCGACAGCCCGGCCACCCCGGACGTCGCGCTGTTCGCCGCCCAGACCGCGATCGCCAGGGCATCCGCGGCGTCGTCGGGGCGTGGCAGCGACGCCATCCCGAGCACGACCTGCACCATCCGCTGGACCTGCTCCTTGTCGGCCGCGCCGTAGCCGGCGACCGCCGACTTCACCTCGTTCGGTGTCGCCTCGACCACGGGCACCCCGTGCTGCGCCGCGGCCAGCAACACGACCCCGCGCGCCTGTCCCACCCCGAACGCGGTCTGCACGTTGCGCGAGAAGAACAACCGCTCCACCGCCAGGACGTCCGGCGCGTGCGTCGCAAGCAGCCCATCAACGAGTCGATGGATCGCCAGCAACCGATCCGGCAGGCCGCTGTCGGGCGACGTCTCCAGGCAGCCGTGGTCGATCTCGCGCAGGCTGCCCCGGGTCGCCTCGACGATCCCGTATCCCAGCGCGGCAGTTCCCGGGTCGATCCCGAGAACGATCACCCAGCGACCTCGGCGAAGACCTCTTCGGGGATGTCGAAGTTGGCGGTCACGCGCGACACGTCGTCGAGGTCCTCGAGCTGCTCGACCAGTCGCAGCGCCTGGCGTGCCTTCGCCGCGTCGAGCTCGACCGTCTGCTTGGCGACCATCGTCGACTCGGCCGACTCCACCGGCACGCCTGCCCCTTCCAGCGACGCGCGCACGCGCTCGAGGTCCCCGGGTGACGTGTAGATCTCGATGGCCTCGTCATCGTCGGTGTCGACGTCGTCGGCACCCGCATCGATCGCGGTCAGCGCGACCTCGTCGGCGTCGATGCCGTCCCGGGCCACGGTGATGAGCCCACGCGGCTCGAACTGCCACGCGACGGCGCCCGAGCCGGCCAGCTGGCCGCCGCTCTTGGTGAACATCGAGCGGACCTCGGCGGCCGTCCGGTTGCGGTTGTCGGTCTGGGCCTCGACGAGGACCGCCACGCCACCAGGGCCGTAGCCCTCGTACACGATCTCCTCGTACTGGTCGGCCTCGCCGCCGCCGGTCGCCTTGTCGATCGTGCGCTTGATGTTGTCGGCCGGCATGTTGA
Source organism: uncultured Chloroflexia bacterium (assembly GCA_963812745.1). Classification (GTDB taxonomy): domain Bacteria; phylum Chloroflexota; class Limnocylindria; order Limnocylindrales; family CSP1-4; genus SPCO01. Next base: position 556,188 of record CAWEWE010000008.1, on the reverse strand, counting down.
CCGAGCGCGCCTTCTCGATCGCCAGGCGGAGTCGATAGTTGGCGTCCGGGTCACCGCCGCCGAGTCGCGCCGCGACCGCGATCTCGCGCGCCACCTTCGTGAAGAGCGCCCCCCGCTTGGCGTCGTTCGCGCCCTTCTGGCGCTTGATGGTCGACCACTTGGAATGACCTGACATCGCGGGCCGGAGTATAGCCGACTATCATGGCCCGACCCCCGCTCCGCGGCTCCTTTCGGCACCCCCTCGCAACCTCAGGAGGAACGTCGAGCCGATGACGATGAAGAGCGTCGACCTGCCCCACCTTCGAAGCGTCGTCCTGGCCGGCCACGCCGGTGGCGGCAAGACGACGCTCGCCGAGCAACTGCTGTTCAAGGCCGCGGCGATCCCGCGACTGGGACGCGTCGACGATGGCACGGCCCACCTCGATTTCGAGCCCGAGGAGCAGAAGCGCAAGGAGTCGCTGAGCCTGGCGGTCGGCACGTTCGAGTACGACGGGACGCGCATCTCCCTCGTCGACACACCGGGCTACCCCGACTTCGTGGCCGACATGGTCGAGGGCTTCGCGGCGGCCGATGGTGCGCTGTTCGTGGTCGATGCCTCCTCCCCCATCGAGTCCGGCCTCGAGCAGGCAGTCGCCCTGGGCCGCTCGACCGGACGGGCAGCCTGTTTTTTCATCAACAGGGCCGATAAGGAGAACGCCGACCCGACCGCGGCGCTCGATGCCCTCCGCTCGACCTTCGGCGACAAGATCGCCCCGCTCCAGATCGCGATCGGAGCGGGCGAAGGGTTCGATGGGTATGTCGACCTCGTCCATCGCAAGGCGTACCGGTGGGACGGTTCGACGGAGACAGAGATCCCGATCCCGGACGAGCTGACCGCCGAGGTCGCCAAGCGCCGCGACCAGCTGCTCGCGGCCGCCGCCGAGGCCGACGACGACGTGCTGGTCAAGTACCTCGAGGGCGAGGAGGTGTCCGACCCCGAGCTCGAGGCGTGTCTGCGCAAGGGCGTCAAGGAGAGCGTGCTCGCGCCGGTCCTCGTCGGCTCGGCGGCGAAGGGGATCGGGCTCCAGGCGCTGCTCGACGCGTTCACCCGCTACCTCCCCTCCCCGGCCGACGAGGCACCCGTCAAGGCGACCGACAAGTCGGGCGCGACGGTCGACGTCCCGGCCGACGAGAACGGCCCGCTGCTCGTACGCGTCTTCAAGACCACCGCCGACCCCTTCGTCGGGCGACTGACCTACCTGCGTGTGCTGTCCGGCACGCTCCATTCGCAGGCCCACGTCTGGAACACGAGCCGCGACGAGGACGAGCGCATCGGCCAGCTGTTGTTGCTGCACGGCAAGGAGCAGGAGCCGATCGGTGAGCTCAAGGCCGGCGAGATCGGGGCCGTCGCCAAGCTGTCGGTCACCGAGACCGGCGACACGCTGGGCGCGAAGGACAAGCCGCTGCGGCTGCCGGCCCTCGAGTTCCCCGCGCCATCGCTGGTCGTGGCCATCGAGCCGGTCTCGAAGCAGGACCTCGACAAGATGGGCCCAGCGCTCGCCCGGCTGCTCGAGGAGGACCCCACGGTCCGGCTCGAGCGCACGGCGACCGGAGAGCAGGTGCTCCGCACGATGGGCGAGGCGCATACCTCGGTCATCCTCGAACGGCTCAAGCGCAAGTTCGGTGCGGCCATCGCGACCCACCTGCCCAAGGTGCCGTACAAGGAGACGATCCGCGGCACGACCAAGGTCCACGGCCGCTACAAGAAGCAGACCGGCGGCCACGGGATGTTCGGCGACGTCTGGATCGAGCTCGAGCCGAACCCCGACGGCGGCGTCGAGTTCGCCGAGCGGATCGTCGGTGGCTCGGTGCCGAAGGGCTTCTTCCCCGGCGTCGAGAAGGGCATCCGCGAGGCCGCGGCCGAGGGCGTGCTGGCGGGCTACCCACTATCCGACTTCAAGGCGACCCTCTATGACGGGTCGTTCCACACGGTCGACTCCAACGAGCTGTCGTTCAAGATCGCGGCGTCGATGGCCCTCAAGGACGGGGTCCAGCAGGCCAAGCCGGCACTCCTCGAGCCGATCATGCTCGTCGAGATCCGCATCCCTGAGGCGTACATGGGCGAGGTGAACCGTGACCTCAACGGCCGGCGCGGCCGCGTGCTCGGGATGGACAGCGACGGCGGTGTCCAGATCATCACCGCGCACGTGCCGCAGGCCGAGCTGTTCTCGTACGCCACGGAGCTCCGCTCGCTGGCCCAGGGCCGCGGGTCCTTCACGGCCACGCTCGATCACTACGAGGACGTCCCGTCGCACCTCGCCGAGAAGGTCATCTCCGAGCATCGCAAAGCCGTGGAGGCCGGGCACGGGGGGCACTGACCCACCCGACCCAGCGATCCGGCACAGGGGGTGAGCCGATGCCGCCGGACGAGGTGACGCCGGGACCTCTGCCGCCTGCGCCCGGCGAACCGCCACAGTCGCCCGTCCCGGACGAGCCAGAACCGGCCACGCCGGCCGCACCGCCGCCCCCGCCGGTCGTCGAACCCTACGTCCCGCCACCACGACCGGCGAGCCGCGCGACGCGCGGCGGCAAGCGTCTCCGCTGGATCCTGTTCCTGATCGGCGTCGCCGGGCTCGGGCTGGGCGCGATCGGAATCCGATCCGTCGCGCTGCTGGGCGAGCGGATCGACCCCGACCTCGTCACGACGCCCGAACTGGCGTCGATCTCGACCCTCGCTGTCCTCGCCCAGGCGGCCGTGCTCATCCTGGCGCCGATCGCCTTGCTCGCTGGGCGACGCTGGTCGCGGCGCGTGCGTGCGCAGCTCGCGGACCTCGGCGACGCTGGGCCGCTGCTCGCGCCGGCGCGAACGACCGCCAGGCTCGCGCTGGCGCTGGCCACCGGCGGCGTGGTGCTGGTCGCCATCGGCGCCCTCGGCTCGCTCGCTCCGTTCGGGCGCGACGTCGCGCGCGCGTCCTGGGTCGTCAGCGCCATCGGGGCGTTGACGCTGCCGGTCGCCGCCGGGCTGCTGCTCTGGCTCATCGGCGACATCGAGCGTCGCGAGGCCATCGTCCTCAACGCGGCTGATCCCTGGCAGCCACATCCGGGCGACCGCGACCGGCGCTGGCCCATGGCGGCGATCGCGCTCCTGGCCGTGTTCGCGGTCATCCCGCCGGCCGCGAACATCCCGAACCTGTGGAGCGACCACGTCTGCCACGCCGCGGACCTCGAGTGCCGCTGGATCGTCGTGCAGGCCGACCAGCTCGCGAACGACCCACGCGGTCCGACGACCGTGCTGCACTACGGGCTACGGCGCGCTACGAAGGCGTCGCTGGGCACGCTGGTCGTCGCCACCGGTGGCCCGGGCGTCAGCGGCGTGAGCGCGTACGCCGATAGCGCCGGCCGCTTCGATCCGCGGCTGACGGATGCCTACGACGTCGTGGTCTTCGACGCGCGCGGCGTCGGCGAGTCGAGCTACGTCGACTGCCCGGTCGCAAACTCGCGCTACCAGTCATCGCTCTGGTTCGACGCCCCGCCGTCGGTCATCGAGGACTTCGTGAACGGGTGCATCGACGAGAGCGGCGTGGACCGCGCCAGGCTCGCGGAATACAGCAGCGCGCAGATGGTGGAGGACGTCGAGACGATCCGGCGCGACCTCGGCATCGAGCGCATCGCGCTGTATGGCGAGAGCTACGGCACGGTCGTCGCGCAGCGCTACGCGGTCGCCCATCCCGAGCGGCTGGAGGCGCTGATCCTCGACGGCGCGATCGACATCGATCAGCCGACGGACGCGTCGTGGATCGAGGCTGCCGGCGGGTTCGAGAACGTCCTCGAGCGGAGCCTGGAGGCGTGTGCCGACGCTCGTGCCTGCGACTTCGCGTACCAGTCGGTGTGGGCGAACGTGATGGGCTCCCTCGAACGAGGCGGTGCCACCGCGCGATACGCCGGGCCTGATGGGGTCGTCACGGAGTGGCCGCTGTTTGCCCCGATCGTGCGCGAGACGCTCATCAACGCGATGTACGACGTGACCGCCCGCATGCTCGCGCTGCGGGCACTCAGCGCTGCCGAGGCAGGCGACTGGGTGCCGCTGGCGCGCCTCGCCTACGGCGCGCCGAACGTCTTCCCGGAGGCGGTATCCGATTTCGCCTATTACGCGACCGGCTGCGCCGACCGACATGCACGCGGCCCCGAGCCTGATGCCAAGGCGTTCCTCGAGGCAGGAACGGGCACCGATCTCGCGAAGAGCCGGACCGGCAGCGTGTACCTATCGAGTGCGGCCTGCCACGCCTGGCCGGTGCCGGCCGCCGGCGGGCCGCCGGCGTCGGTCCCGGCGACGGCTACGTTCCCGGTGATGATCCTGAGCGCGACCGCCGATCCAGTCACGCCGGCAACGCACGGTCGGCGGATCGAGGAGCGCTATCGACCGGTGACCGAGACCTACGTGCTCGAGACGCACGACGGTCCGCACGTGACGTTCGGGCGCGGCAACGCGTGCCCCGACGAGGCCGTCATCGACCTGCTCCTCGACGATGTCCGGCCGTCCCAGCCGGTCACGGCATGTCCCGGGCAGTTGATCGCTCCGTTCCTGGAGCTTCTGGTCGAGAAGGCTGACGACGACCCGCTGTCCTACCGCGCTCGGGCGCTCGATCTCGAGCTGCTCGCGCACCCCGACTATCGCAGTTGGGACGGCTTCGGCCGGCGGACGATCGGTTGCCGGTTCGGTGGCCGGATCGAGATCGAGGCCGAAGGCCCGGTCGAGGGCCATGGCGCGGGTCAGGCCGCGTCGGAGGCTGAGCTCATCGGGCCGACCGAGCGAATCACCGTTGCCGGGTGCGCGGTGCTCGCGGGCGAGCCGATGACCGGCACCGGCACGTATCGCGGGACCGACGAGGCCGAATTCGAGGTGCGCTTCCCGGCGGGCGAGCTGACCTATCGGATCGTCGGCACGGGCCGCTACACCGACGAGGAGGACACCTCGGCGTACTGGGATGGGACGTACCAGGGCAAGGCCATCGACGGTCGGCGCTGACGATCGGCGATCGCCAGCGTCGTCTTCGCGTGGATCAGGAGGCTCGGTAGTCTCGTGGTAGCGTGCTACTACGCTACGACGCCATCATGTTAGTGAGGTGCCAAGCCATGGCGCAGGAGTGGCGAACACCCAACATCGACGCACTCCTCGACGCGATCCTCCTGCTCGATTCGCCCGACGAGGCCGCCGCGTTCTTCCGGGACCTGTGCACGCTGGGCGAGCTCCACGACATGGGCCAGCGCTGGGCGGTCGTGCGCATGCTCGACCAAGGCCTCCACTACGCCGACATCTCGCGCCTGACCGGCGCAAGCACCGCGACGATCACCCGGATCGCGTCATGGCTCAAGCACGGCGAGGGCGGCTATCGGGCCATGCTCGCGAAGCAGCGCGCATAGCACCGCACGAGCGGCATGTGAGGCCAGCAGCCGTCACCATACGGACGTGAGCCCGACGCCCGTCACGTTCGCGACACCCAACCAACCCTCGTCGTACACATGGGAAGCGACGAACGAGGAAGTGGCGGCCCGGTACGGCGTCCCGATCGACCGCATCGTTCGCTTCGATCTGAACACGGCGCCCGCGGCCCCCGAGCTCGCCCAGCGCGTGATGGCGGCCGGACGCTTCCACACGTCGCTGTCCGAGTACCCGCCGGCCGACTATCGCCGGCTCGTCGAGGCAGCCGCGGCGCGCTACGAAGTCGGGACCGACGACATCGTCGTGGGGGCCGGCGCGGACGAGATCCTCGACGTCATCGGCAAGACCTTCCTGGTCGAGGGTTCGCGCGCGATCGTGCCCATCCCCACGTACGCCATGTTCCGGGTCATCACCGAGCAGCGTGGCGCGCAGGCCGTGCTCGTCCCGAGACTTGGCGCCGGCGAGGGTTACGCGCTCGACCTGCCTGCCGTCCGAGCCGCCGCCCGCGACGCGGCGCTGGTCTGGCTCTGCTCGCCCAACAACCCGACGGCACAGGCCGAGCCGGACGGAGCGATCGAGACGCTGCTCCGTCAGATCGACGTCGACGCGAACGCCGACGGTCGACCTGCCCCGATCGTGGTCGTCGACGAGGCCTACGCCGAGTTCGCCGGTCGGTCCCTCACCGACCTGCGCTTCCAGCATGCCAACCTGATCACGATCCGGACGGCGAGCAAGGCGTACGCGATGGCCGGGCTGCGCGTCGGGTTTGCGATCGCCCGCCCCGAGCTCGTCGCGCGCATGAACCCGATCCGGCCGCCCGGCTCGGTGTCGACCGTGTCGGTGACCGTCGTGACCGAGGCACTGCTGGACCCGGACCTGGCCGCGGCGAACGTCGAGCGGGTCGCCGCGGAGCGAGCCCGGCTGTCGGCGGCGCTCACGGAGGCGGGCTGGTCGGTGGGTCCGTCGACCACGAACTTCGTGCTCGTCGACATGGGATCCCTCGATCGCGCCGCGGCCGCGTCGGAGGCCCTGCTCAGGGTCGGGCTCGTCCCGCGCACCTTCCCCGAGACGCACCCACTCGCCGATCACCTCCGGCTCACCGTGCGCAACGCTGAAGAGAACGACCGCCTGATCGCGGCAGCGCGGGAGCTCGAGGCGGCAGGCAGGTCAGCCTGAGGCACGATCCCCGCATGAATGAGCGTGGCGCATGCCAATTTGGTGCAGATACAGGCAGTTGAGACGGCCGCCACGCACGACTCGTCCCGAATGTGTGCCTGGGACTAACACCACCCCGTGGGCGCCGCCGGGGACGGCTAGCGCTCCAGCCGACCGATCTCCCGCCGACGCTTGCCGAGCTTGACGTCCAGCCACTCCCCGGCGATCGGCTCCGGGACGAATGCCGGATCGGTCACCCGCTGCCCATTGACCGTCAAGCCGCCGCCCGAGATCAGCCTGCGCGCTTCGCCGCGCGACGCAAGGAGCCCGGTCTCCGCCAGGAGGACTGCGACGCCCGAGCCGAGTTGCGCCGCGTCGAACCGGAACCCACCCGTCGACTCGAAGAGCGACTCGCAGCACGGACGGGTCGACGACGGGCGCTCCGGAGAACAGCGCCTCGCTGTCGGCTTCGGCCTGCGCTGCGGCCGCCTCACCGTGCGTCCGTGCCGTGATGTCGCGCGCGAGCGCGCGCTGGGCGCCGCGGGCCTCCGGCCGGGCGGCCAGTTCCGCCTCGAGTGCCTCGATCCCGGCCCGTTCGAGCTCGGTGAACCAGCGCAGGTACGTGCTGACATCCCGGTCGTCGGTGTTCAGCCAGTACTGGTAGAACGCGAACGGCGTCGTGCGCGCAGCGTCCAGCCAGACGGACTCGCCCAATTCGCTCTTCCCGAACTTCGTGCCGGACGGCGACAGCAGCAGCTTGTACGCCAGCCCGTGAGCAGGCTGCTCGGCGGCCTCCTCCCCTACCCCGCTCGTCCGCCTGATGAGCTCGAGGCCGGCCGTGATGTTGCCCCACTGGTCGGCGCCGCCCATCTGCAGCTCGACGCCCATCGTGCGGTGCAGGTGCCAGAAGTCGTACGCCTGCAGGAGCATGTAGCTGAACTCGGTGAACGACAGGCCACGCTCGAGCCGGACCTGGACGGAGTCCTTGGCCAGCATGTATGGCACCGTGAAGTGCTTGCCGGTGTCGCGCAGGAAGTCGATCAGCGACAGCTCGCCGAGCCAGTCGAGGTTGTTGACCATCTGCGCCCCGCCCGATCCGGGCGTGAAGTCCAGGAATCGTTCGAGCTGACCGCGGATCCCGACCAGATTCCGCTCGAGCGTCACTCGATCGAGCAGGTTGCGCTCCGCCGACCGGCCCGACGGGTCGCCGATCATCCCCGTCCCGCCGCCGACGACCGCGATCGGGCGCCCGCCGGCGCGCTGCAGCCGCAGCAACCCGAAGATCGGCACGAGGTGGCCGACGTGGAGCGACTCGGCGCTCGGATCGAACCCGATGTAGCCCGAGATCGGGCGCCCGGAGGCGAGGCGCGCTGGCAGACCGGGAGTCGTCGCGTGGAGGATCCCCCGCCATTCGAGCTCGGCGAGCAGGTCCGTGCCGGCTCCAGCGGAAGGTGTGGCCGTCACAGGGAGGTGCGTCGCGACGTCAGGAATCGGACGGCCACCCGTGTTCGGTCGTTCACGAACCCTATGCTATCTTGCGGGCTCAGATGCAGACCACCCTCGCCAGGCGGCAGCGTCATCGACGCTCCATCAGCCGTCGGCCGACCGGGCGTGGCGGATCCGTCATCCGCCGCATCCTCATCGTCATCCCGATCATCGTCCTGCTCGTCGGCGGTCTTCTGGGCGCCGCGGGGACGCTATTCACCGTGGCCGCGTACAACTTCTACGCGCAGGGCCTGCCCGACCCCGAGAACACCCTCAAGGGCCTCAGGTTCGAGCAGCAGACGATCGTGTACGACCGCACCGGCAAGGTCGAGCTCGCCCGGCTCGGGACGCTCCGCCGCGACGTGGTCACGTTCGCCGGGATCCCCGACGAGACGCTCGATGCGACGACCGCGATCGAGGACCAGTTCTTCTGGACGAACCCCGGCTTCGATCCATCGGCGATCATCAGCGCGGGTCTCGACACGCTGTCCGGACGACCGCGAGGCGCCTCGACGATCACCCAGCAGCTCGTCCGCGCCCGCCTCCTGCCGCCCGAGGCCTTCGAGGACACGACCTACGAGCGGAAGATCCGCGAGATCATCCAATCGATCCGGCTGACCGAGGCCTATCCGGGCGACAAGGGCAAGCAGGACATCATCACTGCCTACCTGAACCAGAACTTCTACGGCAACCACACGTACGGCGTGAAGGCCGCAGCGAAGGGCTACTTCGGCAAGACGCTCGATGAGCTGACCCTCGCCGAGAACGCGATCCTGGCCGCGATCCCGCAGTCACCGACCAAATTCGATCTCATGCGCAACGCGGAGGAGGTCTGCCTCGACGATCCACCGCCGGACCCGGAGTCGGATGAGACCTGCAAGGAGACCCGCCTGGAGGTCCCTGCCACGACCGAGATCGTCCAACGGCGGAACTACATCCTCGACCTGATGAAGACGCGCAGCCCGCTGAGCGGCGACCGCCATACCCGCGAGGAGTACGACGAGGCGAAGCTCGAGCCGGTCATCATCAAGCCCCAGGTCTCCGCGAACTGGCGGGCGCCGCACTTCGTGTGGCAGGTCCGCGAGTCCCTGGCGGCGATCATCTGCCCGGAGACCCCCTCCGACTGTGAAGAGGTCGACACCGGCGGTTATCGCGTGACGACGACGCTCGACTGGAAGATGCAGAAGACGACCGAGAAGTGGGTGTTCGTCTCCGCCCGCGCGCCGAACTCGAAGGACCCGCGCGCGATCCTCCGCAAGTACAAGATCCCGTCGAGCGAATGGCGCTGGATCCTCAACCTGCGGGGGCGCAACATCCACAACGCCGCCGGCGCCGTCATGGACTACAGGACTGGCGAGGTGCTCGCCTACGTCGGCAGCGGCGGCTACACCGGCAAGGGCAACAAGAAGTTCCAACCGCAATTCGATGTCCTCTCGGACGGCTGGCGCCAGCCGGGTTCGTCGATCAAGCCGATCGACTACGCGGTCGGCATCGACGACGAGACGATCACGGCCAGCACGATGCTCATGGACGTCGTGGCCGATTTCGGGCGCGGCTTCACCCCGACCCAGGCCGACAAGCTCGAGCGAGGCCCCGTGCGCGTCCGCAGTGCGCTCCAGTTCTCGCTCAACATCCCGGCGATCAAGGCCACGATCATGCAGGGCCTCGAGCACACGTTCGAGCGCAGCCAGGACTTCGGCCTGGTGTTCCCGGCGACCGCCATCCCGGTGACGTCGATGGGCATCGGGACGCTCGAGACGCACCCGATCGACATGCTGTCCGCGTACTCCACGATCGCCAACGGCGGCGTGCGGATGCCACGCCAGCTGATCACCAAGGTGGTCGACGAGAACGGCCGCGTGGTCTGGCCGACCCCTGGCAGCAAGACAGAGGGGACCGAGGTCATCAGTCCCCAGGCGGCCTACATCATCACCGACATCCTGGCTGGCAACACCGTGCCCAAGATCAACCCGTATTGGGGCGAGTTCGCGATCTACAAGAGTGGCAAGCGCCGTCCCGCCGCCTACAAGACGGGTACCACCAACGACAACCGCGACGTGCACGCCTACGGCTATCTCGCACCGCCGGCGAGCAAGAAGATCCCGGCGCTGGCGGTCGGCGTGTGGATGGGCAACAGCAACAACGCGCCGAACCGCGGCATCCTGTCCCTCGACTCCACGGCCCCGCTGTGGTCGGCCATCCTGCAGGAGGTCAGTGCCAAGCAGCCGATCGCCAACTTCAAGGCACCCAGCGGGCTGCAGACCGCGACGGTCGACGCCTTCACCGGCCTCAAACCGGGCCCCTACACGAAGAAGACCGTCAAGGAGCTGTTCATCAAGGGCACCGTCCCACGGAAGCGCGAGACGATCCGCCTCGCCTATCACGTCGACTCGGCGTCGGGGCTCTTGTGGCGCGCGGGATGCGTCGGTCCGCGCGTGACGCGTGGCTTCTTCAACCTCAACGAGGTCGAAAGCAACTTCCCGAACTGGCAGAGGGCGAACCGCAACTGGGCGTCGAGAGCGGCCAAGGGACCGGGCCGGCGCGGTGGCCCGGAGGGCACGCGGACCGCGTACTTCTACGACGGCTCGTTCACGCCGTTCGGCCGATCGTGGGGTGCGCCGTTCGCGCCGACGGCCAAGTGTCCGCTCGCCCCGAAGGAGACACCGCCACCGAGCTGCGATCCGAGCATGCCGGAGCTCTGCCTGCCACCCGGGCCGACGAAGAGCAAGGGTCCACCCTGACCTTCGGCCGCGACCGGGTCGAGTCGCGGCCGATCAGAGGCTGACGACAGTCGCCCCGTCTCCGCCCTCGCCACGCTCACCGGGCCGCGCGGAGCGGACGAGCGGATGGTCGGCCGCGGCCGTCCGGACCGCATCCCGCAAGGCGCCGGTGCCGAGCCCGTGGATGATCGTCACCGAGCCGAGCCCGGCGACCGCCGCATCGTCCAGGTAGCGATCGAGCGCCTCGAGGGCCTCGTCGACGCGGGCACCCCGCAGATCCAGCGATGACGCCACGCTGCGGGCGCGCTCGAGGCGAAGCGACGCAGCGTTGCTGCCGCCCGAGCCGCCTGCGCCACCCGACCGACCGGCGCCGACCGTGGCCGGCACGCCGACCGCCGGCACGAGATCGTCGACCTCGACGCTGACCCGCAGGCCGCCCGCTTCAAGCGTGCCCCGCCGGCCGCCCTTCTCGAGCGCGGCGATGCGGCCCTCCCAGCCGCCGGATCGGCTGCGCGCGCGGTCGCCGACCTTCCAGGTTCGCTGGACGGCCGGCTCGGGTGCGACCGCGTCCGGCTCGACCGCCGGGAGGCGCTCGGCGATCCCCTCCGCCCGTGCCAGGGCGGCATCCAGCGACGCCGCGGTGACGGTCTCGCGCTCGAGCGCGCGACGCGTCGAGGCGAGCTCGGTCCGCAGGTCGGCCACGACCCGATCCGCCTCCTCGCGCGCGGTCCGGACGTGCGCATCGCGCTCCCGCCTGGCCCGGCGGCGCTCGTCCTCCGCCGTCCGCAGGGCGTCGGCGGCGCGGGCCTCCGCGGCGCGGGCCCGCTCGAGTGCCTCGCTCGTCTCGCCCTCGGTCGCGCGGATCGACGCCAGCGTCGCCTCGAACGAGCGCTGCGTCTCGGTCAGGCGTGAGCGAGCGTCGGCGACGATCGTCGCGGGCAGCCCGAGGCGCTCCGCGATCGCGAACGCCTGGCTACCACCGGGCAGCCCGATCGTCAGCCGATACGTCGGCGACAGGGTGTCCAGGTCGAACTCGACGGCGGCGTTGCGGGCGCCGGGCGTCGTGTGGGCATAGGCCTTGAGCTCGGCGTAGTGCGTTGTGGCCGCCACGATCGCCCCGGCTCGGATGAAGTGGTCGAGCAGCGCCTGGGCAAGTGCCGAACCCTCGGTCGGATCGGTGCCGGCGCCGAGCTCGTCGAGCAGGACGAGCGTGCCCGGTCCGGCCTCCGCCACGATCGTCGTGATCCGCCGCAGATGGCCCGAGAACGTCGACAGCGACTGCGCGACCGATTGCTCGTCGCCGATGTCGGCGAAGACGTCGCGCCAGACCGGCAGTCGACTGCCGGCCTCCGCGGGGACGTGCAGCCCGGCCTGGTGCATCAGGCTGAGCAGCCCGAGCGTGCGCAGCGTGACGGTCTTGCCGCCGGTGTTCGGTCCGGTCACGACGAGCGCGGTGTAGCCGTCGCCGATCCGGACGTCGATCGGCACGACCCGGCCGGTCAGGCCCGGGTGCCGCGCCGACAGGAGCACCACCTCGAACCGGTCTGCCGTCTCGGCTCGCGTCGCGTCCATCTCGGCGGCCAGTGACGCCTTGGCGGCCCACAGGTCGAAGCGCGCCAGCGCGTCGAGGGTCTCGCGCAGCGGCGTGGCGTTGGCGGCGACGAGCGCCGACAGCTCGTCGAGGATGCGCGCGATCTCCTCCGCTTCGGCGACCTGCGCCTCTCGCCAGGCGTTGCCGAGCTCGACGGCCACCAGCGGTTCCACGAATAGCGTCTGGCCGCTGCCCGATGCGTCGTGGACGATGCCCTTCACCCGTGACCGCGCCTCGGCCTTGACCGGCACGACATAGCGGCCGTTGCGGAGCGTGACGATCGGCTCCTGCAGGGCACTCCCGAGCTCCGCGCCCACGAGGGCGTCGAGACGCCGGCGCAACCGGTCGTAGGCGACCCGGACGGCGGCCCGCAGCCCACCGAGTCGCGGCGAAGCGGTGTCGAGCAGCTCCCCGACCGGGTCGAAGCTGCGCGCGAGCGTGCTCCGGACGGCCGGCAGGGCGTGCAGGTCCCGGCCGAGGTCGCGGAGCAGCGGCCGGCGTTCCTCGGTCAGCGATGTGGCGAGCCGGGCGGTCGCATCGAGCGTCTCGGCGATCGCCAGGAACTGCTCGGGATCGAGTCGCCCGCCGCGCACGGCGCGCTCGATCGAGGGGCCGATGTCGTGGGCCGCGCCGATCCCTGCGCCGGGCCGGTCCGACAGCATCGCGCGTGTCTGGTCGGTCTCGTCGAGCCAGCGTGCGACGACGACCGGATCGGCCGACGGTTCCAGGGTCTCGGCCAGCCGTCGCGACGGCGGGAACGAGGTCGCCTCCGCCAGCCGGTCGCGAACGAGCGGGAACTCGAGCAGCGCCTGCGAGCGAGCGTCCATGCGGGACCCGCCTAGCGGGCGCGCGACCCGGACACGGACGGGTGCGAGGCGATCGTGAACCGCCACGGTCGGCCGGCCCAGTCGGCGCCGGCGTACGCCACGCCCACCCGCGTGCCTGCCTGGATGCGATCGTCGGGCACGGCGTCCGCGCGATCGTCCGGATCGCGCTCGAGGCGTAATGGCGACGCCGCAGCGCACAGGTCCGTGCCGGTCCACGTCGTGTCGACCCCGAACGCGGCCGCGACGAGGCCCGGCCCACTCGCCAGTCGATGGTCGGGCGTCCGTGCGAGGCGGTCCCTGGCAGCGGCGAGACCCTCCGGCGTGCGACCGAGCCGTCGGCGTGCCTCGACCGCGAGTCTCGCGTCGCGCATCAGGTCGAGACCGATCAGCGGCTCGACCGCACGGACCAGCACGGCCGACGGCGACACCTTCCACCCCCGTCACGACGTTGAGGCAGTCGTACATCCCGTAGACAAGGTACACGTAGGCGACGCCCGCGGGTCCGGCCATGACCCGGTTGCGACGCGTGCTCTCGAACCGCGCGTGCGAGGCGCGGTCGTCGGGGCCGCCGTAGGCCTCGACCTCGACGATCCGCCCTTCGCGTCGACCGGCGGGATCCTCGCGGACCAGCCGTGCGCCGAGGAGCGACCGGGCGACCTCCGGGCTCGCGCCGGTCAGCGTGTTCCGGTCGAGGACGCTCAGGAAGGCGTGCCCGGGTAGAGCACCTTGATCGAGTTCGGGATGAACAGGCCGACCAGGACGAAGAAGGCCGGGATGAGTGTCGTCCGGAAGACGTCGACGATGCGCGAGTCGTCGAGAAGGGTGAACAGGTCGCGCAGGAACTGCACCTCGTTCGGGCCCTGCGGGACGCCCGTCAACCTGTAGTAGGAGTCGAGGATGATGACCACGGCCGCCAGGATGATGGCCGCCTGCAGCAGGCCCAGCAGCCCGCCCAGGATCTCGTCCACGAACCGCGCCCGCTCGAACAGCGGCTGTGGCTTGTAGAACCCCTGGACGACGATCGCGAACGCGAGGGCCGCGGCGATGAAGATGGTCATGAAGCCGACCATGAAGCTGTACTGCTTCGATTGGTCAGTCCAGTTGGCAGCCAGGAAGTCACCGAGCGGCGTGGCGACGTTGGCAGCGAACAGGAATGAGAACAGGATCGAGGCGATGCCGATCACGCGGCGGATGGTGCCTTGGGCGAAGCCAAGGACGAAGAAGGCCCCGAAATAGAGGACCAGCAGCAGGTCGACGGTCTCGACCCCGCCGAAGAACTCCCCGAGATCCACCGAACCTCCTTGGGTGACGGTGCCACCCGGGCCATCCGACCCGGAGCCGCGCAAGGGTAGCAGCGGCTCTTCGCGAGTAGCAACAGGCCCCGCGACCGCATCGACCGGTACTTTCGGGTCAGGTCCTGAGGCGACCTCCGACGTCCGCGGCGAGCCCCGTGGTGATCGCGCCGATCGCGGCGTCGACTTCGGTCTCGACCAGCGTTCGGTCGTCGGCCTGGAATGCGAGGCGGTACGCGAGGCTCTTCTCGGCGTCGGCCAGCGGCCGGCCGCGGTAGATGTCGAACAGGCGGGTGGACCGCAGGAGCGCGCCGCCATGGCGGCGGATGGCGGCCTCCACGTCTCCCGCGGGCATCGTCTCGGCGACGATGACCGCCAGGTCGCGGTCGACGGCGGGATGGCGCGGCGGGGTCGTCGTTCGTGGCACGGTCGGCTGCCCGCCGGACAGCCCGGCGATCGCCAGCTCACCGACGAGGATGCGCGCGGTCCGCAGGTCGAGCTCCTCGACCAGCGCCGGATGCAGCTCGCCGATCCGTCCGGCAAGGTCGGTGCCGGCCCGCACCTGCGCCGCACGGCCTGGGTGGAGACGCGGGTCGTCGGTCACCGGCGCGTAGGTCGGGGCGGGCAGACCCAGGCGGCGCGCGATGAGGTCGATCACGCCCTTCGCGTCGTCGAGATCGTACGCACGTGCCGGGCGGTTCCAAGCGGGGATCTCGACCGCACCGGTGAGCGCGATGCCGAGACGCCACCACTCGTGCGTCGAATCGCCGTCCTCGGTCGCCCCGTAGCCCTTGCCGACCTCGAAGATCGCCACGTCGGGTCGTCCCTGTCGCGCGTTCGTCGAGATCACCTCGACCAGGCTCCCGATGACGCTCTGGCGCAGCACCGAGTGCTGTGTCGCGAGCGGGTTTGTGACCGTGATCGGCCGGCCACCGGCGGTGCCCTCGCCCGGGACGGTATCGTCCTCGATCGGCGGGAAGCGCTCGACCATCGCCGGCGACACCAGGGCGAAGGTCGCCGCCTCGGTCAGCCCGGCACCGACCAGGGTCTCGCGGACCGTGTCCCGCAGCCGCAGCGGGGAGTGCCGGTACGGCGGCATCGGTGTGTGCGGCAGGATCTCGGGGATCGTGTCGTAGCCCTGGACGCGCGCCACCTCCTCGGCGATGTCCGCCTCGATGAAGAGGTCGCGGCGCCACGTCGGGACGGTCGCGACGAGCGTGGGCGTATCCGCTGCGGGCACCTCCAGCGGGCGGGGTGCGGTCGCGACGAGGATCCGGGTGTCCGGTCCGCCGGGCTCCGTCGCGATCCCGACCCGCGCCAGGACGGCAGCCTGCTCGTCGGCCGTCGTCGTCGTTCCGATCAGCCGGTCCACCCGCGCCGGCCGGAAGGCGACCCGGATCGGGGCCGGCTCGGTCGGGTTCGTGTCGACCGCGCCCACGGCCACGTCGCCGCCGGCCCATTCCCGGATGAGCCTGGCCGTCCGATCGGCACCGAGCCGCGCCAGTCGATGCTCCTGGCCCTTCTCGAAGCGGAGGCTCGCCTCGGACCTGAGGCCGTAGCGGAACGCGGTCCGGCGGATGCTGACCGGGTCGAAGATCGCGGATTCGACGACGACATCGGTCGTGCGGTCGCTGATCTCCGACTCGGCGCCGCCCATGACCCCGGCGATACCGATCGGGCCCTGTGGGTCCGCGATCATCAGGGTGTCGGGCGTCAGCTCGCGGACGACGTGGTCGAGGGTCTCCAGCCGCTCGCCCTCGCGGGCGAGGCGGACGACGATCCGCCCGTCGTGCACGGCGGCCGCGTCGAACGTGTGGATGGGCTTGCCGAGCTCGAGCATCACGTAGTTGCTGACATCGACGACGTTGCTCACCGGGCGCTGCCCCGCGGCGATCAGGCGCATCTGGACGATATCCGGAGACGGCTTGACCGTGACGCCGCCGACCCAGCGGCCGACGAAGCGGGTGCACAGCACGGGCTCCTCGACCTCGACCGCGAGTCGTTCGTTGATCGGCGGCCCGGTCTCGACCGCCTCGGTCTCCGGGAAGCGGACGGGCGCGCCGGTCACCGCCGACACCTCGCGCGCCAGCCCGATCAGGCTCAGGACGTCGCCGCGGTTGGGCTTGACGTCGACATCGAGCACGACGTCCCCGAACAGATCGGCGAGCGGTGCCCCGAGCGGCGCGTCAGCCGGGAGGATGAGGATCCCGTCCGCATCAGCGGTGAGGTTCAGCTCGTCGCCCGAGCAGAGCATGCCGTTGCTGACGACGCCCATCTTCTCGGTCCGCTCGATGCGCCGGCCGCCCGGCAGGACCGCGCCGGGCAATGCGACCGGCACGCGCTGACCGACGGCGATGTTCGTCGCGCCGCAGACGATCTCGAGGGGTTCGCGGCTGCCCGTCGTCACCCGCGTCAGCGACAGGCGATCGGCGTTCGGGTGCCGCTCGACCGCGAGCAGCTCGCCCACGACCACGTTCTGCCAGTCGGCGCCCGACGACTCGATGCCCTTGACTTCCATGCCAAGCAACGTCAGCCGCTCGGCCAGCTGCTCGGGGGTCTGCTGGACGTCGACGTAGTCCCGGAGCCACGACAGCGGCACCCTCACCGGAACTGCTCCAGGAAGCGCAGGTCGTTCTCGAGGAACAGGCGCAGGTCGGTGATGCCGTGCTTGAGCATCTTGATCCGCTCGGGGCCCATCCCGAACGCGAACCCCTGGTAGCGCTCGGGGTCGAGCCCGCCGTACTGGAGGACGACCGGATGGATCATGCCGGCGCCCAGGATCGTCATCCAGCCGCTCCGGCCGCAGGCGGGACAGCCCGACCCACCGCACACCAGGCACTCGACGTCGAATGCCACGGACGGCTCGGTGAACGGGTAGTAGCCCGGCCGGAACCGCGTCCGCTTGTCCGACCCGTACATCGCCTTGGCGAACTGGTCGAGCAGGCCCTTGAGGTCGGCCATCGTGGTGCCTTCGTCGATCATCAGCCCCTCGACCTGGAAGAACTCCGAGCCGTGGCTGGCGTCGATGGCCTCGTACCGGAAGCAGCGACCGGGCAGCAGCGCGCGGATCGGCGGCGTTTCGGTCTGCATGACGCGGATCTGGCCGGGCGACGTGTGCGTGCGCAGCAGCCGACCCTCGACGTCGACGTAGAGCGTGTCCCACAGGTCGCGCGCCGGGTGGTCGGGCGGGATGTTGAGCATCTGGAAGTTGGTGAGGTCGTCCTCGATCTCGGGGCTCTCATAGGCCACGAACCCGAACTGCTCGAAGATCTGCGTGATCTCGCGCATGGCCTCGATGCTCGGGTGCAGCGTGCCGCGGTGGATCGGCCGGCCCGGCGTCGTGACGTCGACGGCCTCGGCCGTCAGGCGTGCCTCGAGCTCGGAGCCGCGCAGGGCCGTGCCACGCTCCGCGAGCGCGCCTTCGATCGAGCCGCGCACCGTGTTGGCGATGGCACCGACCTTCGGTCGATCCTCGGCGGCCAGGCCGCCGATCCCGCGCAGCACCGTGGTCAGCCGACCCTTCTTGCCGAGGATGTCCAGCTCGAGGGCGTCGAGGGTCGCGACGTCCGAGGCGGCCGCCACCGACGCGAGCGCCTCCGACTGGAGCGCCTCCAGGTCGCGGGTCAGGTCGGCGAGGTCCACGGTCATCCTTGGCTTCGGTCGGCTCGGGGAATCATGAACCCTCGAGCGTCGGCGACGTCGAGGGTTCCAGCGGCGGTCAGTCGGTCGATCGCGGGGTGACTAGGAACCCTTGGCGGCTTCGGCGATACGGCCGAAGGTCGCGCTGTCGCGCACGGCGAGGTCGGCCAGGATCTTGCGATCGATCTCGATGTCGGCGCGCTTGAGCCCGCTGATGAACTGCCCGTAGGTCAGCCCGTTCTGGCGGGCGGCCGCGTTGATCCGGATGATCCACAGCTCGCGCATCTGGCGCTTGCGCTGCTTCCGGTCGCGGGTCGCGTAGGCGAGCGCGTGCAACAGCGCCTCGCGCGCCGGCTTGACCAGCTTCGAGCGGGTGCCCTTGCGGCCCTCCGCGGCCTTGAGGAGGCGCTTGTGGCGCTTGTGGGCGGCGACGCCTCGCTTGACTCGTGCCATGACGGGTAGTGGCTCCTAGAGGTACGGCAGCAGGCGCCGGACCTGCTTGGCGTGGACGGACTTCATGACGGTCTTGCCGGCGTAGCGGCGCGTCCGTCGCGACGACTTGATCTCGAGGTGATGGCCGCGCCACGCCTTGACCCGGATGATCTTGCCGCTACCGGTCTTGCCGATGCGCTTCTGGGCCGTCTTGTGGCTCTTGATCTTGGGCACGCTGGCCTCACTCTCCTGCTTGCACGGGCTCGGGCTCCTGCGCGGCTGCCGCCTTCTGTGCGACGGCTGCCGGCTGGGGCACGACGGTTTCCGATTCTGGTGCGGGCGGCGGCTCCGCCGTCGCGTCGGCCGGCGTCACCTCCGGCGGGTGCTTGCGGTCCGGGGCATCGTGGCCCTTGGGCTTGTGGAGCGATGCCATCGTGATGTGCATCGACTTGCCCTCGAGCAGCGGTGTCCGTTCCGCGACTCCGTGATCCTTGACGCGTTCCACGAACCTGGCGAGCAGGTTCCGGCCGATCTCCGGGTGGGTCAGCTCCCGACCCCGGAAACGCACCGTCACCTTGATGCGGTCGCCATCCTCGAGGAACTCGATCGCTCGGTGGACCTTCGTATCGAAGTCGCCGACGCCGATCTTCGGCGTGAGGCGGACCTCTTTGAACGTCACCGAGCGCTGCTTGCGCTTGGCTTCCTTCTCCCGCTTCGTCAGTTCGTACTTGTACTGCCCGAAGTCGAGGAACCGGACCACCGGGGGCTGGGCCATCGGAGCGACCTCGACGAGGTCGTATCCCCGTTCCTGCGCCATCTCGAGGGCCTTCGGCGTGGGCATGACACCCAGCTGGGCACCCTCTTCATCGACCACCCGGACCTGTGGGATCCGGATCATCTGGTTCACTCGCAGGTCTCGGCTGATGGTTGGGCCCTCGTAAGCTGGATATCGACTCGACCGGCGCGGGCGCACGGCCCCCACCGGACGAGCGGGCAGGATAGCACAGGCCCTCCGAGGGCGACAACGAATCGGGCAGTCCGGGCCGGCCCACAAGCCCCCTCAGCTGACCGTGGAACATGACATGTTACGAACTCGGGCTGAGCGGCCGGGCGCACAGCTCCCAACCGCATCTGGAACATCGTGATGTTCCGAGCAGCGGCTGACGAGGGTCTCCAGCCGCATCTGGAACCTCCCCATGTTCCAAGCAGCGGCTGACGGCGGGTCGGAGCGCTGTTCCTTCGTCGGTTGGAACATCGGGATGTTCCAGCGGCGTACAGTCGGCGACATGCGGACCGTCGACATCGAGGCCCTGTTCGACTTCACGTACTGGGCGGACCGACAGATCCTCGCGGTCGCGGCGGCGCTCCCCGATGAACATTTCACGCGGCCGGTCAAGATCACGTACCGGAACCTCCGCGGCACGCTCGTCCACACGCTCGACGTCGAGCTGAGCTGGCGACGGCGACTCCGCGGCGAGCCGAAGAAGATCTGGGACACATCCCTCGACGTCGGCGACTACCCGACCGCAGCCGCGCTCGCCGACCACTGGGCGCGCGACGAGGCGGAGATGCGCGACTGGCTGACGTCGCTCAGCGACGACGACGTGCTCGCCATCCAGGACCTCGGCAATCCCGATCGATTCCCGCTCTGGTACTACCTCGTCCACATCGTGACCCACAGCGAACAACAGCGCCGCGACGCGCAACTCATCCTCCGCCATCTGGGCCACGAACCGCCCGACCTGGAGTTCCTGTACTACGCCGACTCGCTCGTGTAGGTCTCCTGTGGCAACCGGCTGACCACGAGGGCCGCCACCGCTCCCCCGATCAGCCCGAGCGCCAGGTCCCCGAGCGTGTCGGCGTAGGCCGTCGCAGCCTCCGGCGAGTCCGGGACGAATGCCACGTATTCGGCAAGTTCCCAGAGCACTGCGGTCATGGCCGCCCAGCCGATGCCCAAGGCGGCTCGCGTCCACGATCCCCAGCGCCCGAGCCGAAGCAACAGACCGATCGCGGCGGTATGCAGCGACCAGTTGACCAGGTGGTTCGCGTCATCCCACCACTCGACCGTGTCGTACAGGTTCAGGGCGTTCCCACCGACGTCGATCAGGAACGGCAGCCCGAGGAGGATGTCCGCCCAGATGGGGAACGCCAAACGACGCGGTCGACCGACCAACCACCAGCCCACAGGCAGCACGAGCAGCGCGATCGGGTACGCCACCGCACGGCCAGTGAACGCCTTCCCGGTGAACTGCGGCAGATCCGGGTCGAGGATCGCCCACGCCAACAGCGCCACCGTCGCGACCTTGATCGCGACATCGAGCGCAACGAGGCGGCGATCCGGCACTACGCGATCGTCCGAGCGCGCGACTCCTCCGCGAGTCGGTCGGCGAACGACTCCCAGTCCTCGGCCGGCTGCTGCTCCCCTGCCCTGGTCCGCGGCGAAGCCGTCCGCGCCTCGATCTCGCGGTCGCCAAGCACCACCATGTACGGCACCTTCTGCTCCTGGGCCGTCCGGATCTTGTACTGCATCCGGTTCGACGAGCCATCGACCTCGACCCGCAACCCACGCGACCGGAGCACGTCCGCAAACTCCGAGGCCGCCTCGATGTGTCGGTCGGCGATCGGGATGACCACGGCCTGGACGGGCGCCAACCACAGGGGGAACGCGCCCGCGAAGTGCTCGATCAGGATGCCGATGAACCGCTCGAGCGAACCGTAGATGGCGCGGTGGATCGCCATCGGCCGCTGCGGCTTGCCCTCCTCGTCGATGTAGGTAAGGTCGAAGCGCTCGGGCAGCATCGTCAGGTCGATCTGGATCGTCGCCATCTGCCACTCGCGGCCGAGCGCGTCGTCGATGTAGATGTCGATCTTGGGTGCGTAGAACGTGCCGTCCTTCGGCTTCAGCTCGTAGCTGATGTCCGCCGCCGCGAACGCCTCCTTGGTCAGCTGCTCGGCCTTCTCCCACAGCGTCGGGTCGCCGATCGCCTTGTCCGGCTTCGTCGCGAAGCTGAAGCGCGGCTCGAGGCCGACCCAACCGTAGGCCTCGCGAACCTCGCCCAACAACGCGACGATCTCGTCGGTCAGCTGGTCGGGCCGGACGTACAGGTGGGCATCGTCCTGGATGAACTGGCGCACACGCGTCAGGCCTGACAGCGTCCCCGACCGCTCGTTCCGATGCAGCCGCCCGAACTCGCTGAAGCGCAACGGAAGATCCCGGTACGACCGCAGCTTGGACCGATAGATGTAGGTCGATTCGGGGCAGTTCATCGGCTTGAGGCTGAACGTCTGGTTCTCCGACTCGACCAGGAACATGTTGTCGCGGTACAGGTCCCAGTGCCCGGACTGGCGCCAGAGCTTCTCGGACACCACGATCGGCGTCGAGACCTCCTGGTAGCCACGCCGTGTCTGGAGCTCGCGCATCGCCCCTTCCAGCGTCCGCCAGATCAGTTGTCCCTTCGGGTGCCAGAAGGCCGACCCCGGCGAGACGTCGTGGAAGGAGAACAGGTCGAGCTGGACGCCGAGGCGGCGGTGGTCGCGCTTCTTGGCCTCGGCTCGGCGCCACAGGTAGGCGTCGAGGTCCTCCTGCGTCGCCCAGGCCGTGCCGTAGACGCGCTGGAGCATGGGGCGCTTCTCGTCGCCCCGCCAGTAGGCCCCGGCCGTCCCGAGCAGCTTGAGCGGCCCGATCTTGCCGGTGCTCGCGACATGCGGCCCGCGGCACAGGTCGATGAACGGCCCCTGCCGGTAGAACGTCGTGGGTGGCATCGGCGTCCCGTCGCGCTTCGACGCCGCGAGCAGGTCATCGATGATCTCGACCTTGAACGGCTGACCGCGTTCCTCGAGCGCAGCGCGTGCCGCCCCCGGCGTCTCCTCGCTGAACTCGAAGGGGTGATCCGCCGCGATCGACTCGCGCATCCGCTCCTCGATCTTCGGGAGATCATCCGGGGTCAGCGGCCGGGGCAGCAGGAAGTCGTAGTAGAAGCCGTCGTCGATGACGGGCCCGATACCGAGCTGCGTGCCCGGGAACAGGTCGAGGACGGCCTCGGCCAGCACGTGCGCCGCGCTGTGGCGCATCGGCCCGAGCTCGCCGGCCGCGCCGTGATCCATGAGCTCGGTCGCACTGCCGCGCTCCGGTGCATCGAGCTCGATCGCCTCGTCGTCGGCCTCGTCCTGCTGCTGCTGCATTTCGTTTGTCATGTCGACTCCCAAGAATTGGAAAACCCCTCGCCTGTCGCCAGGACGAGAGGCCTGCTCCCGCGGTCCCACCTGCGTTCGCCGGTCGATGGCCGGCGCCCTCGTGATCGCGCTAACGGGCGATACCCGGATCGGTTCACCGATCGCTCGCGGGTGGTGCCGTTCCGGGTCGATCGTCGGGCTTCCAGCCTGGGCCCGGCTCTCTCGTGATCGACGTTCGGATGGTGCGTCCCGCTCGACGCATGTTCAGGATGTGGTGGGCGACACTGGACTCGAACCAGTGACCTCTTGCATGTCAAGCAAGTGCTCTAACCAGCTGAGCTAGCCGCCCGACGGTTCCGGCTGCTCCGCGTCTGGCTGGACGCGACGTGGTCGGAACCTACCGTCTGGGCGTTGTCGCCGCCTCTCCCGAAGTCCCTGAACGCGAGGTGTTCCACGTCTCGCAGGACCACTGGAGTGACAGCGCCGCGACCCGAACGGCAGCGCGCATCGTACCGCAGGGCGCCACGGAGCGACAAACACAGCGGATGGATCGTGACGCGCGGCGTCCGGCTCAGTAGCCGGGTTTTGCCGCCGGGGACTCCGCGGGTGCAGGGGCGCCCGATCCGCCGCCCGACGGGTTCGTGCAGCCGCTCAGCGCCGCGGCCAGGACCAGCACCACGGCCAGGATCGATCGTCGGACCACGCGAACCTCCTTCTGCTCGTCATCCGGGGATTCGACCGTCCGGCCCGGACGGTTTCGACTGATGATGCGCCAGTGGACGACTACGAGCTGATCGACGCCGGAGGCGGCGCCCGCCTGGAGCGCTTCGGGCAGCACGTCGTGGAGCGGCCCCATCCCAACGCCGTCCTCGGGCCCCGCACGCCGGACCGTTGGCGTGAGGCCGATCTCCGCTTCGATCGCGATGGTGGCTGGAGCGGGCCCGGGTTCGACGCGGCGCGTCCGGGGTGGCGCGTGCGCCTTGCGGACCTGGTCTTCGAGGCCCGACCGACCGATGCCGGGCACGTCGGGCTCTTTCCGGAACACGCCGCGATGCTGCCGTGGCTCGGGGAGCGCGTGAGCGCCAGGTCGACGCCGTCCGTCCTGAACCTGTTCGGCTACACCGGGCTCGTCACCCTCGCGCTGGCGCGCGCCGGCGCGGCGGTCGTCCACGTCGATGCGGCCCGACCCACGATCGGATGGGCCCGCCGCAACGCCGCCCTGAATGACCTCGAGGACCGCCCGATCCGCTGGCTCGTCGATGACGCGCGTGCCTTCGTCGCCCGCGAGATCCGCCGCGAACGGCGGTATGACGGCGTCGTCCTGGACCCACCGACCTACGGCCACGGCAGCTCGGGCAGGGCCTGGCGGCTCGAACGCGATCTCGACGCCCTCTTTGGCGACGTGCGTCGCCTGCTCATGCCGGATGGGTTCGCATTGCTGACCGCCCACGCAGAAGGCATCGACCCCGGCGACCTCGGATATCGCTTGGCGACGGTCACCGACGACGTCCAGGTCGGCCGGCTCGAGCTCACGGCGTCATCTGGCGCAACGCTTGACCTCGGCGCGTTCGCTCGCGGCGACGGCGCATCATGAGCTCGATGACGTCCCCGTCCTCCCCTGCCCTGGCGAGCCCCTCGAACCCGCGCATCAAGTCGGTGGCGCGGCTGCGCGACCGACGCGAACGCGAGTCGAGCGGGCTCACGCTCGTCGATGGCGCGCGCGAGGTCCGCCGGGCGTTGGATGCCGGGGTCGAGGTCGTCGAGGCGTTCGTCTGCGAGCCGCTGCTGGCGGGTGAGGACGCGCGGGCTGCCCTCGACGCATTGGACGCCTCGAGCATCCCGGTCACGACGACCACCGAGGCGGCGTTCGCCAAGCTCGCGTTCGGGGACCGGGCCGAAGGCCTCATCGCGGTGATCCGCGCGCCATCGCTGCAGTTGGCCGACCTGCGACTCCCCGACGATCCGTTGGTCGTGGTGGTCGAGGGCGTCGAGAAGCCCGGCAATGTCGGGGCTGTGCTGCGCAGCGCGGACGGCGCCGGGGCAGACGCCCTCATCGCCGCGTCGCCACGGACCGACCTCGCCAACCCCAACGTGATCCGAGCGAGTGCCGGGACGATCTTCTCGGTGCCGCTCGCGGCGGCTGCCTCCGACGACGTCGTCGCCTGGCTCCGCGAGCGCCGCATCCGGGTCGTCGCGGCCCGGGTGGACGCCGAGCGCCTGTACACCGACGCGGACCTCACCGGGTCGCTCGCGATCGCGCTCGGCAGCGAGACCGACGGGCTGACAGCGGCATGGCTGGCAGACGACGTCGAGACCGTGCGACTCCCGATGCACGGGGTCGCCGACAGCCTGAACGTGTCGGTCTCGGCCGCGATCCTGTTGTACGAGGCACGACGGCAACGCGACCGTCTTCGACAGTCGCCAGACTGACCGGCCATGGACCAGATCTTCGACCTTGTCGTCATCGGCGCCGGCCCGGGTGGTGAGGCGGTCACCCACAAGGCGCGCTCGCTCGGGGCGACCGTGGCGATCGCCGACCGGCGCTGGTTCGGTGGCAGCTGCCCGCACATCGGCTGCCTGCCGTCGAAGGCGCTGCTGCACTCGGCCGCCGAGCACGACGCCAACCCCGCCCGCTACCAGTGGCCGCGCGCATCGAAGCATCGCGATTTCATGATCAATCGGGCCGCCGATGCGGCCGAGCCCGACGACACGAGCCACGTCACGTCGCTGGAGAAGGCCGGCGCCCTCGTCTACCGCGGCGACGCCCGTATCGCCGACCGGGGTCGGGTCACGGTGAGCCATGACGGGCAGCGGCACGAGCTCCGGGGGAAGAACGTCGTGATCGCCGTCGGGTCCGGGTCGCGCAAGATCGCGATCCCGGGGATCGAGGGCATCGAGGTCTGGACGAACGAGCAGGCGACGCTCACGCGGGAGCTGCCACGCAGCCTGCTCATCCTCGGCGGCGGACCGACCGGCTGCGAGCTCGCCCAGGTCTACGCTCGGTTCGGCGTCCCGGTCACGATCGTCCAATCGGGTCCGCGCCTTGCGCCGACCGATCACCCGCGCAACTCCGAGACGGTGAAGGCGACGCTCGAGGCGGACGGCGTGACCGTCCGGACCGGTGTCCGCGCCGTGGCCGTCCGAGCCGGTGCCGGCTCGGACGGTGCCCATGTGGTCGAGCTCGACGACGGGTCGACGGCCGAGGGCCACACGCTCATGGCGGCTGTCGGCCGCGAGGTCCCGCTCGACGATCTGGGCCTGGAGCACTACGGGCTCGACACGAGCGGGCGGACGCCGCCCTACCCGCGTGACGGCCGCCTCCGGATCGCCGACGGGCTGTACGCGGTGGGCGATGCAGCCGGGCCCGAGCTCCACACCCACCAGGCGCACTACCAGGGCGAGCTCGCCGCCCGGATGGCGATGGGCGAGCACGTAACGCCCGACTACCGCGCCCTGCCGCGCGCCACGTACACGGACCCGGAGGCCGCGTTCGTGGGCGTCTCGCTCGAGGCAGCCAGGGAGGCGGGCCTCGACGCCTTCGAGCAGGTCGCCGACTTCGCGAAAACCAGCCGCGGCTACGCGCTGGAGGCGACGCTCGGCCACATCACGATCGTGGTCGACCGCGGCACCCGCGAGCTCGTCGGTGCGGCCATCGCCTGCCCCGACGCCTCAGCGGCGATCCACGAGTGCGTGCTCGCGATCCAGGCGCACGTCACGGTGGACGTGCTGGCCGAAACGATCCACGCGTTCCCATCCACGTCCCGGATCTTCAACGGCCTGTTCGCCGACGCACTTGCGGAACTCGACGGTCCGCGGAACGAGGCCTAGACCTCGAAGACGACCTTGCCGTCCATCAGCACCATCTGGGGACGCGTGGTCGAGAGCGGGCCGCCCGGCGTGACGGGTTCATCGATCGAGGCCGCCGGGATCACGACGACATCCGCTCGCTGGCCGACCGTCAACCTGCCCCGGTCGGTCTCTCTGGCGGAGACCGGGCCGTCGATGCAGTTGGCGCGTAGCGCGCGGTCGAGCGGCAGCGACTGCTCGGATGCGTACGCCGGCGTCCCGGACGGCCAGCGCGCGTCCTCGCGGCGCACCGCGAGGGCCAGGCCCGGCCAGGGGTCGTACGACTCGACCGGCGCATCCGTGCCGAACGGCATCACGGCGCCGGTGTCCGCGATCGACTTCCACGTGTAGCCCTCTGCCTCGGCACGCCCGCCCCACAGCTTCCAGGCCTGCAGAGCATCCGAGCCTAGGTGGACGGGCTGCACGCTGGCCGCGATCCCGGCCGCCGCGAACCGCGGGCGATCGTCGGGATGAAGCATCTGGACGTGCTCGATGCGCGGCATCAGCGGCGACGTCGCGGCGAACGGCGTCAGGACGTCGAGCGCGGCACGGATCGCCGCATCGCCGATCGCGTGGATGGTCGTCGCGATCCCGCCCGTCGCGGCACGCTCCACCCGCTCGCGCAGGGCGTCGGCGTCGGTCATCCACACGCCCCTTCGCAGCTCCGGCGGCAGCGGCCGGCCGGCTTCGGGTTCGATGTCCTCGAGCAGCGCCGCGGTCCTCGATCCGAGCGAGCCGTCCGCGAAGCACTTCTGCCAGCCAACGGTCGCGCGACCGTCGGGGTTCGCGCCGAGCCGGCGGCCGCTTCGATAGCCCGCCTCGACCGCCGCCGCGACGGCGTCATCGCGCATGCACGCGTGGACGCGGACCGGCAACCGGCCGGCGTCCGACAACCGGGCGTACGCCGGATACGAGTACGACAGGTCGGGATCGGGTGCCACCCCACCGGGGTCGTGACAGGCGACGACCCCGAGCGACACGAGGTCCCTGCCGACCTCGACGATGGCCGCCTCGAGATCCTCGGGTGCGGGCGCCGGGACGTGGATCGTGATCAGCCGGGTGGCCGCCTCGTACAGGACACCTTCGGGCGTCCGATCGTCGGCGCGGCGGATCACGCCGCCGGGCGGATCGCCATCCGGCAGGTCGGCGGCACGGATCGCTGCGTGGCTGGCCCACAGCGCGTGGTGGTCGTGTGCCCAGAGCACGGCCTTGCGACCGGGGGCGACCGACTCGAGGGCGTCGGCCGTGGGCCAGCCGCCCCATCGGTCCGAATCCCAGCCGTGACCCTCGAGCCAGGCGTCGGCCGGCAGCCGCTCGTGGGCAGCTCGCAGCCGTGCAAGACCCTCCTCGAGCGTCAGCGCGTCGCCAAGGTCCACGTGTCGCGACGCCAGCGCGGCCTGGGCAAGATGCAGGTGCGCATCGGTCAGCCCGGGGAGTGCCACCTGGTCGGGCTCCAGGCGGATGCGCTCCGTGAACGGGTCGGCCCTGGTCTCGAGGAACACCTCCGAACCCGCAAAGGCGATCCGGCCGTCGCGGATCCCGATCGCCTCGACCCAGCCGAAGCCCGACTCGCCCTCCAGCGTGGCGATCCGGCCGGTGATGAGCATCTCGAGCGGCATGGCCGGTCAGCCTAGCGGGTCGGCCAGCAACGCCGTCAGCGCATCGTGTCCGAGCCCCGCCCCAAGACCCATTGCCAGCGCCACCCGTGCCTTGATGGCGCACAGCGTGCCGGCCGGGATCGCGCCGGCACGCACCCACGTGGCACCGCCGCCGGGGAACGCGTAGGCCGTCGAGACGGCGCCGGCCGGGCACCGTGATGCGAGGACCACCGTCACGCCGCCGGCCATCGCCCGTTCCGCGGCCGCGAGCAGCCCCGCTGCGGTGTTCCCAGCGCCGGTGGCCGCGACGACGACCCCGGCCGGGCCGGTGGCCACCGCCGCATCCAGCATCGCCCCATCCGAGCCGATGCCGGCCTGGACGAGCTCGACCCGCGCGCCGTCAGCCGGCACGGCCGACAACGATCGCCGCGGCCCGCGCGCGGCCGTCAGTGACACGCCCTCGTCCGTCACGCGACCGAGCGAGCCCCGGTTCGGCGACTGGAACGTGTCGAACGCGCGGGTATGCATCTTGGTCACGTCATCGCCGGCCTCGAGCGTGCCGTCGAGGCACACGACGACCCCGCTATCGCGCAGTACGGACGAGGCGGCCGCCGCCACGGCCCGGCGCAGGTTGGCCGGTCCGTCGTAGTCGTCCTCGTGCGAGGCACGCATCGCCCCGGTCACCACGACCGGCTTCGGGGACCGGACGACCAGGTCCCAGGCGAACGCGGTCTCCTCGATGGTGTCGGTGCCCTGGACGACGACCGCGCCATCGATCGTGGGGTCGTCCAGCGCTCCCTGGATCACACCGCCGAGCTGCAGCAGGTCCGACCAGGTGAAGTGGCTGGCCGGCGTGAGGCCACGATCGATCGGCACGAGGTCGGCGATCGACTCCAGCCCTGGCGTGCGGGCGATGATCGCCGCCCCGTCGAGCGTCGGGACGTTGCCGCCGGCGACCGGGTCGAAGCCCATGCTGATCGTCCCGCCGGTGAAGACGACAGCGACCCTCGGCATCGGTCAGTCGCGGTCGGCTGGATCGGACGGACCGGGGATCGAGCCGGGATCCGTGGCGCGCGGCGGCAGGAGACTGCTCGGCGAGCCACGCTCGGCGCGCCACATCGGCCGATCGGCACCGAGCGCGGCAGCGATGGGATCCTCGACGTGCGGGTCCGCACTGGCGCCGGCCACGCCCAGGTTCGGGTCGCGCAGGAACACGCTCGCGACACCGGACGCCAGCACGCCGATCGCGACCAGCAGCATGACCGTCGCCGTCCCGATCAGGTCCGAGATCGGCCCCACGATGATGATGGGCAGGAAGCTCGAGACCGACACCAGCATGTTCAGGACACCGAACACGCGCCCGCGCACGTCCTCGGGCAGGTCCTCCTGGAGCTGGGTCTGCGACGGGATGGCCACCGCCGCGTAGGCGATGCCGGCGATGAACGCGATGAACACGACGATCGCCAGCAGCGACGTGATCGACGACAGGTCGAGCAGGCTGCCGGCCTCGTCGACCCGCTGCAGGAACTGGCTGATCGGTCCGGCGATCGACAGCAGGGCGAGCATCACGCCGAGGACGATCAACCCGCCCTCGATCACCCGGCGCCGTGGCAGGAACTGCCCGTACGAGTTGAGCAGCAGGATGCCCATCACGATCCCCGCACCGAGCGGCAGCACGATGATCGACGTGTCCTTCGGCTGCAGCCCGAGTGCCGACTGGGCGAAGTCCGGCCCGAGGACGCCGAGCACGCCCACCAGCGACGCCGTGATGCCGAGATACAGCAGCGACCAGCCGATGGAGCGGTGGCCGCGGATGAACGAGAAGCCCTCGCGAAGCTGGCCAAGGGTCGATGCCACGGCATGCTGCGTCTCGAGGACGGCGCCGTCGCCGTCGGTCGTCCGCGCCGGTGGGGGTGACGGCGGGAGGGTCCAGCAGAAGATCGCGGCCAGGAAATAGAGCGCGGCCACGACCAGGATCACCGCCTGCGGCCCGGCGATATTGATCACCAGCGGCCCGAGCAAGGCGAAACCGAGCGCGAACGCCGCGTTGAGCGTCAGCGTGAACACGCCGTTCGCCGCCAGGAGCTGGCTGCGCGGCACGACCTCGGGGATCATCGCCGCCTCGGCCGGCGCGAAGAAGACGGTGACCGTCGAGACGAAGAAATTGAGCAGCAGGAGCAGCAGCAGGTGGTCGCCGACCACGAACAGGCCGATGATCGCCATCCCACGCAGCACGTTGGTCGCGATCAACACCAGCCGCCGGTCGATGCGGTCCACGTACACGCCGGCCACCGCCGACACGAGCACGGCCGGCGCGAGGAACGACAGGATCAGCAGGCTGACAGCCGTGTTCGGGTTGTTCACCGAGACGACGACCGTCAACCCGAACAGCACCATGTTGCCGCCGATCTGGGTCGCGGCCTGCGACAGCCAGAGTCGGAGGAACGATGGGTTACGGAAGACCGTCAGCGCGCCTTCGCTGATCGGCGTCTCCGTGCCGTCGGGGACCCCCGCGGCCCCGACCGGCCCGGGTTCGGTCACGAGGGCGGGTCGGGCGCGATCCGCTGCCGCCCCGGATCGTCACCCACGACCGCGGCCGTGATCGTGGGATCGCCTCGCTCGACGAAGCCGGCGAGCCGTCGCTCGAGCACGGCGCGCTCGATCAGGACATGCCGATCGCACGTCCGACAGCGCAGACCGATGTCGGCGCCGAGCCGATCGACGAGCCACGTGTCACCGCCGCACGGGTGGCCTCGACGGAGTCGGACGACGTCCCCGAGCAGCAGGTCAAGGATCGGTCGGTCCGGCACGGCGGGCAGGGTATCAGAGGCGCGGACGGCCATGACTCGGCACGACCTGCCGATCGGTGGCGGGCACGCCGACCCGGTCGAGCGGCGTCACGTCGACCAGCACGTCCGGCTGCGTCGCGGACAGCTGGGCGATGATGCCGCCCGGACGGGTGAGCGACCCGGTCAGCTTGTCCGGCGGGCCGATCGCACTGAGCGTGAACGGATCACCCAGCGGTCGATCGTCGAGCGCGATGGCGCCCGGGGCACCGATGGCGACGACGCCCGGCACCAGGCGGACCGAATCGATGGCCATCGCCTCGGCGCCGGCGTTGCGCAGCTCGTTGATCAGGTCCTCGATCCCCGAGCCGTCGATCGGGCCGCGGACGACGATCGAGACGCCCGGTCCCGTGGCCGGGTCGATCCCCGCGTACAACCGGACGCGCCGCAGGTCGGCGCGCAGCTCGTCGATCGACATGTCGCCCCGCTCGGTGTTCTGCTCGAGCACCTCGAGCTCACGCTCGAGCGTGGCGACCTCCGTGCGCAACTGGTCGTTACGGTCGTCGAGGTTGGCCACGAGCACGGTCAGGTCCTGTGACGACAACCCGGCGAACGCCGTGCTGCTCGCCTGGAGACGCAGCTGGACCACGACCAGCAGGCCGAGCAGGAAGGTGACCGCGGCGATGGTGAGCTGGTTCCGGCGTCGGCGCATCGGGTCAGCTCACCGGCTCGGGCCGGGCGTACCGCAACGTGACGGTCCCGGCGAACGCGGGCATGTCGACGGCCTCAGGCTCGGCGATCGAGACGCGGATGCCGAACCCCTGCGCCCGCGTTCGGAGGAGCTCGACGAAGCCGGGCGATGCGCTCAGGCGCTGGTAGAGATCCTCGGGACCGAGCGCCGTGACCTGGTAGGGACCGGCGAGATATGCCGCGTTGACCAGGACAGACGGTCCGACGTCGATGATCGCGGTGGTCGGCGTGATGCGTTCGCCGTTGACGGCGATCGCCTCGGCGCCTGCCGCCCACAGCTCCTCGACGATGCCGCGCAGGTCACGCGCGCCGACCAGGTAGTCGCTGTCGTTGGCACCAGCCGTCGGCGGGTCGGCCGAGTCCTCGAGCTGGAGCACGAGGCCCGTCCCGGTGAGTGGGATCAGGCCGGCCGCGATGCGTGCCTCCTGGAGGTCGTCATTGAGGTCGCGCACGAGCGTGGCCGAGCCCTCGTCGGCTTGCTCGGTGGCCTGGATCTGGCCGCGGAGCTGGAGGATCCGCGCCTTGAGCTCGTCCTGCCGCTGCTGGAGCTGCGTCGCGGTCTCGACGAGCGGCGAGCGCTCCTGGGTCGTGTAGCGGACGCGCGGCCCCTCTGCTGCGAGCTGTGCCGCGATCAGGAAGCCGAGTCCGAGCAACGCCGCGCCGAGCGTGACCTGCCAGCTGGGGATCGAGCGCAGCCGGCCGATCATGCGGGTCGCCCGTGAGAACGGGACCACAACAACAGGACGACGCCTCCGCCGACGAGGATCGCGAGCAGCCAGAGCGCGATCGGCGCCAGCGACAGGACCTCCAGCGGCGCGGCCCGACTGCCGATGGGCGGCTCCGCTGAGGCTCTCGGGCGTGGCGAGGCCACACTTCCCGGCGCCGGTGATGCGCCATCCCAACCGTCGGGCACGGGGCCCGCCGGTGGCGGCTGCGGGCCGTACTTCACCGGCGGCTTCGCGCCGAGGTCCGCCAGCCACGCGTCGTTGAACGCGCCGACGTCCATACCGATCGCCGCCTCGAAGGCCTCGTCGTCGGTCCGACCATCGGCGTACGAGCGCACGAGCGAGACCATCGTGTCCTCGCCGTGGCTGCGAACCAGGAAGTCGACCGCGCTGGCGCTTTCGGCGTATGCCAGGCCGAACCGCGACGCGGACGTCGGGAACTGGCCGGCAAGGCCGTCGAGCGGGATCAGCGTGCCCGCCCGCGCCGCAGCCTCGACCGCTGCCCGATCGCTCGCCTCGTAGCCGACGCTCAGGTAGACGGCGAGACCCTCGTTCAGCCAGCGCGGCGGGAAGTGGTACGGGTTCTTGACCGCCGTGTCGAACACGAGGTGGATGAGCTCGTGCGGGACGACGTTGTCGACCCAGGGGTCGTCGATCGAGCTCGGTGAGATGTGCGCGAACAGCGTCCTGATGTCGGCGTTCGCCTGGCCACCGACGTTCTCGCGGGTACCCGGCCCGAGCGCGTCGTAGAACGCGTCGTTGTCGGCGTAGATGAAGAAGTCGACCGGATCTTCCTCGGTCACGCCGAACGTTCGCGCTGTCTCCTCGACGGCTTTCTCGCCGATCGCGAGCGCCCGCTCCCCGAACGCCCGGCCGCCTTCGTACCAGTGCACCCGGACGACGTCGCCGCGCAGGGTCTGCCAGTCGAACCGCTCGTCGGCGACCACCGTGCGGGCCACCGGACCGAGCGTTGTCTCGCCATCGGCGGTGATCCGCCAGCGGACGCTGACCGGCGTGTTGGGCAGGATGTGCCCGTCGACGCCACCGAGCGTGTAGCGCAGGGTCGTGGCGCCGGCGCCCGGCGACTCCGCCTCGGCGACGAGTGGCGGGCCGCCGGCGGTCGCGACCAGCACCTCGACGAGGTCGGGCGCGGCGGCGAACGTGACGGGTTGCGTGGCGACCACTTCGGCACCGAACGAGCCGTCGATCTCCGGACGCCCGAACGCCGGCCCCGCGGCGCTGACGTCGGTCGTGGCCGGCCAGATCGCGGCCATCGCGACAAACAGCGCGGCGAGCACGCGCGGCGCGCGTCGTCGGAAAGTGGCGGTCCTCACTGGCCGGCCCACGCCAGCCCGGCGAACCGCAGCAAGCCCAGGCCGTTCTGCCCCGCCCCGAGGAACCCGTCGCGCGACAGTGCCCAGCCGGTGCTGTAGCTCATCGGGACGACCGGCACGTCGCGCTGGACGATGTCCTCCGCCCGGTCGTAGGCGGCGGCGACCGCAGCCGGATCGGTGGCCGCCGCGGCGTCGGCGATGGCGGCGTCGAACTCCGGCGCGCTCCAGCGTCCGTAGTTGTTGGCCGATCCGGTCCCGAGTAGCACGCCCAGGAAGTCGTTGCGGCCCGGGTAGTCCGCGATCCATGACAGCGACCACATCGCCGGCGCGTCGACATCGAGGCGGTCGAAGTAGTCGATGAAGTCCATGTTCTCGGCCGTGACCGTGATGCCCAGCTCGCGCTCCAGCTCGGCCACGACGGCCTCGTCGTAGGCGCTGCCGCCGGTCACGAGCGTCACCCCTGGGAACCCGGCACCGCCGGGGTAGCCCGCGTCGGCCAGCAACGCACGCCCGGCTGCCGGGTCGTGCTCCGGTAGCGTGTCCCGCTCGCTTCGCCCCGGGATGCCGGGCGGGACCATCGAGGTCGCCACCGCCGCCGGGTCATCGACGGCGAGGCGTGCGATCCGTCGCCAGTCGACCGCCGCCCCGAATGCCCGCCGGATGCGAACGTCGTCGAACGGCGCGACCGTGGTATCGAACCCGTAGAAGTCGGTCGCCATCGCGGGGACGCTGCGCAGCTGCGGACCGAGCACCTCGTCGTAGGCGATCCAGCTGGCATCGAAACCGGAGACCTGGGTGTAATCGAGGTCGCCGCGCTCGAAGCCCTCCACCGGGCTGGCGCCGCCGAGATCGGTCAGGACCGTGATCGTGCCGAGCGCCGGCTTGCCGGCCCAGTAGTGCGGGTTGGCTTCAAGGGACATCTCGCTCGCGCTCTCGGCGGCGAGCCGGTAGCCGCCACTGGCCACGAATCCGTCGCCGGCGCGCAACGCCGCCGGGTCATCGATGCCCGGTGGGACGATGCCGAACGTCGACCCGGCCACGATCGCCGGGAACTCCGACGAGGGCCGGACGAGGTCGACGATCACATCGCCGCTGGCATCGTCAGCGCGCAGACCAACCTCCTCGGCGGTCCCCTCCCCCGACAGGTAGGCCGTGGCGCCTCGCACGTCATGCAGGAGCGTGCTGAGGGGCGACGGCCGATCCGGGTCGATGACGCGCAGCCAGCTCCGGACGACGTCGCCGGCACGCAACGGTGAGCCGTCGCTGAACCGCAGGTCCGGACGGAGGCGAAACACGATCCGCAGGCCGCCCTCCTCGACCCGCCACGACGCTGCCAGCGCCGGTCGGAGCTGCAGGGACTCATCGATTGCGGTGAGGGTCTCGAAGAACTGGGCGATGACCGCCGAGCTCTGCGCATCGCCGCTGGCGGCAGGATCAAGGACGGTCGGGGCACTCACCGCGATCCGCGCGGTGCCACTGGCGGCGCCCGGCGGCGATCCCCCGCAGGCGCCGGCGATCAGGGCGACGAGAAGGAGGACCAACCGGCGGCGCATCGGCCGGAGTATACGGTCGGTCCCCGTTCAGCCCCTTTGCGACGGGTCGGCCCATCGCCGCTCGGCGGGCACGTGATGAGGCCTCGCAGGACATACACCGCCGGGGGAACGATGTGGGAACCGCGAGGCCTCTGATGGCATAACGAGGATCGGTCACGGACGTTAGGGCCTCTACGATGTCCGTATGACATTGCGGCTCCGGAACACGCTGAGCCGGACCGTCGAGGCGGTCGAGCCGCTCGAGCCCGGACGCATCCGGATGTACACCTGCGGCCCGACCGTCTACCGATTCGCCCACGTCGGGAACCTGCGCTCGAACCTCCTGGCCGACCTCATCCGGCGCGTGCTGCTGTACCACGGGCTCGAGGTGTTCCACGTCAAGAACATCACCGACGTGGGGCATCTGCGCGAGGACGAGTTCGACCGTGGCGAGGACCGGATGCTGGTCCAGGCCGGGCTCGAGCACAAGACCACGGCCGAGATCGCCGACGCGTACGAAGCCGCGTTCCACGCCGACGAGGCGCTCGTCAACATCCTGCCGGCGCACGTCTTCCCCCGCGCGACCGAGCACATCCCGGAGATGGTCGAGCTGGCCGAGCAGCTCGAGGACCTCGGTCACGCCTACGCGTCCGAGACCGGCAACGTCTACTACGCTGTCGCGTCGTTCGATGGCTATGGGCGGCTGTCCGGGAACGCCCTCGACGAGCTCCGAGCCGGCCATCGCGGCGAGGTCGAACCGGACAAGCGCGATCCGGCCGACTTCGCCCTCTGGAAAGCCGCCGGCCCGCGCCGCGCGCTCAAGTGGCCGACCGCGCGCTGGGGCGACGGCTATCCGGGCTGGCACCTCGAGTGCTCGGCGATGGCGCGGCGCTACCTCGGCGACCACTTCGACGTGCACACCGGCGGCATCGACAACATCTTCCCGCACCACGAGGACGAGATCGCCCAGTCGGCACCGGTCGTCGGCGGTCCGCCGGCCCGTCTCTGGGTCCACGGGGAGCACCTGCTCATGGCGGGCCGCAAGATGGCCAAGTCGGCCGGCAACTTCCAGCGGGTGACCGAGCTCGCCGACGAGGGCATCGACCCGCTCGCGTTCCGCTACCTCGTCCTGACCTCACGCTACGCGCACAAGCTCAACTATTCGGAGGCGTCGATCGCGGGGGCGTCGGCGGCGTACGCCTCGTTACGCCAGCGGCTGGCTGCCCTCCGCCCGCCGCCCGCGAGCGGCGACTGGGTGGCGCCACCCGTGCTCGCCGCCGGCGCTGCGGGCGAGCGGCCAGAGGGCACAGCCACCGGCGTGTCAGCGTTCGGTGGCGGCGACTACGTCGTGACCGACCGAGCCCACGCCCCCGCCGCGCCGCTGTCAGCGGCCGGCGCCGCGCTGCATGCGCGGTTCGTCGACGCCCTGGATGCCGACCTCGACCTGCCGGCCGCCCTGGTCACCGTCCGCGAGATGCTCCGCGCGGACGTGCCGGCGGATGAGCGTCGTTGGCTCGTCCTCGACGCCGATGCCGTGCTCGGGCTGGATCTGCATCGCGTCTGGGAGCCTTCGCGGAAGCCCGCGGACATCCCCGACGAAGTCACAGCGCTGGTGCGGGACCGCGATTCCGCCCGGGCAGCGCGCGATTACGCGCGTGCCGACACGCTTCGCGAGGAGATCGCCGCTGCGGGCTTCGACGTCGTCGACGGTCCGGACGGATCGACTGTCCGCGCCCGTCGCTGATCGACGCGAGCGTCAGTGGAACATCCCTATGTTCCAACCGACGAACGAACGGCCGGGAATCGGGGGCCAGCCGCCATTTGGAACATCCCCACGTTCCAAACGACC
The DNA here is from genome assembly GCA_963812745.1 of uncultured Chloroflexia bacterium. Lineage (GTDB taxonomy): Bacteria > Chloroflexota > Limnocylindria > Limnocylindrales > CSP1-4 > SPCO01. The sequence continues at coordinate 519,035 of CAWEWE010000008.1, read as the reverse complement.
AACGAGAGCCCCATTTCGCGCCCGATCCGACCGCACAGCCTCCGGTTGGAACATGTCATGTTCCACAGGCGATCGGCAGCACGTCGAGCGTCGCTAGGGCCCGCCGAGCATGAACCGGATGTTCCGGCCGTCCTCGCGCTTCCAGACGATGGCTGCCCGCGCGAGGTCGCGCCAGGCGTCCTCCTCGGTCTCGCCGACACCCTCCAATCGCGTCCGCCCGTTGTCGAGCATGCCCGTTGCCACGATCCGCGCGGGCGGCCCGGCGTCGACCGACTCGATCAGGATGCCGACCCCGAGATGTTCCGCCAGCTGCTCGATCGCCTCCGGGCCGGGTGGCGGCATCGGTTTCGCGCGGCGCGTGCGTGACGAGGTGGCGATCGGCCGCAGTGCAAGCAGGATGACCACACCGACCAGGAGCACGACCAACGGGACCGACTCGTCGGTCACGCAGGTGCCCGGTCCGCGACGAGCAGGTCGCGCCGCGACCCGAACCGGTCGATGATCCGGTAGAAATTGCGCTTCGACTGGCGGGTTCGTTCCTCGTCATCGACGCTCGACCAGCCGCGGTGCTCGTGGCGCGTCGCCGGGAGATCTGCGAGCCGGACGGCGCGCCGCGGAGTCTCGCCCTCGCCTTCGTCGCGCAGGACGAGGCTCCACCAGATGTCGAGGTTGCGGTAGAACCGGAAGCGCTCGTCGAACGGCCCGCGGTCGGCGGCGTCATCCCGCCGAAAGGCCAGCAGGTAGCCCTCGATCGCGTCGACGTCACCAGGCGGCGCCTCCTCGAACGTCCGAAGGTCGGCCGACGTCAGGCCCCACCCACCGGCGAGCGCGATGGTCGGGTCGTCGAGCGCCCGGACGAGTGGGGTGATCACGTCGCCGGTCGGTTCGACGCTCGGATCCAGCAGGACGACGACGGGACCGGTCGACCGACGGATCCCGATGTTGGTGGCGGCCCCATGACCGAGCCGCTCCGAGGTCCACACGGTATCGACGCCGGTCAGCCCGTCCAGCACCTCGCCCGACGCATCGGACGGCCCATCGGCGACCACGACGATGCTCGTCCCCGCCGGCGCGTGACGCTGCACCGCGGCCACGGCACGTTCCACGTCGGTCGGCCAGTCGGTGGCGATCAGGACGACCGTCGCCAGCCCGACCGCCGGCTCCTCCAACCGCGACGGGACGTTGCGTGACGCCCCGAACCTGACCCGTGCGCCGTCCTCGATGTCGGCTGGGGCGGACGGCGACAGCGCGAAATCCGTCCCGCGGTCGACCACCATCCAGCCGGCAGCCTCGATCTCGGCTCGGAGCCGATCGGCGGTCGCCCAATCCTTGGCGGCGCGCGCCGCGGCTCGTTCATGCGCGGCCGTAAGCACCTCGTCCGGGATCCGGAGCCGCGTCACGCCTCGATCAATTGCTGCGGCGAGCCAGGGTCAGGTAGTAGAGCAGGGTCAGGATCGCGGCGATCGCGCCGGCGAGGTACGTCAGCGCCGCGGCGCGCAGCATGGCATTGGCGCCGTCGCGGTCCTGCTGGGACGTCACGACGCCGGTCGAATCGAGCATCGCCAGCGCCTTCTGGCTCGCCTGGATCTCGACCGGCAGCGTCAGCACGGCGAACAGCACGGCCAGACCGAACAGCAGGATGCCGATCGTCAGCAGACCCGTCATGTTCAGGATGATCCCGCCGATGATGAACAGGTAGGCGAGGCCCGGTCCGAAGCTCACGGCCGGGACGAGCAGGCCCCGCAACTGCATCAGCGCGCTGCCCTCGGCCACCTGCACAGCGTGGCCGACCTCATGCGCCGCGATCGCCATCGATGCGACCGATGGCTGCGTCGCGACGGCCTCGGACAACGACAGCGACCGATCGCGCGGGTCGAAATGGTCGGACAGCTCGCCCGGCGACACCTTGATCGCGGTGATCGCTTCGCGCCCGGGGCGGTTGCCGAATTGCGCGTTGTCCCGCAGGTACTCGGCGACCTGGGCACCTGAGAGCCCGGCCCCGTTCTGGACGCGGCTCCAACGGCCGTAGGTCGAGCGGATGTAGAGCTGCGCGCCGCCGGACACGACCAGCGTGGCGATGATGACCAGGATGTAGAGCGGATCGAAGAGCACGTGGGACTCCAGGGTGTGGTGCGATGGTCACATCGTAGGACACCGCTCATGAAGCCTTGATGGAGACACCGTCAAGAACATCGAACGAATCTCTCGCAACGGACGCCCTATAGGATGCAAGCGGTCGATCCCGTTCACAGGAGGACGTCATGCGCGCACGACGGATCGGGGCCAGCATCGGCATCATCGGAATACTGCTCGCCGTTCCATCGGCGACAGCGGCAGCGCTTCCCGTCACCACCATCACGATCGAAGTCGTTTTCGGCGTGGGTGAGACCTTCACCGCCACGGGTGGCGTCGTGTGCGAGTCCGGCACATCGGTGTCGGATCCGGAGTTCGGGACGTTCGGCGGCCGCAAGAACCGCGGTGTCTTCACGTTCCATGTCGTCAAGACGCTCAATTGCGACGACCTAAGCGGGACGTTCAAGCTGCTCGTGGACGTATCGACGTCGCCCAATTCACCGGGCACCGTCGGTGGGTTCGCGGCGGGCGGCGGGACCGGTGCCTACGCAGGCCTCCACGGCGGCGGACAGCTGGTCGGGACCGCCTTCCCCGATGGCAGCGGCATCACCGACGTGTACACCGGGCGCCTCCAGATCGCGCCCTAGCGCGAACACGCTCGTCAGTCGGGTGGCTGCTCCCCTGCGGCCACCTTGCTGACGATCCAGCGGATCCCCTCCTCCCACGACTTGGCGCTCGGCTCCAGGCCGCGTCGCTCGGCCTCGGCCTCCCAGGCGTCGCACCAGCGGCCGACGGCGAACCCGGGTACCCGCATCGTGACCAGGCGAGCCTTGGTCAGCATCCGCAGCGCCGTCTCGAGGCGATGGTCTTCCTCGGCCATAGCGGCGATGGTACGTGCCGAGCCGGACCGTTTGCTCGCCCGGGCGCAGTACGCTTCGCCGGATGGAGGGAAGCCCTTGAATTCGCTCGACGTCTTGATGTACGGCCAGCGCACGGTCCGCGCGACGATCGATCGCTACGGGCCGGACGACTGGGAGCGCATCGCGCTCGGGGTCTGGACCGCCAAGGACCTGCTCGGTCATCTCGGGGCCTTCGAAGTCCGCTTCGCCGACCAGCTCGCCGCGATCGTGGGTGCGCCGACCGAGAGCGACCTGCCCGCGGCGGATCCGCGCACCTTCAACGACGACCAGGCGGCAGTCCGCAAGGACTGGCCGCTCGAGCAAGTGCGTGCCGAGTTCCTCGATGCGCATGAGCGCGCCATGCGGCATGCGAAGGTGATCACGCCGGAGCTGTGGCGGGAGGTCGGCACGATCCCGTGGTACGGCCCCGAGTACTCGCTCGACGACCTCGTCGTGTACCAGATGTACGGGCACAAGCGCGAGCACGACCCGCAACTGAGCGCGGTGTTGGAGCAGCGAGCCGACTGATGGTCGCGCGATGATCGCGAGAACGTGGCGTGGCGCCGTCCGCGCCGAGGATGCCGAGGCGTACGCCGAGTACATCCGTGCGACAGGGATCGCCGAGTACGCGGCCACGCCCGGTAACCGCGGCGCATATCTGCTCTACCGCATCGACGGCGACCGGGCGGAGGTCCTCACGATCTCGTTCTGGGATTCGCTCGACGCCGTCCACGGGTTCGCGGGCGACGATATCGACCGCGCGGTCTTCTACCCGGAGGACGATCGGTACCTCGTCGACCGCGATCTCACGGCAAACCATTTCGTGGTCGCCGCGAGCTCCGAGGGCGGGGGCCGCTAACTAGCCGGCCTCGATCCGCTGGAGCGCTTCGAGGACCGCACCGACGACCTCGGTGGTCGAGGCGGCCGGCAGGTCGAGGCGGATCGTCGCCGCTTGCGTGAGCATCGGGTTGTACTCCCCGGCGGCGCCGGCCATCGAGCGGGAATCAGTGCGCACGAGCACGATCGGCTTCTTGACCCCGAAGGCGTAGCCGACCTCCCAACACGTGCCCGAGTCGGGGTCGGGGCCGTCCATGATCGCGACGAGGCCGTCGGCCCAGTCGATGCCGCCCACATCGGCGGCGAAGATGCCCGCGGCGTCCTTGCCCGGCTCGTTCTCCTGGGGCAGGAACACCTCATGCCCAGCGGCCCGCAGCGCCGCGGTCACCTCGGCATTCCAGGTGCGCTCGGGTGTCGTGAACAAGGGACCAGCGAAATACAGCTTCATGCCCGGGAGTATCGGGGAGCGGGAGGGGCGTCCGCGGGGCGGCGGCGCACCGGGCGACGGGAACCGCATGGCGGTCGATGGAGTCGAACCAGCCGATGTTACCGTCGAGCCGTGACACCCTCGGTCGCCCAACGGATGACCGCCACAGCATGACCAGGCAGGACGGTGCGCGCGGGCCGTCGATCCGGGCGCTCGTCCTCTTATCGCTCAGCGCCCTCGCACTGTTGGCGACCAGCCCGCGCCAGCCGACGCTCGAAGGCCGCGCCATCGGTGAGGTCGTCGTCGATGGTGGCGAGACCGTCGAGCGCGAGCTTCGGATCCACGTCGACCCGGAGGCGGGTGGTGCGATGAGTGGCTCGATCTCGCCCACCCTGCAGGCGGCCAGTGGCCTGCAGCCCGGCTATAGCCTCGACGCGACCATCGCGCTGGTCGGCGCCGGCGAGCCCACGAGCGCTTACTCGCCGAGCACGACCTTCCCGATCGAGCGTTGCATCGCCGGCTGCGACCTCACCTACCAGGTACGGATCGCCGCTGGCCCGAGCGTGCTACCTGCATCCGTCGTCCGGTACGAGGTCCATGTCCAGCTCCTGTATGAGTGCTGTGGTCAGCCCGGGCCGGGTCGCTTGCGCGTCCAGCTCGACGGCGCAGCTGGCACGCCCGTGGCACCGATCTGGGCCATCCTCGCGGGGTTGCTCGCGCTGATCGGCGGGATCGTGGCCGGCCCAGCGGTCCATCGCCGCCTGCCGGCCGAACGACGGTCGTTGCCGAGCCTCGCCGTGGTTGCGTCGGCGATCGGCGTGATCGTCTGGATGGTCATCGAGGGCGTCATCAACCTCGGCCGGTACGACGCGTTCGACATGGTCACCCGATCACCGCTCAACCTCCTGTTCCTGGTCGATCCCTGGTCGACGATCCTGCTCGGGACCCTGGCCTGGGGCGTTTGGCGCGGTCGCGGACGCTGGTCGACCGATGGCGGATGGCTGCTCGGGCTGGCGACGGTCGCGCTGGTCGGCCTCGGTGGGCTCTGGCTAGCGTGGCGTCTGACGCTCGATCCCATCGTCCAACCGGTGCTTCTCGCCGCAATCTTCGCGCTCTTCGGCGGCATCGGCGGGATCGTCATCGGCCAGGCCTGGCGAACGGATCCCCGTGCACACCACGACCGCTGGTGGGCGGCGCTGGCCATCTTGAGCAACGGCATCCTCATCGCCGGATTCGGGTTCCTTGCTGAGCAGTCGTTCTTCGATCCGTTCGCAAGTTCGCCGACATCGCTTCTCGCGCTCATCCCGGCGGCGCTCCTGGTCGTCGCGCTGCGGCGCTGGCTCGGCGGCCGTCCGTTCTGGCTGGCGCTCTTCGACGTCCTCATCGCCGGGACGGGCGTATTGGGACTCTTCCTATGGTCCTCGAGCTTCATCGGCTTCACCACGACGGCGTCGCATCTCGAGATCGATGACGTCGGCGTGTATATCGCCGTCGTCGCGGCGCTCGTGGCTGCCGTGACCGCGTTCCATTCATTGCCGCGCACGCCGGAGGCTAGCGTGGAGGCGCCGGCTGCCCCTCCCAGATCCGTCGACGACCCAGCCACCACGTGATCGCGAGCGCGGGGAGCGCGACGAGATCTTCGGCGTCACCCGTAGCGACCACGGGCACGACGCTCGGCGACGGTGCCCCCGTGACTGCGGCGGCCAACGCGCGAAACGGCCACTGCGCGACGCCCAAGCTCCAGCGGTAGGCATCGGTCGCCGGCTCCCAGATCTGGACCGCGGCGAACGCCAGCCCGACTACCGCGATCGAAACGGCCAGGACGGTCCTCGACGGGCCGCGCCATCGACCGACGATCCACGCACCGAGCTCCCATGCCGCCTGGAGGGCGAGCGGCGCCACGATCAAGCCGGCGATATCCGACAGCTTGCCGGTAACGAACCCTGGCCAGGCAGCCTTGAGCACCTGGTCATTGAGGACGAGGACCGCGAGCGCGATGAGGGCGACCGGATGGAGCAGGCCGTCGGCCGGGCGAGCCGTGGGGCGAGGATCCTCGTCGATCGTCTGGGCAACCGGCACTCGGCCGACATAGTACGTGCCGAAGATGGTCAGACGCGGCGGTGGAGCCACCTCCGGATGACCGGCAGCCAGGCGGCGCCGACCGCCAGCTGTGCGATCAGGATCCCGATGATGACGATCGCGGGCACGCCGATGAGCAGGCCCGGCACGACGAGGGACTCGAGGAACGAGTCCGAGCTCCCGGCGATCGGTGGGTCGACCACACTGGCTACCGTCGAGGCGTCGACCGGGGCACCCGAGGCGCCGATGAGGGTCCCGGCTCCCGGTGCGGGCGACGTACCCGGGCTGGCACTGGCGACAGCCACCGACGGGCTTGGCGACGGCGAGGGGCTCGCTCCGACGGGGAGACTGGGCGCGATCGATACGGTCGGGGTGGGCACGGCAGCGTCGGGGTGGGCACGGGCAGCGTCGGCGTCGGGATCGTCGGGGTGGGCAATGGCGGGAGCGTCGGGAGCGGCGGAAGCGTCGGCGTCGGCAACCGCACGGTCGGGAGCGGGAGCGGTGGCAGCGTGGGGACAGGCAGTGGCGCGACCGTGGGCAACGGCAAGGTCGGTAGCGGCCTCGTCGGCAGCGGGACAGGCAAGCTTGGCAAGGCGGGCGCCACGGCGGGATCCGGCAACGGCCCGATGGCGGTGACCGGTCGAGCCACGAGCAACAGCGCACCAAGCACCGCGGTGACAACGAAGATGCTGCCGCCTCGATCGGCGATCCTCGGGAGGCGCGCCCGCGGCGCGCTGCCACCCCCCGTCGAACGCGTCAGGCGGCCCGGATCGTCGGTGTCCACAGGTTCACGCCATTCCGGTCGGCACCGGGCAGCGGCGCATCCGGGTCGTGCTCGATGCCGTCGACGAACGCGGCGACCAGTTCGGGGTCGAGCTGTGTCCCGGCCGCGGCACGGAGCTCGTCGAGCGCCTGCTGGACGGTCAGTGCCTTGCGATAGGGCCGGGTCGTCGTCATCGCCGAGAACGCGTCACCCACGGCGAGGATGCGGGCGATGAGCGGGATGTCGGCGCCCTCGAGCCGATCGAGATAGCCGTTGCCGTCCCAGCGCTCGTGATGGTGGCGGACGCCGGCACGGACCAGCTCGATCTCGGGCAGGTCGCGCACGATGTGATCGCCCAGGGCCACGTGCTGTTTGACGATCTCGTACTCGTACGGGGTCAATCGACCGGGCTTGCGCAGGATGTCGTCTGGGATCCCGATCTTGCCGATGTCGTGCAGGAGGCCAGCCGTGCGCAGCACCGTCTGCTCGGACTCATCGATGCCCATCTTCGCGGCGAGGAACAGCGCGTAGCAGGCCACGTCCTCAGAGTGCCGCTTCGTGTAGCGGTCCTTGTGGTCGATGGCGATCACGAGGCCCTGCAGGACGTCGAAGTTCGACTGGGACACCTTCGGCTCGGATGTCCAGGCGTCCGCGATGATCGTCTGGTTGCCGCCGCCGGCCTTTGCCTCACCCAGCGCGATCGTCGCGGCCGACAGGAGCTCATTGACCCCAGTCGCGTGGAACGGGAAGAACGTCACGCCGGCGCTGACCGTCAGCGGCAGGCGCTCCGAGCCGTCGAACTGGAGCGCGACCTCGTCGAGGGCGACTTGGACCCGGCGCATGGCGGCCGGCAGCTCTCGGGCGACGGCCGCGGGGGCGATCGCCAGGAATTCGTCGGGCCCGAAGCGCGCGAGACCGCGCCACGGCCCGGACTCGGCCTCGAGCGCCGTTGCCACGGCGACCAGCGCCTCGTCACCGGCGAGCGACCCGTAGGTCTCGTTGAGCAGTCGGAAATTGTCGATATCGATGAGCGCGATGCCGACCGAGGCGCCGTCGCCCTGGGCAGCTTCCAGGACCTCCGTCAGGCGCACGGCACCCGTCCCATGGTTGATGAGGCCGGTCAGTGGGTCACGCCGCCGTACCTCGAACAGCTCGTCGGCCTGGTGGCGAAGTCGCTCGCCGGCGGCCTTGAAGATCGTTCGGAGAAGGACGGCAAGCACGACCGCCGCGGCGATCGCGACGAGAAGCAGGTCGCGCCCGGCGGCCTCGGCGGCGGCGAGGATCGGGCGGGCGTCGCGCTGCAACGCGACCACGAGCTGTGGCGCGCCGCCGACCGCGATCGGGATGGCCTCGGAGAGGACGGCATCACCATCGGGCGCGGTCGACATGGTCGCCGTCGCGGCATGGCTCGCGGTGGCCTGCTGCAGCTCCGTGGCGATCATCGGGCTGATGGGATCGCCACCCAGGATCCGGCCATCGATGCGGGTGACGGTCGCCGTGCGATAGCCGTGTCTCTGGATCAGACCATCGAGCGCCTGGTCGAGCGCGGCGCGTCGGATGGGGTCGATCGTCGGCTCGAGGTCGGCGGTAGTCAGGTTCGAGGCGACGAAGTCACGGATGGCGGCCTGATCACCCGCGACGGTCGTTTGGATGGCCGTCGCCCGCACGTGCTCCGAACCGAGCGCGACGAGCGCGCCGCAACTCACGCTGGCAAGCGTGAGTGTCGCCACGTATACGAGTGGCAAGAGCAGCGGCCGTCCCGTGGCCGTTCGTTTGTTGCGACCCATGCAAGCTCCCCCCAGAGCGCTGGAATGGATGTATCTGCGAACGGGACGGGTCGGTCAATAGGACCTACGCCGAACGGTCCCAGCGGCGTTGGGGCGCGGGACCCAGACGTCGGGTGACTCCGGTACCACGCTCAGCGACGAGGCGACCGGGCGAGGGCCGCTACTGCGCGGGTGGCTGGAACGTGACGCGGAGCTTCTGCTCGGTCGAGCGGTCGTCGCCGATGCGGAACACGAGCGTGTTCTCGCCCTGATCGAGGCGCACACCGATCGCCCAGTGTCCGGTCCCATCGACCGTCGTGTGCTGGTCGAGCCCGAAGCTCACGTCGCGGGTGATCGACAGGCCCGGCGGCGCAAGGCCGATGACCGTCACCTCACCTGTCGCGACCACGTCGCCGTCGCGCGGGCTCTGGATCGTGAGGCCGACGATCGGGGCCGAGGGGGCTTGCGTGACACCCGGCGCCAGTGATGCCGGGATCCCGGAGCCACCGACGGGCGGCGCCGATGGCTGTGGTCCGGCTTCGGGACGCGTGATCAGGGCATATGCGATCAAGCCGACAGCGACGGCGAGCCCAGCAAGGAGGATCGAGGAGCCGCGCGAGCGTCGTGGCCGGAGCTCAGTGACGATCGGCTGACCAGACGACTCGGACGGCCTGACAGGTTCGGATCCGCGAGCGGCGCCGGCTCCCGCGCCCGCACCCCAGTCGTACGGGTCAGTGTCGCTGTCCGCGGGGGCCGGCGGGCGCGAGCCCGAGGTGAGCTCGGCGACGTTGAAGCCACATTTCGGGCAATACGGCAGGCCTTCGACGAGGGCCGTCCCACAGCGAGGACAGAAGCGGAATCCTTGGTCGGTCAAGGGATCCTCCTCCCGTGGCGAGTCTACCCAGCGGGCGGCTTCGGTTCCAACCGTTCTCGAAGAAAGGCGACCGTCCGGTCGAACGCCAAGTCGGCGGCTTCGGGTCGATACGCGTCGCGCGACGGCTCGGCGAACCAGTGCCCCGTCCCGGGGTAGCGGTGGATCGTGACGTCGCGGCCGGCCGATCGCAGCGTGCGCTCGAACTCGGCGACCCACTCGTCGGTCTCGAAGGGATCGTCCTCCGCAAAGTGCCCGACGACCGGGACCGACGCCGCGGTGAGGACCGGACCCCCGGTCGTTCCGTAGTAGAGGACCGTCGCGACGACCCAGTCGCGCTGGGCCGGACTCCACATCGCCCAGTGGGCGCCGAATGAGAAGCCGAGTGCGGCGAGCTTGCCGGTCGAGCCCACGCGCTGCGCGAGGTGATCGAGGGCCGTGAGGGTGATGGTGTCGATCGCCGCCTCGTCGGCCGCCTTCGCCAGTCGCTCGGCGTCCTCGACCGTCGTTGCGACCTGGCCGCCGAACATGTCGGGGGCGGCCACCGCGAACCCTTCCCCGGCCAGCCGGTCGGCATATGCGACGACGTCGTCGTTCAGGCCCCACCAGGGATGCAGGACGAGCACGCCCGGCGCATCCGGCACATCGTCGCCTGCCGAGTACAGCCGGATCGTCATGTCGCCGCGCTCGACCGTCTCGAATTCGCCCATGGTCTCCGCACCGTACACCGCGGGGTGGGTGCCAGGACCGCCTTGCAGGCCGTTTCCGGCCCCGGACGTCGTGGCCACGACCGCACCGGGACCATTAGGCCGCTGTTGCGAACCTTCCCGCGCGCCTAGGCTCTTGGCAGTTGACCACCCCGGGGGCTTTCGGCCGTGGTCACGAGGACGGGCCTCCCAGCAACTCGGTCTCGTCCTGCATCACTGCCATCGGCAGGGAGGTTTCCTCGTGAAGAGACGAACTGGTCTTGGCGTTGCGCTGGGCTTTTTGGCTTCCATCGCGCTCGCAGGACCCACCGCGGCGGCCTTCACTGGGCTCGAGAACGGTAGTTTCGAGACGGGTACCTACGTCGATAACGGATCCGGCTTCCAGCAACTGAATGCCCCGAACACCAGCATCGACGGCTGGACCGTGGACGCTGGCAGCGTCGACTGGGTCAGCACGTATTGGCCGCCCCAGGACGGCACGATGAGCATCGACATGAGCGGCGCCGGCGCCGGCACGCTCAGCCAGACGTTCGAAACGACGATCGGTAACACCTACACCGTCTCGTTTCAGCTGTCCGGCAATCCAGAGGGCCCTCCGACGGTCAAGACGCTCGAGGTCAGTGCCACGGGCGCAGCAGTCGGTCTCTACTCCTACGACGTCACCGGCAACGACCTCACGACCATGAACTGGACGTCGGAGGAGTACACGTTCCTTGCGACGAGTGCCAACACGACGCTGACTTTCGTCAGCACGTCGGCGACTGCATTCGGGCCGGCCATCGACAACGTCGTGGTCACCGAAGACGTCGCCATGAAGGATGACTGCAAGGACGGCGGCTGGGAGTCGATGATCGACACGGCCGGCAACAGCTTCAAGAACCAGGGCGACTGCGTCAGCTTCTTCGCGACGAAGGGCAAGAACCTCGGCGCCGTCCCGGCGGTGACGGTCGCCGGCGCAGCCGCTGACGCCGACGCAGCGACGGCGAAGCAGTCGAAGAAGCAGGACAAGGCGACCGGCAAGAAGGTCAAGGAGCAGAAGGCCGCCAAGGAGAAGACCAACAGCCGCGGAAGCGAGAACAAGGGATCGAAGTCGAAGAAGGGCAAGTAGCCCTCAGACGCTCCAAGACAGTCGGCCCCTCCGGATCACCGGAGGGGCCGATCGATTCTCCGCGCCGGCGTGGAGGCGCGTCCGTTCGACGCTCGTGCCGGAACCGCCCATCGACGATATCCAGCCGCTACTGTGTGCCGATGGAGGAGAGGGGTCCAGCCGCGGAGCTCGACGCCTATCTGCCGCTCCAGATCCGGACCTTCCTCGAGGAGCGGTTCTGGCGGCCGATCGAGGCCCAGGGCTCGCTCGAGGCCATTTGCACCGACCCTGGGTTCCTGGCGAACCCGGGCACACACCCTGCGATCTTCGCCGACCACGGCGTCGTCCACGTTCGAGACGTCGCGATCGGTCTCGTGCGGCTGCTGGACACGATCGACGGGGTGCTCCTCCCCGGGCGCGCTCCGGACCGGCTCCGGTTCGTCCAGGCGCTCGGCGTAGCGCTTGCGTACCTCCACGATATCGGCATGGTCGACATGACACCGACGGGGCGCCGCGTCCACGCCTTGTTCGCGGCGCACGCGGCCTTCGGCTCCGACATCACCCCGCTGATCGATTCCCTGCTCAGCATCGGACCCATGCACGCGCGCCTGGACGAAGTGGCCGGCCGGGCGCCGTTCGCCGCGCGGCCTGAGGTCGTCGTCCGGGAGATGCTCAGCATGAGCGTCGCCCACAGCAAGTCGGCGATCCCGGCGGAGGTGCTCAACGACCGAGTCGCGCTCCGCCGCGTGCTGCAGCGAGTGGTCTTCACGAGCCTCGACAACCATCGCGCCGCCCGGCGGCTGCCACAGGCGGCGGATACCTCGCCGATGCCGACCGATGCCAACACGGAGGCGTACAGCGATCCCTCGGAGTCATTCATGTGGCTCACCGCGGCGAGCGGACCACAGGCCGAGCTTGCCGACGATGTCGTGGACGCGGTGCGGGCGCTTCGCGCGGCAGACGTGCTGCGCCAGCGCGGGACGGTCCTCCGCACGTCGGGCGGCTTCGAGATCTGCATGGACAGCCAGACGGCGCGCGCGGTGTGCACCCTGCGTCCCGCGACCGGCGATGCGGCGTATGTCATCACCTACGATGACGACCGCGGCGCCGGTGAGGCCAACATCCGGGTCGCGTTCGTGACGCCGCGAGGGCACCTCCAATTCGCGTTCCACCGGGGCGCGTTCGGCAGCCAGGCTGCCGCGCAGCGGGCGGCGGTGAGCGTGGCCGACGTCATCCTGGACGTCCAGGCGGACGTCATCCCGTCCTTCGGCGGCCCATCGATCGGGGGCGGGCTGCGCGCGCCGACCCGGTCCATCGACGACGTCCAGATCCAGCTCGAGCGGCCCGGAGACCGGCCAGCGTTCGCCGACGAGGTAGCCGCCTTCGTGGCCGATCGCGACCCGGCGCTCGCCCGGCGACTCGTGACGGTGGCCGACACCGAGGGGGCTGCACCAGAAGAACGACGTCGCTTCTTCAGCGCCGAGCCAGTCGACGGCGCGGGACCCGAGGCGGATGAGCTGCTCCGGCTGATGGCCGAGCGCGGCGTGGAGACGACGGGCCTCGATCGCTCGGCGGCGTTTGCCGAGGCGTGTCGAACGACGATCCGACCGGGCGAGGTCCTCGTCGCGCCCGGATCGTCTCCGTCGTTCGTGTACGTCCCGACGGGCGACGGTCTGGTCGTCCGGCCCGATGGCGGCTACGCCCCATCGCCCCTGCCGCCGTGGGTGCCCGTCGGCACGACGGGGGTGATCCGCCGTGCCGAGCGCAACAGCGAGATCGTCGCCGAACGCGAGGTCGACGTGATCATGGTCCCCGGTGAACTCTACGCTCGAGCCTGGCTCCGCCCCCTGCGCGTCGACGAGCTCGCCGCGCGCCTCGCCCAGCCGGTCGTGGCCAAGGGATGATGACCACCGTCGAGCGCGTCGTCGCGCTCCATCGGGTCGGTCTCTTCGCGGACGTTCCGGGCCGTACGCTCGCGGCCCTCGCTCAGCGGGCGTCCGAGGTCGAGGTCGAGGCGGGGACCGTCGTCATCGCCGAGGGTGCCGTGGAGCAGCACATGTACGCGGTGGTCAGCGGGCGACTCCGCGTCCACCGTGGCGAGCGCAGCATCACCGAACTTGGTTCCGGGTCGACGGTCGGGGAGCTCGCCGTCCTCGTCCCCGAGCCACGCGCGGCGTCCGTCACGGCGATCGAGCCGGCGATCCTGCTCCGGATCGACAAGCCGCTGCTCGATGAGCTGCTCTCCGATCGACCGGCGCTGGCGCGCGGGATCATCGCTGCGCTCGTGGCGATGGTGCGCGAGCGAGCACGCGCCGAGACAGATCCCCCGCCGGCCTGATCGGCCGTTCCAGTGACCGGCAACCCCGGATCGACGCGCGGGGCCGTTCCGTGGCTGATGGCCCAGGCTGTCGTCTTCGGCGCGATGGCCGCGCTCCTGGGGATCGTCGCGAACGCGATGTTCCTCGACGCCTACGGATCGGGCTGGCTGCCGGCCACGTACATCGCGATCGGGGCGGCCGGGATCGTCGTATCGGGCGCTGTCGCCCGCACTGCGCAGCGGTTCGACCTGCTCGGCATCGCCCTCGTCGTGCTCGGCGGTGCTGCGGCGGCGATCGGCGTCGCCTGGGTCATCGCCAGGGGTGGCGGTGCCTCCTGGGTGTCCGTGCCGCTGCTGATCCTGTTCCCGATCCTGATCCAGCTCGGCTTCGTGTTCATCGGCGGGCAGGCGGGCCGGATCCTCGACATCGCCGGGATCAAGGCCAGCTTCCCGAGGATCATGACCGGCTTCCCCGTCGGCGCAGTGCTCGGCGGCATTCTCGGTGCACAGCTCGTGACCTGGCTCGGCCGGACGGAGGACCTCCTGGCGGCCACGGCACTCGCCCAGGCCGGGTTCGCCGCCCTTGTCTGGGTCACTGGCCGGCGGTACGCCTCGCAACTCGGCTCGTCCGGCTCCGAAGGGGCGGTGAACGAACCAGCGGGCGGGGACGACGATCGGACGCCGCGGTTCTCGCTGCGGAGCTCGCTCACCAGCCGGTTCGTCGCCCTGATCCTCGCGTACCAGGTCCTGTCGGCGGTGGGCAGCCAGCTCGCCGACTTCCTGGTCTACGACCGTGCGATCGCGCAGTATCCCGACCCTGCGGACCTCGCCCGGTTCCTCGCCGGCTACACCGCCGTCATGAACGCCGTGAGCATCGCCTTCCTGTTCGCGCTGGCCGGTCCCCTGCTGCGTCGTTTCGGCCTGCGGCTCGGCATCGCCGCGAACCCACTCGTGCTCACCCTCCTCGCCGGCGCGATGTTCGCCGTCGATGCCGTGAGCGGTGGCACGTCGTTCGCGCTGCTCGCGACCGTGTCGGCCGCGCGCATCGCCGACATCGCGCTCACCGACGGCACGACCCGGACGTCGATCAACGCGACGTACCAGGTGCTCCCACAGCGCGCTCGCCTGTCGGTGCAGGCCGCGGTCGAGGGCATGGGCGTACCGGTCGCCATCGGGCTGTCGGGCGTGGTGATCCTGTTGGTCAACGCCCTCCCCTTCGCCCTCACTGCGACGATCGGTCTCACTGCGGTCGTCTGTGCTGTATGGACGTGGAGCGGGATCCTCCTCTATCGCGAATACGGCCCGGCGCTCATCGAGGCGCTGCGCCGTCGACCGCTCCTCGTGCCGAGCGCCGAGCTGGATTCGACGCCCGAGGACGAGGTTGTCGCGCGGCGGCTACTCTCGAGCCAGGACGGGCGTTCGACGCGGGTCGGTCTCGATCTGCTCAGCGCGATGTCTTCGCCGGCCGTTACCGTCGAGCTTGGCGGGCTGGCCGCCGACCCGCGTCCCGACGTCCGGATGTCGGCGCTCGCCGGGCTGGCGGCATCGGGCGACGAGGATGCCCGCCGGCGTCTCGCCGACGAGGTGCGTGCCGCTGCCGGCTCGACGGACGCCGCCGTGCGGCTACGCGCCGCCAGCGCCCTCGAAGTGCTCGACTCCGCTGATCGGGCAACGGCGGCCGCCCTGCTTGAGGATCAGGACGTCGCCGTCCGCTCAGCGGCGCTCGACTCCGTCCAGGCCGGCGACCTGTTCGCGTTGGAAGCCGCGATCGCGGCGCTTCGAGACGCTCGCACGGCCGAGGCGGCCGGGGGCGCGGTCGGCCGGCTCGGGGACGCTGTCGTGCCGTCGATCGCCGAGCACCTCGAGCGCGTCGGATCGCCCGCTCCGACATTCGCGGTCCGCCTCGTTCGAGCTGCCACCACCAGTTCCCCGGCGCGCGACGAGGTCCTCCTCCGATACGTCGGGCACCCGGATCGCGAGCTTGGGCTCGTGGTCATGGAGCGCCTCGTCGCCCCAGGGCCGGCCCACGACGCCGTCGCGGTGGTGCTCGATCGCATCCTTGCGGAGGACCTACAGCACGCCGCCAGGATCCTGGCAGCCTTGAACGCGATCGATCCCGCCGGGAACGAGCAGCGGGAGACCGATGAGGCCGTGGAGCGGGCACTCCGCGACGAGCTCGATCTTGCGTGCCAGCGCGTGAAGACCGGCCTCCTGGTGCGATATGGCGCTGCGCGACTCGGGCCGCCATTTGTCGAGCTCGGTGCGGGCGGGTCGAGCGGCTCGCTCGCCCTGGAGGCGCTGGAGGTCCTCCTGAGCCCCGGCGAAGCGAAGCAGGTCGTCCCGCTACTCCAGGCTGACCTGCCAATCGCACAGCGGCTGGAAGGGCTACCCAAGCCAGCGACCGAGGTTCCGCCGGACCTCGTGGGATGGCTGAAGGATGTGGTGGAGGACGCGGACGGCCAATGGCGGTCGACCTGGCTTCGCGCCTGTGCGATCCATGCCGCAACGGCTCGCCGCGTGCTTGACCGGATCGACCTCGACGGAGCGCGCGCACGTGGGGACCCAGTGATCGACGAGCTCCTGGTCTGAGGGGTCCATCCGACCCTGAAGCCCTCGCACGCAGCAAAGCTGGCAGTTCGTCACAGGAGGGCGGGAGTGCCCCTTCCCGCGGCAGTCCTTCTCGTGGCGGGCCATGACGAATTGGCCGGGTGTGGCGCCCCCGGACGGATTCGAACCGCCGACGCAGGCCTTAGGACGGCCTCGCTCTATCCACTGAGCTACGGGGGCGCGGCCCTCATCGTACCGCGAGGTTCCGGGCCATCCGTTTCGTGCCAGATCGTCACCATGTGACGCTTAGGCTCGGAATCCGGCTGCAGATCGCGTTGGATCGTGCCCGATCGTGCATGAGGCAGGCTCGCCGGTGCGCGATGCGGCCATTGAACGCTGCCGAAGGATCACCTGACGACGATTTGGCATGAAAGCCTGCGCGGGGGCGTTCTGAACGGGGTGGACGCCACGGGAACCGCGCGCCACGCACCAACGTCAGTCACGAACAAGCCGCCGCGCCTCCCTGCGGCGGCTTGGACTTTCCGGCCATGGAGGCGGTCGCTCGTACAATCCACGCACGATGGCCGACGCTCCCCTCCCCGACCTCATCCTGTACGGCCGTCCCGATTGCGGCCTGTGCGATGAAGCCCGCGACCTGCTTCGCGCCCTGCTCGACGAACGCACGCGCGCTGGCAGACGTAACCCCACCCTGACCGAGATCGACATCGAGACCGACCCGGTCCTCGAACGCCGCTACTTCGCGGTCATCCCGGTGGTCGAGCTCGGTGATCGACGCCTCGAGCTGGCGACCAGCGCCGCGAAGCTGCGCCGACTGCTCGCCGACGCGCTCGACGCGGAACCCGCAACGACCAGATGACCACCGGCACCGACCTCACGATCCTCGTCGCGCTCGCGGCTGGGGTGATCAGCTTTTTGTCGCCGTGCGTGCTCCCGCTCGTGCCCGCGTATCTGGGCCAACTGAGCGCGATCGCGGTCGCCGGCGGTGGTGTCACGGACACGGAACGGCCTGACCGCTGGCTGGCGATGCGTCACGCCCTCGCCTTCGTCGCCGGTTTCACAGCGGTGTTCACGCTGCTCGGCGTGACCGCCACCTACCTCGCCCAGGGCCTCGTCGACATCCTGCCGGCGCTCCGCGTGGTCGGCGGCGCGGTCCTGATCGTGCTCGGCCTGAGCCTGGCCGGGATCCTGCGCATTCCCGTTCTCGACCGGACGTGGCGGCCGCTCGACGCGGGCGCGGCGGGCAGCCTCGCGACGACGACCGGCTCGATCGCGCTCTCGACCGGCCCCCAGGGCGGGCCGATCCAGCCTCGGCGACAGACTCGGCGGCCGACTCGTCGGGTCGAACGGCGGTTGGCTGGCTTCGCTCGGCCTCGGGGCGATCTTCGCGATCGGCTGGACCCCGTGCATCGGGATCATCCTCGGCGGGATCCTCACGATGGCCGCGACCTCGGGCACAGTCGCCCAGGGCACGCTGCTGCTCATCGGCTATTGCCTTGGCCTCGGGCTGCCGTTCATCGCCATCGCCCTCGCATACGATCGTGCGCCGGGGCTCCTGCGGCCGCTCCTCCGGCACGGCCGGACGGTCTCGCTGGTCGGCGGGCTGCTCGTGTCCGCGATCGGTGTGGCGATGGTCCTCGACCTGCTCCGCCTGCTGCCGCGCTACTTCCAGTTCCTGACGGCGATCTGAGCGAGGTCCGGTGACCAGCGAGCGCCCCGCTCTTCACGCATCGACGTGCTCGTCACGGCCTGATCGGCCCCTTCAGCGGTCGCCAGCTGCTCGTCGGCGCGATCGTGGTGCTGGTCGTCGCCGTCATCGGCGTGGCGATCACCACGCCGCTCGGCAACACCGCACGACCGCCGGAACTGACGAACCCCCTGGCAACACCATTCCTCCTCGGCGCGGAGCCGCCAGGCGGTCTCGAGGCCGGCGCGCCGGCACCCGAGCTGACCATCGACCTCGACGACGGGTCGAGCTACCAGCTCCAGGACCTCGATGGTCGACCGGTGACGCTCGCGTCGCTCCGCGGCAAGGTCGTGTGGCTCAACTTCTTCGCGTCGTGGTGCCCGCCGTGCCAGCAGGAGACGCCGATCCTGCGGACCCTCGCCGACACGTATCGCGACCGCGGGCTCGAGGTGATCGGGGTCAGCGTCCAGGAGACCACCGCGGCCGACGTCAAGGCGTACGCCGAGCGCTATCGACTCCGCTACACCATCGGCTTCGACGGTTCCGGCCATGTCCTGCGCGAGTACCGCGTGTTCGCGCTGCCGACCCAGTTCTTCATCGATGTCGACGGTGTCATCCGGGCGAAGGTCACCGGCCCGGTCGACGAGCAGGGCGCGAAAGCGCTGATCGAGTCGATGCTGGCCGAGGTGCCATCACCGTCTTAGCGCGCGGCAGGTCGATGGAACGTCCCGCGTTCCGTCCGGCGCCCGGGATGTCGTTGTGCCGCGTTTCCGGCGTCGTTCGGCACGCCGGACGTTCCGATCCACGGCTGAAACGCACATTGCGGGGGCTGCTCGACAGCCCAGCCTCCGCTCGGAACGCCACACGTTCCAGGCTGGGGCGAGGGGTCCTAGATCGGCTCGAACCGGAAACGGTCGCGGTCGCGCTCAAGTCGACCGATGGGGTGCGTGCTCTCGTGTGACAGCGCGATGAGCCAACCCTCGTCGGCGGCCTGGCCGAACAGTTCGGCCTTCTGCGACACCGAGTCGAGCGGGAAATCGTCGAACGCGGTCACCCAGCGCGGGTTCGCGCCCCACGGCCGCATGAACAGATCGCCGAAGAAGACCAGCGTCTTCGAGCCGTCGCCGGTGCCGCGAACGACGACCGCCTGATGACCGGTCGAGTGCCCGCCCGTCGGCACCACCGAAACACCAGGCAGGAGCTCCTTCTCGCCATCGACCCAGCCCTCCTCACCCCAGCTCTTGACGAGCTCGAGCTCCGGCTGGACGTACGAGGCGACCAAGCGCGGGTTGTCGCCCAGCGCCACCTCCCACTCGGCCTGCTGCGCGACGATCGTCGCGTTCGGGAACGCGCGCTCGCCGTCGGCTCGCAGGAGGCCGCCGGCGTGGTCGAAATGGAGGTGGGAGAGCGCGACGACATCGACGCTCTCGGGCAGGAAGTTCGCCGCCTCGAGCGCGGGCAGGATCGCCGGGCCCTCGTAGCCGCGCATGGTCCGCGTCTTGTCGTCGACCCGCTCTCCGATGCCCGTTTCGACCAGCACCCGCCCAGCAGGCGTCTCGATCAGCAGGCAGTTGAGCGCCTGGAGCAGGCGGTTCTCGGCGTCGATCTCGTCGGTGACGAGGCGGTTCCACAGGATCCAGGGCACCGGCCCGAACAGGGCGCCGGCGTCAGACCGGAACGTGCCCGCCTGGACCAGCGCGACGCGGGTACCGCCGCCGAGGTCCGCGCGCCAGTCGACCGCCTCGTTGAGCGCCACGTTGCCTAACGGTTCCCGTCGAAGTCCTTGTGGAACGCCGACGCGGTCGGTTCCTTCTGGCCCTGGTAGCGCGAGCGCAGCTCCGGCGAGCCGTACGGGCGCTCGACCGACGAGGACATCCGGAAGAACGAGATCTGGCCGATCCGCATGCCGTAGTAGAGCGCGATCGGCAGGTTGGCGACGTTCGACAGCTCGAGCGTCAGGTTGCCCTTCCAACCCGGATCGACGTAGCCCGCGGTGGAGTGGATGAGCAGCCCGAGCCGGCCAAGCGAGCTCTTCCCTTCGAGCCTCGCAACGAGATCGTCGGGCAGCTCCACCCATTCGAGCGTCTGGCCCAGCACGAACTCTCCGGGATGGAGGATGAACGGCTCGTCGTCGGCGACCGTCAGGAGCTCGGTCAGATCGGGCTGCGGCGCTCGCACATCGATGTAGGGGTAGCGGTTATTCCGAAAGACCCGGAACGCGCGATCCAGGTGGAGGTCGACCGACGACGGCTGCAGGTCCTGTGGGTCGTACGGGTCGATGCGCACGTCG
Source organism: uncultured Chloroflexia bacterium (assembly GCA_963812745.1). Lineage (GTDB taxonomy): Bacteria > Chloroflexota > Limnocylindria > Limnocylindrales > CSP1-4 > SPCO01. The sequence continues at coordinate 498,667 of CAWEWE010000008.1, read as the reverse complement.
CCGCCCTCGAGCGCCGCGCGGATGTCGCGATCCGACAGGACGCTCACCTGGCGACGGCCCCGTTCCCTTTCTCGGCATACAGGCTGTCGACCTCGCGCTTGAGGTCCTCGAGGTCCTCGAAGCTCTGGTAGACGCTGGCGAACCGGATGTACGCGATCTGGTCGAGCCCCCGCAGCTCCTCCATCGCCAGGGCGCCGACGCGCGACGAGGGCACCTCGGTCATGCCCGCGGCGCGCAGCTCCGCCTCGATCCGGTCGGCCGCTGCGGCCGCCGCCTCATCGGGGACGGGGCGACGGGTCAGCGCCTTGCGTAGGCCCGTGACCAGTCGATCGCGGTCGAATTCCTGGCGCGTCCCGTCGCGCTTCACCACGACGAGGCGAGCCGCCTCGATCCGCTCGTAGGTGGTGAACCGCGTCGCGCACGACGTGCATTCGCGGCGGCGACGGATGGTCGCCGAGTCGTCAAGGTCGCGCGAGTCGACGACGCGGGTGTCCCGGTCGCCGCATTGGGGGCAGCGCATCGCTCTCCTGTGGCTCGACCACCACTACCACTTGTGGTGTGGCACGAGGATACCACTACATGGTGTGGTCAAGGGCGCGACTGGCGGGCCGGCAGCGAACGCTTCGCGGGCTCGTCCAGCGGTGGGATCTCCAGCTCCTTCGCCGCGTGGGCATGGCGCACGATCGCCTCGCGAGCGTGGATGAGGTTGAGGTACCCGCGCTTGATCGATGTCTGCGCCTCGACCTCGCGTCCGCGCCGCCGCACCTGGGCGAGGATCTTCGCGCCGTGGTCGACCATGCCGAGGGCGCGCTCAGCACGCTCGAGGTCCTCGACGATGGCCTCCCGGATCGGGACAGCCGCGGTGGGGCCCTTCAGCGCGCGGGCCTCGTCGGCGTAGCGGGCGACGGCGTCGGTCGCGGCCTCGATCGTCGGCCCGATCGTGTCGGCGCCGAGCTGACCGCGCCGGACCGCGTCGATCCGCCCGGTGACGCCGTCGAGCGACTGGTCGATCCGGCCCGTGAGGTCACGAACGGTCGAACGGAAGCCCTCGACCTCGCGGGTGCGAGCCACGATCCGCCCGGCCCGCCGCAGCACGACGAGCACGCCGAGGGCCAGCGCCACGAACGCGGCGACCGGCAGCAGGACGGTCAGCTCGAGGAGCGTCATCGGCAGACGCAAGTGCTCAGCTGGTCCGTGCCCGCAGTTCCGCGAGCAGGGCGTTGCCGACCTCGACGAGATCGCCGATGACGATCATGTCGGCGAAATCGGCGATGGGAGCGTCCGGATCCCGGTTGACGGCGATGATGGTCGAAGCGGTCTGCATCCCGACCTTGTGCTGGATCGCGCCGCTGATCCCCATCGCGAGATAGAGCTGCGGCTTGACGATCTTGCCCGTCTGGCCGATCTGCTGGCTATAGGGAATCCAGCCTGAATCGACCGCCGCTCGGGTAGCCCCGACGGCGCCACCGAGCGCAGCGGCGAGGTCGTTGATCAGCCCGAACCCCTCCGGACCACCCACTCCCCGACCACCGGCGACGATGATCCGGGCGTCATCGATCGAGGCGGCCTTGGTGTCGGCCTCGAGCCTGTCGACGATCGGCACCGCTGGTTGCTCGAGCGCACCGGCCGCCGTCGCGGCCTCGACGCTCCCGGCGGAGGAGGCCGGCTCGGCCGTGATGCTGTTCGGGCGGACCGTGAGGATGCCGTTGCCGTCGGCCAGGGCGCTCTCCGTGATGAGCTTGCCGCCGAAGACCGAGTGGGTCGCAACCGGGCCGTCCGGCGAACCCTTCACCGCGGTCGCGTTGGCCAGCACGCCCCAGCCGGTCAGCGCCGACAGCGCGCCCGCGAGGTCGCGGCCTTCGGATCCGGCGCCGGTCATGACGATGTCGGGGTGGCGCGCGTCGATGAGGCCCGCGAGCCGCTGGGCGACGATCATGCCCGCCGCATGATCGGCGGTGGCCGGCTCGGTCAGGGTCAGGACCTTCGGCACGAACTTCGCGAGTTCCTTGGCCGCGGCGCTCGGGTCGGCGCCGACGACGATGCCGGTGACGTCCGCCCCGCCGGTCTCCTGCGCGATGGCTCGGGCCAGCGTCGCGACCTCGGTGCTGAGCTTGGCGAGCGTGCCGTCCGGGGCGATCTCGCCGTGGACCCAGATGCCCGCCATCAGATGAGCCGCCGTTCTGCCAGCAGCGCCACGACCTGACGGGCGGCTTCGTCGGGCGCCTCGCGCACGACCTTCGTCGCGCCTCGCGGCTCGGGAGGACGCGAACCGACGACCTTCGTCTTCGCACCGCCCAACCCGACCGACGACGGGTCGATGCCCAGGTCGGAGAGCCCGATCGTCTGGATCTCCTTCTGGCGCGCGGCCATGATCCCCTTGAGGGACGGGTACCGTGGCTCGCCGAGCGCCTGCGTGCCGGAGATCAGGGCCGGCATCGGCGCCTCGAGCACCTCGTAGCCACTCGACGTGATCCGGTTGACACGGACCTTCCGCGCCTCGGTGTCGGGCTCGATGGTCGCGGCGTAGGACAGATACGGCAGCCCGGCCAGGGCCGCGATGCCGGGTGCGACCAACCCCGAAGTCCCGTCCGACGTGTCGACGCCGGCGAACACCAGGTCAAACTCCAGGGTCTTGAGCGCCGCGGCCAGGATGCGGGTCGTCGCCACGGTATCGGAGCCCTCGATCGCCGGGTCGGTGACCAGCACGCCGCTGGTGGCGCCCATCGCGAGGGCCTTGCGCATCGTCTCGGGGGCGTTGGCCGGGGCCATCGTGAGCAGGACGACTTCGCCCTCCCCTGCCGCCTCGATCAGCTTGAGCGCCTTCTCCAGGACGTATTCATCGTTGCCGTTGACGACGGCCGGGCTGTTCGCCCGATCGAGCCGGCCATCAGACCCGAGTCGTTCCCCGCCGGACGCCGGGTCCGGGACGGGCTTCGTGAGGACGACGATGCGCACGTGCCGATCGAACCTCCGTTGGGCGCCGCCCGATCACCCCTTGCCGAGCAGGGATCGAGCGATCACGAGCCGTTGGATCTGCTGCGTTCCCTCGTAGATCTGCGTGATCTTGGCGTCACGCATCATCCGTTCGACTGGGAACTCGTCGATGTAGCCGTAGCCCCCGAGCACCTGTACGGCGTCGGTCGTGACGCGCATGGCGGTGTCGCCGGCCACGAGTTTACACAGCGCCGACCATCGACCGGCGTCGGGCGCCCCGGCGTCTATCTCAGCGCACGCCTTGTACAGGAGCTGTCGCGCGGCTTCGGTCCCGGCGTCCATGTCGGCCAGCATCGCGGCGATCTGCTGCAGATCGCCGATGCGCTGCCCGAACTGCTTGCGATCCCGCGCGTACGCCGTCGCGACCTCGAGCGCACCCTGGGCGATCCCGACCGCCTGCGCAGCGATCGCGGGCCTGCTGCGGTCGAGGGTCCGCATCGCGATGCTCCAGCCGTCGCCCTCCTCGCCGAGGCGGTTCGCGGCAGGGACGCGGAGGTTCGTGAACGTCAGCTCGGCCGTCGGGCTACCGCGGATGCCCATCTTGTGCTCGAGTCGAGCGACCGCGAAGCCCTCCGCTGGGATCTCGACCACGAACGCGCTGAGCCGCTGATGTCTGGGTGCATCGGCCGCCGTCACGGCGAACACGACGACGAGATCGGCCACCGAGCCCTGGCTGATGAACCGCTTGGAGCCATCGATGACGTAGTCGTCGCCGTCGCGGCGGGCGGTGGTGCGCGCGGCCGCCGCGTCGGAGCCGGCCTCGGCCTCGGTCAGTGCGAAGGCGATGAGCTGCTCGCCGCTCGCAAGCCTCGGGAACCAGCGCGCCTGCTGCTCGGGCGTACCGGCAATCGTGATCGGCAGGGAGCCAAGCTCCTGCACTGCGAGAATCAGCCCGGTGGTCGCGCACGCTCGACTGAGTTGCTCGACGGCGAGGCAGACGCTGAGCAGCTCACCGCCGAGGCCGCCGTGCTCGGTCGGGAACGGCAGACCGAGGATGTCCTGGTCGGCGAGCAAGCGCCGCATGTCCTCGGGGAACTCGGCGCTCTTGTCGATGTCGGCTGCGCGCGGCGCCACACGCTCGTCGGCCAGCACCCCGACGGCGTCGCGGAGCATCTCCTGCTCTTCGGTGAGGCGGAAGGGCCCATGGGCGCGGCTCGCGGTGGTCACCGGCGGCATCGTACCGCGCGCTTCGTGCCCTTCGGACTGCCGATCGGATATGCGAGACTGCGCGTCCGATATCAGGGGGGAACCGTTGTCGTACGCGTGGTCGTTCGCGAGCTTCGAGCCGGACGCCCTGGCACGCCTGTTGGGCGGTGGCCACGACGTCGAGCTCGATGCCTTCGTCGACCTGGTCGGCACGGGCTCGGACGAGTTCGGGTCACCGAGCGATCCCGAGGTGGCACGAGCGCTGCTCGAATTGGGCTTCTCCTACGAGGGGTTCGATGCGCGCTCGGCCCGGACGGCCGACGACATCGTTCTCGCCGCGTTCTCCGAGGTCGGGTTCTGGGATGTGCTCGCCATGGAGGCCGAGTCGCCCGATGGCGTCCACCCGGGCATCATCGAGGAGTTGCTCGGGCGATCCGGCGGTGGCGCGATGCTGCCGCTCTTGCGGACCGGCCGCCGCTGCGGTGAAGAGACGCCCTCGCCCTGTGAGTACGCCGTGCTCGCGCCGGAGGAAGTGACGATCCTGGTCAAGGAAGTCCGCCGCGCGATGGCCGCCCCGGTCCAGTGGTCGGCGCCATACGTGCCGGAGGTCGTGGTCGAGTGCCTGATCGAGCCGCTGGAGAACGGCGTGCGCGACGGGCGGTGGGTGTTCGCCTCGCTCGGATAGGTCGTTCGCCGGTCTGACGCAGCCACGGACGGCGTACTACCCTTCGCCCGGGACGCCACGCACCGCCACGGGGGTCGGTGCCTGACGTTCGGAGGCTTCGGTGGATCAGACGACGCAGCTCATCGTCGTGGTCATCGCGTCCGTCATCGGTTTGCTCGCCGTCCTGGCGATCCTTCGCCGGGAGCGCCACGATCGCGAGGAGGCCACCCGCGAGTCACCGTTCGCCGCCAGCACCGAGGGCATGAAGCGCTGCCCGTCGTGCGGCACCGGCAACTTGGTCACCGATTCGAACTGCCTGAACTGCGGGAAACGCCTGCCCGGCTAGGCCTTCCGGACGCGCCAGATCTCTTCGGCGGGCCAGCGGCGGGCCCAGGCCAGGTCCTTGGCATCGCGGTAGGAGCTGGCCGCGTCGGCGGCCGGCTGTGGCTCGATCAGGTCCTCGATAACGAAGCCGCTGGCGCGGAACAGCCGGATCCACTCGCCGTACGGCAGCTGGAACGTCGATGTCTCGCCGTCGTCGAGCTGGTGCATCCCGAAGTAGTCGACCACCAATCGATCCCCGACCTTGTCGCCGTCGAGCGGCCAGGCGATCGCCTCGATGGGCGTGTGGTGGTTGAATGCGAACAGCCCGCCCGGCTTGAGCAATCGCGCTGCCTCCGGGAGGGTGCGATACGGATCGGCAAAGGTCATCGCGCCGTGGTCGCAGAAGACGATGTCGAACGACGCGTCGGGCAGCGGCACGTTTTCGGCACTCGCGTGGATCACCGGGAAGTCTTCACCGGCTCCTGCCATGAGCCGCCGGGCGTGCTCGAGTTGTCGCTCGGATAGATCGATCCCGACGGGCCGCGCCCCGAGCTTCGCGAGCGCGATCGACCACTGCGCGGCGCCGCAGCCGAGCTCGAGGATGTCCTTGCCGGCCACGTCGCCGAGGATCCGAAGCTCCGATTCGGGGATCTGGTAGGTGCCCCACGCGAGGCCGGTGCTGGTGGCGAGCTGGTCGCCGTGGCGTGCCTGGTAGTCGTCGGCATCGGCGTTCCACGACGCGCGGTTCTGCGCCTCGTGCTCGGTGAGACCGGTGAGATCGCGGGGCTCGCTCACGGCGCGACCATGCAGGACGTGCGCCGGAGCCACCTTGCGGCGCGAATCTGGGTCAGGCGCCGCGATCCAGTGCTAGTCGTCGCGAGATCGTGCGGGAGAAACTCGGCGACGAGCAGCCGCGAGGCTCGGGTCTGGTCCACGGACGCCACAAGGTTGCCCTCATGCACATCGTTCATGTTCGCGCGCGCCGCCTCGCCACGAAGGCCTCGGACTCCGTCGCCAGGGCGTGCCACTGCGCGGGATCGGCGCCACTGACCGACAACCATTCCTTCTGGATCCGCCCGTGGCCAGGGTCGAACGGCTCGCCGGCGGCCTCGCCGACCAACTCGTCGACGCGCGCGGCCGGCAGCTTCACCACCAGCCGGTCCTTCACGAGCATCGCGAAGATCTTCCCGTCGGTCTTGAGCGAGGTCGAGCCGAATGCCCGTTGGGCGCCGCCCTCGTTGCCGTACGTCGCGACGCCATCGGCGAGCATCGTCGCGACGAGGTCCTCCCAGCGACCCGACGTTTCCACCTCACACGACCGGCAGCCGCCGGTCCTCCGGTACGGATGCGATCCGGGCGGCGAGGACCTCGCTGATGTCCATGGCGCGCACGGCACTCCCACCGTCGGCGGCCGCGAGGCCGTCGGTCATCATCACCATGCAGAAGGGGCACGCCGTCGCGACCGTCGACGCGCCGGTCTCGAGCACCTGGCGCGTCCGCTCCTCGTTGATGCGCGTCCCGCGCGTCTCCTCCATCCACATCCGGCCACCGCCGGCGCCGCAGCAGAACGTGTCCTTGCCGCTCTTGGGCATCTCGGTGACCGACACGCCCGCCGCACCGAGGACGGACCGGGGCGCCGCGATGACGTTGTTGTAGCGGGCGAGGTAGCACGAGTCGTGGACGGTGACGCTGCCAGGTCGATGGTCGCCGGTCGACGACTCGGCGTCCTCCGGGAGCGTCGCGAGGCGGCCAGATGCGACGAGCTCGGCGAGGAACGTCGAGTGGTGGACGACACGGAAGGACCCGCCGAGCTGCCCGTACTCGTTGGCGATCGTGTTGAAGCAATGCGGGCAGGCGGTCACGATCGTCCGCTCCCCCAATCGGTAGCGGTTGAGGGTGTCGACGGCGGCGGACGCCAGCATCTGGAACACGTAGTCGTTGCCCATCCGCCGCGCCGGATCGCCCGTGCACGACTCCTCCTGTCCGAGGACGGCGAACGAGACGCCGGCGGCGTGCAGGCAGGTCGCAACGGCGCGGGCGACCTTCTGGTTTCGCGGGTCGAATGCTGCGGCGCAGCCGACCCAATACAGCACCTCGAGGTCGTCGATGCCACCGTTCGTCGCCAGCGACGCGACGGTCGGGACGTCGAACGGCAGCGGCTTCGTCCAGTCCATCCGGGTCGATGCCGGCTGGCCCCACGGGTTGCCCTGCCCCTCCATCGCTCGGAACGCCGCGGTCAGCTCCTGCGGGAACCGGGACTCGTCGAGGACCAGGCTGCGCCGCAGCCCGACGATCTTGTCGACGTGCTCGATGAGGACCGGGCAGGCCTCGACACAGGCACCGCAGGTGACGCAGTCCCACACCGCGTCGTACGGGATCGCGTCGTCCACGATCGGCTTGGCCATCGCGGTCGCCGCGGGTCGCGCGTCATCGAGGCCATACGTCTCGCGCACGATCGGCGAGTTCGGGATGAGGTTGAGGCCGTGCTCGGCCTCGACCGACATGTCGCGGATGCCCATGATGAAGGTCTTGGGATTGAGCGGCTTGCCGGTGTTCCAGGCCGGGCAGGCCTGCTGGCAGCGGCCGCATTCGGTGCAGGTGAAGCCGTCGAGCAGGTCCTTCCAGCCGAGGTCCTGCAGCGACTTCAGGCCGAACGTGGCGTTCTCGTCCTCGAGATCCATCTGCGGCAGCTCGCCGCGCGGGGCGAGCTTGCGGAACCAGATGTTCGGGAAGCTGGTCGCGATGTGCAGGTGCTTGCTGAACGGCAGGTAGATCAGGAACGCGGCGACGAGCACGATGTGCGCCCACCAGAAGAACGCGAACAGCGTGTCCAGTGTCTGCGGCCCGAAGGCCGCGCGCAGCGGCCCGGCCAGCGCCGCGGACACGAACGCTCCCGGCTGATCGCCGTGGGCCGCGAACTCGAACGCTTCGGCGATGAGCTCGGTCGCGACGACCCCGCCGATCATCGACAGGATGACCAGTGCATCGCGGTTGTAGGTCAGCCGCTTCGGCTTCGTGACGAGGCGTCGGAGGAACGCCCAGCCGATCGAGACGAGGACGATCACGGCGACGACGTTCTGCATCACGCTGATCAGCGTCCAGAGCAGGCCGTCGAACGGGATCGACAGCACCTGTTCGATGATCCCGCCGGTCACGACGTTGGCCGTGCCGATCGTGAGCAGCACGAACCCCCAGAAGATCCCGGCGTGCATGAGCCCGGCCCGGGCATCCTTGAACATCTTGGTCTGGATGAAGGCGTACTCGATCAGGCCGACGAACCGCCGCGGGATGTCGGCGAACGGGCTGGGTCCCTCGGCGCGGACCGCGGCGAAGACCCGCAGGTGGCGCGCCATCGCGAGCACGAAGATCGCCGCCGCACCCCAGAACAGCACGAAGACGAACGGGTAGAACGGGACCTCTGCGAACGGGCCGAAGAGCGTCATGCGTCGTGGTCGAACGGGCCGGCCAGCGTCTCGAGCGCGTGGTCGAGCACGGCTTCGATCGCCACCAGCGACTCCAGGGCACCCTTTGGGCTGCCGGGCAGGTTGATCACCAGGGCGTGACCGATGACCCCGACCACGCCGCGCGACAGGTCGGCGTACGGCGTCGACAGCCGACCGGTCGCCCGCATCGCCTCGGCGAGGCCGGGCACGTCGTAGTCGATGGCGTCCCGCGTGGCCTGCGGCGTCACGTCGCGCGGCGTCAAGCCCGTGCCGCCCGTCGTCACGATGAGGTCGTGGGTATCAGCGGACGCGCGCAAGACCTCGGTCAGGGCCGCCCGCTCATCCGGCAGCACCGCGCGCTGAACGGTGAACCCGAGCGTCTCGAGGCGCTCCCCGACACCGATCCCCGATGTGTCCTCTCGGACGCCCTCGTTCACGCGGTCGCTGGCCGTGATGACGAGCGCGCGCTTCATCCGCTTCGGCGCCCAGCCGCTCGACCGCCGGTCTTGGGCGACCTGGCGATCCTTCCTGCCGCTCGCGCTCCCGGGCGCCGAGTCGAGCCGCCGACTGGCGTTCCCTCGCGCTCCACCCGGACCCAGTCCCCGCTCTTGCCACCGGACTTGGCAAGGAGTCGGACGCCACCGATCGTGACGCCTCGCTCGACGCCCTTGACCATGTCGTACACGGTCAGCGCCGCGATCGACACCGCCGTCATCGCCTCCATCTCGACGCCGGTCTGACCGGTCGTGGCTGCCTCTGCCCGGATACGCAGGCCGCTGGACGCCCGATCCGGCGTGATCGTGACCTGCAGGTCGGTCAGCGGCAGCGAATGGCAGAGCGGGATCAGCTCGCTGGTCCGTTTGGCTCCCATCACGCCGGCCAGCTCGGCCACGCCGAGCACGTCGCCCTTCGGGCCCCCACCATCGATGACGAGACTCAGCGTCTCCGCCGACATCGTGACCATCGCCTCGGCCACGGCTCGCCGCGCCGTCACCGGCTTGTTCGAAACATCGACCATCCGCGGCCGCCCGGTCCGGTCGACGTGGGACAGGCGCCTTCGCTCGGCGCGGGGAGTAGCCGAGCGCCCGGCCTTGGGATCCATCACGGTCCGAGGATAGCGGCCCCGCCGACTGGCGGAGCGCTCGGCGGACGCGTCAGCTGCGGTCGAGCCACCACAGGTCCACTTCGCTCCCGGCCATCAGCGTGTCGTGCGCCTCGGGGATGACGGCCAGCGCGTCGGCCGTCGCGAGCGCCGACAGGACGTGGCTGCCCTGGCCGCCGGCGCCGCCGGCAAGCCGGACGAGCACTCGTCCACGCTCGTCGCGCTTGGGGCCGCCTCGCTCGTCGCGGTCCACCACCACGCGGATGAACCCGCGGCGACCGCTGCTCTTGGTGACGTCCTCGCCGAGCACGGCCCGATCGACCGGCCGGTAGATGTCGCTATCGCGGTAGCCGCCCAGGCGGCGCAGCGCCGGCCGGACGAACAGCTCGAACGTCACGAACGTCGACACCGGATTGCCGGGCAGGCCGAACAGGAGCGTGGGTCGGCGGTCGGGATCGGAGCCGTCGTCGCCGGGCGCCCGGGCCGTGCCGAACGCGAACGGCTTGCCCGGCTGGACCGCCACGCGCCAGAGGTCGATCTCGCCGAATTCCGCGAATGCCTCGCGCACGACGTCGTACGGGCCGACTGACACGCCGCCTGACACGATGATCGCCTCCGCGCCGCCGACCAGTCCGGCGCAGAGACGTGCCCTGACGTCGTCAAAGCGGTCCGCCGCGATGCCCAGGGTGCTCGGGTAGCCGCCGGCGGCTTCGACCATCGCCATGAGCGAGGGTCCGTTCGCGTCCGGGATGCCGGCCGGACCGAGGTCGGTGCCGCGGGCGCGGACCTCATCGCCCGTCGCGAGGACGCTCACGTTCGGGCGGCGATGGACGTACACGTTCTCGAGACCGACGCCGGCCGCGAGCGCGATCACTGCCGGCGTCATGACCGTGCCCGCGTCGATGATCCGGGTGCCTGCCGCGAGGTCGCTACCCTGGCGACGGATCGAGCCACCCGGTCTGACGGCGGCGTGCGCGGCGATGCCGGCCGGCAGTGGACCGGTCGCATCGCGGCCGCGTTCACCGGCAACGGCAGCGGCCGCGTCGAGGGGCGTCGTCAGTTCGACGGGGATCACCGCGTCGGCGCCGGGTGGCACGGGTGCGCCGGTGGCGATCCGAACCGCGGTCCCGCGACGCACGTCCGTCTCGGGCGGCTGGCCTGCGCGCACCTCGCCGATGACCTCGAGCGTGGCGGGCTTGTCGTCGGTCGCTGTCGCGACATCCGCCGCGCGGATCGCGTAGCCATCCATCGCGGAGTTGTCCCAGGGCGGGAGCGCGATCGGGCTCGCCACGGGCTCCGCCGCGACGCGGCCGAGCGCCTCGGACAGCCAGGCGAGCTCCGGCTCGGTCGGACCGGCGATGGCGGCGAAGACGCGTTCCTGCGCTTCCTCGACGGTCAACAGGCGATCGCCGCTCATGGGCGGGACCCTTCGAGGGTCGCCGTTGCGGGCATGACCCGCTCGGCGACCGCCCGTCGTCCCGCTACCACCGCCACGGCGGCCGCGAGCGCGATGCATACCGCGCCGACCGCGATGGCGGTCTCCTGCCAGAACTGGAACGGGAACAGCTGGACGAGCCGCTCGGTCGACGGGTCGAATGTGTACGAGCCACCGGCGAAGAAGAGCCGGTGGAAGACCTCGAACAGGGCGTCGAACGCGACGAACGAGACCACGCCACCGATCACGAGCGCGACCATGAGCCCGATCGCGCCGGTTCGGACCGCGCGCCATGACCGGCGTCGGTTCGTCGCGCGCGCCGCCGAGCCGCGATCGCGACCGCGCCGACCAGGCCGATGAGGGCAGCGGCGAAGAACCCGATGAACACGCCGCGCACGTCGCGCATGTGCGTGCGTTCGCGCTCGTTGAGGACCGGCGCGCCGTCGACCTCCGCATCGAAGACCGGCGGCCCGAAGACGAGGTCGGCGAGGATCGAGTCGGTGGCCCCTCGCAGCTGCGGCTCGGTGAACCCGGTCCACGCCGTCGCCTGGGCTCGTCCCTGCTCGAAGGCGACCCAGACCGGGTTGAGGAACAGCGGCAGGGTGACCGCGACGATCGCCAGGGCCGTGGCGAGCGCGATCCAGCCGTCGGCGATGCGGGTCGGTAGCGTGCGCACGCGGGCATCGTAGCCCGCCGGCGCGCTACTCCTCTTCGAGCGTCTTGGCCTGCTCCCACCAGCCCGAGATCGTCAGGTCGTCGGGCGGCTCGCGCTTGAGTTCGGTCGCCGCGCGGTGGATGCGCTCCCGGAACTCGTCGAGCGGCAGGTCGAGGATGTCGCGCAGCCCTTCGATCTCGGCCTGGATCAGCAGCTCGTGATCGGCCGGTCCGAAGCTCGCGAGGTTCAGCATCAGCGCCTCGTCGCGCCATTCGAGGACGTCGTTGGGCGTGGCGTCGACCTGGTCGGCGAGGTACTGGCGGCGGGTCGGCGTCTCGGAACGTTCGAGCAGGAGCCCGGTCGTGAATGTCCCTTGCTTCTCGAGTCGGTCGAGGTGGTTGGGCTCGATGCGGGTCAGCTCGGAGATCGGTGGCATGGGCGAGATTATCGGGCATCGCCGTAGGCGAGCATGACCCGGATCTACAATCCGCGGATGGCCTGGCGAGCCGCGGCCGTGGCGTTCCTGCTCGCGTCGACGGTCGCGTGTGGGACCTCCGACCTGCCAGAGCCAGCAGCGCCGCCGGTCGGCGCGCTCAACGGACCCTGGTCGCCCAACCCCGTCCCGGTCCCGGGTCCCATCCTCCAGGCGATCGACCTGACCTGCCGCGGCTCGATGCTGCCCTTCCCTGTGGGCGTGGACCTCGTGGTCGTCGATGCCCGCGGTCGCGGCGTCGTCCAGGCGCTCTACGCCGGGCCGAACGGTTCGGGAGCGACCTGTGTCGACATGACCGTCGACGAGCGCGGCCACGTCGCCGCGATGGGCGGCGGGAGCACCGGGCAAGGCGGCGGCCCGATAGCCGATGTAGCCCCGAACACACTCGAGCCTGGCGGCGGGATGAGCTCGGGTGACCCGGTCACGAGCAGCGTGACGCTCGGCCGGGCCGGGCCTGGAATCGCTCGCGTGGCCATCGTGATCCCGGGTCAGCCACTCGTCACCGCATCGTTCGCGAACGGCTGGTACCTCGCGTGGTGGCCCGGCGCATGGCCGCGGGGCACCACGGTCATCGGCCTCGATGTGCTCGGACAGAAGGTGGCCGAGACGAACCCCTGAACAAGGGAAGCCCCGGGCGTTCTCGCTACCGCCGCGACTGAGGACCGCGCATCGGGCCGACCGGTTCGCCGGCAGCCGACGCGGCGATGAGCGCGTCGAGTCGCCGGGCACGCGTGGCGGGCTGCTTTGCGCTCGAGATCCAGTGGATGATCGCCTTGCGGTATGACGGTGGTCGGCGCTCCCAGTCGACCCACGCGTCCTCGTTCGCCCTGATCGCCGCCGTCTCGTCATCGGTGAGGGCGGCCGCCTCCCGCTCGTACGAGTAGATCGCGGTCTTCTCCGGGGAGCGGGCCTCGAACGCGGCCAGACCTACCTGGCGCATCCGACCCTGCTCGGTCAGTCGGGCGACCTTCTGAACGTTGATCGCGCTCCAGATGCTGCCCTTCCGGCGTGGCGTGAAGCGCTGCGCGGATCGCTCGTCGTCGAGCGAGTACCGAACGCTGTCGATCCAGCCGACGCAGAGCGCCTCATCGACCGCTTCCGACCAGCTGATCGTCGGTCGACCGGTGGCCTTCTTGTGATAGCCGAGCCACAGCTCGTCGGCCGTGTCGTGATTGGCGTCGAACCAATCGCGCAGCTGGTCCGGGCGCCCGAAGAACAGGACGTCGCGTTCGTCCGGTCGCGACGTCATCCCGCCGCCGCCTCACGCAGCAGCGCCCAGGCGCGCTCGACGTGCGCGGGCTCGGTGCGCAGGTTGCCGACCGCGAGGCGAATGACGAACCGGCCGTTCAGTCGCGTGTGCGATAGGAACACCTCGCCGGTGCGGTTCACGGCGTCCATGATCGCGGCGTTGCGATCGTCGAGCTCGACCTCGCTTGTGCCCGTGCCGGGGTTCCAGCGGAAGCACACCGTCGAGAACGGGACGGGTGCGAGCCGCTCCCAGTGGGGCGCCGCGTCGACCCAGCCTGCGAACGTCTCGGCCATCGCGATATGGCGGTCGATGCGCCGGCGCAGGCCCTCGAGCCCGAACCAGCGGAGCTGGATCCACAACTTCAGGGCTCTGAACCGACGGCCGAGCTGGGGCTGGTATTCGTTGTAGTCGCGAACCGGCGCCTCGCGGTCGAGCGTGCGGAGGTATTCCGGCACCAGGCTGAACGCAGCCCGCAGACGGTCCATCCGACGGGTCAGCAACAGCGAGGCGTCCAGCGGCGTGAACAGCCATTTGTGCGGGTTCACGACGATCGAGTCCGCCAGCTCCCAGCCCGCGAACGGCGTCGCGTCGCTCCGGGATGAGCGCCACGACCCCCGCATAGGCCGAGTCGACGTGCAACCACAGCCCCTCGCGTTCAGCGATGGCGGCGATCGCATCGACCGGATCGACGGAAGTCGATGAGGTCGTCCCGATCGTGGCGACGACGGCGATCGGCCGACGACCGGCGGCACGGTCCGTTGCGATGGCGGCCTCGAGCGCATCCGGCCGCATCGCGAAGTCGTCATCGACCTCGATCCTGACAAAACCTTCTCGACCGATGCCGAGCGTCATGCACGCCTTTTCGATCGAGCTGTGCGCCTCCTGCGAGGCGTAGACGCGCACGGCCGGGATGTCGGCTCGGCCGGCCAGCCCGCGGGTGGCGACGTCGAGACCGGCCGCCTCCCGGGCTGCCGCGATCGCGATCAGCGACGAGGTCGATGCCGTGTCGGTGATGAGACCGTCGAACCCGTCGGGCAGACCGAGGCCCTGGCGAAGCCAGTCGACCACGACCTCCTCGAGCTCGGTGCCGATCGGGGAGGTCCGCCACAGCATCGGGTTCTGGCCGAGGACGGCCGTGAGCATCTCGCCAAGGATCCCCGGGCCCGACGCAGTGGTCGGGAAGTACGCCATGAACCCGGGATGCTGCCAGTGCGTGGCGTTCGGCACGACCAGCTGCTGGTAGTCGGCCAGGATCGCGTCGACCCCCTCCGAGGTCTCCGGCGGCACAGCCGGGAACTGTGGTCGCAGCGTCCCCGGCTCGACCGGCGGGAAGACCGGCCGGGCCTCGATCGTCTCGAGGTAGTCGGCCATGAGGTCGACCACGGCATGGGCGGCCGCGCGGAACGCGGCCGGATCCATGTCGCCGAGACCCTCGACCTGCTGGGTGTCCGGCGGCCGAGGCGTCGACTTCGTCAGATCGAGATCCCTGTTGCGATCGACGCGATGCCGGTCGCTAGGTCGTCAGTTGCGGGTTCGCCTGGATGTAGTCCTGGATCGCCGGCAACACCGCAGCGAACAGCAACGTGAAGCCGACGAACGCGAGCAGGATGACCAGCACGCCCCAGACGAGGCAGCCCACGAACGTGGCGCCATTCCCGCTCGTGACCGAGCGGATGATCAACGAATTGGCCCACTTGTCATGGATGCCCTGACGACGCTCGTTGGTCACCGTCGTGAAGAACAGGAAGAGGTACAAGCCGAACTGGAGCAATGACTGGTAGGCCTGGAGGACGGTCACGAGCGAGAGCAGTCCGAGCGGCCAACCGAGGGCGATCCATCGCTTGGTGGCCTGCATGATCGTCAGCGTGCCGCCGGTCCGCTCGTCGACGGCGCGCATCTTGAGTCCGATCATGCCTGGCGTCGCCTGCCATCGACTTGTCCAGAACCCGACGAAGTAGAGGTACGAGATACCGATACCGATCAGGGTGGCGAGGATGAAGTCGATCGTGATCGGGATCGTGTAGGCGTTGGCCGAGATCTGGCCGGTCGGCGCAAGCTCCGCCTGTTCCAGGCCCCGACGGACGATCCCCGCCCAGTCGATGACGACGAGCGTCAGGGCACCGGGGATGATGCCCGCGAGGGTGCCGTCGATGAGCCACGCGACGAAGCGCGCGCCGACACCGGCGATGACATAGCCCTCTTGCTGGGGTGCTGCCGCAGCGGTAGGCGGGACCTCCCAACCGCCACCGGATGGCGCCGGCGGCGGGACCGCGGTGGTGGACTGGTCGGGCGTTTGCCAGCCGGTCGCAGGTGGCGTTGGTGTGGCGCTGATGATGGGTCCACCGGGAGCCGGCTCGGGCGGTGCCGGGGCCGCAGGCTCGTCGGGCTGCGTGGGCGCTGGCGGTCCAGGCTCGGCAGGAGGTGGCGTCGTCGTGCCGGCGTCGGTGCCGTCCGGCACCGCGGCGAAGCCCACACCACCCTCCTCGGGTGGCCGTTCGGGCTCAGCGTCGGGCGGCGTCCAGGCGACGGTCGGGGCGTTCTCCGGCGCTCCCTCTCCCTCGGGCTCGTCTGGCTGCCGCGGGCGATCGTCGGGTGGCTGGGTCATCGTCCTCCCCTTCCCTGCGAGGCTTCCATTCTACGGACCCTCATGAGGGCCAGAACTCCCGGATCTGCGCGGCGAAGATGTCGAACGGATCCAGGCCGGGGGGATAGAACCCCGAATCGCGAATGCTTTGGAGCAGCAAGTACATGACGAGGAGCAGCACCACCGAGACGGCGAGCAGCGCGATGTACAGCCACACACAACCGATCGCCCACCGACTTGTCGGCCCGGCAGGCCGAACCAGAGCAGAGCGGGCGATGCGGTCGTGGATGCCCTGCTTCGTCGGGCTGAGGATGACCGAGATGACGAGGATGAGCCACCAGACGATGCTCGCCGCATACGCGACGACGGCCAAGGCAAAGAACGGAAGCAGGATGACCAGGCTGAGCCACCAGCCCATCCCGAACCAGCGAGCGATGGCCTGCGACATCGTCAGCGGCTGGCCGTCGAAGGCGTTGCCGACCTGGATGTTGAACGCCCGCTGACCGGGTGTCGATCGGCGTCCGCCGGTCCAGAACCACAGGAAGTACGCCGCCTGGGCGGCCAACCCGAAGATCGTCGTCCCGATGAACGTCGCCCTCGGCATCGGCTCCGGAGGATAGGCGGACGTGTAGTCGTACAAGCCGAGCAGAGCCGGCAAGACGGAGATCAGCCCACTGAGCAGGACGCTATCGAGGAAGTACGCGGCGAACCGCGAGTACGTGTCGGCGAAGACGAGGCCGGCCGGTAGCGGGGACGACGTCGGTGTGGTCTGCTGATCCTCAGCGGCCATGATGGGTCATCCCCTCGATCCGGACCGGTCCAGATGGAGCGTCGGGCGGCGAGTCTTTCGCCGCCTCGTTCAGACCCTGCGGCGGCCCTGCATGCCTCGGTACAGCGCCACCACGATGACCGCCCCGATGACGGACACGATGATGCTCTCGAGGTTGACGCCGGTCACATCAGCGACGCCCAGCACGGTGCCGGCCACATATCCACCGACCACCGCGCCGACGATACCCAGGATGATCGTCGTGATCACCCCGCCGGTGCCGCCCATGAGCATGTTGGTGATGAACCCTGCGATCGCGCCGAGCACGATCCACGCGATGATGCCCACGACTACCCTCCTCGCGCGGGCCGGGACCCGCGGTCGTGCGACCGCGGCTTGGGGCTCCCGGACCCGTCTGCGCGTCGATGGTACTCGGCTCGACCAACGCGTCATCCCCTGAAAAGCACGTATCCGTCAGCTGAGGACGTGCCATTCAGATCGGCTCCGTACTCGTGGTCCGAACGGAACAGCCGGAGTCGCTGACGCGCAGAACAACGTGCGTGCGCTTGTCTGTCTCAACCTTGAAGTTGCCCTCACAGAGGGTTTCGTTCACGAGCAGCCTCTCACCTCTGGGAGATTGGGCATGCTCGCCTGCATGACGCTGCCGCTCGGGATGCGAAGCCGTCCGCTCCTCGACGACGTTTCCCTCCGACCCGACGAACTGGATCACCAGCGGGGCGGTCGCATTCGGGGGATCGCCTTCGACCACGACGCTGCCCGGACCTGGCTGCTCTTCGGTCCCATCCACGTGGGTCTGCCCAGGCCCGAACCCGGGCACAAAGCCGCAGGCCGCCGCGATAAGCGAAAAGGCGATCACGAGACCCGGCACGCGCGAGTCGCGGACCATGACCCTATGATGTGCAGGCCCCCAGATCACCGGGTAAGAACTCGAGCGCGCCATGATCTCGTCGGCCGATCAGACGTTCGTGGGGATCGCTGTGGGCTTGGCGGTCGCCATCGTCGTTGTTGCGGTTTTTGATACCGACCCGCCCGTGTCAACGGGCCCTGGGTTTGAACCGGCGGCGGCAGTGGCGTCCGGTCCCACCGAGTCGCAAGCGGCTCCGACACCCGTTCTCGCGTCGGCAACACCAGAGGCGACGCGAACTCCGCCTTCGGGGACCGACGTCGCAGAACCACCGTCGACGCCTGACAGTGCCCAGCCCACGCGATCGACGCCGCGGCAAGGTCCGACTGCGACAGCCAAACCCCGAGCCGTCCCGACCGCCCGAGCCACTCCGTCAGCAGCACCGACGCCCGTCCCAACGCCGTCACCTTCACCGATGCCGACCCCGACAGCAGGAGGGACCCCGTCACCTAGTCCGAGCCCGACTCCTCACCCGAAGCCTGACAAGCCGCCGAAACCACCAAAACCCACCAAACCGCCGGCGTAGGGACCAGTCGCCAAAGCGAATCCCGCGCAGGAGCCAGGCCGCTAGCGAGGGACTCGAGGCAGACTGACGCACCCGGCATGGGGCTACCGGCCGGTCGTGAACGGCGGCGGTCGGCTACCTGGTTGCTACCCACCAGCAGGCAGCCGGAAGCGAGTTCCGGTGTTTCGTGCGGGGAAATGGTCGGGGCGGCCGGATTTGAACCGACGACCACCCCCAGACTGGTGGGTATACATGCTCAAACGGGGCATGACCGTTCCCATCAGGCGTCCCTGAGCGTGCCCCGCGTCAGTCCTGTCCACCGGTATCCACCCCAAGTGTGGTCGGACGCGTGGGGTCAGCCACGTCAAGCGGTGAGGGAAAAGACTCTGATCGCCTCCGAGCGGCCGCGCAGCTGCAACCGTCGTTCTGGGACGTTCGACCGGTCTAGGTCGGCGGCGGAAGCCGCATCGGTTGTCACGAGCAGCTCGCCGGCTGCGGCGGCTGATGCCACCCGCGCCGTTGTGTTGACGGCATCTCCGAGCGCGGTGAAATCCGTCACCGCTCCCTCGGGTCCGGTCGTTCCGACATAAGCGATACCGGTGTGCACCGCAGCCCCCACAGGAATGAGACCCGTTGGACCAGCGTGAGGCCTGGCGGCAGCTCGAAGCAACGCCCGGCCGGATGCCAGTGCGGCCCCTGCGTGTCGTGAACCTGTGATGCCCCCGAAGAACAGGCCGATGATCTCGTCGCCGACGAGCTTGTCCACGAGGCCGTCGTGCTCCAGGATCGCGCGCGAACCCAAGCGGTAGAACCGGTCCAGATACGCCCGAAAGTTGCTCGGAGTGAGTCTCTCCCCGATGGAGGTCGAGCCCCGGATGTCCGCAAAGAGCAGCGACACGGGGATCTCCGCCCCGGTGATCCCGCGTTTCACGAACCCGCTTAGGCAGTTGTTGCACAGCTGCGGATTGACCGCGGACCGCGAAAATCCGAAGCGCGCCAGCACGAAGCCGCCAGGACCTCTGAATGGTGCTGCGCATAGCTTGCAATGCGGAGGACTGGGAAGGCGCCGCAGAACTCCGCGCATCCGAGCCAGCTCCTCACTTTCGCCCGTGAGGACGGCGCGAAACTGATCCTCTGTCAGCCGCTCCGGCATGGATGCAACTCTACGTGGCCGGGCCGAGGACGCGGGAAACGGCTTCGACGATTGCCTGGGCATCGCCGGCGGCGGCCGGCGATCGCCGAATGGCTTGATGTGGCGACCGACGCGTTCGACGTGGCCTGGCGATGACAATATCTCGCCGTTGACGCTAGCCGCGGGGCCGCACCACACTCCACGAATGTCCGTCCAGGCGAAGACACTCGACGCACGGGACGACACCGTTACTGGCCGCGGCAGAGCCGGGAACGACGTACGTCTCGGCGACCGCCCGCGAGCTAACCATCGGCGCTGGTCTTGAATTCGTCGAGCGGGGCACTCGGACGTTCAAGGGGATCAGCGGGGAGCGGGAGATCTTCGAGGCGCGATTGAGCACGCCGACAGGGCGGAGCTGAGCCGCCCAAGGGCACGCAGACCAGCGCAAGATATCGAGATGGACTGGGCTTTCGTTGCCGAGGACGCAGACGCGTATCAGGAACTTCCACGATCCGTCGAGCGCGAGGTTCGGCACGACGTCGTCCTCGTGCATGCAGCCTCTGGCGATGCCTGGTCGAACCTCGCGACTCGGGTTCGATTCACGGACGTCCCGATCCCGGAACGTGTGGCCGCGGTACGGGCCTGGTTCGGCAGCAAGGCCGTCAGCACCCATCGGTGGCTCATCGGCCCTTCGGCGACGCCCCCCGGCTTCGTCGAGTCGCTGATCGCCCTAGGCGCGTATCGCGACGAGTCCGAGCCGCAACTGACGGCGATGGTCCTCGATCAGGAGCCGCCGGCGGTGCGGGGCATCGAGGTCCGCGAGGTCAAAGCGATCGAGGAATACGCCGAGATGGATCGAATCCGCCAGGAGGTCTTCGGCGGGTCGCCGACGTCCCGCGATGAGCTCGCATCTGGCTGGGCGGACCATTCGAGCATGGCCAACCCGAGCGCATTCATCGCGCGGCTCGACGGCGAGACCGTCGCGTACGGTGTCATGCGCCGTACCGATCCCGGACCGTTTCTCCTCGCCGGCGGCGTGACGCTGCCGCAAGCTCGCGGTCGTGGTGCGTACCGCGCCCTGGTTCGGGCACGCTGGGACGCCGCAACGACACTGGGTGCATCGGCGCTGGTCACGCAGGCCCAGGCCGCGTCTCGTCCGATCCTCGAGCGGCTGGGGTTCCGGGCGACGGGCTCGATCGATGTCCTCGTCGACCGCGATGCCGTGGGCGAGGGGCAGTCTGATTAGGCGAAAACCGGACGCGGCGAGATCATCGGTCGTCGGCGCGCCGGACCCTCGGCTCGGGCTGCAGGCCAACCTCGGCCAGTTCGCCATCCTGGTCGGGGTCAACGCGCTGGTCGGCGGGATGGTCGGCCAGGAGCGAACGGTCATGCCGCTACTCTCGACCGAAGTCTTCGGCCTCCAGGCTTTGAGCTCGGCGCTCACGTTCATCGTCGCGTTCGGGCTGACGAAGGCGCTCACGAATCTCGCCGGCGGCGCCTTGTCCGATACGGCCGGAAGCCCGTTCTCGTCGCCGGCTGACGGTCGACATCTACTCGCATCTCTCGCGGGAACGGTCTCGCGTCGCGGCAGCGCGGATCGACGGCATGCTCAAGCGTCGCGACGCCCCGGTAGGCGGCGCGATAGGCAAACTGTGGTCAGAACTGTGGTTAGGCCCCCGTCCGGACGCACCGGCGGGGGCCTTCTCATGAGTGAAATATGGTCGGGGCGGCCGGATTTGAACCGACGACCACCAGTCCCCCAGACTGGTGCGCTACCAGACTGCGCCACGCCCCGACGGGGTCCGCAGTCTAGCACGCGGTACCCGGCCGACCGACGGAACTGGTAGTTCCGAGTCCGGTCACAGCCGTGCAGGGCTGCATCACCCAGACGACGACCGATGTCGTATCTGCCCATGAGCCCTGCGCGCTCGATCCGGAACGTGGAACTGGCAGTTCCAAGGGCACGACCGACCGGTCAGCCGAGGTCCTGCAGCTCGTCCTTCGACTCGCGCGAGAGCAGGTCGATCAGGCAGCGCTGCACCGACTTTCCCTCGAACAGCGCGCGGTGGACCTCCCGCGCGATCGGCATCTCGACGCCATAACGATCGGCCAGCGCGAGGGCAGCATCGACCGTGTAGGCGCCCTCAGCCGTGCCCGGCAGCGTCGCTTCGATCTCGGCCCACGGACGGCCCGCGGCCAGCTCCTCACCGAGTCGATGGTTGCGCGACAGCCGCGATCCGCACGTCGCGATGACATCACCGATCCCCGCAAGCCCGGCGAAGGTCAGTCGGTTCGCGCCGGCCGCCGCACCGAGCCGGATCATCTCGGCCAAGCCGCGGGTCATGAGCCCGGCCTTGCCGTTGTCGCCGAACCCGAGGCCATCGGCAGCACCGGCGGCGATGGCGAGCACGTTCTTGAGCGCCCCGCACAGCTCGACGCCGAGGATGTCGCTGTTGACGTAGAGGCGGAACTCCCGTCGCCCGAGCCGGTCGGCGATCCGGTTCGCGAGCTCGAGGTCCGACGCAGCGACGACCGCCGATGCCGGCAATCCCTGGGCGATCTCCGAGGCAAGGTTCGGGCCGGAGAGCGCCGCGATCCGCACCGGGTCGATCCCACCGGCGTCGGCGATCACCTCGCTCATCCGCAACAACGATCCCCGCTCGAGGCCCTTGACGACGGACAGGACATCGGCGCTCTCGGCGATGGACGGAGCCGCCCCGCGTACCACGGATCGCAGATGCGACGATGGCGCCGCGAAGATCACGAGATCACTGATGCCGGCCAGCGCGCTGACGTCGGCGGTGGCGGTCAGCGCCTCCGGCAGGTCGATGCCCGGCAGCCGCCGCTCGTTGCGATGCGTCGCGTTGATCTCGTCCGCCACCTCGGGGCGATGGCAGACCAACACCACCGGCTCGCGCTTGGCGACGATCCCCGCCAGCGTCGTACCCCATGCGCCCGCCCCGACGACCGCGACCCGCGGGGCGGCGTCGGTCATCGCGGTCGGCGAGGTCGCGGGGCGGAGGGTCGTCGACCCGATGACGCCATCGAGCGGGTCTTTCGGCGACGAGGCAGCTTCGCCGACACGCGATCGCGGAACACGAGTCGGAGTGGCGTCCCATCGAACCCGAACGTCTCGCGCAGCCTGTTCTCCAGGTACCGGCGATACGAGAAGTGGACGGCCGCCGCATCCGACGCGAAGAACACGAAGGTCGGCGGGGCGACGGCGGCCTGCGTCGCGTAGAACAGTTTCGGCCGCCTGCCGCGCACGAGCGGTGGCGGCGTCCGGTCCGTGGCCGCCATCAGCATCCGGTTCAGCTCACCGGTCGGCACCCGCTTGCGCCGCTCAGCCCAGATATCGACCGCCAGCTCGAGCACCCGCCCGACCCGCTGGCCAGTCTTCGCGCTGATCGACACCACCGGTGCGAAGTCCAGGAATGGCGCGTCGCTCCGGATCCACTCGATGTACTGGTCGAAGGTGCGATCGGTCTTGTCCTCGACGAGGTCCCACTTGTTGACCGCGACGACGAGGCCCTTCCCCTCCTCCACCGCGTAGCCGGCGACATGGGCGTCCTGCGAGGTCAGGCCCTCGACGGCATCGATCACGAGCACGGCCACATCGGCACGCGACAGCGCCGTCAGCGCCCGCATCGTCGAGTAGCGCTCGGCAGCCGCGCCGGACGCGACCTTGCCGCGCCGGCGGATGCCCGCGGTATCGATGAGCACCACCTCGCTGCGACCCCACGCCAGGCGGGTGTCGATGGCGTCGCGAGTGGTGCCGGGGACTTCAGACACGATCGATCGGTCCTCACCGAGCAACGCATTAAGCAGGCTCGACTTGCCGACGTTCGGTCGACCGACGAACGCGATGGCGGCGGGTGCGGTGTCGGCTTCGGCGGCGATGGCGGCATCCCACCGGGCCGCCTCTGCATCGGCGACCGCGTCATCGCCGGCGGCCTCGTCCCCGTCGAGATCCTCCTCCGGATCGCCGACCACGAACGGCTCGAGCCGTCCGGCGGCGACCTCATCGGCCCATGCATCGGCCTCGGCCTCGCGAGCCTTGCGGTCGCGCTCCTGCTCGCTCTCGGGCGGAAGCCCCCAGACGATCGCATCGAGCAGGTCACCGGTGCCGCGGCCGTGCGACGCGGAGATCGGGTAGGTCTCGTCCCAGCCGAGCGCGTGGAACTCGGCGGCCTCGATCTCGCGTTTCTCGTTATCGGCCTTGTTGACGGCGACGATCACGGGTGCCGGGGCGCGTCGCAGCAGCTCGGCGGCCTCGAGGTCGGCGGGCGTCATGCCCGCGGCGGCATCGACCACGAACACGATGACGTCGGCCTCGGCGATCGCGAGGCGAGCCTGTTCCTGGACGCGCAGCTCGATCGGATCGTCGGTATCGATCTCGAGCCCGCCGGTGTCGACGATCACGAACCGGCGGCCATTCCACTCGGCGTCGCCATAGAGTCGATCGCGCGTCGTTCGGGCGCGGTCCTCCACGATCGCGGTGCGCGCTCCGACCACCCGGTTGAAGAGCGTGCTCTTGCCGACGTTCGGCCGGCCGACGATCGCGACGATCGGCAGCGCGCCGCCCAGGCGCGGACCCGCCGGGGCCGGCGCTGCCACGATCAGGCCGCGCCGGCGGACGGTCGCGAGATGATGTCGGGAAGCGAGGTCGTCCGACCGGCCGGGGTCGCGGCGTGGGCCAGGGCCGCCTCCGCGAGCTCCTCCGCGCGAGCGGCCGCGTCGGCGGTCCCCGCCAGCTCGAGGATCCGCTGCGTGACGTCGCGCAGGTCCTCGATCGGGGTCGATGTGCCGCCGGTCACCCCGACGATCTTCGCGCCCTCGAACACCGACGCGTCGGTCAGGTCGCGCACGCTCTCGATCTGGATCGCCCGCGTTCCGGCGATCTCGCACAGCCGCGTGAGCTCCTTGGTGTTGGCGCTCGAGCGGCCACCGACGACGACCATCAGGTCGACCTCGGCCGCGGTCTCCATCGTGTCCTGCTGCCGGCGGATCGTCACCGGGCAGACGGTGTTGACGATCTTGAGCTCGTGGGCGCGCGACACCATCAACGCTGCGAGCTTCTCGAACTTCCAGGGCGGCTGGGTCGACTGCGAGATCAAGGCCATCCGCTTCTTGCGCGGGATGGCGGCATCCCATTCCTCTTCTTCGTCGACGACGATCGCGTCCGGCGCGAAGCCGAGCAGGCCGACGACCTCGGGATGCTTCGGCGTGCCGAGGATCACGATCGTGTAGCCCTCATCGAGGAGTCGGACGAGCTCCTTCTGCTCCTGGATGACCCAGGTGCAGGTGCCGTCGATCACCTCGAGGCCGCGCTCCTCGGCGCGGGCCATGACGTCCGGTCGGACGCCGTGCGCGCGGATCACGACCGCGGCACCGTGGTCGACGTCATCGAGCGTGTCGACCGTCTGGATGCCCAGCTGTTGCAGGTCGCGCACGACGCCTTCGTTGTGGACGACCTGCCCGAGGGTATGCGTGGCCTTACCGGCGGCCGACGCCTCCTTGGCCTTGTCGATCGCCTCGCGCACCCCGTAACAGAAGCCGGTCCGCTTCGCCATGCGGACCTCCTGGACCGTTCCCACGCACGGATTATCGCATGGGGACCCGTTCTGACCCCGATCCGGACCCTGCGCCGTAGTGACCGCGCTGGGGCTCCGGAAGCAGCTCGGCGATACGGCGCATGATCACGTCCGTGGCGGCGGTCTTCGCGGCGCGACGATCCAGGTCAGGCGGCATCACGTCGGCGAGGCGGAACGGGGAGCCGACACGGACCGTCACCCGGCCGCCGGGCCGTGGCAGCCGCTGCCCCCGCGGCCAGCGCTCGTACGACCCCGATACGCCGACCGGGATGATCGGCGCCCCGGTCCGCAGCGCCAGCACGGCGACACCGTCCCGTCCCTGCCCCAGCGTCCCGTCGCGGCTGCGCGTCCCCTCCGGGAACACGAACAGGGCATGGCCTTCCTCGAGGATCCGCGTCGCGATCCTGAACGCCTCGACATCGGCCGCCCCTCGGTCGATCGCGTGCACGCCACCGTTGCGGGCGATCCAGCCGACGATGGGCCAGTCGAACAGCTCCCGCTTGCCGAGCCACTGCAGGCGTCGGCCGAGCTTCGGCATCAGCGACGACCCGAGCACCGGCACGTCCAGGTTCGAGCTGTGGTTGGCGGCCACGATGACCGGTCCGGTCCGCGGGATCTCGTCGATGGCGCCCTCGACCCGAACGCGCGTCAGCCCGGCCAGGCCTACGCGGACGGCGCCCGCCAGGGCGGCCATCCATGGCGCGATGTCGTCGACGATCGGCGTCGTGGGCCGTTGGGCGGCGCTCACGTCGACCGGACAGGGACCAGCCGAGCCTCGGCGTCGCGGATCGTGCCGACGACCGCATCAACCGTCTGCTCGAACGTGTTGCCGTCGGTCGTGATGATGCGGGCGTCGGGCGGGACCCGCAGCGGCGCCACGGCCCGCGTGCTGTCGAGCCGATCGCGCCGGCGGAGCGCGTCGAGGATCGCCTGGCCCTCCGCTCCACGCGGGTCGAGCCCACGCTGCTCGGCGCGGCGTCGCGCGCGTTCCTCGACCGACGCGTCCAGGTAGATCTTGAGATCCGCATCGGGCAGCACGATCGTGCCGATGTCGCGCCCGGCCATGACGATCCCGCCGCCCTCGGCCAGCTCACGCTGGCGGGCCAGCAGCGCCTCGCGGACCTCCGGCACGGCTGACACGGACGAGACTGCCGCCTCGACCTCGGGCGTCTCGATATCGGCCGTGTGATCGACCCCATCGACGTGCACGCTCGACAGTCGACCCCCGTCGTCCTCGGCCACGGCGATGTCGGAGACGAGGGCGACCAGACCCTCCGAGTCGTCGACCGGCACGCCACGGTGCTCGGCCAGCCACGTGACCGCGCGGTACAGCAGCCCCGTGTCGAAGAACCGGTAGCCGACCTCACGTGCCGCCGCAGCCCCGACGCTGCTCTTGCCCGACGACCCGGGCCCGTCGAGGGCGACGACCAACCGCTCCATGGCCCGAAGGATAGCGGTCAGCCGCCCTCGGACCGGGCGATGACCGCCTCGAACACCGCCAGCAGTCCGTCCGGTGGCACCACGGTGACGTCGCGCCCTTTGGTGTGGTGCGGGATCTGCTCGAGCGCGCCCTCGTGCCACCAGTAGGGCTGGTCGCTGATCGAGCCCGGACCCTCGCGGAAGAGCTGCACGGCCAGGCGGTAGATGGGCTGCATCGCCGCGACCGCGCCGCCATCGACGATCGGGTGGACGAGCAGTGTGTGGCGGTTGGGCACCGCGACGAGCGCGTCGGTCGTGCCGAGCGGGATCAGCTCCTTCAGGCGAAGCACGCGCGTGGCCACATAGAAGCTGTCGCCGTACCAGACCCGCACCGACGTCCGGGGCTCGACCTCCATGTCATCGCGCAACGGTGCCGGCTCCTGGTCGAGGTTGCGGATCGCCTGGTCGAAGGCCGCATCCGGGTCGACCGGCCACGACGCGAGGTGGTCCTCGTGCACCGACGCTGTGGAATCCGGGAAGTCGTAGACCAGCACGGCCTGGATGCCCGGAGCGATCGGTCGGACGACGCTACCGGGCACATCGACGCCGCCCATCGAAGCATCCGGCATCAGCCGGACCTGCAGGATCTGGCGCACCTGCTCGTAGTCGGCGGCGAGCGCATCGAGGTCGCGTCCCTTGATCGAAAAGACGCTCGTGAAGTGTGTCGCGATGACCGTGGACCAATCGCCACGATCGCTCACGGCGCACTGCTGCGACAGGTTCGACAGGCCGTACTCCGCGGGTCGGTCCTCCCCTTCCGTCGGGATGGCAACGACACCGTCGCCCATCTCGAACGGCACCCCGCGCCGGCGCAGGTCGGCTTCGACCGCATCAACGAACGCCTGATGCGTCCGACCGTCGTCGAAGGGCGACCAATCGGGCGGCGGTTCAGCGCCGCCGACGAGGCGTCGAAGGAAGCCCATCGTCACTCCTCTGCTGGGTCTGGCGCGAGCGACCTCCGCCGGCTCCGAGGCCGCGCACCTCGGGGGCCTTGAGCGCGCGGGTGGCGCCGCTTCGGAGCCCGTCGATGCGGACCGGGCCGATGCGCACGCGGACGAGTCGCGCGACCGGAGCCCCGATCGCGCCGAACATCCGGCGGAGCTGGCGCTTCCAACCCTGGGTGAGGGTCGCCCGGTACCAGGTCAGGTCCGGCGGGGGCGGCCGGAGCAGCGCGCCGAGCCGCTGCACCTCGATCGCCGTCATGGGTCGCAGGCCGGCGAGCGTCGCCTGGCCCTCGTCGAGACGGATCCCGGCGCGCAGCGCATCGACCTGGTCGTGACCCAGCGGCCGATCGAGGCCGATCGCGTACTCGCGCTCGACGCCGTGGCGCGGATGGAGCACGCGGTCCGCCCACGCCCCGTCGTTGGTGAGCAGCAGCATGCCCTCGCTGTCCTGGTCGAGGCGGCCGACCGGGTAGAGCAGCGCGCCATCCGGCACGAGTGGTGTCGGGATCAGGTCGAGCACGGTCGTCTCGGCGTGCCGGTCGCGCGTGGTCGAGGTGACGCCGGGCGGCTTGTGGAGCAGCAGGTAGGCATGCGCGACGGCCGATCCGATGACCCGGCCGTCGACCGCGATGACCGACCGGTCCGGGTCGGCCTGGGTCCCGAGCGTGGCGACTCGCCCATCGACCGTCACGCGACCCTCCGCGATCATCGTTTCGGCGGATCGCCGCGAGGCCACGCCCGCCGCAGCGAGCACCTTCTGGAGACGTTCCGCGGGCATCAGGCCTCGGCGGGCACGTCGTCCGGGAACAGCGGCTCGGTGAGCGCCTCGCCGCCCTCCTCCGCCAGCCGGGCCGCGACATCGACATCCAGCGGCGGCAGCTCCGACAGGCTCGTCAGGCCGAACCGCTCGAGGAAGTCGAAGCCCGTCCCGTACAGGAACGGACGGCCCGGCGCGTCGGAGCGGCCGAGCTCGACGACCAGCCGCCGGTGGAGCAGCGACCGGACCGTGTAGTCCGAGTCGACGCCGCGGATGCGCTCGATCGCGGCGCGCGTGACGGGTTGGCGATAGGCGACGATCGCCAGGGTCTCGAGGCTGGCCGGCGAGAGTCGGATCGCGTCGACGCCGACATACCGCGCGACGAGCGCGCCCGCCTCCGGCGCCGTGGCCAGCTCGACCCGGTCGCCATCGACGATCAGCCGGATCCCGCGAGCGGCGAGCGACACCTCGAGGTCGCCGAGCCGTTGATCCACCGTGTCGTGGTCGACACCGGCCAGCGAGGCGATCTCGCGACGGCTGAGCGGGCGTTCCGCCACGAACAGCAACGCCTCGAGGCCGGTCTCGGTCAGCTCGAGCGGCGGCCGGGCGTCGTCCGCCCCCGCTGCGAGCGGCGGGAGGTCGTCGGCGCGCTCGCCGTCGAGGTCGAGCTCGTCGGTCATGCGAACGACTCCAGCGACTCGTCGAGGGGTGTGTCGTCCGCGATGCCGTCGGTCGCCCGGGCGACGATCGGGCCCCACGGCTCCTCCTGTTCGACCACGATCTCGCGGCGTTTCATCAGCTCGAGCAGGGCCAGGAACGTGACCGCGACGACGACGCGGTCATGGACCCCACGGAGGAGGTCCTGCAGCACGATCTCGGAGGCCTCCCTGAGGGCGGCGCGGATCAGCGCCGCGCGCTCGGTGAGCGTGATGGTCCGCGGCATGACCTCGGGCGGTGGCTCCGGCGGCGGCGCGATCAGCGCCAGCCCGACGAGCGCGCCGGCGAGGCGGGCCGGGTCCATCGGCGGGACGTCGGCCGGACGCGCGCCGGCGACGCCGGCGGCCCTCGCCGCTCCGGGTTCTCGTCGGAACAACCCGATCCGCTCGAGGGCCGCCTCGGCCAGGCGCAGACCAGCGTCGCGATGCGCCCGGTACAGCAAGAGCCGTGCACGGAGCGCGGCCTCCGGGTCGGGTGTGTCGTCGGCGTCGACGGTGGACGGATCGATGACCGGTTGGCGCGGGAGCATCGCGCGGCTCTTGATGAGGATGAGCTGTGACGCGACCGCGACGAAGGCGCTGACATTCCCCAGGCGATCGGCCTCGAGACCGGCCAGCGCCTCGAGATACGCATCGGCGAGTCCGCCGAGTGGCACCGTGAGCACGTCGAGCTGGCGGCCCTCGATCAGCGACAGCAGCAGCCCGAGCGGCCCGTCGAACTCGGCCACCTGGACGTGGGTGGCGTGCTCGGGCCGGTGGCCATCCCCGATCTGGACCATGGTCGTACCGGCCATGACCGGCACGCCCGGCGACCCGCCGACGTCGGCGACCATCAGTTCGCCTCGTCCGCGAGCTGCAGCGCTCGGCCGGCGTCGGGATCCACCGGCGCATCCTGGTGGCGGATCAGCTCCACGGTCCGTGCCGAGCAGCCGGCCGCCTCGGCGAGGCGCGCGGAGGCCTCGGCGTGGACGGTGAGCCGCTCCAGCGGCGCCCGCCAGCCGGGGACCACCCTCGCGAGCCGCCAGACCCACGGACCGTAGGCCTGGCCGAGGGCGTACGCGACGCGGGGCAGGACGCCGGTCTGGCCCTTGCCGGCATCGTGGAGCAGACCGGCGACCAGCAGGTCGGGGTCGGTGGTGCCCTCGCGACGCAGCGTCACCACAACGTCGAGCCCGTGCCGGCGGTCGGCGACGTGCATCGAGTCGAAGAGCTGCAGCTGCTCGGGCGTCAGCCAGTCGGCCAGTCCGGCCCGCTCATCCTCCCCCACTCGGGCGGTGACGTGCGAGCGGAACTGGCGGACCTTAGATGCCCACCAGGAGGCCAAGGAGGCCATCAAGATGATCGGTCCGATGACCCTGCTGCCGATCGAGGCCACCGGGCGGGAGGAAGAAGATCAGGAGCAGCAGGATGAAGCCGTACTGCTCGAGCATCGGTCGCCAGCGCCAGGCGACTTGTGGCGGCAGGAAGGCGAACAGCACCTTCGAGCCGTCGAGCGGCGGGATCGGGAACAGGTTGAACACCATCAGGACGAGGTTGATGATGACGAACAGCAGCAGGATCTCGAGGACCATCACCGGGAGCTGGCGAGCCAGATTCGGGTTCGCGAGGAGATACCGCAGCGGCAGCGCCGCGGCGATCGCGAGGACGAGGTTCGAGATCGGACCCGCCAGGGCGACGATCGCCTCGCCGTAGCGTCCGCCCTCGAGGTTGCTCGGGTTCACCGGGGTCGGCTTGGCCCAGCCGAACCCGAACGAGGACCCGATGAACGTCACGGCCAGCAGGATGCCGCCGAGCGGGTCGAAATGGGCGATCGGGTTGAGCGTGAGACGGCCCATGAACCGAGCCGTGCTGTCGCCGAGCCGGTAGGCAGCGAGTGCGTGGGCGAACTCGTGGACCGGGAATCCGACGAGCAGCATGATGGCCACGACGATGACGCGGGGCAGGACGTCTTCCACGGGGATCCTCTACGGGGTTCCGCGTATCGTAGCGGCGCCGCCCCGGTGGGTCAGAGACGCCCCAGCAGGTCTTGCTTCTTGCGCTCGAACTCGTCGGGGCTGATCGCGCCGCGATCGCGCAGGTCGGCCAGCGCGTTGAGCGTCCGGGTGACCTCTTCCTGGGTCAGCGGCGTCGCCGGCTGCGCTGTTGGAAGCGGGGTCGAGACCGTCTCGTCGGTCGGTGGCTCGCCCGGCATCGGCGAGGCCGCGCGGAGCGGCGGACTGCCGGCAAAGCCGGACCCCGAGATGTCGCGCTCGTACTCGTGCTTGGCGTCGAGCATCGCGCGCTTGAACTCCACGGGCTGGACGAGCATCCGGAAGCGGCTGATGCCCGATTCCGACGCGGTCAGGACGTCGAGGTCGCCGAACCCGAAGATGCGCCCGAAGATCGACTGGGTGAGCACCGCGTCGTTGATCTTCTCGAGCGACGAGTCGGTCGACTTCTTGTTCAGGACCCCGGATACCTCGATCACGCGCCGGTTGGTCAGCACGTACTCGAGGTTCAGGAACTGGAGGATCGTCCAGAGGAGCACCGCCAGGCCACCGACGAACAGCGCGATCGCGACGTAGTTGAGGATGTCCTGCCACGGCTGGCCCAGGTTGTTCTTGAGGACGAGCAGCACGACCGCGACGATCACGGCCAGGATCGTGTACCGGGCCCCCCAGATGAACACGAACCAATGCTGCTTCTCGCGGTGCACGACCCGCTCCCCCGTCGAAAGCAGTCCGTCGGCGTAGCCCATCGCTGGCGTATCCCTCCTGCTCAGGCCCTCGGATGGGCCCGTCGATAGACGTCCCGGATCCGTTCACCGGTCAGATGCGTGTACAGCTGGGTCGTGGAGATACTCGCATGCCCGAGCAACTCCTGGACGACCCGCAGGTCCGCGCCGCCTTCGAGGAGGTGGGTCGCGAACGAGTGGCGGAGCGTGTGCGGGCTGACCTTGCCGCTCAGGCCGGCCCGCTCGGCGGCGGCGGTGACCGCGGCCCAGGCCTGCTGGCGCGCCAGGCGTCGACCGCGGTCGCCGAGGAACAGCGGGCCGCCGCGCACCGGCTCGACATGGTGGCGTGCGACGAGCACGGCGCGTGGACCGTCCAGCCAGGCGATCAGGTGGTCGATCGAGACCTCGCCGATGGGCACCAGCCGTTCCTTGTCACCCTTGCCGATCACCCGGACGAACGCCCCGTCGAGCGACAGGTCCTCGCGGTCGAGGCCGATCGCCTCGCTCACCCGGAGACCGGCCGCGTACAGCAGCTCGAGGAGCGCGCGATCGCGGCTGCCACCGGTCGATGCCGCCTCGAGCAGCCGCTCGACCTCGCCGACGTCGAGGGTGTCGGGCAGTCGACGACTCTGGCGCGGCAGGTCCAGGTGGGTCGCGACATCGACCTCGATGATCCCCTCGCCGAACGCGAACCGGTAGAACCCCTTCAGCGCGGCCGCGCGGCGGCGGAGGCTGGTCGGTGCGAGCGACCGTTCGCCTGCGACGCCGCGACGCGTGCGCGCCGCGAGGTAGCGCACGGCGGCATCGGCCGAGCGCTCCCATGCGTCCCCGGCGTTCACGGGATCGCGCTCGAAGTCGCGCAGATCGCCGCGATAGGCGCGGATCGTGGCATCGGCCAGGCCGCGCTCGACGTGCAGGTACGACAGGTAGTCCTCGATCGCGCGGTCGAGGTTCACGCCGATCGGTCGCCTCCCGCGGCGCCGACCGGTCCCGCTCGCCATGCCTCGGCCCGATCGAGCAGCTCGCGAGCCGACGCGAGGGCCGCCGCATCGCCCGGCCCACCGCCGAGCATCGCCGCGAGCTCGACCATGCGGCCCTCGTGGTCGAGCCGCTCGACCTCCGTCACCGTCCGGCCGTCCCGCTCGCGCTTCACGATGCGGTAGTGGGCATCGGCGTGGGCCGCGATCTGCGGCAGGTGGGTGACGCACAGGACCTGATGCCGGCGGGCGAGACCCCACAGCGAGCGCCCGAGCGGGTCGGCACTGCGTCCGCCGATCCCCGTGTCGACCTCATCGAACACGAGCGTCGGCGTGGCATCCGCCTCGGCCAGGACGCGTTTGATGGCAAGCGCGACCCGCGACAGCTCACCGCCGGATGCGATCCTAGCCAACGGCCTGGCCGGCTCGCCGGGGTTCGGGGCGAGCCGGTACACGATCTGGTCGATGCCGCTGGCGTCGAAGGCGACCGCGTCGCCATCGACCTCGACGGCAGGCTCGCCCGGGTCCGCCGGCCGCCGGCCGATCGCGACCTCGAAGACATCGGGTGGGAAGCCCAGCTCCTCGAGGACATCGGCCACGGCGCCGGTCAGGGTTGCCGCCGCCTCCCGGCGCGCCGCCGACAGCGTCCCGGCCGCGACGCCGACATCGACGAGCAGGCGAGCGTCCTCGCGCTGCCGACGGGCACGCTCCTCGTCGAGGCCCCGCAGCCGTTCGGCCTCGACGGCCGCGCGTTCACCGTGGGCGATGACGGCCGCCTCATCGTCCCCGTAACGACGGAGGAGCCCGTGGATGACGCCGAGGCGGGCGTCGAGCTCGGCGACGGCGCGTGGGTCGTGGTCGACGCCCTCGGCGAGCCTGCGGGCGTCGTCGGCGACGTCGGCGAGCTCTGCCTCGAGGCCGGCCAGTCGGTCGGCAAGTGGCTCGAATCGGGGGTCGAGCCGGGCGATGCCACGCGCCTCGTTGAGCGCCTCGGCCGCGGCGTCCCGTGCACCGCTGCCCTCTCGGGTCAGCGCCTCGCGGAGCGTGGCCGCTCCCCGGGCGATCGCCTCGCCGTGCTGGGCGGCCGTCAGTCGGGCACGGATCTCGTCGGCCTCGCCGGGGCGGAGGTTCGCCCGCGCGATCTCGCTCGACTCGTGCTCGAGCAGGTCGAGGCGGCGGGCGACTTCGCGTGGATCGAGCGCCGCAGCGTCGAGGGCGGCGCGGTTCTCGCGCCACCGTGCCACGGCAGTCGCCATCGCCGTGCGCAGGTCCTCGTGCTCGCCGAAGCCGTCGAGCAGGTCGCGCTGCCAGCGCTCGTCGAGCAATCGACCCTGGTCGTGCTGCCCGTGGACCTCGACGAGGGTGCCGACCTCGTCCGCGAGCCGGGCGGCGGTGACGGTCGCGTCATCAAGCCGGGCGGTCGAGCGGCCACTCGTCGCGACCTCACGGACCGCGATCAGCGGCTCAGGCAACCGGTCGAACAGCGCTTCCACCCGGGCCGCCTCAGCGCCGTGGCGGACCAGCGTGGTGTCCGCACGCGCACCGAGCGCCAGCCCGAGCGCATCGATCAGCAGGCTCTTCCCTGCCCCGGTCTCGCCGGTGATGACGTTGAACCCGGCGTCGAACTCGAGGCGCAGGCGGTCGATCAGCGCGAGGTCGGTGACCGTGAGCTCCAGGAGTCGACCGGGCGTCGATCCGCCCTGAGCGGTGTCGTTCACGATGGCAGCAGCTCGACCTTGTGACGGAGCAAGTCCCAGAATGGCTGGGCGCCTTCCGGCTCGAGCAGGCGGATCGGGCGCTCCATCGCTCGTACCTCGACGACGTCACCGACGGCGATCGGCAGGTCCTCGCGACCGTCGACCGAGACCAGCGCCTCGTGGGCGTCGACCACCCGGCAACGGACGACCTGCTCCGGGCTGACCACGACCGACCGGATGGCCGAGAGGTACGCGGCGATCGGCGTGACGACCAGGTTGCGGCTGATGGGGTCGAGGATCGGGCCACCGGCCGAGAACGAGTAGCCGGTACTCCCCGTGGGGCTTGCCACGACCAGGCCGTCGGCGATGAACGTGGCGAGGTGCGTGGCGTCGATGCTGACGTCGAGGCGGCAGACTCGAGCCAGCGAGCCGCGGGCGATGACGATGTCGTTGAGGGCGAAGTGGCGGTCGACGTCCTGTGCCCCGGCGTCCCCGCGCAGGATCCGGCCCTCGAGCCCCATTCGCTCGTCGATCGTGTACTGGCCGGCCACGATCCGCTCGAGCACCGACTCGAGCTCGCCCGCTTCGGCCTTCGACAGGAACCCGACCTTGCCCAGGTTGATGCCGAGCAACGGGACGTCCACCTCCGCGACGGCGCGGGCAGCCCTGAGGAACGTCCCATCGCCGCCGAGCACCACCAGGACGTCGGTGGTCGGGAGCTCCCTGCGGAGCGTGTCCAGGTCGCCGCTCTGGGCCTGCCACTCCCCGATCTCGCGGATCCGGCACCACCCGGATGCGCGCGCGGCGAGCTCGACGGTCGCCTCGATCGTCGGGTTGTAGGCGAAGCCGATCCGTTCGACCGTCACGTGCCGGTGACCTCGGCGATGCGTTCCGGGAGGTCGGCGCAACTGGGTCCGCTGGCCAGGTGGACGAGGAACTCCTTGTTGCCCTCCGCCCCGGCGATCGGCGAGGCGATCACGTCGCGGGTGCCGAGCCCGAGCGTCGCGGCGTGCGCGGTCACCCGCTCCAGGACGTCCTTGTGGACGGCTGGGTCCCTGACGACGCCGCGGTCGGTGCGGCCCTTGCCGGCTTCGAACTGTGGCTTGACGAGGGCGACGATCGGCGCGGCGGGGGCCAGTGTCGTCAGGATCGGCTCGAGGACCTTGTCGAGCGAGATGAACGAGACGTCGATGACGGCCAGGTCGATCGGCTCGGGCAGGGTCGCTGCCGTGAGCGTGCGGGCGTTCGTGCGTTCGATGGACGTGACGCGGTCGTCGCGGCGGAGCGACTCGGCCAGTTGTCCGCGACCCACGTCGAGAGCGTAGACGTGCCGCGCGCCGCGCTGCAACAGGACGTCGGTGAAGCCACCGGTCGATGCGCCGACGTCGAGCGCCGCGACGCCGGAGGGATCGATCCCGAAGGCGTCGAGGGCAGCTGCGAGCTTGTGCCCGCCGCGGCCGACGTACGGGTCACGCTCGGCGACGTCGAGCATGGCTGCCGGGTCGAGCTGGTCGCCCGGTTTGTGGTCGCGCCGGGCCGCGTCGCCTGCGCCGACACGGACCTTGCCGGCCAGGATCAGCGCCTGGGCACTGGACCGTGTGTCGGCCAGACCGCGATCGACGAGCAGCTGGTCGAGGCGGATCTTCTTCTGCCGTTGCGTGACGGTCGGGCTCACCCGCCTATCGTGGCACAGGCCGCTGCACCGTCACTCAACGGGCGAGGCAGTTCACCTCGGCCCAGCGCAGGCCGCGTCTACCGCCGCGTGGACACACTGTCCACGCCAGAGGCTCGCTCGGCCCGTCGGCCGCGTCGAGCCCCTCCTGTCGCTTCGCAGGCGACATCGAGGACACGAGGACCTAGGCACGCGATCCACGGCCATATTCTGTCGCCCCGCAGGCGACGAAGGCTTCCCAAGCAGTCAGCCGAAGGGGCTTCGCACTCTTCCTGTCGCTCCACAAGCGACGGGTCGCCTTCCTGGACCGGCTGCCGAACCATCGCTCCCAGATAAGCCGCTGGTGAGCGGCCTCGGGTTTGATGGTTCGCGATGATCAGCAAGACGGCCGTTCGGCGAGAGACGGAGCGCAGGCTCCGCCGGCTGAACGTAAGGAATGGCGAGGAACTGCGCCGACTACGCATCGATGCCGGCGTCTCGCTGCGTGAGGTGGCTGCGGTGACCGGCCTGCACCCGTCATTCCTCGCCCGGATCGAAGCCGCGAAAGTACAGGGGAGCATTCCCACCTTGACTCGGATCGGCATCGCGCTCGGGGCCGAGCTGAGCCTTCGCTTCTACGCGGGTAGCGGTCCCAGTATCCACGACCGCTTTCAGGCACCGATGCTCGAATGCCTGATCCGAGAGATCCATCATCGATGGCGGACAGAGCTCGAAGTCGGGGTGACACGACCGGCGCGAGGCGTGATCGACGTGGTGCTTGACGACCCATCGCGCGCGATCAGCGTCGCCGGGGACGTCCAATCGGAGATCCGCCGACTCGAGGAGCAGATACGTTGGCTCGCTGAGAAGGCTGAGGGGCTCCGCAATAGACTCCTTGACCACCGATCCGCCGAGCGGGTGGTATCCAAGTTGCTCATCCTCAGATCGACCGAGGCCACGCGCGAGATCGCGCGCCGGTACGCGGCCACGCTGCACGCTGCGTATCCGGCACGCACCAGCGACGTCGTCGACGCCCTGACCGGCGACGCGCCGTGGCCCGGAGATGGGATCGTCTGGATGCGACTCGAGCGGGGCGACGCGGAGCTCCTTCGTCACCCGCCGCGAGGCGTGGCACTCGGGCGGTGACGGACCCCTTAGCTACGTTGCCGGGCGACCGTCAACCCCACGATGCGCGAGATCACCAGCGCGACGTACAGCAGCCCGGCGACCTGCTCGATCATCACGATGGCGCGGGCCTGTGGCTGGATCGGCGTGATGTCGGATAGCCCCACGCTCGTCAGGTTCGTGAACGACAGGAACAGGAGCTCGAACCACGTCCGGGGCGCGTCAGGGTTGACGGCGGCCGTGAACGATCCGGGCCAGACGACCTGGACGGCCGTGAACGCGTAGGCGAACGCCCAGGCCACGACGGTGAACGTCGCACCGGTCGCCCACAGCTCGTCGACCGTGATGAAGCGGTCGAGGAACATGTATCGGATGAGCGCGAAGCTCGTGTACGCGTAGAACGCGGCATGGAGCGCCGACGACCAGAGCACGACGGCGCTGTTCGATGGATCGAGCGCCTCGAGGATCGTCAGCAGGACGACCGGCACGCCAAGCAGCAACGAGACCCAGATCAGGGCCGGCGTCGCTCGCACCGCGCGGACCGCGAGGACCAGGACGATCAGGCTGAACAGCGACAACGCCGCGCGCCCGATGGGCGACTCGTCCATGAACGGATAGAGCAGCACGCCCATCAACTGGACGATGAGCAGCACCGCCGACGGATGTCGCCAGACCCGCGACGCGAACGCGTCGCGCTCGACGTCGACCGTCATCCGACCGGTCAGGCGACGTCGGAGGTCGACCGACCCGGTGTCACCCGCAACGTCGCGAGCGTCTCCCGCACCTGTTCGGCGAGGCCGGGCGCGTCGAGCCGCAGCACCCGCCGCAGGTCCGCGACGGAACCGTGGTCCACGAACCGATCGCCGGGGATGCCCACGATCCGGACGGCCACGTCGCGGTAGGCCGCGTCCGCCAACCGCGCCTCCTCGATCAACTCGAGCACGGCGCTCCCGAACCCGCCGGTCACGACGCTCTCCTCGAACGTCACGACCAGTCGCTTGCCGCGTGCCGCGTCCAGGATCAGCTGGCGGTCGAGTGGCTTCGCGAACCGGGCATTGATCACCCCGACCGACCAGCCGTCCGACTCGAGCGCACCGGCGGCGTCGAGCGCCCGAGCCACGATCGGGCCGAACCCGACGAACAACAGGTCGCGACCCTCGCGTAGCGTCTCGCCCTGCCCGACCGGCAAGACGACGGGCTCGACCGGTGGCAGCCCGAACCCAGGGTCACGCGGGTAGTGCAGCGCGAACGGGCGATCCTGCGCGACGGCCGTCCGCAGCAGCGAGCGCAGCTCCTGCTCGTCCTTCGGCGACGCGACGACCAGGTTGGGCAGCTGCCGCTGGGCGGCGACCGTGAACATGCCCTGGTGCGAGGTCCCGTCCTCGCCGACGAGGCCGGCACGATCCACCGCGATCAGCACCGGCTGGTCGTTCTGGCAGACGTCGTGGACGACCTGGTCGAACGCCCGCTGCAGGAAGGTCGAGTACAGCGCCACGACCGGTCGCATGCCGCCCATGGCCAGGCCGGTCGCAAGCGTCATCGCATGCTGCTCGGCGATGCCGACGTCGAAGACGCGCTCCGGGAAGACCTCGGCGAGCTTCGACATCCCGGTCCCGGTCGGCATGCCGGCGGTGATCCCCACGATCCGTCGATCGGATCGCGCGAGCTCGATCAGCTCGGCCGCGAAGACCGCCGTGTAGTTCGGGTTCTTCTTCGGCGCCGCCGGCTCCGGCGTCGGAGACGCGGCGTCGTCGGCCATCGATTCGGTCGGCAGGTCGGCCGGTGCCGGCGGCGACTTCGCGCCGTCGTAGGCGTCGGCCTCTGGTGCCAGCTGCATCGGCGGCAAGGCCGCGCCGTGGAACCCGACCTGGTCGGCGATCGCGGGCGCGTAGCCACGCCCCTTCTGGGTCCGGACGTGGACGATGATCGGGCCCGGCAACGCGAGCGCCGCGCCAAGCGTCTCGAGGAGCGCGTGGATGTCGTGCCCGGGCACGACGCCGACGTACGTGATGCCGAGGTCTTCGAACAGCTGGCCCGGCTGGGCGAACCGCACGACCGATGCCCGCAGCCGGCGTGACAGCTCCAGCAGCGTCGGCCCGAAGATCGGGACGCGCTCGACCGAGCGGTCGTAGACGCTCCGGCTCTGGCGCCAGGCGCTCGACAGCTTGATCTGCGACAGGTACTTCGAAAACGCGCCGACCGTCGGGCTGATCGACATCTCGTTGTCGTTGACGACGATGAGCATCTGCGTCTTGCGTTGGCCGATGTCGTTGAGCGCCTCGAGCGAGAGCCCGCTCATCAGCGCGGCGTCACCGACCACGACCGCGACTCGCTCCATCCCGTTGCGGAGATCCCGCGCCTCCGCGAGGCCCTCGGCGATCGACAGGCCGGTCCCGGCATGCCCGCCATCGAACACGTCGTGCGCCGACTCCGATCGACGCGGGAAGCCGCCGACGCCATCGAGCGAACGAAGCGTCCGGAATCGATCGAGCCGGCCGGTCAGCAGCTTGTGCGGATAGGCCTGGTGGCCGGTGTCCCAGACGATCTTGTCGCGCGGCGACTCCAGCAGTCGATGGAGCGCGATCGTCAGCTCGACGACGCCCAGCGACGACCCGAGGTGGCCGCCCGTCTCGGCGACGGTCGAGATGATCGTCCGGCGGATCTCGGCGGCGAGCTCGGCGAGCTGTGGCTCGGTGAGGCCGCGCAGGTCGGCTGGGCTATGGAGTTCCTGAAGGATGGTCACGCGGTCGGTGGCTCCGATGGGTCCCGTGCTGGACGGCTATGCCCGCCCGTCTGTGATGGTCCGTGCGTAGGGTACCGCCGACTCGGTCGGTCAGCCGTCCTCGACCGTGCGGTCCTCGGTGACCTCGACGGTGTCGATACCACCGCCCTTCGATACGAGCTGGCGCATCCGCAGTTCGGCGCTGCGCAAGAGCGTCTCGCAGTGCTCGAGCAGCGCCGCACCCCGCTCGTGCAGGGCAAGCGTGCGCTCGAGCGGGAGATTCCCGGTCTCGAGCTCGGCGATGGTCCGCTGGAGCTCGGCCAGGGCGTCGTCGAACGACAGGTCCGCGATCGGCCGTGCTTGCTCGGACTGGGTTTCAGTCGGGCCCGTCACCGTCGTCCTCATCCATGCGCTCGGCAAGCCGGCCGAGCCGCGGTGCGACCAGCATACCGAGGGCGATGCCGACGACGGCGAACAGCCCGACGGCGACAAGGAACACGATGAGGTCCTGGCTCATCGGTCGGGCGCGGGGTCGTCGACCGTGGCGGCGATCTCGCCGCGCGCCACGCGGATGCGGAGCGGCGATCCGCCGGGGGCGTCGACCGGGTCACGAACGATCGTGCCGTCCGGCGCGCGGCGGACGATCGCGTACCCGCGCTCGAGCGTGGCGTTCGGGCCGAGGACCGCGAGGGCGACCGCCGACGCCTCGACCGCCGATCGGGCGGCGGCGACCCGGGCCGCGGTATGCCGCGGGAGGGCCGATGACGCCGCCGTGAGACGTAGCCGTTCCCTGGCGAGGCGTGCCTCGACGGCGCGGGTCGCTCGATCGAACAGGAGCCCGACCTGCTCGCGCCCAGCCGCCAGGCGCGCCGCCGGGCTCACCCGGTCGAGGGCACGCCGCTCTACCGCCAGGTCTCGCGCGGCCGCGGCGAGACGACGTTCCGTGGCGGTCGCCACGCGATCCGCGGCCCGTCGAAGGGCGCCCGCCATCTCGAGCCGGTCGGGGACGACGATCTCCGCGGCGGCAGACGGCGTCGGCGCGCGGACATCGGCCGCGAAGTCGGCGAGCGTCACATCGACTTCGTGACCGACCCCGCACACGATGGGCAGCGGATGGGCGACGACCGCGCGGACGACCCGTTCGTCGTTGAACGCCCACAGGTCCTCGAGCGAGCCGCCGCCCCGAGCGAGGATCGTGACCGCCGGTGCCTCGTCCGGCCGGCCGGCCTCGTGCATGGCCGCGGCGTAGCGGGCCGTCCGCCGCAGCGCGGTAACGATGCTGGCGGGCGCCCCGTCACCCTGGACCTGAGCCGCCACGAGCACGACGCCGACCAACGGCCAGCGCCGCGCGAGCACGTGCGTGATGTCGCGCCAGACCGCGCCCGACGGGCTCGTCACGACCGCGATGGTCCGTGGCCGGCTCGGCAACGGCCGTTTCCTGGCGGTGTCGAACAAACCCTCGGCGGCGAGCCGTGCCTTCAGCGCCTCGAACTTCAGGGCCAGGTCCCCGAGACCCGCCGGCTGGATCGAGTCGACGTAGAGCTGCATCGCGCCGGTCGGCTCGTACAGATCGACGCGACCGTGGACGACGACGCGCAGCCCGGCCTGGGCCGTGAACGCCGAGCGGACCCGGTCATCGCGGAACCACACGCATTGCAGCTGGTTCCGCTCGTCGCGGAGCGCGAAGTACGCGTGGCCTGCGCTCGACACGGTCACGCGGCCGATCTCGCCCTCGACCCACAGGTCCAGCAGCCGCGGATCCTGGCGGATCGCGGTCCGGACCGCTCG
The DNA here is from genome assembly GCA_963812745.1 of uncultured Chloroflexia bacterium. Lineage (GTDB taxonomy): Bacteria > Chloroflexota > Limnocylindria > Limnocylindrales > CSP1-4 > SPCO01. Next base: position 457,084 of record CAWEWE010000008.1, on the reverse strand, counting down.
CGTGACGTCGCTGACCTGCAGGATGCGCAGCCCGAACGTCCCGGGAGCGGCCGCAGGCTTCGGACCCGACGGACCAGGGCCCGGCCCGACCGCCACGGGCTCCTCGGGATCGATCGCATCCCAGCCGGGTAACGCCCAGTCGGGCGGTGCTGGATCCTCGCGGTCCGTCATGGCAGCGCCACCATCAGACCCGGGTCTGGTACTCCCCGGTCCGCGTGTCGATACGGATCGTGTCGCCGCTCTCGACGAAGATCGGGACCTGGACGACGAGCCCCGTCTCGGTCGTGGCTGGCTTCCGGGCCCCGGTCTGCGTGTCGCCCGCGAAACCGGGCTCGGTGTCGACCACCTTCAGGTCGACCGTGACCGGCAGCTCGACGCCGATCGTCTCGCCCTGGTAGCTCGTCCGGTCGAGCGTCATCCCGTCCTTCAGGTACTGGGTCGCCTCGCCCAGCTGGTCCGCGCGAAGGACGAACTGGTCGTACGTGTCGTTGTCCATGAAGTGGTGGTCGTCGCCGTCCCGATACAGGAACTGGACCGGACGCTGCTCGAGCTGCGCCCTCGGCCACTTCGTGCCGGCCTGGAACGAGCGCTCGATCGTCTGGCCGCGCCTGACGTTCCGCAGCGAGATGCGCACCTGCGCCGAGCCGCGACCCATCTTGATGTGGTGATAGTCGAGGATCTGCCAGAGCTCGCCGTCGAGCTCGATGGTGACGCCCTTCCTGAGTTCGCCGGTGCTGATCATGTCGTTGGTGGGCTCCTGCGCGTGGACCGCCGCGCAGGGGCTGACGGACCTCGGTCGTTCGGGTGAGGCGCCCATTCTAGCCGCTACCATGCGCTGACCATGGACCCCGTGCTCGCCGCGGCGCGCCCCTCGTTCGAGGCGGCCGAGGTCATCGACATCGCCCGGCGAACGTTCGACGTCGACGCCGACGGCGCTCGCGACCTCGGCAGCGAGCGTGATCAGACGTTCCTGCTGCTCGACCGCGACGCCGCGCCGTTGGCGGTCATGAAGGTATCCAACGCCGCCGAGGACCCGGCGACGCTCGACATGGAGGCGCTGGGCGTCATCCATGCGAGCCGCGTCGACCCCACCCTCCCGCTGGCGATCCCACGGCTGACCCCGGGTGCGTCACCCGGCTCGAGCGATCCGGAGACACGCCGCGCCCTCCATCGCGCACGCGATGGCGATCACCACGTTCGCATGTACTCGGTGCTTCCCGGGCGCGGGCGGGTCGAGGCGATCGAGCTCTCCGACGCGGCGCTCGTCGCCTGGGGCGAGATGGCGGCACGCGTCGGTCGGGCGTTGCGTGGCTTCTTCCACCCGGCAGCGCAGCGCACGATGTTGTGGGACGTCCAGCACGCCGGGCAGACCCGCGAGCTGCTCGGTTCCATCCGCGACCCGGGCCATCGCGAGCTCGTCCGCGTCGTGCTCGATCGCTTCGAGGCGTCGGTGGTGCCGGCCTGGCCGTCGTTGCGGGCACAGGTCGTCCACACCGACCTGACCACCGACAACGCGCTCACCGATGACGACGGCGTCATCACCGGCATCGTCGATTTCGGCGACATGAGCCACAGCGCGCTCGTCACCGACCTCGCGTCGGTGCTCGACTCATTGCTGATCGGGCGGACCGGCGATGAGCTGTTCCGGTCGGCCCGCCTCGTGCTCGATGGCTATCAGCGCGTCACGCCGCTCGAGCCAATGGAGCTGCGCTTGATGGGCGAACTGCTCGCCGCGCGGGCGGCGGTGACCATCGCGATCTCGTCGTGGCGTTCGGAACGAGGGCTCGAGGACCCGACGTTCGCGGAGCGCTACAACGCGCCGGTCGCGCGAGGCGATCGAGACGTTGCTGTCGGTCGGGTGGGACGAGGCAGCTCGGCGGTTCGGCGCGGAGGGCGATGGCCGCCCCACGGCCGAACTGGCGGAACGTCGCGAGGCGGTCCTCGGCCCGGCCATGGAATCGCTGACCTACGACGAGCCGATCCACGTGGTGAGCGCCAGCGGCGTCTGGATGACGGCGACCGACGGCCGGCGCTACCTCGACGCCTACAACAACGTGCCGTGCGTCGGGCACGGGCATCCCCGGGTCGCGGAGGCCGTCGCGCGGCAGGGGCGCCAGCTCAACACGAACATGCGCTACCTCCACGAGTCGGCGATCGACCTGGCCGAGCGGCTGATCGCGTCGATGCCGCCCGACTCCGGGCTCGACACCGTGCTGTTCGTCAACTCCGGCTCCGAGGCGAACGATGTCGCGTGGCGGCTGGCGACGACGTTCACCGGCAACCGCGGAGCGTTGTGCACGGCGTTCGCCTACCACGGCGTGACCGACGCGACCGCCGCCCTGTCGCCGGAGTCGTGGCAGGCATCGAGACCGCCCGAGCACGTCGAGGCCTGGGCGCCACCGGACCGCCGGCGCGGCACCGACCTCGACGTGGCCCCGTTCGCCGCAGCGCTCGAGCGGCTCGGAACCCGCGGGCTGGCGCCCGCGGCCGCCATCCTCGACAGCGTCCTGACGAGTGACGGCTTCCTCGATCCGGGACCCGCGCTGGCGCGCGAGTGGCTGGAGCGCACCCATGTGGCCGGCGGCCTGTGGATCGCCGACGAGGTCCAGGGAGGTCACGGCCGGACGGGCGAGATGTGGTCGTTCGCGCGGCTCGGGATCATGCCGGACCTGGTCACGCTCGGAAAGCCGATGGGCAACGGCCACCCGGTCGGGTGCGGTCGTCACCCGGCGCGAGATCGCGGCCCGGTTCGCGGACGAGACCGTGTTCTTCAGCACGTTCGGGGGCAACCCGGTGTCCGCCGCGGCCGCCCTGGCCGTCCTCGACGTGCTCGACGACGAGCGCATCCTGCCCCGCGTGGCGCGGACCGGGGAGGCGCTCCGTGCCGCGATCAAGGCCGTGACTGCGGGCGATCCGCGCGTCCGCGAGGTGCGTGGCGTCGGGCTCGCGATCGGCGTCGAGGTCGCGGATGGCGCGACGGCGCGAGCCATCAAGGAGGGACTGCGAGCTCGTGGCGTGCTGATCGGTACGTGCGGCCGCGACGGGAATGTCCTCAAGATCCGACCGCCGCTGGCGTTCACGACGGCCGAGATCCCGGTCTTCAAGGCTGCGCTGGAGGCCACGCTCCAGGCATCGGCCGGCGGCTAGCCGGCGCCTGTGCCGACGACCATGACCTCGCTCGGGAACCGCGTCAGGCGTTCGAGGCGGCCAGCCGCTGCATCGATGGCCACGAGGTCCTCGACGCGGACGCCCATCCGGCCTTCGAGGTAGACACCCGGCTCGACCGAGAAGACGGTCGGGCTCGGCAGCGGCGCGTCGGGGGCACGCGTGCTCAACGACGGTGCCTCGTGCGTGGCCAGCCCGATGCCGTGGCCGAGGCTGTGCCCGAAATGGTCGCCGTGGCCGGCGGTCGTGATCAGGTCTCGCGCGACGCGATCGATCGCCTTGGCGGATGGCAGCGCCGTGCCATCGCGGGCGGCCTCCCCGACTGCGTCCTCGAGCCGCCGGATCGCCGCGGCCTGGGCACGGGTCACGAGCTCGTAGATGTCGAGGTCGGCCGGATCGGGGTCGCCGACGAACAGCGTCCGCGTCATGTCGCTTCGATAGCCGCCGACCTGTGCCCCGAAGTCGAACAGCAGGACGACGTCGTCGAGGACGGGACGATCGCCCGGGGCACCGTGCGGCAAGGCCGCTTCCGGCCCCGACAGGCACGTCACGTCAAAGGCGAGCGCCTCAGCGCCACCGGTCCGGATCAGCCATTCCAGCCGGAGCGCCAGCGTCGCCTCGGTCACACCCGGCCGGATCTCGGGGAGCAGCGTCGCCAGCGCCCTGTCCGCGACTGCACACGCCGCCGCGACCCGCTCGAGCTCGGCCGGTTCCTTGGTCGCCCGGTCCGCCTCGAGCCATCCTTCGACCGGCACGAGCTCGACGTCGGGCGCAGCGGCGGCCAGCCGCCCCCAGGTCGCATGCGGGACCAGCGCCGCCTCGACACCGACCCGCCGCGCCCCGATCGACCCGATGAGCTCCGGCCAGCGCGCCGGCAGGTCGCCATACACGGTCTCGACCCGGGTCTCGGGTGCTTCCCGATGCACCTGGATCGCGTAGCGCGAGTCGGCCAGGACCACGACCTCGTCGGCAGCGACGAGGAACTGCCCGGAATTCCCGGCGGATCGATCCTCGCCTTCGGCGAGCGTGAACCCGGTCAGGTAGCGCATGTGCTCGCGTCGCACGCCGAAATACGCGTCGATGCCGGCGTCCCCGAACCGGGCACGGAGGCGCTCCAGCCGGGCCGGTCGCGCGGCACGATCCGCCTCCACCCAGCGCGCTCGCTCCGACGCGGTCGGCGCAGCCGCGAAGTCGGCCGGCGTCGGCCACGCGCCCCCGGCCACGGTCACGGGATGTAGCCGTACTTCTTCAGGTTCGCCTGGTGCTGCTTGGCTGTCTTCGCGAAGGCGTGCTTGCCGCCGCTGTCGGGGATGGCCACGAAATAGATGTACTTGTCGGACGTGTCGGGACGCAGCGCCGCGTCGATCGACAGCAGCGTGGGCGTCGCGATCGGACCCGGGATGAGCCCCGGCTGGGTGTACGTCTGGTACCCCAGCAGCTCCTCCGGGAGGGCCACCTCGCGCAGGGGGACGTCCTCGGGCACCTTCCAGAACACGTACTCCTGCCACCGTTCGAAATCGAGTGCGTCGAGCTGGACGGTGTCGTTGGCGAAGATGACCGTGGGGTCGGCGTTGAGGATCTTGTTCTTGATGCCGGGGATGCCGTCGATGCGGTTCTGGTACACCCCGGCGATGAGCGGCCGCTCGTCGTCGAGGAGCGCCTCGCGCTCGACGATCGAGGCCAGCGCCATGACCTTGTAGAAGGACAAGCCGCGCTCGGCCGGCACCTTCATCTTCTCGTCGCCGACGGCCTCGTGGAACGCGTCGAGCATCTTGCGGATCAACTCCTCGGGCGTCGTGTCGGGAAGAAGCCGGTACCTGCCGGGCCACAGGAAGCCCTGCAGCGAGGCTCCTTCCGGCGCGTCGGTCAGGACCCGCTTCAGCCACGGGTAATCATCCACGAGTGAGGCCGGCGGCTCCTTGGCCAGCTCGTAGAACTCGCGTGGGTCCATCTCGAGCGCCTCACCGTCGGTCTTCTTCTTCTGCAGCAGCGCGGTGATCTGCTCGAACCGCAGGCCAGGGCGCAGGTCGACCTCGATGTACGGGTTCGGTGGTGGCGCCAGGAGGGCGGTGACCAGCTGGTCCGGCGACATGTTCTTGCGCAGCACGAACGTCCCCTGCTGGAGCGCGCCGGTGAGCTCGCGCTGGCTCGCGATGAAGACGAACGCACGGTCGTCGGTCATCAGGCCGTTCTGCTCGAGGCGGGTCGCGATCGTCGAGGCAGTGTCGCCATCGTTCACGGTGAACTCGACCTGTTCCGGGTCGGTCGACGCCGGTCTGGTCAGCGCCGTCCCGAGGTCCTCGCGGACGATGTCGGCGATGAACGGCAGCTTGAGGGCCGCGGGGCTGTCGGCCGCCCACGACAGGATCGCGTTGTTCACCAGCGGTCGCAGGGCGGTCAACGCCACGACGAGCACGATCCCGCCCAGTAGCAGCGCGAACAGCAGGAACTTCACCAACCCGGCCAGGCCACCGCCGCCACCACCGCGCCGCCGGCCGTTGCCGTTGCCGACCCCGTACCGCCGGTTCGGCTCGAAGTCCTCGGGCACGTACTCGGTCGCGTACGCGTCAGGCTCGTAGCGCCGGGCGTGCGGGGGTCGTTGGTCGCGCGGGCGTCCGCCGGAGCGGATCGTCATGGCCTGCTCTCCATCCTGGGTCTGGTGGGCGTCGATGCGGTCCCGCGGCGGCTGTCGAGCTCATCTTGCAGGATGATCGCCGCAGCCTCACGGTCGACCCGCGCGCGGTGGTCGTCGCGCTGCCGCCGCGATGGGGGCCCACCGGAGCGGCCACGGGGCATCGGCCCGAGCCGCGTCTCGGCGAGATGGCTCGTCAGCCGCTCGTCGCGCAAGGTGAGCGCGACCCGCGCGCCCAGCCGGTCGCGCAGGGCATCGACCCAGGCGCGCGTCACCGCGGCCTGCGGGCCCTCGTGGCCAGCCGCCTCCAGCGGCAATCCGACGACCAGCTCGTCGATCCCGTGCGTCGTGATGAGGCTGCCGAGCGCTGCGGCGTCCCCTTCGATCGAACGGGCGCGTGGCAACGTCACGAGCGGGCGTGCACCGACATCCGGGCCGTCGGCGATGGCCACCCCGATCCGGCGCTCCCCGAGGTCGATGCCCAGCAGCCCGGTCATGGCGGCGCCTCGGCCGTGCGCACGTCGACGCGGGCATCGAGCGTCGGGATCGCGCCGACCCAGTCGGGCCAGACCGACAGCTCGGCCCGACCGTAGCCATCGAGGATCGCCTGGGCGTCGGCAAGCGACTTGCCGCGGATCTCCGCCTCGATGGCGGCGGGGTCGACCAGCAGGACCTGGTCGGCCGTGATGATCGCCGGGAACGCGATCACCCCGTCCTCGACCTGACCCGGTGACTTGTCGATGACGCTCGAGCCGTCGACCAGCGCGTAGCCGGCCTCGACATGGGAGGTGATGTTCGCCTCGGCGACGGCCTGGACCGAGCTCTCGTCGACGGCGAGGACGGTTCCCGTGGCGGTCGCGGTCAGGTCGAACGTCTCGACCTCGTCGTCGAGCAGGGTCGCCGGGTCGGTCGGGTAGGTAGGGGCGCCGAGGACCTTGGTGTCCGCGAAGACCGTCGAACCGTCGGCGGTCAGGGCCGGATCCGCGAGCTGCTCGTCGAAGGCGGCCGTCAACGCCTCGCCGAGCGCCTTGGTCGCGGCATCCAGGTCCGCCTGAACGATCCGCGGGAATTCCTCACGGGTGCCGCCGGTCGTCGCGTCAGGATTGGTGACATCGGTCGTCTGCGGGTCCTCGCCAGCCGGGATGAGGCGGATCTGGTTCCGCCCGACGTTGCCACCTGGACCGCCCTTGACGGCTGTGATGGTGACCGTCGCCGATGCCGGGCGGATCTCGAACAGGACCTGCTCGGCTTTCGGGATCGTGACGGACCGGTCCGTGCGGAAGCGCGCCCCGTCCCGTGTGCCGACGATGCTCCCGCGCGGGATGGTGTTCGATCCATTCGAGTCGAAGTTGCGGAATCGAACGGTGCCCTTGGCCTGGGTCTGCTCGACCCGCTTGCCTGTCGTCGTGAACGTCTGTGTCGCCTCGACGTCCAGCGTCTTGGTCTGGGCCGGCACGATCCGCGCCTCGGGATCTGGCTCGACCGCCGATGGGTCGGCGACGATCCGCAGCGGCACCGGTCCGATGGTCGTCTGGCGCGGTGTGATGACCGCCGTAGCGGTCGGCAGGAAGACGTACGCGCCGACGCCGCCCACGACGAGGGCCAATGCGAGGACCGCGACGCCGATCACGAGCGGGGCGCGGAGCGTGGGGGGCAGCAGCTGCCGCCCGACCGGCGCCGGGAACACGCGCGAGCCGGTCACCCGGGACGGCGCGGCCGGAACGATGTCGGACGGTGTGTCGGCCACGACGCGAGCCGCGGGGACGGCTGACGGGGCACGCGATGCGTGCATGACCGGCGCGCGCTCGTCCCGGGTTGATCGGACCACGGGCTCGGGCGACGCGACGGACGGCGTCGTGGCGGCAGCCGGGGCGGCTGCCCCTGCCGCTGCCGGTAGGGCGGGCGTCGGCGTCGCTGCGGTGTCGTCCGCTGGCTCGCGCGGCTTGCGACGCGCGCGCGGCGACCGCGTCGATGCCGGGGCGGGCGTGGTCGCGATCGGCTCGGGCGCCGCGGGCTCAGGTGCCTCTGGCGACGCGGGCGCAGCCGACGACGCCAGCGCCGCTGGATCGGCCCTCGCGCTGTCGCTCGTTGCATCGCCCGCCCGCTCGCCGCGCTCCTCGGCGATCGACGACTCGTACTCGGCCACCGAGGCGAAGATCGGCAACCCGGCGGAGGCGGCCAGGGCGCGTGTCGCGGCGTCACTCGCCACGATCGACAGGCGCTTCCCGTTGAGCGTGGCGTCGCGGGCGAGGAGCCGGAAGTTGATGCGCGAGGTCGCCACCCGCGAGCCGTTCGGCAGGACCATCGCAACGCGGGTCCCCTCCGCGCCCCGCACACGCGCGGCGGCCGTCGTGATCTCGTCGTCGATGTCCAGGTAGAGGACGCGGACTTCCATCAGACCTTCATCGCGCGCAGGACGCGGCGCAGCGCGACGTCCAGGGGGTCGGCGGTCGTCTGGAGCTCGATAGCCTGGTAGGCCAGGCCGAGCGGCGTGACGTCCTGCTGGTCGACCAGCAGGTCGGTCGCGTCGACGACCGTGTCGATCTGGTCGGGCGACAGGACGGCCACCTCGGGCGGGCGCGCGAAGGGCATGCGCTTCCAGAACGTCTCGGCCGCGAGCGCATCACGGATCTCCGGGAGACGCGACCCGCCGCCGCACAGGTAGATGCGGCCGGGCAGCAGGTCACCACCCGACAATTCCTCCATCACGAGCTCGACACCGGCGGCCCACACACGGACATCCTCGCCGATGATGTTCGCGATGTCCTCCCGGCGGTCGACGGCGACGCCGCGCGCGTAGTCGACCTTGAGCGCCTCGGCTCGCGGAAACGGGAGGTCGAGGCGGTCGGCGAGCGACTTCGTGAACGCCCGACCGCCCAGGGCGAACATGCGGGTCCCTTCGATGCCGCCCTGCCGGACGAGCGCGACATCCGTGGTTCCGCCGCCGACGTCGACGAACAGTGCACCAGCCTGGCGGATCTGCTCGGTCCCGAGCACGCGGGCCACGGCGTACGGCTCGGCCACGATCTCGAGGAGCTCCAGGTCGAGCTGCGAAGCGACGCTCTGGAGCGCCCCGAGATGGACGAGCGGGGCGAACGCGTTGAAGATCCCGATCTTCACGTGACGGCCCTGGAAGCCGACCGGATTGGTGAGGGCGTAGCCATCGATCGCCGCGCTGGTCACCGCGGCGTGGACGAGTCGCACGTCGACGTGCGGCAGACCGGTCTCCCAGGTGATCGCTCGTTCGGCCTCGCCGAGTGCTTCGCGTTGGACGCCGTCGATGAGCTTCTGCAGCTCGGCTTCGGAGATCGGCTGGTCGGGCCGCTTGCGCTCCTGGCTGTGGGTCGTCGTGAAGCCCTTGACCAGCTCGCCGGCGATGCCGATCACGACCTGGCTCGGCCGGAAGCCGGCCATCTCCTCGGCCTCCTGGAGGGCGACCGCACAGTTGTCGACGACCGCCGAGATGTCCGCGACGGTTCCCGATTGCATGTGCGAGAGACCCTGCCGCTTTCGACCGACCCCGCGGACGGTACCCAGGCCCTCCTCATCGATCTCGAAGACGAGCGCCTTGGCAAACTCGGTGCCGACGTCGAGTGCCGTACAGGCGGCGAGGCTGTCGGCTCCATCGCGCTGCCAGATGCGGCGCCAGAAGGCCATCAGCCCCCCGCGCCCAGGCGTTCGGCGATCGAGCTGCGCACCGCCGCCTGTGCCTCGGCCAGGCCGTCCCGGCGCGTCCCGGCGCCCTGCGCCATCTGCGGGCGGCCGCCACCCTTCCCCTCGAGCGGCCCGACCGCGACCCTCACCAGATCGCCCGCCGACAGGCCCCGATCCACGAGATCGTCGGACACGGTCACCCACACCTGTGGCGCCTCGGCGTCGAGGAACATCGCGATGACGCCGCTGCCGAGCGCCACGCGGACCTCCTTCGACGCCGACTTGAGCACGTCCATCGACTCGTACGGGACCGTGGCCGCCACGAGACGAACGCCCGGCGCGACTTCCTCCGCTCGGGCGGCGAGCTCCGCGGGCCGCGGCACGCCACCGCCACCGGCCCGAAGCCGGCGGCGCGTCTCGCGCAGCTCGTCCTGCAGCGTGGCGACACGCTCATCCACGCGGTCGACCGACGACGCGCCGACCGTCTCGGCGACGCGCTCCAACGCATCGAGCCGTTCACGGACCAACGTGTCGGCGCCCGCCCCGGTGACTGCCTCGATGCGGCGCTGGCCGGACCCGATGCTCCGCTCGCCGGTGATCACAAAGCCGCCGATCTGACCGGTCGCGCGGCAATGGGTCCCGCCGCACAGCTCGAAGCTGTAGTCCTGGACGCGGACGGTTCGCACGATCTCGCCGTACTTCTCATCGAAGAACGCGTCGGCGCCCTGCTCGATGGCCTGCTCCATCGGCATGTACTCGACCGTGACGAGGCGGTCGTCGCGGATCACGGCCCGGACCTCGTCCTCGATGGCCCGCTTCTCGTCGTCGGTCAACGCGCGATCGAACGGGTAGTCGAAGCGCAGGTAGTCGGGATGCACGAGCGAGCCGGCTTGTCGGGCGCGCTTGTCCACGACATTTCGCAGCGCGCGGTGGAGCAGGTGCGTCCCGGTGTGGTTGCGCATCGTGTGGGCACGACGGTCCGCGTCGACCGCCGCCTCGACGGTCTCGCCCACACGCAGCCGCCCGCGCAGCGTGCCGCGATGGACGATCAGACCTCCCACCGGTCGCTGGGCGTCCTCGACCGTGAACAGCTCACTGCCCCCGCCGGGCTCGCGGATCGTGCCCTGGTCGCCGACCTGGCCGCCACCCTCGGCGTAGAACGGCGTGCGGTCGAGCACGACCTCGGCCTCGCCGTGGCCGGTCAGCTCGTCGAACTCCATCCCGTCGCGCACGATCGCGACGACGCGGCCGTCGGCGGTCGTGGTCTCGTAGCCGAGGAACTCGGTGTCCCCGACGCGACCCTGGATCGCGCTGTAGAGCGATGCCTGCTCGGCGTACTTCGCGAGCTCGGCCTTCTTGCCCGACCGACTGCGCTCGCGCTGCTCGGCAAGGGCCATATCGAACCCGGCGCGATCCAGGCTGACCCCATATTCGGCGGCGAGCTCGGCGGTCAGGTCGACCGGGAAGCCGAACGTATCGTGGAGCCGGAACGCCACGTCGCCGGGCAGCACCGGCGCATCGGCCGGAAGGTCCTCGGGGCGACGGCCGATCGCGCGCTCCTCGCGGGTCAACGCAGCCAGGGCCTCCTCGAGCTGCGTCGTGCCCGCGTCGAGGGTGCGCGCGAACTGGGCCTCCTCCCGGGCGATCGTCTCGAGGATGGTGTCGCGCTTCTCGGCGAGGTGGGGATACGCCTCCGCCATCACGTCGATCACGACGGCCGCCGTGTCGGCCATGAACGGCTCGCGTCGGCCGAGCAGCCGACCGTGCCGGACCGCCCGTCGCAGGATGCGTCGCAGGACGTAGCCCCTCCCTTCATTGCTGGGAAGGACGTCATCGCCGATGAGGAACGTGACGGCGCGCGAGTGGTCGGCGATGACCTGGTAGCTGAACCGCTCCTGCTCGAACGCGTCGGGGTCGTGACCGAGCAGCTCGCGCATGCGTGCGTGGATCGGCGTGAACAGGTCGGTGTCGTAGTTCGTCGGAACCTGCTGGATGACGCTCGCGAGACGCTCGAGCCCCATGCCCGTGTCGACGCCGGGCGCCGGCAACGGCGTCAACGATCGATCCGCGTGGAGCTCGAACTCCATGAAGACGAGGTTCCAGATCTCGAGCCAGCGCGGACAGGTCTCGCTGTGGTCGGGGATGCACTCAGGCCCTTCGCTCAGGTACGCGCCCCGGTCGAAGTGGATCTCGCTACACGGCCCGCACGGACCGATGTCGCCCATCCGCCACCAGTTCTTCTCGTCGCCGTTGGGGAAGTCGCCCCAGCGCACCAGTCGCTCCGGCGACAGCCCGATCTCGTCGCGCCAGACCTCGAACGCGAGATCGTCGGTCGTGTAGGTCGTCGCAGCGAGCCGGTCGCCCGGGATGCCCAGGTCGCGCGTCAGGAAGTCCCACGCGTAGTGGATGGCATCCCGTTTGAAGTAGTCGCCGAAACTGAAGTTGCCGAGCATCTCGAAGAGCGTGTGATGGCGCGGCGTCCGCCCGACCTCCTCGAAATCGTTGTGCTTGCCGGCGACACGCAGCGCGCGCTGATAGTCGACAGCGCGCGTGTAGCTGCGCTTCTCGGCGCCAGTGAGCGCGTCCTTGAACTGGACCATCCCGCTGTTCGTGAAGAGCAGGGTCTGATCGCCGGCAGGGACGAGGCTCGCGCTCGGCACGACGGTGTGGTCGCGCTCGGCGAAGAACTCGATGAAGCGCTGACGGAGCTCCGACGCAGGCCGCGACACGATCCGGGGGTCCGGGGTGACGGGTGGGGTCGACATCGGCCGCAATGGTACCGAACCGTAGCGGGCCGGCTATGCAATGGGACCGTGATGTCGGCATGCGGCACGCATGATGCGGGCGTGCCCGCCCCCGGGCGACGGTGGTGCGGTCAGAACCAGCAAGACGAGGAGAGCCAGATGGCCTTCGTCAGGAAATGTGACAAGTGCGGCAACCTCGACAACCGCGAGTCGTGGTCGTCGCCGACCGAGGCTGCCGACAAGGGTGCGTTCCAGAACTGGACCTGCCCGTCATGTGCATGGACGGAGTTCGACCTGGTCGAGGCGTCCGAGACCGGAGCTGAGGCGCAGAAGACGGGCTGATCCAGCCCTCACGTCCCTCTCAGACCGTTCTCAGGACGGCCGCCTAGCGTAGGGCGCATCCGATCCCCGAGGAGTGCGCCCGAATGAGCCTGCCAGCAACACCACCGGACCCCGATCCTGTCCCGATCGACCTCGATGACGACGACCGGCTGATCGGCCGGATCCTCACCCGCCGCGAGGTCCTCGCGCTGCTCGGCGCAGGCGGTGCCGCGACATTCCTCGCGGCGTGTGCGCCAGGCGGGGCGGCGTCGCCGAGCGCCACCGGGGCCGCTTCGGCGAGTGCGAGCGCCAGCGCCTCCGCGGCCGGGACTGCGTCCGCCGCTGCCTCCGCGGCCATCGCCACGGCCTTGCCGGCATGCGTGGTCGCGCCGGAGCTCACTGAAGGCCCGTACTACGTCGATGTCGATCTGGAGCGGTCGGACATCCGGACGAACACCAGCGACAACACGCCGGTCGAGGGAGCGACGCTCACGCTCGACTGGATCGTGTCGCAGGCCGATGGTTCATCGTGCATGCCGATGGAAGGCGTCGTGGTCGACGTCTGGCACTGCGACGCGCTTGGCGTCTACTCGGGGGTCACCGGCAACGCGGGCGACTTCCTGCGCGGCTTCCAGCGCACCGATGCGAACGGACGCGCGTCGTTCACGACGGTCTATCCAGGCTGGTACCAGGGCCGCGCGGTCCACATCCACTTCAAGATCCGGACCGATCCCGAGGCGTCGGCCGGTTTCGAGTTCACGTCGCAACTGTTCTTCGACGACGAGCTCAGCCGAACCGTGTACGCGACCGGCGTCTACGCGCAGAAGGGCGCACAGGACCAGACCAACGCGTCCGACTCGATCTTCAACCAGAGCGACGGGGCCACGCTGCTGACCGTCACCCAGGAGGGCGACGCCTACAAGGCGACCTTCCCCATCGCGGTCCAGCTCAACTAGGCCCGCCCGCAGCCCGACTGACCTCCTGCCGTTGACCGAGGGTCAACGTTCTGGGGCCCAAGGGTCGGCCGCGACGCCTTTCGAGGGGTTTCGTTGACCGAGAGTCAACGCCCGCGACGCCAGCGGCCCTGGGCTGCTCCGACGATCCCTGTTCGTTGACCGAGAGTCAACGCCAGCAACGGCAACCGCCCGCGGCAGCCAACACCTGCTTGATTCGTTGACCGACGGTCAACGCAACAGAGCCGCCGGGCTACCGCCTTGGGCCGCGACGACCGAGCGTCCGCCACAGGCGCGAGCCGGCGATCACCGCGCCGAGGATGGCGCCGACCGTGAGCCCGCGCAGGAACTTCGCGGCGACGCGCTCGTCCATCAGGCCGGGCGCTCCGGGTTCGGGCCCAGGACCGCGATCACCGACACGATGCCGATGCCCAGCCAGGCGACGATCGAGGCACCGACCAGGTTGTAGTCGCCCAACGTCAGGAGGTCGAGGCCGAGCCGCCCGAAGATCGCGTCACCGGCCCACGCGCCGAGGATCGCGGCGGCCACGAGCGCCGGTAGCCGGCCGCCGGCCGAGCCGCGGACCGCGACCGAAGCGGCGGCGTGGAAGATGCCGACCAGCACGGACAGGACCAACGAGGGCTCGATGCTCACGCGCCGGCGAGCGCGGGCTCCGCGTCGGTTCGACGGGCGTCTGCGGTCGTGCTGGCCGGGACCTCGATCCGACCGCCACCGAGCACTTCGTCGCCGTCGTAGAACACGGCCGCCTGGCCGGGCGCCGCGGCCCACACCGGCTGCTCGGTGTGCACGATCCAGCGCCGCTCGCCGAGCGGGCTCACGGTCGCGTCGATCGGGGCGGCGCGATGGCGGATGCGGACCGCGGCACTGAACGATGATCGCGGAGCAGCCGCGGCGATGAACGACGCCCGCTCGACCGTGAACTCGTGCGTCTCGAGGTCCTCGCGCCGGCCGAGCTGGATCGTGTTCGACAGCGGGTCGATGCGCGAGACGTAGCGCGGCTGCCCGAGCGCAACGCCGAGGCCCTGGCGCTGGCCGACCGTGTACGCCGGCGTTCCCTGATGCTCGCCAACACGCGAGCCATCCGCGTCGAGCAGCGGACCCGGCTCGGGCCGCCAGCCGGCCCGCGTCCGGAGGGCGTCCCGGTAGTCGCCGCCGGGCACGAAGCAGATCTCCTGGCTCTCCGGCTTGTCGGCGGTCACGAGGCCCAGGGAGCGGGCCACATCGCGCACCTCGGGCTTCGTCAGCTCGCCGAGCGGGAAGCGCGCGTGCTCCAACTGATCGGTGCGGAGGCCGTACAGGAAGTAGGTCTGGTCCTTGTCGTCGTCGCGCGCACGGAACAACCGTGCTCGACCGTCGTCGCCGACCAGCCGCCGAGCATAGTGACCGGTCGCCACGGCATCGCATTCGTACAGGTGGCGGGCGCGGCCGAGTAGCGCCCCGAACTTCACGTACGTGTTGCAGTCGACGCAGGGACTCGGTGTCCGGCCGTCCAGGTACGCGTCGAGGAACGGCTGGAGGACCCCGGCATCGAACTCGCGCTCGAGGTTCATCACGTAGAACGGGATGCCGAGCTGGCCGGCGACCCGGCGTGCGTCATCGGCTGCGTCGAGCGAGCAGCAGCTCTTCTTGAACTCAGAGTACGTGTCGGCGACGTCGTGGAGGCGCATCCACACGCCGACGACCTCGTGGCCCTCGGCATGCAGGATCGCCGCCGCGACCGAGGAATCGACCCCACCGGACATCGCGACCAGGATCCGGCTCAAACGCCGACTCCCTGACCGAGTGGATCGCGGGCGACCGATTCCGAGCCCACCTGCATAGAGGCGATGACCCTCGGCACGACCTCGGCCGCCGTCGCGACCTCCTCCTCGGTATTCGTCCGGCCCAGCGACAGCCGCAGCGCACCGCGTGCCTCGTCCTCGGGGTAGCCCATGGCCGACAACACGTGGCTGACCTCGGTCGAGCCCGTGGTACACGCCGAGCCGACGGACGTGGCGATGCCCTCGAGGTCGAGCGACAGGCTCACGGCTGCCCCGTCGGTGCCGCGCGCGATGATCGACAGCAACCCGGGGAGCCGCTCGGTCGGATGGCCGGTCAGCTCGGTCTCGGGGACGGTCAGGACGGCCTTGGTCAATCGCTCCCGGGCGGCTCGGAGCCGCTTCACGGTCGCCGACCGCTCCGCGACCGTCAGCTCATAGGCCTTGGCCAGCCCGACCGCGCCGGCGACGTTCTCGGTGCCGGCACGCCGATGGCGCTCCTGCTCGCCGCCATGCTGCTGGGCGAGGATGTGCGTCCCGTGGCGGACATACAGCGCGCCGATGCCCTTGGGGCCCTCGAACTTGTGTCCGCTGATGGTCACCAAGTCAGCCCCGAGCTGGGCCAACTTCAGATCGACGTACGGGGCGGCCTGGACGGCGTCGACGTGGAGCAGCACGCCCTTGCGGCCGTGGACCCGCTTGGCGATCTCGACGATCGGCTGGATCGTGCCGACCTCGTTGTTGGCGAGCATGATCGACACGAGGATCGCCCGATCCGTGAGCGCCGCCTCGAGCTCGGCCGGGTCCACCCGGCCGTAGCGGTCGACCGGCAGCTCGACGACCTCGAACCCGAACTTCTCGAGGTAGCGGAGCGTGTGCCCGACGGCGTGATGCTCGATCGACGAGGTCACGATCCGGTGGCCCCGGGCCTTGCCGGCCCACGCCGCGCCCTTCAGGGCGAGGTTGTTGGCCTCCGTCCCACCGGACGTGAACACGACCTCGCGCGGCTCGACGCCGAGGCTGGCAGCCAGACGATCGTGGGCATCATCGAGACCCGCGCGCGCGACCCGGCCGAACGTGTGCGCCGACGACGGGTTCCCGAAGGACTCCGTCAGGAACGGCAGCATCGCCTCGAGGACCTCCGGTCGGACCGGGGTCGTCGCTGCGTGGTCGAGATAGATCGGCATCGCTGCCGGATTGTACGTCCGGGCGGGACGACCCTAGATCTGCTTCACCTGGTAGAGCCGCCCCGACAGCGTGACGAGGAACAGCTCGCCGTCCTCGGCCTCGCCGAATGACGTGATGTTCAGCGTGGTGTCGCGGCGCAGCCAGGTCGAGGACCCAGTGGCCGGCATCGACCAGATCCGCCCGCTGCAGAAATCGGCGAAGAAGTACGCGCCGACGAGCTTGGGCTGGGTCGGGCCGCGGTACACGTAGCCTCCGGTGATCGAGCAATTGATCGACCCGTGGGCGTATTCGATGACCGGATACGAATCCCCGGCGAGCGAGCATCCCGACGCCGGCCGGAAGCAGTGCCGGCCCTCGTACACGCTCCAGCCGTAGTTGCGGCCGCCCTTGTAGCCGGCCGGCTCGCGGTTGAGCTCCTCGTAGCGGTTCTGCCCGACATCGGCGATGAACAGCATCCCGGTTCCGCGATCGAACGAGATCCGCCATGGGTTGCGCAGGCCGTACGCCCACACCTCGTCGCGGCCCGTGATCGCGCCACGGAACGGGTTTGTCGCCGGGATCGAATAGCGGTCGTACGTGCCGGCCCCCACGCCGTCGACGTTGATGCGCAGGATCTTGGCCAGCAGGTTCTTGGTCTTGCTCTGGCCGTTCCGGTCGGGATCGCCCGATCCGCCGCCATCGCCGGTGCCGATGTACAGGTAGCCATCCGGGCCGAAGGCCAGCGCCCCGCCGTTGTGGTTGGTTCGGGCGCTGTGTTCGATCACCATGAGGTACGAGCCGGTGCCCGTCACCGAGGGCGTCGTCGCCTTGGCCGTGAACCGAGCGAGGACGATATCGCCGCCATTGCGCGTGTAATAGGCGAACACGCGCTTGTTGGTCTCGAAATCCGGGTGGAACGCCAGGCCCAGCAGGCCCTGCTCACTACCGCCGTCGGCGACCTGCGCGCGGATGTCCATGAAGAACCCGGGCTGGACGACACCGCCCTGCACGACCCGGACCGTGCCGCGCCGCTCGACCACGAACAGGCGGTTGGAGCCATCGCCCGCGTTGGTGACCTGGACCGGCTGGCTGAAGCCGCTCGCGACGATCGGCAACGAGATCGAAAACGCCGCCCCTTGGGCGGCGGTCGTCGGGACGAGCAGCGCGATCAGCGCGGCCGCGGTCATCAGGATCGGGAGGCGTCGGCGGGCGGTTCGATGTCTCATGGGGTCACCCTACAACGGGTCGACGGCCGACGTCACCCCTGACCATCCGGCTGGACCTCAGCCGGGCGGTGCGAACGCGCTGCGCAGGTAGCGGACCATCCGGCCGCGGATGACGGTCGTCGTCGGGCAGAACAGGCCCTCGGCGCAGCGCGGGATCAGCCCGGAATCGGCGACGGCGTTGATCGCCGGCTCGGCCGCCAGCCCGTTGTCGTCCGTGTAGTGGTCGGTCGTGCTCTCGGGAAGCTGCAGGGCGCGGGCGAGGGTCACCGCGGCGACGGCGCGCGTGACTGACGACCCGCCGCAGAACCGTCGCGTGCCACAGCCGTCGATCAGCCCCGCGGCGGCGGCCCGGTTGGCGTACACCTCATACCAGCGGCCGGTGTCATCGTCGAAGAAGTCCTCGTCGGTCGCCGGCAGGGCCATGAGCCGGTTGATGAAGTACGCCAGCTGCTCGCGGAGCATCACGTTGTACGTGCAGTACAGCAGCGGGTCGCAGCCGGCCTTGAGACCGGCACCGAGCGCCCATGCGACGTCAGCGGCGTAGGGCGTGCTGCTGTAGTCGTTGATGCACGTGGTCCCGCTTCCGACGACCCGGACGGTGCTGCCGCTGATCGTCAGGCGGGCATACGAGCAGTTGTTCGCGTCGGTCGTCTCGAGGAAGGACCCGAACAGGTCGACGGCCGAGCGCAGCGTGTATGAGCCAGACGGCAGGCCGGTGATGTCGATGTACTGGAACGCGAAATTCCAGGGATAGCGATCGCCCCAGCCGACCGAGATGCCGCTGCGGGTGCTCTTCGCCGTCCGTCCACCGCAGCCCGACTCGCGATAGACACGCGAACGCGGCGCGCGCGGCAGCGACAGGTAGCGCGGGGTGGTGTCGAAGAAGCAGAACCCGATCTTTCGGTCGCGCAGCGTCCCGCGGGTCGACCACAGGTGGTAGCTCATCATCCGGCGGATGTGGTAGTGGTCGTGCCCGTCGCCTGCGTAGGCCACCGTCGCGTTGGTCTGCACCCGCCGGATCGTGGCGTCCGAGCGGTACACCATCTGGTCGATGTCGAAGGGCGCGCTGGTGCTCGTCCGGCTCCCGCGGATCTCGAACGGTCCGGCCCCGTAGTTGAGGATCTCGCTCGTGAAGCGCAACAGCTTGCGGCCGCTGCTGGTGCGCACGATGCGCAGGTCGCGGATCTTCGCTGAGCGCAGGTCGGGTCGGCGCTCGGTGGCCGCGTCGACGGGGGCGGCCGGGATGATCGCGGCCAGCGACATTACGAGACAGGCGATCGCGCCGATCCGCCAGGTGGCTCGCCCGATCCCTCCCCGCCTCACTGTCCGGACCCTACACGCCCGTCGGCTCGGCTGCCATGGACGGTTCCGCGGCGCGACGTAGGTCGTCCGTCTTGCCGGCCTCACGCCGCCGGTCGTGCTGCGACAGGAGCCGCTTGCGCAGCCGGATCGACTGCGGCGTGACCTCGACCAGCTCGTCGCCCGCGATGAACTCGAGCGCCGTCTCCAGCGTGAGTGGCCGCGGCGGCGTCAGCCGTAGCGCCTCGTCGTGGGCGTGGGTCCGGATGTTGGTGAGCTTCTTTTCCTTGGTCGGGTTGACGTCCATGTCCCCGGAGCGGCTGTTCTCGCCGACGATCATCCCCTCGTAGACCTCGACGCCGGCGCCGATGAACAGGGCGGCCCGCTCCTGGAGGTTGAACAGCCCGTAGGCGTTGCTGGTGCCTGCGCGGTCGCTGACGAGGACGCCGCTGGTCCGATGGGTCACCTCGCCGGCCCACGGCCCGTAGCCCTCGCCGATCTGGTGCAGCAACGCCGTGCCGCGCGTGTCGGTGAGGAGTTGGCCGCGGTACCCGATGAGGCCGCGCACCGGGAGCACGTACTCCATGCGGACGCGACCGTCGGCATCGGTCGTCATCTGCTCCAGGCGACCCTTGCGGCCGGCCAACGCGCCCTGGACGTCCCCGATGTACTCGGGCGGGATGTCGATCGTGACGCGCTCGTACGGCTCATGGGTCTCGCCGTCGACCGTTCGCAGCAGGACCTCCGGGCGCGAGGCCGTCAGCTCGAAGCCCTCGCGCCGCATCTGCTCGATCAGGACGGCCAGCTGCAGCTCACCCCGGCCACGGACCTCGTACGCGTCGGTGCCCTCGGCGGGGCTGACCTCGATCGACACGTTGCCGAGGACCTCCTTCTCGAGCCGCGCCTTGATCTGACGGCTCGTGACGTACGTGCCCTCGCGACCGGACAGCGGCGAGTTGTTGACCCCGAACGTCATCCGCAGCGTCGGTGCGTCGACGTCGAGGCGAGGGAGCGGCCGCGGATCGGCGGGATCGGTCAGCGTGTCGCCGATCGTCACCTCGGGCATGCCGGCCACGCTGACGATGTCGCCAGGCCGAGCCTCCAAGATGTCGACCCGGTCGATGCCGCGTGCCGTCTGGAGGCTCGTGACGGTCCCCGTCAGGGTCACCGTGCGACCGGGCTCGACGGAACCGGCGGTGTCGTCGGCCTCCTCGCGCACGACGGAGATGCGCTGGCCGACCGAGATCGTGCCGTTCCAGACCCGGCCGACCGCCATCCGCCCGACGTACTCGTTGGCCGACAGGTTGGTGACCAGGAGCTGGAGCGGGTGGTCGGGGGTGTAGGTCGGCGGCGGCGTCACATCGACGAGCAGGTCGAGCAGCGGTCGCAGGTCCTCGCCTGGGTCGTCGAGGGACGTCGTCGCGGTGCCCGCCCGGGCGTTCGTGTAGACGACGGGGAACTCGATCTGGGCGGCGTCCGCGCCGAGGTCCATGAACAGCTCGTAGACATCGTCGAGCACCTCTGCCGGCCGTGCATCGGAGCGGTCGATCTTGTTGAGCGCGACGATGACCGGCAGGCGACGCGCCATCGCCTTCTGGAGCACATACCGCGTCTGGGGTAGCGGGCCCTCGGCGGCATCGACCAGCAGCAGCACGGAATTGACCATCAGCAGCGACCGCTCGACCTCGCCCCCGAAGTCGGCGTGGCCCGGCGTGTCGACGATATTGAGCCGGATGTCGCCGTACTCCACGGTCGTCTGCTTGGCAAGGATCGTGATGCCCTTCTCGCGTTCGAGGTCCATCGAGTCCATCACGCGGTCGACCAGCGCCTGGTTCGAACGGAACGCGCCGGTCTGGCGCAGCATCGCGTCGACGAGGGTGGTCTTGCCGTGGTCCACGTGCGCGACGATGGCCACGTTGCGGACGTCGTGGCGCGTACGGGTGGGCATGGCGACGGAGTGTCGCACATCGGCCGGTCGAGGACCGCTGATGACCGGTCGCCCCTGCTAGCATCGACCCCGACGATGACCGTGGCCGCCGTGATCCTGTCCGCGACCGCCGAGGGCGCCCTGGCCGATACGCTCGGTCAGCCGCGGGTCCGTCGCCTCGCCGACATCGCGTGGTCGGGTGGTGCGCTCCCGGTCGTGGTCATCGCGCCCGACGTGGACGGCTCGGTCGCCCGGGCGCTGGTCGGGAGCGAGGCGGTCTACGGCTCCCCTGCCCCGGCGGAGGCCGGTCCGGCGGGACAGATGCTGCGCGGCGCGGAGGTCGCCCAGGCGGAGGTCGCCGAGACCTCCGCGCTCCTCCTGTGGCCCGCGCGGATGACCTGGGTGGGTCCCGAGACGGTCACCTCGCTCATCGAGGCGCACGGCACCGATCAGTCGACGATGCTGCAGCCCGGCTGGCAAGGCGAGGCGGGCTGGCCGGTCCTGCTGCCACTCGCCGGGCTCGACCGATTGCGCGCGGTGGGTGCCACCCTGATGCCGCCGGACATCATCGCCGCGCTGGCCGACGCGATCCCGACGCGGATCGTGGACATGGGCGACCCAGGCGTCCACTACGACGCCGACACCCCGCTGGCGGACCTGCCGGCGTACGAGGGACCGCCGGAGCCGCCCGCTGGTCACACGCACGAATGGGGCGAGGACGTCGGGCGAGGCGTCGATGTCGACGTGCCGGGCGAGGGACGCGGTCTTGCCCCGTTCTCCCAGGCTGCCGACGAGACGGCCGTCGACCCCGGCTGAGCCGGGTCGCTAGACGACGACGCGCTCCACGATGATCGGAGCGAAGAACGTGACGACCAACAGGCCAGCCACGAGGACCACCCGACGCCGGTCGTCGTCGCTCGCGGGCGGGAGCAGCTCGGGACCGTGCGGGCGGCTCAGGACCAGGAGCGCCCCGATCGCCTCGAGCGGGAACAGCAGCTCACCGCCCGCGAACGCGAGCAGCGCGCGGATCAAGCCGAAGGCGATCAACACGTAGCAGACCGGCGCGACGGCGTGCAGCGCCCACGCCGTGCCGAGGCTCAGGCCGCGGATGAGGGCGAGCAGGACCACCAGCGTGGCCGCGACGTTGAATACGGTCAGCGCCACGAGCGGCCACGCGGCGGCGAGCCGGTCGGTCACGAGCGTGCCACCCGCCACCACCAGCAGCAGCCCGATGCCGGCCACGATCGCCAGCAGCCCGAACAGGAACCTCGCCCACCGCCGGTACTGGTCGAGCGCACCGGGCTTGGTCGGTTGCGGCGTCGCGGGGACGGGCGGATCGGGGGCGGTGGTCATCGGGTGATGCTACTCGGCGGCGGTGAGCCGCTCGTCGGGCCTGGATCGGACGGCGTCACGGATCCGCGCCAGCGGCACGGTGGCGAGCGCGATGCCGCCGATCACCAGCGCCACGCCACCGAGCTGCGCGATCGACGGCCGCTCGCCGAGCAGCACCATGCTCAGACCGATCGTGATGACCGGCTGCACGAGCAGGATCAGCGACGTCACGATCGCCGGCAGTCGCGGCAGCGAGATCGAGATGAACAGGTAGCCGAGCGATTGCGACGTCAGCCCGAGCACCGCGAGCCAGCCGAGGCTGGCGAGGGCGGGGGTCGGATCGAGGTCGCCGATGATGACACCGGCTACCGCGGCCACCAGCGCGGTGCTCAGGGTCGCGATCGCCACGGGCCCCGCCGGCCGGCGCGCGTCGCGTCCGCCGCGCCGGATCACCAGCAGGTAGCCCGCGTAGCACAGGGCGGTCGCGATCCCCAGCAGCACGCCGAGGGCAGGGTCACTGCCGTACGCGTCGGCATCCGACGACCCCGCTGATCAGCACGACGCCGGCGAGCACCACCGGGACCGCGATCAGGATCGACCGCGACGGCCGCTCCCCGAAGACCAGCCACGCCACGACACCGACCACCAGGATCTGGAGGTTGCCAAGGACGGTCGCCAGGCCGGCACCGACGTACTCGATCGCGTGGTGCCAGAACGTCAGGTCGCCGGCGAAGAAGATGCCGGCGACCGCGGCCAGCACGACGGCCCGGCGCGGGAGCGGACCGTAGCGTCGCTGCTCGGCCCAGGCCACCGCGACCAGCAGCGGCAAGCCGAACAATGCGCGGAAGACGGTGCCGGTCGACGGCGTCACGTCGGCCCACAGGTAGAAGATCCCCGAGAAGGCGATGCACAGGGCGCCGGCCAGCGCCGCCAGCCGCGGCCGACGGGCGATCGCGTCGAGCGGACGGATGCCGAGGCCGGTCGCGTCGCTCAGGTGCCGCGCTCCCGGCGGATCATGTCGTCGGCGGCTTGGCAGGGATGCCGACGAACCGCAGACCGAGCTCGTCGTACTGCTCGGGTTCGGGCGGTGACGGCGCCTCCAACATCGGGTCGCTCCCGGACTGGGTCTTGGGGAATGCCATGACCTCGCGGATGTTGGTCTGGCTCGCGAACAGCGCCGCCCAGCGGTCGATGCCGAGGGCGATCCCGCCGTGCGGCGGGGCGCCGTACTCGAACGCGTCGAGGATCGCGCCGAACTTCTCGCGCATCTCCTCGGTCGTCTGGCCCTGCAGCAGGAAGCTTCGCTCCAGCAGGTCGCGACGGTGGATGCGCACCGAACCGCCGCCCAGCTCCCAACCGTTGAGCACGAGGTCGTACTGCATCGCCCGCGCCCGTCCGGCAGGATCGTCAGGCGACGGGAGGGCGGGGTCACCGGATGCCGTCTCGAGGAGCGCCTCGTCCTCGGGGACGACGCCGCTGAACGGGTTGTGGGTGGCGTCCCAGCGCCCGTTCTCCGCGTCCCACTTGTACATCGGGAAGCGGTAGACCCAGGCGTAGGCGAGGAGCGTCGGGTCGGCGAGCTGGAGTCGCTCGCCGAGCTCGGCCCGGAGGCGGCCCAGTGCTTCGGCGGTCACGGCCGGCGTGTCGGCGACGATCAGGACGAGATCACCCTCGGCGGCCCCGGTGCGTTCGACGATCGCTCGCTGGACGTCATCGGACAGGAACTTGGCGATGGGACCCTTGATCTCGCCACCCGCGTCGAGCGCGAGGTGGGCAAGCCCCTTGGCGCCGAACCGCTTGGCGAGCTCCGTCAGGTCGTCGATCTCGCGACGCGTCGATGTCGCCATCCCGGGCGCGACGATCGCCTTGACCCGTCCGCCGGCGGCGATCGCCTCGTCGAACACACGGAACCCGGACCCCTCGCCCAACGCCGGCGCGAGGTCGACCAGCTCCATCGCGAACCGCACGTCCGGCTTGTCGGAGCCGAACCGCTCCATGGCCTCGTCGTACGTGAACCGCGGGAATGGCTCCTGCGCGATCGGGCGGTCGGGGGTGGTCGCCCGCGACACGTCGATGACCATCGACTCGACGAAGGCCATGACGGCCTCCTCGTCGACGAAGCTCATCTCCAGGTCGAGCTGCGTGAACTCCGGTTGGCGGTCGCCGCGCAGGTCCTCATCGCGATAGCAGCGCGCGATCTGGAAGTAGCGGTCGACGCCGGCCACCATCAGGAGCTGCTTGAGCTGCTGCGGGCTCTGCGGCAGCGCGTACACGCTGCCCGGCTGCAGGCGCGACGGGACGATGAAATCGCGCGCGCCCTCGGGCGTCGACTTGATGAGCGTCGGTGTCTCGACCTCGACGAAGCCGGCCTCGTGATGGGCCTCGCGGATCGCCTGGACCAGCCGGCTGCGAAGCAGGAGTCGGTCGGCCATCGGCTGGCGTCGGATGTCGAGGTAGCGGTACTTGAGCCGCAGGCTCTCATCGACCGGCTTGTCGGGCTCGTTGATGTAGAACGGCGGTGTCTTCGCCTCGGACATGATGTCGACCTCGGTCGCCCGGAGCTCGATCTCGCCCGTCGGCATGCGCGGGTTCTCCGTCCCGGGCAGGCGTGGCGTCACCTCGCCGCTGACGCTCACGACGAACTCGATCCGCACGCGGCTCGCGACGGCGTGGGCTTCGGGCGACTCGGTCTGGTCGATGACGACCTGGGTGATCCCGTACCGATCGCGGACGTCGAGGAAGATCAGCTGCCCGTGATCGCGGCGGCGATGGACCCAGCCCGCGAGACGGGCCTGCGTGCCCGCGTCGGATGCCCGCAGCTGCCCGGCCGTGTGCGTGCGGTAGGGCGTGGCGAGGCCGGGCGGATCGAGCGTCATGGCCGGCAAATGGTACGGGACCGCCCCGACGGGCGGGTACCGTCAGCGGTCAGTCCGCAGATCGAACGCCGTGCCGGAGCATCCAGGCGACGAGCATCGTCACGGCGCCGATCAGGGCGGCGACGCTGTTCGGGATGGCGATCACCGGGTTGCCAAGCGAGATCCCGTAGCCGATCCACAGCACGAAGCCGAACTGGAGGACGGCCAGGTAGGCGATCGAGACGTCGGCGGACGACCGGCGTTCGAGCATGCGGCGGATCTGGAGGAGTGGGGAGACCGCCATCAGCACGCCCCATGCGGCGGCGGCGACCCCGAGGGTATCGGCCAAGGCGATCAGGTCCGGTTGGTGCGGCTCCGGCGTGTGGCCCGCTCGACGATGGCGTCCCACGCATCTGGCGTCATCGACTGTGTCCCGATCCGAACGCGCCGAACACGGGAGATGGCCGTCGCGAATGTGGCGTCGGTGGCGGCCTTCGACGGTCGCGGCCGCGCGCGGGCTCGCTCGACCACGCGGGCGAACAGGCGATCGCGTTCTGCCTTGCCCATCTCAGTCGAGGACCAGGTAGGCGAAATAGGTCGTCGCGGTCACGGCTTTGTTCAGGTAGACCGTGAACTTGCCCGCTGCCGGGACCGCGGCGGCGACGTACACGCCGGACCGGCGCGTACGAAGCGTCACGAGCACCAAGCTCGAGGACGTGACGCCGGCCATGGTGACGACCTTCGACGACTGGCCGGCACTTACGGCGGCTCGTCCGCTGCGCGAGAAGACCGCCTTGCCCTGCACGCGCAGCGCCGTGGTGCCACCGTCGCCCCGAGCGTAGACACCGACGTTGTCCGGCGGGGCCGGCGGCACGCCGCCGGCATAGCCGTACACCCCGGTGCCGAACTGACCGGGAGGGCCGAGCCCGTCACCGATCCCGACCACGCCGGTCGTGCCGGCCGCGAACATCCCGATGATCCCACCGCCCTCCACGCCGACCTCGCCGAGCCCGAGGACCCCTGGGCTAGCCTCCGCCGACGCCTGGCCGAGGACACCGGCGGTGATCCCGGTGACGTTGTTCGGATCGAAGACAGCGCCGGTCAAACCCGCCACGCCGACGGCATTCATCGAATCACCGACGACGCCCGCCAGGCTATCGGTGTTGGAGCCGCGGATACCGGCACCGCTCGGGCTCTGGCCGTGGATCGCCGTGGCAAGGTCGCCGACGCTCACTTCGAACGCGATGTCGTCCGCGGTGGTGAGGCTCGCCGTGGCGCTGATCGACGTCTTCGCCGCTGTCGGGTTGTCGACCTCGGTCATGAGGGCGGTCGACGCCGCTGCGGCCGGCAGGGGTTTCACGAGCGCGCTCGCTGCCAGCGCCGCTGCGCCGCCCGCCGCGGCGGCCAGGATCTCGCGCCGGGATGATGGGGCGCGCCGTGCTTCTGTCATGCGTGCTGTCCCTCCTGAGCCGGTCGAACCCCCGCCCACGCGGGGCTCTCGCCGGCCTTGCGCATTGTGCCGATGCGGCGCAAGCCCCGCGTTCTTTCCGCCACGATCCGCCTCCCGTGAGGCGGGAGCGGACAGACACCCGGCACGCAGCGCCGCGTGGCGCCTACGTCCCGTGCCGGTGCGCGGCGTGGGACCGCGCCACCTCACGCGCCAGCTCGTCGACCGGGACGAGCTTCTGGGTCCCCGCCGGCAGGTCCTTGAGCTGGACCTCGCCGTTCGCGAGCTCGTCACCCACGATCACCGCGAAATGCGCCTGGTCGCGGGCGGCCGCCTCCAGCTGCTTCCCGAGCTTCCGATGCCCGAGCTCGGCCCGCGCCGCCACGCCGCCGGCTCGTAACATGGTCGCGACCCGCAGTCGTTCGGCGGTCGCGTCGGGGTCCGCCCCGACCACCACGGCCGTCGGGTGATCCGCACCGGTGGCAGCTCGCCCCGCCAGCCTGTTCGGCCAGCGCCAGGATGAGCCGGTCCAGCCCGATGCCGAAGCCGATCCCCGGTGTCGGTCGACCACCGAGCAGCTCGACCAGGCCGTCGTATCGCCCGCCACCCCCAATGGCCTGTTGCTGGCCCTCGCGGCCCTCGACGTAGAACTCGAACGCGGTGCGCGTGTAGTAGTCGAGCCCGCGCACCAGTCCCGGCTCCAGCCGGTACGTGACCCCCAACGCGTCGAGATGCGCACGGACCGCCGCGAAATGGGCGGCACAGTCGGCGCACAGGCGATCCGTGATGCGGGGCGCGCCGGCATTGATCGGGGCCATCGCCGGGTCGTTCGAGTCGAGCAGGCGCAGGACGTTGCGCTCGAGCCGCTCCCTCTCGAGCTCCGGCAGCTCGCCGGCGCGCTCGCGGTAGTACCGGGTCAGCTCCTCGATGTAGGCCGGACGGCAGGCCGCATCGCCGATCGAGTTGAGCAGGACCTGCACGCCGCGTAGGCCGGCCTCGGCGTAGAAGCGCGCAGCCAGCTCGACGATCTCGGCATCGACCGCCGGACCGGGGTCGCCGATGGCCTCAACGTCGAACTGCCAGAACTGGCGGTAGCGTCCGGCCTGCGGGCGGTCGTACCGGAACATCGGGCCGACCTCGTACACCTTCACGGGCTGCGGCCAGGTCTGCATCCCATGCTGGACGTAGGCGCGCACGATCCCAGCCGTCGGCTCGGGGCGAAGCGCCCAGGACTCGGCCTCCTCGCTCCGCGGGACGATCCGGAACAGCTCCTTCTCGATGATGTCGGTGACCTCGCCGACACCGCGCTCGAACACGGCGACCTGCTCGAACATCGGCGTCTCGATCCGTCCGTAGCCATAGCGCGTCCCGAGATCGGCCGCGAGCCGCTCGAGCCGCGTCCACACCGGGGTCTCATCCGGCAGGAGGTCGCGCGTCCCGCGAGGTGCGCGGAAGGTGGGCATCGGGCGCAGTCTAGCCGCGCGTCCCGGCGTCGCGGCGCCGGCCGATCCGGGATTGCTTCGGACCCGCCCGAGGATTACCGTTGTCGTAAGCGATGCGCCGGACCCAGACCGGCGCTTTTGTTGTCCGGTCGGCGGGCGCACCGATGGGCGCCAGGCCACCACAGGAGGAGGACACGTGCGCATGAAGATCTCGCGTGGGCGCCAAACAGGCATCCTCGGGCTTGCCGCGATGCTGGCCCTCCTCGTTCCGACCGCCGTCCAGGCCAAGGCCGACGTCAGCGTCCAGCTCCTCGCCGTCAACGATTTCCACGGCAACCTGGAGCCGCCGACCGGCAGCTCCGGCCTCATCCTGCCGGCACCCGGTGGGACCAGCGTCCAGGCGGGTGGCGCGGCATTCCTCGCGAGCCACATCCGGACGATGCGGGCGACCAACCCCAACTCGCTCGTCGTCTCGGCCGGCGACCTGATCGGTGCGAGCCCCCTCCTGTCAGCGGCGTTCCACGATGAGCCCACCATCGAGGCGATGAACCAGATCGGCCTCGACCTGAATGCGGTCGGCAACCACGAATTCGACGAGGGCGAGACCGAGCTGCTGCGCATGCAGAACGGTGGCTGCCACCCGACCGATACCGCCGGCACCTGCAAGGACGCCGACGGGCACTTCGACGGAGCGAACTTCCAGTTCCTCGCGGCGAACGTCGTCCGTCGTGACACCGGCGAGCCGATGTTCCCTGCCTACGCCATCAAGAAGTTCGGGAACATCAAGGTCGGCTTCATCGGGATGACGCTCGAGGGCACGCCCGACATCGTCTCACCGTCCGGGGTCAGGAACCTGGAGTTCCTGGACGAGGCCGAGACCGCCAACCGGTACGCGAACGAGCTGCGCAACCAGCATGGTGTGCGCGCGATCGTCGTGCTGCTCCACGAGGGTGGTGTCCCGACCCCATTCGCGGGCATCAACGCCTGCAACGTGTCGGGCCCGATCATCGACATCGTCAACAGGACCACCGACGCCGTCGACCTGTTCATCACCGGCCACACGCACCAGCCGTACAACTGCATCGTCGACGGTCGCCCAGTCTCGAGCGCAAGCTCGTTCGGCCGCCTCGTCACCGATATCGACTTCCAGCTTGACGGCCAGACGAAGGACATCAAGAACGTCAGCGTCAACAACGTGATCGTCACGCGAACCGTCGCCGGCGCGACCGACATCCAGGCGATGACGGCCCGCTACAACGTCCTCGTCGCCCCGATCCGTGACCGCGTCATCGGCAGCCTCGCCGCCGCGCTCACCCGCACACCCGACACCTCGGGGGAGAACGCGGCCGGCAACGCCATCGCCGACGCGCAGCTGTTCGCCAGCCGAACAGAGGGCGCAGTGGCCGCCTTCATGAACCCGGGCGGCGTCCGAACGGACATCGACGCAGGTCCCGTCACGTTCGGCGAGGCCTTCGCGATGCAGCCGTTCGGCAACAACCTGACCACCATCACCCTGACCGGAGCACAGCTCTACGAGATGCTCAAGCAGCAGTTCTGCGGGGCGACCAGCCGGCGGATCCTGCTCCCATCCGCCACGGTCCATTACACGTGGGACACCTCGCTCGCTCCCGCCCTGGGGACGCCGTGCGCAAGCGCGCAGAACCCGGCGAGCGCCCTGACCATCGACGGCATCCCTGTGCTGAACGACGGGTCGGGGACCTATCGCATCACGGTGAACTCGTTCCTGGCCGACGGAGGCGACTCGTTCCCGGTGTTCCCGCAGGGCACCGGACGCGTGGGTGGCGTCGTCGACACGGACGCGTTCGCGCAGTACCTGGCGGCGAACCCGAACCTCGTCCCGCCGGCGCTCGACCGGATCGACGTCGTCACACCGTAGCGCGTGGGCGCGCCCGCCGACCGGCGGGCGCGCCGCCATCCCATCTCCGGGGTAGCGAGGAGCCTTACCCCAGGTCGCGCGTGACGCTGATGACGTCCTTGAGGTTCTCGATCCGGGTCATCACGCGCGCCAGTTGCGACACCGAGTGGACCTGGATCGTGGCGGTCACCACGGCCGTGTGGTCCTGGCTCACGCCGACATTGGCGGCCACGATATTGACCTTGTTCTCGGCCACGACCTGGGTGATGTCGTTGAGCAGCCCGGTGCGGTCGAAGGCCTCGACACGGATGGCGATCGGATAGGTCTGCGTCGGCTCCGATTCCCATTCCACCTCGATCAGGCGGGTCACCTCGCGCTCATTGGTGACGGTCGGACACGAGCGCAGGTGGACCGTGACGCCCTTGCCCCGGGTGATGAACCCGACGATCGGGTCACCCGGGATCGGATGGCAGCACTTGGCGAACCGGACCAGCAGGTCGCCCACCCCCTTGACCCGGACGCCGCCGGTCCGCGGGACCTGCTGGCTGGGGGCGACGGTCGGCAGTTGGGCCTGGCCGTCATCGACGACGCCGAGGCGCATGACGACCGACTGCGGCCCGATCGCGCCGTAGCCGATGGCGGCGAAGAAGTCGTCGACCGATTCATGGTTGAGCTGCTTGGCGACCTCGGCGATCTTGTCGTTGCCGACCGCGGCGATCGTGGTCCGCGCCAGCCGGCGGAGCTCCCGCTCGAGCGACTCGCGGCCATGCACGATGTTCTCGTCGCGGTCCTTGCGCTTGAACCATTGGCGGATCTTCTCGCGGGCATGCGACGTCCGGACGACGTTGAGCCAGTCGCGCGACGGCCCGTGGTCGGCCTTGGTCGTAACGATCTCCACGATGTCGCCGTTCTTGAGCCGGTAGTCGAGCGGCACCAATCGGTTGTTGATCTTCGCGCCGATGGTGCGGTGGCCCACGTCGGTGTGGATGCGGTAGGCGAAGTCGAGCGGCGTCGCACCGGCCGGCAGGTCCTTGATATCGCCCTTCGGCGTGAACACGAAGACCTGGTCCTGGAAGATGTCGAGCTTGATGCCCTCGACGAACTCGGTCGCGTCCGACTCCGACACGTCGCGTTGCCAGTCCATGAGCTGGCGCAGCCAGGCCAGCTTCGCGTCGTACTCGCGGTCGGACTTGGTGCCTTCCTTGTACCGCCAGTGGGCGGCGATGCCGACCTCGGACACCTGGTGCATCTGGGTGGTCCGGATCTGGATCTCGAGCGGCTTGCCGTCGAGCGCGATCACCGCGGTGTGGAGCGACTGGTAGAGGTTGTTCTTGGGGACCGCGATGTAGTCGTCGAACTGGCCGGGGATCGGCCGCCACAGGCTGTGGACGATGCCGAGCGCGGCGTAGCAGTCCCGCACCTCGTCGACCAGCACGCGGATGGCGTAGACGTCGTAGATCTCGCCGAACTCCGCGCCCTTGCGCTGCATCTTCTTCCAGATGCTGAAGATGTGTTTCGGTCGACCCTGGAGGTCGGCCTCGATGCCGGCGGCCTCCAGCTTCGGGCGCAGCTCGGCGATCGCGCGGTCGATGTACGACTCGCGGCCCTTGCGCCTGGTGTCGAGCAGGCGGGCGAGCTCGCGGAACCGCTCGGGCTCGAGCACCTTGAATGCCAGGTCCTCGAGCTCCCACTTGATCTGCCAGATCCCCAGCCGTTCGGCGAGCGGGGCGTAGATCTCCATCGTCTGGCGGGCGATGCGCGACTGCTTCTCGGACGGCAGACCGTACAGCGTGCGCATGTTGTGGAGCCGGTCGGCGAGCTTGATGAGGACGACGCGGATGTCCTCCGCCATCGCGAGCAGCATCTTGCGGATGTTCTCGGCCTGCTGCTGCTCGTGGCTGTGGGTCGAGAAGCGCGACAGCTTGGTGACCCCGTCGACGAGGTGGGCGACCTCGGCGCCGAACTGCTCCTCGATATCGGTCAGGCTGTACTCGGTGTCCTCTGGGACGTCGTGGAGGAGCGCGGCCTCGACCGCGATCGGGTCGATGCCGAGGTCGGCCACGATCTGGGCGGACGCGATCGGATGGGTGACGTACGGCTCACCGGTCGCGCGAGGCTGACCCTGGTGGGCATCGACTGCGAGATCGAACGCCCGGTCGACGCCGCTCAGGTCGGCGGTCGGGTGATGATCGGTGATGGACGCCTTTAGCGCGGAGCGCAGCGCCTCGAGGTCGATCGCACCCGGTCCGCCCGGCCGGATCGCCGGCGCGCGACGCGGCCCGCGGCGGGCGGGCGTCTTGGGCGCCTTCTTGGCCGTCCCGGCGGGCGCGGCCGGCGCCGCCTGGCGCGCGGGCGCGGCGGCTCGCTCCGCGCTCGTGGGCGAGGCCGCGGAGGCCGTTGCCGAGGATTTCGTTCGGGACGCCGCCATGGCCGAGAAGGATAGCAGTGGGTCCCGGTCGGTCAGGTCGGCGCGCGTGTGCCCGATGCGTGGCCCATCGCCGCGAGGAGCTCCTCTGCCACGGCCCGCTCGTCCCACGGCCGTTCCCCGTCGGGGCCGATGATCGAGCGTTCGTGGCCCTTCCCGGCGAGCAGCACGATGTCGCCGGGTCGCGCCGCCTCGAACGCGGCGGCGATCGCGTCTCGTCGGTCCGCGATGAGCATGAGGTCCTGGCCGCGCCGGCGTCCGGCGGCCTCAGCGCCGCGCGCGATCTCGTCGAGGATCGCGTCGCGGTCCTCACCACGCGGGTCCTCGTCGGTGACGACGACCAGCCGCGCCCGCTCGGCGGCGATGCGGCCCATCTGCGGCCGCTTGGCGGTGTCCCGCTCGCCCGCCGACCCGAAGACGGCGATCAGCCCGCCACCGCGGGCCGCGGCGGCAGGTGCCAGTAGGTCGAGCACGGTGGCCAGCGACGCTGGGCTGTGGGCGAAGTCGACCACCACCCCGAACGGCTGGCCGGCCTCGACCCGCTCCATGCGCCCCGGCACGACCTCGAGGCTGGCGAGCCCGAGCCTGACGCGTTCGGCGTCCAGCCCGAGCGCCTCGCCGAGCGCGACGATCGCCAGCGCGTTATGGACGTTGAACCTGCCCGCCAGGCGCAGGTCGACGGTCCCCTCCCCTGACGGCCCGCTGACCGCCGCGTGGATGCCGTCGGCGTCCTCGGCGACGCGCGTGGCGCGCACGTCGGCCGCGGGCTCGGTGCCGTAGGTGATGACCCGCGCCCCGGCATCGCGCGCGGTCCCCACGAAGGTGCCCGCCGACGGGTCGTCGAGGTTGACGATGGCGGTGGCCGGGACGGGCTGCGATTTCGTGACGTGGCGCGCGTCGCGAAGCCGGTCGAACAGCGACAGCTTGGCGTCGCGGTAGGCCTCCCACGAGCCGTGGAGCTCGAGGTGCTCGTGGGTCACGTTGGTCAGGATCGCCACGTCGTAGGCGACGCTCGCCACGCGCTCGAGCGCCAACCCGTGCGAGGTCGTCTCGATGACGGCCACGCGATCCCCGGCGTCGGCCATGGCCCGCAGCGTCGCCTGGAGCTCGGGGGCCTCGGGCGTGGTCGCATGGGCGGCGTGGTCCTCCGTGCGGCCACCCACCCGCGTCGCGATCGTGCCGATCATCCCGGTCGCCAGGCCCGCGGCCTCCAGCGCGGCCACCGCGAGGTAGGCGGTCGTGGTCTTGCCGTCGGTGCCGGTGATGCCGACGACCGTCAGCTCGTGCGACGGATCGCCGTACCACCAGGCGGCGGCGCTGGCGAGCGCCCGACGCGCGGCATCGACCACGACCTGCGGCGCGGCGACCCCGGCCACCGGCCGCTCGACGATCACCCCCGCCGCGCCCGCCTCGATGGCCGCCGGCACGAAGTCGTGGCCCTCGACGTTCGCACCCGGGATCGCCACGAAGAGCATCCCGGGGCGCACCGCCCGCGAGTCGTGGGTCACACCGGTCACCTCGATGGCCGCCAGGTCGGCCGTGGGCACGGCGCGGCCGTCGCGACGCGTGCCGCGCAACCGATCCTCGGCCGCGAGCCGCTCCACCAGCCCCGCGAGCCGGCGGCGGTCGGGCTGGCTCATCGTGGCGGCCCGCTCGTCATCGCCGGATGACGCGGGCCACCCGCGACGTGAACCGGCCGATCGCGTAGGGCAGCGGCCTCGTCACCCGCTCATGGGCCCCGGTCATCTCGATCCAGCGTGCCCCGAACGAGCGCTTGTGCTCGTACAACCCGGCCATCGGCGCCCCCTCGCCCGGCTCGGCATGGTCCGGGCCGACATCGACCCCGCCGAGGTCCATCTCCGCGCACCCCTCCCGGATCGCCAGCTGGATCGCCCGCCAGCGCAGCAGGTGCATGACGCCCGGGTGGGTCTCGCGCACTCCGGGCGCATCGCCCGAGTGGACCGTCGAGAGCCGCTCACCGTGGCGGTACAGGATCAGCCCGCCCAGCGTCCGGCTCGGATCGGCCTCGTCGCGAGCGTCGAGATACACGAGCATCCCGGCGGCATGCGCGGCGATCCACCAGTCGATGAAGACCTCCCGGGGTCCGAACGTGAACCCGACGCGCTCGCCGGTCTGTTCGAGCAGGGTCGCGAACTCGCCGAGCGCGTCGGCGGCGCTGCGCGTCGGCGCCTGGAACAACGGGTGTGCCCCGGACCAGCCGCCGGTGTCGTGCCGCTCGACGATGATGCCGTCGCGTTCCGCGGCGACGATCCGCTGGCGCGTGCTCTTCGCGACCCCGGCACGGACGGCATCGTCGTCGGTGTCCTGGGCGAGCTCGATGCTCACGCGGTGCCGGGAGGGCTGGATCTCGGGGATCGGGTGGAAGCCGGCCGATCGCAGGCCACGACCATAGGCAGTCCGCGCCGCGGGGACCTCGGCATCCGTGGCAACGACCGCGACCCCCCGACCGGCCAGCCATGCGCTCAGGGCGGCGACGCGGCCGGCGGCCTCCCCCGGATCGTCGTCCGGGCCGACCACGGGGCCGCGCGGGATGTACGCGCTCGCCCCGCCGATGAGTGCGAACGGGCGCAGCAACACCAAGGCCGCGTGGTCGACGTCGAGCACGAGGTAGAGCGGCTGCCAGCCGAGTCGCGCACGCTGGTCGCCCCAGACCGTCGACTGGTACACGTGGCCACCCGGCGTTCGCACGGTTCGGACGTCCCAATCGGCGCGCTCGGCCCAGGTCGCCTCCCGCGGATAGCCGGCGGCGGTCATTCCGCGCCCTCCCCGGCGAAGGCCGACGCGCCGCCACCGCGACCGAGCCCGTGGCGGCGGCGCGTCCACCACGTGCGGGCCGTGCCGGCCGTGCTGTAGACGGTCCGCCCCAACCGGTCGAGGATCAGGTCGTAAGCACCGATGTAGCGGACCTCCCGCCCACCGAACCCGGTCTTGAAATGGGCGATCCCGCCGGTCGCCAGGCCCCACAGATCGTAAGCCGTGGCGCCACGCTCGCGCGAGGAGCGGATCGCCTCCCATTTGAGCAGGTAGTTCGCGCGGTTGTCGGCGCCGGCATGGGTCATGCCGCCGTACGGCTCGACCACGCGCGTCCCGCTGCGGACCAGAAACAGCGTCGCGAGCGGCTCGCCGTCGGCGGTCTGGGCGAACAGCAGCCGCGCCCGATCGTTCGGGCGGAAGGCCTCCCAGACGTCGCGGTAGGCCGCCTCGGTCCGGATCAGGAACCCGGCCCGATCCGCGGTCTCGCCGTAGATGCGATAGAAGTCCGCGAGCCGGTCGCCGTCGGCGTCGACCACGACGACGCCCGCCGAGCGCGCCTTGTTGACGTACTGCCGCCACTTCTTGCGCAGGTCGCCCCACAACGCGTCCTCGTCGGCCGCGAGGTCGATCACCCGCGTGGCGGCGGGCTGGATCGGCGGCGCCGGCAACCAGCCGTTCGCGGCGAGCGCCCGACGCGTTGCGCCGTCGGGATCGTGTGGGCCGTCGAGCTCGACCTCGGGGTCGATGCGGAGGTGGGAGATCCGACCCGTCATCGCCGGGAGGTCGTCGCGGACCGCCGTGGACAGCGCCCCGATGTCGTCGGCCGACCAGCCGCCGCCGATCGGTCCGCGTGGCGCGTAGGCGAACCCCCACGGCAAGGGTCGCGGCCGGCGGACGAGCACCTGGGCACCGACCCGGTCCGTGGCCAGGAACCGGTGGGCCGACCAGCCGTTCACGGCCTTGACCGTCGCCCACGGACTGAGCTGGAGGTAGGAGCCGGGATCGCTCGCCTCGACGAGGGCGTCCCACGCCGTCGCGTCGATCGGGGCCGTCACGACCGGTGCGGCCGGCCGATCGCGTCCACCATGATCGCGACGATAGAGCGCAGTTCCCCGATCCGCAAGGCGAGCGCAGCGGCGGCGAAGACGGCGCTAAAGACGATGCTGACGAGCACGATCATGGCCGCGATGCCCGGGATCCCGGCACGACCGAGGGTGGCCGGGTCGGGCGCGAGGGTCGGTGCCAGCACGCCGTATACGGCCACGGCGGCCGCGCCGCCGACGACACCGGCGATCAGGGTCCGGAGCGCGACCGACGCGACGGTCCCCAGGCCGAGCGACCCTTCGCGCCGCCGCAACAGCACCGTCAGGGCACCCGCCTCGAGCCAGGCGGCGATGGCGATGGCGAGTGCGATGCCGGGCAGACCGAGCGGCCCGACCAGCAGCGCGGCGAGGGCGGTGTTGATGATCACCGCCCCGACGGCCGCGAGCACCGGCGTCAGTGTGTCCTGGCGGGCGTAGAACGCACGGGCGAGCACCGCGATCAGGGCGTGCGCCGGGAGCCCGGGCAGGAAGGCCAGGAACGTGTCGGCGGTGAGCGTGATCGTGGCCGGCGCGAACCCGCCGAACAGCAACGCCACGGTCTCGACGCGTAGGATCGCGGCCAGGACCGCGACCGGCAGCATCACGAACGCGAGCAGCCGGAGGGCTTGCGTCAGCAAGGTCACGAACTCGACCTGGTCGCCCTCGGCCGCTTCCTGGGAGAGTGACGGGAACAGGACGACGCCCAACGGCACACCGATCACGCCGATCGGGATCTGGAGCAGCGTGAAGGCGATCGTGAACGCGGTGACGGCGCCAAGCCCGACGGTCGACGCGAGGGCCGTCACGACCACGAACGTGATCTGGGTCGCCCCGAGCCCGACGGCGCGTGGCGCCATCAGCCGGAGCGCCGTCCGAGCGGCCGGGTCGGCCGTGTCGACCCGCGGCGTGTACCGGAAGCCGATGGCCTCCAGCGGCCGGAGCTGGACCAGCAGGTGCGCGAGCGAACCGGCCACGACGCCGATCCCCAGGCCGATCGCACCCATCGACGGCGTCAGGATGAGCGCTCCACCGATGATCGCGAGGTTGTAGACGATCGGCGCGAACGCTGCCGCGGCAAAGCGACCCTTGGTGTTGAGGACGGCGGTCGCCACGGACCCCAGCGCCAGGAAGATGGGGCTCAGGACCATGATCCGGGTCAGCTCGATCGTGCGCGCCATGGTCGGCGGGTCGAAGCCGCTCGTGTAGAGCGGGACCAGCCGGTCGGCGAAGACCAAAACGAATCCGGCGAGCACCAGCAGCACGACCAGCATGAGGTTGATGACCGTCGAGACCACCCGCCACGCCCGATCCGCTCCGTCAGATGCCAGCACGCCGGCCACGACCGGGATGAGCGCCGAGGACAATGCCCCGGCCGCGACGAGCTGGAACAGCAGGTCCGGGATGCGGAAGGCGGCGAAGAACGCGTCGAGTTGGGCCGGATCCTCGACGACGTTGGCGATCACGACCAGCCGCAGCCAGCCGAGCACCCGCGACACCAGGAAGGCCGACGACACGATCAGGCCGGCCCGCGCCAGGGTGCGTGCCGCGGTCACGCCGTGCCGGCCCTCCGGGCGCGGGGGTGGGCGTCGCGGTACGCGGCGGCCAGCCGGCCGGGCGACACGTGCGTGTAGACCTGCGTGGTGGCCAGGTTCTCGTGCCCCAGCAGCTCCTGGACGACGCGCAGGTCGGCGCCTCCGTCGAGGAGGTGCGTCGCGAACGAGTGGCGCAGCGTGTGGGGCGACACGCCCTCGGGCAGGCCGGCGGCCCGGCACAGGCGGTCGAGCCGGTAGCGCAACCCGCGGACCCCGAGCGGCCCCCCGGAGTGGTTGAGGAAGACGGCGGTCCGTGCTGGCGCGGTCGGGGCGTCTCGCTCGGCCAACAGCGGGCGGCCGTGGTCGAGATAGGCGGTCAAGGCGGCGACGGCCGGCCGCCCCAGCAGCCCGATGCGCTCCTTGCGGCCCTTGCCGAGGACGCGGATCTCGCCGCGTCGCAGGTCGAGCGAGGCGAGGTCCGCGGCGGCCAGCTCGCTGATCCGCAACCCCGCCGCGTAGGCCGTCTCGACGAGGGCGCGGTCGCGCATCGCCAGCGCGGTCGCGAGCGCCATGCCGTCGGGGCGCGCCGCCTCGGCGGCCTCCAGCTCGGCCTCGACGACGGCCAGCAGGCGGCCGACCTGGTCCACTTCGAGGACGCGCGGTAGGCGGCGCGGCAGGCGCGGCGTCGCGATCGCCCCCCACGGGTCGCCCGGGGCGAGGTCCTCTCGCGCGGCCCAGCGGTGGAACGAGCGGATCGCCGCGAGTCGCTGTGCCACCGTCGACCGGGTGGCGGAGCCGCCCAGTCGCGCCAGGTACGCACGCAGGTCGGGGCGCGTCGGCCGGCGCCAGTCGACCCCTCGTTCGGCGAGCCAGCCGAGATACGCCCCGACGGCCGTGTCATACGCCCGGATCGTGTGGGGTGAGGCGTCGCGGGCGGCCAGCGACCGCAGGAACCGGTCGAGGACCGCGTCGGCCGCGGGTCGGCCCGCGGCCGACCACATCGGGGTCGTGCCCGCGCGCCGGGCGCTCGGGCGCCCGCTCACGCCTCCGAGGCCGGCTCGGTGGGTCGGCTGGTGCGGGAGGAGCCGCGACCCGCGGTCCGGGTGCCGCCCCGGGCGCGACCGGTCCGCGGGCCACCGCGGCCACGGGCGGGGCGTGCCAGCGCTTGGGGATCGGGTGGTCCACCCGGATAGCGTTCTCCGGGGACGACATCGTCGGGTGCCGCCTCGCTGGTCGAGCCGCACGTCAAGCAGATAGCAGCCTCGCCCTTGCGAGCGAGCGGACCGTCGTCGGTGTCGTGCAGCCCGCCGAGCGGCTCGTTGTTGGTCGTGTAGTCGCACTTGGGGTAGTTCGAGCACCCCCAGAAGACGCTTCCGGTGCGTCGCGCGCGACGCGGCACCAGGTGTCCGTCGTTGTTCTTCGGGCACGTGACTTCGAACGGCAGCGGGTCCGGCGGTGGTGGGCCCTCGCGCTTGATGTAATCGCAGTCGGGGTAGCGCGAGCAGCCGAGGAACGGCCCGAACCGGCCGCGCCGGCCCACGAGCGTCCCCTCGCCGCACTTCGGGCAGACCTCGCCGGTGCCCTCCTGGGGCGGCGGCTCGTCCCCGGGGAGCGGCCGCGTCTCCTTGTGTTCCGGGTACATCGAGCAGGCCAGGAACCGGCCGTTCCGCCCGAGCCGGATGACCATCGGGTGGCCCTCGGAGCAGACCTCGTCGGTCTCCTCGGTCGTGAAGTCGCTGCGGCGCAGCTCGCGTCGCTTCTCGGCCACGCGATCGCGGAGCGGCGCGTAGAACGCCTGCAGGAGCGGCACCCAGGCGCGCTCCCCACGGGCGATCTCGTCGAGCTCCTCCTCCATCCGCGCCGTGAAGGCGAGATCCACGTAATCGCCGAAGTGCTCGACCAGCAGGTCGGTCACGATGCCGGCGACCGGCTCGGGTCGGAGCCGCCGTTCCTCGACCCGGACATAGCCGCGGTCGATGATCGTCGAGATCGTGGCCGCGTACGTCGACGGTCGCCCGATGCCGTTCTCCTCGAGCGCCTTGATCAGGGTCGCCTCGGTGTAGCGCGGCGGCGGCTCGGTGAAGTGCTGGGTCGGCGTGACCTCGCGGACATCGGTGCGGTCGCCCTCGGCCAGCGTGGGCAACCGGCGGGCGACCTCGTCGTCCTCGGCGCCGTCATCGTCGCGGCCCTCGGTGTACACGCGCGAGAAGCCTTCGAACAGCGTCCGGGTCGACGTCGCGCGCAGCTCGTAGGGACCGTCTACCAGCTCGACCGTCGTGGTCTCGAGCTCCTTCGGCGCCATCTGCGAGGCGAGGGCGCGCTGCCAGATCAGCCGGTAGAGGCGCAGCTCCTCGGGCTTGAGGGTGTCCTCGAGCGTGTCGGGGTGGCGTCGGAAGCTCGTCGGCCGGATCGACTCGTGGGCCTCCTGGGCACCCTTCACCGTGGTCTTGTAGACACGGCCCTTGGGCATCGTGAACGGCTCGCCGTAGCGGTCGGCGATGACCTCGCGGGCCTCGCCCATCGCCACGCCGGCCATCGCCGTCGAGTCGGTCCGCATGTAGGTGATGAGCCCGACGTGGCCGTCGGGTGTGTCGGCGCCCTCGTACAGCCGCTGCGCGATCGACATGGTCCGCTTCGGGCTGAACGACAGCTTGCGGCTGGCCTCCTGCTGGAGCGTCGAGGTCGTGAACGGCGGCGCGGGCGAACGCTTCTGGGTGCGGACGCCGATCTTGCGGACGACCGGGTGGGCATCGCGCAGCGCGGTCGCGTGCCGCTCGGTCGTGGCCTCGTCGGGCAGGTCGAGCGGCTCGCCCTCGATGCGCACCAGCTCGGCGGCGAACGTGTCACCGGCCGCCGTCGCCAGGATCGCCTCGATCGTCCAGTACTCGCGCGCGGTGAACGCCTCGATCTCGCGTTCGCGCTCGACGACGAGGCGCACGGCGACCGATTGGACGCGACCGGCCGACAGCCCGCCACGGACCTTGCGCGACAGCAGCGGGCTCAGCGTGTAGCCGACCAGGCGGTCGACGATGCGGCGCGTCTGCTGGGCGTCGACCAGGTTCTGGTCGATCCCGCGCGGGTTGGCGAAGGCCTCGCGGATCGCCGGTTCCGTGATCTCGCTGAACGTCACCCGACGGGTCTTCTCGGACGGGACGTGGGCGGCTTCCGCCACGTGCCAGGCGATCGCCTCGCCCTCGCGGTCGAGGTCGGTCGCGAGGTAGACGAGGTCGGAGCCCTTGGCCGCCTTGGCGATGTCGTTGACCTGCTTGCGGCGGTCCTCATTGATGACGTACTCGGGCTCGAACTCGTGGTCGACATCGACCCCGAACTTGCCCTTCCCAGGGTTCTCGGGCAGGTCACGGACATGACCATAGGAGGCGAGGACACGGTAGTCGTCGCCCAGGTAGCGCTCGATCGTCCGCGCCTTAGCCGGCGACTCGACGATCACGAGGTTCTTGGACACGGCCGGGAGTGTAGCACCGGGTCCTTCACGGACCCTCACCTCGACGCGGTGGCCGTGACCCGCTCTCGGTCGCGCCCGAAGGGCGCGGTTCAGACCTCGCGGATGCGCCGCAGGAAGTCCTCGTCGATCTCGAGTTCGCCGTCCTCGCCGCTCGCCGGGTCGTGCACGCCGGCGGCGACTGCGGCTGCCACCTTGTTCTTGACGGGCATCTGCCCTTCGAGGTCGGTGCCGACGAGCGAGGTCCGTGGGATCTCGATGAACGAGATGCGGTGGTACGCGAAGACGAACACCGAGGTCATGTCGTCGACGAACACCGGGCGCTTGCCGTCGAGTGTGCGCAGGTTCGTCATGCGCACCGCCACGTCGGCCGTCGACGGCAACTCGAGCAGGTCCGCGAGCAGCGGCTGCTCGTTGTGCAGGTGGAGGACGGCGTTCTTCAGCACGGGTCAGCATCCTGCGCCCCGAATGAGTGCGTCGGGAGTGGCCCGATGGTCCCCCTTAGGGGTGGTAGAAGTCGACGACGAGGCGGACGCGACCGCCCGACACCCAAACGCCGATCCCCACGCGGTCGTACGCGCTGTTCATCAGGTTCACGTAGTGACCACCCGGCGGGCTCCAGGAGCGCTCGCTCTGGAAGTACCGATGGCTACCGAGCACCGCGCTGAACGGGTTGCCCGACCGGCAGCCCAGGTTCTCGGCCCAGCGATAGCTCGTGTAGCCGGCCCGGCGCAGGCGATCGCCCGGGTTGCCGCCGCTGAAGTGCGTGCACATGTTGTTGACGGCCAGCTTCTTGGCGTACGGGCGGGCGACCTTGGAGCTGATCCCAGCATCGAGACGGAGCGGGGCGACGCTGCGGCCGCCGGGGCTGCTGCAGTCGCCGCCGGAGGTGACCAGGCCGCCGGTCCGGGTGCAGTTCATCAGGTTCAGGTAGTACCGCTCGACGGCAGCCCAGCTGCCCCCGCCGACCGATCCGCCGCCACCGCCGCCGCCGCCACCGCCACCGGTGGACGTGATCTTGCGGGTGGCGGGCTTGGCCACGACCCGGAACGTGCCCTTGGCGGCGGCGCCCAACGCCACGCCGTCTGCGCTCTTCGCGCTCGCCGCGACGGTCGCGGTGACCCGCGCCCCGTACGGCAGGTTCGATGACGGGTCGAAGACGAGGACTCTGCCGTTCTCGGCGAAGCTCACGGTCCCGGCGACCGCCTTGCCAGCGGCCGACACCTTGAATGCCTTCGTGGTCGAGACGCGGTCCATCGCCTGCGTGAAGCGGACCGAGATCGCCGCGTCGCGCGCCACGTCCGTGCTGGCGTTCCGGGGACGGAAGCGGACCACGGCCGGCGCTTTGACTGTCCGGACGGCCATCGTGGTCGCGGCGACCTCGGCGCCGGCGGCATCACGAGCACCGGTCACGATCAGGCGATAGCGCGTGTCGGGCAACAGGGGCGCCGCCGGCTTGAACGTGTACGTGGGCAGCCCCGCGGCGTCGAGGGTGCGCGTCAGGGCACCAGGCATGGGCGGGTCGAGGCGGATCGACGGTGCCACGGAGCCGAGCTCGACCGCCTGGTCGAAGGCGATCGTGAATGCCGAGTCGATCGCGACGCGCTTCTCGACGGTCGAGGTCGCGGCCAGGGCGGCCGACGTGGGGTCACGGGTGAGGAACGCGGCACGCACCGGCTGGGTCATGGGTCGACCGGTGCTCGCAAGGGCACCCGGCCCGACGCTGACGGTGTAGTAGGTCGCCGGTGCCCAGTGCTGGTCGGGGACGATGGACACGCTGGTGGCGTCGTCGTTCCACAGCAGCGATACGCCGACCGATGGCTGGACCGAGACCGCGGCTTCGACCGATTCGCGCTCCATCGGGGTGCTGAACATGATGGTCGCCGGGGCGACGAGGTCGATGTTCGTGCCGACGGCCGTGCGGAACGCGGCCTGGGTCAGCGGCACGATGTCGCTGACCGGGGACGCGGTCGTCAGCGATGGACGGGCGAACGAGATCGCACCGAGGGCGACCACTGCGCCGAGCCCGATCGCGACACCGCCACGCACGAACCTGGATCGACCCAGCAGCGCCGCGGCGTACACGCCGAGCAAGACGGGGACGGCCACGATCGCGATGAGGTATTTCCGCAATACAGGTCCCGGCTGCTGCGTCCCGGGGAAGCGACGGGGATGGGGGATCCCGTTCGTGGTCGCTCACATCCGCTGGGGCGTGATGCGCCGGTCAGGGTAGCACCGGCTGTCCAGCCCGGGCAACCGCACGGCGCTCATCACGCGCCGCCTCCTCCCAGAACACGGTCTGCTCGCCGAGCAGCGTACCGGCCGGCCGATAGCGCCCATGCGCGCCGCTCGTGAGGCCCCGGCGCTCGAGCAACGTCAGTGCGGCGAGCACGGTGGCGACCGGCAGATCGGTGCTCGCGACCAGCTCGTCGACCGTGGCGTGGCCATCGACGAGACTGCGTGCGATGACGGCCTCGGTGCGGCCGAGGTCCTGCGACGTCGCAGCCGCCAGGGCATCGCGATGCACGCTCGGCGCCGCGCTGTATCCGAGGTCGGCGATGAGCTGGGGCACGCCCGCGACGATGTGCGTGACCTCGGCGAACTCGCGCAGGAAGGCCAGGGCGCCAGCCGCCGTGCGGCTGTCGATCGACCCCGGGACGAGGAAGCAGCCACGGCCCTGCTCGAGCGCCCATGACGCCGTGATCAGGGCGCCCGACGTGGCGGGCGCTTCGACGACCACCGTCGCGTCGGTGAGCCCGCTGATGATCCGGTTCCGCCGCGGGAACGTGCCCTTCGACGGCTCGACGTCCGGCGCCAGCTCCGACACGACGGCGCCACCCGCGGCGACGATGGCGTCGGCCAGGCGGATGTGGGCCGACGGGCCGAGCGTCGCGTGGCCGCCGCCGATGACGGCCACGGTCGAGCCTCCGGCGCGCAGCGTCGCCTCATGTGCCGCGCCATCGATCCCGAAGGCCAGCCCGGAGACGACGGTCGCATCGGCCGCCACGAGGGCCGTCGCGATCCGTGCGGCCGTCGCGCGTCCGGCGCTGGTCGCCCGCCGCGTGCCGACGACCGCGACGGCGCGTCCTCGGGACATCGTCGAATGCGGGCCGCGCAGGTACAGGACGTGCGGCGGCATCGCGATCGACGCAAGGCGCGCGGGGTACGTCGGCTCCTCGACCGTGACGACGCGAACGTCGAGCGCGCGGAGGCGGTGCACGATCCGATCGGCGACCTGGGTCGCGTCGACGATGGCACGGGCCACGGCTTCGAGGATCGGCTGCTCGCGACGGCCGATATCAGCCGGCGGCGTGGCCATCAGCCGCTCGATGCCGTCGGGCCGGGCTGCCACGGCGAGCACCGCCCGCGCCGAGCCGAAGCAGCTCAGCAGCGCCCCGAACCCGATCGGGCCCAGCCCGTGGACGGACGCCAGCACGGTCCACGCGTCACGCTCCGGCGCGTAGGGATCGATGTCGAGATCCCGTGCGGGTCCCGGCCGGGACGGGCCGCCGAGGCCGATCACGAGGCCAGCGCTCCCGCGGCGCGGACCATCGGCGAGCGGTACCAGGCGGCCTCGTCGAGGTGCGCGATCTCGACGGCTGGCGATCTCGCGAGGTCCGCGATCGTCCGGGCGACGCGAAGCAGCCGCTCGGTGCCGCGGCCGCTGGCCAGCTCGGCGTCGGCCAGCTCGGTCACCCGGCGTGCGACGGCATCCGACATGCGGCACGCGCGTCGCAACGGCCGCCCTCGCAGCCGGCCGTTGGTCCGGCCACGGTCGAGCAGGGCATACGCGCGTGCCGCGGCGATCCTGTGCGCCACCGTCGAGGAATCCTCTGGTTCGTGCTTCCCGACCAGTGCCGCGGCGGGCACGCGCGGCATCGACACCCAGAGGTCGAGGCGATCGCGC
Source organism: uncultured Chloroflexia bacterium (assembly GCA_963812745.1). Taxonomy (GTDB): domain Bacteria; phylum Chloroflexota; class Limnocylindria; order Limnocylindrales; family CSP1-4; genus SPCO01. Next base: position 412,085 of record CAWEWE010000008.1, on the reverse strand, counting down.
AGCGGCCCGGACACGCGCCGGCTGTAACGGTCGACCTCACCGACCATGCACCGGCAGCGGTCCTCCGGCTCCGACCCGGCGAACCCGCACGGGCACGGGTTCATCGCCGCGACCAGCTGGAAGCGGGCGGGGAACGTCATCGCCCGACCGGCCCGCGCGATGAGGATCCGGCCCTCCTCGAGTGGTTGGCGGAGCGCTTCGAGCACGTCGCGATCGAACTCGGCCAGCTCGTCCAGGAACAGCACGCCGTGATGGGCGCGGGTGATCTCGCCCGGCGACAGCGTAGGGCCGCCACCGACCATCGCCGCATACGACAGCGTGTGGTGGGGCGACCGGAACGGCGGGTCCCGACGAAGCGAGGTGATCGGCCCCTCCCCTGCCGCCGATGCCACGATCGACACCGACAGGGCAGCCGCGTCGTCGAGCGGTGGCAGCAGGCCCGGGATCGTCCGCGCCAACAGCGTCTTCCCGACACCTGGCGGCCCGGTCAGGAGCAGGCCATGGCCACCGGCCAACGCGATCTCCAGCGCCCGGCGGGCCTCGACCTGACCGCGGACCTCGGACAGGTCGGGCACGCTCGTGACCGGCACGGCCGGTGATGGTCGCGGCCCGAGGTCGGCCGGTCCGGATAAGGCGCCGGTGATCGTCACGCGCGGCATCGCGATCGGGGCGCGGCGTGGACGTCGTCCGCGGACGAGCTCGGCCGCGTCGGCCAGGCTCGCGGCCCCGAACACCTCGATCCCCTCGACCAGGCGACCCTCCTCGACCGCGGCGGCCGCCACGATCACGCGGGGGACGTGACGCGCGGCGATCGCGGCCACCATCGGGAGGATGCCGGGGATCGGTCGGACCTCGCCGTCCAGCCCGAGCTCGCCGAGCAGCGCGACCGCCCCCGGCCCGGCGCGGAGCTGTTCCGACCCGAGCAGGATCCCGATCGCGATGGCCAGGTCCAGCGACGCGCCCGTCTTGCGCAGTTCGGCGGGCGCGAGGTTGACGGTGAGGCGTCTGGGCGGGAAGGCGAACCCGGCATTGCGGATCGCGCCGCGCACGCGTTCGCGCGCCTCCTGGACCGCAGTGTCGCCGAGCCCCACGACCGTGAAGCCGGGCAGCCCGGGCGCAACGTCGACCTCGACCCGAATGGGCCGACCGTCGAGACCGTGCAACGTGGCGGACGGGACGACAGCCAGCATGCCGGCACCCTACCGGCGGGCACTCACCTCGGGCTTATCCGGCCCTCACCCGGCGCTCCATCGGGAGCCGACGTCCGGTCAGCGCGCCCCGACCGGCTGGGCCAGGGCGGCGGCCGCGACCTTGTCGACGCCGCGAACGAACTGGAGCAGCGAGGCACCGAGCGGCGAATCGGCCTTGGTGAACATGAACGGAGCCCCGGAGTTGAGGGCGCTGATCGCGCCACGGTACTCGTTGACCACCTGGTGCTCGATGGTCCGGCGCAGCGCCCCCTCGGCGTTCTTGACGTTGATGCCGGTGAACGCGTTCGAGCGGTTCAGGACGAGCTGCACCTTGTCGGGCGGATAGCCCAGGTGATGCATCGTCTCGAGGATCAGCCGCACGTTCTTGAGGCACGACAGGTCGGCGGTCATCACGACGAACACGATCTCGGCCGCCTCGAACACGCCGAGGTTCACGTCATCGAGCCGCTTGTCGATGTCGACCAGGATGTAGTCGTACATCGACGTGAGCTGTTCGGCGATGAACGGCAGGTGCTCGGGTCGGACCAGCTCGGCGGTCTCCGGCGACGGCGGCGCGAGCAGCAGGTCGACCCCCGAGTCGTGCTTGACGATGACGTTCCGGATGAGGTCGGCGTCGATCGACGGGGCGGTCACGATGTCGACGATGCTCTTGCGGTCGAGCCCGAGATCGAGGAACACGCGGTGATCGCCGAACTGCAGGTTGCCGTCGACCAGGCAGACCTTGCGACCGAGCTCGCGGTGGAAGGCGATCGCCGCATTGATCGCGATCGTCGTCGTCCCGACGCCGCCCTTCGCCCCGTAGAAGGCGAGGATGCGGCCCATCGGCGGGCGCGCGAGCAGCGTGTCGCGCGGCGCGAAGCGGGCGAGCAGGCTCTTGATCCGTGCCAGCAGTTCCGCCGGGTGGAACGGCTTGATGAGGTAGTCGTCGGCACCGGCACGCAGGCCGCGGACCTTCTGCTCCACCTCGCGCTCGGCGGTGAGCATGATGATCGGGACGTGCGCCCCGCCCGCTTCCTGCTCGCGGATCTTCGTCGCGACCTGGTAGCCGTCGAGCTTGGGCAGCATGACGTCGAGCAGGACCAGATCGGGCGACTCGGCACCCCACAGCCGGAACCCATCCGCGCCATCCCCGGCGATGACGACGTCGTATCCCTCCTGCTTCAGCGTGTACTGCAGGAGTCGCTGGACGTTTGGATCGTCATCGACGACGAGGATCTTTGCCGCCATCGGTCCTCCACGAACGGGATGCGCCGGGTACCGGACGCACCGACAGCCACCCCGGCGCCGCGATTATAGGTCGCGGCCTTGATCGCGCAGATGGTCCTCGCGCGAACGGCGCAACGCCACCCGCAAGAAGTCCGTGACCCGCCGCTCATAGTCCTGCCCGGCCGTGGCATGTGCCTGGCTGTGATCCGCGCCGGGCACGATCCAATGTTCGGCACTCGGGCCGGCCAGGTCGGCCAGCCGCTGCCCGTCGGCGAGCGGCACGGTCGTGTCCGCGTCACCGTGGATCAGCAGGATCGGCACTGGGTCCACCAGGCCGATCAGGCGAGCCGGCTCGAGGTCGCGTGGGTCGGCCCCGAGGCGCCGGGCGGCCGCGTCGAAGACCCGCCCTGTGACGAACCGGCGGAACGGGCCGCGCAGCCGGTTGGCGACGGGGATCTCGGCCTCGGGTGGGGTCGAGTCGGCCACGACCGCGACGATCGACGGCCGTGGCGGATCGACCGCGGCCCGCGTCGGCGATGGATCGATGTCCGCGGCCGCCAGGCTCCCGTCGCCCAGCACCGCGACCGACGCGAGTGCCGCCATGCCGCCCATCGACGTGCCGAGCATCGCCACGCGGCTGATGCCGCGCTCGCCGAGCCACGCCAGCGCGCCGGCGACGTCCTCCACCTCGAGCATCCCGAACGTCGACGGACCCGGATCCGAGTCGCCGTGGCCGCGGAAATCGATGCCGAGGACGTTCGCGGTGCGCCGCAGGAACGGCCCGTATTCGACCAGGTCGGGTGCGATCGACCCGGAGTAGCCATGGAGCAGCAGGATCGCCTCGTGGGGATCCGCGACCCAGCCCTGGTCGCCGGCTGCCGGCAACCAGCGGCCGGCAAGCCGCAGCCCGTCGCGGGACCGGAAGCGGACGACCTCGCCGCCGAGCGCGTCCAGGGCGGGACCGACCGCATCCTCGTCGGGACCGACCCGTGGTGCCGCCAGGAGTCGCTCCGACGCGCGCCGCCCGATGACCCGCAGCGTCACGGCGGAGAGCAGCGCGGCACCGACACCGCCGGCGACGCGACGGATCACCGGCGCGCGTCCGTCGCGACGGTGCTCGCCTCGAGGGCGTCGAACACGATCCGGCTCCACGTCTCGAGGTGCTCGGCACCGGCCGCGACCTCGGCCGGGGACGCGAACGCGCCCGACAGCTTGTCGGTCTCGCGGACGGCCACGGGACGACCGCCGGCGTCGGCCAGGACGACCACGCCCAGGTGCACGGCGCCCACGTCGGTCGTGTCGTCGTTGAGCAGCGCGAATGGCACGAAGGTCGGCTCGAAGTCGGCGACGAGCTCCTCGTGCCACTCGCGCCGCAGGCCGCCGGCCAGACCGTCGTCGCCGGGGTTGAGGTGGCCGCCCACGCCGATCGACCAGCGGTCGTGCAGACGGGCGTCGCCGCCGGCACGCGTCCGGCGCATCAGGAAGTAGCGCTCGCCGTCGCGCAGGACGAGGTACGGGATGATCTGCTTCCACGACGGGTCACGCTCCATCGCCTCGCGGAGCTCGTAGCGACCGTGCTCGGCGACGACGTCGAGGAACGCCGCGAGGCCGTCCGTGCGCAGGCCGTACCAGCCCGCCGCATCCGGGACGAGCGCTCGCGGCACGACCAGGACCCGCTCGCCGGTCACGGCGTCATCGACTCCAGCCGCTCGCGCGCGGTCCGCAACCGCTCGGCGACGGCCGCCGCATCGGGCCCGCCCGGACGCTCGAGCTGCTGCCAGCCAGTCCTCCAGGGCGCCGATCAGATCCCGAAGCCGCGCCGCGATCGCCGGCGCATTGGTCGACACGATGGCGGCGCCCATCGCGATGTCGCCGCGCGCCAGCCGCGTCATGTCGCGCCAGCCGCTCGCCGCCAGCTCGGCCGCTTCGGAACGCCCGGCCCGTCCAGCGGCTCCACCGGCCACCGCCTCGGCGATGGCCGCGGCTGCCAGCAGCGGGAGGTGCGAGATCGCCGCAACCGCCTCGTCGTGGACGACCGCGTCCATACGACGCGGTCGGGCGCCCGTTGCGGTCGCCAGCGCCTCCACGCGCTCGACCGCTTCGGCGTCGTCGCTCGGCACGATCACCCAGGGCCGGTCCACGAAGAGGTCGGCGCTCGAGGCCGCGTAGCCGCTCGTCTCACGCCCCGCCATCGGGTGCCCGCCCACGAACCGCAGGCCGAGCTGCGCCGCCCGTTGCACGATCGCCGCCTTCGTGCTGGCGACGTCGGTGATGACCGCGCCCGGGGCGAGGGTGCCGTGCCACGGACCCGCGAGCTCGTCGAGCTGCGCGAGGCAGACCGTCGCCGGACCGGCCAGCACCACCAGGTCGGCGCCTGCGATGGCGGCCGCTGGATCCAGGGCGGCGACGTCGATCACGCCCGCTCGAGCCGCCGTCGCCGGCCCATCCCCGGACGGCGACCACGCGCTGATCGTCGTCGTACCGTCTCCATCCCCGCCGCGTGCCCGCAAGGCGCGAGCGATGGATCCGCCGATCAGCCCGAACCCGAGCAACGCGAGCCGCATGGCCGCGAGTATCGCAGCCGGCTCGGACCGGCGCGCCCATCGACCGTCGAAGCGAGGCGCGAAGGACGGTCAGCTCTCCCCGCGGCGTCGTCCGGTACGGCGGTCGGCGATGCGCCGCTCTTCAATGCCGGGTGGCGGACCCGGATCGTCTGGCGGGTTCTGCCGGCGCAGCCGCCCACGCCGCTCGTTGTCGCGTCGCTCCTTGTCGAGGAACGCGCCGCAGCGCGGGCAGCGTCGTTCCTCGGCGAACAGCGATTCGAGCGGCGAGACCGTGTAGATCTGGCGTCCACACGACCAGCAAGCGAGTCGCGGCATGGTGTCGCTTTCCCCGGCGATCAGCCGATCGTCGGCAACCCTGCGAGTGCGGCCTCGACCTTCTCGCGAGGATATTCGTAGTCCTCGAGCGAACCATCGAGGTAGCGCTCGTACGCTGCCAGGTCGAAGTGACCGTGGCCGCACAGGTTGAACAGGATGACGCGCGACTCCCCAGCTTCTTTCGCTGCCAGCGCCTCGTCGATGGCCACCCGGATCGCGTGCGTCGGCTCGGGGGCGGGCAGGATGCCCTCGGCGCGGGCGAACATCACCCCCGCCTCGAAGCTCGAGCGCTGATGCACGCTGCGCGCCTCGATGTCGCCATGGTCCTTGAGGAGGCTGACCAGCGGCGACATCCCGTGATAGCGCAGACCGCCCGCATGGATCGGCTCGGGGATGAAGTCGTGGCCGAGCGTGTGCATCTTGATGAGCGGAGTCATCTGTGCGGTGTCGCCGAAGTCATACGTGTACACACCCCGGGTGAGACTCGGCGCGGCCTCCGGCTCGGCGGCGATGACGCGGTACTTCCGGCCGCCTCGGAACGTCCGTCCCAGCCACGGGAACGCGAGCCCCGCGAAGTTCGAGCCTCCGCCTGCACAGCCGATGATCACGTCCGGTTCCTCCCCGGCCATGCCCATCTGTTCGATCGTCTCCTGCCCGATGACGGTCTGATGCAGGAGCACGAAGTCAAAGACCGAGCCCAACGAGTACTTGGTCCCCGGATGCGAAACGGTGTCCTCGATCGCTTCGCTGATCGCGATCCCGAGCGACCCCGTGTGGTCCGGTGTCTCCTCGACGACCTTGCGCCCGTATTGCGTGTCCTGGCTCGGGCTCGGGACGACCTCGGCGCCGTATGTCTCCATGAGGATCCGGCGGTAGGGCTTCTGGTCGTAGCTGGCTCGGACCATGAACACCTTGACCTCGAGCCCGAATACCGCTCCGGCAAACGCGAGCGCACTCCCCCACTGGCCAGCACCCGTCTCGGTCGCGATGCGGGTCACGCCCTCGGCCTTGTTGTAGTAGGCCTGGGCCAACGCCGTATTCGGCTTATGGCTACCAGATGGGCTCCCGCCCTCGTACTTGTAATAGATGTGGGCCGGCGTGCCGAGCGCCCGCTCGAGACGATGCGCTCGATACAGCGGGCTGGGTCTGTACAGCGCGTAGGCGTTGCGGACCTCGTCCGGGATCTCGATCTCCCGTTCCGTCGAGACGACCTGCTTGATCAGCTCCATCGGAAACAGGGGCGCCAAGTCGCCTGGTCCGATCGGCTGGCCGGTCCCCGGGTGGAGCACGGGCGGGGGCGCTTCGGGAAGGTCGGCCGCGATGTTGTACCAGGACCGCGGGATCCGGCTTTCGTCCAGGACGAACTTGGTCTGGCGTGGATCTGCAGCGACGGTCGACATCCGTGACCCTCCGGAGCGCCCGCCGCGGGGTTCGTGCGGTCGGGAGCGCGAGCCTATCGCGCGCGACGCCGAGGGCGCAACCGCGCAGGCCGGACGGCCCATGCCGTGCCCGATGCCAGCAGCGGCAGGACCAGGACGATGCCGGTGTTCGACCCCTTTGAGGTGTCCTTCGGCTTGTCCTTGTCCTTGCCGCACGACTTGTGCGGATCGTTGGTCTTGCTGTGACCCGGCGGTGGGCCGTCCTTGGTCGGGCAGGGCGGCCGTATCTTGACGGCGGCCGGTTTCGCGGTGCGGATGGCAGGTGCCGGCGTCGCCCGCTGGGTCGGCCGGGCGGTCGGTCGAGCGGTCGGGGCGGCTGTCGGCTTCGGCGTGGCGGCAGGCGGCTGCGCGGTGGGGGCTGATGTCGGACGGGCGGTCGGTGCGCTCGTCGGGGCGGCGGTCGGCGCCGACGTGGGCGCAGCGGTCGGGGCAGTCGTGGGTTGCGTGGCCGGCTGCTGGGTCGGGGCGGGTGTGGAACCAGGCGCCACGCCCGGCGGTGCCGAGGCGAGTCCGGTCGTCTGTGTCGGCGACGGGAGCGCGGATGGCGAGGCGAGTGGGCCAGATTGTGTCGGGAGCGGGCCCGACGGCGACGCTGACGGGGCCGCCTGGCTCGGCTGACCGCTGCCACCTCCGGGCTGCGTTCCGGTCGGTGCGCCGCTCGGCGACGGGGTCGTGACGACGGCCACGGGCGGCTGGCCGGACGCTGCGTTCCGCTGCTGGATCCCCACACCGCCGATGCCGATCGCGATGGTGGCGAGGACGAGGTTCAGGACACCAAGGCTCAGGATGAGTCGGGCGCGCTGAGCGGTCGTCACGTCGTCTCGGGCACTCCAGTCGGCCCGGTCAGGACGGGTCCGGGGTCTTCTGATGGTACACGGCTCGGTCCGATCCTTGCCCTAGGCGAGGTTCCGTATCGTGACCGGCACGTAGCGGGCCGGGCCACCACCGGTGACGCTTTCGAACAGGCCGACCCGGTCGATCGTCGCGCGGATCCGTCGATCCGCCATGGCCGTGGCCAGGCGGTCGGCGACCATCCGACCCACCGCCACGCCGTCGGATCGAGCCAGGGTGAGGTGCGGTCGGAACGGTCGGCCGTCGGGCTGCCAGCCCGCCTCGACGAGGGCCGCGTCCGCGGCGGCGGCGAGCTCGGACAAGGCGTCGACCCCGTCGCTGACGCCGATCCACAGCGTGCGCGGCCGACGACCTGGCGGGAAGGTGCCGCTGCCCGCGAGCTCGATCTCGATCGCCCCGGCCGCCTCCCTCGCCACCGTCTCGACGGCCGCCATCGACGGGGCCTCGAGCGTCTCCGGGGTCGGCCCGAGGAATCGGAGGGTCAAGTGCAACCCATCGAGCCGGACCCACCGGACATCGCGGGCACCGGCTGGCAACGGCATCGCCCGGACCTCGTCCACCACCTCCCGGATGGTCGCGGCGGCCTCCTCGGGGAGTGGCACGCCGACGAACAGGCGTCGCCCCGGCACACCGGCATGGGGGTCACCGATGCGCCGTCCCCGCACGTTCGTCACTTGTTGCGGGCCGCCGCCTCGTGCTCGCGCCGCCACGTCGCGCGATCGTCGCGCAGGACCTGGAGCGCGGCGTCATGGTCGCGCCAACCGACCACATCGACGGCCTTGTCCTCGAGCGCCTTGTACGTCTGGAAGAAGTGCTCGATCTCGACCAGCCGATGCGGGCGGACCTGCTCGAGCCGCTCGATGTGCTGCTGATGCGCATCGCCCAGCGCGACGCACAGCACCTTGAAGTCGAAGCCCTTCTCGTCGCGCATCTCCAGCCCGCCGATCGGTCGAGCCCAGACATGGCAGCCGGTGAAGGTCGGCTCGTCGATGACCAGCAGGGCGTCGGTGTGATCGCCGTCGCCGGCCCGCGTTCCCTCGATGAAGCCGTAGTCGAAGTTGTAGAACACCGCGCTGCTCAGCACGCGGTCGAGCCGGAAGACACCGACCGCCTCGTCGTACTCGTACTTGTTGCGTGATCCACGCGGGATCTCGACCACGATCTCGACGACGTCGGGGTACTCGCCGGGGCTGCGCATGGCCGCAGTGTACGAGGCCACCAGGTCACGACGGGTCCCGCGGATGTGCCGTTGGCGCCGACAGCAGTGCGGCCTCGCGACACAACGGCCTCCTGCTACCGTGCGAACGTCTCCCAGGACGGAGGCGACGCAGGAAGGGGCGACGTGATGATGGCGGCATTCATGTCCAGGTCTGGATCGGGTCGACGGCGACCGATCGCCCGGATCGCGCTCGGGTCAGCGATCGTCATGACCATCGTGCTGGCAGGTACTGTCGGAGCGGCGACATCCACGCAGACCTGGCATCGGATCAACGTCCACAGCGATCCGCCCGAGCATGAGCGCTTCGGGTGCCTGGTGGCCGGCGAGGCCTGGCGGTGCCGATACGACAAGCTCCCCGAGCCCACGTTGGGCTTCGCCTGGGATCAGACCAGAGGCTCGTTTTCAGGTACCGACACGACGTCGGACTGGACGTGCCCCGGGTGGTTCCCGTCAGAGGCGTGCGAGGCTGCGGATCTGGTCATCTCGGGGGAGGCCGTGTTCTACCAGCCGAAGGCGAGCGGATCGTTCACGAACGAGCAGCAGTTACTCGTCGGCGACGACGGTAGCCTGTGGATCTATTGGATCCAGCCGATCGGTGAGTTCGTGTGTCCGTGGTACCCGACCTTCGCAGACGCGCTGGCCAACGAGTCGGAGTCCTTCTGCACGTTCGCCTGACCCGGCCCGGCGTCGCGACGCTCGGCCACGAGATCAGTCGTTGTAGAGACGCTCCTCGATCAACTTCTCCTGCACGGTCCGACCGTTGGGGTCGAAGCAGGAGAACTCGAAGTGCTTCTCGAACTCGAGGTCGACGTTGTCCTGGCCGCCGCGGTTCTTCTCGACCGAGACCACGACCCAGTCGCGGAAGCGCTGCGCCTGGTACGGGTTGAACTCGATGTTGACCTTGGCGACGATGTGGTACTTCTCGTTCAGGATGAGGATGATGTCGGCCTCGTAGTTGATCGCCGACGACCCGCGCAGGTGGAAGTTCCGCAGGCGGGACGCCTTCAGGCCCTCCTTGTCGGCGGCGACGATGGCGACCATCGGCACGTCTTCGGACAACGCGATGTCCTTGAGGCCGTTGACGATGAAGGTGACCTTCTCCGCCTCGTTCTCAGGCTCGGGGATCTGCGGGACCTTCTGCATGTAGTCGACGAAGACGACGAGCCGGCGGTCGCCCGACAGCACGCGGTGCTGTTCGACGAGCTTGCGGATGTTGTCGATCGTGCTTGCGGTCTGCGACCCGCGCAGGAGGAACAGGTTCTGGCCGTAGCGCGCGATGCGGTCGAGCGACGGGCGCAGGCGCGGGTTGTTGGCCAGCTGCGGCGAGGCCGCGCCTTCCGCCATCCACGTCCCGAGGATCTCCTTGCGGACATCCTGGATCTTGATGGCGCCGGTCTTGTGCGGCAGGTGCGCCAGCGCCGACTCCATCGCGATGAGGCGGTTCATCAGGTACGCCTCGTCGTGCTCGAAGCACAGGTACAGGACGTTCGCCTGGCCGCCGGACGCGATGTTGCGGGCCATCTGCAGGGCCATCGTGGTCTTGCCGGTGCCCTGGGCGCCGCCGATCAGCATCAGCTCCCCGGCGCGAAGGCCGGTGCCGATGGTCTTGTCGAGGGGGGTGAACCCGAGCGGGACGGGCTGGTACTCGGCAAGATGGCCGGTCGTGACCCGCTCATTGAGGTCGACGAGGACGTCCAGCGCGGACCTCGGCGCCATGCTCCCGTTGTCGGTATCGAGCCGCCAATCGCGCGCAGCGGGCGCCTGGGCGACGTTAGCTTCGAGATCGGTGCTCACGCGGTCGGATCCTCCCCGGAGGCCGGCGCTCTTAGCGCTCATGCGGCGAGAGTAGGGTAGCACCGGGTGAATCCCGTATCACCCATCCGTACTGCGCACGTCCCCACTCGTAGGGTCGAGCGCCGCGATCGCATCGAACGTCGCGACGATGGCGCGGATCGCCGTTTCGTAGTTGCCGAGGTCCAGCCACTCGTTCGGCGCGTGCGCGTGCTCGTGGGGTTGCGTGAACCCTTCGAGCACGACGGGCAGCCCCAGGACCGACTCGAATGTCGCGGCCACCGGGATCGAGCCGCCTTCTCGCCGGAACAGCGGCTTCCGCCCGAACGCGGCTTCGAGTCCTCGCGCTGCGGCCTGCGTGATCGGATGGTCGATCGGAGTGACCGTCGGTCGACCGGTCGCGAGCAGCGTCACCGTCACGTCGACGCCGGGTGGCGCGATCTCGGCCACGAAGGCGCGGAACTTCTCGAAGACGTCGTGCGGATCCTGGCCCGGAACGAGTCGCGTGCTGACCTTGGCGTGCGCCCGAGCGGGGATGATCGTCTTGGTCCCCTCCCCCTGGAAGCCGCCCCAGATGCCATTGACGTCGAGCGTCGGCCGGGTGGCCTTGCGTTCCAGCGTCGTGAAGCCGACCTCGCCGACCAGCGCCGGCACGCCGACCGTCGCGCGGAACGTGTCCTCATCGAACGGCAGCTCGGCCATGGCCGTGCGCTCCAGGTCGGTCAGCTCAGCCACGTCGTCGTAGAAGCCTGGGATGCGGATCCGGCCGTCCGGCCCCTTGAGCGCGGCGATGATCTGCGCCAGCGCGACGACCGGGTTGCTGACCGCGCCGCCGTAGCTCCCCGAATGGAGGTCGACGGCACCGAGCGTGACATCGATCTGGGCGTACATCAGCCCGCGCAGGCCGACCGTGATCGCGGGGAGGTTGCCGTCGAAGAACCCGGTGTCGCTGATGATCGCGGCATCGGCCGCGAGGCGGCCGCGGTTCGCTTCCAGCCACCCTTCCAACGGTTCCGCGGCGCGCTCCTCGTCGCCCTCGAAGACGTACTTGACGTTGATCGGGAACCGACCTCGTGTCGCGAGCAGCGCCGTCGCGGCGACGACGTGGGCGTGGATCTGGCCCTTGTCGTCGGCGGCGCCGCGGGCGAGCATCCGGTCACCCTCGATGACCGGCTCGAACGGCGGACTGGTCCACTCGTCGAGCGGGTCGACCGGCTGGACGTCGTAGTGGCCGTAGACGATGACCGTCGGTGCACCCTCGGCATGGAGCCAGTCCCCATAGACGACCGGATGGCCGGTGGTCGGCTCGACCGCGACGTGCTCGACGCCGGCGGCCGTGAGGGCATCGGCGAGCCATTCCGCCGCGCGCTGCGCATCGGGGACGTGCTCGGGCAGCGCGGAGATGCTCGGGATCCGCAGGAAGGCCATCAGGCCATCGAGCCGTTCGTGGTGGGTGGCGTCGAGGTAGTCCTCGAGCGTGGCGGGCGCGCTGGCGGTTCGTTCGGACATCGGCTGAGTCTATCGGCGGGCCGACCCATCCGCCGCGGCCCCTTGGATGTCGTCAGCTCCCGCCCCACGGGAGCGACGGCATCTTGGAGCTGGAGCGTCGGGCCGGCCCCGGAATCGAACGAGCGGGCCGGTGATCCGGCCCGCTCGTGTCGGGGTACTGGCGCTGGCGCCGGTCGCCGGCGCCTCAGGCGGCGTCAGCGCAAGGAGGAGCCGAGCACGCTCGCGAGCGCACCCCGAGGTGCGTGAGCGAGCGCGCACAGGCGACGACGCCGCGATGGCGTCGCATCAGGCGCCGGTCAGGCCGGCTGCGGGTTGGCTTCGGGGATCGGCTGGCCTGGTCCGATGACCGTCGGCACGCCGCTCTCGGGGGACTTGGGCGGCAGGTCGGTGAAGAGCGTCTCGAACGTCTCGGCGTCGACCGTCTCTTCGGCTACGAGCTTCTCGGCCAGGGCCACGAGGCGATCGCGGTGGGTCGTGAGGACCTCCGTCGCCCGCTCGTAGGCCTTGTCGATGATCGCCCGGACCTCTTCGTCGATCTGCTTCGCGATCTCGTCGCTGTAGTTGCGCTGCTCGCCGATCTCACGGCCGAGGAAGACCAGCTCGTCGCGCTTCCCGAAGGACAGCGGGCCGAGCTTGTCGCTCATGCCGAACTCGGTGACCATGCGCCGCGCGAGGTCGGTCGCCTTCTCGATGTCATTGCTGGCACCGGTCGTCGTGTCACCGAAGATGAGGCGCTCGGCGACGTTGCCGCCCAGCAGCCCGGCGATCTTGTCCTCGAACTCGGTCTTGGACTGGAGGTAGCGGTCCTCCTGGGGCAGTGCCATCGTGTAACCGAGGGCCATGCCGCGGCTGATGATCGTGACCTTGGCGACCGGGTCGCACTTCGGCAGGATCCGCTGGACTACCGCATGACCACCCTCGTGGTAGGCGATGATCGCCTTCTCCGCGTCCGAGATGACCCGAGACTTGCGCTCCGGGCCGGCGACGATCCGCTCGAGCGCCTCCTGGAACTCGGACATCCCGATGACCTTCTTGTTGCGGCGCGCCGACAGGATCGCCGCCTCGTTGACGAGGTTGGCGAGATCGGCCCCGGAGAAGCCCGGCGACTGGCGGGCGACGCCTTCGACGTCGACGCCCTTGTCGAGCGGCTTGCCCTTGGTGTGGACGCGCAGGATCTCGGTCCGGCCGCGCATGTCGGGCCGATCGAGGATGACCTGCCGGTCGAAGCGGCCCGGGCGCAGCAGCGCCGGGTCGAGCACGTCGGGTCGGTTGGTGGCCGCGACGACGATCACGTTGGTGTTCGTGTCGAAGCCGTCCATCTCGACCAGGATCTGGTTGAGGGTCTGCTCACGCTCGTCGTGGCTGCCACCCAGGCCGGCGCCGCGCTGGCGGCCGACCGCGTCGATCTCGTCGACGAAGACGATGCACGGCGAGTTGCGCTTGGCCTGGTCGAACAGGTCGCGGACGCGGCTGGCGCCGACGCCGACGAACATCTCGACGAACTCCGAGCCGGAGATGCTGAAGAACGGCACGCCGGCCTCACCGGCGACGGCGCGCGCCATCAGCGTCTTGCCGGTGCCCGGAGGCCCGACGAGCAGGACGCCACGCGGGATGCGCGCACCGAGCGAGTTGAACTTCTCGGGGAACTTCAGGAACTCGACGACTTCCTGGAGCTCGGTCTTGGCCTCGTCGACACCGGCCACGTCGGCGAATGTGACGACCGTCTTGTTGCCCAGGAACATGCGCGCGCGGCTCTTGCCGAAGCTCAGCGCCTGGTTATTCGTGCCTTGGGCCTGTCGCATCATGAAGAAGATGAAGCCGCCGATGATGAGCAGCGGCAGCACGGCGGTCAGCAGCAGCCCAAGCCATGACGTATCCGGCGCGGGGGTCGCCTGGAAGACGTCGGGCTCGAGGGTCTTGCCGGTCTCCCTCGCTGCTGCCTGCATGTCCGGCCAGACCTGCGTCAGGACCGTCGGGACGATGACCGTGTAGGTCTTCTCTGGCGAATCGTTCGTCACGACGGTCAGGGTCGTGCCCTGCTGGGTGACCTTCTTGACCTGGCCCTCGCTGACCTGGGCAAGGAATGCGGAATAGCCGGTGCTGGTGGTTTGTCCAGTGGTCGTGATCCAGGTGAACAGCAATGCTGCCGTGCCGACCACGAGCACGAGCATCACGATGCCGTTCCGGAAGAACTTCGGGTTCAACGGGGAGCCTCCGGGTGAGGTGAGCGACGATCGAGCGTCGCCACGTGTCGCGAGTATACCGTCGGGGTCCGCGAAGACCCCCTGACCGAGGTCATGCCCTCGACCATCCCTACGGACGGTCGCCGGGGACGGATGGCGACGGTAGGAACTGTCAAGAAATCGAAACGACCCCGCACCTGCGAGGATCGTGGGTCATCAAGGTGGTAGCGGAGGGCGGATTCGAACCACCGACCAAGGGCTTATGAGTCCCCTGCTCTACCACTGAGCTACTCCGCCGTGGCCGGCGATTTTAGCGCCGACGCAGCCGACCCGCACGCAGGGACGTCGAGCCGGCCGCCGGGTCAGCGACCGACGAGCGTGATGCCCACCATCCGGTGGTAGTTCGACACGAACGTATCGTGGTTCACGATTCGGCCCCGCGCGTCGCGCACGGTCCGCGTGACGACGACGTGCTTGCCATCGACCGGGTACTCGATGCGCTTGCGCTCGCCGCGCCGCAGCGCCGACGTGTACTGGACGGTGTCGAAGCCGCGCACGACGTTGCTGACCTGCGGTCGCGACCAGGTCACGGTCCGTCCGTTCGGGAGGCTCCAGATATCGAACCGCACGACGCCCGGCGAGGCGAACGACTTGATCAGCACCGGGTGGGCGGTGTCGTTGCGGAACCGCATGTTCTGCGTGTCCGACACCGTCGCATCGAGCCCCAGCGGATAGCGCGAGATGTAGTACCAGTGCGGCCTGCGGCTGACGATCTGGAGCCCGGCCCGCGCCGCGGCGTTGAAGAGCGTCGTCGAGGTGGAGCAGATGCCGCCGGCGAGTGCCCGGCCTTCGGCCGTGTGACCGCCGATGATCGCGTTGCCCATCCGGTAGCCCGTCCGGAAGCTGATCTCACCGAGGGCGCCCCAGAAGTCGAACGTCTGGCCCGGCCTGACCACCACGCCGTCGAGGCGCCGCGCAGGGACGCTGATGTTGGCCGAGAAGCCGTTGCCGGGGCCGACCGGGTAATAGGTGGTCCACGTGCCGACGCGCTCCACGAGCGGCGCCCGCTTTGTCGCCTCGCTGGTCGTCAGCTGCGGCGCGACCGCCATCATCTTGACCTTGATCGGCTTCGTCTTGACCGGACCTGCCGCGCGCGCCTCGAGCGCCGCCAGGACCGCTTTGCCGGTCGCCTCGACATCGAGCGCCCGGCCCGCGGACGACGCGGCGACCCCGAAGATCTGGCCGGATCGCGTCTTGAGATAGCGGGCCTCGCGCGGCTTGGTCAGCACCGCCTTCTGGACCCCTTTGAGGGCAGCCGCAACGTTCACGCGGTCGAGCACCGGCCCATAGCTCGCCCCCGCGCCCACGAAGCTCATCCACGTTCGGATCCGCTTCGCCGTGATCGGCCACTCGCGCTTGCCGGCCGTGACCGTCAGACCCGATGCGACGCGCTCGGCGGTCGCCAGCGCCCGGGCGGCGTCGGCGTCCGACGTCATCGGCTTGACCGGGATCGACTCTGCCTGGAGCGAGCTCGTGCTGGGGCTCGACGGGTCGAGCAGGATCGCGTCGATCTTCGTCTGCACCCGCTCCGTGTCGACGGTCACGCCATCGACCGCCCCGCCGACCACGAAGCCGCCCTTGCCGATGATGACCTTGGCATCGACCGGGTCGTGGCGTCCCCGCCACTCGAACACCGTGAGCAACGAGGTGAGGCGAACGCGGTCGTACTCGAGGACCACGGGCAGCGACGTCGGCTCGAGCAGGCCGCGGAAACCGGTCAGCGCCTCGTCGAGCTTGGTGCCGTCACGGCCGAGGGCCAACGCCCCGGCGACCATCGCGTCCCGGTCGACCGTCCGGCCGACGTCGGCGAAGCCGATGACCAGGTGCGCCCGCGTCGAGCTGACGGCGACCTCGCCGGTCTCGAGCGGCCCCAGCGCCTTGTCGAGCGCCGTGTGCGCTTCGGCATCGGTCATCCCGCTCACGTCGACGCCGCCAAGGACGACGCCCGGCAGGATCCGTCCGGCGTGGGCCTGCCCGAACGCAGCGACGCCGCCGAGCGCCAGCAGCACACCGAACAGCACGCCGATGACGAATCGTCGAGCCACGCGCCCGGGTCGCGGGATCCGCAGGACGCGAGGTTCTGTCGCGACGGGTTGAGTGGCGGCCATCCGTGAACACCCCGAACGGACGCGGGCCGATCCCGGCGTCGAGGAGCGAGCCTACGACACCGGCGTCACGGAGGGAAGGGGTCGTTCGGGCTAGGCCGGCCCGCTCGATGTGCTCCCGATCGCCCTATTGCGCGAAGGTGTCGCAGGTGTCGGGGTTGCCGCTGTCGAACCCCTTGGTGAACCACGTCACGCGTTGCTCGGCCGAGCCGTGCGTCCAGCGTTCCGGGTCGATCCGGCCGCTGGTCGACTCCTGGATGCGGTCGTCGCCGACGGCTGCGGCCGCGCTCAACGCCTCATCGATGTCGCCCGCCTCGAGCTCGCTCCGCGCCGAATGGGCCCACACGCCGGCCAGGCAGTCGGCCTGCAGCTCCTGGCGCACGGACAGCGTGTTGCGCTGGCCGGGGTCGCGCGCTGCCAGCTCCTGGACCTGCTCGGAGATCCCGAGCACGGTCTGGATGTGGTGCCCGAACTCGTGGGCCACGACGTACGCCATCGCGAAGTCGCCGCCGGACGCGCCGAACCGCGATCGGAGCTCGTCGAAGAAGCCAAGGTCCAAGTAGACCTTTTGGTCGGCCGGGCAGTAGAACGGGCCGGTCGCTGCCGAGGCGGGGCCACACGACGACTGCGTCGACCCATCGAACAGCACGAGCTTGGTCTCGGGATAGTCACGCCCCGACGAGGCGAACTGGGTCTCCCAGAACGCCTGGATGTCGGACACGATGAAGGCCAGCTGCTCGTCGGTCTCGCTCTGCGGGTTCAGCGTGCCGCCGGGCTCGACGGGTGCGCCGCCACCGCCCGACAACCCACCGAGATCCGGGATGCCGCCACCGCCCAGCACGCCGCTGAACAGCAGGAACAGGACGACCAGCACGATGATGCCGCCCAGGCCGCCTCCGGCCTTGCCGCCCGGGATCGGGATCGGGATGCCGCCACCACCGGAGCCGCCGCCGGGAAAGCCGATGGAGCCGCCGCCTTGACCGCGCCGGTCCTCGATCTGGTCGAAGCCGGTATTGCGCTTCCATTTCATGGACTGGGGGTCCTTTCAGTGCGCATACGTCCGGCGAGGATACGCGCGGCGGGCCGTCGGGAGCCTCGCCAGGATCGGGCTGCGCCTTGCAGGCGCATCGTCAGCGTGCGGGAACCGCGTTCAAGCGACTTCGTGCAGGTGCCCCGTCGAGACGTCGAATACGAGCGCGTGCACAGGCACGTGGCGCAGATATGGGTGGCTCCGAAGGATGTCTGCCTGCGCCCGGACATTCGCCTCGAGATCGCCGAACCCGCCGAAGGCGATCGGGACCTGATCCAGTGGCAAGCCGCTGTTGGCCGCGACACTCGCCCGGAGCGCCGACTCGTCGACGCCGTGCAGGCCGCACGCGGTGTGCTCGATCAGGACGATCTCGTTCGTGCCCAGGAGCTCGATGCTCACGATCAGCGAGCGGATCACGTCGTCGGTGACGAGGCCACCCGCGTTCCGGATGATGTGGGCGTCGCCGGTGCGCAGCCCGAGGCTCTCTTCGACGTCGAGCCGCGCATCCATGCACGCCACGATGACCAATCGCGACAGAGGCGCAGCGGTCAGCGCGGATCGATCGAACGCCTCGGTATAGCGCCGGTTCTCCGCCAGGAGGCGGGCGTACTCGTGGCTCCGGTCCGCCTCGGTCATATGGACAGGTCGGTCAGCTCGGCCGCCGATCGGATCCGTACTGGTCGATCAGCTCGCCGATCGTCATCTGACCGAACCGGTCGTCCAGCTGCTCGCGGGCGATCCGCCACATCGTCCGCAGCGGGCGTGGCCCCGATCGCTCGAGCTCGGCCAGCTGGATCGCCCGGAACCGCTCGATCCCGGGGACCGCACGAAGATCCGTGGCCAGACGCCGGGCCGCATCATCGACCGTCGTCTCGCGGGTGATGTCGAGCGACGCGGGGCGGGCGGCCGGTCGAGCCGGCCCCACGGCCGTGTCGGTCCGTGGCGTTGCCACCGGGGCGCTCGCGCCGGCCGCCCGGATGGCCCGGTCGGCGTCCTGGAGCGCGCTGTCGATCTGCTCCTGGCTCTCGAACCGCGGCGGCGGGCCGGCGGCCGCGCCGGTCGGCGACGTCAGGTCGACGGTGGCTGGCGGCGGGCTGCCGGCGGCCCGTGGCGTGCCGGCGGCCTGTGCCCCAGCAGCGGCCGGGGTCGCCGGTGGTGGTGCGGCGGGTCCGGACGACGCGGCACCGGCCTGGGCCGTGCCGGTCGTTGGACCGCTCGACCGTGGCGTTCCGCTGCCACGCCGAGCACCCGTCGAGGACCCGCTTCGGCCACCGCCGCCCGACCCCGAGGTCGGCGGCTTGCCGGCGCCGGCGCCACCCATCGCCTGGCTGAGCATGGCCGGGATGTCGATGCCGGTCAGCCCCTTCACGGTCGTGCCTGCCTCCGTGACGGTCCGCGTCACGTTGCGCACGACGTCCGACGCGCCATCGTTGGAGAGCACGGTCAGATTGTCGATGTTGGCCATCGGTTCGGCGGCCGCACGGACGATCTCCGGCAGCTGCGACAGCACCGTCTGGATGATGGCGGCCTCGTTGAACTGGCGATAGGCCTCGGCGCGGAGCGCGAGCGCCTTCGCCTCCGCCTCGCCCTTGGACAGGACGATGCCCGCCTCGGCGTTGCCTTCGAGGGTCGTCTGCTTCGCCGTCGCCGCGGCGGTCACCTCGACGACGCGCGCCTGGGCCTCGCCGGCCAGCTTGACCCGTTCAGCGTCGGCCTGGGCCTGGGCGATGACCGCGCCCTTTGCGCCCTCGGCTCGGCGGATCTGCGCGGCTGCGTCGGCCTCCGCCGGGCGGACCGTCGTGGCCACCAGCTCCTGCTCCGTGCGCGCCGCCTCGAGCTGCGCGAGCTCGGTCTGCTTGCGGGTGACCTCCTGGGTCGCCTCGGCCTCCGCCAGCGGACCGGCCTGGGCGGCGCGGGCGTTGGCTGCCGCGGTCTGCGTCTCGGTCTCGGCCCGCCGCAGCGACACGTCCCGGGCGGCATTGATCTTGATCTGTTCGGCTTCCGCCTCGCGGACGGCGGCCTCCTGGTCGGCGGCGGCCTTGGCCATGCGGGCGTCGCGTTCGCGGCGGGCCGTCTCCTGTTGCCCGATGAGCTCCATGTAGCCGGACTCGTCGCGGATCGCCTGGATGGTGAACGAGTCGATCTGCAGGCCCGACGTCGCGAGATCGCCTTTGGCCGCGTCCTGGACGGCCTGCTGGAACTTCTGACGATCGAGGTTCAGCTCCTCGATCGTCAAGGTGCCGACGATCGATCGGAGTGAGCCTTCGAGCACGTTCTTGACGATCGAGTCAACCTGCTCCTCTTGCGCTTCAAGGAAGCGCTCGGCGGCGTTACGGATGGACTCGTCCTCGGCGCCGATCTTGAACGTGGCGACACCCTGGACGGCGACCTTGATGCCCTGCCGACTGACGGCATCGGCGAGGTTCACGTTGATCTGGCGGGCGGTCAGCTTGAGCTTGCCGACCTTGTGGATCAGCGGCAGGACGATCACGCCGCCACCGCGCACGACCTTCAGATTGCGCTGGCCGTCCGGCCCTCGATCTCGCTGGCCCGACACGATGAGCGCTTCGTTCGCCCCCGCGACCTTGTAGCGGCTGCCGATGTACGAAACGATCAGGACCGCCACGATGATGATCAGGAAGATCGGGATCGCCCCGCCGACGATGTCCACCAAGTCAGGCACTGGGGGTCCCTCCCTCTTGCGCCGGCGCAGCGCCGGCAGCTGTGATCGGCTCGACGATGAGACCGGTGCCGGCGACGGCACTGACGCGCGCGACCGTGCCGGCCACGATGTCGGTCGATGCGGTGGCGCTGTACTCGTGCGTCTGGCCTTCGGCCTTGACGAGGACGCTCCCGTAGTGGCCGGCCGGGATGGCGACCTGCACGTAGGCGTCACGCCCGACCAGGTCGGTGGTCGAGAACGGCGCGGGCGACTCCGCCCGCTGGAGCGCGCTGAAGATCACGTACGCGATCCCGAGTCCGACGAGCCCGAAGCCGACACCCCAGATCGCGGCCTGGGCGCCGTGCACGGCGAGGACCTGGCTGGCGAAGATGCCGCCGACACCGAACATCGAGACGAACGACAGCAGGAGCGGCATCAGCGACACGCCGCCGACGTCGAAGTCGAAGATCGCGCCGAGCAGGTCGTCGACGAGGACCGTGATCAGCAGCAGCCCGCCGCCGATGAGCGCGCAGACCACGAAGATGAAGTCATCGACCGGGATGTCGATCATCGGGCGCCCGGGCCTCCCCACATCCGCCGCGAACGCGTCGGGATGACAGGATAGCGACTGGGTCGCGGCCGGCGAGTGCCGCGCCGCTCAGCTCGCGTGAACCGCGTACTTCCTGCCAAATAGTCGTCGGGTGGTTCTTGGGCGAGGTGGATGCCCCGATCCAGGCCCAGCGGTGGATGGTTATGCAACGGGATGGTGGTCATGCCTCATACGTGCAGGCAGAGCGCATCGATATGCAGGAACTCGCGGCCCGACGGAGCGGCCTTCCTGCCTAACAATCACCACACGGGTATATGGCAGGAACGTTCCGCGCAGCGAGGGGTTCTTCGCCCGGCCCCGGGGCGCCGGTCACCCCGACGGGCCGAACAGCACCGTGAGCCAGCGCTCCAGCGGCGAGACGCGGTCGACCTCGGAGCCCACCCGCACGGCGGCTGAACCGGGCGCATCGTTGGCGAGCGCGGGCGCATCCGGGGCCAGCGCGAATGGGATCTCACGCGCGGTCCCGACCCCGTAGCCACGCGCCTGCTGCTCGACGAACCGCTGCCGGCCGATGGCCTCGAGCTCGCGCTCCATCGCGGCCACCTCGAGCCGCAGCGAAGCGTTGCCGATGGCGATGTCCTGCGCACGCGTAGCGGCCTCCGATGCGTCGGCCACCTGACGGGCGAACGCGACCACGATCCAGGCCGCCAGGAATGCACCGACCAGGAGCGCCATCCGCCGCCGCGTGAGCCCGATGATCGGCAGCGCGGCGAGGTCGACCGACCCGCCCTGGAGAAGGCCAGCAGGCGCGTCGTCGAGCGGCGCGTCGAGATCGGCGTCGGGGGCGTCGGGGCCCGGCGGGCGGGACATGGCCGCGAGCGTAGCTACCACTAGCTGCGGTGTCAATCGACGCGTCGTGACAGCCGACCTGTCATCCGTGCGGTTGACGCTCGGGTCTAGACTGCCTCCATTCCGAACATCCGTTCGCTTACAGCCGGAGTCGCCTCGATGCGTACCTACGCCCCCGCCGACCCGTCGACGGTGCTCGAACGCCTGCTGGAGGAGCCGTCGCTGGCCCGCGGCGTCGTCCATCACGAGGTGATCCCGCCACGCGATGCCGCCTACGCCGACATGCCGGCGTGGCTCGACCGGCGCATCGTCGCGGGCCTCGCGAGTCGCGAGATCCATCGGCTGTACACCCATCAGCTCGAGGCGATCGACGCGGTGCATGCTCGCGAGGACGTCGTCGTCGTCACCCCGACCGCCTCGGGCAAGACGCTCTGCTACGCCCTGCCGACGCTGCAGGCCATCGCCGAGGATCCCTCCGCACGCGGGCTGTTCCTGTTCCCGACCAAGGCACTCGGGCAGGACCAGGTGGCGGAGTTCGGCGAGCTCGCCGGCGCGGCCGGCCTCTCGATCATCACCTCGACCTACGACGGCGACACGCCGGCCCCGATCCGGTCGACGGTCCGCGCCGCCGGGCAGGTGGTGGTGACCAACCCGGACATGCTCCACTCGGCGATCCTGCCGCACCACACCAAGTGGTTCCAGCTGTTCGAGCAGCTGCAGGTGATCGTCGTCGACGAGCTCCACACGTACCGCGGCGTCTTCGGCAGCCACGTGGCCAATGTCCTGCGTCGACTCCTCCGGATCTGCGCTCACTACGGCAGCCGGCCGGTCATCGTCTGTTGCTCGGCCACGATCGGCAACCCCTCGGAGCTGGCGGCGATGCTGACCGGCCGACCCGCCCGGCTGGTCGATCGGAACGGCGCTCCCGCCGGCGAGCGCCACGTCCTGCTGGTGGACCCGCCGGTCATGGAGCCGGCCAGCGGGGCCCGCGGCTCGTCGGCCACGCTCGCCCAACGCTGGGCGCTGCCCTTCCTGCGCGCCGGCCGCCAGACGATCGTCTTCGGCCGGTCACGGGTCGCGGTCGAGATCCTCCTCACCGGCCTGCGCGAGGCGCTGCGCGAGAGCTACGGGCCGCGCAGCCGGGTGCGTGGCTATCGCGGCGGCTACCTGCCCACCGAGCGCCGCTCGATCGAGCGCGGCCTGCGCGATGGCGAGATCCTCGGCGTCGTCTCGACCAACGCGCTGGAGCTCGGCGTCGACATCGGCCGGCTCGATGTGTCGATCCTGGCCGGCTACCCGGGCTCGGTCGCCGCGACGTGGCAGCAGTTCGGCCGCGCCGGGCGGCGGCAGGGAACGAGCGTCGCGGTGCTCGTCGCGTCCGGGGCACCCGTCGACCAATACGTCATCCACCATCCCGAGTTCCTGCTGGACAACACGCCCGAGGAAGCCCGGCTCGACCCGGACAACCTGCACGTCCTGCTCGCCCACCTCCGCGCCGCCACGTTCGAGCTGCCGTTCGAGCCCGGCGAGGTGTTCGGACCCGCACCGGCCGACGACCTGCTGGCATTCCTCGCCGAGGAGGGGCACGTCCGCCAGGCGAGTGACGGGCGCTGGTACTGGTCGAGCGAGAACTTCCCGGCATCGGAGATCTCGCTGCGGACGGCGGCGCCCGAGAACGTCGTGATCATCGACACGACGCCCGATCGGCCGCGGGTCCTCGGCGAGGTCGACCTGTTCAGCGCCCAGGTCCTCGTGCACGAGCGGGCGATCTACATCCACGAGTCGATCCAGTACTACGTCGACCGGCTCGAGTGGCACGAGCGCAAGGCCTACGTCCACAAGATCGACGCCGATCACTACACCTACGCGAACCGCGCGGTGACGCTCAAACCGCTCGAGGTGTTCGCGGAGGCGCCGGCGACGGGCGGCACCCGCAAGCACGGCGAGGTGATGGTCGCCAGCCTCGTCACGCTCTTCAAGAAGCTCAAGTTCGTGACCGACGAGAACGTCGGTTGGGGGCCGATCGACCTGCCCGAGCTCGAGCTCCAGACCACGGCCTACTGGCTCACCGCGGACCGTGCCCGCGACCACTGGCGGCGCGACGAGCTGGACGTGGCGCTGCTCGGCGCCGGGCGCGCCATCCAGACCATCGCCTCGGTGCTGCTGATGGTCGACCCGCGCGATCTCGGGCTCGTGACCCAGGTGCGCTCGCCGCACGCGGAGGAGCCGACCATCTACCTGTACGAAGCCGTGCCCGGCGGGATCGGGCTGTCGGAGCGGCTGTGGCAGCGCCACGACGAGCTGCTTGCCGGCGCCGCCGACCTGATCGCCGCATGCGGCTGT
The DNA here is from genome assembly GCA_963812745.1 of uncultured Chloroflexia bacterium. GTDB lineage: Bacteria > Chloroflexota > Limnocylindria > Limnocylindrales > CSP1-4 > SPCO01. Next base: position 388,197 of record CAWEWE010000008.1, on the reverse strand, counting down.
GACGGCGGTTGCCCGGCGTGCACCGGACCGCGGTTGGAGCCCAATGTCGATGCACGACGGCTCGCGCTGCGGCTGCTCGCTGAGCTGGGCGCCGCGTCGGGCGCCCCACTCGCCGTCGCGGGATGATCGACACCCTCGTCGAGCCGGGCGATCGACTCGCCCGGCGCCTGGCCCGGTTCCGTGCCGCCAACCCCGGTCCGGGCGCCGTCGACGACCCCCTGCCCTACCGCCGGAGCCAGAGCCGCGATCTGGCGAGGCGGCTGGCCGATGCGGTCGACGGCGAGGTCGTCCATGCCGGCGGCGGGGTGCACGTCCGCGTGGAGGCGCCCGGGATCGATCTGCCGATCGACCGCGACCGGCTCGCGGCCCTGCCCGGCCAGCCACCTGCCGATCGCCCGCTGGTCTGCCTCGACACCGAGACCACCGGCCTCGCGACCGCGGCGGGCACCGTCGCGTTCCTGATCGGCCTCGGCTGGTGGAGCGGCACGACGTTCCGGCAGGTCCAGCTGCTGCTGCCCGACCATGCCGAGGAGGGCGTCCTGCTCGACCAGCTGTGCCGCCACATCCCGCGCGACGCGTGGCTCGTGACCTACAACGGCCGTGGCTTCGACTGGCCGCTGCTCGTCACGCGGTTCCGGCTGGCTCGCCGCGCCGCGCCGGATCACGCCGGCCACCTCGACCTGTTGCCGATCGTGCGTCGCCTCTTCCGGCACCGGATGGATGACGCGCGCCTGGGGACCGTGGAGCGCTCCCTGCTCGGCGTCGAGCGGCACGACGACGTCGACGGCTGGGAGATCCCCGGCCGCTATCTCGGGTTCCTCCGTGGCGGCCCGGCCCAGCCGCTGGCCGCCGTCGTCCGCCATAACGACGCGGACGTCCGCTCGCTCGCCCGACTCCTCGTCCACCTCGAGCGAGCGCTCGGCGACCCGGTGCGTCGCTCCAGCGCGCCCCGCGGGGACCTGGCCGGGCTGGCACGGGCATTTCGGCGCGAGCGGCGCCTCGACGAGGCCATCGCCTGCCTCGATGCGGCGCTGGCCGCCAATCCGGCGTCGCCCGCACCGGTCGCGACGACGGTCATGCCGCGAACTCCGGCCCGTGCCGCCATGGACGAACCGTGGTGGTCGCCCAGACGCCGGCCCGACTTCGGTGGTCGCCCGGAACGTCGCCCGAGCAGCACCGGCTGGGACCGGCGCCAGGCGTTCGGCCGGCCCTGGGACGAGGAGCGGATCGCGGTGGACCGGGCGCACCTGTTGCGCCGCCTCGGCCGGATCGACGACGCGCTCGAGGCCTGGGACGCGCTGGCCTGCGGACCGGGCCGGACGGCGATCCTCGCGGCGATCGAGGCGGCCAAGCTCCGCGAGCACCGCACGGGCGACCGGGCCGCGGCGCTGGCGACGGTGGAGCGCGGCTTGACCCTCGCCGATCGGCGACGCGCCCGCGGCCTACCCGAACCCGTCCTCGAGGCGGACCTGCGCCACCGCTGGCGGCGACTACGCGGCCGGCTGCTCGCGCGTGGGTCGGGCGTGTCAGGTCGGGTGCCGCCCCAGCCCGGGCAGGATCGGGGGCTCGCCGTTGGGCCCGACCAGGTGGCACCGGGCCTCGTGCGTCCCGCCGGCCGGATCCACGAGGATCGGCTGCTCGACCACGCATCGCTCGACGGCGATCGGACAGCGCGGGTGGAAGCGGCATCCTGACGGCGGATCGAGGGGGCTCGGCGGGTCGCCGGCCAGGACGACGCGAGCGCGCGATCGCTGGACAGCCGGGTCAGGGACGAGGACCGCGGACAGCAGCGACTGCGTGTACGGGTGACGGGGTGCCGCGAAGATCTCGTCGCGCGTTCCCGTCTCGACGATCTGGCCGAGATACATCACCGCGATCCGGTCGGCCAGGAACTGCGCGGCGGACAGATCGTGAGTGATGAACAGACATGCGAACCGCATCTCGCGCTGAAGATCGACCAGGAGATTGAGCATCGATGCCTGGACCGACGCGTCGAGCGCGGAGATGGGCTCATCGGCGACCAGGAGCGTCGGCTCCGCGATCAACGCTCGGGCGATCGCGACGCGCTGGCGTTGGCCGCCCGACAGGCTGTGCGGGTAGCGGTCCCCGAGCTCCGGTCGAAGCCCGACGCGCTCGAGCATCGTTGCGACGCGCGCCCGTCGCTCGCGTCGGCCGAACAGGCCCTGGTTCGCCAGCGGGCCGCCGACGATGCGACCGATCGTCATCCGCGGGTTCAGCGATGAGTACGGGTCCTGGAACACGATGTGCATCTGGCGACGAAGTGGCCGGACCGCACGGCGCGAGAGCCGGCTGATATCGCGGCCCAGCAGGACGATGCTCCCACCGGTCGGCTCGAGGAGGCGGACGACGCAGCGTCCGACGGTCGTCTTGCCACTACCGCTCTCGCCGACGAGCGCCAGCGTCTCACCACGAGCGATCGAAAGGGACACGTCGTCGACCGCCCGCAGCACCTCGCGCGCCCCGAAGAGACCTCGGCCGATCCGGAAGTCCATCTCGAGGGCCGTCACGTCGAGGACCGCCTCGCGCTCGGTGACCGTCATGACATGGGTCCCGGGTGGAAGCATGCCGCCGTGTGGTCGGGCCGGACCGGCGTCAGCAGCGGCAGCTCGGTCCGACAGCGCTCGGTGACACGGGGGCAACGCGGGGCGAACGGGCACGACGTCGCCGGCCCCAGCATGGTCGGTACGATGCCGGGGATCTCGGCCAGGCGCGACCGCGGGGCCGTGGATGGGTGCCGGACCGCACCAAGGAGGCCGACCGTGTACGGATGCTGGGGTGCTGCGAAGAGGTCGACGACGCCGGCCTGTTCGACCGAGCGTCCCGCGTACATGACCACGACGCGGTCCGCGACGTCGGCGACCACGCCGAGGTCATGTGTGATCAGCAGCACCGCCATGTCGAGGCGTTTCCGGAGGTCGTCGATCACCCGCAGGATCGCCGCCTGGATCGTGACGTCCAGCGCTGTCGTCGGTTCGTCAGCGAGGAGCAGCCGAGGCTTGCAGGCGATCGCCATCGCGATCAGCGCGCGCTGGGCCATCCCGCCGGACATCTCGTGCGGGTACTGGTCGACGCGCCGCCGTGGATCGGGGATGCCGACCAATCCGATCAGCTCGATCGCCCGATCGCGGGCCGCCCTCCGCGGGACCCGCTCATGGCGCTCGACCACCTCGCTGATCTGGCGACCGACCGTCATCACCGGGTTGAGCGATGACATGGGCTCCTGGAAGATCGTGCCGACCTCGCGACCACGGATCTCACGCATCCGTGCGCTCGACGCCTGCCGCAGGTCCTCACCGAGCAAGCGAACCTCGCCCGCGGTCACCGCGCCGCCTGCCGGGAGCAGCCCGAGGATCGACATGGCCAGCATGGTCTTGCCGCAGCCGGACTCGCCGACCAGCGCGACGATCTCGCCGGGATCGACCGAGAACGACACGTCGTCGACCGCCTGCACGGATCGTCCGCCCGGCAGCCGGATCCGAACGGTGACGCCGCGGACGTCGAGGACGGCCGTCATCGGCCGAGGCGTGGATCGAGGACGTCCCGAAGGCCGTCACCCACGAGGTTGAACGAGAGCGTGGTGATCAGGATCGCCAGGCCCGGCATGATCCCGAACCACGGCGCGGTGCCGAGGTAGGGCTGCGCGGCGGTCAGCATCACGCCCCATGAGGGGGTCGGCGGCTGGACCCCGAGACCCAGGAACGACAACGTCGCCTCCGCGAGGATCGCGAACGGCAGCACCACCGTGGCTTGCACGAGCAGCACGTTCATGGCGTTGGGGAGGATGTGTCCGAAGATCACGCTGCGATCCGGCGCGCCGTCGGCGATCGCGGCCTGCACGAAGTTCTCCTCGCGCAGCGACAGGACTTCTCCGCGCGTGATCCGGATCAGCTTCGGCGCCTGCACGATTCCGATCGCGGCCGTCGCGTTCAGCAGCGACGGCCCGAGGATCGCCGCAAGACCGACCGCGATGATGAGGAAGGGGAACGCCAGCAGCGCGTCGGTCAGGCGCATCACCAGCGTGTCGGCAAGACCGCGGTAGTAGCCGGCCAGCAAGCCGATCGGCACCGCGACCACGACCGCGATCAGCGTGGCCAGCACACCCGCCTGCATCGACGCCCGTGCGCCCCAGATCACCCGTGACAGGATGTCGCGCCCCAGCTCGTCAGTCCCGAACAGGTGGGTCGCGGTGGGTGGCGACAGGATGGCGGCGAAGTCGCTGGCTTCCGGGCGGTATGGTGCGATGACGGGCGCCAGGACGGCGATCACCACCATCGAACTCGCGATGACGAGGCCGATCACGGCGGGCGGCCGCGACAGCAGGCGCCGGGCGATGCCGGGGCCGCGGAGGACCGCGGGCGGGTCGAGCGCGGTCGACGTCATGTGACGCGTCCGGTCACGCGGACCCGCGGGTTGAGCAACGAATACAGCACGTCGACCGCGAAGTTGATGAGGATGTAGGCAACTGCGCTCACCAGGGCCACGCCCTGTATGACCGGGTAGTCGCGCCGCTGGACCGCCTCGATGATCAAGCGGCCGAACCCGGGAATGAGGAAGATCGACTCGGTCACCACGGATCCCGAGATCAAGGCGCCCAATTCGAGACCCAGGATCGTGACCACCGTGATCAGGCTGTTCCGGAGTGCGTGCCCCAGGACGACCTGGCGCTCGGTGAGGCCCTTGGCCCTGGCCGTCCGGACGTAGTCCGAGCCGAGCGAGGTGATCATCGCCGAGCGGACCTGGCGCAGGAGCACCGCACCGAACCCGAGACCGAGCACGACAGCGGGCAGGATCATCCGTTCGAGGTTGGCGATCGGGTCCTCGGTGAACGGTACGTATCCGGAGGCTGGCAGGATCCCCAGACCGATCGCGAAGACGAGGATCAGGATCAGCCCGAGCCAGAAGGTCGGGATCGACAGGCCGATCAGGCCGACGCTCCCAGCCAGATAGTCGAGGACCGTCTGGCGCCGGATAGCGGCGAGGATGCCGAGCGGCAGACCGATGACGATCGCCACCAACGCCGCAAGAGCAGCAAGTTCAAGGGTCGTGGGGATCCGCCGGATGATCTCGGCCACTACCGGCTGGCGCGTCCGGATCGACGTGCCGAGGTCACCGCTCAGTGCGAACGATGCCCAGCGGACGTATTGGACCGGGATGGGTTCGTCGAGGCCGTAGCGCGCCCGGATCGCCGCGTTCGCCTCGGGGTCACGCCCTTCGCCCGAGATCGCCAGCGCCGGATCGCCCGGCAGGCTCCGGACGCCGATGAAGACGACGACACTGGCCAGGAACAGGGCGACGAGCGACTCGAGGGCCCGGCGGAGAAGGAACCGGCCCATCGAGTCGCTCGGTCAGGTTCGCGGGTGATCAGCCTCCAGCGAGATATGCATGCGCGAGACGAGGCATCCCGTCGACGTACAACGCATACCCCTGGAGGGCCGTCGTGTGGGCGGAGTACAGGACTTCATGCTGGAAGGTGATCGCGCTCCGTCGGGCTCGCACCTTTTCCTCGACCTGGGCGTAGAGCGCCTTGCGCTTGTCCAGATCGAACTCGGCACGTGCATCGTCGAGCAGCTTGTCGATCTCCGGATCGGTCGCCTTCGCGTAGTTGTCCGCGCCCGTCGAGTGCTGGAACCGATAGATGTTGGCATCGGGATCGACACGGCCGGACCAGCGTCCGAGCGACACATCGAAGTTGCCGTCGACCTGGTTCTGGAGCGCCGTCGCGTTGTCGAACGGCGTGAGCTCGACCTCGAATCCGGCCTCGGCGGTCTGCGTCTGGATGAGCTCGCCGAGGCGAGTGTTCACCGGCGTGGCCTGCATCTGGAAGCGGACCTTGATCGGCGTCGCGACCCCGGACTGGGCGACCAGGGCCTTGGCGGCCTCGAGATCGCGGGCCGGGCAGGTCGGCGCGTTGAAGTAGGGACTGGCTGGCGTGATCGGGCCGCAGCCGGGCTCGTGAAGCCCGGTATAGACGATCTCGTTGATCTGCGCGCGGTCGAGCGAGAGCTCGAACGCCTCGCGCAGGCGGTCGTCGGCAAGCGGGTTCGTGACGGTGCCGGCCTCCCCGGCGATCCCGTTCGCATTGGCGAGGTTGATGAACAGGCTGGAGTACGCGTTCGAGGTCTTCTTGAGGACGACGAACTGGGCGTCGCCTTCGAGCGCGGCGACATCGGTGGTCGCGACGCGATCGACGAGCTGCAGGTCGCCGGAGCGGAGGTTCGCTGTTCGAACGGTCTCGTCGGCGACGAGGCGGATCGTGATCCTGTCCAGGTATACGTTGTCCGCGTCGTAGTAGTGCTCCGACCGCTCCAGCACGGTCCGGTCACCGACCACCCGCTCCACGAAGGAGAACGGTCCGACGCAGACCGGGAAGTTGCCGAAGTCGGTGCCCAGCTCATCGAGCTTGGCGGGCGACATGATCATCCCCGCGCGGTCGCTGAGGGCGCCGACCACCGCCGCGTCGGGCTTCGACAAGGTCAGGACGACCGTGGTCGGGTCGGCTGCGGTCGCAGCCGAGATGCTGCTGAGCTCGCCGGCACGCCGCGATTCGGCGATCGTCCGATGCCGTTCGAGGCTCTTGACGACGGCCGCCGCGTCGAATGGGGTCCCGTCGTTGAACTTGACGTTGTCGCGGAGCTTGATCGTCATCTCGAGCCCGTCGACCACGGGCATCTCGGCCGCGAGCTGCGGGACGAGCCCGCCGGCCTCGTCGAGGTCGTAGAGCTTCTCGCACGTGTTGATCAGGATCAACCGGGTGCCGGCAGTACCCGAGAACGTCGGGTCGAGCGTATCGGCATCCTCGAATGCGGAGATCGTGACTTCTCCGCCCCGTGTCGGCTGGCCCGATGCGTCCGCCGACGCAGCGGCGGAGCCCGACGGTCCGGCTGAGGCGACGCTGCCGCCAGGCGACGCCTGCGGCGTCGCGCCACCACACGCTGCGACGATGAGTGCGACCACGCATGCGAGGCCACCGAGCCGCTGGGTCACGGGAACACCTCCTCCAGTGCAACCGATTGCACCCCTGCAACCGATTGCACGATAGCATCGGATGTCAACGGCCTGGTAGCGGTCAGCCGGTCTCTGCCAATGCCGCTCGAACCGGTCCTGCCAGCGTCTCGAGCGTGCGGCGGTCGAAGGGTGCCGGCCAGTCGAACATGACCGCGTCCAACCCGGCCGCACGGTAGCGGCGGAGCTCGTCCACGACGGTCTCGACCGGACCGACGAACGGCGAGCTCGAGGCCATCCGGACGGCATCCGCCCGTGGCATCGCCTGCTGCTGCAGGATCGCTGCCAGCGCCTCGATGGCGTCGTCGCGCGTCGCGCGGATACAGGGTGCTCCGAGGCCGGCCGTCCGCTCGATCGACGCGGGGTCACGCCCGACAGCACGGCAATGCTCGTCGAGGATCCCGTTCCTCCGCTGGAACGACGCCGGGTCGTCCTGGTCGGCGTTCCAGATATCCGCGTGCTCCGCGACGATCCTGAGGGTGCGCTTCTCGCCGCTCCCGCCGATCGCCAGCGGCAGCCGTGCCTGGACGGGCGGCGGATCGTTGCGGGCGTCGGTCGCGCTGAACCAGTCCCCCGCGTAGGTCACGGATCCCCCGTCCAGGAGACCTCGGCAGATCGCGGCGGCCTCTCCCAACCGGTCAAGGCGCTGGCCGAGCGACGGGAATTCGAACCCGAAGGCCCGGTGCTCGCGCTCGAACCAGCCGGCACCCAGGCCGAGGACCGCGCGGCCGTCCGTCGCGTGGTCGAGCGCGGTCGCCATCTTCACCAGCAGCCCCGGGTTCCGGTATGCGCCACCGGACACGAGGCAACCCATGCGCGCCCTCCGGGTCAGCCCGGCCCACCCGAACAGGATCGACCAGCCTTCGAAGACCGGGCCGTCGAGCTCACCCAGCGCACCGACGCCGCCGGCGGCCTGGGGAAGGAGGTGGTCGTTGCTCCACAGCTCGTCGAACCCGAGCGCATCGATCTCCTGGCCGATCGCCATCAGCTCGGACCAGTCGACGAACTGGCTCCAGACCTGGAAGCCGATGCGCAGCCGGTCGGTCGTCATCGCTAGCCCCGTGCCACGGTCTCGACCGCGCCGGTCCGCGCCGACCGTTCCGCAGCCTCGAGGATCCGCAACCCGCGGACCGAATTGGCCGGATCGACCGGACGCTCGCCGTCTCCACGGACCGCGTCCCTGAGCAGCTCGTAGTAGTGCCGGTAGTCCCCGCGCTGGGTGGGGACCGGCGTGCTGGACCCGCCTGCCTCGAGCCGGCCCCAACGCTCCTCCGGCTCCTCGCCGAACCCGGGGTCGTCCGGGCGCAGACCGTCCAGGAGCTGGCGCTCCTGCGGATCGAGGTCCTCCTTGACGTATTCGCCATCCAGGCCCCTGACCCTGATCCGCGGGCCGGTCCGCCGGGCGATCAGCGACGTCCACAGGCGCGAACGGACGCCGTCCGCATGGTCGATCGTCATGAACGTCGAGTCCTCGACCCGGCTCCCCGGTCGACGGCTGTCGATCTGCGCGAAGACCCGGAGCGCGTCACCGAACAGGACGAGGCTCTGGTCGACCAGGTGTGCGCCGAGATCGCGGTGCGGCCCGCCCGCCTCCTCGGCCGTTTCGCGCCATTCGGGTCCGACGGCGGTCCACCGCTCGAACCTGGCCTCCAGGCTGTCGATGGCGCCGAAGACGCCGGCATCGACCAGGCCCCTGACGGTCTGGAAGTCGCCGTCCCAGCGCCGGTTCTGGTAGACCGACAGGATCCGACCGGCACGATCACCGGCTTCGACCAGCGCCTCGGCTTCGGCCGTGGTCATCGCGATGGGTTTGTCGACGACGACGTGGCGTCCCGCCGCCAGCGCCTGCGTGCCGATCGGGGCGTGGGACCGGTTCGGCGTGACGACCACGACGACCTCGACGTCGGGGTGGTCGATGAGTGCGTCGACGGAGCCGACGATCGCCGCGTCCGGATGCTCGCTCGACGCCTGCGCTCGGCGCTCCGGATGCGACGTCGCGATCGCCCGTATGCGGATGCCGTCGACCGCGTCGATGTAGGGGCCGTGGAACAGGCGCCCGGCGAGTCCATAGCCGACCATGCCGATGCCGATGTCAGAGGACGGCACGACCGTCGTCCTTAGCCGGGCAGGTACGTACCGGCCACGTCGCGGAACGTCGCAGCCACCGCGCGCGCGGCGGCCTCGTCGTCCCGCATCCGGAGCCCGAACGGCGCGAGGTTGGCGTCGGAGACGCCGATGCCGATGCTCATCGAGCGTGCCAGCAGCGCGTCGGTCCGCGGCAACGCCCCGATCCGGTAGTCGGTCTCGCCGTGACCGAAACACGAGCAGTCGAACGGGCAGCCGCGGCCGCTGACCGTCCGTCGCTCGACCAGGTGCTCCATGTTCGAATAGACGTGCCAGCCGGATGCCGCGAGCGGGATCGAGCCGAGCTCCTTGGTGACCGCCTCGGCGATCTCGGCGGTCGGGAACGTGACCACCAGGTGCGTGGCGAGGTCGCCCTCCGGGTCGACGATCGTGCGGAACCCGATGCCGGGCAGGTCCTCGATGGCCGACTTCACGATCTGCTTGTTCGCCCGCAGATGGGTCCGGATCAGGTCGAGCTTCCTGACCTGGGCGAGCAGGACCGCGCCCGACAGCTCGGTCATCCGGAAGTTCAACCCGAGGAACGGACGGTCCGCGTACTTGGAGCCGAGCCGGTTCGGCGCGTGGCCCTGGTCGTGGATGGCGAAGGCGCGGTTGTACAGCTCCTCATCGTCGGTGACGATCATCCCGCCGTCGCCGCAGGTGATCGTCTTGTACTCGTTGAAGCTGAACACGCCGGCCACACCGATGCCACCCACACCCTGCCCTTGATAGGTCGCGCCGAACGCCTGGGCACAGTCCTCGACGAGCGGGATGCCGTGCCGGTCCGCAACGTCCTTCAGCTCGTCGAGCCGGGCGGGCGCGCCGAGCATGTGGACCACGAGGATCGCTCGCGTACGCGGCGTGATCCGCGCCTCGACGTCGGCCGGATCCAGGTTGAACGAATGGTCGACCTCGGCAAGCACCGGCAAGGCCCGGGCGTAGACGATGGCTGAGATCGAGGCGACGAACGTGAACCCCGGCACGATGACCTCGTCGCCCGGGCCGATGCCAAGACCGAGCAGCGTCACGAGCAGGCCGCTCGAGCCACCGCCGTGCAGACCCAGGCCGTAGCGCACGCCCGCGAGCGCGGCGATCTCCTGCTCCACGTGGCGGACCTTGGCCCCGAACCCCGGGTCGTCCTCCCGCCCGTAGCGGCTGAGCGATCGGTTGGTGAGGACCTGCATGACCTCGGCGATCTCTTCCTCGCCGATCAGCTCGATGCCGGGTCCGGGCATGCCGGCTCTCCCTTCCTGCGCGCGTCATGTGCAACCGATTGCACAGCACCCTACCAGCACGATAATCTGACCGTCAACATCGGATGCTGACGAGATGACCGGAGGCTGACAGCACGTGAGCGATCTCCTGGAGCGAGTGGCGGGCGCACCGATCACGTGGGGTGTCGATGGCTCCCCGGGCTGGGGCTTCCTCATGGACCGCGACCGGGTCATGCGGGAGATGGTCGAGTCCGGCCTGTCGGCGACCGAGCTCGGTCCGGACGGCTACCTGCCGACCGATCCGGTCGAGCTTCGGGAGTACCTCTCGAGGTTCGACCTGAGCATCGTCGGCGGGTTCGTCCCGGCCTTGCTGTACCGACCGGAGAAGATCGATCCGGTGCTCGACTACGTCCGGCGCGCGGCCGACCAGCTGGCGGCGACGGGTTCGGAGGTGCTCGTCCTGGGGCCCTCGGCGGATCATCCCGGGTACGACACCCCGGTCGACATGACCGACGAGGAATGGAAGGCGTTCCTGGCCAATCTCCGTCGCCTCGAGGAGCTCGCCAGCGACGCGGGGCTGCGCACTGCGCTCCATCCGCACTGGGGCCTGGCCATCGCGACCGGGGCGGACATCGAGCGGTTGCTCGGCGCCTCCGATGTCGGACTGTGCGTCGACACGGGCCACATCTACCTCGCTGGCACCGATCCCGTCGACGTCGTCAAAGCCGCGCGAGGGCGGGTGCTCCATGTGCATCTCAAGGACGTCGATCCGGCGCGAGCAGAACGCGTGCGGTCGGGCGAGACCCCGTTCCGCGAGTCGGTCATCGACGGCCTGTTCGTACCGCTGGGCGAGGGCGCGGTGGACATCGCCGGCGTGATCAAGGTCCTCGAGGACGACGGCTACCGCGGCTGGTACGTCCTGGAGCAGGATGTCTCGCTGTCGGAGGACCCACCCGAAGGCAGCGGCCCGAAAGCCGACGCGGTCGACAGTGTGGCGTACCTGCGCGGGCTGGTCGGCGGGCGTGCGTGAGCCTGCCGACGTCGAACGCACAAGCGGCGGCCTGCGTGCTGCCGGCCGCAGCGCAGCTTGGCGAATGCCCGCTCTGGAGCGCGGCCGACGGTCGCCTCTACTGGGTCGACATCGACGGGCAGGCGGTCCACCGCTTTGACCCGGAGAGCGGTCTGGACGAGCAGCGTCCGGCGCCCGGGCGGCCCGCGGCGCTGGCCCTCACCCCGACCAGTGGCCGGCTGCTCGTGGCGATCGAGGGCCGCCTCGCGTTCCTCGAGTGGCACACCGGCGAATGGCGCGACTGGATCGGCCTGGAACCCGAGGGCACCGGCAATCGCCTCAACGATGGTCGCTGCGACCCGGCCGGGCGGTTCTGGGTCGGCTCGATGTTCGCGCCGGCATCGGCCGGTCACTCGACCGGGCTGCTCCACCGCGTCGGAGCGGACGGCACGGCGGTCACCGTGAGATCGGGCATCGGCGTCGCAAACGGGCTCGCCTTCGCGCCGGATGGGCGGACCATGTACTTCGCCGACACGCCACGGGAGGTGGTGTGGGCGTACGACTACGACGTCGAGCTGGGCGAGGCGCACGACGAGCGGGTCTTCCTCGACTTCACCGCGTTGCCCGGCCGGCCCGACGGCGCCTGCGTCGACGAGGATGGCTGCTACTGGATCGCGTGTGTCTTCGGCTCGGCGGTGCTGCGCGTCACGCCGGCCGGCGTGATCGACCGGCGGATCAGCCTGCCAGTCGCCAAGCCGACGATGCCCGCCTTCGCTGGACCAGACCGGTCGACGCTGTTCATCACGACCATCGGCGGCGGCGGATCGCACGCCGCAGACCCGAGCCAGCCCGACGCCGGGGGCGTGTTCGCGGTCGAGACGGGCTATCGCGGGCTGCCGGAGCCGGTCTTTGCCGGTGGCGGCGCGTGAGTGACGTGACGCGGACGCTCCCGCTCGTGTGGTTCGAGCGGCCCCTGCTGCCCGTGCTGGCGCCGACCATCGAAGCGGCCTGCACGGTCCTTGGTCCCGCCACCGAGCAGGACGGCTATGCCGGGGTAGAGCTGGCCGTGGCGCGCCATCGTCGGCGCGGCGACCTATGACGCGGCGTTCCTGGAACGCGCCCCGCACCTGCGGGTCATCGCGCGGACGGGCATCGGCTACGACGGTGTCGACGTCGTCGCGGCGTCCCAGCGCGGGGTGGCCGTGTGCAACACCCCGGACGGGCCGACCGTGTCGACCGCCGAGCATGCCGTGACGCTCATGCTGGCCGTCGCGAAGCGGGTCAAGCCCGCCGAAGCGGCGCTGCGGTCCGGCACCACCGCCGGCTACTTCGGCCGGCACGACGGGATCGAGCTCGACGGCAAGGTGCTCGGATTGGTCGGCTTCGGGCGGATCGCACGGCGGGTGGCGCGGATCGCCGAGGGTCTCGGCATGCGTGTCGTGGTGTTCGATCCGTACCTCGATGCGGCGGCCGTCCCACCGTCGATCCGACGCGCCGAGACGCTTGCCGACGTCCTCGGCACCGCCGATGTCGTGTCCGTCCACGTCCCGCTGACCGACGCCTCGCGGGGCATGTTCGGCGCCGCGCAGTTCGGGTCGATGAAGCCAGGTGCCGTGTTCGTCAACACCGCGCGGGGCGGGCTCGTCGACGCCGATGCGCTGCTCGCGGCCCTCGCATCCGGCCACCTGTTCGGCGCCGGCCTGGACGTCACGTCCCCCGAGCCGTTGCCGGTCGGCCACCCGCTCCTCGAGCGGGACGACGTGGTCGTCACGCCGCACGTGGCGTCCGCCACGGTCGACGGCAAGGAACGGATCCTGCGGGCCGCCTTCGAGCAGGCCATGGCCGTCCTCGACGGTCGTCGGCCGGAGCACCTCGTGAACCCCGACGTGTGGGACCGCATCGCGGCCGCGACCGCTGGAGGAGTGGACAGGTGACCGAGATCGGGATCGGTGTCGTGGGCTTCGGGTGGATGGGCCAGGCGCATTCGCGCTCGTACCGCGACATCCCCGTGTACTTCCCGGAGAGCGGGATCCGTCCGCGATTGGCCGCGGTCGCCGACAACGTCCCCGACCGACTCGAGCTGGCACGCGACAACTTCGGGTTCGCCAGCGGGACGCTCGACTGGCGTGAGCTGATCGAGCGTGACGACGTGGATGTCGTTGACGTGACCGCCCCGAACGCGCTCCATCGCGAGGTGGTCGAGGCCGCCGCGGCCGCCGGCAAGCACATCTTCTGCGAGAAGCCGGTCGGCATCGACCCCGGGGCGACTGCGGCCATCGAGCGGGCCGGCCGGCGCGCCGGGGTGATCACCGGCTGCGGCTACAACTACCGCTGGGCGCCGCTCGTCCAGCACACGCGCCAGCTGATCGCCGACGGGCGGCTCGGCGACCTGACGCACTACCGCGGGCGCTTCTTCTCGATGTACGGTCGCGACAGGCTGGGTCTGTTGTCGTGGCGGTTCCTCCAGGAGGAGGCCGGGTACGGTGTGCTGAGCGATCTGATGTCGCACGTCATCGACATGGCGCAATACCTCGGCGGCCCGATCGACCGGGTCGTGGCCACCAAGGAGATCTTCGTCAAGGAGCGGCCGCTGCCGGTCCCGGGCCGGGCGTCGCACTACGCACGCGGCAACCCCGGCGACCCGACCGGCGCGGTCACCAATGAGGATTACGTCGGCGCGCTGATCGAGTTCGCGAACGGGACCCGCGGGACGCTCGAGGCGGATCGGTCGATCGTCGGGCCGCAGAGCTCGATGGCGTTCGAGGTCAACGGCTCGCGGGGCGCGGCGGCCTGGGATCACGAGAAGCTGAACCAGCTCCGCCTCTACCTGCCGGAGGAGCAGCCGACCGATGGTTTCATCGAGGTGCTCGCCGGCGACGCGTTCCCGCACCAGGGCAACATCGTCCCGGGCGGCGGCAACTCGCTGGGGTACGAGGACATGAAGGTCATCGAAGCGCTCGAGTTCCTCCGGTCGGTGGAGGCCGGCCGGCCCCACGCCCCGAGCTTCGAGGATGCGCTCGCGAATGCGTCGGTGGCCGCGGCCATGGCCCGATCGTGGGAGAGCGGGACCTGGGAAGACGTCACCAGCCTTCGGCTCGACTGAGGACGACGAACATGCTGGAGAACCGGACCAAGGCGAAGCTGGCCGCCGGCGAGGCGGCGTTCGGGTGCTTCATCCGCACGGCCGACCCCTCGCTCATCGAGTACGTCGCCATGCTCGGCTGGGACTTCCTGGTCTTCGACGGCGAGCACGGCACCCTGCAACCCAGCGACGTCGAGGACCTGTGCCGGGCCGTCGAGCCACGCGGCACGACCCCGATCGTCCGCGTCACCACGAACGATCCCCCGACGATCCTGCGTTACCTCGACACCGGCGTCCACGGCGCCCACATCCCGTGGGTCAACAGTCCCGCCGAGGTGGAGCGGGCGGTGCAGTCGGTCAAGTACGCGCCGCGCGGCATCCGCGGGCTGGCCGGCAGCCGCGCGTCGGAATGGGGGTTGCGCGAACCCCTCAGCGCGTTCGTCGAGCGCTCGAACCGCGAGACGCTGGTGGTCATCCACATCGAGACCCAGGAGGCGGTCGACGCGATCGACCAGTACCTCGCGATCGACGGGGTGGACGTCCTGTTCCTCGGCCCCACCGACCTGTCGCAGTCGCTGGGGCACCCGGGCGATACCCGCCATCCCGACGTGCTCGCCGCCCTCGATCGCGTGGCGGACGCGGTGGTCGGCTCGGACAAGGTCCTGGGGATCTACGCTGGCACGGTCGACATGACCAGGGAGTGGCTGGACAAGGGCGCGCGCTATTTCACGACGTCGCTCGAGCCGTTCCTCCGCGAGGGGATGTCGGCCCATCTTCGAGACGTGCGAGGCTGAGCCATGGACACCATCCGACTGACCACCGCCCAGGCGATCGTCCGCTGGCTCCTCGCCCAACGGACGCGCATCGACGGCGAGGAGCTGCCGATCTTCGCCGGCGTGTTCGGGATCTTCGGGCACGGCAACGTGACGTCGCTCGCCGAGGCGCTCGAGCCCGTCCAGGACCAGCTGCCGACGTGGCGCGGCCAGAACGAGCAGTCGATGGCCCTCGCCGCGATCGCCTACGCGAAGGCCATGCGCGGCCGGCGGATCATGATCGCGACGTCGTCGATCGGTCCCGGGTCGACGAACATGGTGACGGCGGCAGCCGTCGCGCACGCCAACCGGCTGCCGGTGCTGCTGTTCTCCGGCGACACCTTCCAGCACCGCATCGTCGATCCGGTCCTCCAGCAGGTCGAGCATTTCGGCGACCCGACGCTGACGGTGACCGACACGTTCAAGCCCGTTAGCCGGTACTGGGACCGGATCACCAAACCGGCCCAGATCGTCCGGTCGCTGCCCCAGGCGCTCGCGGTCATGCTCGACCCGGCGACCCGCGGTCCCGCGTTCTTCGCGCTCCCCCAGGACGTGCAGGCCGAGGCCTACGATTTCCCGACCCGGTTCTTCGAGCCGACCGTGCACTACATCCGTCGACCTGGACCCGACCCGCGCGACGTGGAGGCGGCGGCCGCCATGGTCGGTCGGGCGGAGCGGCCGCTCATCATCGCGGGCGGCGGCGTGCACTACTCGGGCGCCGTCGACACGCTCCGGACGTTCGCCGAGCGCCACGCCATCCCGGTCGTGGAGACGGTCGCCGGCAAATCGACGCTCACGCACGACCATCCGAACTACGCGGGGCCGATCGGCGTGACGGGATCGACGGCTGCCAACGCGGTCGCCGAGCGCGCCGACGTGGTGCTGGCCGTCGGCACCCGGCTGCAGGACTTCACCACCGGTTCGTGGTCGGTGTTCGCCGATCCGAACGTGCGGTTCGTGGCGATCAACACCGCGTCGTGGGACGCCCACAAGCAGGGCGCCCAGCCGGTCGTCGGCGACGCCAAGGTGGCGCTCGAGGCCATCGATGCGGCCCTCGGCGGATACACCGCGCCGCCCGAGTGGCTGGCGATGGCCGACGAGCGGATCGCGGAGTGGCACGCCTACCTCGACTCCTGGTCCGGCCGCCGCCACGAGGGGCCGCCCGCCTATGCCGAGGTCATCCAGGCGATCAACGCGGCCAGCGATCCGGCCGACTACATCCTGTCCGCCGCCGGCGGCCTGCCCGGCGAGCTGACCATGGGCTGGCGCTCGAAGTCGGTCGGCTCGTTCGACTCGGAGTACGGCTACTCGACGATGGGCTACGAGATCGCCGGCGCGTGGGGCGCCCGCCTCGCCCGGCCGACCGGCGACGTCATCGCCTGGGTCGGCGACGGCTCCTACCTGATGATGAACTCGGACATCTACTCCACGGTGATGACCGGCCAGAAGGTCATCTTCATGGTCTGCGACAACGGCGGCTACGCCGTCATCAACCGGCTACAGGTGAACACCGGTGGCGCCGAGTTCAACAACCTCCTGTCGACCACTCGTCATGAGCGCTACGTCCAGGTCGACTTCGTGAAGCATGCCGAATCGATGGGCGCCATCGCGGAGCGGGCGGACACGATCGAGGACCTCACCGCCGCGTTCGCGCGGGCGAAGGCGGCCGACCGGACGTACGTGATCGTCGTCCCGGTCGATCAGTACACGTGGACCGAAGGCGGGGCCTGGTGGGAGGTCGGCGTGCCCGAGGTCAGCGAGCGACCCGCGGTCCGGGCCGCCCGCGAGAAATGGGAGTCCGACAAGCGACGCCAGCGCGTCGGCGTCTGACGGCGTGGGCGAGTTCGACGGTCGAGTCGTCATCGTCACCGGCGCGGCCTCGTTCGTCGGCGAGGCGATCGGTCGCGCGCTGATCGATGACGGCGCTCGCGTCGTGCTGGCCGACCGCGACGCCGACCACGGGCCGGAGGTCGCGGAGCGGCTCGGGGACGCGGCCCGGTTCGTCCCGACCGACGTTTCCAGCGACGCCGACCTGGACCGGCTCGTGGCGAGCGTGATCGGCGAGTTCGGCCGGCTCGACGGGGTGGTCGGCGGGACCGCCAACTTCGAGGACGAGCGGCTCGCGAGCGACCGCGCGATGTGGCAGCGGGTACTGGACGTCAACGTCGCGTCGGCCGCGATCTTGACGACGAAGGCCGCGGCGGCGATGGGGCCGGGCGGCGCGGTCGTCCACATCGCCTCGATCAGCGGCCACGTCTCCCAGCCGGCGCGGGTCGTCTACAACGTCTCGAAGGCGGCGCTGCTGATGCTGGTGAAGAGCTCGGCGCACCACCTCGCACCCCGCGGCATCCGCGTCAACGCCGTCTCGCCGGGCTGGATGTGGAGCCGCAACATCGAGCGGCGGTACGGCACCCGCGAGCGGGCCGACGCACTCGCCGCGGAGTTCCAGGCGCTCGGCCGCATGGCCGATCCCGAGGAGGTCGCCGCGGCGGTCGCATTCATGTTGTCGGAGCGGGCATCGTTCGTGACCGGCGCGGAGCTGCTGGTTGACGGCGGCTACTCGACGATGGGTCCCGAGGCCCTCGGCCAGGCATTCGAGAAGATCCGGACGATCGAGTAGGGCTCAGCCCCGCGTCCGCTCGCGGACCAGCGCATCCAGGGTGGCCCTGCTGGACCGCAGGGAGGCGGCCAGCCTGGCCCGCTCGGCCGGTGAGCGGACCGTGGCGATCGTCTCGATCCAGGTCCGGGCGCCGTCGATGATCGTGCCGATGGCCGCCGCGTCGTCCGGCGCGAAGGCGGGTCGCCCGGGGACGTCCAGGTAGACCGGCGAGCTGTGCGCGCCCATGCTCGTCGCAAAGCCGGAGTGGATCTGCGCGTCGCTCGTCACGCGAGCGGCGAGCCAGCCGCTCGTCCCGACCGCGACCCGCTCCGTGAGCTCGAGACGATCCGTCGATCGCCCGCGCGTCGCGGCCACGACGACGCCATCGTGGATCAGCTCGATGCCCTCGATGACCGCCTGCGCCGCCGACGCGCGAACGGTGACGTCGACCGTCCTCCCGCCGCGTCCGAGCGTGACGGTGTCGCCCATCCCATGGCCGTCGACCTGCAGGTCGACGAAGGCACCGGACGACACGAACGTCCGGCCCGCCCGGACCGCGTCCGCCCAGGCCGCGAACGACACGCGGCGTATCGGCGGCCGAGCCGCGCGTACGTGCGGATGGCCCCGAGCGGGATCTCGGCCGACATCTTGTCCGTCCCGCCGACGACCGGCAGCCGGTAGCCGCAGTTCAGGAACCGGTACCACTCCCGGATCGACGGCCCGTCGATGCCCGGCGTGAGCGCCTGGAGCTCGACCGCGTCGATCCGGCCCGACACGATGTCCGCGGCGATCTCGGCATATGGCAGCGGGAAATGGACGGCGACTGCCAACCCGCCCTGGGCCCGTGACGCGTCGGCCCAATCGGCCAGTAGCCGGTCGAGCGGCTCACCCATGCGCGCCTCGGGCGGTCCCGGCGCTGGCCATCGGCAGGACGGCCTCGGACGCGCCGAGCAGACCGATGTGGCCGAGCGTGTTCTGCCGGTTCTCGCTGCCCATCACGACGAGGTGCTCGCCCGACGGGTCGGCGACGGCGACGGTCGGCAGGTCGGCGATGCTCGTGTGGTGGTCGCCCCATTGCGTCGCGAGCAGGTTCGCGATGGCGACACCCTCTGCCCGTGCCTGGAGCAGCGCGGACGTGGGTGAGATGAAATGGACGTGGCAGTCGACCGCGATCCAGCCCCCGCCGATCGGGCCCTCGACCGGTTCCAGCGGCAGGACCAGCGGCGCGTCCCCGGCGCCGACATCGACCGTTCGACGGACCGGCCGATACCCGAACCCGCGAACGACCTCGACCTCGACGGGGCCGGTCGGCAGCGCGATGGGGAACTGCCCCGGGACATAGGCATAGGTCGCCCCACCGAGGACGAGGTCGGCACCCGTGTCCTCGTTGAGCCCGGGGTTGACCTCGTCGCGGTGCCCGAGTGGCGGGAGATAGCGCCCGTCGGGCGCGAGGAATCGCACCCGAGCCGGCACCGGCCTGCCCGTGGCTGCATCGATGACCTCGACCTCGACGCGATGGGTCGGCGTGGGCAGGGATCCGATGGTGATGGCACCGAACCGCTGCTGCTCCCCGTCCGGCGGGAGGCGGTCGGCCGGGATGACCTCCGAACCCACCGCGATCGCGGCGTCGGGCGCCATGGCGAGGTCCACCAGCACCGCACCGGGTTCCCCGACAGCGGCGCGCGCGATCCCCCACCCGGTGATCCCCTCCGGACCTGCGGGCCCCTCGCCGCGCGCAGGCGCCGGCGCTGCGCGGGTCCTGAACACCTGGCCGAGGTCGACCCCGATCGCTGCCGCGGCACCGCCCGCGACCCGCAGCGTGCGCCGCGGCTCGATGGCCAGCGGCGAGGCGGTACCCCGATATGCCGTGACGGCCGCGACGACCACGGCGCCACCGGCCTCGATCGACGCGAGCGGCTCGAGCCGGAGCGTGGCGACCTCGACCGGTCCGCCAGGGACCTCGATCGCGTACAACCAGAGGGCGATGTCGCCGGTCGGGCTGGGCACCGAATCCGCTACGCCGGTCTGGCCCGGTCCCCAGCTCCCGGGCAGGATGCCGAGCAGCCCGGCGTGCCCGGGCTCGGCGTAGCCGCCGGGTGGCGGGACCGGATGGGGACCGCGCCAGTCGAGCGGCAGCTCGACCGGATGCGGGACGGCGGCGAAGGCCCCCTGTCCCCACCCGACGATGCCCTCGTTGACCTCGAACCGGCGCCGGACGACGCCCCCGCCGGTCGTGCCGGTGACGGTCTCGAGCGTGTACCGCGCGAGGGGCTGCCCGACGGGCGTCACCCAGCCCACCGGCAGGTCGGCGGGACGCCCGTCCATGGGATCCCGCCAGGCGTCGCAGAAGTGGGCGACGATGACGTGGCTGGCCAGACCCGCGGACCGCAGGTCGATCACGACCTCGTCCTCGAGCAGGAGCCACCGACGGTCGTCGGTAAACGCGGCCAACCGGAAGGGCAGTCCTCGGATGACCTGCTCCCCGGCCGGCACGCGTGGGATGGCGTCGGCGTAGGCCGGGTGCATGCGGGCGGCGAGGTCGGCGTCACTCGTGGTGCGCTGCGAACCGAGTTCGACGGGCGTGGCCAGCGGGGTCGCTCGCGGCGCTGGGATCGGCGCCGAACGGCCGTCAGCCGCGTCCGCCCCTCGCGCCATCTTCCCTCCCGCAACGAGCGCGTTGACCCTCCAGCATCGGTATGCTAGCGTCCGCGCAACCGATTGCACAAGCCACCGGACGCATCGCCGAGCGGAGGGGCACCGGGTCAGTGGTCGAGCGTGCGGCCCGTCGGCGCGACGCCGCGGGCGGATGGAATGAACGTGCCGCTATGTGCGGCGACTGATCGGCACGATGCGCCGACCCTCTGAACGACGTGTCGTCCTCGCCGATGTCGCTCGGATCGCTGGAACGTCCGAGGCAACGGCGTCGCGCGCCCTCAAGGACGACCCACGGATCGGCGAGGCGACCCGGGCGGCCGTCCGCGCCGCGGCCCTGAAGATCGGCTACGTCCCGAACGCGGCAGCGCGCAGCCTGCGGGCGCAACACACGCACATCCTGGGCCTGCTGCTCGACGATCTGGCCGATCCCGTCCACGCCAAGGTCGCCGCCGGGTTCGAGGAGGCCGCGGCCGGCCTCGGCTTCGCGGTCTTCATCATGACCGGGCTCCATGACGCCGAACGGGAGCAGCGCGCGCTCCGCGCCTTCGTCGAGCACCGTGCCGACGGGATCGTCCTCGCTTCGTGCGTCAGTGACCCGACTGACGTCTACAAGGCCGTCCCGCCGGAACGGGTGATGTTGGTCCAGCCCGACTACCCTGCCCTCGCCGACGGGCGCGAGCCGCCCAAGCGCGGCGTCCTCCGCAGCGACGATGCCGCCGGGTTGGACGCGATGGTCCGCCACCTGGCTGAGCGCGGCTACCGGCGCATCACCTACGTCGGACCGGGCACCGGCGCCTCCGACGCGCTGCGGCGTTCCGCCACGACGGCGACGCTCGACGAGCTCGGCCTGCCGGCGCTGCGCGTCGTGGAGACCGGCATCAACGGCTGGCGCGATCCGTCCGCGGCAGCTCGCGCGCTGGCCGACGATCCCCCCGATGCAGCGCTGTGCTACGACGACAAGCTGGCGCTCGCGCTGCTCGACGCCCTGCGCTCCACCCGCCTGGATGTGCCGGACGACCTGGCGCTCACGGGCTTCGACGGCATCATCCCCGCCCTCCAGTCGAGGCCACGCCTGACGACCGTCGCGGTCCCGTCGGTCGAGATCGGCCGACGCGCGGTCGAGATGCTGACAACGGGGCTGCGGGACGGCTCGATGCCGATATCCGAGGTGCTCCCCGTCAGTCTCGTCGTGGGTGACAGCACTCCGGCCCGCCAAGCCGTCGTGGACCGAACCCCGCGCGTGCCGGCCGGTGCCGGTCGGACCGGGAACGCGCTATGACCAATCCGGCGGCGGGCGCTCCCGCCATCGAGCTGATCGACGTGACCAAGCGCTACGGCGACGCCGTCGCGCTCGACGGCGTGTCGCTGCGCATCGAGTCGGGCGAGTTCTTCTGCCTGCTCGGGCCGTCGGGTTGCGGCAAGACGACGACGCTCAACCTCATCGGCGGGTTCGTGCCCCTGACCTCGGGCGAGCTGCGCATCGAGGGTCGCCGGGTCAACGACCTGCCCCCACACCGGCGGAACGTGAACACGGTCTTCCAGAACTACGCGCTGTTCCCGCACATGTCGGTCGCCGAGAACGTCGAGTTCGGGCTACGGATGGAGGGGCTGCGCGGCGAGGAGATCCGCAGTCGGTCGGGCGAGTACCTGGAGCTCGTCGGCCTAGCCGGCTACCAGGATCGCTATCCGAGCCAGCTGTCGGGCGGTCAGGCGCAGCGCGTCGCCCTCGCCCGGGCGCTCGCCAAGCGACCGGCGGTGCTGCTGCTGGACG
The DNA here is from genome assembly GCA_963812745.1 of uncultured Chloroflexia bacterium. Taxonomy (GTDB): domain Bacteria; phylum Chloroflexota; class Limnocylindria; order Limnocylindrales; family CSP1-4; genus SPCO01. Next base: position 365,908 of record CAWEWE010000008.1, on the reverse strand, counting down.
AACCGCTCGGTGCACTCGATCTCAAGCTGCGCAAGCAGATGCAGGTGGAGTTCGCGCGCATCCACCGCCAGGTGGGCACCACGTTCGTGTTCGTGACGCACGACCAGGAGGAAGCCCTGTCGATGGCGACGCGGATCGCGGTCATGGCCGGCGGCCAGGTGCGCCAGATCGGGCCGCCGCGCGAGATCTACCAGCGTCCTGTCGATCGCTTCGTCGCCGACTTCATCGGCGAATCCAATTTCCTCGATGGGCAGCTGACCGACAACGGGACCGGGCCGGGGTTCCGGTTGCGCGACGGCACGGTCGTGCCGGTGCCCGTGCACGACGCGACCGCCGACCGTCGCGTGGCGCTCATGATCCGGCCGGAGTCGGTCGGGGTCGGCCGTGATGCGCCGCCGGGCGGCGCGCCGACCGCGGTCATCGGCGGTCGGGCAACGAACGTGGCGTTCATGGGCAACCACACGAGGATCACGGTCGAGACCGGGGCCGGGTCGTTCGTGGTGCTGCGCTTCCACATGGAGTCGGACGAGCAGGCTGGTGAGGAGGAGCTGTTGGATCGAGAGGTGCGTGTCTGGTGGGACCCCCGCGAATCGTCGGTCGTCAATGCCGGCGAGGAGCTCGGAACGGAGCAGGATCCTGGAGGAGGAATGGACCATGACTGAGATCGACGTCCGCCTGTCGCGCAGGCGGTTCCTGCAGGCATCGGCGGCGGTAGGCGCCACGGTGGGGCTCGGCGGCATCGCGGCCGCCTGCAGTGTGGGCAGCCCGGCTGCACAAGGCGGGACGTTCAACTGGATGACCTGGGGCGATCACTACATCGACACCCAGCTCAAGGCCATCGAGGCGTCCGACAAGATCGTGCCCCAGATCAGCGAGCTCGCCGGCAACGCCGAGGGTTTTGCCAAGCTCAAGGAGGTCAAGGGCGAGCTGGACCAGATCTCCGGCGACGCCCTGTGGGTGCCCGACGCGTACTACGCCGAAGGGCTCATCGAGCCGTTCGACATCAACGAGCTGAAGGTCGCGTCGCAGCTGTACTCGTTCGCCCGCGAGTTCGAGATCTGGACGAAGCCGGAGGGCTACCTCGGCTACCCGTTCGGGTGGTCGCCGATCAGCATCTATTACAACGTCGAGAAGGTCACACCGGCGCCCGACTCGTGGGAGGTGCTCCTCGACCCGAAGTACAAGGGCCGCATCGTCATCGAAAACCAACCCGAGGAGATCGTCGCGTACATGGGCAAGGCGTCCGGTGTCGACGACGTCTACAACATGACCGACGACCAGCTCGCGACCGTCAAGGGGCTGCTCGAGCAACTCAAGCCGAACGTCCTCAAGTTCGCCCAGCAGGCGACCGACAGCGTCAACTCGATGACCAGCGCGGAGGCCTGGCTCATCACCGGCAACTTCGGGAACGAGGACCGGGTCAAGGACGCCGGCGGACCCGAGATCAAGGGCTTCATCCCGAAGGAAGGCACCGTCGGATGGATGGACGCGGAGATGATCGTCAAGGAGGGCAAGAACAAGTCGCTGATCTTCCCGTTCCTCGAGAAGTCGCAGCAGGCCGAGAACATCGCCGCGAACTTCATCACCCACGGCCGCCCGCTGTTCAGCGAGCAGGCCTACAAGGTCCTCGTGGACCAGGGCCACAAGGACCGCGCCGACCGATATCGCTGGACTGAGTCGGAGGCGATCCTGGGCCAGACCACCCTGAAGGGGCCGGGCACGTCGACGGAGAAGTCGATCCAGCTCTTCAACGAGGTCTTCGGAGCCTAGTCTCGACCCATGGCGACCGACATCGTCGGCGGGGCCAGCGTGGCCCCGCCGACCACGCTCGGTGGCGGGCGCTTCGCCCGACCGCTGCAGCTCGCACCGTTCCTGCCGGCGGGGGTGATCCTCGTCGGCCTGTTCTTCGTGCCGCTCGCGCTGATGTTCGTCTTCTCGCTGTGGTCGACCGCGGCGAACCTCGACATCGTCCCCGTCTGGACGCTGGAGAACTACCAGAACTTCTTCCAGAACCCGACCTACGTCCGGACCCTGTTCAAGACGATGCTCATCGGCGCGGGCGTCACGGTGGTCAGCCTGGTGGTGGCGTTCGTCGTCGCCTATTTCCTGTCGCGCTACGTCTCGCGGCGGTGGGCTCGCATCGCCCTGCTCGTCATCATCGTGCCGTTCTGGACGAGCTATCTCCTGCGCGTCTACTCGTGGCAGGCGATCCTCGGCGAGCGCGGCGCGCTCAACCAGGTGCTCACCGGGCTCGGGATCCTGCGCGAGCCGTCGTTCCTGTTCGTCTACAACGATTTCGGGACGTTCCTCGTCCTCGTGTACCTGTACATCCCGTTCGCGGCGCTGGTCCTGTACGCGTCGCTCGAGCGGTTCGACTTCACCCAGCTCACCGCCGCCCAGGACCTCGGCGCCAGCCCCGGCCGCGCGTTCCGCCATGTCCTGTTGCCGCAGATCCGCCCGGGCCTGATCACGGCCTGCATCTTCGTCTTCATCCCGATCCTCGGTGAGTTCCTGACGCCGTCGATGGTGGGCGGCGCGTCGGGCCTGCTCATCGCCAACCTGCTGGCCAACTTCTTCAAGAACGCACTCATCCCCGAGGGCGCGGCCGTGGGCTTCCTGATCGCCGCGTTCGTCCTCGTCCTGCTGATCGTCTTCCGCCGCTACCTCCGGGTCGAGGACGTGGTGGCCCGTGGCTGACGGGGTCGATCCGCTCGAGACGATGCCGGTGAGTCGCTACGCCCGCGTCGTCCGCTGGGCGCTGCGGCTGGGCTTCTGGGCGCTGATCGTGTTCCTGTACCTGCCGATCCTGTTCATGATCGTGTTCTCGTTCGACGAGTCGTCGACGCCGGGGCTGCCGATCACCGGCTTCACGCTCCAGTGGTACGAGGCGATGCTCGAGAACCGGGTGCTGCTCCGAGCGGTCGGCAACTCGATCACGGTGGCCGTGATCGTCTCGATCCTGGCGACGATCATCGGCACCATGGCCGCCTTCGTCCTCGTCCGCGGCCGGATCCGGTTCCCCAACGCCGCCCGGATCGCGTTCACGCTGCCGATCATGGTGCCGGGCGTGCTGATCGGGGTGTCGCTGCTCATCTATTTCGCCCGGGCCATGGACCTGCCGCTGTCGCTGGGCACCGTCATCGCCGGACAGCTCGTCGTGACCGTCCCGTTCGTCGTCCTCATCGTCGCCAGCCGCCTGCAGAACTTCGACAGGTCGCTCGAGTGGGCGGCGGCCGACCTCGGGGCGTCACCCAGCAAGGCGATCCGCCACATCGTGCTACCGCTCATCGCCCCGGCCATCCTGGCCGGCGCCTTGATCAGCGTGACGCTGTCGATCGACGAGTTCGTGATCACCTGGTTCACGGTCGGGTCACAGCCGACGCTGCCGACCTACATCTATACCCGCGTGAAGTTCGGGGTCACGCCCGAGGTGAACGCCGTCGCCACGGTCATGCTCGTCGTCACGCTCGGGACGCTCGGGCTGGCCGCCGTGGCCCTGGGTCGAGCCCGCCGACTCACGGGCAGGATGCGCCGACGGCGCCCGATCGCCTGATGCAGGCCGCGGTCTTCAAGGGCGCCGGTGTCGTCCAGCTCGAGGACGTGCCAGAACCGGTCGTCGAGGCCGACGACGATGTGGTGATCGAGGTCGAGGCGTGCGGGATCTGCGGCTCGGACCTCCAGATCCTGAACGTGCCGCCCGGCCATCCCGCGGACGTCGGCGTGGTGATGGGCCACGAGTTCATCGGCCACGTCCACGCGGTCGGCGCCGGCGTCGAGGGCCTGGCGATCGGCCAGCGCGTGACGGTCGACCCCGATCCAAAGTGCGGCGTGTGCGGCCCCTGCCGTGCCGGTCGGCCGGCCAGTTGCGAGGACATCCGGGCGCTCGGGATCTTCCGAGACGGCGCGCTCGCGTCGCACGTGAAGGCGCCGGCGGCCGCGGTGTTCCCGATCGCCGATGCGCCCGCGACCCGTGTCGCCGCGCTGATCGAGCCGCTGGCGTGCGTCGTGAACGGCGTGAACAAGGCCAACCCACGGCCGGGCGAGACCGCGATCATCTTCGGCGCCGGAGCGATCGGCTGCCTCTTCCTGGCGATGTTCAAGGCGGCCGGCGCCGCCCCGGTGATCGTCGTGGAGCCACAGGCCAGCCGGGCGGCCGTGGCTGCTGCAGTCGGGGCGGATGCCGTGGTCAGCCCCGACGAGCTGGCGGCGCGGCGTGCCGAGCTCCTGCCTGATGGCGCCGACATCCTGGTCGACGCGGTCGGGAGCCAGTTCGCCACGGCCGTCGAGCATGCCGCGCTCGGTGGCCGGATCGTGCTGTTCGGCATGAACGACACGGCGCGACCGGCGATCCACCAGTACACGATCACCCACCGCTCGTTGTCCGTGCTCGGCGCGTACGTCACGGCCTTCACGTTCCCGACCGCGATCCGGCTCGTGGAGGGCGGTTCCCTCCCCCTCGACCCGATCGTGACGCACGTCCTGCCGCTCGACCGCGTGGGCGAGGGCCTCGACCTGCTTCGCTCGGGCGACGCGACCAAGGTCGTGATCACGCCGGGCGCCGCGCGACCCTGACGGCGCGGATGGAGCTCGGCCTCTACACCGATTCGCTGCCGGACCACACCTTCGAGGAAGCGCTCGACGTCGCGGCGCGGGTCGGCGCGACCGGGATCGAGATCGCGACCGGCGGCCAGTCGTCGGCGCCGCACCTGCGGATCGACGAGCTGCTGGGGGACGCCGCGCGACGCAGGTCGTTCCTCGGCGCCTTCGAGGACCGGGGCCTGCGCATCGCGGCACTGAACTGCTCGGCCTGGCCGATGCACCCGGTCCATGGCGACGCCGACGTGGCGCTCATCCGTTCCACGATCAGGCTGGCTGGCGAGCTCGGGGTCCGCAAGATCGTGACGATGTCGGGCTGCCCCGGCGACGGCCCGGCGTCGTCGACCATCGACTTCGTCTGGTACCCGTGGCCCGATGACGCGCGGGCGCTGCTCGAGCGCCAATGGGCGACCGCGATCGACCTCTGGCGCGACCTCGCGGCCGAGGCGGCTTCGGCCGGCATCGACCACATCGCCCTCGAGCTCCACCCGCTCCATCTCGCCTACAACGTCCCGACCCTGGCGCGGCTGCGAGAGGCTGTCGGACCGATCGTCGGTGCCAACGTCGACCCGTCGCACCTGTTCTGGCAGGGGATGGATCCGTTGGCGGTCGTGCGAGCACTGGGTCCCGCCGTCCACCACGTGCATCTCAAGGACACCGAGGTCATCCCGGCACAGGTCGCGATCGCCGGGGTGCTGGACCACCGCTCGTTCGAGGACCCGACCAAGCGCGCCTGGGTGTTCCGCACGGTCGGCCGCGTCCACGACGCACCGTTCTGGGCGTCGTTCGTCGCGGCGCTCGGCGACGTCGGCTACGAGGACGTGCTGGCCATCGAGAACGAGGACGCCGACCTCTCGCCGGAGGCGGCAGTCGAGGAGGCGGCGCGGTTCATGCGGTCGCTGCTGTGAGCTCGTCGATACTGATCCGGCGGCCTTCCGCGGCCGACGCGACGATCGCGTCGCACAGGACCGCGGCGCGGTAGCCGTCCCCGAAGCTGGCCTGCTCCGGCGAGAGCGGCCGGCTGTCGATGACGGCCTCGAGGAAGTCGCGCCATTCGTGCGCGAAACTGTGCTCCCAGCCGATCGTGTGGCCGGGCGGCCACCAGAGGTCGAGGAACGGATGGTCGGCTTGGGTGACCAGCACGTCCCGGAACCCGCCCGTGCGGTCGGCCTCGTCGCTGGCGTAGAAGACGTGCAGGCGGTTGAGGTCCTCCATGTCCCACCACAGCGAGCCCTCGGTGCCGTTGAACTCGACGACCTGGCGACCCTTCCAGCCCCGTGCCACCCGTGACGCCTCGAGCGAGGCGATACCGCCGCCGCGCAGGTCGACGGCGGCCACGTACGCATCCTCGACGTCGGCGCCGCCGCTGGTCAGCTTGGCCGACGTGGCCGAGACCGCCTCCGCGTCGCCGCCCAGGTAATGGAGGAAGTCGATGATGTGGGCGTAGTCGGTGACCGCGCGCGAGGCGTTCGGGCGGCGGCTCGGGACGCGACCTGCCGCGTGGTCCTGGAGGTACACAGCGCGGAACTGCTGCATGTCTCCGAGCCTGCCGCTCTCGACGATCTGGCGAGCCAGCCGCATCGCCGGCACGTAGCGGTAGTTGAAGCCGCACGCGGCCTGCACCCCGGCGCGCTCCGCCGCGGCCAGCATCGCGCCCGCCTCGAACCGGTCCCTGCCGAGCGGTTTCTCGCACAGGACCGGCTTGCCGAGCGCCAGCGCCGCCTCGGTCGCCTCGCGGTGGGCGGTCTCGCCGAGCAGCACGGCGACGACATCGACGCGCGGGTCCTCGACGACGTCCCGCCAGTCGGTCGTGAACCGCTCGACGCCCAGGTCGCGTGCCATCGCCGATCCGCGCTCGGCGTTGCGAGCTCCCAGGGCAGCCAGCCGGATCGGCCGGGAGAGCGGCGCGACGTGACCGAGCGTGCGCAGCGCGTGACCGTGGGCGCGGGTGATCCAGCCGGCTCCGAGGATCCCGATACCGATCCCGTCGTCCATCGCCGTCAGGTTCAGGCTGGAACGGCTGGCGCGGACCCCGCTGTGGCCAGGATGCGGTCCGGATCGGCCACTACCCGGCGGATCGCGTCGACGTAGTGCTCCATCAGCTCGAGCGGCTGGACGAAGATCGGGTGACGCGCGTCGCACAGCACCAGCGAGGACTCGAACATCGCGGTCGCTGCCGGATAGTCGGCGATGTCGTACGTGACGTCGCGACTCGCCGGGGGCTGGGTCCACGGGAAGGAACCACCGAACCCGACCCGGTCCTGGAACACGGGGAATGCCGGTGCCGGCTGCGTATGCCAGAGCTCGACGCCGACACCATCGGCCATGAGGGTCTGACCTAGCGCGTCCCGGAAGACGGCCGGCGGCATGTCCCCGAGGCCCAGCTCCGCCGGCTCGAGGCGCACGCGGTACTGGTAATACGACGAGGTGCGATCGGGCGGGATGTACGGCGGGGTGATGCCGGGAATCCCCGCGAGCTGCTCGGTGAGAAACGCCGCATTTCGTTGGCCGGTCGCGATGTAGTCCGGCAGCCGGCGGAGCTGGGAGCGCGCGAGCGCCGCCGGCATCTCCTGGTGCCGGTAGTTCCAGCCGACCGAATGCGACGTGTACGGCCGGAAGTTCCACCCGCTGAGCCGCGCCAGCTCGGGGATGTCCTCGCCGAACGTGCGCAACCGGCGGGCGCGCGCGATGACGTCCGGGTCATCCGCGACGAACAGACCGCCCTCGCCGCCGGACAGGATCTTGCTCGAGTTCAGGCTGTAGCAGCCGACGACACCGAACGACCCGACCTGGCGCCCGTGATAGGTCGCGCCGTGCGCCTGGCACGCGTCCTCGATGACGCGCAGGCCGTGCCGATCGGCGATGGCCAGGATCTCGTCGAGGTCCGCCGGCAGGCCGCCGATGTGGACCGCGATGATGGCCCGGGTCCGCGGCGTGATCCTGGCCTCGATCTGGTTCGCATCGAGGTTGAACGTCCGCGGGTCGATGTCGACGAAGACCGGGATCGCGAGCTGCTGGAGGATCGGCTGCCAGGTGCCCGCGAACGTGTACGAGGTCGTGATGACCTCGTCGCCGGGTTCGATCCCGATGCCGTGCAGGGCGGCGTGGATCGCGGCCGTGCCCGAGTTGAACAAGAGGCCCTGCGATCGCCCGACGAAGGCCGACCACTCCTCCTCGAGACCGGTCATCTCCGGAGCTCCGACACCGCCGAGCACCCCGCGCTCCAGGACGGCCGCGACGGCAGCCTTGTCTTCCGGTCGGATGTCCGGCCATCGGCGCTTCAGTCCCTCGGGGACCCGGGTTCGATCGGCGCGTTCCATTGCGGTCCGTTCTGGTACGGCGTGACGGTCGACCGATGCTAGCAGGACCGGGATGCGCCGGAACGCCCGCCCCCGAACGGCACTCTGGGATCGACTGGCTGGTCCGACCAGCCCTCGCGGACCCACGCGTGGGCCGGGTCGTCGCACGCCCGCCACGCGCGCTCACCCGGACCGGCCATGACGTTGAGGTAGTACAGGTCGTAGCCGGGCGCCGCCATGGCGGGCCCGTGCCAGCCGTGCGGGACGAGCGCGACATCGCCGGTCCGCACGGTCGTCAGGAGGTCGATCGGCCGTTCCGGGGTGCCGTAGATGTGCTGGTAGGCAAGACCCGGCTGCCCGGCCGGGCCATCGCGCACGACGTAGTGGTAGATCTCCTCGAGCTCAGTCTCATCGGGTCGGATCTCGTCATGCTTGTGCGGCGGGTACGAACCCCAGTTGCCGCCCGGCGTCAACACCTCGACGGCGATGAGGCGATCGGCCTCGAAGCGGCCGGCGGCTGCGAAGTTGCGCACCTCCCGTGTGCATGCCCCGGCGCCACGGATCTCGACCGCGACGTCAGATGCCGGCACGTAGCGGGTCGGGAAGCGGCGTTCGGCGCGGGCCGTTGCGACCACGAACCGGCCGCCACCCGCGCTGCCCACCTCGATCGACGAGCCGGGCGGCGCGTACACGAAGTCGCTCGGGCCGGCCCACACGTCCGGCCGGCCGTCGAGCGGGTAGGGCGTGTCGTCCACGCGGACGTCGAAGGCGCCCTCGAGCGACAGGACGACGACCTCGTCGGTCCCGGTGTCGAACGCGATGCTGGCACCCGGCGCGACCGTCGCTGCCCGGAGCCCGCTGTATCGCCAGCCCGCAGCCTCCGGACCCAGGACGACGGACCAGCCATCGACGGCCAACGACGCGGCCGGCCGGTAGAGATCGGTCTCGGCCTCGCTCACGCGGGGGTCTTGACGTCGGGGTTCGGGACCAGGGCGTCACCGACCTGGTGGAGCAGCTCGTGGTACGAGCCGATGAACGCGCGCAGCGTTCGGGCGCTCGGGCCGAACGTGTCGAACTCCGCGGGCGTGAGGCCGTCCGGCTCGTAGGCCCGCACGAAATCGGGGAAGTGGCGGCGCAGCTCATCGAGGACCGACGGGTCGATCGGGTCGTCCATGCGCGGCCGGACCTCGACCGACGAGGCGTTGAACCGGCGCTGCCAGACCGCGGGCATCGTGATGATCACGTCGCCGCCGATGAGCTCCGACCAGTGGAGCTGGTGCCGGATGGCCGCCGCCAACGGTCTGGCGCGCAGTCCACGTCGCCGGAACTCGTCGACAGTCCGCTTGAACACCGCGACGCCGGACCACGGCAGCGCGGTCGGGTCCGCGATGATCCCGTCACGTTCGGTCTGGACCCGCAGCCAATCCTCGATGCGGCCCATCATCACGGTGATCACCGGTCCCATGTCGCCGACCGGCAGCCGGTCGGCCTCGCGTCGCCGTAGCCCGCGCTCCACGGCCTCGCCGGCAGCGACGGCCTGGGCGACGCTGAACGACACCGTCGCGTTGACGTTGACGCCGCGGTACGTCGCCTCTTCCATGACCTGCACGCCGGTCGCGGTCGCCGGGAACTTGACGATGATGTTCGGTGCCAGCCCTGCGAAATGCTCGCCCTGGGCGAGCATCCGGTCGAACGAGCGGAACAGGGTCGGGTCGGTCTGCATCGACAACCGGCCCTGACGCCCACCCGATGCATCGAACGCCGCCCGGAGCAGTGGCGCGGCACGCAGCGACATCTCCTCGACGATCGCCCACGCCAGGTCGATCTCGGTCGAGTCGTCCCGTTCCGTTGCGAGCGCACGGACGCGATCGCGCCAGCGGGCCGGGTCGGCCTTCCAGACATCGGCCACGATCGTCGGATTCGCGGTCGCGCCGACGGCGCCATACGAGATCGCGTATTCGAGCTCGTCGACGGCACAAGAGTCGTTCCAGACGTCGGTCGCGGTCGTCGCGATCGTGCGTCCCAGGGGGCTGTCGGCGAGTGGCAGGACGGCCGTCCCAGTCAGGGTCTTCATGGCACCCACCAGCCTACCTCCCCCCTGCCCCGTCGGCACTCGCGTTGCTGTCTCGGCCCGGGTACCATCGCGACTCGCGCGTGCGTTTGGCACTGAGGGCGGCGGAGGAGCGGCACCGGTGAGCACCGTCACAGCGGCTCGGCATGACCTGCGGACGTCGCTTCGACGCGCCACCGACGCGCTCCCACGGGCATCGATCGGGACGGCTCCCCTGCTCTGGCGCAACGTCGAGCTCGCCGCCGGACAGGAACCGACCGATCCGCTGACCGTCCTCGACGAGATCGCCCGGATCGGCTATGAGGGCGCGCAGCTCGGGGTCGGCTTCCCGGACGGCGAGGCCCTGCGTGAGGCGCTCGATGCGCGCGGGCTGCGCCTGGCCGAGGTCTACGCCGCGATCCCGACGACCGTCGACGGACCGCGGGCCGGTGCCAGGGACGCGGTCCTGGAACGGCTCCGGCTCCTGGACGACGGGCGTGGCGACGTCCTGTGCGTGGCCGTCGACGGCTCGCCGGATCGTGACCGCCGGGCGGGCCGGACCGACGCGCCAGCCACGCCCGTCCTGACCGATGCGGCTTGGGACGCATTGATCGACCTGCTGCACGAGGTCGCCGATGTGGCGGCCGATCGCGGCCACCCCCTCGTGTTCCATCCGCATGCGGCGACGTTCGTCGAGACGCCCGGCGAGGTCGACCGCCTGATGGCGTCGACCGATCCGGCCCGCATCGGGCTGTGCCTGGACGTCGGCCATCACATCGTCGGCGGGGGCGATCCCGTCGCGGCCGTCGCGGCGTTCGGCGACCGGGTGCGCCACCTGCACCTCAAGGACGTGGACGCTGCCGTCCTCGGACGGGTGCGGGCCGGGGACTACGAGGGCCTGGGCCAGGCGGTCCGCGAGGGCCTGTTCACGGAGCTTGGTGCCGGCATCCTCGACCTCGACGGCGTGCTGCGGCGCCTTGCTGAACGCGACTACGCCGGCTGGCTGATCGTCGAACAGGATTGGGGCTGGGGTCCGCCGTCCGAGAGCGCGGCCATCGGCCGGCGCGTGCTCGCGGCAGCGCTCCGCCGGCTGGGGACGGCTCCCACCGGGGGAAACGCGGCGTGAGGATCGCGCTGATCGGCGCCGGCCGGATCGGCCGGCTCCATGCCCGCCTGCTCCGGTCCACCGAGGGGGTGGCGTCGGTGACCCTCGCCGACGTGGACGGTGGGCGCGCCTCCGAGGTCGCGGCCGAGACCGGCGTGACCGCCGCCCCATCGATCGACGCCGCGCTGGATGCCGCCGACGCCGTCGTCATCGCCGCTGCGACCAGTGCCCACGCCGAGCTCATCCGCGCGTCGATCGCCCGTGGCCTGCCGACGTTCTGCGAGAAGCCGCTCGCCGGCAGCCTCGACGAGACGATCGCCCTGGCTGCCGAGATCCAGCGCTCGGGTATCCCGTTCCAACTCGGCTTCCAGCGACGCTTCGACCCGGCCTATGGCGAAGCCCACCGCCTCATCAGCGAGGGGGCGTTGGGCACGCTCTATGCGATCCGTCTCGCGGGCCACGATCCCGCCCCGCCGCACGAGACCTACATCGCCCAGTCCGGCGGGCTGTTCCGCGACTTCTCGATCCACGACTTCGACATCCTGCGCTGGATGACCGGCTGCGAGGTCGACGAGGTCTACGCGATCGGCGGTGTCCGGGGGTTCCCTGTCTTCGAGAAGTACGAGGATGTCGACACCGCGGTCGTCAGCCTGCGGCTCGTCGACGGGCCCTTCACCGCGATGACGGTGGCCCGCCACGACCCACTCGGCTACGACATCCGTGCCGAGGTATTCGGGTCCGAGGACAGCGTGGCGGTCGGTCTCGGCCCGAGGACCCCGCTGCGGTCGGTCGAGCCCGGGGTGCCCCCACCGGCCGGACCAGCGTGGAAGGACTTCCTCGAGCGGTTCGAGTCGGCATATGCTGCCGAATTCAGGGCATTCGTCGCGGTCGCCCGCGGCGAGACACCGTCACCATGCACCGCCGCCGATGGCCTTGCGGCCCTCCGCATCGCCGAAGCGGCCGATCGCTCGCTCCACGAACACCGACCCGTGCGGCTCGCGGAGATCCCCGGCTGAGGGGAGGGTCCCGGCCCGACCCTTGGGACGGCCGGAGGAAAGGAGGTGTCCATGGCGGCCAGGTGGCCGCGAACCGACAACAGCAGCGAACCCTCGGACCCGCCTAGCGGGTGGGACACATCGGGACCGCGGCAGACGCCGGGGCCGAACGGAGGAGACCAGGGTATGGATCTGCGACGGAAGACGATCGTCGCGCTCGCGGGCGCGGCAATGATCGTTGGGGCCTGTACGTCAGGCACGCCGACCGGCTCGGCCGCGGCCGGACTCGATGGTGCGCTCGTCAAGCGCGCCGATATCAAGATCGAATACGTCACCCACGGCCAGGCCCAGGACGGGTTCTGGGGCGTGGTCCGGAACGGCGTGAAGGCCGGTGCGGCCGACATGGGCGTGACGGCGACCTACAATGCGCCGAGCGCCGAGAGCGACATGCCCGGCATGGTCTCGCTGATCGACGCCGCCATCGCCAAGAAGCCGACCGGACTGGTCGTCTCGATCCCGAACCCCGACGCCCTTGGGCCTGCCATCAAGAAGGCCGTCGACGCGGGCATCGCGGTCGTGTCGATGAACTCGGGCTCCGACGTCTTCAGGGACCTCGGCGTCCTGGCCCACGTCGGTCAGACCGAATACGAGGCAGGCCTCGGCGCCGGTGAACGGTTCAAGGCAGCCGGCGTCAAGAACGCGGTCTGCTTCAACCAGGAAGTCGGCAACCAGGCGCTCACCCTCCGCTGCAATGGCTTCTTCATGGGCCTGACCGGCAGCGAGGACGGCGAGGTCCTGACCGGCAACATCTCCGACCCGGCGGGCATGCAGGCGACCATCGAGGCGGCGCTCCAGTCGGACGCCACCATCGACGGCATCCTGACCCTCGGGCCGTCCGTCGCCAAGCCGGCGCTCGATGCCGTCGCGGCGTCCGGCAAGACCGTCCATCTCGCGACCTTCGACCTCAGCGCCGACGTGCTGACGGCGATCAAGGACGGGAAGATGGACTTCGCCATCGATCAGCAGCAGTTCCTCCAGGGCTACCTGCCGATCGTGATCCTCACGAACTACGCCGAGACCAAGAACCTCCCGACCGGCAACGGTCAGGGCTTGATCATGACCGGCCCAGGGTTCGTGACCCAGGCCGACGCCGAGGCCGTCATCGGGCTCGCGGCGAAGGGCCTCCGCTAGACCACGCTCGCGCGCCGGCGAGATCCGGCGCATGGGAGGGATCGGCACGCGCCGGTCCCTCCCCCACCACCTCGGAGGGAACGATGGCGAGCACGACGACGGCGGCCCCGCGGGCACCAGGGTCCGACCGACTCCGGAACCTGTCCCTCACCCAACGCATCCTCGCGCGTCCCGCGGCGGGTGCGCTGATCATCGTGGTGTTCGTCTTCCTGATCTTCTTTGCGATCTCGTTCTCACGCCGTGGGCTCGACGCACCGTTCCTGAGCCTCGCTGGGACGCTCAACTACCTCGATGTCGCGGCCCAGGTCGGCATCATCGCGACCGCTGTCGCACTGCTGATGATCGCGGGCGAATTCGACCTGTCGATCGGCTCGATGGTCGGCTTCGCGGGGATCATCATGGGCATCGGCATCACCATCTGGAACCTGCCGGTGTGGCTGTCGATCCTGATGGCGATGGCGCTCGCGACCTTCCTCGGAGCCGTCAACGGGTTCATCGTCGTCCGGACCGGGCTGCCGTCATTCATCGTGACACTCGCCACGCTGTTCATCATCCGCGGGGCATCGTCGGTGCTGACCTCGACCGTTAGCCCGATCACGTACATCCCGGTCGACCCGACGAAGATCTCCAGTGATCCGCTCGCGGCGATCTTCGCCTGGAACGCACCGATCACGATCGGCACCTCGACCGGGACCCTGCAGGTCTCGATCATCCTGTGGATCCTCATCGCGATCGTCGGTGTCTACGTCCTCGGCCGCACGCGGTTCGGGAACTGGATCGCGGGAGTCGGCGGGTCGCCCGCCGCGGCTCGCAACCTCGGCGTCCCGGTCGCGCGCGTCAAGATCGCGCTGTTCGCGCTGACCGGGTTCTCGGCGGCGGTCCTGGCGGCGATCCAGACGACGCGCTTCACGTCTGCCGACATCCTGCGCGGCACGGGCTACGAGCTCGACGCGATCACGACGGCCGTCATCGGCGGTTCCCTGCTGACCGGCGGCTACGGTTCGGTCGCGGGCACCGCGCTCGGGGCCCTCGCGCTGGGCATGGCCCGCCAGGGCATCGTCTTCGCGGACATCAACGCCGACTGGTACAAGATCGCGATCGGCACCCTGCTGCTCGTCGCGGTCGTGCTCAACAGCTGGATCCGGCGCAAGTTCGCCGGTCTGACCTAGGAGGGCCGACCGATGGATGCGACCCCCGCGACCGATGCCCTCATGGAGCAGACCCCGGCCGTTGCCCCGATGGACGTGGCGCCCTTGCTGGAAGCCCGCGACATCTCCAAGTACTTCGGCGCGGTCGTCGCGCTCGAAGGCGTGTCACTGATGGTCCGAGCCGGCCGGGTCACGTGCCTGCTCGGCGACAACGGCGCCGGCAAGTCGACGCTGATCAAGACGCTGTCGGGCGTGTACCGCCCTGACAAGGGCGTGCTCGCGGTCGACGGCCAGCCCGTCGAATTCGGCTCGCCACGCGATGCCCTCGATGCCGGGATCGCGACGGTCTACCAGGACCTGTCGGTGATGCCGCTGATGAGCATCACGCGCAACTTCTTCCTCGGCAACGAGCCGACCGTCGGCGTCGGGCCGTTCAAGCGGTTCGATATCCCTAAGGCGGCCGGTATCGCCCGCGAGGAGATGAAGCGCATCGGCATCGACGTGCGCGACACCGACCAGGCGGTCGGCACGCTGTCGGGCGGCGAACGGCAGACGCTGGCGATCGCCCGAGCCGAGTATTTCGGCGCCCGGGTCCTGATCCTCGACGAGCCCACCTCGGCGCTCGGGGTGAAGCAGTCGGCGATCGTGCTGCGCCACATCGTGGCGGCGCGCAACCGCGGGCTCGGCGTCATCTTCATCACCCACAACGTCTCGCACGCGCTGCCGATCGGCGACACCTTCACGATCCTGTCCCGCGGCCGGACCGGGGGCCAGTTCAGTCGCGGCGATGTCGATGCCGAGCAGCTCCACAGCCAGATGGGCGGCGGCGACGAGCTGCACGAGCTGACGCGCGAGCTGGAGGCGCTCGCCAAGGCCGAGCGGAAACCGCCCGCACCGGGGACAGCGCCCAGTCACTGATCGAGGCCCGGCCGAGCGCTACTGGCGGGGGTCCTCCACGCCGACCTGTGCTGAAAGGCTCGGCACGACGGCCCGGCGCACGCGTTCGCGCGCCCGCCGGATGAGGACCGCTGTCCGATCCGGGACGCCGTCCAGGCCGACGTCCTCGACGGCGAGCGAGCCGGCGGCCGCCGCGAAACGCAGCGCCCGTGCGAGCGAGCGGCCGGGGGATCCGGCGACGCTCGACCGGACGAGCACCGCGAGCAAGGCGGCGAGGAACGTATCGCCGGCGCCGGTCGGGTCGACCTCCTGCTCGGTCGGCGTCGGCAGGTAGCGCAGCGTCTCGACCGGGCCGTCGTCGCCAGTGGTGACCAACAGCCCGCCCTGGCCGCCCTGGGTCACGAGCAGCCTGGCGCCCGGGTGGAGGAAGCTGGACAGCGCACCGAGCGACGTGTCCCGGGCGACATCCAGGTGGCTCAGGCCGACGAGGTCGGCACGCCGAAGGATCGCGCGCTCGGCCGGCGGAACGCGCTCGACGAGCGCTCCGGCGGTCAGCCGCCGGAGCATGCCCTGCCACGCGACGGCAACCGTGGCGCGCGGCCCGATCACCTCCGCCCAGTCATCGGGCACCTCGTCGGCGACCGGGACCAGCGACCACGCCGCGCTGTCCCGCCACGACGCGGGCAACGTCACCGGTCGGACCGGCACCCCCGCGGCGATCGCCGTCTGCTGGCGGCCGGTCGGCGTCTCGACGTTGTGGAAGACCGGTCCCTCCGGCAGTGGGACCGGCAGGATGTCGACGCCGGCATCACGGAGCGCGGTCAGCTCGTGACCGGTCGCCGCCTCGGCGTCGAGCCCGACGACCGCGGCCGTGCGCAGGCCGAGCCTTGCCGTCGTGAGCGCCGCGTACATGACGCCGCCGCCCATCCGCCAGCCGCGCGGGTCGTCGGGCGCGATGTCGCGGGCGGCCGAACCGACGTGGACGACCTCGACGCGGGGTGACGGCATGGGACCTCTCGTGGTCGGGGCTTCGGCAGTGCGGCGTATACTGCCGCACCCGACCAAGCATCGACGAGGGTCCAACGCGTGTTCTTCTATGAGCTCCACGAAGGCGACGACGAGGTCTACTCGGACGTGCTCGTCGTCAGCGAGTCGGAGTGGGAGCCGCAGGAGTTCTTCGAGCTCATCCAGCGCATCCGCCACGATATCCAGGACAACTACGAGCAGGAATCGCTCATCGAGGCGATCGGCACGATCCTGGAGCGGGACTACGGCTTCATCTTCGTCAGCGACGACCGATTGGCCGCAGCGGTCAACGTCTCGAAGCAGGAGACCGACAACTTCCTCGCCGACCTCGATACCGACGAGGATGAGGACGACGACGATGACGAGGTCGAGCCGGGCGACGAGCTGAGCGGCGACTTCCGGTCGATCCTCGCCGAGTTCGACCCGGACCCGGGCCGCCCGAACTAGGTTCAGCGTCGCCGGCGACGGCTCAGCGGCTGAAGAGGATCTCGATC
This sequence comes from uncultured Chloroflexia bacterium, assembly GCA_963812745.1. Lineage (GTDB taxonomy): Bacteria > Chloroflexota > Limnocylindria > Limnocylindrales > CSP1-4 > SPCO01. Next base: position 349,107 of record CAWEWE010000008.1, on the reverse strand, counting down.
ACGTCGCCATCCTTGACGTGGTAGGTCTTCCCTTCCGAGCGCAGGCGGCCGGCCTTCTTCGCCTCCGCCATCGACCCAAGTGAGATGAGGTCGTCGTAGGCCACCGTCTCGGCGCGGATGAAGCCCTTGGCGAGGTCGGTGTGGATCGCCCCAGCGGCGTCCACAGCGGTGGAGCCGTCGTGGATCGGCCAGGCGCGCACCTCGTCGGGGCCGGCGGTAAGGAACGACACCAGCCCGAGCAGCCGGTACGACAGCGCGATCACGCGGTCGAGGCTCGACGCCGTGATCCCGAGCTCCTCCATGAATACCGCAGCCTCGTCCGGCTCGAGCTCGCCGAGCTCCATCTCGATCTTCGCGGAGAGCGCGTCGATCATCGCGTTCTCGTGCCGGTACCCCGAGGCGATGCTATCGACCACGGTGCTGGCGGTTGCGAGGTCGCCCTCGCCGACGTTGAGCAGGACGAGCACCGGCTTCTCGGTCAGGAACCGAAAGCCGCGGATCGCCTTCGCCTCGTCGGCGTCGAGGCCGAGATCGCGGATCGGTTTGCCGGCCTGCAGTCCCTCGTGGATCCGTTGCAGGACCACCTCCTCGCGTTCGGCTGCCTCGCGCTCGGCCTGCGTGCCGTGACGGCCACTGCCCTTGAGGCGTTCGAGCCGGCGCTCGGTCATCGCCAGGTCGGCGAGCGTGAACTCGAGGTCGAGCTGCTCCAGGTCGCGCGCCGGGTCGACGCTCCCCGCGGGATGCGGATGCGCCGGGTCCTCGAACGCGCGGACGACGTGGAGCAGGGCGTCGGAGTCACGCAGCCGCGCGAGGTGGTCGGCCGGCAGCTCCTCGGTCCCGACGCGACCCTCGGTCGAAGCGGGTGGCGCCGGCAGGTCGACGTAGGTGACGTCGGCCTGGACGATCTTCTTGGGCTTGAAGATCTCGGCGAGTCGGTCGAGCCGTTCGTCGGGCACCTTCACCACGCCCACGTTCAGCGTGACCCCGCCGTACCCGCCGGTCTCGGCGTGCCCGCGCGTCAGCGTGTTGAAGACGGTGGTCTTGCCGCTCCCGGCAAGCCCCACGATCGCGATCTGCATCGGTCAGTACCCGGCCGCCGGATCGACGACGTTGATCAGCGGGTCGCCCTTCGAGAACCGGCGCAGGTTGTCGCAGAACAGCTCCACGCTGCGGTCGAGCACACGGCCGCTCGACCACGCCGTGTGCGGCGTGACGATCACGTTCGGCAGGTCGTAGAACGACGACATCGGGGGCAGTGGCTCGTCTCGGAACGTATCGAGGACCGCGCCACCGAGCGGGCCGTCGCGCAATGCCCGCAGCAGCGCTCGCTCGTCGATCAGCCGGCCGCGCGCCACGTTGATGAGCCATGCGCCCGGCTTGACCATCGCCAGCGTCTCAGCATCGATCATGTCCTCGGTCTCGGGCGTCAGCGGCGCGGCGAGGACGATGAAGTCCGACTCGGCCAGCAGCTGCGGGAGGGTCTCCGGCCCGCCGACACGGTCGAGCATGACCTCGCCGAACGCCCGGTCGTCGTCCGCTGCCTTGGGCCCGGCGCCGGCCCCGCTCCCCTCCCCGTCCGGTCGACGCCGAACGGCCACCACGCGGCAGCCGAACGCCGTAGCCAGCGCCCCGACCGCCCGCCCGATCGAGCCCAGCCCCACGATGCCGACCGTCACGTCACGCAGCTCCGCTCCCTCGAGCGGCTGCCACGTCCGCTCGCGCTGCAGCTCGAGCAGCTGGGGCAGCCGCCGGCTGACCGCCAGGATCATCATCAGCACGTACTCGGCGATCGGCCGGCTGAACACGCCACGCGCGTTCGTCACGATCAGGCCGCGCTCCCGCGAGGCCGGGGTGAGCGCCCGCTCGACGCCCGATGTGGCCGAATGGACCCACTTCAGGCGCGGCGCACGCGCGAGCAGCCGGTCGAACGCATCGGAGCTCAGCCAGCCGCGGAGCATCACCTCGACGTCGTCGAGCGGCCCGTCCGCCAGGCCCTCGACCGACACCGTCACCAGCCGCGCCCCCGGCGCGGCGGCCCGGATCAGCTCCAGGTCGCGCGACCGGTAGCGGGCCGACAGGATCGGGCTCAGCGCGATCGCGGTGGGGGCGCCGCCGGGTCCGCTCCCCGGACCGGCGTTCGTCACGTGGCGGTGCCGGCGACCGGCCTCGTCGAGCCGTCCAGGACCCTGGTGATCCAGCGCTCGGGCGCCTCGATCTCACCGTCCCGTGGCAGCGTCTCCGGCCCGTCCCACAGGCGCCCGAGCGCCTCTGGTCCGCGGGCGGCCGCGATCGCCCGGACGAACGTCTCGCCCTTCTTGTACTGCTCGAGCTTGAGGTCCATGCCGGTCAGCCGGAGCATCGCCCGCTCGAACGGCGTCCGCTTCGAGCGGCGCTCGTCGAACTTCGCGCGGATCGCCTCCACGTCCGGGACGAGGTCACGCCCGACCTCGTCCATGACGTAGTCGCTGAACCCCTCGAGCAGGCTCATCACGGCCTGCGTCTCGCGGAACAGGGCCTTCTGCTCCTCGCCCATCAGCCGCTCGAGCCAATGCTCGCCGCCACCCTCGCCGCGGAGCGCGCGACCGAGGCCTCGGATCGCCTCGCGACCCATGCCCCGGACATCGTTCCCGAAGAGCGTCAGCTGTCGCTCGAGCCTCGAGGCGAGGTACGGCCGCAGCCACGAATGCGCCTCGAATTCGAAGGCGTGCGTTGTCTCGTGCAGCGCGATCCAGGTGCGGAACGAACCGACCGGCACGCCCAGCGTCTTGGCCGTCTGGCGGATGTTCTCCTCGACGAACAGCAGCCGGCCGGGGGCCGCTTCCGCCGACAGCAGCGCGAGGTCGTACTGGCCGAGCACGCGCTGGCCCATGAAGCCCAGCAGCACGCCGAGCTGACGGGTCGTGATCCAGCGATTGGCGAGCGCCATCGCCGCGGCGGTGAACCCGCCGCCAGGCGGCACCACCTGGTCGAGCAGGTCGTGCTCCAGCTTGCCGATCAACGAGGCGAACGATTCGGTGTTGGCGCGCACCCAGCCCGCGCGATCGACCACCCCCGAGCGCTCGACCACACCCGGCAACTGCGTCCCGAGCGCGGCCGACAGCGCCGGCACGATCCGGGCCATCGCGGCGGCGTACTCCGGCTCGATCTCCCGCAGCTGGTCCTGGGTCAGCGCGCCCGGCGCGCCGGCCAGGCGGCCGATCGCCAGCCGCTCGACCGTCGCCCAGTCGACGAGACCTTGGCGAGCGCGCCGTTCCATGTGCCGCCCGACGACCGTCGCCGCGGCACCGAGCGCCGAGCCGATGAGGATCCCCGCCTGCCACGCGCGATCGTCGCGCCAGGTCGAGCCGCGGCGTTTCGTCATCGCGCCAGCGCTCCTAGCTCCACCGGACCGACCGACACGAACTCCGGCCCGAACAGCCGGCCGGCCACGTCCGCGAACCGTGCCGGATCGCCGGTCGTGAGCTGGACGTGGGTCCCGCCGGCGCCTTCCCCGGCCTCGAGACGGTTGACGCTCAGCAGCTCGACCAGCGCCGACGCGGTGGCCGTGGCGGAATCGACGATCGCCACGGTCTCGCCCACGAGTTCGGCGATGAGCGGGCGGATCAGTGGGTAGTGGGTGCACCCGAGCAGCAGCGTATCGATCGTGGCGCCGTCCGGTCGCGGCAGGATCGACTCGCCGTTCGGGGCGCGCTCGCCGATGAGCGGCGCCAGGGCGTCGGCCACGGTCGACTCGGCGACGGCGCCGGCCAACTGCCCGGCTTCGACCATCGGCACGAGGGCCGGCGTCGCGTGCTCGAACACCTCGAGCGTCGGATTCTCGTCCTTGATCGCGTCGAGGTAGGCATGCGAGCGGATCGTGGCCGGCGTGGCGATGACCCCGACCCGTCGGTTGCGGGTGGCCAGCGCGGCCGCCGCCGCCCCGGGCCGGATGACGCCCAGCACCGGCAGGTCGTAGCGGTGCCGGAAAGCCCCCAGCCCGACCGCGGTCGAGGTGTTGCAGGCGACGACGAGCGCCTTGACGTCGCGCTCGACGAGCGCGTCGAGCGACTCGGTCGAGAACGCCAGGACCTCGTCGTCCGAGCGGACGCCGTACGGTGCGCGGCCGTTGTCGCCGAGGTAGAGCGTCGATTCACCCGGCAGCCGGCGGATGATCTCGCGCAGGACGGTCAACCCGCCGACGCCGGAATCGAAGACACCGATGGGACGCGGATCCGGCACGGCCCTCAGCCTAACGGCGCCCGGCCGCGACCGGCACGCGAGCCGCGCCGAGCAGCTCCATCGCGACGCGCATGAGGTCCTGGCTGACCGGTGCCGAGGGGTTCGCCAGGATGAACGGCACGCCCTCGTTGTTCGACCGCACGACGAGCTGGCCGTCGGACGTCACGCGATGCTCGGGGACGCGTCCGAGGGCACGGTGCAGGTCGTTCGGATCGATGCCGCCGGAGCTGTCGGCGCGGTTCACGAGATAGCGCACCTTCGACGCGGGATAGCCGATCGAGCGGAACGTGTCGGCCATCGCGATCGTGTTGTGGATCGTGGTCGAGTCGTACGTGACGATCTCGACGATCGTGTCGCTCGCGTCGAGGAAGCCGAGGTTGATGTCGTTGATCACGCTCGACATGTCGATCACGATCGTGCCGTACACCCGGCGCAGCAGCGACAGGACCTTGTCGATATCGCGCGTGGTGATCATCTCGGCCATCTCGATGCGCGGCGGCGCCAGCAGGATGTCGATGCCCGACGGATCGCGCCACAGCACGTCGGTCAGGTCCGATTCGGAGATCCGGTCGGTCGGCAGGTCGAGGATCGACGGGGCATCGCCCGGGACCTTGAGCAGCGACCGCAGGTCGCCGAACTGGACGCTGCCGTCGATGAGCACCGTGCGCTGCTCGAGCTGGGCCATCGCGACGGCGAGGTTGAAGGCGATCGTCGTCTTGCCGACCCCGCCCTTCGGCGCGAAGACCGAGATGATGCGGGTCGCCCCGGTGGGCGACGACTCGGCGTGGGTCTTGCGGACGCCGGAGATCAGGTTCATCAACTCGAAGCCCGAGAACGGCATCGCCAGCACCGCGTGAACGCCCTTGGCCGGGTCGACCTCGACCGGGTTCTGCGGCACCGTCAGCACGATGACCGGCACGCGGATCCCGGCAGCCTGGATCTGCTCGACGAGCTTGGGCCCCTTGACCCGGCCCTGGAGCAGCGCATCGACCATGACGACGTCCGGCCGCAGCTGGCTGATCTGATCGACGGCGCGTGAACCGTCGGTGAGCACGTCGAGCAGCTTGACCGCCTGCTGCGCGTTCAAGAGGCCGCGGATGTACTGGGCGACCTGCGGGACGTCCTCGACGATCAGCAGGCGCGTCTGGTCGCTGCTCGAGCCACTCGACATGGGGCTCGACGATACCACGGGGCCACGCACGCGGCCCGAGCGAGATCAGGGGCGCTCGGCGACCAGCACGGCACGTTCGGCGCCGGGTCCGAAGTCCCCGAGGTCATAGCCGCCGGCGAGGACCTCCACACGCAGGCCGGCCGCCTCGGCGAATTCGCAGACCTCGTCAGCCGACACGAGCCGCAGGCGGTCCTGGCGGATCCACCGCGTCGGGGCCGCTCCCTGGGGCGCCTCGTCGAAGACCGATGTCAGGACGATCGTGCCCGTGGCGCTGTCATGCACTGCCGAGCCCGTCTTGGTGACGAGCGCGCCGGTCGTCGGATCGGGCCGGATCCATTCGAGGATGACGCGGCCGTCGTAGCGGCCGAGGTCGTCGGCGTCGGGCAGCCACACGTCGACGGCGGCGATGCCGCCCGGCGCCAGGTGGACGGCCAACGTGCGCAACGCCGCGCGCTGCGCGTCGCGGGTCGGCAGGACCATCAACGAGTTGAGCGCCAGGAACGCGAAGGCGTACCGGCCGGCGTCGGCGAGCCGGACGTCGACGAGGTCCGCATCATGCAGGGCCAGGCGCTCCGGCGCCACGCCCGCATCGGCTGCCCGGGCTCGCGCCCGTGCGAGCATCGCCGGATCGAGGTCGACACCGGTCACCGCGTAACCCGCTCGCGCGAGCGGCACCGCCACCCGGCCGCTGCCGACCGCCAGCTCGAGGATCGGGCCGTCGGCCCGGTCGGCCAGGGCGCGGTAGAGGTCGAGGTCGCCCGGATCCTCGCGGAGGTCGAGGTCGTACAGACGGGCGAGCGCCGCCGCGGTGGCGGGATCGGGCGGTGGGATCAACCGGCCGCCGGCTCCCAGCGCACGGTCCCGCCCGCCTTCTTGCGCACGGCCAGCGCGCTGATGGCCTCGAGCGCCGCGCGGTTGGCAGCCATCGCGGTGACCTCGGCGTGGTCGTACGGTGGGGCGACCTCGACGATATCCATGCCAGCGAGCTCGACCGCGCCGACGATCTGGCGGATCGCGCGCAGGACCTCGCGCGTCAGCATGCCGCCCGGCTCGGGCGTGCCGGTACCGGGCGCCAGCCCCGGATCGATCACGTCGATATCGAGGCTGAGGTAGATCGCATCGGGACCGTCGAGGGCCTCCTCGATCGCCTGGGCGATGACCACCTCGGCGCCGCGTTCCTCGATCTCGCGCATGAAGTGGTAACGCAGCCCCTGCTCCTGCATCCAGGTGAACGTCTCGACCGGCGGCCAGTAGCCGCGCAGCCCGACCTGGACGAAGTTGGGTCCCTTGACGGCGCCTGATTCGACCAGGCGGCGCATCGGCGTGCCATGCCCCGCGAGCACGCCCCAGTCGTCGTTGGCGGTGTCCGCGTGGGCGTCGAAATGGACGATGCCGATGCTGCCCGGCCGGCGCACCTCGGCGACGGCGGACGCCGACGGCCACGTGATCGAGTGGTCGCCGCCGAGCACGATCGGGATCGCGCCGGTCTCGGCGACCTCGCGGACCTTGCGATAGATGAGCGCGTGCGCGCGTTCGATCCAGGCCGGGATGATGTTCGCGTCGCCGGCGTCGACGACATCGAGGACCTCGAACGGCTCGACGTCGAGCTGGAGCGAGTTGATCGAGCCCGACGTGTACTGCGCCTGGCGGATGGCGCGCGGCCCGAAGCGCGCACCGGACCGGTGGCTGACCGCGTCGTCGAACGGCGCGCCGATGATCGCGACGTCGGGTTTGCGCGCTTGCAGCTCGGCCGGGTCGGTGACCCACGGCAGCTTCATGAAGCTCACGCCGCCGACGTAGGTCGGTAGGTCGTAGTCGGGATAGACCTCGTACTGCGCGTCCCAGCCGTTCAGGACCGCGAAATCCGGGTCGTGGGGGCGCTCGGCCACGTGTACCTCCGGAGACGGGCGGCGGCCGTGTCGTTCAGGCCGCGTGCGGGTGGTCCGTCTCGTCCGGGGCGCCGCCGGTTCGCGATCCGACGTCCAGCGGGGCGCGCCGGGGCGATGGTACACCCCGCCCCAGCGTCAGCCGGCGTTGAACTCCGACCAGGCGGCCTCGACCAAGGCGGGTTCCAGGTACAGGTCGACGGCGGTCTGGGCGACCAGCGTCGCGGCCAGCAAGGTGGTCTCGTCGGCTCGCGGTGACGCCGCCGCGTCACGGAACGCGGTCGAATGCCCGGCCACGCCTTCGTCGCAGATCGCCAGGTCGGGGTGGATCGTCGGGCAGACCCAGCTGACGTTCGCCATGTCGGTGCTGCCGGCGTTGGGGTCGTCGCCCATGTCCTCGATGTCGTAGGCCGCCATGTTCGCGCGGAAGCGCTCCGCAAGCGCGTGGTTGTTGCGCATCGTCGTGGCCCCGCCCGAGTACGTCACCTCGACGGTCGTGCCCGTGGCCAGCGCGGCGGCCTCGGCCATCCGCGTGAACTGGGTCTTCATCTCCTCGTAATAGTCCTGCTCGTCGCTGCGGAGCATGAACCAGGCCGAGGTGCGGTCCGGGATGATGTTGGCCGCGGTGCCGCCCTCGCGGATGATGCCGTGGACACGCGCGGTGGGGCGAAGCTGCTGGCGCCAGAGGCCGACCGACGAGAACAGCTGGATCATCGCGTCGAGCGCGTTCTTGCCTTTCCAGGGGTCGGACGACGCGTGTGCCTGGAGCCCGGTGAACACGACGTCGACATCCTCGGACGCCAACGCCTTCGACTCGACATGGCTGCGGTCGCAGGGGTGGTACAGCAGCGCCGCATCGAGCCCGGCGAAGAGCCCGTCGTCGATCATGATCTGCTTGCCGCTCCCCCGCTCCTCGGCCGGCGTGCCGAGGAAGACGATCTCGCCGGGTAGCTCGTCGGCGATGGAAGCGAGTGCGATCGCGGCCCCGACACCGGACGCCGCCATCGTGTTGTGACCGCAGCCGTGCCCGAGCCCCGGCAACGCGTCGTACTCGGCCAGGATGCCGACCCGCGGCCCGTCGCCGCCTCGGCCGCCCTTCCGCGTCGCCCTGATCGCGGTGGCCAGGCTGCCCGCCGGGTGCTGGACCTCGTAGCCGTGAGCCCGGAGCGCCGTCGGCGACCCAGGCCGCCGCCTGGTGTTCCTCGAACGCGGGCTCCGGGTTGGCATGGATGCGATGCGAGAGGTCGATGATCTCGTCGCGGGCCGCTTCGACGGCGGCGGCGACGCGTCCCTTGACGTCAGCGAACGGTTCGGCGGGGCGTACGGCTGTCCGATCGGGCACGAGTCCTCCGGGCGTTGGCATGGATCGGACCTCCTGGGCGGGTCCGACGGCGGATGGTAGAGCCGCGCGCGGCCGCGTGCTCAGCGATCCGCCGACAGGGTCGCCTCCGCGACCGCCGCAAGCGCCAGGATGAACAGCGCGATCGGGAGCTCGAGCGCGCCCTGGAGGCGCAGCACGATGAAGATCGCCACGATCAACCCGACCCAGGCCGCCCGACGCGCGGCCCGCACCCAGTCGCCGCGGTAGGCGATCCGGCGGTGCCGGCCGAACACCACCAACCACGCGATCGGGGTCGTCGTCAGACCGACGGCCAGCCCGATGAGCGCCGCCCCGATGAACCCGGCCAGCGGTTCGGCCACGGGGTCGCGGGTGGTGACGACCAGGGCGACCAGGACCCACACGACGACGGCCGCCGCGAAGACCGCCAGGTTGAGCAGTCGGTCGCGGGCTTCCATCACCAGCGAGTCTAGGGCGTGCGAGCCGCCCGACACGCCTAGCGCGTGGCGGTGGCGCTCGACGGGCAGATGTCGCGGAACGGGCACCACGAGCAGGCCATCGGATCCGGCGTCGCCTCGAACTGGCCGCCGCGGATGCCCGCTGCCGCCGTCGCGATCTGGGCGCGCGCCTTGGCGACCCGCCGGGGGTCCACATCGACCCGTCCGACCAGCCCCGAGTCGAGGAAGTGGAGCGCGACCTGGTCCGGCAGGCGACCGGTCATCGCCTCGTAGCCCATGGCGTAGATCTGCAGCTGGAGCGAGTCGCGCGCCCGCTGGCGTGCCTTGGCCGGATCGCGCACGTCGGACGACTTGTAGTCGGTGATCGTCACGTGCTCGCGGCCCATGATCCCGAGCGTCGGCGTGACGACGTCGGCGGTCGGTCGGTCGGGATCGTCGGGCGGGACGTCCGCGGCCCCCGGCTCATCGGCCTGCCGGATGTCGACCCGATCCCAGCGACCGCGGATCCGGTCGCCGTCCAGATCGAACGCGAAATCGCGCTCGACGTAGGTGGGGACGATGGCCTCCGGCTCCAGCTGAGCGGCGCGGAACCGACGGAGCGCCGCCCGGGCAGCCTCGAGCCGTGCCTCCTCGTGCTCGCGGCTGACGAACCCCTCGTTCGACCAGGCCGAGGCCAGGACCTCGTCCAGCTCCGCCTCCGTCATGACGTGGCCCCGCGCGTGGCGGTGGTGGAAGATCTGGACCGCCTTGTGCAGCGCGGCGCCATAGACCATCGCGTGATGGGGCGCGACCGGCACGCGCAGGACGTGGGCGTACTTGTAGCGCAGCGGGCAGGACAGGTACGCGTCCACCTGCCCGAAGCTGAGCATCAACGGCTCGTCGCGGGTCCGGCGCTCGGCGATGACCGGCGCATCCACGCCGGCGAAGCCGGCAAGCCGCTCCTCGGCCGATGGCGGGAGCACGCCGTGCGCCGGCGCACTCGCGGTGCCCGGCAGATCGAGCGCCTCGAGGACGAACGGCGAGACCTTGCGTGCCCGTGATCCGCCGTAATCGGCCGCGTGGCTGAGCAGCAGCTCGTCTCGCGCGCGGGTCATCGCGACGTAGCACAGGCGACGTTCCTCGGCGACCGCTCGCTCCGGCGTTAGCGGCTCGCCTCGCCCCAGCCCGGCGGGGAGCGGCAACGGCTCACCGCGACCGTTGCCCGGGAAGCGCCCGGCCACGAGTCCCGGCAGGTAGACGACCGGGAACTCGAGGCCCTTGGCCTTGTGGATCGTGAGCACGGCGACCGCGTCGGCGTCGGGATCCAGGTCCGCCGTCGCCGGATCGTCACCTGCCTCGACGAGCGTCTGGAGGTGCTGCGCGACGAACATCGCGCGGTCATCCGCGAGGAGCACGGACTGTGCACGGATGAGGTCGAAGAAGCGGGCGATGTTACCCAGACCCTCATCGGCGGCGGCCGTCGCCGTGGCTGCCAGCCGCGCCAGCAGCCCGCCATCGCGCAGGAACGCGTACATGACCTCGCCGGCCGGGCGCTCGTGGGCCATCGACGCATACCGGTCGAGGTCGCCGACCAGCCGATGGACCGCTGTCCGCGTGTCCGGGGTCAGGCGCAGGATCCCCGGCTGCCGCTCGAGCTCGTCCAGCACCGACCGGATGGATCGGTTCCGGCGGCGCGCCGAGTTCACGATCGCCGTCAGGTCGTCACCACCGAGGCCGTACACCTCCGACGACGCGAGCGCGTAGACGTCCACGCTGGACTCCGGATCGGCGACGGCACGCAGGAACGCCATCAGCAGGCGAACCTCGGGTCGCGCATAGAGGCCAGACGAGCCGGAGAACCGCCACGGCACCGCGGCGACGTTGAGCGCCCGCAGGATCGCGTCGGCATGGCCGTTGGCCCGCACGAGCACGGCATGGTCCCTGGGCGCGGCACCCTCGACGATCCGGCGCGCGATGTCCGCGGCGATCCAGTCGGCCTCTTCCGAGCCCGTGGCGAATGCCTCCAGCCGGACCGGCGCCGGAGCCGGGCCCGGTCGCTGGGCACGGAGCCGCTTCGAGAGGCCGGTGCGCACCTCGAGGCGATCCGGGTCGTTGAACCGGATGAGCCGGTAGGACGCGTCGAGGATCGGCGCGTGCGACCGGTAGTTGCGACGCAGGACGACCGTCCGGGCGCCCGGGTAGCGCTCCCCGAAGTCGAGGATGTTGTCGATCGCCGCGCCCCGGAACGCGTAGATCGCCTGATCGTCGTCGCCGACGACGGTCACGTTCCGGTGCGGCTCCGCGAGCAGCGTGACGAGCTCGGCCTGGGCTCGATTGGTGTCCTGGAACTCATCGACCAGGATGTAGCGGTAGCGCGACGCGATCGCCCGCCGCGCCGCCGGCGATGTCCGCACGAGGCGCAGGGCGAGGGCGACCTGGTCGCCGAAGTCGATGAAGCCGTTGGCCGCGAGGAGCTCCTGGTACCGACCGTAGGCCGCTGCCAGCTCGGCCTGCTGCCGACCCGTCTCGGCGAGCGCCGCCTCCGTGTCCCCATCGCTGTCGCCGACCGCCGCTGCCGCGAGGGCATGGGCTTCCTCGCTGAGCCGCGCGGCGTGCCGTTCGTACGTGGCCGGCGTGATGTCCTCGTCCTTGCACCGACTGAAGAGCGTCACCAACGCCGACAGGAACCGGGTCGGGTCCCCCAGCGGACGATACGCATCGAGCTCGAACTCGAACAGGTGCTCGCGCAGGAAGATGACCGCCTCTGCCCGCGACAGCACGCGCACGTCGGGTGGCAGGCCGAGGTCGAGCGCGTACTCCCGGATGAGTCGATCGCCGAAGGCGTGGAAGGTCGCGATCGTCGTGTCCGTGTAGCCGTACGGCACGAGCTGGTCGACGCGGACCGCCATCTCGTCCGCGGCCTTGTCCGTGAACGTGAGCGCCAGGATCTCGGACGGCTTCGCCCGTCGCGTGGCGATGAGCCACGCGATCCGCCGGGTGATCACCTGGGTCTTGCCGGTACCCGCACCCGCGACCACGAGCAGCGGCCCCTCGCGGTGGGTCACCGCGCGCAGCTGGTCCGGGTCCAGCCCGCCGAGGAGAGCGTCCATCCCCTGCGGGACAGGGCTCGCCACGAGCGTCGGGTCCATGACGGGCACGAGGTCGCCCCATGCCGGGATCTGCTCGAGCGGCATCGGGCCGCGCCGCCGCGCGCGGACGGTCGGGCGGCTCACGATGGTGGGTTCCGGAGGGGCAGTCGGGTCGACGATGGGGGCCATGTGCAGACCATCGCCGACCGCCGTGACACCTAGGCTGTCAGGCCGTCGCCTGCTTGATCGCGGCCGTCTCCTCCTCCGACAATGCCCCGTCCGATCGACCGCCACGCACCGCCTTGGCGTAGAGCCGCGTGCCGGTCCGCGCGTGGAGGCTCGACAGGACCCAGCCGTTGCCGTCGGCGTCGAGCAGGGCCAGGGCGAAGCTCTGGTTGCCGCCGGTGTCCTCGAACGGGTTGAAGCGGACCAGCCCGACCCGCTGGAACGCCCGCGGTGCGCCGGCCTCGAGCCGCCCGGTCCTGGTGATCAGCCGCTCGACCTCGCGCCCGAGCTCGTAGACCCGGTCGAGGTGGGCACCGAGCACGTCGCTGAGGTCGCCTTCCTCACCGCGCGTGAGACTCGCCAGCCGCGTCCGGAGGGTGGTCACCTGTCGCGCAAGCCACCACATGAGGACGAGGAGCACCACGACCGCCACGGCGAGGGCAAGGACGATCAGCTCGATGTTCGACGACACCTGTGTGGCCAGATCGATGGGAACATCCTCCGCGGGCTGGGTCGGCGCGAGTCTAGCAGTCGGCCCTTGCCGGCCACGTATCGGCGTCGGCCGTACGAGGCAGTGCTATCCTCTCCCGCTGGCGGCGGACCCGTCCATCACGCCACCGCCACGACCTCGATCCACGTTCCTGGAGGCCCGCTCGATCCATGGCCAAGCGCGTTCGCGGTAGTTCCACGAGGCCCGGTCAGCGAGCCCGCCGTCAGCGCGCGATGACGCCCCGCGAGCGGGTCGACGGTCCGCCCACCAAGCCTTCGACCACGCTCACGCCGGCCGAGGAAGCACGTGCCGCCGAGCTCGAGGCGCAGATCGTCGCCGCCGAGCGCGAGGCGGAGGTCGCCGCCGGCCGTACCCGCGAGCGCAGCCGACGCCCGGTCGAGCCGGAGACGCGCGTGAAGCCCGGTTCCATCGCGATCAGGGCCCAGGAGGAATACGCGTACGTCAGCCGCGACGTGCGGCGCCTGGTGACCATCGGCGGGTCGCTGATCGCGGTCCTGATCGGCCTGTGGGTCGTGCTCCAGGCGACGGGCGCCACGCCGTTCTGACCGCCTGAGCGGACCGGGTCACGCCGGTCCGCCGCGCTACCATCGAGCCATGCCAAGCACGCGACGCCCGGTCGGCGCGCGACCGGAGGCGCTCTTCCAGCCGCCGCCCGAGCGCCAGCCGCTGGCCGCCCGGATGCGTCCCCGGTCGCTCGACGAGTTCATCGGGCAGGATCACCTCGTCGGCGAGCGTGGGCCACTCCGCCGCAGCATCGCCCGCGGCCATCTGGCGTCGCTGCTGCTGTGGGGTCCGCCGGGCACCGGCAAGACCAGCCTGGCCCGCCTCCTGGCCGGCGAGATCGGGGCCCAGTTCGCGACGATGTCGGCCGTCATGGCGGGCGTCGCCGACGTCCGTTCGACGATCGCCGAAGCCCAGGATCGGCTCGCGCTCAACGGCACGCGCACGGTCCTCTTCCTCGACGAGATCCACCGATTCAACAAGGCGCAACAGGACGCCCTGCTGCCCCACGTCGAGGACGGCACGATCACGCTGATCGGCGCGACGACGGAAAACCCGTACTTCGAGGTCAACTCGGCGTTGTTGTCGCGGATGCGGGTCTGGCGCCTCGAGGCGCTCACCGACGATGAGGTCGGCACGGTCGTCCGGCGCGCGCTCGACGACGAGGAGCGCGGTCTGGCCGGCGCCCTCGGACCGGACAACGGGTATCGCGCTCGCACCGGAGGCATTCGATCACCTGGTCGGGCTGGCCGGTGGCGACGCGCGATCGGCGCTGAACGTGCTCGAGGGCGCGGTCGCCCTCGCCGAGTCGGAGGGCGTCCGTGACGAGGGCGGCAAGGTGGCACCCCGCCTCGAGGACGTCGAGGCGGCCGCGCAGCAGCGTGTCCTCGCGTACGACCGCGCCGGCGATGGCCACTACGACACGGTGTCAGCGTTCATCAAGAGCCTTCGCGGCAACGACCCGGATGCTGCCCTGTACTGGCTCGCCTCGATGGTCGCGGCCGGCGAGGACCCGCGGTTCATCGCGCGGCGGCTGATCATCAGCGCGTCCGAGGATGTCGGCAACGCCGACCCGCGCGCGCTGCAGGTCGCGGTCGCGGCCGCCCAGGCGCTCGACCACGTCGGGCTGCCCGAGGCGCAGTACGCGCTCGCCCAGGCGACGACCTACATCGCGACGGCGCCGAAGTCGAACCGCTCAGGGGCGGCGTATTGGGCCGCGGTCAGCGACGTCGAGGCGCACGGGTCGCTGGCGGTCCCGCTCCATCTCCGCCAGGCACCACACCGGCTGATGCGCCAGCACGGGATCGGCGTCGGCTACCAGTTCCCGCACGACTTCGAGGACGGGGACGTCGACCAGCAGTACCTGCCGGACGACCTCAAGGATCGGCGCTACTACCTGCCGATCGAGCAGGGCTACGAGGCCACCATCGCGAACCGCATGGACGACCGGGCGGACAAGCGCGCGGCCGGCAAGCCCAAACGATCGGCGGCGCCGAAGCCCGAGATCGCCAAGGGCGCCGGCGGCGGGCTGCTGCGAACCCGTGAGGCGAACCGCAAGAAGCTCGCCGACACCGAGAAGCGCGACGCCAGCGGGTGATCGGCTACATCGACTTCGTGCAGAAGGTCCTCCACGTCGTCCTCGCCGGGCGCCCGCCGGGCGCTCAGCGCGATGCGAGCGCGTACAGCCGATGCTGTCCCGGGATCCCCTTCAGCTCGACGTCCCGCCCGGGCAGGAACGTGAACTCGGCACTGCTCTGCAGGAGCTCGTGGACGGCACTGGACGCGAGAATCTCGCCGCCGACGGCGTGGCTCGCGACCCGCGCGGCGTGGTGCACCGTGGTCCCGTAGAAATGCTCGGCGTCCTTGATGGCATCCCCGGTGTGGATCCCGATCCGCACCCGGATCGGCGGCGAGTGATCGGCGAAGGCTCGCGCGATCTCCTGCTGGATGGCCTCCGCGCACGCGACCGCGCGGCGAGCGCTCGCGAAGGCGAGCATCGACCCATCGCCCTGCGTCTCGACGACGGCGCCGTCATGAGCGGCGGTGACATCGCTGATCAGCGCGTGGTGGCGTTGGACGATCGCCAGCCAGGCCGCGTCACCGAGCCGCGCCAGCGTGGGCGTCGAGTCGACGATGTCGGTGAACACGATCGTGACGGTGCCGTCGACGGCGCGCGAGGCGGTGAGGTCGGGCTGCTCTCGTCGAACGGTCTCCTCGAGCTCGTCGAGCGTAACCGTGAGCGCCCGGCCGAGGGTTTCCGTGTTCGCGGTGGGGAACGACCAGTGGACCTGCACGATCTTCCACTCGTCGCGTTCGAGGTGAAGCACGTACGTCGCCCGCGACTCCAGGGTTCGACCTTCCCAGTCGATCGACTCCTTGACGGCTGCCCACCCGACGGTCCCCTCTTCCCAGGCGTCGATCTCTATCGCCCGGACCGGAAAGGGACCGACCTCACGGATCTGGCGAGCCCAGATCACATGCGCGGCCCTGCCAAGCCACCATTCGGCCGGGTCGGTGCCGATCATCAGCGTGCCTGGATGCGTCGAGAGTCGCCCGAGGGGGTCATCGCCGCCCCGAGCCGTCGCGATCGTCCATCGCTCGATGACCCGGCGAATCTCCTCCGATGGCTCCATGCGCCGCTAGCGTGCCCTGCCGGCCGATCGACTGCAATCCATCTGGGCCGGGGTTCGCCGCCTGTGTGCTCGGGATCGCCAGGTGCCGAGAAGCACGACGCCAGCGGGTGATCGGCTACATCGACTATGGCCAACCTTGGGGAGCATTCGGTGTCCACGGCCCCTCGATGATCGTCGCTTCCTCGTCGCCGGGCCAGCGTGGCATCGTGATGCAGAGGAACTGGAGTGGGTCGACACCGGTGCAGCGATACTGGAATGCGGTCCCGACCGGGATGTCGATGGAAACGCCCGTTTCCAGAACGGTCGTCTTCTCACCAGTGCCGTCTCGTCGCCAGATCTGCCCCTCGCCCGAGAGGACGTGCCAGAACTCGCTCACGGTGGCGTGGACGGTCGCCCGATTCACCTGACCGGGCGGGACGGTGGAGTGGATCATGTGGCCGGTCTCACCATCGATCAGCTGCCGGACCTCTGCCCCTGCAGGAGAGCGGCCATGCGGTGCGGAAGGGAACGAGCGGGTCTGCATGGAGCACCTCCGTGTGCCTTCGCATCTGAGGATCAGGCCCGTGCCAACTCCACGTACGCCGATGCGACCAGTGCATCGATCTCGGCCGGCACCGGGACCACGCACGCTGTCCTCGGCACGGTCCCGTGGGCGACCGCCTCCAGGCAGCGCGCCTGGAGCGTGAAGCCCAGGTCCATCGACTCGATCGAGTTGCCGAGAGGCCGCGGGCCGGCGAGGTTGACCATGTGGCCGCGGGTCAGGACATGGACGGACTTGCCGTCACGCAGTCGAAGGGTCGTGATGCCGTCCGTGACGTCGTCGATCGACTCGACCGACGGATCGGCCATCAACGCCGGCACGTCGAGCTCCCACGGCAGATGCCCGGCGCTGATCAGCACGACGCCATCGCGGACTCGCGCCAGGTCGGCTGCTTCGATGACGTGGGGCGCGCCGGTCACGGTCACGACCACATCGGCCGTCGCCAGCGCCTCGTCGCGATCGGGCACCTCGAATCCGTCGAGCAGCGCACGCATGCGCAGCACCGGCTGTGGCTCGACCACCGACACGATGCTGTTGAAGCTCCGGAAGTAGGCGGCGACGCCGCGACCCACCGATCCATACCCGAACACCGCGACGCGCCGGCCGTTGGTGATGCGGTTCGTGATCCGGATGAACGACTCGACCGTCCCGGCACCGACCGCGTGCGTGTTCTCGGCGAACTGCTTGATCGGGCTGTCGTTGATGACGAGGAGCGGCATCGCGAGTCGATCGCGCAGCGGCAGGAGTCGATCGCGCCCTGACGTCGTCTCCTCCGTCCCGCCGCGAAGCCCCTCCCACGGGTCCTCGAGATACCGCGTGAACAGGTCGCCGCCGTTGTCGAGGATCAGGTCGGGCTTCGTGGCCAACACGTCGCGCAGGAATCGGTCGTGCTCATCGGGATCGGCGGTCGGACCGCCGATGACGTCGACGCCCCGTTCGCGCAGGTAGTCGACCGTCTCCTGTTGCGTCGAGTTCAGGTTCCCGGTCGAGACGACCTCCGCGCCACCGCGCCGGAGCGTCAAGAGGAGGGCGGCCGTCTTCGGCTCGAGGTGGATGCCGGTGCCGATCCGCAGACCATCGAACGGCGTCGTCCGCTCGAACTCGTCGCCCGTCTGCTGCAGCAGCCGCGCGCTGCCCGCGACCCACTCGAAGCGCGACACCGATGTCCCCTCCTGCCGCAACGCGGCTGTCGATCTCCCGTCCCGTCAAGCGTACGGGCCGTGCCCGCGTCGCGCCGAGCCCGGCCTGCACGTCACACTTGCCACGGGACGCGGTGACCGCCGCGCACGAGGGAGGCAGCCGTTGTCGCGATCCCCAATCGCCCTGGCGCGCACCCTCATCGACCGGATCTTCCCGCGCGGCGCCCTGATCCTGTCCGTCCTGAGCTTCGCGTACTTCGTGACCGGGATCGTCCGGAACCGGATCTTCGCGAACACCTTCGGGGCTGGCCCCGAGCTCGACGCCTACAACGCGGCCTTCCGGATCCCCGAGATCGCGCTCGACGTGCTGGTGGCCGCCGGTCTGACCGCCCCGTTCGTGCCGATCTTCACCAGCCTGCGTCACGACGACGAGCGAGCGGCCAACGAGTTCGGCCGGACCGTGCTGACCGCGGCGGTCCTGGTCATGGCGGTCGCATCGGTCGCCATCTTCCTCGCTGCACCGTGGCTGGCGACCCAGATCGGTGCCGGCTTCGACGCCCCGACCCGCGAGCTGTACGTGACGCTGGTGCGGATCAACACGCTGGCGCAGATCCTGTTCGCCGCGTCGATCTGCCTCGGCGAGGTCCTCGTCGCGCACCGGCGATTCCTGTTCTACGCGTTGGCGCCGATCATGTACACGGGCGGGATCATCCTCGGGACAGTGGTCGGCGGGGCGTTCGATCTCGGGATCGTCGCGACGGCGTGGGGCGCGGTGGCCGGCGCGGCACTCCACCTCGGGATCCGCGCGATCGGCATCGTGCGGACGAGCTTCCGACCACGACCGGCATTCCGGATCCGCACGCCGGCCTTCCGGGAGTTCGTGCGGCTGATGCTGCCGCGCATGGTCAGCCACCCGATCGAACCCGCCATCTTCACGTTCTTCACGGCGCTCGCCTCGACCATCGCGGTCGGCGGCGTGTCGGCGCATCAACTTCGCGCTCGACTACCAGGTCGTGCCGGTCAGCCTGATCGGCATCGCGTTCTCGCTGGCGGTCTTCCCCACCCTGTCGGCGGCCTATGCAGACCACGACGGCACGGCGTTCCGGGCGGTCCTCAGACGCAACGTCGTGACGATCGGCGCCCTGACGACCCTCGCCGCGATCGCGCTGTTCATCGGCTCCGGGATCCTCGTTGACGTGCTCCTGGGCGGCGGCGAGTTCGGCCCGGAAGACGTGGCGATCACCGTGCCGATCGTCGCGGCATTCGCGCTGTCGGTGCCGTTCGACGCGCTCGCCTACCCGCTGTCCCGGGGCCTGTACGCGACGCACGACACGATCCGCCAGGTCATCGCGTCGTTCGCGGGATTCGGCACGGTGCTGGCCGCCTCGAGCCTGCTGGCGCCCGCGCTGGGCCTGCTGGCGATCCCGCTCGGCTACGCGGTCGGGATGGCCGTCAAGGACGCGCTGCTGGTCGCGTTCCTGATCCCGCGGGTGCGCGCGATCGGCCGCCTGGACGCGGCCGCGGGTTAGCCGGCCTCGGCGCGCGGGATGGTCGGGACGACCGTGATGTACAGGCCGTCGCGATCGGGGTAGCGGCCCTCGGGCCGCTTCCAGGGCAGGAAGTTCTCGCGCAGCTCATCGAACTCGGTGAACGTACCCGGCGGGTTCGATGCGCCCCAGATCGAGGAGATGCGCGGATACCACGGGTCGAGGATGTAGGCACCCTCGATCTTGGTGTTGCGGAAGATCGCCGGGTCGCCATCGGCGCGGTAGCCGGACATGACCCAGGTGTGCGCCCCGCGCCAGGCGAGCAGGATCGCCGGCGACTGGGTCGACTGGATGGCGACGGCCGCGTCCCGCAACGCATAGGTCATGTGCTCGAAGGCACGGACCTCGTAGCCGGGCACGCCGTACGCGTCGAGGGCGAGGGCCATCGCCGCCGGGCCCCAATCGCCGTTGTGGCTGTCTTCGTAGGCTTCCCATTTCCGGATCTGGGCTGCGATGTCGATCTGGGTGCCTTCGGAGGTGTCGCTCTTGCCCAGGATGGCGAGCACCGTCTGCACGCCCGCCGGCGCACACCAGTCCTTGTGATGCTGCGAGGCGAACACCCGGTTGGGGCGTTCGACGATGTCGACGTCCATCGGCTTGCGCTCTGGACGGGGCGTCGGTGTCGCGACGGGCTCGGCCGACGGCACGACGCTGCCACCCGGTGCGAGCGGCGACGTGGTCGACGTGGGCTCCGGTGATGCATCGAGCTCGGGTGGCTCGGTGACCCGGACCGTCTTCAGCGTCGCGCGGTCGGGGACCGGCCCCGCCACCAGTCGCTCGACCCTCGCCATCAGCGAGATCCAACGCTCACCGGCGCCGAACGTGTCGGTCGCGATCGCGAGCGTCGTCAGCGACGCCCCGACGAAGGCGACCAGCACCGCGCCCACCACATAGCGTCGGAAGCGGCGGGCGCGGCGGGTCGATCGATTCACGAGGGATGGGCTCCTGGGCGCGTGGCAGTCTAGTTCAAGACGCCCGGGACCGCCGAGGCGTGACTGGCTTCGCCGAGGCGAGCCCCGCCAATCGTCCCAATCGCTCCTTCCAATCGGCCCGGTGGGTCGCCACGTCGGCGGCGCCGGCCAGCTTGACGTGCGTGACGGTCACCACGGTGCGCTCATCGCCCTTCGGGTCGAGGAGCACGTTCACCCGCGTCCCTTCGGAGGGGACGTCGAACCGCGCGGAGCGGCCCATCGTCCTCGTCCCGGTCCGCATCCGCAGGCCGAGGTCGAGCCATGACGCTCGGCGCTTCGGCTCGACGAACGCACGCCAGGCGTCCATGGGCGGCATGTCGACGGTCTTCGAGACGCTGACCTCGAAGCCTTCCGGTCGCTCGTGCGGGGCGCGCATGCCACGCGCTCGCTCGTAGCCGACGGTCACCGACTGCGACCACCAGCCATCGATCTTGTGCTCGCCGTTGACGTACCGGGCGATCTCGGTGTGGGTGTGCGCCGTGCCGTCCCACGCGTCGAGGATCCGGAACCAGTCGTCCCAGCCGCGTCCGGTGCCCTTGCGGATCGACGCCTCGGAGACGGGCGGCTCGGCCATGCGGGGCGGAAGGATGGGCTGAGCGGCGTCGCGCACGACGTTGCGCCGGGCGGCGGCATAGCGCTCGCCGGTCTTCTGCATCCGGGAACGGACGGCCCGCTTGCGGGCCTTGTCGGTCGTCATGTCGTGGTTCTCCTGACCGGCCGTCGGCCCGGACCCACGCTCCGGCGCCACCGACCGTGGCCAGGCACCAACCGACGACCTCGAGGCGGAGCCCCTTTGCCTCCACAGGGTCGATGGCGTGAGCATCGACGACGGAGGTGCGGCGCGAGGTGGCGCCGTCCGACGAGGATACGCCTCGGTCCGGGGAACCGTCCAGAGCCGCTCGGGATGGCCGCCTGTGGCACCATCGACCCGACCGCCTCGCCGTCACAGGAGCACCCGTGGACCGCTTCGAGCCCAACCTTCGCATCCCAGGTCCGACCGCCCTGCCACCGACCGTCCGGACGGCCGGGGCGCGCCAGATGATCAACCACCGCGGGCCCGAGTTCGCGGCGATGCTCGCCCGGATCCTCGACGGCATGAAGCCGTTCTTCGGCACGACCTCGGACGTCGCGATGATCACGACGGCCGGCTCGGGCGGTCTTGAGGCCGCCATCGTCAACACGCTGTCGCCTGGTGATCGGGTGCTCGGCGTCAGCATCGGCTCGTTCGGCGACCGGTTCGCGAAGATCGCCGGGATCTACGGCGCCGACGTCACGAAGCTCGATGCCGAGTGGGGCTATGCGGCGGCCGCCGACGAGATCCGCGAACGTCTCCGGACGATGCCCGGGACGAAGGCCGTGCTGCTGACCCATAACGAGACCTCGACCGGCGTCATGAACCCGATCGCCGAGCTCGCGGCCACGATCCGCGACGAGGCGCCCGAGGCGCTGATCCTGGTCGACAGCGTGTCGGGGCTGGGCGCGGTCCCGTTCGAGATGGACGCGTGGGGGGTCGATGTCGTCGTGACCGGGTCGCAGAAGGCGTGGATGGCCGCGCCCGGGCTGGCGATGATCGCGGCCTCGGCGCGGGCGTGGTCCGCGATGGAGCACGCGAGGATGCCGCGCTTCTATCTCGACCTTCGCGTCGCATCGGGACGCGGCCGCCGACGGGCAGACGCCGTTCACGCCGGCCATCGCGGTCGTCTACCAGGTCGACGAGGGGCTGCGGCTCATGCAGGACGAGGGATCCGACGCGATCTTCGCCCGGCACGAGGCATGTGCCGCCGCCACCCGCGCCGGCCTGGCGGCGCTCGGCTTCGAGCTGTTCGCCGACGAGCGCCACTACTCGCGGACGGTGACGGCCGCGACCGTGCCCGATGGCTTCGACTGGAAGGCCTTCAACACCGAGGTCAAGCGGCGCGGCGTCGTGCTGGCCGGCGGTCAGGGCAAGCTCACCGGCAAGATCTTCCGGCGTCGGTCACCTGGGGTCGGTCACGCTCGAGGAGATCCTCGGCGCGCTGAGCACGCTCGAGATCGTCTCGCTCCAGCACGGCCGCCCGGTCGAGCCGGGCGCGGCGGTCGCGGCCGCCCAGCGGGCGGCACTCGCCCGAGACGGCATCGCCAGCTTCACGGTCGCCGGGACCGGCGCATGAGGGTCCTCGTCGCCGAGTCGGTGGCGCGGGAGGGCATCGACCTCCTCGCCGCCAAGCACGAGGTCGACGAGCGCATCGGCTGCACCCGCGAGGAGCTGGCGGCGATCCTGCCCGAGTACGACGCGCTGATCGTCCGCAGCCAGGTCCAGGTCGATGCCGGGCTGATCGCCGCGGGCGGCCGGCTGATCGTCATCGGTCGGGCCGGCGTCGGCGTCGACAACGTCGACCTCGAGGCGGCGACCCGTGCCGGCATCACGGTCGTCAACGCACCGACCGGCAACACGATCGCGGCCGCCGAACACACGCTCGCGCTGCTCTACGGCGTCGCGCGGCGGACGGCCGCGGCCGACGCCAGCGTCCGGCGTGGCGAATGGGCGCGGTCCCAGTTCACCGGTCTCGAGCTGCGCGGCCGGACGCTCGGCATCATCGGTCTCGGGAAGATCGGTCAGGCGATCGCCGATCGAGCCCGCGCCATGGAGATGGTCGTCATCGGCGCCGACCCGTACGTCACGGCCGAGCAGGCCGCCCATCACGGCGTCGAGCTGATGGACATGGCGATGCTCCTGGGCCGGGCCGACGTGATCACCGTCCATGTCCCGCTGACGCGCGCGACTCGCAACCTGATCGGCAGGGCCGAGATCGCCCAGATGCGACCGGGCTCGATCGTCATCAACGTGGCCCGCGGCGGGATCGTCGACGAAGGGGCCGTGGCCGATGCGCTCGCCTCCGGGCACCTCGCGGGCGCGGCGTTCGATGTCTTCGAGACCGAGCCGCCCACCGGGTCGCCGCTGCTCGGCCGCCCCGAACACGCTGCTGACGCCGCACCTCGGCGCGTCGACCGCGGAGGCGCAGGTGCTGGTTGCGGAAGAGGTCGCCGCGCAGGTCCTCGACGTGCTCGAGGGTCGCAGCGCGCGCTATGCCGTCAACGCTCCCCTGCTGACGCCCGAGACGGCCCAGGCGATCGCCCCGTACCTGCCGCTGGCCGAGATCCTCGGCCGGTTCTTCGCGCAGTTCTCGCGGGGCGGCGTCCGGACGCTCACGCTGGAGATCGCCGGCGACCTGGCCGAGCACGACGGGTCGCCGCTGACCGCCGCGGTGCTGCGCGGGCTGCTCGAGACCGTGACCACCGAGCGGGTCAACCTCGTCAACGCCGGCGCACTGGCCAAGGCACGCGGCATCACGCTCGTCGAGCGCAAGACCCGCGACGCGGGTGCGTACGCGGCCCAGCTGACGCTGTCGAGCGACGGCACGCCCGGTGGCCACGGGATCACGGTCGGCGGGACGGTCGCCGCCGGCGAGCCGCGGCTCACGCGGCTCGGCGCCTACCGCATCGACATGGAGCCGGCCGAGGTCATGCTCATCACGCGCCACACCGACAAGCCCGGGATGGTCGGTCGCATCGGGGCGATGCTCGGCGAGGCCGACGTCAACATCAGCGCGATGCACCTGGCGCGGACCCGCGCCGCGCGAGGATGCGTTGATGATCCTGGCCCTCGATGACGACGTGCCGCCCGCGGTCGAGGCGGCGATCCGCGACCAGGACGCCGTGATCGACCTGTGGATCGATCCGCCTCGGCGACCGGTGAGCGGACCGCCCGGGCGAGTCGACCTCGCCGCTCGTCCCCGACCTGCTCGACGCGACGCTGGTCCTCGTCCGGCACGGGGAGTCGGAGTTCATCGTCGAGGGTCGCTTCCAGGGGCAGGCCGAGACGCCGCTGTCGCCGACCGGGTTGCGCCAGGCGGCGCTCGTCGCCGAACGACTGGCCCACCCGCACGATCCGCCTGCGTTGCCGCTGCCGATGGGGCCCCTGCGCGAGGTCGTGCACTCCCCGTTGCGGCGGGCGGCCCAGACCGCCGAGGCGATCCTGGGCCAGGTCGAGGGTTCGCCGCCGGCGCGGCCCGAACCCGGCTTCCTCGAGATCGGCCAGGGCGAGTGGGAGGGGCTGCACCGCGACGAGATCACGACCCGCTATGCGGAGCTACTCGGCGCGTGGCGGCGGTCACCGACAACGGCGTGGGCGCCCGGCGGCGAGTCGCTCGCGATAGTGCAGGCACGGCTGCGGCCTGCCCTCGCTGCGATGCTGGGTCGGCTCGCCGAGGGTGGGGTCGCCGGGCACCCTCGACCGCTCGCAGGTGGCCGGTTACGAGGACGGCCCGGCGACCCACCCGTGGTCGATCGTGGTCGGGCACGACGGCGTGTTCAAGGTGATGCTGCTGACGCTGTTCGACCTGCCGCTCGAACGCTTCTGGATGTGGGCGATGGACCTGGCCGCCATCACTGTGGTCGAGTTCCGGGCGGGCCGCCCGGTCCTGCGAGCGCACAACCTGACGGGCCACCTGGCGACGCTCCTCGACGAGGCGGCGCAGGAAGCCCAGGAAGAACGGAGCCGCAGCGGCGCGCTCTAGGCATCAGGCGGGTGCGGGCGATGCTCGGCTAGCGCCGCCAGCGGCGCGGGCGATGCCGGCGCCGGGCCACCAGCCGGAGGAGCTGCACCCGCAGCCGTCGATGCGCCGCCCGGAGCGTCGCCACGCGATCGTCGGCCAGCGACCGTGCGCCGTAGGCCACCTCGACCTTGGCGCGCGCCACCGTCTCCAGCTCGGGCCGGACCATCGGTAGCTCGTCGGCCAGGGCGCCGGCGTACTCGTACACGGTCTGGGTCGGCCGCGGCCCGAAGCCGAGGCGCGCCGCCAGCCGCGAGATGGAGCCGTACGCATCGTCGGCCGACAGGACCCCGCGCGGTCCGCGTCGCCAGGCCACGGCCGCGATCGCCCCCACGACGACGGCCAACAGGATCGTCATCGCGATGAACAGCCCGACCGGTGTCTGGTTGCGGTTGGACGGGTTCACGGAACCACCTGGTCCCAAGTCGAACTCGCGAAGGGAGGGGATGGCCGGCCGACCCGAGCCGAGCGCGCCGGACGGCCCTGGCGATCCGCTGGCCACGGGCTCGCCCGACGGGATCGGCGCCAGCTGTGGTCGCTCGGGACCGCCGGTCGGGTCGAAGTCGACCCAGCCGTAGCCCGGGAAATAGGCCTGGACCCAGGCATGCGCGTCATGCGCGCGGATCGTGCGGCCCCCGCCGACCGCGTTCGGCGCGCCGGGGAGGAACCCCTCGACGAACCGTGCCGGGATCTTCAGCGCCCGCAGGTAGACCGTCATGGTCGTCGCGTAGTACTGGCAGAAGCCGGCCTTGGTGACCACGAAGCACTCCGCGATCGAGAGGTCGACGCACGGTGTGTCGCTGAGGTCGGTGTCGTACTCGAACCGCGACGTATCGCGCAGGGTGTCGCGGATCTCGACGGCCAGGTCGTACGCGTTGCTCGACCTGGCGTTCTCGACGATCTCGGTCAGCAGCGCGGTCGACGCTGGACCGAGCGAGCCGGGCGGGAGCGTGTCCTGGCCGTACAGCGCGACGATCTCGGGCGGGTAGTCGTCGCCCGCAGCACGCAGCCGCTCCTCGGTCCAGCCACCGCTCTTCTCATCTCCGTTGACCGTCGTGGCGATCGTGTACGGCTCGCTCGTGGGCTCCCGCTCGATCCCCGACAGGTTGCTCCCCGCGCCGATCACGCGGAGCGTCGACGCCTGGCTCACCGTGCTCGGCAACCCTGGGACGAAGATCTCGCGCCGGGCATAGGCCGGCGTGACGGTGGCCACCAGTGGCTTCCGGCCCGTCGGCGGCATGGCCTCGGCGGTGCCGGTGAGGACGTCGGTGCCGGCCTCGCGTGCCAGCTCCGTGCCCTGGCTGCGGATCCAGCCGGTGAGCTGGAACTGGTCGTACCAGGCCGCCGCGAGGAACGGCGGGTTCTTCTCGTCCGCCGGGAACTCGACGGTGAGCTGCGGATCATCGCTCGTGTTCCAGGTGAGCCCGATGCGGGTCGTGTCCCCGAACGTCGGCCCGATCGAGCGGCTCGATCGCGACGCTGGTAGGAACTTCTCCAGGAACTGGCCCCATTCGACGACCCGCGCACCGACATCCGTCCAGGCGCCAGCCAGCGGCGCCGACGACGCGGCGTTGGTCAGCAGCAGCGAGCCGCTGATGGCGGCGATGATGAAGACCGTCCCGCCACGCAGGTACAGCGCCGAGATGGTCGCCGGATCGCCGATGCGCCGCCGCAGCCAGTCGGCCTGCTCGTCGAGGGTGTGGAACCGCACGAGCAGGAACAGGCTCGCGATCGAGAAGATCACCAGGTACGTGAGCTGGTCGCGGAGCGTCAGCGACATGTTCGCCAGCATGAGCAACCCGATGACGACGACCGCGTTGATGGGCCGGCGGTGGCCGAACGCCGCATAGCTCGCGAACTGCGACGACGCCCACGTCAGCAGGCCGAGGACGAACAGGTGGTGGCCGAACTGGATGGTCGACAGCCGCCCTGCCGAGGACGAGGTCCGACCAGGCCCCGACGACGCTATCCGTCGTCGCCTGGAACAGGTCGCCGGGCGTACCGCCGTCCGGCAGCATCGTCCAGCCGACCAGCAACGGCACCAGCAGCGCCGCGAACGCGGCGCCGACGAGGTGCGTCTTCCACCGACCCCAGCCCACGAGCGGACCGACGAGGCCGGCCACGACCCCGCCGAACGCCGCCCAGAACAGGAAGTCGGTGTACTGGTCGCGACCCAGGACGAGCAGCGCGTCGTCGAGCGACCAGGCGAGCGTCGCGCAGATCAGCACGACGAGACCGATCGTGAACCAGCCGTCCGCCCGGCGGAGGGACCGAAGCAGCTCGCGACCCTGCGGCGCGGTCATGAGACAAGGACCTCGCCCAACGGCCGGCCCGGCACGATCGAGTGGGCCTTGAGCTCGTACTCCGCAAGCGCATGCAACAGCGCACGCCGGCGCTTGGCAGCGAGCTCCTCAGCCACCGCGTCGTGGGGAGCCGTCTTGCCCTCGGCCGCAGCGCGGGCCTCGGCCTCCACGCGGCCGTAGGCCGTCGCGTCGACGATGACCACCGCGCAGCCCACGCCGCGGGTGCGGAGGGCGGCGAGCGGCCGGATCCAGGTCGGGTCGAGCGAGGCGGTGATGACCACCGCGGTCATGCCTCGGCGAAGCCGCCCGACGGTCGCGATGAGCGTCTCGACCAGCGGTGTGCTCGAGTCGGCATCGACGGCAGCGAGGAGCTGCATGATCTTCTGATGCTGGCGCCCGCCACGGTCTGCGGGGAGGTACGCGGTCCGCCCGGCGTTCACGGTCATGCCGACCGCGCGTTTCTCGTTGACCGCCTTGTCGGCGATCGACGCGGCCGCCCGGATGGCGGCCTCGGTCGTGGACTCCTCGCCGCGGCCGGCCTGGATGCCGCGCTGCAGGTCGAGGATGATCCACGCGTCGGCGGTCTGCTCGAGGTCGAACTCCTTGACCTGGATGTCGCCGTGGCGAGCGGTCGACTTCCAGTGGATGCGGTTCATGCTGTCGCCCGGCGCGTAGGGCCGGACGGTCGTGGCCAGCGGCGTCGTCTGGAGCGTCCGCTCGGGTGACGCGTGGCTGCCCTCGAGGCTGGCCGCGGGCAGCCGCCACATCGGGAGCGGTTCGAGCCGCGGGTAGACCACGACGCTGATGCCCTGCCCTACCGTGGCCGCGGCCTCGAAGAAGCCGAACGGGTCGCCGGTCCGGATGTGGAGTGGCTCGATCCGGAAGTGGCCGCGCCGGGTCAGCGGCGCCCGGATCAGCCACGAGCGCTCGCTGCGTCCGCCGAGGGTGATCGCCCGACCGGGCAGGCCACCGGGCAACGTCGTCGGGTTGTGGATCTCCAGCCAGGGCTTCGGGAACCGGCTGCTGTTGCGGAGCGTGTAGGTGACGCGCATCCGGTCGCCGACGTGGCCGTGGAGCTGGCTCACCGCGTAGCCGGCCTCGAGGTCGGACAGCCCCATCCGGACGAGCACGTACGAGCCGCCGACGACCAGGATCCCGAGGTAGAGCAGGTAGAAGAGGAACGTGTACCCGGTCGAGAACGCGGCCACGACGAGGATCGTCGCCAGGACGATCGCCTGGAGTCGTCGGAACATCGCGCCGGACCGCTCAGCCGGACCTGGTCGCCGGCGCTAGGCGCCGGGCCGCGTCTTGACGCCCGCCGCCGACGGGCGGATCTCGGTCGGGCCACCGCCGGTCGGGCGGACGCCGTCGATCGGCGTCGAGTCGAGGATCTCGCGCACGACCTGGGCGGCCTGCACGTCGTGGATCGTCGAGCTGGTCTTGATGATCAGGCGGTGCGCGAGCGCCGGCTCGGCCAGCGACTTGATGTCGTCCGGGATGACGTAGTCGCGACCGAGCAGGCCGGCGAGCGCCTGACCGGCACGGTACAGCGCGATCGAGCCGCGCGGCGACGCGCCGAGGTAGACGTCGGGGTGGCTGCGCGTGGCACCCACCACGCGCACGATGTAGTCGGCCACGGTCGAGTCGACATAGATCTCGCGCACGGCGTCCTGCAGGCCGCGCAGGTCCTCGACGCTGAGCACCTCTTCGAGCTCATCGAGTGGGTGCGTGCGCTTCTGCTCGTCGAGGATCACGATCTCCTCGATCGGCTGCGGGTAGCCGAGGCGGATGCGCAGCATGAAGCGGTCGAGCTGGGCCTCCGGCAGCGCGAACGTCCCTTCGTATTCGATCGGGTTCTGCGTCGCGATGACCAGGAACGGATCGGGCATCTGGTGGGTGACGCCGTCGATCGTCGCCTGGCGCTCCTCCATCGACTCGAGCAGCGACGACTGCGTCTTGGGCGTCGCCCGGTTGATCTCGTCGGCGAGCACGACCTGGCTCATGATCGGCCCAGGCCGGAACTCGAACTCCTGGGTCTTCTGGTTGTAGATCGACAGCCCGGTCACATCGGACGGCAGCAGGTCCGGGGTGAACTGGATGCGCCGGAACGTACAACCGAGGCTGCGCGCGATGGCCTTGGCGAGGACGGTCTTGCCGGTGCCCGGCACGTCCTCGATGAGCAGGTGGCCGCGGCACAGCAGGGCGACGAGCGCCAGCCGGACCTCATGGTGCTTGCCGACGATGACGCGCTCGACGTTGGCGAGGACCTTGTCCCCGGTCTCCTGGATCTTCGACATGGCCTCTCTCAGCGGTCGGCGATGCGGGGGGACGTCGCCGATGGGACGGGCACTGGGGTGGGTTCGGTGACGGACCGCGGGGGTCGGTCGCGTCAAGGCATAGTACGTCGGCTCCGTCAAATCAGTTCCCGACGACCCCTCGCGTCGGCCACCCCTTACATCTGGCGTCTGGCGTCGGCGAATCGTTCGAACTTCGTCGAGCGCCTCGGTCCCCGGTTCAGCCGCGGAACAGTGTCTGCCCGCCGACCCACGCGGTCATGAGGCAGCCGACGGCGCCCATCACCGCCAGGAAGCCCTCGCCCCCGAACCAGGCGGCGAGGGCCACACCGCCGAACAGGGCGGCCATGACCGCGGCGATCGCCGCCAACCCGACCCGTTCGATGACCGGCCGCGGGCGACGCGGCTCCGGAGGCGCGTCCATCAGCCCCCGCCGCGCAGGTGGAGCTCCATGAGATCGCCCGCGATGGGGGATGCGACCTCCGCCCCACGGCCGGCCTGCTCGACGATGACGACGATGGCGATCGTCGGCGCCTCGGCAGGCGCGAAGCCGATGAACCATGAATGCGGCTCGCCTCCGCCACCGAGCTCGGCCGTCCCGGACTTGCCGGCCGTGGTGACGCCGGGGACCTTGGCACCCGTCGTGAACTGCCGCCCCAGGTCGCCCTCGACCGCCGCGACCATCGCCCGATTGATCGCCGCCGCCGAGTCGGCATCGAGTACGCGGGCGAGCGTCTGTTGCCCGATCTGGCGGGTGCCGCCCTTGCCGCTCATGGCGGTCACCAGGCGCGGACGCATCAGTTCACCGCCGTTGGCGACGGTGCTCGCGACGAGGGCCATCTGGAGCGGGGTAACGAACGTCTCGGCCTGGCCGTAGGCCGCGTTGGCGAGCTCGACATCGTCGACGAAGCCACCTGGCGCCGAACCCGAGCCGTTGGTGACCTGCGACGCGGCCGTGGGCAGGTCGAACGGGATCGGCTCGCCGAACCCCAGCCGCCCGGCCCGCTCGACCAGCTCCGCGCCGCCGATCCGCAGGCCGCTCAGTGCGAACCAGATGTTGCACGAGACCTCGGTCGCCTCGGTCAGATCGAGCCGACGGTTGCCGGTGACCCGGTGATGGCCATCCCGGATGCGGAAGCCCTCGACGAGCAGCCCGTCCTGCTCGGCGCGGGGCTGTTCCGCGTAGGTCGTCTCCGGCGTGATCGCCCCCGACCCGAGGCCGGCGATCGCGGTCACGATCTTGAACACCGAACCGGGCACGTAGCGGCCCAGCGTGGCGCGCGGGAGGAGCGGTTCCGCCGGGTCGTCGAGGAGCGCCGTGAACGCGGCGTCGGCGGTGGCCGGATCGGTGATCAGGGAGGCCTCGTACGTCGGCGTCGACGCCAGGGCGAGCACCTCGCCGTTGCGGGGGTCGAGCATGACCACTGCGCCCCGCCGCTTGCCGAGCGCGTTGACAGCCGCGCGCTGGAGATCCCAGGACATCGCCAGGTGGAGGTCCTTGGGGTCGTACGGATCGGTGCCGAATTTGCGGAGCGCGTCTGCCAACGGGTCGCCGGCGAGCCCGGACAGCTCGGCATCGTACGTGAGCTCGAGCCCGGCCCGGCCGTAGCGGCCCGATGCATACCCGATGACATGACTGATCTCGTCGCCGCTATAGACGCGGTACAGCTCCCCGTTCGCGTCCTCCTTGTTGCGGACCAGGGATCGCCCCTCGCGGTCGAGGATGCGGCCGCGCGGCACGGTGCGGGATGCGGCGATCACGGCAGGGTCGTAGGGGGAGCGCGTGAGGTCGGACGAGCGGACGACGGACCAGTAGCCGCCGGCCCCGGCGAGCACGGCGAACGCGAGCGCCAGGACGAGCGCGACGTGGACGATCGTCCGGCCCAGCGGGCGGCGGCGGGAGGAGGTTGCCAGCATCTTCAGGCCGCCCGTCGTCGGAGTCGATCGCGCCAGCGGCGCACGCCGGTCGGTGGTGGTGGCGGTTCGACGCCCTTGTCCGACAGCGCCAGCAGCAGACCGACGACGATCGCGTTCACCAGCAGCGACGAGCCGCCGTAGCTGATGAACGGCAGCGTCACGCCCGTCAGCGGCAGGACCTTGAGGTTGCCCGCCGCGATGATGAAGGCCTGGACGCCGACCACCAGCGCGAGGCCCGTCGCCAGGATCGCCCGGAAATCGTCAGCCGCCGAGGCGCCGATGCGCAGGCCGCGTTCGATCAGCACGAAGAACAGGCCGAGGATCGCGATGACGCCGACCAGGCCGAGCTCCTCGCCCAGGGCCGCCAGCGGGAAGTCGGTGTGGACCTCGGGGATCGGCAGGCGTCCGCCGACCATCGGCAACCCATCGCCGAGTCCCGTCCCGAGCAGGCCTCCGCGCGCGAAGGCATGGAGCGACTGGACGACCTGGTAACCGGTCCCGAGGGGATCCGCGAACGGGTCGAGCCAGATGTCCACGCGCGCGCGGACGTGGTCGAACAGGTTGGCCATGAGCGCGCTGCCGGCGAAGAACAGGATCGACCCGATGACGACCAGGCTCAGCCGCCCGGTCGCCGCATAGACGAGGGCCAGGAACACGGCGAAGAACAGGAGCGCCGCGCCGAGATCACGCTGGATCACGACGATGCCGAGCGCGATCGCCCACATCGCGACCATCGGCGCGAGATATGGGAGCGGCGGCAGGCGCAGAGGCCCCAGCCGCGTGTCCTGCTCGATCAGCAGCGGCCGGTTCTCCGACAGATACCCTGCCAGGAACACGACGAGGATGACCTTCAGCAGCTCCGACGGTTGCCCGCCGAAGGGGCCGATGCGGAGCGTCAGCCGCTGGCCGGCCACGTCCGAGCCGAACACGAACGTCAGCAGCAGCAGCGCGATGCCGGCCGCCGCCCACGTGTACTTGTAGCGGCGCAACCAGCTGTCCGAGCGCACGACGATGCCGAGCGTGGTCGCGATCCCGAGCGCTAGGACCAGCCACACCAGCTGGACATCGCCGAGCCCCAGGGTCGTGCCGCCGAGGTCCATCGTGACGAGGTCCTGCGGCAGCCGCTGCATGAGCAGCAACGAGATCCCACCGAGCAGGCCCACCACGGGCAGCAGGACTTCGTCGGACCGCCGCCCGGCGAGGACCTGGGCGAGGTGCGCCAGCCCGAGCGCGACCAGGTAGATCGTGAGGCCGCCCGGCGCATGCAGCGTGAGCCGGCCGGTCAGGCCGGCGCCGAGCGAGAGGCTGCCGACGATGAGGGCGATCGCCGCGATCCCCAACAGGCGCAGCTCGGTCCAGCGCGGCCGCGGGCGGATGTCGCCCAGGATCCGCGGCAGCTCGACGCGCGGGGCCGGCCGGCTCGCGCCCGTCACGAAGAGCGGGCTCGCTCGAGCCGCAGGCGCACCTGGCCGATCGCGACCTCGTCGCCGAACCCGAGCGGCGCGACCGACGCGACAGCCCGCCCGTTGACGAACGTCCCGTTCGTGCTCCCGAGGTCTTCGACGTACCAGCTCCGGCCCCGGTAGGTCAGCACCGCGTGATCCGCCGACGCGAAGGGGTCCTCCACGACGATCGCGTTGTTCACGTCGCGGCCGAGCGTCGTGATCACATCGAGGTCGAAGGAGCGCCCGGCCTCGGGGTCGCCGCCCGGCGACTCGATCACCACCAACCGGCCGAGCGACACGCCGGGCTCGCGGGCGGCCGCGCGCAGGTCCCGCAGCAGCGAGCGCACGACGCGCGCCAGGAACAGGTACAGCAGCGCGAGGAAGGCGAGCCGGACGACCCAGACGATGAGCAGCAGGCCGTCCATCAGGTGACGTCCCCGGCGACCTCGACCATGATCACCGTGTCCCCCAGCTCGATCCGGTCGCCCGCACCGAGCACGAGCTCGCCGACCTGGACGCCGTTGACCCGCGAGCCATTCGTGCTGCCGAGATCGGCGTACACGAGCGTCCCGCGCCGACCGACGATCCGGGCGTGGTGCCGCGACACCCGGCCGTCGGCGACCACCAGGTCGTTGTCGGCCGCCCGCCCGATGGTCAGGCCCGATCCATCGAACTCGTGGACGTGCTCCTCACCATCGCGGGCGATGATCCGGAGCCGAGCGGCCGGTGCGCTCGGGCGGGGCACCGTGAAGACCATCGTGTCGCTGTGGACCGCGACGTTGTCCTCGTCCGCTTGGCGCAGCGTCGCACCGCCGTTCCTGGAGCTGGCCACGCGGCCGGATCGGTCGTCCAGCTCGGCGTCGCCCGCGTGGCTCGCCCCGCGCTGCTGGCCCGCGATCGGATCGGCGAACCGCGCGACCACGCGGATGTCGGTGCGCTGCACGCCCGGGTCGGCGAACAGCGTGACCCGGGGCCGGTCGACCAGCGTGTAGCGCCTGGTCCTCGCGAAGACCAGTGCCCCGTCGGCGAGCTCCGACGCGAGCGACGCGGTCATGTCCCCGAACCCCTCGAGGTCGGCCGGGTTCAGGTGGACGACGAACCGGTTCGGGACCAGGGTCCGGTCGGCGGTCGCGAGCCGCTCTGATTCCATCGCACGCTCGATCCGCCGCTGCAGCTGGACCGGTTGCAATCGGGCGCGGAAGAGACGTGCCGATGGACGCTCGAAGAGGCGCTCGAAGAACCGCTCGATGGCGGCGAACGGCGGCATGGTCGGTCGCAGACTAGCAGAGGGTCCCTGCCGACCCCGGTCACCACCGCACCGGACCATCCGCGCGCTCCGCGGAGTACCCCCGGCGGAGGGGCGTGAAAGGCCCTGCGCTATACTCTCGCCCCTGTTCGGCGCCGTGGCGTCTGAACTCGTCCAGCGCACATCCCGGGGACTCGATGCCGGAGATCCTTACCGAATCATTCTGCGAACGCTGCGGGACGCGGTACACGTTCGAATCCGCGACCCCGCGGGGCCCCCGGCTCAAGGGCCTCAAGGTGATGTCGCGCGGTCTCAAGAATTTCGTCCTGTCCGACGACACGTCGATGGACGAGGCCATGGCCGCGGCGCGCAACGAGACCGACCGCGAACAGACCGCGCAGCAGCTCGACGCCTTCCACAAGACGTTCAACTTCTGCATGAGCTGCCGCCAGTACACATGCGGCAACTGCTGGAACGAGGCCGAGGGCCGGTGCCTGTCATGCGCCCCGCATCTGGGCCACGAGATCCTGCCGGCGCCGTTCGGCAACGTGGCTGCCGGCGGCGCGGTCACGCTCAGCGGCTCCGAGGCGTATGGCCTGCACGACCACAACGGGAACGGCGCCGAGGCGCAGGCGTCGGCGGAACCGATGGCATGGCCCGAAGCCGAGCGGATGGCATGGCCCGAGCCAGAGCCCATCTCCTGGCCGACGTCCGACGTCACGCACGACGAGAGCGGCGCCGACGGCCCGCGATCGTTCCAGGACGTCATCGACGCGGCGGCCCGACTCGAGGCCGTCGCAGGACCGGCCGAGACCGAGCCGGCAGTCGAGGAGGTCCCGCCGGTCGAGGTCGAAGCGAGCTCGGACGAGGTCGCGCCGCCGGTCGAGGCCGCGCGTCGAACCGGAGCCGGAGGCGATCGAACCGATCGAGCCGATCGCGGCCGCAGCGCAAGCCGCTCCACCGCCACCCGCTGCACCGGACGTGCCGGCAGCGCCGGCTCCTGCTGGGGACCAGGCCGACGATCGGGCCGCGGCAGCCGAGGCCAAGACCGGCGACCTGCTGCGGCGCTTCCGACCGGGCGAGAGCATCGACGACGAGATCGCTGCCTACGAGCGCGAGCAGATCGCGATCGCCAGCGCCGCCATGGTCGCCGCCGCCGAGGCCGCGGCCGCGGAAGCCGATGCAGCCGAGGCAGCGGCGCGGGTCGCGGCCGAGATGGCAGCGGCAGAGGCCCGCGCGGTGGCGCAAGTGGAGGAAGCCGAGGCACGTGCGGTCGCAGAAGTCGCAGCGCGCGCTTCTGCGCTGGCGGCCGAGGAAGCGGCGCGTGCCGCCGCAGAGGCGCAAGCTCGCGCGGCGGCGCACGCGGCGGAAGCCGAGGCCAGAGCGGTCGCAGAGGCCGAGGCACGGGCTGCCGCCGAGGAACGGGCTCGCGAGGCTGCCGAGGCAGCCGCCGCCGAGGCTGCGGCCGCCGCCGAGCCACGAGACGACGTGGTGTACCAGCCGACCTGGCAGATCGTGGCACCCGAGCCGCCGACGGCGGACCAAGGGCCGACCCCGCAACAGCCGATCCCATCCGGCCCATCGACCGGCCAACCCGTCTCGGCGAGCGCCGAGCCGCAGTGGCCGAGCCAACCCGAGTGGCCGCGCCCGCCGTCCGCCGAAGGCCTGCCCTTCCTCGGGCGCCCGGCCGCCGCCAGCGGTGGCATCGAAGCCCTGTGGGCCGAGTCCGCCCGCGAGGTGGCCGATGTCGGTCCCGGCGCCGGCATCAAACCGGCCGGCGGTGTGCAGCCGTGCGTCAGCTGCGGACTGTCACTCTCCGCGAACGCCCGGTTCTGCCGGCGCTGCGGCACCCGGCAGGGCTGACTCCTCGGCCGCCGACTCCGCGTCGTCGCGGACACGTACCCAGGCCGCTCCGAGGAGCAGGATCTGGAAGGAGAACGACAGCCACGCCAACGCGATGAACGCTGTCGCGAGGGGGCCCGCCAGCGCCGCGACACCGACGATGCGTGGCGCGGCGAACAGGAACACCTGGCCCAGGAGGTAGACACCGATCCCTGACCCGATCGCCGGTACGACGGCCGAGCGCACTGACGGCGACCGAGGGGGCAGCACGACGTAGACACCGAGGACGACCCCGACCGTCACGAGGATGACGACAGGCGGCGAGGTGATGATCCGGCCCAGGATCGTGAGCGCAGTGGTCGTCGTTGGGAGCAAGGCCTCCGCCGCGGCGGCCAGCGACCCGGCGACGATCAGCGCGACGACCACGCCGACGAGCCCGACGACCCACATGAAGCCGCGCGCGTTCCGGCGCAGGACGTCGCGCTCCGGGCGATCGGTGAAGATCCGCGCGAATGCCACGTCGAGGGTCACGTAGAACTGGCTCACCGTCCAGATCAGCCCGAGCACGCCGATGATCGACGTGAGCGCCGCGCCCTGGGCCATCGAGACGAGGGCCTGGTCGACCAGGTCAGCCAAGGGCGGCACGACCTCACCCAGCGCCTGGGCGAGCTGCTGCTGGACGGCCGGATCGTCGACGAGCAGACCTGCCACGCCGAGCGTCACCAGCGCGATCGGGACCACCGCGAACAGCGTCGTGAACGCCAAGCCGTTCGCGAGGAGTCCGCCTGGGGCGCGACCATAGACGTCCAGCACCCGCCGGATCTCGGCGACCCGCGGCTCATCGAGGACCTTCTCCAGGATCGTGGCGGGATCCATCTCCCTGCCGCTCAGCCCCGCCGGTCCTCGAAGAGCGAGGGTTGGATGGCCTCGACGCTCACCCGCCGCGGCGCGGTGATCAGGCCCCGGATCTCACCGCGGCGCACGAACCGCCGGCCACCGAGCTTGATGCTCTGCAGCTTGCCGTCACGTGCCCAGCCACCGATGGTCGATGTCGTGAAGCGGACGTTGGCTGCGGCCAGGATGGCCTGGGCCTCGGCCAGCGTGATCCAGTCGGCGCCCGATGCCATCGGCTCAGTCGGCGTTGGCCGTCGAGGACGGCGTGGCCGATCCGCTCGATCCGGTCGATTCGCTCGGATCGGTCTTCGGCGTCGGCGTCTTGGCGTCCTTCGTCGTGCTCGTCGAATCCCCCGACGACGAGTCGGACGAGCCCTCGCCACCGTCGGTCGCCGATGCGCCGGCGGTGGCGGGCTTCACGCGACGCTCCTTCTTGGCCCAGCCCGAGCCCTTGTAGTGGACTGCGGGCGCGCCGATCGCCTTGCGGACGGGGCCCGACCCACACAGCGGGCAGACGGCCGGCGGATCGTCGAAGAGCCCGTGGATCGTCTCGAAGCGCCGACCGCACGCGGCGCAGTCGTAGTCGTAGAGGGGCATCTCGGGCGGCGGAAGCTCAGCCGCGCAGCAGGCGCATGCCGCACTTGGGGCAGTAGAACGCTCGCTCGTGCGCGGATGCGAACCCGCAATGCGCGCAGACCAGCCCGCCCCGGCCCGCCGCGGGCACCGGGCGCTCGATGGCCGTCAGACCGACGGCATGCGAGTTGGCAAGGACGTTGGTCAGGATCCCGGCCAGCAGCTTGTTGCCGATGCGGTCGGTGTCACCACGGACGCCACGGCCGCCCCAGCCCACGACGGCACGGCAGATCATGTCGCCGGTCGCCTCGTCCCAGTGGGCGGCGACCCCGCCGACCACGGCGTTGTACTCCGGGTAGCCGCTCGTGTCGGTCTCGCCGTCGAGCAGCGAGCAGACGAAGGTGTCGAATGCGAGATCCACGGCGTCGATCGACTCGAGGACGACCAGCGCGTGGCGGGTGACCGGCGAGTGGATGTGGTGCGCGTTGAGCCACTGCATCGCCTCTGACGGATGGGCGATCGTGGGCGTCGCCTGGCTGAATTCGATCGGCAACGGCTCGACCACCTCGATCTCCGCCTTCGCCAGCCCGACGAGCATCGATGGCAGCTCGGCCATGGCCTGCGGGCCTGCCTTCATCCGCACGCCCTCGCTCGTCTTGCCGGCGTAGTACAGCTTGAGCTGGAACTCCTGCGCGACGACTTCCTCGGGCATGACGATCGAGCCGGTCGGCGCCGGCGCAGCAGGCCGCGGCGCACCGGGCTCGGGGACGTTCTTGCGCTTGAGGAAATCGAGCGGCACCGACAGACCTCCCAAGGGGCGTGCGATGGACGGGAGTCGCGTAATCCTAGCAGCGTGCAGCGGGCGCCTCAGTCGGCGCGAAGGACCACCGCCTCGAGTGGACGCAGGTGGAGGACGCCGTCCTCGCCCGGATCGGCCGGGTCCAGATGCGACCCGCCGACCGCCCGGTAGGTGCCGTCGGAGGCCACGCCCGTGTCACGTGGCGCGTCGGCGAAATTGACGACGACGAGCATCCGCTCCGTGCGTGC
Source organism: uncultured Chloroflexia bacterium (assembly GCA_963812745.1). GTDB lineage: Bacteria > Chloroflexota > Limnocylindria > Limnocylindrales > CSP1-4 > SPCO01. The sequence goes on along the minus strand of CAWEWE010000008.1, from coordinate 310,746 downwards.
CTCCCGATGCCAGGCGAGCACGTCCTGCGTCCCGGTATCCGCCAGGCGGAGCGTGCCCGAGCGCAGAGCATCGTTCGATCGCCGCAGGGTGATGAGCCGGCGGTACGTCGACAGCACCGAGCCTGGATCGCCGCTCTGCCGCTCGACGTTGCGGGTCGCGGCATCGTCGCCGAAGCGCAGCCACGGCCGGCCGGTCGTGAAGCCATGCCCCGTGAAGGTGGCCCAGGGCATCGGCGAGCGGCATTGGTCGCGGTTCCACCATTCGAAGTCGGGGTCGATCAGCGCGCGCCGTGCCGGCGGATCGATGATCTCGTCGACCGGGACGGCCACGTCGCGCAGGCCGATCTCCTCCCCGTAATAGAGGAACGGGGTACCGCGGATCGTGAGCAGGACGACGGCGGCCGCTCGGGCGACCGCGTCGGTGTCCGCGATCTCGGCCGACGCGGCGAGGCGGGACGCGTGCCGCGACTGGTCGTGATTGGACAGGACATTGGCCAGCCAGCGGTCGGCGCCGAACATCGTCTCGCGCAGCCAGATCGCGTCGCCATATGCCTCGGCCGACCACGGCGCGGCGAGCAATGCCCAGTCGAACACCATGTGGCGCTCGGTCGTCAGTACGACTGCCCGCTCGGCCTCGCTGGCGAACAGCTCCCCCACCGACATCCGCCCGGGGACCTCGTCGACGATCGATCGGAAGCGGTCGATGAGCTCCGGGAAGTCGGGCTGGTCGCGGTCGTACAGGTGCTGCTGACGCGCCCACAGGGTGGCGCCCTCGATCTCGGGGTTCGCGAGGAGCTCCGGGTGCTTGAGGAACGCGTTGAAGACATCGAGCCGGAAGCCGTCGACCCCGCGGTCGAGCCAGCCGCGGACCATCTCGAACTGCGCCCGCTCGACCTCCGGGTTGCGCCAGTTCAGCTCCGGCTGCTCGACGAGGAACGTATGCATGTAGAACTGCTGGCGCTGCTCGTCCCACTCCCAGGCCGAGCCGCCGAACCACGACAACCAGTTGTTCGGGGGCAGTGGGCGGCCGTCCGCGTCCCAGCCGGACGGGTCCATCCACAGATACCAGTCGGCGTGCGGGTCGTCGCGCGACATGCGGCTGGCCTGGAACCAGGCATGCTGGTGGCTCGTGTGGTTCATGACGAGATCGAGGATCACCCGGACGCCGCGGCGATGGGCCTCGTCGACGAGGCGATCGAAGTCGGCGTCGGTGCCGAACACCGGATCGACCGTCGTGTGGTCGCTGACGTCGTAGCCGACATCGAGCCCGGGGGATGGGTAGATCGGCGACAGCCAGATGGCGTCGACCCCGAGGTCGGTGAGGTAGCCGAGCCGGTCGATGATCCCCTGCAGGTCGCCCGTGCCGTCGCCGTCGCTGTCGGTGAAGCTGCGCGGGTAGATCTGGTAGATGATCCCGTGGCGCCACCAGTCGTCGCCGAACGCGGCGCCGGCGACCGGGGCAGGGCGATGGCCGGCCGTCCCGGCACCGTTCGTCATGACGGACAGCCTACGGTACGGACCCCTCGATATACTCGGCGCTCATGACGTCCCAGCCGGGTCCCGGCGCGCCCACCGACCGCGTCCGACTCGGGATCGTCGGGTTGGGGGCCGTCGCACAGGCAGTCCACCTGCCGCTGATCGAGCGGCTCCGCGACGCGTTCTCGATCGGCGCGATCGCCGATCTGTCGCCGACGCTCACCGCTGCCGTCGGCGAGCGCTATCGGGTCGCGCCGGAACGGCGGTTCGGCACGGTCGAGGAGCTGGTGGGCGCCGGTGACCTCGACGGCCTCCTGATCCTCACGTCGGGCTCGCACGGGGCACCGGTCGTGACCGGCCTCGACGCCGGTCTGGCCGTGTTCGCGGAGAAGCCGCTCGCGTTCACGGTCGCCGAGACCGAGGCGATCGGTGCCCGTCTCGGGTCGGACGAGCCACCCCGGCTCCAGGTTGGCTACATGAAGCTGTACGACCCGGCGGTGCTCCACGCCCGCAGGGTCGCCGCGGACCGGGGCTTCGGGGCGCCGCGGGCGATCGAGGTGACCGTCCTCCACCCGACCTCGGAGTCCCAGCTGGCCCACGCCCGGTTGCTGCCACCGCCCTCGGACGTGCCGGACGGGCGTTCGCTCGACCCTCGAGGCTGCGACCGAACGCCTGCGTCGTGCCGCGCTCGGCGACCCGGCGGCAGCGGCGTTCGGACGCCTCTACAGCAACATCCTGTTGGGGAGCATCGTCCACGAGCTGGCGCTCGTGCGGGCCTTCGCCGGCGATCCGACGGGCATCGACAGCCTCACGACGTGGCCCGAGGGCGCCTGGCCGCCGTCGGTCGAGCTGACCGGCGCACCTCCCGGCCGACGGTCGCGTCTCGATCCGCTGGCACTTCCTGCCTGATTACCCGGCCTACCGCGAGGAAGTGCGGGTGGTGTACGAGCGAGCGACGATCGAGCTCGCCTTCCCGTCGCCGTATCTGCTCCACCGCCCGACGATCCTGCGGATCACGACGAACGACGACGGTGGACGACGCGACGAGGTCTGGACATCGATCGACGAGGCGTTCGAGACCGAGCTGCTCGCGTTCCACGCCATGGTCGGCAAGCGGCGACCGGCCGCTGGCCGGGCTTGCCGACGGGCGCGCCGACATCGTGACCTGCCAGCGGGCGATCGCCGCGCTGGCGGCGCGGCGCGGCGTCGGCATCGGTGGCGAGGCCGCCGCATGACCGATCGGGCGGTCGTCCATCTCGTCCCGCATACCCACTGGGATCGCGAGTGGTACGAGCCGTTCCAGGTGTTCCGCATGCGGCTCGTCGACCTGATCGACCAGCTGCTCGAGCGGATGGACAGCGACCCCCGCCTGCGGTTCACGCTCGACGGCCAGGCCGCCACCGTCGACGACTATCTCGAGGTCAGGCCCGAGGCTGAACCGGTCATCCGACGGCTGATCGCAGAGGGCCGCCTCGCTATCGGGCCGTGGCAGATCCTGCTCGACGAATTCCTGGTCTCGGGCGAGACGATCGTGCGCAACCTCGAGCTCGGCTGGGCCCGGGCCGAGTCGCTCGGCGGTGCGATGCGCGTCGGCTACCTGCCCGACATGTTCGGGCACATCGCCCAGATGCCGCAGATCCTGCGACGGGCGGGCATCGAGCGGGCGGTGGTGTGGCGGGGCGTGCCGGCGGCCATCGATCGCCACTCGTTCACCTGGCGGGCGCCGGACGGGTCGAGCGTGGAGACCGAGTACCTGGTCGGTGGCTACGGCAACGGCGCGTACCTGTTCGACGTCCCGTCGCGGCTCGGGCCGAAGCTCGGCGAGTACCGCCGGCTCCATGCCGGGTCGTACGGCGACCGCTCGTTGCTGGCGATGTACGGCACCGACCACGCCGTCCCCTCGCCCCAGCTGGCCGACCTCGTCGATCTCGTGAATGCGGCCGACGGCGACGTCGAGGTGCGCCTCGCGACGCTGTCCGAGTACCTGGAGCGGGATCGCGAACGGCACCCGGGCCCGCATGGCGACATGCAGGTCTGGGACGGCGAGCTCCGCTCCGGCGCACGCGCCAACATGCTGATGAACGTCGTGTCGGCGCGCGTCGACCTCAAGGCCGCGGCCGCGCGCGCCGAGCGCGCCATCGAGCGGTACGCGGAACCGCTGCACGCCCTCCATGGCGGCAGCTGGCCGGGCCGGCTGCTGGAGCTCGCGTGGCGACGGCTGATCGAGAACTCCGCCCACGATTCGATCTGCGGCTGCTCGCACGATGCGGTCGTCGCCCAGGTCATCGGGCGCTACGCCGAGGCCGAGCAGATCGCATCGGGCCTGATCGGCGGCGTCCTCAAGCGGATCGCGGCAGCCGTCCCCGACGACGGGTGGGCGATCGTCAACCCCTCCCCGAGCGATCGGTCCGACATCGTGGAGCTCGACCTCGCCGTGCCGGCGAGCTGGTCCTCGGTCGCGTTCCGCGTCGGTGACCGGACACTGCCTGACCCAGGAGCTCTCGCGAGAGGGCGCCGTCGATGCGGTGTTCCGCGTACCTGGTACGGCGGTCGGCGAGTTCTTCCGGCGGCGGCGGCACGGCCGCGAGCTGCTCGGACGGCTCATCAATGCCGCCGAGATCCACCCGGCGACCGATCCGCCACGGATCCACGTGCAGCTGGACCGTGTCCCGGAGCCGGCGGAGCTCGACGTCGATGAGCTCGTGGGGATGATCGTGACCGAGGCCGCCGCGCACCCGGAGACTACCTGGGAGATCGTCCTCGAGGTCACCAAGCGCAGGCGGGTCCTCGCCCGGCTGCCGGCCCCGGCGCTCGGCTACGCGTGGGCGAGCGAGCTGGACGGCGGCTCCGCTGCCGAGGAGCCGATCGCCGATCCGGTCTCCGTTACGGATCGCGGCATGACCAACGGACTGATCGAGATCGCGGTGGGCAGCGACGGGACGTTCCGGTTGGCGGGTGGCGGCGCGGTCCTCGACGGCGTCGGCCGCATCGTCGATGGCGGGGACGCGGGCGACAGCTACAACTACGGTCCGCCATCGGAGGACCGCCTCGTGCGGCGGCCCGACGCGGTCGACGTGCGCCACGTGGCCAGCGGCCCGCTGCGCGGCGAGCTCGTCATCACCCGCCGCTACGGCTGGCCGCGCGACCTGACGGCCGACGCGACCGGCCGCAGTGATATCGCCGTCCCGACCGACGTCGTGACGACCCTCGAGCTGCGGGCCGGTGAGCCGTTCGTGCGTGTAGGGATCGAGTTCGACAACGGCTCGCGCGACCACCGCGTGCGCTGGCACATCCCGCTGCCCGCACCGGTCGAGTCGTCGTACGCCGATGGCCAGTTCGCCGTCGTGGAGCGCGGGCTCACGCCCGAGGGCGGCCACGGCGAGGTCCCGCTTCCGACATTCCCGGCGGTCGGCTTCGTCAGCGTGGCCGGCTGCAGCGTGCTGCTCGACCAGGTCACCGAGTACGAGGTCATCGAGGGTCGGGAGCTCGCGCTCACCCTGTTGCGATCGTTCGGTCTGATCAGCCGCAACGCGAACCCCTATCGCGAGGACCCGGCCGGCCCCGAGGTTCAGGTGCCCGCGGCCCAGCTGCCCGGCCGGCGGTCGTTCGGGTTCGCGCTGCTGCCACACGCCGGCGGCTGGCTGGAGAGCGGCGCAGTCGCGGCTGCCGAGGGCTACCGTCACCCGTTCGTGGTCATCCGCGGGACGGGACCCGCCGGACCGGCGGGCGACCGGGTGGACGACGTCCCCGGCATCCGCCTCGAAGGTGACGGCGTCGTGCTCAGCGCGCTCCGCCGCCGGGACGACCACCTGGAACTCCGGATCGTGAACGAATTGGCCGTCCCGACCCGCGCCAGCGTCCACCTGCCGCTGGCGTCCGCCCGCGAAGCGGACCTCCTCGGACGGCCGGGCGCCGACCTCGCAACGGCGCGGGATCGACTCGATCTCGACCTCGGCCCGTGGGAGATCCGGACGGTGCAGCTGCAGCGCCGGGCACCCGCGACCGACGCGGCCGGCACAGGCGCTGCCAAGGCCCGCACGTGAATGGTTTCGCAACGTTGACAGAACGTTCGGGCGGACTCTAGGCTCGTGCGCACCTTCCGACCGTTCCGCACCGTTTGGGTGGACGGCGGGGAGAACCGGTCGCGACACAGGCACGGTCGACGTCAGCGGATGCGTGACGAGACGTCGGCCGGCTCGTCGACGCCGGCGGAGGAGTAGCGGGTGATCGTGCTCGCACGAGAAGTCGCAAGGTTTGTTCGAATGCCCGCACGTCTGCGGGCACGCGGTTTCGCTCTGAGGAGGAGTCGATGACCAGATCCCTACGAATCCCGACGCTGTTGCTGATGGCCGCGCTCGTCGCGACCGCCTGCGGCGGCGGCGGCGGATCGCCGGCTGCCCCGGCGTCGGATGGCGCCCCTGCATCGGGCGCGAGCGGCGGCCCGGTCACCAGTGGCTCGGCGGGCACGATCAACGTGCTGTCCCTGTGGGGCGGCAGTGAGGAGGAGGCCTTCAAGGCCGTCCTCGTGGACTTCACCGCCAAGACCGGCTGGGGGGTAACGTACGAGGCCGATCGGCAGACCTATCAAACGACGCTTCAGTCGCGGATCACCGGCGGCAATCCGCCCGATATCGCGATCGTGCCGGGCGTGGGCTTCCTGCGGCGGTTCGCCAAGGACGGGACCCTCAAGAAGATCGCCGATCTCGGCGTCGACACCGCGGGTCTGAGCAGCAGCTATCCGGCTGGCTTCCTGGCCACCGGCACCGTGGACAACGAGCTATACGCGGTCCCGGCCAAGTACAACAACAAGGGCACGATGTGGTACCGGCCCGATGTGTTCAAGACTGCCGGCGTCACGGCGAACCCCACGACGTGGGATGAGTTCAAGACGACGCTGGATAGCCTGGTCGACAAGCCCGGCGCCATGGCGCTCGGTGCCAAAGACGACTGGAACCTGACGGACTGGTTCGAGAACATCTACATCCGCCAGGCCGGCGTCGCGGCATATGACAAGCTGTTCAGCGCCGAGGGCGACTGGGCCGATCCGTCGGTCCAGAAGGACCTCGACACGATGCTCGAGGTCATCAACGAGAAGTATGTCGTTGGTGGTATCGATGCGGCGGTCGGGCGTGCCTGGACGGACGCGATCGCCCAGGTCTTCAAGCCGGAGCCCGAGGCTGCCGTCTTCTACGAGGGCGGCTTCGTCGGTGGCATCGCCACCGGCCAGACGAACAAGGATCTCGTCATCGGCGAGACCATCGACTGGTTCCCATTCCCGACACTCGGGAACACGGATGACGTGACGACCTTCGGTGGCGACCTCGTGGGAGCCCTGACCGACACCGACGGCGCGAAGGCGTTCATGCAATACGTGGTCACGCCAGAGGCCAACGCCGTCTGGGCCGGTACCGGCGCCATCGTGTCGCCGCACACGGGTGTCGAGACCTCTGCCTATCCGAACGAGCTGGTCGTCCGGGAGGCGGAGTCCCTCAAGAACGCCGACGAGATCCGGTTCGACGGCGCCGATCTGCTCCCGTCCGGCATCGCCGGCGAGGGGCTCGGCGCGCTGCTCCAGCGCGCCATCCGGGGCGACACGATCGATTGGGCCGACTACCAGACGCGCGTCAAGGCCGCCTGGGACGCCGAGTGATCTCATCGTGATCTAGTCGGAGCAACCCGACGCGGGCGGCCTCCGGGCCGCCCGCGTCGGAATCTATCCCGGGGAAGGAGGCAGGTTCGTGCAAGCCGACCAGCCAGGCGGCATCGAGCGCGTGGTGGTCAGTGAATTGCCACTCGCTGCGCCGGTCAAAGCAGCGGCTCCCCCACCCGCGGGCCGCCGCTTCGACCTCACGACTCTCCTGTTCCTGGGGCCGCCGGCCCTGCTGATGCTCGTGTTCCTCGTCTACCCGACGATCTACACGATCGCTCTGAGCTTCAACCGCGGCCGGCGTGGAGATTTCACCGAATGGGTCGGCCTCGACCACTATGTCGGCCTGCTCGGCGACAAGAGCTTCATCAACCTCGGGACGTTTCCCCCGTCCGGGGCGATCTGGAACAACGTCCTGTGGGCCGTCTTCTACACGAGCCTGGTGATCTTCTTGGGCCTGATCGTGGCGGTCCTGGCCTCGCGCGTCCGTTACGAATCGATCATCAAGGCCATCGTGTTCCTGCCGATGGCGATCGCCGCGACGGCGCTCGCGATCATCTGGAACTTCGTCTACGCACCGGATCCGAACATCGGCCTGCTCAACGCGATCCTCGATCCCCTCACGGCACCGTGGCATCTCCTGGCTGGGCAACCCGTCGCTCGTCAATGCGGCGCTGATCGCGGCCGGCATCTGGGGATCGGTCGGGTTCGCCACGGTCATCCTGTCGGCGGCGCTCAAGAGCATCCCGACCGAGGTCCTCGAGGCAGCGCGGACCGATGGCGCCAACGAGCGCCAGATCTTCTTCCGCGTGATCCTGCCGATGGTCAGCCTGCCGATCTCGGTACTGGCCGTCACGCTGCTGGTCAACGTGATCAAGCTGTTCGACCTGATCTACGTGCTCACGAACGGCGGTCCCGGGACTGCAAGCCGGGTGATCGCGTTCACCATGTACCAGGAGTCGATCCCCGGCGGCCAATTCGGTCGCGGCGCCGCCATCGCGGTGATCATGCTCATCCTGCTGATCCCGATCATGGCCTACAACATCCGGCGCTTCCGTAGCTCGAGGGTGGTGTGATGACAGCTGTCGCCGGATCCCAAACCGCCGCGCGAGCGAGCACCACCACCGAACGGCTCGTGCGCTTCCTCAACAAGACCCCGATCCACATCGGACTGGGGCTCATCGCCCTGGTCTGGCTGGCCCCCACGGTCGGCCTGCTGGTGACGTCGTTCCGGCCGCGGAGCGACATCCAGGTGACCGGCTGGTGGGAGAGCTTCCTCCAGTTCCGTTACACGCTGGAGAACTACCAGGAAGTGCTGACATCGCAGGGCATGCTCGATGCGTTCTTCAACACGTTCCTCATCGCGGTGCCCTCGACGCTCATCCCGCTGACGCTCGCGTCGATGGCGGCGTACGCGTTCTCGTGGCTCAACTTCCCGTTCCGCGACGGGCTGTTCCTATTGGTCGTGGCGCTGTTGATGGTGCCGGTACAGGTGGCCTTCATCCCGTTGCTCAAGCTGTTCGCGCCGACCGGGCTGCTCAACAACTTCGGGGCCATCTGGCTGACGCACACGGCGTTCGCGCTGCCGTTCGGGATCTTCCTGTTACGGAACTTCTTCATCACGCTCCCGCGCGACCTGATCGAGGCCGCCCGCATCGACGGGTCGTCGACGATCGGGATCTTCCGGACGATCGTCGTCCCGCTGTCGGTGCCGGCCATCGCGGCCTACGGCATCTTCCAGTTCCTGTGGGTATGGAACGACCTGCTGATGGCCCTCGTGTTCGTCCAGCGTGGTGATTCGTGGCCGATGACCAAGGCCATCCAGAACCTGCTGAGCCAGTACGGCACGGAATGGCACCTGCTGGCCGCCGGCGCGTTCATCCTGATGGCCGTCCCACTGCTCGTGTTCTTCAGCCTGCAGCGGTACTTCGTCCAGGGCCTCCTCGCGGGCTCCGTGAAATAGGCGGAGGCGTCGCCGTCCGTCACCCCTCGCGCAGTCGGTCCTCAAGCCGCGCGACCTGATCGGCGAGCTCGGCCTCGCGCGCGCGGGCGCCCTCGACGACGGGCGCCGGCGCCTTGCTGACGAACGACTCGTTGGCGAGCCGGGCACGGGCGGCGTCCAGCCAGCCCTGCGCCTCCGCCAGCTCGCGGCGGAGCCGTGCCTGCTCGAGGTCGCGCGCCTCTGGGTCGGGCGCGGCCTCGGGACGATGGGCGACCGCCTCCAGCTCGCCGGCGATCACGGTGAGCACGCCGTCGGTGGAGGCGTGGCCGTCGCCCAGCGCTTCGCGCGTCAGGCGGCGCTCCAGCGGACGCGCCCGGGCGAGCCGCTCGATGGCGGGCCGGAGCGCCTCGAAGGTCGTGCCCATGGCGGGCGGCACGACCACCTCGGTCGGCAGCCAGGTGGCCGCCTCGACCTTCGCCTCGGCCCGGGCGTTGCGCAGGCCGCGGACGAGCTCGAGGAGCGCCTCGACGTCTCGCTCTGCGGCCGCGTCGCGCTCGGTCGGTGCCGGCCAGCGGGCGACGATCAGCAGGCCCGGGTCGCTGGCGCGGTGCGGGATCGCGCCCCACAGCGCCTCGGTGACGAACGGCATCACCGGATGGAGCAGCCGCAGGTAGGTGTCGAGCACCTCGACCAGCGTCCACCAGGTCGCCTCGCGGGTCGCCGCCGGCAAGGTCTCGTCGGCGAGCCGGACCTTGGCCAGCTCGACCCCCCAGTCGCAGAACTCGTTCCAGATCGCGTCGTACAGGACGCGCGTCACCTCGCCGAAGGCGAAGTCGGCCATGGCCGCGTCGACCGCGGCAACGGCGGCGCTGGCACGGGACAACATCCAGCGCTCGGCCGGCCCCAGGTCGCCGCGGGCGGCACCAGGCACCGGCAGGCGCCGCTCGGCGTCGGCCGGGATCGACGCCGGTCGCGCACCGATCACGAACCGGGTCGCGTTCCACAGCTTGTTCGCGAAGTTGCGTGCGTTCTCGAGCTTGGTCCTGCCGAAGCGCTGATCCTGGCCCGCCGCCGTGCCGTGGATCACGGCGAATCGCAGCGCGTCCGCGCCGGTCTCATCGATGACCCCGAGGGGGTCGACGACGTTGCCCTTGGTCTTGGACATCTTCTGGCCCTCGGGGTCGCGGATCAGCCCCGAGAGGTAGACGGTGTGGAAGGGCTCGCGATCGGTCAGCTGGAGGCCCAGCATCATCATCCGGGCGACCCAGAAGAAGATGATGTCGTAGCCCGTCTCCATGACCGAGGTCGGGTAGTACGTCCGGTAGTCCGGCGTGTCGTCGGGCCAGCCGAGCGTCGAGAACGGCCACAGCCCCGAGCTGAACCAGGTGTCGAAGATGTCGGGGTCCTGCTGGAGCTCACCGGCCGGGCGTCCGCAGACCTCGCAGGCCGGCGGCCCATCGGGCTCGGAGGAGACCGTGACGTGGCCGTCGGGGCAGTACCAGGCGGGGATCCGGTGGCCCCACCACAGCTGGCGGGACACGTTCCAGTCCCGGATCGTGGTCAACCAGTGCTCCCACGTCTTCTCGAACCGCTCCGGGAGGATGCGGGTGCGCCCCGAGCGCGTGGCGTCCAGGGCCCGCGCGGCGAGCGGCCCGGTCCGGATGAACCACTGGGTCTTGAGCCGCGGCTCGAGCACGTCGTTGCTGCGCTGGCAGCGACCGATGATCATCTCGTGGGGCCGCTCCCCGGCGAGATCGCCGCGCGCGTCGAGCTCGGCCACGATCCGCCGGCGCGCCTCGTAGCGATCCAGCCCGTCGAACGCCGTACCGGTTGCGGTGATCGTCGCGTCGTCGGCGAGCACGGTCGGCATCGGCAGCCCGTGCCGGAGTCCTGTCGCATGGTCGTCGGCGTCGTGCGCCGGCGTGATCTTCACCGCCCCGGTCCCGAACGACCGGTCGACGACCTCGTCCGCGATGATCGGCACGTCACGCTCGACGAACGGGATACGCACACGCCGGCCGACCAGCGCCGCGTACCGCTCGTCGTCGGGATGGACCGCCACCGCCACGTCGCCGAGGATCGTCTCGGGCCGCGTCGTGGCCACGGTGATCGTCCCCTCGGGATCAGGCTCCCCGGTCGCCTCGTCCAAGAGGTGGTAGCGGATCGACCACAGCGTCCCCGTCTCCGGTGACGACACGACCTCCAGGTCGCTGACGCTCGTCCGGCAGCCGGGACACCAGTTGATGAGCGCCTCGGTGCGATAGGCCAGACCCTCGCGGTACAGCCGCTCGAAGGCGACCCGCACGGCTCGTGCCGACACGTCGTCCATCGTGTAGCGCAGCCGGCCCCAGTCGGCCGATGCGCCGACGCGGCGCTGCTGGGCGAGCATCACGGGCTTGGTCGAGTCGGAGAACGCGCGCATCCGCTCGAGGTAGCGTTCCCGGCCGAGCGTCTGGCGGCTCTCGCCTTCCTTGGCGAGGATGCCGTCGAGGACGAACTGGGCGGCGATGCTGGCGTGGTCGAGGCCCGGCAGGAACAGCGTCCGGTGGCCGCGCATCCGTGCGTGGCGGACCATGAGGTCCTCGACCGCGGTCCGCTGGGCGTGGCCGAGATGCAGCGAACCGGTCACGTTCGGCGGCGGCTGGATGATCGTGAACGGCGGCAGGTCGGGATCGGCCGTCGAGCCGGCACCGTCCGGCGCGAACACGTCGGCCGCCAGCCAGCGCTCGTAGATCGGCCCCTCGACCTCGCTGGGTCGATAGGCCTTGGGGAGCGCGGGCTGTGTCGGCTGTGCGGGTTCGGTCACGGGATGCCTCTGGATCGATCGCGGAAAACGAGCGACCCGTCGTCCAGCGGACGAACGGGTCGTGGTACCACCTGCTGGTTCGGCGCCGGGGCGACGCGCTCATCGCGCGGTGCTGTGTCCGGTGCCCTCTCGACGCGCTATCGGACGTCGGCCGTCGCGGCTCATCGAGCGACGTTCACGTCGGTCGGGGCCCGCGCGGCTCGCACCGTCCCGCGCTCGCTCCTGGCCGATCCGACGCTACTCCTCTCGGGTCAGCGCCGCGAAGGCGGCGAGTGTAGCACGGGCTTCCGGCCTCTCCGGCCGCCCGACAGCGGCCCACCATCCGGCCCGCGTCCCGGTCCCGCAGGCGACGAAGGGACCATCCACCGCAGGACGTATTTCGTGCTGGCCCGGGCCGCGCGGCGGCCTAGACTCGTGCCGTGGACCCGTCCGCCCAGACATTCCTCCAACTGGTCATCTTCGTCCTGGCCGGTCTGCTCGTCCTGCGCGTCATCCTCGCGCTGCCGGGCCTGGTCCGGCGCGGCCGGCGTCCCGAGGCCCGATCGATCCTGGTCGTCGGCGTCGGTGGTGGCGGCGGCAACGCCGTCGACCGCATGGCCGACGCCGGCATCCCGGGCGTCGGCTTCGTCGTCTGCAACACGGACGCCCAGGCGCTGCGTGAGTCGCTCGCCGGAACGCGGATCCGCATCGGCGACGCCGTCACCCACGGGCTCGGCTCCGGCGGCGATCCGGAGGTCGGCCACCGGGCCGCCGAGGAAGACGCCGAGAAGATCGGTCGGGCGCTGACCGGTGCTGATCTGGTGTTCGTGACAGCCGGCCTCGGCGGCGGCACCGGGTCCGGGGCGGCGCCGGTCGTCGCGGCCAAGGCGCGCGAGCAGGGGGCGTTGACGATCGCGGTCGTCACGAAACCGTTCGATTTCGAGGGCGTGCAGCGGCGCGACATCGCCGATGACGCCGCCGGTCGCCTGCTGTCCGAGGTCGACGCGCTCATCACCGTCGAGAACGACCGGGTGGGCGACGTCGTCGGTGAGGACACGACCGCCCTTGAGGCGTTCCGCGTGGTCGATGACGTGCTGCTCCAGGCCGTGCAGGGCATCGTGGACCTGCTCACCGCCCCCGGGCTCATCAACCTCGACTTTGCGGATGTCCGCTCGATCATGCAGAACGCCGGACCGGCGCTGATCGGGCTCGGTCGCGGGAGCGGTCAGGACCGTGCGGTGGAAGCCGCGCGAGAGGCCATCTCCAGCCCGCTGCTCGCGGCGAGCATCCAGGGCGCGCGCGGCATCCTGTTCCACGTCGCCGGCCCGGCCGACCTGCAGCTGCGCGAGGTCCGTCGGGCGGCAGATGAGATCCGGGCCATGGCCGACAGTCGTGCCAACGTCATCTTCGGCGCCAGCGTCAGCGATGTGCCCGACGGCGAGGTGCTGGTCACGCTGATCGCCACGGGGCTCGATGGGCGCCGCGCCGAGGAGCCGGCCAAACCGTCATCGCTCACGCGAACGCTGCGCCGCCAGGCCGAGCGCGTCGCGACCGCTGCCCAGCTCCCGGCGCCACGAGCGGCCCTCGAGCCGGCGATCGACGCGCCTGCGACCAACCCGGCGCCGGCCGCCGACGACAACCTCGAACTGCCGACGTTCCTCCGCAAGCACCGCCCCCCGGCGAGCCGGACGGGCTGACGGACCCGGTCCGCCAGGCGGCGGGTCAGGCGCTCTCGCCTCGCTCGGCGAGCCACTCCTCGTAGTTCGTCTCGTCGACGCCCTCGTCGACCTCGGTCTTGGTGAGGAGCAGCGGCAACCGGCCGTCGCGGATGGTCTCCTCGGTGATGATGCACTTGCGGACCTCGGTCCGCTCCGGGATGTCGTACATCACCTCGAGCAGTGATTCCTCCACGATCGAGCGGAGGGCCCGCGCGCCGGTCTTGCGATCGAGCGCCACCTCGGCTGCGGCCTTGAGCGCGCCGGGCGTGAACGCCAGCTCGACCTTGTCGAGGGCGAGGAACTTCTGGAACTGCCGCGTGACCGCGTTGCGCGGCTCGGTCAGGACGCGGACGAGATCGTCGGCGGTCAGCGCGGTGAGCGTGACCATCACCGGCAGGCGGCCGATGAACTCGGGGATGAGCCCGAACTTGAGCAGGTCCTCGGGCATCAGCTTCTCGAGGATGCGGCCCTTGTCGGCCGGCGACATCGCGCCGTCGGCGCCGAAGCCGATGGCCCGGCGACCGACGCGCTCCTCGACGATCTTCTCGAGCCCGTCGAACGCGCCACCGCAGATGAACAGCACGTTGGTCGTATCGATCTGGATGAAGTCCTGGTGGGGATGCTTCCGACCGCCCTGCGGCGGCACGTTGGCGATGGTCCCCTCGAGGATCTTGAGGAGCGCCTGCTGGACGCCCTCGCCCGACACGTCGCGGGTGATCGACGGGTTGTCCGCCTTGCGCGCGATCTTGTCGATCTCGTCGATGTAGATGATCCCGCGCTGGGCCCGCGCGACGTCGAAGTCGGCCGCCTGGATGAGGCGGAGCAGGATGTTCTCGACGTCCTCACCGACGTAGCCGGCCTCGGTCAACGATGTCGCGTCGGCGATGCAGAACGGCACGTCCAGCACGCGGGCGAGCGTCTGGGCGAGCAGCGTCTTGCCGCTGCCGGTGGGGCCGACGAGCAGGACGTTCGACTTCTGGAGCTCGACGTCATCGACCTGGTGGCCGGCGTTCACGCGCTTGTAGTGGTTGTAGACCGCCACCGACAGGACCTTCTTGGCCCGCTCCTGGCTGATCACGTACTCGTCGAGCGCGTCCTTGATCTGGTGCGGGTTCGGGAGCTTCGACGCCGTCTGCTTCGGACGCGGCGTCTCGAGCATCTCCTCTTCGATGATCTCCTGGCAGAGGTTGATGCACTCGTCGCAGATATAGACGCCCTGACCCGCGATGAGCTTGCGGACCTGTTCCTGGCTCTTGCCGCAGAAGGAACAGCGATATGGGACCTTGGGTCCCTTGCTGCCGCTGGTCGAGGTCACGTGCTGTCCTTGCTCCCTATCCGGCCGACTCGCCCTTCGAGCGCTTCGGCTGTGGTGCCTCCTCGGCTTCGCCCGCCTCGACGGACGCCTCCGCGGCCTTCTCGTCGTGGTGCTGGGCGGTCAGTGAATCCCACTGCTCCGAGTACACCGCGTCGATGATGCCATAGTCCTTCGCGTCCTCGGGCGCCATGAAGTAGTCGCGATTCGTGTCCTGGCGCACCTTGTCAACGGGTTGGCTCGTATGACGGGCAAGGATCTCGATGTTTCGATTGACGAGGAATTCCCATTCCTTCATCTGGATGAGGGCGTCGGGCGCGTTGCCGCGGAAGCCGCCGGAACCCTGGTGGATCATGATCCGGCTGTTCGGCAGCGCATAGCGCTTGCCCTTCGAACCGGCCGCCAGCAGGACGGCGGCCATCGATGCGGCCATCCCGATGCAGATCGTGCTGACCGGGGCGCGCAGGTACTGCATCGTGTCGTAGATGGCGAGCCCCGAGTTCACGACACCGCCCGGGGAGTTGATGTACAGGCTGATGTCCTTCTCGGGGTCCTCCGAGTCGAGGAACAGCAGCTGCGCGATGACGAGGTTGGCGAGGTGGTCTTCGATCGCGTCGCCCAGGAAGATGATCCGCTCGCGCAGCAGGCGCGAGTAGATGTCGTAGGCGCGCTCTCCTCGGCTGGAGGACTCGATGACCATGGGGACGAGCATCTGGGGTCTCCTGGGTGTCCTGGGTGATCCTGGCTTGGCTGGTGGTGGGTAGGGTCGACTAGCCGGCCTGAGCGGCCGTCGCCGGTTCGCTGGCTGCCGTCGGATCGTCGGCCGTCGCCGGGTCGGCGTTCACCGCGTCCGCGCCGGCCGGGCGTTCACCGACCGCCGATCCGGGCATGTCCTCGAGGTGTGGCAGCGGCGGATGCTCCGGGTGGGCCGTGAGCCACTCGTCGATGAGGCGTTCGACCACGCGGCTACGCCGCAGCGTGCTGCGGATGAACGCGCGACCGCGCTCCGAGTCGAAGTAGGACAGGAGTCGGTTGTCGCCGGCGTACCGCTCGCGACCCTGGGCGACCTCCGCCTCGACGTCCGCGTCGGGCACGGTCAGGCCTTCCTCGTCGGCGATCTTCGACAGGACGAGCAGGGTCTTGGCGCGCTTCTCGGCGTTCGGTCGGAACTCGGCATGCAGGTCGTCGCCGGTCTTCTCGACGGCCTTGAGGTAGGCCTCTTCGCTGATGCCCTGGCGCGCGAGCGAGCCCTTGAACTCGTCGTGCATCACCTCGACCTCCTGGTCGATGAGCACCTCGGGCAGCTCGACGGTCGCATTGGCGACGGCGTATTCGATGATCCTGTCGGCGAACTGGTGGCGGGCGCGGTCGATGGCATTCGCGCCCAGCCGGGCTCGGACATCGGTGCGCAGCGCGTCGAGCGACTCGAACGCGCCGAGGCTGGCCAGGAAGTCCTCGTCGAGGTCGGGCAGGATCTTCTCGCGCAGCTCCTTGAGCTCGACGCTGAAATGCGCGGACTGGCCGGCCATCGCCGCTTCCGGATAGTCCTCCGGGAAGGTGATGTCGAACTCGGTCGTGTCACCCACCTTGAGGCCGAGCAGGTTGGCCTCGAAGCCCGGGATGAGGCGCTCCTGGCCGAGGATCAGCGGCATCCGCTCCGACGTGCCACCCTCGAACGGCTGGCCGTCGCGGGTGCCCACGAACGAGATGACCGCGTAGTCGCCGTCCTGTGCGCCGCGATCCTCGACGGCCGCCAGGGTCGCGTTCTGGTCGCGCAGCTCCTCGATGACCTTGTCGACGCGGGCGTCGTCGATCACCTCGATGTCGGGCTTGAAGTTGAAGTTCTTGTAGTCGCCGAGGGTGATCTCCGGTCGCACAGGCACCGTCGCCTTGAAGATGAGCGGCTTGCCCTCTTCGGCCTGGACGACCTCGACGTCGGCGTTGGTGAGTGGGAGGAGATCCTCCTCGATGAGCGCCTCGCGGTAGGCGTCCTGCATCAGGTGCTCGACGGCCTCGTCGAGCACGACACCGGGTCCCAGGTGGCGCTCCAGGACGGGGCGCGGCGCCTTGCCCGGGCGGAAGCCGGGGATCCGGGTGCGGCGGGCCAGGGCACGGACCGCGGCATCGACGGCTCGGTCGAGGCGGTCGGGTGGCAGCTCGATCTGGAGCTGGACGGTCGAGTTGGGGGCTGGGGTACGAGTGATCTGCATCGAACGGGAAGTATAGGGCGGGGTCCCGGTTCGGTCGGTCCGGGACGCAGTGCGCTTCGGGGACGCCCCGACAGGGCTGGTAGGCGAGAGAGGGGTCGAACCTCTACGCCGCTCACGCGGCACCGGCTCCTAAGGCCGGCGCGTCTGCCATTCCGCCACTCGCCCGTGACAGCGGAGTGTAGTGCAGGGCCCCGGATCGGCGGTCGGTCGCGGTTGGCACATAGCCTGTTCCAAACGGCAGCTGAGCGGCCGAGCCGAGGCCCGAATATGGCTCTCGTTGGTCGTTTGGAACATCTGGATGTTCCAGTCGGCGGCTGAGCGACCGAATCCCGGCCGTTCCTTCGCCGGTTGGAACATGGGACGTTCCACGGCTGACGCCACGGGTCGGGAGCCCGCTACCCCGATCAGATGCCGGTCGGCGACTCGTCCTCGGGACTGCGCGGGCCGGACGGGCGCACCTGGTCGACGCGCTCCTTGGCTGCCTCAGCTGCCCGTTCCGTGGAGCCGCGCACCGCCTCGAGCCTCGCACCTGCCTTCGCCCGCACCGCATCGAGCCCCGTCGGGTAGCCCTCGGGGCCGGGCGAGAAGAGGTACTCCCCTGCCCGCCGCAGGCCCCGCGCGACCATCGGCCGGAGCATCGCCATCAGCGCGACGGACAGCAGTCCACGGCGATCCTTCTCGGCCTTCTTCACGTACGAGGCGAAGTCGCGCTCCAGCGTGCCGCGGACCTTCTCGCCGTCGTCGCCCATCGACCGGAGCGTCTTCTCGATGTCCTTGGGCAGCATCCGCTTGGGGATCGGCGCCGGCGTGCCGAAGATCGCCTTCCGCACGGCGCCGTACAAGCGCTGCGGACCCTTCAGCAGCAGGAAGCCGACGGAGGCACCGATGGCCGCCGCCTTCGCCGGGCTTTGACGGATACGCGCCGGGATGTCGACGGCAGCGCGCCCGGACGCCTGGAGCGTCTCGACTTGCGCCTCCAACTCCGCGCGAGCCGCTAGGACCCGGTCCCGGGCGGCATCTTGCTCTGAAGCCACGCGAGCGTCTCCTTGCTTGTCTCGATAGTCTGCTTCGGATAGAAGCGGGCCATCAGCTCCTCCGTATCGACGCCGGACCGCGCGACGTCCATCGCCATGACCGCGATCCACACGATGTAGCCCAACGCGATCCCGATGCCGACGCCGACCTGCGGTCCGACGTCCACCGCCGACAGGGCGCCGAGCAGCAGCCCGACCACGACGCCGCCGACCACGGCGCCCGTCCCACCGCCGCGAGCGGCCCCGATGACACCGACCAGGAGGCCGATCGCGCCGACCACGATGAGGCCGACCACGAGCGGGCGGATCCCCGGCTCGATGCCCGGGAGGACCGAGTCGCCGAGCGAGGCGTACGCGCTGTTGGGCAAGGCCAGCGCCAGCCCGACGCCGACCACCACGGCCACGATGAGCCCGAGTACGAAGGCGCGTCCGATCTGTGCGCCGCTGACCCCGACTGCCACGAGCCCGCAGGCGACCGCGATCGCGGTGAACAGCAGCAGCCCATGGAGGACCCCCCAGCCCATCGAGCCGAGCAGCCAGTCGCCGAGGAATAGCGACGTCCCGATCACCGCAAGGATGACGGCGAAGACGACGACCGCGAAGGCGATGCCGGCGAGAGCGGCGACCTTCTTGATCTCGTCGCCGATGGCCATCGCTTCCGCCTTGGCGAGATCGATGTGGGCCATCGCCAGCCGGAAACCGGCATCGCGTGTCGAGCGGAACGACGCGAACAAGCCAGGCGGGGGCGGTACCCGGGGCGGGGGCGGTATCGGGGGCGGGGGCGGTATCGGGCGGTCGTCCAGGGTGGTGCTCCAGCTCGGGGATCGGGCGGTCGCGAGCGGGACCGGGTCGGCCCGGATGATAGCAGCGCACGAATCGCAGCCATCCGACCCGACCCCGCCTGACACCTCGCGGGACCGTTACGCTGCGGTCATGTCGATCGAGCCATCCATGCGCCGCCTCCGCACGGCCGAGCTCCTGAGCATCGGCTCGGAGCTGACCGTCGGCGACACGCAGGACACCAATGCCGGCGAGCTGGCGCGCGCCCTGACCCTCGAGGGGGTGAGCGTGACGCGCATCCAGGCGCTGCCCGATCGGCTCGACGTCGTCACCGCCGCGTTCACGACAGCGTTCGAGCGCGCCGACCTCGTCGTCTGCACCGGCGGACTCGGTCCGACACCCGACGACCTGACCCGCGAGTCGATCGCGGCGGCGCTCGGCGAGACCGTCACGGTCGACCCCGACCTCGAGGCCTGGCTGCGGGGACGCTGGGAGCGGCGCGGGATGCCGTTCCCGGAGAGCAACCTCAAACAGGCATGGCGGATCCCGTCGTGCGAACCGCTGCCGAACCCGAACGGCTCAGCGCCGGGCTGGTTCGTCACCCGGCCCGACGGCGGCGTCGCGGTGGCGCTGCCCGGCCCACCTCGAGAGATGCGCCCGATGTGGTCCGACGAGGTGCTGCCAAGGCTCCGGGCCCGCGGTCTCGGCACGGACGCCGTCGTCCGCACGTTCCGTCTGACCGGGATCGGCGAATCGACGGTCGCCGAGATCCTCGGCGACGAGCTCCTCCGCCGGCCCGACCCGGAGGTCGCCACCTACGCGCGGCTCGAGGCGGTCGATGTCCGGGTCAGCGCGGCCGGTGACGACGCGACCGGCGCGACCGCCGCCGCGCGCGTCGATGCCGCTGCGGCCGTGGTCCGCGAGCGCCTCGGCGACTACATCTGGGCCGAGGGCGCGGTGTCCTGGGCCGATGCCATCGGGAGCCGGCTGACGGAGCTCGGCTGGCGGCTGGCCGTCGAGGAGATCGGCACCGGCGGCCAGGTCGCGGCGCTCTTCGGCGACGTCCCGTGGCTACCGCTCGTCGAGGCCCGTCCCGGCGGCGGCTCGGGCGACGACGACCTGCTGGACATGGCCCGCGCCATCCGAGCGAAGGGCGAGGTCGACGTCGGCGTCGCGGTCCGCGCGCGGCCCCGCGGCAGCGAGCTGGCCGTCAGCGTGGCCGTGGTGACACCGGATCGGGAGCGGCGCCAGACGCACGCGACCTACCTCGGTGGGAGCATGGGCCGCAGTCAGGCGGCGCTCATCACCGCGGCGACGCTGTTCGACGCGATCCGAGGTTGATCCTGGGGACGCGGCCTAGCGGTGCGATGCCGTCGCCAGGCCGGCGACATCGATGATGACGATCCCCTCGCGCTCGAGCCGGATCAACCCATCGTCGGTGAACTGCCCGAGCAGCTTGTTCACGCTCTGCCGCGTGCAGCCGACCATGGCCGCCAGGTCGCCCTGGGTGAGGCTCGTCCGCAGCCGGATGCCGCCGTCCGGCAGCCGCGTCCCGCCCTCCTGCGCCAGGCGGACGAGCCGGGCGGCGAGGCGTCCGGTGATGTCCAGGAAGTGGAGCTCCTCGACATGGGTCGTCAGCCGTCGCAGCTCCCCGGCGATCGAGGCGAGCAGCGCGTCGCGCACGCCGGCCTCCGTCGCGATCAGCTCGCGGAACCGGTCGCGGGGCAGCACCACGGTCTCGGTCGGCCCCAGCGCGGTCGCCGTCGCGGAGCGGGGCGCCCCGTCGAGCAGCGCCAGCTCGCCGAACACGTCGCCGGGTCGCAGGGTCGCGAGGATCGCTTCCTCGCCCGTCTCCGAGGGCAGGGAGATCTTCACCTCGCCCTGGACGAGCACGAACAGCGCATCGCCCGGGTCACCGATGTGGAAGATCACCTCGCCCCGCCGGAACCGGCGCGAGCGCATGCCGGCCGCGACCCGCTCGAGGGCCTCCGGATCGAGACCCGCGAAGAAGGGGATCGCGCCGAGTGCTTCGAGGACCGGGCGACCGACCAGCATGCGGGCGATGGTAAACGTGTCTGACTGCCGACACACCACCAGAAGCATTGCAACCTAGCATGCCGCTCATGACGTACCCGCTCGGCGAACGCCTGCGGTTGACGGTGCTCGGCTGCAGCACCGCGGCCCCACACCCAGCCACCCCGACCGCCGGTTTCCTCGTGGAGTGGGACTCCACGGCGATCCTGCTCGATTGCGGCCAGGGTGTCATCCGCAACCTGCAGCGCGTCCTCGATCCACACGCCCTGTCGGCGATCGTGATCGGTCACATGCATGCCGACCATTACCTCGACATCGTGGGTCTGCGCTACCTCTACCCGTGGGGCGAGCGGGCACCCGATCCGCTGCCGATCTACCTGCCGCCCGGCGGCCGGCCGCGCCTCGACGCGTTGGCGACCGCGGTGAGCGAGCGCGCCGGCTTCTTCGACGCGGCGTTCGACGCGGTCGAGTACGACCCGGCGGCGGAGCTCGTCGTCGGCGATCTGCGCCTGCGCTTCGTCCAGGGGCGCCACTACGTGCCGGCCTGGGGCGTGGTCATCGACGCGCCCGATGGCACGCGCCTGGCCTACACCGGCGACACCGGGCCGTCGGCGTCGGTCGAGGATGGTGTCCGCGGCGCCGACCTCCTGCTGGTCGAAAGCGCGCTCGGGCTGGCGGCCCACGACGATGCGGAACGTGGCCATCTGACCCCCGAGGAAGCGATCGAGCTCGCGCGCCGGGCCGATGCACGGTCGGCGATCCTCGTCCACTACGGACCCGCGCGGAAGCCGGAGATGGATGCGATGTGTGCCGCGGCCGGACCGTGGGTCCGAACGGCCGTGGACGGGCTGACCGTGACGGTCAAGCCGCGCGTCGGGCTCGACCCGCGCACGGATGGGACCGGGCCACGCGTGGCAGCTGCAGCCCCGGAGCTCGGGGGCGCCTCGAGCTAGGTCGGCCCCGGACCGCCCGTCGAGAGGGCTCCCGTGGGCGCGCTGGCGGGTGGGGCGGCCGCGGCATCGCGGAGCGCCCCCAGGATCGCGACCGCCTCGGCCTCGCGGACCCGATCGCCGGCCGCACCGTCCGGGTCCGCCGATGCGGCAAGCGTGGCGGCCTGCCGCCAGTACGCCGCCGCCTCGGCCACCGCGCCGAGGGACAGTGCGCTCTCGGCAGCCTCGCGCAGGAGCGGGATCGCCCGCGGCGCGTCGCCCGCAGCGACCCGATGTGACGCGATCTGTCCAGGCGACCGGATGCCTGCCCGGCCTTCGAGGCGGTCGGCCAGCCGCGCATGGAGCGCTCGTCGCCGGCTCGCCAGCAGCCCGGCGTAGGCAGCGTCGTGGATCAGCGCATGAGCGAACCGCCAGTGGTCGTCGTCGCCGGGGGCGATCAGCGCGCTGTCGGCGAGATCGTCGAACGTCTGCGGCTCGACGGGACCATCCAACAGCTCCTCCACGATCGACGGGCGGAAGCTGATGCCGACCACCGACGCGACGCCGAGCACCTCCCTGGCAGGCGGCGGCAGCGCATCGATGCGGGCGCCGAGCACGGCTCGAAGCGTCACCGGCAGACGCGATCCGCCGCTCCCGGTCAGCGCGACGCGGCCGTCGCGCAACTGCAGCGTGCCGTCCTCGAGGAACGCGCGGACCGTCTCGCCGACGAACAGCGGGTTGCCGCCGGTCCGCTCGTGGATGTTGCGGGCGCCATCGGCATCGACTGCGGCACGCGCCACGATGGTCGCCAGGCGCGCCGTGTCCGGCTCGGCGAGCCCGTCGAGCCGGATCCGGGTCACGTCGTCCCGCGCCGCCCATGCCGGGACAGGCCCCGGTCGCGTCGCGGCCAGGATCAGGATCGGATGATCGACGGTGCGGTCGACGACGATCTCGACGAGTCCGACGCTCGATTGATCGAGCCAGTGCAGGTCGTCGATGACGATGACGCGCGGACCGGTCGTCTCCAGCAGCCGGTCGACGTAGCGGGCGGCGACCTCCACGAGCGTCGCGGTCACCTCGGCGGGGTCGCCGGGCGTGTCTGCCGATTCGGCCTCCCAGCCCGAGAACGATGCATCGCGGGCGATGGCGGCGATGGCGCCGCCGTAGCGCCGGGCGACGTCCGGCGGCAGATCCTCCGTGAAGAGCAGGCGTCGGACGAACGATCCGGAGTCGATGCCGTGCTCGTCGGCGATGACCTGCGCGAACAGGCGCGCCCAGCGGTAGGGCTCGCCGCGACCGTAGGACACGTTCTCGGTCCACGTCCAGGCGAACCCGGTGCTTCGGGCGCGTGCCTCGACGGCCGTCAGCAGGCGGGACTTGCCCATGCCTGCGTCGCCCTCGATGACGACCGCCGCGCCGCGCCCGGAGCGCCGCACGCCATCGAGCACGGCCCCGATCGCCGCTACCTCGTCGCGTCGACCAACGAGCGGACCGGGTCGGGCGGCACGGTATGGGATCCAGGAACTGTTCCCGGCCTCGCCGCGCAGCGCGTAGAGGTCGACGGCGGTCGACTGGCCTCGGAGGACGACGGATCCGCGCGGCTCCGTCGCGAGCCGGCCGCGCGCCGCCTGTCGGGTGGCAGCATCGAGGATGATCTCGCCCGGTCGGGCCAGCGACTGGATCCGGGCGGCGGTGGTGATCGCCTCGCCCGTCAGCCGCAGATCGCCATCGGGCGCGGTCGGTCCAGCGGCGACGACCTCGCCGGTGGCGATGCCGATCCGGACGTCCATCGACTCGCCGCTGCTGCCCAGGTCGTGGAGCCCGGTCCTGATCGCGAGGGCGGCCAGCGCTGCGCGTACCGCGTCGTCGTCATGGGCGCGCGGCCAACCGAACACGGCGAAGACCGCATCGCCGATGAACTTCTCGCGCGTGCCGTCGAACCGTTCGATGGCGGCGGCCATCGTCGCGAGCGCCACCGTGACGCGAGCACGGACCACTTCCGGGTCGTGCTCGGCGAGCATCCGCACGTAGTCGACGAGGTCGGCGAATAGCGCCGTGACGATGCGCCGGTCACCGATCGTAGCGGCGGGTCCGAGCCGGGCCGGCTGGTCAGGGTCACCGCCGTCGAGGGCGTCCCTGGCATCCAGCGGCCTGCCGCATCGCGCGCAGTACCGGGCGTCCTCCCCTGCCGCGGTCCCGCACGCCGGGCAGTGCATGCCGTCGGCCTCGGCCCCTCAGGAGATGGTGATCAGCGGTCTGGACTCGGCCGTCGCGGCGCGGACGCTCATGCGGGCGGCCACGGTCTGGGCGACGGTCGTGAGCGCGCGTGCCGCCGGGCCTGGCTCGCGCTGGGCGACGGCCGGCACGCCGACATCGCCGCCCTGGCGGACCGTGATGTCGAGCGGCACGCCACCCAGGTACTCGATGCTGTGCTGTGCGGCGAAGCGCTCGCCGCCGCCGCGCCCGAAGATCTCGGTCAGCTCGCCGCAATGCGGACAGGCGAACGCCGTCATGTTCTCGACGACACCGAGGATCGGCACGTTCAACCGCTGGAACATCGCGAGCGCCTTGCCGACGTCGCTCAGGCTGACCTCCTGGGGCGTGGTCACAAGCACGGCACCGCTGATCGGCACGGCCTGCGCCAGGGTCAACTGCGCATCGGACGTGCCGGGCGGCAGGTCGATCACGAGGTAGTCGAGCTCGCCCCAGTCGACATCGCGCAGGAACTGCTGGATCGCGCCCCCGACCAATGGGCCACGCCACACGATCGGCTGGCCCTCGGGGACGAAGAACTGGATCGAGATCGTCTTGACGCCGTAGCGCTCGAGCGGCGTGATCTTGTTGCTCGGGCTGGCCTTGGGCTGCCCTTCGACGCCGAGCATCTGCGGGATGTTCGGGCCGGTGATGTCGGCATCGAGCAGGCCTACGGTCGCGCCCGCCTGGGCCAAGGCGACCGCCACGTTGACGCTGACCGTCGACTTGCCGACGCCGCCCTTGCCCGACGCGACGGCGACGATGTTCTTGACCCCCGGCACGAGCTGCTCCGCCTGGCGCGGCTGCGCTCGGCGCACCATGGCGCCCCAGGTGATCTCGACGTCGGTGGCGCCCAGGTCAGCGAGGACCGTGCGAGCGTTCCCTTCGATCTCGTCCTTGAGCGGACAGGCCGGCGTCGTCAGCTCGATGGTGAACGCGACACGGGTGTCGTCGATGGCGATCGCCTTGACCATCTCGAGCGTGACGATGTCTCGTCCGAGCTCCGGCTCCTGGACTGCGCGCAGCGCATCGAGGACGGCGCCTTCGGTGATGGGGGTCATGCGACGGTGGGCCCTCGTTCTGTCACGGGATGTGTCGGAATACATCGTACCTCGGTCGGGCCGAGGACCCGCAAGGGCTCCAGGTCAGGATCAGACGCGCACGAACTTCTGGATGCCACGACCGCCGCGATCGAGGCCGATCCACGACTCCGCGGTGTCGGCCACGTAGAAGCTGCCCGCCGAGTCGACCGCGATGCCATGCGGTGCGCAGAACAGCCCGGCGCCGGGCTCGTGGACGACGCGGCCGGTGACCATCGGCTGGCGTGACGGGGCCGCGGGCAGCGCGAGCGGGACACCGCCGGTCTCGAAGTCGTCCACCGCCACGCCATCACCCCAGCGCGCCAGGACCGCGCCGCCCCGGTCGAGCACCGTGACGCGATGGGACAGCTCGGCGACGTAGAACGCACCGTCGGGGCCCTTGCGGACGCTCTGCGGCAGGCGCAGGTCGCGCCACTCGCCGAGGTAGTCGCCGGCCAGCGTGAAGGACTGGACGCGGTTGTTGTAGCGATCAGCGGCGTACAGGACCTCGTCGTCCGGGTCGATGAACACGCTGTGGACCGTGTTGAACTCGCCGGGACCATGGCCGGCCGACCCCCACGAGAACTTCAGCTCCCCATCGGGGCTGAAGCAGTGGATCCGGGCGTTGCCATAGCCATCGCTGACGTAGATATCGCCGTTCGGTGCCGCCGTGGCGTGCGTCGGTCGGTTGAAGGGCTTGCCGCTGAACGCGGGGGCATTCTGGTGGGGACTGCCGAGCGTCAGCACGTGGCGTCCATCCCGCGTGAACTTCCGGATCGAGTGGTCGCGGCTGTCGGCCGTGTACACGAAGCCATCCGGCGCGACGCTCAACCCGTGCGGGAACGTGAAGTAGTGCTCCCCGCCGATCTCGCCCCAGGCGTCGAGGAAGTGGCCGTCCTTGTCGAAGATCATCACGGGGTGGGTGCCGCGGCAGAACACGAAGACGTTGTCATCGGGATCGATGCCGACGTCGGCGACCTCGACGAAGGTCCAGCCCTTCGGACGCCGGAAGAAGCTGTCGACGACCTCGTAGCGATCGCGTCCGATGTCGTCGCTCATGTTGCCTCCACACCTGCCGGACGAGCGTTGACCCGACCGCCATATCGCCGTAACGCTGCCTCCCATCGGTAAGGGTTCGACAGACGTTGTGCGCCCGCAACGGGACTATCGCCGAGGGTGGTTAGGACCATTGACAGCGGCAGGGGCCTGTCGCTGTATTACGAGCAGTTGCCGGATTCTGGGGGGAATCGACATCGCCACACCAGCCGCCGCCATCGCCGAACGCGCCACCGGGGCGCTCGCCGCACCCGACAGCGCCGTCACCATCCAGGCTGCCGCCGCCATCGCGCAGGAGCTGAAAGCGCTCGGGACCGAGCATTTCTTCCTGATGACGGGTCGCGACAACCGACTCTGGATCGCTCTCGAAGCGGTCGGCATCCGCCAGGTCCTCGCACGCAGCGAGGCAGCCGCGGTCTACATGGCCGACGGCTACGCTCGCGTCTGCGGGCGACCCACCTTCGTGTACGGCCCGTACGGCCCAGGGGCCGCCAACGTGGCGGGCGGGCTGGCAGAACCGTTCTGGGCGGGCAGCCCGGTCGTGGCGCTGGTGTCGGCGATGCGCCGCGCGGACCGCTACCGCCGGGAGTACCAGGAGCTCGAGCAGCAACCACTGTTCGCCTCGGTCACCAAGTGGGGCATCGAGGCGTCGGTGGTCACGCACGTCCCGCGGCTCGTCCGCGAGGCCGCGCGTCACGCGCTGATCGGCGCTCCCGGTCCCGTGTATCTCGGGATCCCGAACGACCTCTTCGAGGAGGAGCTTCCGGGCTACCACGGCCCCGCGCCGCTGGATCAGCCCTTCGAGCTGCCGTTCTCGCGCCCATCGGTCAGCGCGGCCGACGCGGACGCCGTCGTCCGACTGCTCGTCTCGGCAGATCGCGCGATCATCCTGGCCGGCGGTGGCATCCATCAGTCGGGCGCGCATGACGCGCTGCGGCTGGTCGCCGAGCGACTCGGTTTGCCGGTCGCGACCAGCAACTCAGGCAAGGGCAGCATCGCCGAGACGCACGACCTCGCCCTGGGCAGCGTCGGACGGTACTCGCGCAACTACGCCAACGCCGCGCTGCGCGACGCCGATGTGATCCTGGCGGTCGGCACGTCGCTCGGCGGGATGGTCACCGACTCGTACCGGCTCATCAGCCCGGGCACCCGCATCATCCACGCGTCCATCGATGCCGACGTCGTCGGGATGAATTTCCCGACGGAGATCGGGTTGGTCGCAGACGCCCGCGCATTCCTCGATACCGTGCTGGAGGCCTGCGAGCGGATCGACGCCCAGCCGTCGGCGGCCGCCAAGCAGTACGTCGCGACGCTGATCGACGAGCGCGCCGCCTGGCGTGAGCGACGGGCCGGTCTCGCGGCCCAGGACGGGCTGGATGGCGGATCGATGCGGCCCGAGGCCGTGATGGCCGCCCTCGACGCGCAGCTTGCCCACGACGCGGTGCTGGTGGCCGATACCGGCTATTCCGCCGCGTGGGCCGGCGCGCTCGCCGAGGTCAAGCAGGCCGGGCGCCACTTCATGCGCGCCGACGGTTCGCTCGGCTGGGCCTTTCCGGCCGCCCTCGGTGCCCAGCTCGCGGCACCCGACCGGCAGGTCGTGTGCATCACGGGTGACGGCGGCTTCGGCTACCACATCGGTGACATCGAGACGGCGATCCGCCAGAAGCTGCCGGTCATCGTCATCATCCTCAACAACCAGACGCTGGCGTTCGAGGAGCACGTCCAGGACCTGCTGTACGGCAAGGTCGTGCCCGAGGTCAACGAGTTCGTCGACGTCAATTACGGGGCGATCGCGCGGGCATTCGGTGCGAACGGCTTCCGCGTGGCCAACGTCGAGGACTTCCGCAACGCGCTCGCCCACGGCCTGCGCCGCGACGGACCGACCATCATCGACGCCGTCATCGATCGCGACGCCATCGCCCCAGTCACCCGCTACGACCGCGTTCGCATCCGCGAGCTATGACCATCACCGCCCCGAGGAGCGACGTCCCGTCCGTATCTCCGCCTGACACGGAGGCGCCGGACATCGGCACCGTGCGCGCCCTGGCCGAGCGCTGCTCCAATTGGGGACGGTGGGGACCCGACGATGAGCTCGGCACGCTGAACCACATCACCCCGAGCGACGTGGTGGCGGCCTCCGGGCTGGTTCGTAGCGGTCGCGTCTTCTCGCTGGCCATCCCGGTCGACGAGAACGGGCCGCAGTCGGGCGGGTTCGGTCGGTTCAACCCGATCCACCTGATGATCCGCGACGGCAACGCTGCCGCGACGGGCACGGTGGTGCGCGACTTCTACGGCGGCCGGGACCGCTGGATCCGGGGCACGGACGACCTGCTGATCCTGCCGCTCCAGTCCGGGACGCAGTGGGACGCGCTCGCCCACATCGTGTTCGACGACCACATCTACAACGGCTACCACGCCACGGACGTGGGCAGCAAGGGCGCCATCCGCAACGACATCGCCAAGACCCGCGACCGCATCGTCGGCCGGGGCGTGCTCCTTGATATCCCGCGCAGCAAGGGCCGACCCTGGCTCGAGCCGGGCGAACCGATCCATGTCGCCGACCTCGAGGCCTGCGCCCAGGCGCAGGGGGTGGCGATCGGGCGTGGCGACATCCTGCTCATCCGGACCGGCCAGATGGCGCAATGCCGCGCCGAGGGCTCGTGGGGAACCTACGCCGGCGGGGCGGCTCCGGGGCTGGCCCTCGACACCGTCGGCTGGATCCACGACCGCGACGTGGCGGCGATCGCCACCGACACGTGGGGCGCGGAAGTCCTGCCCAACGAGACCGAGGACGTGTTCCAGCCGCTGCATATCGTCCTGATCGTCCACATGGGTCTGCTGGTCGGCGAGATCTTCGACCTCGAGGCACTCGCCGAGGACTGCGCGACCGATGGTCGCTACGAGTTCCTGTTCGCGGCCCCGCCGCTCCCGATCACCGGCGGCGTCGGCTCGCCCGTGAACCCGCTGGCCATCAAGTAGCCCGGAACCCCGAGCGTGTCGCCGACGGCGCCCCGACCCGTCCTGATCTTCGGTGCGCACATCGCGGCCCTCGGCGTCCTGCGCGTGCTCGCCAGGCGCGGGATCCCGGCGTTCGTGGTCGACGACACCACCAACATCATCACCAAGTCGCGTTGGTACCGGCCGGCAGAGCGGACGCTCCCGGAGACGGCCGATCCGGCGGTGCTTGCCGGCTACCTGGCAGCGCTCGACCTGCCCGAGGCTGTCCTGATCCCGTGCAGCGACCGCTGGGCGCTGGCGGTAGCCGGTCTGCCGCCGGAGCTTCGCCACCGATTCCCGGCAAGCATCGCGCCATACGATGCGGTGGCAGCGTTCGTCGACAAGGACCGGTTCCACGAGCTGGTGGATCGGCTCGACCTCCCGCGCCCGCGGAGCATCCCGATCGCGCGCCCGGCCGACCTCGAGCTCGCGAGCGACGAGGACCTCGCCGCTGGGTTCCTCAAGCCCACCGAATTGCAGCGGCACAACCAGGTCTTCAAGAGCAAGGGCTCGTTCGTCCACTCGCGCGACGAGGCGGTCCGCATGGTCGAGGAGGCCGCGGCGGCCGGGATCACGTTCCTGCTCCAGGAGTGGATCCCCGGGAACATGTCCACCACCTTCCTCATCGATGGGTTCGTCGACCGGACCGGGACGATCACCGCGATGGCGGCCCGGCGCCGGGTGCGGATGGATCCGCCGCGCCTCGCCAATACCTGCTGTGACGTCACGATCCCGCTCGCGGACGTCGAGGCGTGCATGCCGGCCTTGCGCACGTTGCTGGACGCGGTCGCGCTATCGCGGCATCTTCAACGTCGAATTCAAGCTCGATGCCCGCGACGGCCTGTTCAAGATCATCGAGCTCAACCCACGGCCGTTCTGGCTGATCGGCCACATCGCCCAGGCGGGCGTGGACCTGCCATGGATGAGCTACCTCGACGCGCAGGAGCTTGCCGTCCCCACCGCGCCTCCCTACGAGGTCGGCCGGTTCGGGATGTACGAGATCCCCGATGCGACGGCCATCGCCCGCGCCTGGCGTGCCGGGCGCCGGCCGGAGGGATCGGTCAGCGGCCCATGGCTGCGCGGTGATCGGGCGCTCTTCTGGTGGCGCGACCCGCTCCCCGCGGTCGCCGCGGTGGCCGGCCTCGTCGGTCGGCGGGTGCGCCCGAGGGATGCCGCCGACGCTGCGAACCCCGCACTCGTGACGAGGTAGCGTCACGAATCTCGCGCTCGTGGCTCCGCCGAGCCACGGTTCCCGCGTCCTTGACACCCTGAGCGATCCGCCCATATCCTCGCCCGCATCCGACCGTCCTCGGATCGACTGACCCCGGAGTCACCGCAGGGCGCGGACGACCGGTCGCGCGCGGGAGGTGCGCCGAGCGATCGACCCACCCGCCAGGAGTGCGAACGAACGTGCCCGTCGAAGTCAGGCTCGTCGATGTCGTCAAGCGCTATGGCGAGACGCTGGCGGTCGACCACATCGATCTCGAGGTCGAGGACGGCGAGTTCTTCAGCCTGCTGGGGCCGTCGGGCTGTGGCAAGACGACGACGCTGCGGATGATCGGGGGCTTCGAGGAGCCCACCTCGGGCCGCATCGAGCTCCAGGGCGAGGACGTCACCTGGCTGCCGCCATTCAAGCGGCACGTCAACACGGTCTTCCAGAACTACGCCCTCTTCCCGCACCTGACCATCTACGAGAACGTGGCCTTCGGCCTGCGCCGCCAGGGCGTCAAGGACGACGAGGTGAAGGGCCGCGTGGCCGAGATGCTCAAGCTGGTCGAGCTTCCTGGCTACGAGCGCCGCAAGCCGACCCAGATCAGCGGCGGCCAGGCCCAACGAGTCGCCCTGGCGCGGGCGCTGATCAACAAGCCCGCGGTCCTGCTCCTGGATGAGCCGCTCGGTGCGCTCGACCTCAAGCTGCGCAAGCAGATGCAGGTCGAGCTCAAGCGGATCCAGCAGGAGGTCGGCATCACCTTCATCTACGTGACCCACGACCAGGAAGAGGCGATGACGATGTCGGATCGCATCGCCGTGATGAACCGCGGACGCTACGAGCAGCTGGGCGATCCGGAGAGCCTCTACGAACGGCCGACCACCCGGTTCGTGGCCGGCTTCCTCGGCATCAGCAACCTCCTGCCGGGCGCCGTGCAGGGCACGGACGGGCAGTACGCCAGCGTGAAGCTGGCCGACGACACGACGGTCCGAGCGCCGAGAGCGCTCGTCGATGGCAAGGTGGACATCAACATCGGCGTCCGCCCCGAGAAGATCAGGCTCCGCGAACCCGCGGATGTCGACCCCACGCCAGCCGGTCACAACCAGTTGCGAGGCATCGTCCGTGACGCGTCCTATCTCGGGGTGAGCACCCAATATCAGGTCGAGGCGCGCGGGGGCGCCCGCCTGACCGTGTACGAGCAGAACGTCGAGCGAGCCACGCGCTCCGAGCTGTGGGCGCCCGGCGAGGAAGTCCTGTTGACGTGGTCACCGGACCACAGCTTCGTCGTCGCGGATCCCGCTGTCGCGGAACCCGCCGCCGCTGCACCGACCGCCGAGGCCACCCCGGCCGCGACGGCCCAAGGAGGAGACATCGCATGACCGAGACCCGTACGCCGCCTCCGGGGGACATCAGCCGTCGCCTGTTCCTGCAAGGCAGCGCCCTTGCTGGCACGGCCGCCTTCCTGGCCGCGTGCGGCACGCCGCCTGCGGGGAGCGCAGCCGCCTCGCCGTCGGCTGCCGCGAGCCAGGCGCCAAGCGCCAGCGCGAGCGCATCGTCGGCCGCGACACCGGCCACGAGCGGCACGCTGCGCTTCGCGAACTGGATCGGCTACATCGATGAGACCGACGATGGCACGGCGTACCCGACCATCGAGAAGTTCCAGACCGAGTCCGGCATCACGGTCGAGTACGCGAACGGTGCGGTCGACGACAACGAGACCTTCTTCACGAGCGACCTGCAGGCGCCGCTCGATGCCGGCCTGCCGACGGAATGGGACATCGTCGTCGTCACCGACTGGATGGTGGCGCGCCTCGCCCGGCTGGGTTGGCTCGAGACGATCGACACCAACCTGACACCCAATTTCGTGGCGAACCTCGCCGAGAACTACAAGGCCCGCTCGTTCGATCCCGATACGAACCTGGCTGCGCCATGGCAGTCGGGCATGACCGGCATCGGCTTCGACAAGAACAAGACCGGCGACCTCGACTCGCTGGAGGTGTTCTTCGGCACCGAGTTCAAGGGCAAGCTGACCTACCTCTCCGAGATGCGCGACACGATCGGCCTCTCGGCGATCCGGCTCGGCAGCAAGCCCGAGGAGCTGACCCAGGAGCAGTTCGACGCCGCGCTGGCCGAAGTGGACAAGGCCATCAAGGACGGCACCGTCCGCCAGGTCACCGGCAACTCGTACGTCGAGGACATGCAGGGTGGCAGCGTCGTCCTCGCGATGGCCTGGTCCGGCGACGTGCTCACCCTGCTGGTCCCGGACCAGAAGCCCGACCAGGACTTCCAGTGGGCCCTCCCCAAGGAGGGCGGCATGCTCTGGACCGACAACATGGTCATCCCGAAGGGCTCGCCCAACAAGCCGCAGGCAGAACGCTGGATCGACTTCTATTACGACCCGACGAACGCGGCGACCATCGAAGCGTGGGTGAACTACGTCTGCCCTGTCGCCGGTGCCAAGGAGATCATGGTCGAGCTCGATGCGGAGATCGCCAACAACCCGCTCATCTTCCCGCCCGACGACTACGTAGCGCGGCTGCATCAGTTCCGCGCGACGACCGCCGAGGAGGAGACCGCCTGGGCCGAGGCATTCAGCAAGGCGATGGGCCTCTAGCCCACGATGCGTCGCGCGCTCCATCTCCGCGCGATCGCGCCGTACGCGCTGCTTCTGCCGGGCCTGCTCTGGCTCGTCTTGTTCTACGTCTACCCGGCGTTCCAGATGTTCCTCGTCTCGCTGTGGACGGGGAACATCGACGCCGGCTACGTGCAGACGTGGAACTGGGGGATCTACGGCGAGGCCATCAGCGAGTACTGGCCGTGGCTCGCCCGATCGATCGTGTACGGCGGGCTGGCGACGATCCTCGCGTTCGCCCTCGGCTTCCCGCTCGCGTACGCGATCGCGTTCCGGGGTGGCGCCTACAAGAACCTGCTGCTGTTTCTCGTCATCGCACCGTTCTTCACGAGCTTCCTGCTCCGCACGATCTCGTGGAAGATCATCCTCGCCGACGACGGCCTGCTCCTCGGACCGATCAAGGATCTCGGCTTGTTGTCCGAAGACTTCCGCGTGCTGGCGACGCCGGCCGCGGTCGTCGCCGGCATCACCTACAACTTCCTGCCGTTCATGACGCTGCCGCTGTACGTCGCGCTCGAGAAGATCGACAAGCGGTTGATCGAGGCCGCCGAGGACCTGTACGCCGGACCGTGGCGCCCACAGGGCACGATCGTCGGGTTGGTCATCGGCGGCGTCCTGGGCGCCGTCATCGGGGCCGTGATGGATTACGGCGCACTCGTGTTCGGCATCGTGGGCGGTCTGGCCGGCGCGCTCGTCGGCACGTTCCTGGTCAGCCAGGCGTTCATCCGGGTCACGCTCCCGCTGGCGTTGCCCGGCATCTTCGCGGGATCGCTGCTGACGTTCATCCCCGCCGTCGGTGACTTCATCAACGCCGAGCTGCTCGGCAATCCTCGCTCCTTGATGATCGGGAACGTCATCCAGGCGCGCTACCTCGAGGTGACCGACTACCCGACCGCGTCGGCGCTGTCGTTCATCCTGATGCTCGCGATCCTGATCGGGCTGTTCATCTATGCCCGGCTCCTCGGGACCGAGGAGCTCACCGGGGCATCGATCTGATGACGGCGACCTCGACGTCGGGGCCCGCCACGGCCGTCGCCGCAGCGCAGCGGGCACCCGCTGCCCGACTCGGCCGCTTCGTCGATCGGTGGTTGCTGCCGCTCTACGTCGTCGGGGTCACGACCTATCTCATCCTGCCGGTCGCGGTGATGATCCTGTTCAGCTTCAACGACCCGACGGGACGGTCGAACCTCAACTGGCGCGAGTTCTCGCTGGGCGCCTGGTTCAACCCGCTCGGCAGACCCGGCCTGGGGGACGCCGTCCGGAACAGCCTGATCGTGGCCTTGCTCTCGACCCTGGTCGCGACGACGCTCGGCACGATGATCGGCCTCGCGCTGTCGCGCTATGCGTTCCGCGGCCGCTCGGCCACGAACATCCTGATCTTCCTGCCGATGTCGACGCCCGAGATCGTCCTTGGCGCCTCGCTGCTGACGACGTTCGTCGCGTCCGTCCAGCTGCCCATCCCCGAAGGGCTCGTGTTCCCGCTCAGCATCCGCACGGTCCTGATCGCGCACATCATGTTCAACATCAGCTATGTCGTCGTGACCGTGAAGGCGCGGCTGGCGAACTTCCCACGCCACCTCGAGGAAGCGGCCATGGACCTCGGGGCGAACGAGTGGACGACCTTCTGGAAGGTCACCTTCCCGTTGATCCTGCCCGGGGTCGTCGCCGCGGCACTGCTGGCGTTCAGCCTGTCGATCGACGACTACGTCATCACGGCCTTCACGTCCGGCCAGACCGAGACCTTCCCGCTGTACATCTACGGCTCGCAGCTCCGGGGCATCCCGGTCCAGGTCAACGTGATCGGGACGATGATCTTCGTGGGCGCGGTCGGGCTCGTGCTGCTGACCACGCTATGGCAGCGACGTGTCGCGGCCCGTGACTATCGAGGGAGCACCGCATGACGACCGAGACCCGCACCTCACTACCCGACCACGCCGTCGTACCGGCGGTCTGGGGCCGGATCACGAACCTCGACATCGACCGGGGTGAGGGATCGTGGCTGATCACCCGTGATGGGGAGCGCTATCTCGATTACTCCTCCGGGATCGGGGTCACGAACACCGGGCACGCCCATCCGCGGGTCGCGGCGGCCATCGCCGCGCAGGCCCAGAAGCTGCTCCACGGACAGCAGAACATCCTCTATCACGAGCCCGGTCTGCGCCTGTACGACCGCCTGCCGAACTTGCTGCCGGGCGGGCCATACCAGGCGTTCCTGTCGAACTCGGGCGCCGAGGCGATCGAGGCATCGGTCAAGCTGGCCCGCGTCGCCACCGGTCGACCGGTGATCTTGGCCTTCCGCTATGGCTATCACGGCCGGACCGCGCAGACGATGGCGCTCACGACGGCCAAGGACGTGTATCGAGCCGCCTTCGAGCCGCTGCCCGGCAGCGTCTACCACACGGCCTACCCGTACTGCTACCGGGCGCCCGGTGGCCCCCACGACCCGGCGAACTGCACGTGCGACTGGGAGGAGCAGCTCGATCTGACCTTCCACCAGCTCATCTACCCGGACCAGGTGGCTGCGATCATCATCGAGCCGGTCCTCGGCGAGGGCGGCTACCTCGTCCCGCCGCCGGACTTCCTGCCACGGCTGCGCGAGATCACCCGCCGGCACGGCATCCTGCTCATCGCCGACGAGGTCCAGACGGGGTTCGGACGGACCGGCCAGATGTTCGCGGTCATGCACTACGACGTGGAGCCGGACATCCTGGTCATGGCCAAGGGCATCGCGTCCGGTCTGCCCTTGTCGGGCATCCTTGCCCGCCAGGAGCTGATGGCGCGCTGGAAGCCGGGCAGCCACGGTGGCACGTACGGCGGCAACGTCGTGTCGTGCGCGGCCGCGAACGCGACGCTCGACGTCATCGAGGACGAGGGGCTCGTGGCCAACGCACGGGAGCGCGGCACGCAGTTCCTGGCCGGCCTGCGAGCGCTCAAGGACAAGTACCGCGCGATCGGCGACGCCCGCGGTCTCGGCCTGATGGTGGCGATCGAGCTCGTCAAGCCTGGCGACGGCGACGGCCGCGTCCCCGACCCCGACCTCACCAAGCGCATCCAGTCCGAGGCGCTTGCCCGCAAGCTGATCGTGCTGACCGCCGGCACGTACGTGAATGTCATCCGGATCATCCCGCCGCTCGTAACCACGGCCGATGAGGTGGAGCAGGCGCTGGGGATCCTCGACGCGTCGTTGGCGGCTGCCGGCGCCTGACGTCACGGGCTGACGTGGAGCTCGCGTCGGCCGGACTGCTGGCGATCGTCGGCCTGATCCTGCTCAAGGAAGCCGGGCTGCCGGTGCCCGTGCCGGGTGATCTCATCGTGATCGGGGCGGGCGTCGCGGCCTCGCGCGGCGACCTCGACCCGCCCACGACGGTCGCGCTGATCGTAGCCAGGATCAGCCGGTACCCGTGAGTCGGGCCAGGAGCTCGTCATGGAGGACGCCGTTGGTGACGAGGAAGGTGCGCGAGTCGATCCGGCGGGCGCCGTCGAGATCCGACCATCGACCACCGGCCTCCTCGACCACGATCGCGGGGGCAGCGGCATCCCAGGTCGAGAGCTCGACCTCGACCATGCCCTCCGCCGCCCCTTCGGCGACCAGGGCATAGCCCCAGAAGTCGCCGAACCCACGCTCGCGCCAGACGTCCTCGAGCAGCGCGTCGAAGCCAGGCACGCGCCCCGACGAGCGGATGTCCCGGGCACTCCCGTAGAGCAGTTGCGCGTCCTCCAGCGACGCCACGGACGACACCCGCAGGCGTCGCGGTCCGTCCCCACTCGCCGCTCGGACAGCCCACGCGCCACCGCCACGCCACGCGTACCAACGCTCCCCGAGCGCGGGCGCGGAGATCACCCCGGCCTGGAGCTCGCCGTCCTCCTCGACGCCCAACAGTGTGCCGAACAACGGCACGCCACGGACGAAGTTGTGTGTGCCGTCGATCGGATCGATGTACCAACGGATCCGCGCCTCCGGCGCCTCCACCCCGTACTCCTCGCCGACCAGACCGTGATCAGGATGGGCGCCAAGGATCCGTTCGCGGACCATGCGTTCGATGGCGGTGTCGGCCTGCGTGACCAACGTACGATCGGGCTTGGTCGAGATCTCGAGGTCGCGTCGGAAGTGTCGAAGGGCGATCGCGTCGGCCTCGTCGGCGATCCCGAGCCCCAGGTCGACCCATGCGCGCCGCCCCTCGATCGTGCTCACGAGCGGACCCTCGCGTTCTCCGGGTCGTAGAGCGGCTCGCGGACGACCTCGAAGCCGACCCAGCGGCCGAACAGCTCGACCTCGCCGCGCGTGCCGATCGCCCGTTCCGACGGCAGGTAGGCATAGGCGATCGACCGGTCGACCGCGAACCCCTGACCCCCGCTCGTCACCCGGCCGACGATCTCGCCATCGATCCGGACGGGCTCGTTGCCGAGGCACACGTCGAGGACGTCGTCGAGCACGAGGCAGCGCAGACGCTTGGTCGGGCCGGCCGCCTTCGCAGCACGCAACGCCTCGATCGCCTGGTTGGGCTCGGCCTTGTCGAGCGCCAGCGCGAACCCGAGACCGGCCTCGAAGGGGTTCTCGTCCGGCGTGATGTCGCTCGACCAGACGCGATAGCCCTTCTCGAGCCGGAGCGCGTCGATGGCCCGATAGCCGCCGGCCACGAGGCCATGGTCCCTGCCCGCATCCCAGAGGGTCCGCCAGAGCGTGCGGCCGTAGTCGGTCGGCGCATAGAGCTCCCAACCGAGCTCGCCGACGTATGTCACCCGCAGCGCAAGGACCGGCACCGACCCGATGCTGACCTCCTTCGCCGTCAGGTACGGGAAGGCTGCATCAGAGATGTCGTCGGTCGTGAGCGGGGCTAGCACGTCGCGCGCCCGCGGCCCCCACAAGCCGAAACAGACGCGGGCCGAGGTCATGTCGCGGACGTCGACCTTCGCCTCCTCGGGGACCTGCGATCGCAGCCAGGCAGCGTCGTGGTTGCCGTACGCCGTCCCGGTCACCAGCAGGAACCGGTCATCGGCGAGCCGGGTGACGGTCAGATCCGCCTGGATGCCGCCCCGCCGGTCGAGCAGCTGGGTGTAAACGATCGACCCGACCGCTCGATCGATGTCGTTCCCGGCGACCCGCTGCAGGAACGCACAGGCGTCGGGTCCGACGACCTCGAGCTTGGCGAACGAGGTCTCGTCGAACAGCGCGGCCGCCTGCCGGGTCGCCAGCGCCTCGGCGGCGATGGCCGGCGACCAGTGCGTCCCGGCCCAGCCGCGTGGCCGGAGCGCCTCGAGTGCCTCGCGACCACCGAAGCGCGGATCGTCGGCGTTCGGCTCGAACCAGTTCGGGCGCTCCCAGCCCGACTTCTCACCGAACACCGCTCCGAGCGCGCCGAGGTCGTCGTACGTCGGCGAGGTGCGCAAGGGCCGGCCGGCCTGGCGTTCCTCGTTCGGATAGTGGATGTCGTAGTAGGTGGCGTAGTTCTCGATCGACCTCGCGAGCGTGTACGCGCGCGACCGGTAGGCCGCCCCGAACCGCCGGATGTCCATCTTCCAGAGGTCGAGCTCTGGCTCGCCCTCGACGATCCAGCTCGCCAGCTGCCGCCCGATCCCGCCCGCCCCGGCGATCCCATGGGCGCAGAACCCGGCGGCCAGCCAGAACCCGCGAACGTCGGACTCGCCCAGGATGAACTCGTTGTCGGGCGTGAAGGCCTCGGGGCCGTTGATAACCCGGCTGACGCGGGCGTCCGCCATCGCCGGGACCCGACGGATGGCACCCTCCATGATCGGCTCGAACCGGGGCATGTCGGGTGCGAGCAGCCTGCCGTTGAAGTCGGCTGGTATCCCGTCGATCCCCCACGGGGCGGGGTCACGCTCGTAGCCGCCCATGCACAGGCCGCCGACTTCCTCGCGGAAGTAGACGAGGTTGTCGGGGTCGCGCAGCTGCGGGAGGCCCGGCGTCACGCCCTCCAACGGCTCGGTGAACAGGTACTGGTGGGCCATCGGGATGAGCGGGACCGTGACGCCGACCATCCGTCCGATCTCCCGAGCGAACATCCCGGCAGCGTCGACGACGACTTCGGTCTCGATGTCGGAGCGCTCGCCGCCGTGCTCGACAGTTACGCCGGTCACGTGCCCGCGCTCGACGCCGATGCCGACGACCCGGGTCTGGGTCCGGATCGTCGCTCCTCGTTTGCGCGCACCGGCCGCCAACGCCTGTGCCAGCCCGGACGGGTCCAGCCAGCCATCGGTCGGCAGCCAGACGCCGCCAAGGACGCCGTCGGTGGACATCAGCGGGAAGCGATCCTGGGCCCCCTGCGCATCGATGAGCTCCATCGGCAGCCCGAACGTCTTCGCCCAGCCGGCCTGGCGCTCGAGCTCTTCCATCCGCGCCTTCGACGACGCCAATCGGATCGAGCCGACCTCGTGCCAGGACGGGTCGACGCCGGTCTCGTCCTTGAGCCGCCGGTACAGGTCGGAGCCGTACATCATCATCTTGGTGAGGGTCACCGTCCCGCGCAGCTGGCCGACCAGCCCGGCGCTGTGGAAGGTCGACCCGCTGGTCAGCTCGGCGCGCTCCACGAGGACGATGTCGTCCCAGCCCAGGCCCGCCAGGTGGTAGGCCACGGACGTGCCGCCGACCCCGCCGCCGATGATGACCGCGCGGGCGTGAGAACGGGACATCGCCGAAGCGTAGCCGCTGGGGCGCGGGTGTCGTGCGGCGGTGCCGCCCCTAGCCGTCGGCCGTTTCGCGGAGGGCACGCTCGAACGCCGGCGTCGAGGCGTTCGACAGCAGGCGGTCGAAATGCTCACCGGCATAGGCGACGAAATCGACGTCCAGCGTGCTGATCCCCTGCTGGAGCACGCCCCACATCGCTTCGCGGAAATCGGACACGATGCGCATCAGCGATAGCCGGGCGAGATGGTTGATGTGTGCCGGGCCTTCGTAGTCGGCGAGCAGCTGGGCATCGTCATCGGGCGTGAGCTCATGGTTGATGCTGAAGTTGCCGAGATCGAAGTACGGGTCGCCCATGCCCGCGTACTCCCAATCGACGATCCGGATGCGGCTCCCGTCATCGATGAAGTTCGCGTTCAGGAGGTCGTTGTGGCAGGGCCGCAGCTCGATCGGGTCGGCGAGGCAGGCGAGCTCGATCCGGCGCCCGATGGCGCCCGCCAGCTCGTACTCGGGCGGGATGCGCACGCCACGTGCCATCGCGAGGGCGCGGTACGCCTCCACGATTCGCAGCGGCACGAACAGTCCGGGGATCGGCGGCCCCTGATGGATGCGCCGCAGCGAGTCGGCGATCCGGGCGAGGGTGTCGGGCTCGCGGACCTGCTCTAACGACACCGGTGCGCCCTCGATGAAGCGCGTGACGAGGTACCCCTCCGGCCGGATGAAGGCCGTCACCTCCGGGCCGACGCCGACGCCCGCCGCTGCGACGGTCGCGGCGTGCTCCACCTCGCGGCTGATGCCCAAGAGGTGCGTGTCGTTACCGGCGAGGCGGATGACGTAGCGGTCCCGTCGGCCGTGCACCGTGACCAGGAAGTTGCGGTTCGTGATGCCGCCGCTGAGGGCGGTCAGGATGAGGTCGCGGCCGGCCAGTTCCGGGACCCGCTGCATCGCCCCGACCAGTTGATCGTGCAGCTCGCCGCGAAGGACCTCGCCGTCGTCGGTCATACGCAAAGGTAGCGGCGCGGCGATCGCTCGCCGCGCCGCATCTCCTCCTCCCGGGATGTTCGGTCAGCCGATCGTCGCCTCGCCGGTGGCGAGATCGGGGGCCGGTTCGTCGGTGTCCTCACGTCCACCACGGACGACGATGGCGTAGTAGATCACGCCCACGAGCAACACGACGCCCAGGACCGCCTCGAAGATCGGGATGGCTGGGAGCGGGAACTCACCGTTGATCGAGATGTAGCTCAGTGGCGGATTGGTCAGGTCTCGCAGGGGGACCAGCGACCCATCGGGCAGCGTGTAGGTGGCCGTGCCGAAGGCACCGAAGATCTCGCTCTGCCAGATGGCGAAGTTGATGACCATCAGACCGCCCCACACGAGCGCCAGGACGTTGATCACCGTGCCCCAGCTCCCGAGGCTGAAGAAGGCGGGCTTGCGTGGCCAACCGCGCCGGCGCGCCACGAACACGCCGAGATTGCACAGGAAGTAGGCGATGTAGATCATGCCCGTCGCACCGGTGGCGATCACGGCCGGGCTTTGCGTGACGAGGAACGGGATCGTCGCCAGCACGCCGACGGCCACTGCGGCGTAGGCCGGCGTCTGGAACGACTGGTGCACGTGGCCCCACAGACGGCCGAGCGGCATCCGGCCGTCGCGCCCCATCGAGTACATCAGCCGCGTGGTCGCACCCTGGATCGCCATCGTGCAGACGAAGACGGCGATCAGGATCACGGCCAGGTAGACGCGACCGAGGTCGCCCAGGTTCGTGAGGATCGTGTCCGCGATCGGGTTCGCTCCACCGACCGCCCATGCGAACTCCTGGGCGCTCGTCA
Source organism: uncultured Chloroflexia bacterium (assembly GCA_963812745.1). GTDB lineage: Bacteria > Chloroflexota > Limnocylindria > Limnocylindrales > CSP1-4 > SPCO01. The sequence goes on along the minus strand of CAWEWE010000008.1, from coordinate 269,183 downwards.
CCTGCGCGGCGACATCGCGGAACGACAGGATGATCGCCAGCAGGAAGATCGCGCCGACGATGCCGGACAACCAGATGGCGGACAGCACGCCGCGCGGCGCCTGTCGACCGGCGTCCAGGGTCTCCTCGCCGAATGTGCCGGCGGTGTCGAAGCCATAGACCACGAACAGGCTCATGAACATCGCGACGGCGAAGATGGGTAGGAACCCACCATCCGAGGTCACGTTGGCAGCCGGCTCGGTCAGGACGCTGACCGGCTGATGGTTGAAGAAGATCAACAGGACGAGCGCGAACACGCCCATCCCGAGGATCTCCGCCCCCACACCGATGTTGTTGATCGTGGCCAGGAGGCGCACGCCGACCGCGTTGATGGCGGTCGTGAGGATGAGCGTGACAAGCGCCCAGAACACGAGGTTGTTGAAGAACGGGAGCGGGCTCGCGGCGGTGAGGTCCATCCCGACCACGGCCGAGAGCACGAGTGGGACGGTCACGGCCACGGCGGTCACGGTCAGGACGCCGGCCCAGAAGTAGATCCAGCCGGTGAACCAGCCGAGCGTCTTGTTCGAGAGCCGCTTCGACCACTGGTAGATGGAGCCGGCGACCGGGAAGTGACTCGACAGCTCGGCGAAGTTCAGGGCGACGAAGGTCTGCCCGAGGATGATCAGCGGCCACGACCAGAAGAACGACGGGCCACCGACCGCGAGACCGACGGCGATGAGGGTGAAGGTGCCGGTCGCCACGCTGATGTAGCTGAACGCGACGGCGAAGTTCGCGAGGAACCCGAGGGTCCGCTTCAGCTCGGGTTTGATGCCCAGCGATCGAAGGTGCGCATCGTCCTGGGCGGCGATGTCATGCGCCTGTACGGGTCCCGCCACGATTCCCTCCTAACCACCGCGCGCCTGGGGGCGCGAGACTGACCTCTCGGAGTGGACGCGAGGACGCGGAGTCGGGGTCGACGCGGTCCCTCGCCGGGTCGATCCGTGCGCGCGAGGATAGCACCGGGTTGCGCCTCGTCAACGGGGCGTTCGCCCTAGGGATCGAGGCGGTAGAAGCGGAAGCTGTCGTGCTCGGTCGGAAGGATGGTGAACCGGCTGTAGCCGGCCTCGCGGGCGATCGCCTCGAGCGCCGCCGGGCGCAGGACCGTGCCGGTCCCGACGGACGGCTGGTCGACCAGACCGTTGGCGAGGCACGCCACGACGCTATAGCCGTAGAACATCCGCTCGGCCTCGTCGCCCGGCGAGGTGAACGTCTCCGCCACCCGTTCGTCGGCGATGAGGACCGCGCCGCCCGGCGCGAGCAGCCGCTTCGCGGTCGCGAGCACCTCGGCGGGCCGAGCCATGTCGTGGACGGCCTCGAAGATCGTCACGAGGTCGTAGCGACCCTCGCCGGATGCGTTCGCCGCGTCGGCGAACAGGAACGACACGCGGCCATCGACGCCGGCTTCGGCCGCATGGGCCTTCGCGCGCGCGATCGAGCCTTCGTCGATGTCGATGCCGTCGACCTCGATGCCCGGGAAGTGGCGGGCGATCGCGATCGACGACCAGCCGGTCCCGCAGGCGACGTCCGCGACGCGACCACGACCGCTCCGGAGTCGCTCCGCGATGTCGGGGAGTGCATCGATCCACTCGCCGACGAGATGATGGAACTGCGGTCGATTGATGCCTTCCTGGGCCTCGACGACGTCCGGCCCGTAGTCGGCCCAGTCGACGCCCTCGCCCGTGCGGTAGGCGTCGAGAAGCTTCGGCATGGTCTTGGCGGTCCCGACCACGAACCGCGCGAGCGGCGCGACCAGCGCCAGGCTCTCGGGATCGATCAGGACCGCGGCGTGCCCGGCCGGCAGCGAGTAGCGCCGTTCATCCGGGCCGGCGGCAGCGTCGTCCACGTCGTCCACTCAAGGATCGCGCCGACCGCCTGGTGCTCGAGCCATTCCCGCGCGTAGCGCGGATGGATCCCGGCACGCTCGGCGAGCTCTGCGGCGGTCGCCGGACCGCCATCCTGCAAGGCACGATAGAGCCCGAGTCGCTCCCCGATGTAGACGGCCTGCAGGTCGAGCGACGCGAGCACGGCGCCGGCCAGCCGGCTCGCGAGGTCGTCGCGACGGGACGCTTCGCGGGCCTGCTCGTTGGGGCCGTCGACGGTCAGCGTCATCGTGTGGCGACCGCCTCGCGAAGCGACTCCGGCATCGGCCGGTGGACCTCGACCGGACGGATGTAGGCGGCGATCATCTCGCGCGACCCGTTCACGCCGAGCTCGGTGAACAGGAACGAGAACTTGCGACGCTGGGCCGCGAGGATCTCGTCGCGCGACTCGAGGTCCCACAGCTCGCGCTTGAACGGCCCGATGGCCTTCTTGCGGGTCGTGTACACGAATTGCTGATCGGTCTGCTCGGGCTTGCGCTCATCGGCCGCGTTCTCGAAGACCCACGCCTCGATCTTCTTGTGCAGGTCCTCCGGAAACGCCGGGTGTTCGTAGAGCGCGTTCTGGAACCCGGTCGCGAGGTGGATCTCGGCGGTCTCGACCGCCGGGAAGCGGTGGAACAGCTCGTCGGGCAGCGTCGAGGCACCATGCTGGACGGCACCGGCCAGCCCGTACGACCGGGCGACGTCGCCCATCTCCCGTAGCACCTCGAAGTCCAGCTTCACCTCGGCCACGCCACCGCCGGGTAGTGGAACGCCACCGTGGCTCGTGCCAGTCTGGACGCTGACCTTGGAGATGCCGGTCGCGCCCGGAGCCATCGACTCGAGCACGCCGCGGTACCCGTCGAGGTAGGCGCGCAACTCCTCGACGGTCGAGTTCTTGTGGCCGACCTCGCCGATCTCGCCACCGACGCTCACCGTCACGCCGTCGGTCTCGAGCGATCGGATGAGCGCGGTCAGCTCGGCCGCGCGGACGTAGTTCTCGCGCTGCTGCTCGTCGACCGTCGGCTTCGAAAGGTCGACCAGCGTGGATGAGTCGATGTCGATGTTGCGGTAGCCGGCATCGATCGCGAGGCGGCAGGCTCGCCGGATCTCCTCGGTCATCGATTCGGGATCGGCCGCGTATTTCTTGGCGTTGAACTGGTAGTGATCGCCCTGGATGAACACGGGCTCACGCCAGTTCGCTGCGATCGCCCCCGCGAGGACGGCGGTCGCGAAGTCGATCGGCCGCTGGAACGTGTACGTCTGCTCGCTGCGGGCGATCTCCAGGATGACCGCACCGACATCGGCGCTCTGTGCCGCGTCGAACAGGGTCCGGGCCATGTCGAATGTCTGGGCGCGCAGGTTCACGGCCGGGACCGTGAAGCCCGATACCTCGCCCCGGCCTCGCGCGGCGTACAGCTCCTGGATGCTCGCCGAGGGGGCACCGAGCTCCTGGCTTGCTTCCCAGATCAACCACTGCGCCGCCTGCGTGGTGGGCTCGTCGGTCGAGAAGGCCGCTGTCCAGGCGAGGTCGCGGATGGTGCCGTCGCGGAAGGTGCGCTCGTCGTCGATCACCAGGCGGTCGCCGTCCAGGTGGGCCGCGGGGCGGATCGTCTCGATCAGGTCCTGCGGGCTCGTCGCGACGTGCGGCATCGGTGGGTGGTCTCCTCGTCGAAATGGCTCGGGGACCATGGTAGCCGCGGCGGGCGGGATGCGATCCGCATCAGTCCCTTCTGCGGCCTCGTCCCATGCACCGATTGCTGTGAGCGATCGTTTTCGGCGCGAACGGCCCCGGGCCCACGCGCTCGGCGTCGATCGATCGCTCTGAGCGATCAGATCGCGTGCGAACGGGTCCGCGCCACGGGTTGGAGCCGCCCTCGTACGCAAGACGATCGCTGCGAGCAATCACCGGGCATCGAGGGCCTAGAACGACGGCTTGACCACCATCAGGAACACGATCACGGCGATGTTCACCCCGAGGATCATCCCGGCCCGCTGGACCCGTGCCACGACCTCTGGCAGCCCTGGTGGCGGACCCGTCGCGTCAGGTGGTGGCGGTGCCGATGTCAGCTCGATGATTCGCTGGACGTCCCGCTTCTGGACGATCAGCGAGTAGCCGAGTCCGATCGCGTACAGGACGATCGCGACCATCAACCAGCGGGAGGCAAACAGGTCGCGGCCACTGGTCAGGATGAGCGCCACGCCGGTCACGCCCTGGAAGATCGCCAGTGGCTCGACGAGGCGCTCGCCGATCCGGGCTGAGACCCGTGTGGCGAAGTTGCCGTGCTGTCGCTCCTGCCCGCCCATCGCCCCGATGATCGAGAAGGCGAACGTCGGCCCGAACGCCAGGATCGCCCCGAAGACGTGCAGGAACAGCACATACGGAAACAGTGACGTCAGGTTCACGACACCCTCCTCCGAACCCGTCCCCCGGATCTGTTCGCCCCGCGCGGAGGATACGCCCTACGACACCCGCTTCGAGCGGCGTCCGACGAAGTCGACCAGCACGTATTCGCCGAGCCGCTCGGGCGTGGCGTAGAAGGCTCGACCGCGATTGAGCTTCGTCATGTGCGCCACGAACTCGGCGAGGGCGCGCGAGCGCTCGAGCATGAACGTGTTGATCGTGATGCCCTCCTTCGTGCAGCGCTGCACTTCGCGCAGGGTCTCGCTGATCGTGCGCCGCGTGGGCGGATAGCTGAACTCGACCTGGCCGCCCTCGAAGTGGGCCGTCGGCTCGCCGTCGGTGATGACGACGACCTCACGGTTGGCGGCTGCCTGCCGGGACAGGATCCGTCGAGCGAGCATCAGCCCGTGCTGGAGGTTCGTGCCGTACTCGTAGCCGTGCCAGGTGAGCTCCGCCAGGGCGCCGGGTCGGATCTCGCGGGCGTAGTACGCGAAGCCGATGACCGACAGGTGGTCGCGCGGGTACTGGGTGCGGATCAGCGTGTCCAGCGCGACCGCCACCTTCTTGGCGGCCAGGAAGCAGCCACGGAGCAGCATCGAGCGGCTCATGTCCACGAGCAGCACCGTCGCCGTGCTGGTCAGCTGCTCGGTCCTGAATACCTCGAAATCGCCTGGCTGCAAGCGGACCGCCCGCTCGCCACGGGCCGCTCGAGCCGCCGGCGCGTTCTCGTCACGGACCAGCGCGTTCGACAACGTCCCGCGCAGGTCGAGGTGGAACGGGTCGCCGAACTCGTACGGTTTGGTCGTTTCGTCACGCTCGCCGCCCCGACCCTGGCGGTCGATCCCATGCCCACCGAACGCGTCGCGCTGGAGCCGCGCGAACAGGTCGTCGAGCACCTGCTGGCCGATCTTCCGCGTCCCGCGCGGCGTCAGCTCGAGTCGCTCCCCGTCGCGGGTCAGATAGCCGGCCTCCTCGAGCCGTCGGGCGAGGTCGTCGAGCGCGTCGAGGTCGCGCGCCGCGTCGTCGCCCAGCAGCTCACGGACCTCACCGCGGTCGATCGAGGCGAGATCGCCGGGCGCCTCGATGTCCATCAGGGCATCCTCGAGCCGCTCCATCGACTGCAATCGCGCGAGCTGCGCCAGGGCGCCATCGAGCGAGAGCGACTCGTCACCGCTGAACCGGACGCGATCGCCGAGACCGCCGGGCAGCAGCAGGTCGAGGTTCGAGGCGAGCTGGGCGAGGTCGATCAGCAGCCGATCGTCGCGGAGCAGCGCGTCCATCATCGACTCGAGCTCGGCGCGTTGCTCCGGGCTCATCGAGCGCAGCAACGACTGCATCGCGGCCATCCGCTGGGCGAGCTGGTCGATGATGTCGTCGAAGGTCTGGGCGCCCGGGAAGAACCTGCCGTGCTTGGCGAGGAACTCGCGAGCGTCCGGTTCCATGCCGCCGATCCGCTGGCGGATGAGCTCGTTGAGGTCGCGGACCATCTCCCGATTCGCGGCGAGATCCTCGGGCGTCGTCGAGCGGATGGCGTCGCCCATGCCTTGCACGAACTGGTCGAGCACCTGCTTGCTCAGCCGCTCGACCAGGTCGTCGAACCGCTGGCGGGCATCGGGCTCAAGGAAGTCGTACTCGCGCAGGTCCTGGATCCGGTCGCCGAGGTCTGTCGGGAGGGCGTCGAGCCGGTCCAGCCGCCGGGCGGCGAGGTCACGCGCGACGCGCGCCGTGTCTTCGTCCGGCGCCTGGTCGGCTGGGCGCTCGAGACGCCGTTCCACGCCCGCGCGCTCGTCCGCCACGATCTCCTCGAGCTCGCGCCGGATGTCGCCCAGCACGTCGCCGAGGTCGTAGCGCTCGCGCAGCTCGTCGCGACGACGCGCCAGACGCTCCATCAGGTCCTGCAGCCCGGGCATGTCGGGGCGTGTCGGGTCGCCGCTCCGCCAGCCACGCTCCATCAGCCGGCGGAGCGCCTCGGCGAGATCGCCCTCGGCCATCACGTCGTCGGACAGGGCTTTGAGGATCTCGTCGGCGTCCAGATCGGGCAGGCGCTGGGTGCCATCCCAACGCGAGTAGCGGGCGCGGCTCGACAGCTCGGCGAGCGCGTCTGACGCGCGGGGCACGCGGCCGCTGAGGTCGCGCGGGTCCGGCGAGTAGGCGGTCACGTTGTCCCCGACGCCGCCGCTGACCCACGGTCAACGGCGCTGGCCCGATGGGGCCTGACCCTTCGCTCTGCTGACCCATGGTCAACGTTTCGGGGCGGAATTCCCTTGAGCATGCTCCGGCCGGCTGTCATCGCGCGCGATCGGTGACGGACGGTCACCGCGGACGTCGCCGCAGCGCGCTCTACAGCGGATCCCGATCGAAACGTTGACCGACGGTCAGCTCGCGCGTTGGAGTCCGTGAGCGGCGACGGTCGAGTGGCCGAACCAGTCATCGGTGGTAGACGGTGCCGCCCGCGACACGCTCCTTGTTCAGGCGTCGAGCGAGATGGAGTCCCTCGAGCAGGAACTCGACCGCGGAGGCGACGACGGCCGGTTCCTCGGCCCCGTCGGTCACGTCGAACGTGCCGAGCCCTGCGACGGCGTCGTCCATCCCGGGCACCTCGCGCAGCCAGGAGACGTACTCGCGCGATGGCGTCCGCTCGCCGGTCTCGACGATGAACCCTTCCTCGAACGCCTCGACGATCGGGTCGAGGTCGTCAAGCGTCACGCGGCGGTTGAACGTCGCGTAGAGCGCCTTCGTGATGAGCCGCTCGACGATGCGCTCCTCTGGCGCCTCGTCGCCGACCGACTCGAGCTCGACCTTGCCGACGGTCGATGCGACGACTGCGCCGAGATCCGACACGCGCGGCGCACCGACCGACTCGCCGAGCCGCACCGCCCGCTTGAGGGCCGCTGCCTCGAGGACCTCCATGTTGGCGACCGACACGCGCACCGACACGCCCGAGCGCTGGCTGATCTCCGGGGAGCGACGGGCGAGCTGCGTGATCTCGGCGACGACCTCCTCCATGAACGGTGGCACGACGATGGTCGGTGTCGGCGCGTCGGGGTCGCCGCGGCTCGGATCGAAGCGGACCTTCTCCTGCGCGACGATCGACAGCTCGTCGTCGATCGAACGTGGGTAATGCGTCCGGACCTGCGACCCCAGCCGGTCCTTGAGGGGCGTGATGATCCGTCCGCGCGAGGTGTAGTCCTCGGGGTTGGCGCTGGCGACGACGTACAGGTCCAGCGGCAGCCGCACCGTGAAGCCGCGGATCTGGACGTCCCGCTCCTCGAGCACGTTGAGCAGACCGACCTGGATGCGCTCCGCGAGGTCGGGCAGTTCGTTGATCGCAACGATGCCGCGGTTCGCCCGCGGGATCAGGCCGTAGTGGAGCGTCAGCTCGTCGGAGAGATAGCGTCCCTCGGCGACCTTGATGGGGTCGACCTCGCCGATGAGGTCGGCGATGGTGATGTCGGGCGTCGCGAGCTTCTCGGCGTAGCGCCTGTCGCGTGGCAGCCAGTCGATCGCTGTGTCGTCGCCGTCGCGCTCGACGATCGCGCGCGCTGCCGGTGAGACCGGGGCGAATGGGTCGTCATTCAGCTCGCCACCGCGGACGACCGGGAGCCATTCGTCGAGCAGGCCGATCAGCAACCGCGCCATCCTGGTCTTGGCCTGGCCGCGCTCGCCCAGGAAGACCAGGTCGTGACCGGCGAGGATCGCGTTCTCGATGGCAGGGACGACCGTGTCCGCGTAGCCGATGATCCCGGGCAGGACGTCGACGCCCTGCCCGAGCCGCTCGAGGAGGTTCGCCCGCAGCTCCTCCTTGACGGTCCGCGACCGCCAACCCGAAGCACGCAGTTCGGCGATCGTGGCAGGACGGACGGGGCTCGGCATGACGGTCCTCAGTTCGTGGCGGGGACGCCGGTAGGGTCGGCGGGAACGGTCCGATAGCCGTCGATAGCGGCGCGCACGGCGTCGACCTCGACGATGCCCGCCTCGGCGAGGCCGGCGAGGTAGTCGCGTCGCATGTCGATATCGATCTCGAGGTCGCCGGGGCGTCGATCGAGGCGCACGGCGAGCTCCGGGGTGATGCCCCAACCGAAGTGCTCGAACCGGTCGTGGTCGGGATCCCACGTCGCCAGCACGGCCGGGCCGAGTCGTTGGACATGCCCGTGTTCGTCGCGCGCCGTCGGGCGGACGTAATGGGCGGCGACGACACGGCGCAGGCCGTCGCCCACGGGGCGCAGGATCAGCACGATCCCCAGCCGCGAGAGCTCGTCGTCACCGAGGCTCACCGGCGGTCGACGCAGTTGCGCGAAGACCTCGTCGAGGGAATCCGCGTGGATCGTGGCGGCCATCCCGTAGCCGATCGCGACCGCCCGGATCGCGATGCTGGCCTCGGCGCCCCATGTGTACGACGGCAGGTGGTCGGACAGCTCCGGGATCAGGAGGACCGTGTTGTCGGGGCGGATCGGCGCGGATCCGCGCCCCATCACGCGCGCCGCGATCGCCTCCTGCGAGTGCGGTCGGCGCCAGCCGAGCTCCGGGGCCTGCGGCAGCCAGTCGAACGTCTCCATCGCACCGGCGAGCTCCACGGTCCGCACCCCGGGCGGCAGGAACGCGGTCAGCGCATCGAGCAGCGTGGTCTTGCCGGCTCCCTGCACCTGTGCGGCGACGATCAGGGGAACGCGACCTTCGATGAGCGCCCAGAGGACCGCCGCCAGCTGCGCGTCGAGCGTGCCGGCACGGATCAGCTCGACGATCGAGCGCGGCGTCGGTGGGACGTGGCGGATGGCCCACCGGCCCCGCCCGGGCGAGGTCTCGGCCACGGGCTGAGCGTAGGGCCGGCTCCGAAGAGCGTCAAACGTCGGATCTATTGCGTGGCAACGGCCGTCGGTGACTGTGAGTCAGCACCAGGAGGTCGAAGCACCCGCAGGCCTGTCGGCCGCGGTTCGGCCCCGGTTCGGCCCCGGTTCGGTGACTGCCAAGCACGGATTGCCGATGACGCCGGTCAGGATGATCCCTCGACCCATCCGCAGTGACTGACACTCACCACTCCCGTTCGTGACACGCCATGTCAGGTTCCTCGGCCTACCATCGAGGTTGATGACCGCCGCGCTCGACATCCGAACCCTGACGCCCGACCGACTCCCGGACTTGGCCTCACTCTTCGAGCAGGGTGGCGACCCGAAGTGGTGCTGGTGCGCGTACTTCCGGATCCGAGGCTTCGACTTCTCGAGCGGCGGCAAGGCGCGTCATCGCCAGGTGATGGAGACCGCAGTCGTCGAGAACGCGAATGAGGGTCGCGCGCCGGGCTTGGTCGCCTACGACGGCGACGAGGCCGTCGGTTGGATCAGCATCGGCCCGCGCGAGGACTACGAGCGCCTGGCCCACTCGACCGTCCTCAAGCCTCTCGACGACAAGCCCACATGGTCGATCGTGTGCTTCGTCGTCGGCCGTCGGTCGCGGGGCCGCGGCGTCGCCCGGAGACTGCTCAACGCCGGCATCGACTACGCACGCGACCACGGCGCGACGATGTTGGAGGCCTACCCGGTCGAGGTCGACGCAGGCGAGCGCATCCCGTCCGGGAGCGTCTACCGCGGAACGCTCGCGATGTTCGAGCGAGCCGGCTTCAAGGTCGTCGACCGCCGACCCACGCCCGGCGGTCCGCCTCGCCCGATCGTCCGCCGAGCGCTCCGGCCCCGGGCGAAGCGCCCGCTACGTCATCCGTCGTAGGTGGTGCATCGTCGTCCGTCCACCTTGACGCGACCTTGCCCCGACCCGTAGACTGCCCGTCGGGCCTGGAGCGCCCACCCATCCATCTTCTAGCGGAGGCGGCTCGGAATATGTCGATGACGCACCTCTTCCGACGCACGACCGCGCCTATCGGCGCCGTCGATGACGGGAGATCTGTGCCCATCTCGAGCTGACCGCAGGCGGCACGACCGCCAACCGGAGCCACGAGCCGTGGGCCAGATCGGGCCCCCGGCTTTTTTGATGCCTTCCCTGCCCTGACCGGCAGTGGACGACAGACCAGCATCACGAGCCGCGAGGCCCACCGACACGAGTCGGACGAGGCCCGCGGCTCTTTCATTTCCCCCACCGCCACGCACCTGGAGTCCACCAGTGACCGCCATCCTGACCGATCAACTGAAGACGACCACCCGCACCGCCCCGGTCGCTTCGACGGCGACCTCGGCGGTCCCTGCCCTGCTCATCGAGGGCGTGAGCAAGTCGTTCGTCGTCGGCCGCAAGCGCAAGCCCGTGGCCGCCATCTCGAACGTCTCGATGCGCCTCGAGCGTGGGGACGTGCACGGGATCCTCGGGGCGAACGGCTCGGGCAAGTCGACCCTGATCCGCCTGATCAGCGGCCTGCTCACGCTCGACAGCGGTCGAGTCGAGGTCTTCGGCCACGACATCGAACGCGAGGAGATGGCAGTCAAGCGCGTGATCAACCGGGTCAGCGTCGACGCCGCCTTCTTCAAGAAGCTCAGCCCCATGGAGAACCTGCTGTTCGCCGCCCGGCTGTACGGGCTCGACGGCGGCGCCGCGAGGCGCGACGCCGTCGCGATCCTGGGCCGGCTGGGTATCGCGGAGAAGCGGGTCGGCCGACCGGTCGAGCAGATGAGCCGAGGAATGCAGCAGAAGGTCGCCATCGCGCGAGCGCTGCTGACGAGCCCGACGCTCCTGCTGCTCGACGAGCCGACGACCGGTCTCGACCCACGCAGCAAGCTCGACGTCCAGTCCTTCATCGAGGAGATCAACACCACCCACGACGCCACGATCGTCCTGACGACCCATGACCTCGCGGAGGCCGAACGCCTGTGCGAGCGGATCACGGTCCTCAACGACGGTCGCGTCGTCGCCCAGGACACGCCGGACGGGCTCAAGGCGACCACCGCCGAGCGCCTCGCCCGGCCGACCACCCTCGAAGACGTGTTCATGACCTACACCGGCCGCTCCCTCGACGACGACATCGAAGAGGACGCCGAGCCGGACGACGACGAATAGCTGCCCGGAAAGGAGGTGAGAACCATGAACTTCAACCAGATCGCATTGGAGCTGGCGCGTGACCGCCAGGAGCAGCTGATCGCGGAGGCGGCGCGTGCGCGCCGGATCCAGCCCAGCCGCCCATCCATCCGCCGATCGATCGGCCGTCGCATCATCGCGATGGGCGAGCGGATCGCTGCGGATCCCGCACTGGAGCTGGCTCGGTCCCGTTAGGCCCGGGCCGGCTCCCCGACCACCGAGGAGATCCTCTCGTGACCATCGTCGCCCATGAGCTGAAGGCCTCGTACGCCTTCATCGAGCGCAACTTCTTCTTGACGCGCCGCTACTGGGGCTGGGAAGTCGCCTTCCTGGTCTATTCCGTCGCGGGCGCGTTGTCGATCTCGCTCATCGGTGCCGACCAGGGCAGCCCGACGCTGCTGCTGACGCTGATGGTGGGAGCGATCTTCTGGAACTACCTGTCGGTCGTCTTCAGCTGGATCGCCGAGACCATCTCGATCGAGCGCTGGGAAGGCACCCTCGAGTACACGTTCATGGCCCCGATCCGGCGCTGGTCGCAGCTGCTGGGCTCGGTCCTGTACGCGATGGTCTACGGCCTCATCCACACGGCCGTGATCTTCATCGCGCTCGTCCTGTTCTTCCCACAGCTCGACTTCTCGAACGCGAATCCACTGACGGCGTTGACTTTCATGCTGCTCGGCTCGTTCAGCTTCGTGGGGATCGGCATGATCGCCGCGATCCTGCCGCTGCTCTACGTCGAGCGCGGCGCGCAGATGACGTTCGTGCTGCAGTCGTGCCTGCTGCTCGTCAGCGGCGTCTACTACTCGATCGACATCCTGCCCGGCTGGATGCAGGTGCTCTCGCACCTGTCGCCGGCGACCTACGTCCTGGACGGCGTGCGGGCGGGCTTGGTGAAGGGCACACCCGTGTCCGAGCTGACCGGTGATGTCTGGCCGCTGATCGTGGCCGGCATCATCCTCATCCCGTTCGGGCTGTGGGCCTTCGGCCGGGCGGAGCGCTACGCGAAGCGCACCGGCAAGCTGAAGCGGGTCGGCTGAGATGTCAGCGCCCGAGCCGATCGTGGCCCGCGTCGTCGCCGTCCACAAGGAGACGTCGATCGTACGCGGGCCCGACGGCACGGACCGATCCGCGATCGTGTCGGGCCGGTTCCGCTACGACGCGCTCGCGAACTCCGACTATCCGGCGGTGGGTGACTGGGTCAACGTGTCGAGCGGCCAGGTGCCTGCGGTCATCACGGCCATCCTCCCCCGCCGGTCCGCGTTCGTCCGTAGCGCGGCGGATGCGAGCCGGCGGTCAGCGGGCCACCTCGCGGACGATCAGGTCCTGGCCGCGAACGTTGACATCGCGTTCCTGGTCGCCGGGCTCGACCACGACTTCAACCTCCGGCGCCTCGAACGCTATCTGGCCGTGGCATGGTCGAGCGGCGTCCGGCCGGTGATCGTCCTCAACAAGGCCGATATCGCGATCGACCTCGAGGAGCGGCTGATCGACGTGGCCTCGATGGCACCGGCCGTGCCGATCGTCGTGCTGTCCGCGCTGACCGGCGACCACCTCGCCGACCTCTCGCCGTATCTCGTCGCCGGCCAGACCTCCGTCGTGCTCGGGTCGTCGGGGGTCGGCAAGTCGACGCTCGTGAACGCGCTCCTCGGGGAGCAGCGCCAGGCGACCGCCGCCGTGCGCACCGACGACTCGCGCGGCCGCCACACGACCACCCACCGCGAGCTGTTCGATCTGCCGGGTGGCGCCATGCTCATCGACACGCCGGGGATCCGCGCCCTCGAGGTGGCCGGCGCCGACGAGGGCATCGAGACAGCGTTCGATGACATCACCGACCTGGCCGCGTCCTGTCGATTCAGCGACTGCCGGCACGAGGGCGAGCCCGGGCTGCGCGGTTCGCGCCGCCGTCGCCGACGGCCGGCTGAGCCGGGATCGGCTGGCGAGCCACCGCAAGCTCGAGCGCGAGCTGGCACATGCCGAACGCAAGGGCGATGCGCGTGCCCAGGCCGAGGAACGCAAGAAATGGAAGTCGATCCACAAGGCGGTGGCACGCCACATGCATGACAAGTACCGAGAGGCGCTGTGATGGAGACCATGTCCGATACCTGGCTCGAGCTGGCGGGTGCGCCAGCGATCGAGGGACTCCGCTTCCGGCGACCGCGTGGCGATGACGCCGACTACGAGGCGCTCGCGGCCGTGGCCGTCGCGGCGAGTCGCGCCGACGAGATCCCATGGGCCCCGACCGGCACCATCCGACGGGAAGAGCTCGAGGGCTCGGACGGTCTCGACATCGCGCGTGACGTCGTCCTCGCGGTGGTCGACGACGCGGTGGTCGGCGAAGCCGGCGTCACACGTCGGCTGCGTGGCGGACGACCGACCTACGACCTGTACGGTCACATCGATCCCGAGTTCCGTCGGCGTGGGATCGGTCGGGCGATGCTCCACCAGAACCTGCGTCGGGTGGCGGAACGCGTGGCGAGCGGCGAGGACGGCACCTTGTCGTACCAGCTCCGCGGCTTCGCCGACGAGGGCGAGGTCGGCCATCGAGCGCTCCTCGAAGCGGAGGGCTTCACGCCGGCCCGCTGGTTCTTCCTCATGCGAAGGCCGACGCTCGACGACATCCCGGACTTGCCGCTCCCCGAGGGGATCGAGATCCGGCCCGTCCTGCCCGACCATCACCGCGCGATCTTCGACGCCGAATTGGAGGCGTTCCAGGATCACTGGCAGCCACACGATCCGAGCGAGGCGGAGTTCACGTCGCTGTTCGCGCGCTCCGATCTCGACACGGACCTGTGGATCGTCGCGTGGGACGGCGAGGCGATCGCCGGCGTCGTCCAGAACTGGATCTGGCGCGAGGAGAACCGGCAGCTCGGTCTTGAGCGTGGCTGGCTCGAGCACATCAGCGTGCGCCGACCCTGGCGGCGGCGCGGCCTCGGTCGGGCGATCACCGCCGCCGCGTTGCGGCGACTCCGCGACGCCGGCATGACCGATGCGATGCTCGGCGTCGACGCCGACAACCCGACCGGGGCACTCGGTCTGTATCAGAGCCTGGGCTTCGAAGTCGACCAGCGCGCGACCGCCTTTTGGGGCCCGACCACCGGCTGACGACCGGTCCGGGGGCCCGTGGCATCATGGCGGAGCGCGTTGGAGGATCCGATCATGCGCTCCTACCTGATCGTGGCCAACCAGACGCTGACGAGCCGATCGCTGACCGACGCGATCACGGCCAGACTCGCCGACGGACCGGTTCGGACCCATGTCGTCGTCCCCTTGAGTCCGATCGGTGGCCGGCTCACCTGGGATGAACAGGCCTCGCGCGACATGGCCCGGACGCGCCTCGACGAAGTGCTCGCACGGCTTCGCGAGATGGGCGCCGAGGCGGACGGCGAGATCGGCGACCGCGATCCCGTGATGGCCGTGCGGGATGCGCTCCGTGGCCGCGAGGTGGACGAGGTCATCGTGTCGACGCTGCCGAAGGGCCTGTCGCGCTGGCTTGGCGAGGACGTCCCGAGCCGGCTGCGGGACTCGGTCCGCGTCCCGGTCACGGTCGTGACCCAGGACGAGCCGTCGACCTAGGCGAGCAACCGACCGCCGTCGCGCACGAGCTCCAGCCACGGCCGCTCCCCGCCGATCGTCGTGTCGTCGCCATGGCCGGGGAAGACCTGGACAGCGTCCTCGAGCGTGAGCAGGCGGCCCAGCGAGTCGACCATCGCCGCGGGATCGCCGCCGGGCAGGTCGACGCGGCCCCAGCCGCCACGGAACAGGGTGTCGCCACTGAACAGCAGCCCCGCGTCGGGGTCGTAGAGGCAGACCGAGCCCTCGGTGTGGCCGGGCGTATGGAGCACCATCAGCCGAAGCGAACCGAACCGGATCTCGCCACCCTCCGCGAGGTCGACCGCGGGGACCGACGGCGGGATCGGGAACGGCGCGGTCACCGCGGAGGGGTGGGTCAGGCGATCCCGATCGAGCGGGTGGACTGCGATATCGGCGCCCGTGTGCTCCGCGACGGCGGCGTTGTCACCGATGTGGTCCCAGTGCCCGTGCGTCGACACGATGAGCTTGAGGGTCCAGTCGCGCTCGGCAAGCTCGCCCGCGATCCAGGTCAGGCAGGGCGTGGCGGTGTCGATCGCGATGGCCTCGCGCGACCCCGGATCGGCGAGCACGTGCAGGTTGGTGGCGATGGGGCCGACGACTCGATGCAACCGCTCCATCGAGCTCACCGCGCGGACGCCGACAGCGATCCCTGCATGCCGAGGTCTCGATAGCCCTCGCAGGCCAGCGCCGGCAGCTCGGGGATCGCGTCCAGGTCGGTCGGTGCGGTGACGACGAAGTGGTGGGCTAGCCAGCGGCCGCCCATGTAGGTGTCGATGCGTTCCACCCAGGGCGCATCGATGCGTCGCGTCAGCGCGATATTGAGTCGCACCCGGTCGCGCAGGACGGCCGCGCCCGCGAAGCGGACCCGGGCCATGATCACGATCCGCGTCTTCTGGCCGATCACCTCCACCGGGCCGCATCGATCGAAGAGGGCCACGAAGGCGTCGAACGCCGCGCGGGCGGCCGGCGTCGAGCGGGCGAACAGGTCATCGAGTGGGACGGTGACGCACGAATGCGCCATGTTCACGCCGACGAACGCGTGCCCGCAGCGCGGGCAGCGCCACAAGGGTCGATCCGCCGGGGACGTCGTCAGTCGCCGCCTTCGAGCTTCGACTTCATGCAGGCGAACGACTCGCCGATCATCTTGTCGGCGGTGCCCTCGATCATCCGCGCCCCGACGCTGGCGAGCGTGCCGGAGATCGTGACGTCGGCCGACCAGTCCATGGTGGTGCCGCCGGTCTCGCCGTCCGACAGGCGCATCTGCGCGGTGGCATCGACGGCGCTCCCCGGCGCCTGGCCATGCGCCTTGATGGTCGCAGCGTCGGGCGGCGTCACCTCGGCGAACTCCATGTTCACCACGAACCGGGCGCTGATGAAGCCGATCCCGACCTTGGCCGATGCCTTGAAATGGGTGTCGTCGATGACCTCGATCGATTTCGACGCCGGGGCCGCACTGGCCGACCTGGTTCGGGTCCATCACGAACGCCCAGACGCGATCCCGTGGCGCGTCGATCTGGACGGTGCCCTCGAAGTGCATGCCGTCAGGATAGCGGGGCGGTCCGCACCAGCGGTCCGAACCGCCCCGCCACCGATCAGGCCGCCGCCATCGAGCCGCCTGTCTCGATCGCGGTCTTCAGCCCCGACACGATGAACACCACGCCGCCACTGAACTCTCCTGCTGCCTTCGATCCGGGGATCAGCTTCGAGGTCACGACGAGACGGGTGGGCTCGCCCTCAGCGTCCCCCGGCTCGATGGCCCAGGTCATCTGGATCGGGCCTTCGGCCTCGATGTCCGGGTCCCAGCGGGGGTGGAACGCCATGACGACGCGCCGCCCCGCCTCGATCTCGAGCACCGAGCCATCGGCCGCGACCCGACCGTCCGGATAGGCGTACGTGATCGGCGCGCCGACCTCCCAGGTCGAGTCCACCCGAGTGCCGTAGTAATAGCGAACGGTCTCGTCGCCGTCGGTGATCGCACGCCAGATCCGTTCCGGCGATGCCTTGATGTAGACGGAATAGACGTGATCGACCGTGTCCATCGGTTCCTCCAGATGACGCTTGAGCGCGGTCATGGGACCCACGATCGACGCGGCGAACTTGCCGGTCCATCGATCGTGGACGAAACGGATCGGCACCGGGTCCAGGAAGTGGCGCTTCTCGCGACCCGCGCGGCGAGTCGAGATCAGGCCGGCTCCCTCAAGAACGCCGAGATGCTTCATGACCCCGAACCGGGTCATCCCGGGCAACGCCTCGCACAGCTCGCCGAGCGTCTGGCCATCGCGCTCGAAGAGCCGGTCGAGCAGCGTCCGCCGATTGGCATCAGCAAGTGCCCGAAAGACCGGGGCCATGTCATCCGTCACGGCCGCGATGTTATGTGACTATTTGGTCACATGTCAGGATGTCCGGTTCGAGCCACCAGTGCGGCGCCAGAGTGCACCGAGGCCGACGAGGACGACCGCGAGCGCCAGCACCACCGCCGCGATCACAAGCTCGGCCGGCAGTCGTTCGCTCGCCGGCACTGGATCGACTGCCCCACCCACCGGTTCCGGGACCACGCCGGGGCCGAACAGGGCGATGGCCTCGTTCAGGTACCGCCGCCCGCCGTCGGTGTTCGGGTCGGCCTGTAGCGTGCCGAGGTCGGCCGAGAGTCGGCCATCCGGTTCGCGCCACGGCGCGATGATCTTCCGCTCGCCGGTCGCCACGGGATAGCTGCAATCGCCGACCGGCTCACCCTCCTTGAAGGAGATCACGATCGGCGTCCCGGGCTCGCCGCCGTTGAACCAACGCTCCACGTGGAAGAGGCGGCCGCCCGGCACGCGCTCGCCGACGGTACCGACCACGACGATCTGCGCGGGTCCCAGCTCCCTGATGTTCGGGTTGAACGGCGGACTACAGGCGACGGCGGTCGAGGCCGGGAAGCCCACAGCGAGGCAGACGCCCAGCAGCAGCGCGCGGAGCCATCGATGGTTCACGCCGCGCAGTATCGGGCATCATCCGTGGCATGGAAGGGATCCCGCCCGAGGCGCTGCTCGAGGACTTCCCTCCCCCGATGCGGTCGATCGCGAACCGGCTCAGGGAGATCGTCAAGGCGACGATGCCGGAGGCAATCGAGCGCGTGCGGCCCGGCTGGCGGCTCATCGGCTACGACCTGCCGATCGGACGGAAGGCCGTCTATTTCGCCTACGTCGCACCGGAGAACGAACACGTCCACCTCGGGTTCGAGCACGGCTGGGCGATGCGCGATCCCCTCGGCCTCCTCAAGGGCGTCGGGATCACGAAACAGGTCCGCTGGCTGACGTTCCTGGAGAACGACCCGATCCCCGCCGAGCTGTGCCGGGAGCTGATCCTCGAAGGTGCTCGGGTCGCCACGATGACCCGCGGCGAGCGGATCCTCCAGGCGATGGACGGCGACCGCCCGAGCTAAGCCGGCGGGTAGGCGCGCTCGTTGCGCTCGGCGCCGTCGACGATCCGGGCGATCCGCCCGGCCCGCGTGTCCGGCCGCCTCGCCTCGGCGACCCACTGCAGCATCGCCCGTCGCGCGCTGGGCGGGAACGCGTCCCAGCGCTCGCGCGCGAGCGGCCGGTTCCCGAGCGCCGCAGCGAGGTCATCGGGGACGATGAGGTCCTCGACATCGTCGAGCAGGGTCCACATGCCCGACCGCTTCGCATCCTCGATCGCGGCGAGCCCCGCCGGGAGCATCAGTCCCGCGGCGGTGAGCCGCGCGACGCGCTCCTTGTTGGATCGCGCCCAGACGCTCTTGGGGCGTCGCGGTGCGAACCACTGGATCGAGCGCTCCTCGTCGAGGGTCCGTCCGCTCGAGTCGATCCAGCCGACGCACAGCGCCTCCTCGACTGCGTCCTCGTACGGCACGCTGGTCCGCCCGGTCGGGCGCCGCCACGAGACGAGATACACGCCGCGCGAGGTCGGGTGATTGGCTATGAGCCACGCGCGCCAGCCCGCTCGGTCGAACGGCCCGACCATCGGCCGGCCGTCGGGGGCGGCCTCGTCCGTCACGCGACCACCGCGCGCGGGTCCCACGTCACGATGCCGATCGGCAACGGCTGCTGGCCGCGCAGCCCGACCCCGCCGTCGGGGTCGACCACCAGCAGCTCGTCGAGCGCCGCCTGGAACCGTGCGTCGGCTGCACTCCCGGGCTCGACCCAGAGCTGCCGTCGCAGGAAGCCCTTCGATCTCGTCGCGCGACGCGAAGCGGCGGGGCTCCCGCTCGAGCATCTCGACCGCCGGCTCGTGGCCGCGCGCTTGGAGCAGCTCGACGAACTCCGGCAGTGCCGGCAGCGACACCCGACCCTCGCCATGGACCGGCGGCCAGCAGGCGTCGGCGATCGATGCCGGTTGGCGCTCCATCAGGACCGCCACGCACAGCCGGCGGGCGACCGACTCCATCGCCCGTACGAACGGACCGATCGACTCGATGTCGTAACCGACGTGGGCGATCAGGGCGACGTCGGCATCGAACCGGGAGATCGGCACATCGTCGGTCGGCGGCCAGCGCGTCTCGATGACCTCGACGTCGGTGACGCCATGCTCGCTTTGGAGCTCGAGCAGCGCGTCGAGCATGCCCGGCGACGCATCGAGCGCGATGACCCGCCCGCCCGACGGGGCGAGCGCCAACGCGATCGGCAGGGCATAGCGGCCGGCGCCGGCGCCGATATCGATCCAGGTCTCGCCCGGCTCGACGAGGCGGAGCAGCGCGTCGAGCACCGGCTCGTCGGTGCGCCGCGGGTCGGCGCGGAAGAGCCCGGTGACGGGCGCGTAGAAATCGGCACCGTCGGGGATCTCGCGGAAGCGGTCGACCTGCTCGGCGTTCGCGACGACCCGTTGCGCCCAGGTGTTCTCGAGCAGGCCGACGAGGTCGGCCCGCGTATCGACGTCGGGGTTGCCACCGTCGACCCGGATCGGGATCTCCTCGACGAGGTGCGGGTTGGCGTCGAGCACGGGGCCCAGGCCGCGGTCGCCGCTCGTCTCGGCCACGAGCCCGAACGCGGCCCGCCCGAGCAGCACGGGGTTCCGACCAGCGTCCGCCCCGTAGACCGGGACGACGATCGGTCGCGCATCATCCATCTCCGCATCGAGGAGGGCGCGGATGGCGCGCGCTGGTAAACGCGGCTGGTCACCGAGCACGATCAGCGCCGCGACGACGCCCGCAGAGAGTGCCCCGATCCCATGCTGGAGCGAGCTCGACAGCCCGCGCTCGGGCTCGGGGTTGCGAACCCGGCGGGCGCCGTGCCAGTCGATCGCCTGCTCGACATCGGCGGCGTCGTCGCCAAGCACGACGACCAGGTCCTCCACGCCGGAGGCGGCCAGCCGGTCGATCACGTGCTGGAGGATCGGCCGCCCTTCGAGCGGCGCGAGGAGCTTGCCGCCACCGAACCGCGAGCCGGCGCCGGCCGCAAGCACGACGGCGCCGACGCGAGCCGTGCGCGAGTCGGCGCGTCGCGTCGTCCCGGCGATCAGGTCGCCTCGTGGTCTGCTGGGGTGTCGGTGGGGTCGCTGGGGTCGAACAGGCCGGGGGTCTTCTCGGCGCCACGCCCGCGCCGACCGCCGGGCTCCTTGGCGCCGATCCGTCGTCGGGTGAGGACCTCGACGGTCGTATCGCCCTCGCGCGCCGGGTGTTCGACCAGCGCGATCAGCCGGCTGGCCATGAACCGACCGGTCCGGACCGGGGTGCCACCGCGGGTCACCTCGGTGACCTCGACGACGCCGCGCGCCGTCGTCACCTCGATCCGCCGGCCGGCCCGGGTGGCGACGATCTCGAAGGTCTGCACGGCGCCGCCGGTGTCGACCACGACCTCGACCCGATCGCCCTTCATCGTCGCCTCCTAGCCGGCCGTGACCGGCGTGCCCTCGATGCGCGACGCGGGTCGCGGCCTGGCCTTCCGCCGCCTTGTCGCGCATCGGCCGACCCGAACCGCCATACCGTTCCGCGACGACCTCGGCGAGGATCGCGAGCGCCGTCTCGGCCGGTTGCCGTCCGCCGAGGTCGAGCCCGACGGGTCCCCGAAGCTCGGCCAGCGCGGCGTCGCTGACGCCCGCAACACGAAGGCGTCGCCGGCGCTCCGCCTGGGTCTTGCGCGAGCCGACGGCGCCGACGTAGCGGCAGCCCCGCCGCAGCGCCTCGACGATCGCGGGCTCGTCGAACTTCACGTCGTGGGTCAGCACGGCCACCGCGTCGTTCGGCCCGAGACCGATGTCGTCGGCGACCTCGTCGGGCCAGCCCACGACCAGCTTGTCGACATCCGGGAAGCGCTCGGGCGTCGCGAACGACGCCCGCCCGTCGATGACGACGGTCTCGAAGCCGAGCTCCCTGGCGAGCCGGACGAGCGAGCGCGCGACCTCGACGGCGCCGACCACGACGAGTCGCGGCCGCACCGGGAAGGCTTCGACGAACAGCTGGTGGCCACCGACCGCGATCGTGCGTGACTGCCCGCGCTTGAGGGCCTCGAGCGCGCTCTCGACCAGCGCGGCATCGAGCGCCGGATCACCGAGCGAGCCGTCGAGCCGGCCGTCCTCGCGGACGACGAGGGGTTGGGCCGGCGGGGCACCGTCACCCGGCTGGTGCGGGCCACCCTCGGGAGGCGGCGAGTCGTCGGGGAGCGGCGTGACGACGGCGGCACCGTGCCCGCCGGCACCCAGCGACGCCCGCGCTGCCTCGACAGCGGCGGCCGGTACGGCCGGCTCGACCAGCACGTCGATCGTGCCACCGCAGGCGAGCCCGACATCCCAAGCCTGCTCGTCGCTGATGCCGTAGCGGATGACCCGCGCGTTGCCGGTCGCCCGAGCGTGCTCGATCTGCTCGGCCGCGGCGCCCTCCACGCAGCCACCGCTCACGGAACCCGCCACGCGGCCGTCGGTCGCGTACAGGAGCACCGCACCTTCGGGCCGCGGGGCGGACCCGAAGGTCCTGACGACGACGGCGCGGCCGGCCTCGATGCCGTCGTGGTCCCAGATCGAGAGCGTGTCGAGCAGCTCCTTCATCGGATCGGCCTCGCGGTGCTGGGGTCGGTCGGCGTGCCGCCCACGGCGGTGGGTGGCGCCACCGTGGCCAGGTCGGCCACGCCGGGGAGTGCCGCATGGGCGGCTGCCTCGGCGCCCTGCCTCGTATCGGACGAGCGAACGCCGCCGAGGATCTCACCCAGGCGCTCGAGCGAGGCCACGGTCCCGGCCGGCAGGAAGTCGTCGATGTACGGATAGGCGGCCCGCATCCCGCCGGCGAGCGGCTGGTAGCCGGGCGTCCCGGCGAGCGGGTTCAGCCAGACGAGCCGATGGCAGTTCCGGCGCAGGCGGGCGGTCTCGGTGGCGACGAGGTTCGGGTCGCCGCGATCCCAGCCGTCCGACACCACGATCACGACCCCGCTCGAGCGAAGGGACCGGCGCGCCCACTGCTGGTTGAACGTGCGGAAGCTCTCGCCGATCCGCGTCCCACCGGCCCAGTCGTTGACGGCGTCGCTGACGCGCGCCAGGGCGCGGTCGCGGTCCTTGTCGCGCAGCAGGCGGGTCACGCGCGTGAGGCGCGTCCCGAACACGAACGACTCGGCGCGCACCTCGCTCGATGCCGAGAGCGCCTGCACGAAGCGGAGCAGCAGACGGGAATGCCGCTCCATCGACCCGGAGATGTCGCACAGCACGACCAGCGAGCGCGGCTCCTTGACCGGCCGGCGCCACACCCACGACATCAGCTGGCCGCCCGTGCCGAGGTTGCGCCGGAACATCGCTCGCGGCGCGAGCCGTCGCCCGTGGGAATGCAGCTCGTAGCGCCGCGTGCGGCGCCGCTCGAGGCGGGGAACGAGCTCGTCGACGAGCCGCTCGGCGTCGCGGAGCTCGGCCGGGGTCATCCGGTCGAACTCGCGGTGCTTGAGCATCTCGCCCCGCGAGTACGCGTCGGGGGCGACGATGAGCCCATCGACCTCCTCGCCGGCGCCCTCGTCGTCGTCGCCGGCCGACGGGATCGGGACGCCCCATTCGTCGGGCCGGTTCGACACGCGCTCATCGCCGGGTTGCGGTGTTGCCTGGCCGGTCGGGTCGTCGCCCTCGCTGTCGGTCCCGTCGGGATGCTGGAGGACCGGGGCCTGGAGGTCGCCCGACCGGCGACCGCGGGCCCGCCACCAGCGATCGAACACGATGTCGTACGTCTCGCGATCATCGCGGCGTCGGACGAACACGGTCTCACCCGCCGCTCGAACCTGCTCGCGCGACCCGATATCGACGAGCGGCAGCGCCCGAGCGAAGTCCACGGCAGCGGCAAGGTCGATGTGGAGCCCGGCGGCGCGGAGCGCCCGCCCGAACCCGACCGACTCATGCAGGAGGCGCCGCCCATCGACCTCCGGACCCCACGGGGCCGTGACGACGGCGGGATCGTCAGGAGCCTGCATGCGGTGACTCTGCCATGACCTCGCCCCGACTGCCGAACGGGCCGGGTGCCGGTCCGTGGACCACCTCGTAGCCGGACGTGTTGCGCTGGACGTCGGCCACGCCGTCGACGCAGTGGAGCGCGAGCGAGCCGCTCCCGAGCCGCAGGTTCTCGAGCGTGATCTCGGGCAGCCAATCGGGCAGCGCCGGGTTCACGTAGAGCTTGGATCCGTCGGCATCCACGGTCGCGTGGAGGCCGCACAGGACGGCGACGAACCGGAAGACCGACCCGGCCGCCCAGGCCTGCGGCACATTGGCGCCGAGATACGGCACCGGGAAGCTCGCGGCGACCCGCGGGAGACCCGAGAACAGCTCCGGCAGCCGCAACCCCGCGAGCCGCTCCGCGGCATCGAAGATGCCCTTGGCGACGGTGGCGGCCTCCTTGGAATAGCCGTACCGGCGGAACCCACCGGCGATGGTCGCGTTGTCGTGCGGCCACACGGAACCGCACTGGTACGAGAACGGGTTGTAGGCGGGATGGTCCGACGACAGGGTACGGACGCCCCAGCCGGACCACATGTCGTCGGCCATGAGGCGGCGGACCACCCGCCCGGCGCGCTCGGGCGGCACGATCCCCGATTGGAGGAGATAGCCGGCGTTCGAGGCCACGCTGCGGATCGGCTCCTTGCGGCCGTTGAGGCCCAGGTAGTAGGTGCCCTCCTCCTCCCACCAGAACTGCTCGTTGACCCGCTCGTAGAGCCGCTGCGCCTGGCGCCGCAGTCGGCGCGCATCCTTCGGCCGATCGAGGACGTCGTACACATCGGCCATCCGGTTCTTGGCGTCGAATACGTAGCCCTGGAGCTCGCAGGTGGCGATCGGCAGCGGGGAGATCGAACCGTCCGCCTCGCGGATCGCATCGCCAGCGTCCTTCCAGCCCTGGTTGTAGTAGCCGTGCGACGAGCGCGTCTTGTATTCCTGGAAGCCGTCGCTATCGCGATCGCCGTAGCGGTCGATCCAAGCCATCGCCGCCTCGGCGTTGCGGAGGTAGCGCCGAAGGAGACCGACGTCGCCGGTCCAGTGGTAGAGGTACGACAGCACGGTCACGAACAGGCTCGTCGCGTCGTGCGTCCCGTAGTACGGCTGGTAGGGCAGGATGCCGAGCTGCGCGAGCTCCCCGTGGCGGATCTCGTGGGGGATCTTGCCGGGCTCCATGTCGCGCTCGGCATCGTCGCTGGTGGCCTGCAGCTCGGACAGGCGGCGCAGGGCGCCCTTGGCGAACTCCGGGAAGCCCGAGATGCCCTGCATCGACACGATCAGCGAGTCGCGCCCGAACAGGGTCACGAACCACGGGATGCCGGCCGCCGGGATGAACACGCCCCGCGCGAACGCCGGATCCTCGAGGTGCAACGCCTCGAGGTCGCGCACCGCCTGGTCCCAGGCGCGATCGACCGTCTGGTTCGGGGTCCGGATGCTCACGTTGGGGAGGCGCGCAGCGCCGGTCGAGCGCATCGGCGCATCGACCGCGTTGCAGGACAGCGTCACCGGCCGCTGGCCGGGGCGCGTCAGCGGGTGCCATTTGAGGCACGTGTGCCAGACCCCCTTCGGCGGGATGGTCGCCACGAACACCAGGCGCCCGTTCGCGTATTGCGCCGGCGAGGTCGCACGCTCCACGGCGACGGTCAGGTCGCGCCGGAAATCGCCGTTGACGTAGGTCGCCCGTAGCTCCCCGCGGGACCGGAACCAGCGGCTGTTGAGCTCGCCGCGCCGCACGATCTGGTTGCGCTTGACGTCGAAGATGTCGGCGAAGTCGGACAGGACGGCGATCTCGATCGTCAGCCGCACCGGACGACTCGCGTAGTTGGCGAGGTCGATGTCCTCGTGGACGGAGTCCGCGACGGTCCGATCGATCCGGAGGGCAAGGGACTGACGATCGATCTTGCCGAAGGAATCGACGATAGCGTCGTTGGTGAACTCGAACCGCGACGAGAACGACTGGATGGGCGCCGACGCCAGCAGGATCGGCCGGAGCCCGTTGATCCACAGGTCGTACCCGGAGATGAACCGCGTGTCGCGGGTGAAGAAGCCGTCCGCCTCACCCAGGATGCGGGCGTCGGGCTGGCAGACCAGCACCCGGTCGTCGCGGTTGATCGTGATCGTCGACGGTCCGACCTGGACCGGGAAGGTCATCGGGCGTTCCGCCTCCTGCCGTGTCGTCAGCCCCGCGCGGCCACCTCGGTCAGCATGCGCGCCGCCTGCTCGCCCCGGACGTGGCGGATGTCCTCCTCGTACTTGAGGACGACGCCGAGCGTCTCATCGACGAGATCGGGCTTGAGCTCGCGGGCCCCGAGCGACAGCAACGCCGCTGCCCAGTCGAGCGTCTCGGCGATGCCCGGCACCTTGGTGAGGTCGGCCTCCCGCAATCGATGGACGAAGCCGACCACTTCGCGGGCCAGCTTCTCGGGTGCGTCCGGCACCCGCGCGAGGACGATCTCGTATTCCTTCTGCGCCGTCGGGTAGTCGATCCAGTGGTAGAGGCAACGGCGCTTCAGCGCGTCGTGCACCTCGCGCGTCCGGTTGGACGTCAGGATCACGCGTGGCGGCCGCTCGGCGCGGATCGTCCCGATCTCGGGCACGGTCACCTGGAAGTCCGACAGGATCTCGAGCAGGTACGCCTCGAACTCCTCGTCGGCGCGGTCGATCTCGTCGATCAGCAGGACCGGCGCGACCCCATCGTCGGTCTCGAGCGCCTGGAGGAGCGGCCGCCGGATAAGGAAGTCGGACCCGAAGATGTCGTGGGCGCTGGCGTGCTCTGCCTGCCCGCGTGCTTCGAGCAGCCGGATCTCGAGCATCTGGCGCGGGTAGTTCCACTCGTACACCGCGGTGTTGACGTCGAGCCCTTCGTAGCACTGCAGGCGGATCAGGCGGGCACCGAGCGACGCGGCGAGGACTTTGGCGAGCTCGGTCTTGCCGACGCCGGCCTCCCCCTCGAGCAGGAGCGGCCGGCCGAGCTCGAGCGCGAGGAAGACGGCGGTCGCCAGCGAGCGGTCCGTGATGTAGTCGCGCGAGCGGAATTCGTCGGTCAGCGCCTCGATCGAGCGCGTCCCGGCTGGACGGTCCTCGCGGTCCTTGGGGAGGTCGCGCTCCTCGCGCTCCTCGGGAAGGTCGGTCATCGTCCGAGGATGCTACACGGACCGGCCGGCGGACGGCGCTCCAGGCTCAGCGCGGAGCGGGCAGACCAGCCGCTCGCTCGACCAGCGCGTCGATCTCGGCGATGGCCCCATCGACCTCGCCCTGACGCGTCCGCCGCTCGGCCGCCTCCTGCTTCGCGGCACGCTCGAGTGCGCGGGCACTCTCCCCGACGGTCCGGTGCAATTCCGCGATCCGCTCGCTGAAATGGGCGCGCAGCTGCCGGCGCATCTCGTCCAGCAGGGTCGTCAGCCGGCCCTCCACCTGGAAGCGGATCTCCTCGATCAGGTCACCGAGGAACGTCCGTGCCTGCTGACGACGGTCGACCAGACGGCGCCGGCGCTCGTCGAGGACCTCCTTGCCGCCGTACACGGCGGCCACCCCGAGCACCGCCGGTCCGACGATCGCCGCGCCGAGCAGCGTGCCGACGAGCCCGAGCAGCTCCACGCCGGCCTTGGCACCGGTCACCAGGCCGTAGCTGGTCCCGAGCCGTGACCGCGCACGGCCCTCGAACGTCGGATCGCCTCGCCAGAACTCGCCGATGTCGAAACCGACCGACGGAGCGTCGGGATCCACGCTGCCACCGCGCTCCTCGTCGGCGAGCAAGCCCGAGATGGTCGCCTGGACGTCACCGGCGCCGGTCGTCGCACCGCGGAACGCGCCCCGCACCGCGGTCGCGATGCGATCCTGGACCCTGGCGCTGAGATCGGGCCAGGTCCCTGATGGATCGGTGCCCTCGATCTCCGCCTGGGCATCGCGGACGATCGCCCGCATCTCACGCTGGAACTCGAAGGCGACGCGCGTGCGGATGGCGGCGAACTCATCGTCGAGCCGCGTCGACCATGCCGCATCCGCCCGACGGAGCGCGGCCAGGTGGTCGCGAGCGGCGGCCAGCTGGCTCGCGATCGCGTCGGCGGTCTCGGGACGCTCCAGCGCCGCGCGTTCCGTCGTGAGCGGGTCGCGCAGCTGACCAAAGATCCAGCGGAGATCGGCCACCGCCGCGGCGGTCGTGGCGACGCGCGCACGCTCCACGGCGTCGCCGCGCAGCGCCTCGCTGAACGCTCCGTACCCGCTCTCGTCGTCCAGCTCGTCCGGTCGCATGCGCAGGTACGCGCTCAGCCCGAAGGGCCGCTCGCCGAGCCCGATGGCCTGGAGATGCCCGACGTCGATGTCGATGATCCGTCGCCATTCGGGGTAGATGTCGATCTTGGTGACGGCGATCAGGATCGGCGGTCCGGCGGTCCGGGCGCTGGCCAGGAACTCGAGCTCCGGGCCGGACAGCTCGGCGGACGCGTCGGTCACGAACACGAGGGCGTCGGCCGACGGGAGGAATGCCAGCGTTGCGGCGGCGTGACCGGCGTTGAGGCCACCCACCCCGGGCGTGTCGACGACCGTCAGCCCGCCCTCCAGGAGGGGATGCGGCAGGCGGACCTCGACGAGGTCGACATCCTGCCGACGCTCGCGTCCGACGACCTCCTGCGCCCAGGCCGGCACCTCGCTCGGGTCGATGCCTTCGACCACCGGCCGGCCTTCCTCCCGGCGATGGACCGTCGCGCTCGGCGTCTCGCCGTAGCGGACGACGGTGACGGCGGCGGTCGCGAGGTCGTCGTCGACCGGGCATACCGGGTTGCCGAGGAGCGCGTTGACCAACGCGCTCTTGCCCTTCTTGAACTCGCCGACCACGCAGACCACCGTGTCGGTCCGGCCGGCCCGCAGCCCGATCGCCCCGAGGCGCTCGGCGAGGTCGTCGCGCTCGAGCCGGGTCGCAAGCGAGCGCGCATCATCGACGAGCGCGTCGAGCGCTTCCGTCGCGGGGGCAGCCACCGTCCCAGCCGGCATCGACGTCGGGATCCCTCCTCCAGGCCCGCGAGTGTAGCGTTCACCGCTTCCGCGGCGTCGCGACTGTTCCGGGGCGTCGCGGCCGTCGCGCTGCCACCGCCGCACGGTAGACTCGGTGACCCTGCCACGGTTCGAGGGGAGTGATGGCCTACTCGCTCGGGATCGACCTCGGGACGACGTATTCCGCGGCCGCGATCGCACGTGGCGATCGACTCGAGATCTTCCAGCTCGGTGAGCGCGCGGCGACCATCCCGTCGATCGTCCTGCTGCGCGCCGATGGCGAGGTCCTGACCGGTGAGGCAGCGGAGCGACGGGCGCTCGCCGAACCGACGCGGACGGGGCGCGAGTTCAAGCGCCGGCTGGGCGACCCGACCCCGATCATCCTCGGCGGGACGCCGTACGGCGCCGAGGCACTGCTCGCGCACCTGCTGCGCTCGATCGTGGCGCTCGTCACCCAGCGATCGGGCGAGCCACCGGCCGCGATCGCGGTCTGCCATCCGGCGAGCTACGGCGCCTACAAGCTCGACCTCCTGCAGCAGGCCGTCCGCCAGGCCGACATCGGTCCGGTCACGATGCTCACGGAACCGGAGGCGGCCGCCCTCGACTACGCCCGCCAGGAGCGCGTGCCGTCGGGCTCGGTCATCGCGGTCTACGACTTCGGCGGCGGCACGTTCGATGCGACGATCCTGCGCAAGACCGACGACGGCTTCGAGATGCTCGGTCAGCCCGAGGGCCTGGAACGGCTCGGCGGCATCGACTTCGACGAGGCGCTGTTCCGGCGTGCGATGGAGCTGGTCGCCGCGCAGGGCGTCCAGATCGACGCCAACGATCCGGCGGCGATGGCCGCGATCGCCCGCCTGCGCGACGAGTGCCGGCGCGCCAAGGAGGCGCTCTCGTCGGATACCGACGCGACGATCCCGATCTTCCTGCCCGGCCTGCAGACCGAGCTGCGGCTGACGCGCGCCGAGTTCGAGGACATGATCCGGCCGCGCATCCACGAGACGATCGAGGCACTCGGGCGGGCGACGCGCAGCGCCGGCCTCGGGTTCGGCGAGCTGGACCGGATCCTGCTGGTCGGTGGCAGCTCGCGCATCCCGCTCGTGGCCGAGATGGTCCGCGAGGCCACGGGCCGGCCGGTGGCCGTGGATGCACACCCGAAACACACGATGGCATTGGGTGCCGCGTTCGTCGCCGAGCAGCAGCGGGTCGCCGCCGCAGGGCCCGCGCGGCCCAGCGCCCGTCGCCGCGACAGTGCCGCTCGCGCCCGAGGCCGATGTCGTCGAGTCGCCGGCTCCAGCCGAAGCGGCCAGCGGGCCGGCAACGAGCGCGGCGCCGATCGAGGCTGGCCAGGCCTCGGTCCGGTCCCGCCGCATGCTGCCGATCGGGCTGGCGCTCGTCGCGGCTGTCGTCGTCGCGGCCGTCGCGATCGCGTCGAACATGCTGGGCGGCGGCACCGGCGCGCCATCGGCGTCCCCTGCCCCATCGGTGGCGGTGATCCCGACCGCCTCGCCATCGCTCGCCATCACGCCGTCGCCAAGCCCGATCGTGACGCCGTCGCCGTCACCGACGCCGATCCTGACGCCCACCCCGACCCCGGGTGGCCGCCAGGCTCGCATCTCCGGCATCACCGTCAGCAACGGCCGCTACTCGGTCGACTACGAGGTCTTCAACTTCACGCCGGAGCTTCCGAACGGCCGCCACGTCCACTTCTTCTTCGACACGGTGGCGCCGGCAACGCCGGGGTCCCCGGCACGCGGTCCGTGGGAGCTGTACGCCGGACCCGTGCCCTTCACCGTCTACCGCGTCAGCGACAAGCCCAGCGGCGCCACCCAGATGTGCATCCTCGTCGGCACGACCGGACCACTCGGTCCTGCCCGAACAGCGGCAACTGCGTCGACCTCCCCAGCTAGCGACCGCCCGATGACCGATCTCGCGACCGAGGTCCGCGCGATCGCCGCGCTGGCCGGCGACGCCGCGCAGGGCACGGATCAGGCGGCGACGGTCGACGCGGTCATCCGCCGTCTCGACGAACCGCTCCGCGTTGCCATCGCGGGGCGGGTCAAGGCCGGCAAGTCGACGCTCCTCAACGCGCTGGTCGGCGAGCGGCTGGCCGCGACCGACGCCGGCGAATGCACGCGGATCGTGACGTGGTACCGGCACGGTCTCGGCTATCGCGTCAGCGCCGACCTGCGACCGAGCGGTCAGGCGGAGCTCGCATTCCGGCGGCAGGACGGCGAATTGCAGATCGACCTCGGACGCGCACGAGGTCGACGCCATCGAGCGGATCGAGGTCGGCTGGCCGTCGGCGAAGCTGGAGTCGATGACGCTGATCGACACGCCCGGACTCGGCTCGACGGACGAGCGGACCTCGATGCGGACGACGGCGTCACTGCTCGACGCCGGGGTCGACAGTCCCGCCGAGGCCGACGCGGTCGTGTACCTGATGCGCCACCTGCATCACGGCGATGCGCGGTTCCTCGAGGCGTTCATGGACCACTCGATCGCCCACGCCTCGCCGGTCAACGCGGTCGTCGTGCTGTCGCGCGCCGACGAGATCGGCGCCGCGCGCCCTGACGCGCTGGAGTCGGCCGTGGCGATCGCCGGGCGGTATGCCGCGGACCCCCGCGTTCGCGAGCTTGCCTCCGGCGTGCTACCGGTCGCGGGGCTGCTGGCGGAGACCGGGGCGACCCTCCGCCAGGAGCAGTACGACTGGCTGCGCGCGCTGGCGAAGCTGGACGAGGCGGATCGGGACCATCTCCTGACGTCCGTCGAGCGCTTCCGCGATGCCGAACGCAACCCGTTGGGCGAGGAGATCCGCGAGGACCTCCTGGCGCGCTTCGGCTTGTTCGGGATCAGGCTGGCGGTGCGACTCATCGCCGCGCGGCGAGATCCGCAGCGCCACCGAGCTGTCCGGCGCGTTGCTGGAGCGGTCCGGCATCAGGGCGCTGCAGCGCGTCCTGAGCGAGGCGTTCGGTGACCGCGCAGCGCTGCTGAAAGCGCGGTCCGCGCTCGTCGCGCTGCGGGCGATCGCCGGGACCCTGGGCCGTGCCGGAGTGGCCGGCTCGGCCGAGGTCGCGACGTCCATCGATCGACTGGAGGCGTCGTCCGGTGCGCTCGCCCTGCTGCGCCTCCAACACCTGGTGCTGGCGGGGCCACATCGACCTCGGCGAGACGCAGCGCGGCGAGGTCGAACGGCTGTGGGGTGGCGGTGGCGGCGCCGCGCGGGTCGGGCTCGACGCGGACGCCCGGCCGTCAGCCGTGCACGAGGCCGCGCTGGCCGGGGTCGAGCGCTGGCGCGCCGTGGCCGGCAGCCCGATGAGCGACCGCCGCATGATCGAGGCAGCCGAGATCGTGAGCCGCGCCTATGAGGAGATCTATGCTGCGGCGCAGTGACGACGTCCAGCCACGGCGCGGCCAACGCTCGATGGGTCCTATGGGCCGCGCATTTGCGGTGAGCGTCCTGTCGCTCCTCGTGCTGGGGTGCCTTCCCGCCTCCAGGGCTCCCGTGACGCCCTCGGCGTCCGCACCAGCGAGTGCGGCGCCGTCGGGTTCCCGGGGCGTATCCCTCACGCTCGAGGAGGCCGCTGCGGCGTATTCCGCCATCGCCGAGCCATACAACGCCGCGATCGACCGGGCCGACGAGCTCTACGACCCTCGAGCGTCACTCAAGGCCCACCAGCGCTATTGGACACTCATCGCAACGGCCGACGCCACATACCTCGAAGGCGTCAAGGCGATCGCCTTCCCGCCTGAGGTCCAGGCCGCCGCCGCGACGCTCATCAAGGCGGACACGGCGTTCCAGCAGCGTGCACGTGCATCGGCGCGTGCCGGTAGCGTCGCGGAGTCCATCTCCTTGTCGGCGGCCGCCAACGATGCGGCCGTCGCTGCGGCAGCCAAAGCGGAGATCTTGCGCAAGGCCCTGGGCCTGGAACCGAACTACTGACGTCCGACTGGCATGCCTAGCCAGCTTGCCTGTCCGGGCTACGCCAGTTGATGGCCGGCAGGATCGCCGGGTGACGTGACCGCGACGTGGCAAAGCGTCCGCCAATGTCACTCGACGAGATGAGAACGGTGATCGGCCAGCCAGGCTGGCAGTGGGGCAGCTAGTGTCTTGCGGGCGTCCGCTCCAAGGAGTACAACGGGGCCCGAGGGTGGTCCCCTGTGCCTCGCGCCCGACCCCGACCGTGGAGGATGACTATGAGCTCTCTCACCCGGTTCGCCGGACTGCTTGCCCTAATCGGCGGCATGGTGTGGGTCATCGCGAATCTAATCCAAATCGTCGTTCCTTCGCCTCTAACGTTGATCGGATTGTTGGTTTCCGTGCTCCTTATCGGAGGGGCTGCACTGGGACTCCAGCGCCAGATCGGAACCCGCAGCGGGGGGCTTGGGCGTTGGGGAGCAATCGCAACCGCCGTCGGGTCGGTCGGCGTCACCGCGGTCTTGCTATTACTCGTCGCAACCGGGCAGATCAACACTCCGAGCACCCAGTCATCCGCAATCCTCCAGGTCCTCTTCCTCTTGAGCGGGCTGCTGTGGGTCCTTGGGAGCGTCGCGCTCGCGCTCGGCCTCATGCGCGCCAAGGCGATCTCGCCGATCGCCGGCTGGCTGATCGTCCTGGGTGCGGTGCTTGGGAGCGTGCTGTTGATCGCTGTCCCTCAGAATGCGCCCCCGATCGCCTTCCTGCCTTGGCTGGCGTACGGCGCGGGGTGGGTGCTGGTGGGGTACGCCGCTCGGACACCGGCGGCGGTACCTGCCATCGCAGCGCAGGACACCTAGGCGGGGCCCTACACGGTTTCTCGATGGCGCGATCCACGCCGACTCGAAGCCGCGAAGGAAGGTGAACTCAGCCTGGGGTCGCGTCACGTCACCCGAACGTCGACTTCCACGGGCACCGCCCGCGTGACCGCGTCGTGGACGGGACAACGCCGGACTGCCTGCTCGATCGCTGTCCTGACGGCAGCACCGTCCACGCCGTCGGCTGAGGCGGTCACCGCCACGCGGACGCTCAGGGGACCAGCTGGCACCGAAGGATCGATGCCCAGGATCCCTTGGTCGTCGGACTCGGAGTCGACCGCGACCTCGAGCGTCCCAGGTGTCCACCCCTCCTCGGCGGCACGCATCGCGATGAGCGTTGCGACGCACGACGCGTAGGCGGCGCGGAATACCCAACCCGGACTGGGCGCCGATCCGCCGCCACCGATGCCCGTGACCATGTCGGTCACGAGCGCCGCGCCGTCAGCGCCGGAGACCCGCACTCGCAACCCATCCTCGATCGACGCGGTCGCCGCGCCGTCGCGGTACCGCGCTTCGCTCGGGTTCGCCGTCAGGTACGCACGGGCGTCGCTGATCGCAGCGGCGATATCAGCCTCTCCCATCGGTCTCCTCCCTACCCTTCCGGTGCGTCCAGCTCGCGTGCGTAGCGCGGGAAGCGGAACCGCTGCGTCCGGGTCAGGATCCCGCCGTGGCCGAGCTTCGCCACGGTCGCCTCGGACGCCGGCTCGCCCGCCAGCAGGCGCGGCAACAGCAGGTCCACCGCCGTGGCCTTGGAGTACGCCCCACACGTCGGCAACCCCAGCACCGCGGTACCACCGACACGCGCAAGCCACAACATCGATCCCGGGTGGGACGGGACACCCCGCCGGACCATCCGACCGCCGAGCGCTGCGATGGCGACGAAGAACGCATCTTCCGGGTCGGTGCTTGCCGAGCCGGCCGTCAGGACGAGGTCGGCGGTCTCGGCACCGCGCGTGAACCGCGCGACCGCGGCCTCCACGGCGTCGACGTCGTCCTCGACATAGACGATGTCGATGATCTGCGACCCGAGCCCCTCGACCTTGGCCCGCACTGACGCCTCGAACCGCTCCTTCGCCGTCGCCCGGACGGATTCCTTCACGACCACGCCCACCCGCCGCGCCACGAACGGCGCGACCGACACGACCGGCTGGCTGCCGAACCCGGCGATCCGCGAGCCCGCGTCGATCACGCCGGCGTCGACCAGGTGCGGCGCGATCTTCACGCTGGCAACGAGGTCGCCGCGCTCGACGATCTGGCCGTCGAACACCGTGAACACTTCGAGCGGATCGAGACGATTGATCCGTTCCAGCTCGGCGATCCGGACTGTCACGACGCCGTCGACGCCGGCCACCAGGTCGAGCCTGCTCTCGTTGGGGCCGCGCACCTCGAGACCCGGCCCGGCGATGGCCTTGGCGAGGCGAAGCGCCGCCTCGTCCTCGTGAAGCTCGTTCCCGTCGGCGATGAGAACCGTGACCGGCGGCCCCGGGTCGGCCGCGGCGAGCGCGAGCAGATCCTCGGCCGTGAGCCGGCGGCCCTTCGGCCAGCGCTTGCCGGCGACGGTCAGGTCGCGGGTGAGGATCCCGCCCGCGAGATGGACCGGCCCGCGCCGACCAGGGATGACCCGCTCGACGCGCACCGCCAGGACGCTGCGGTAGGTCCGCTACCGGCCGAGTGCGGCGTCGATCGCGCGGCGGGCATAGACGACCGCCATCTTCGATCGATAGTCGCGATCGGCGTAGATGTCGCTGTTGACGGTCTGACCGTCCGTCGCGTGGGCGGCCGCTGCGGCCACGGCGTCGGCTGACCCGTCGCTGCCCATGAGCGCAGTCTCGACGGCCTTCGCCCGGTAGGCCACCTCGCCGACGCCGGTGATCGCCACCCGCGCGTGCGAGATCGAGCCGGCCGACGACGCCACCACGGCGCACACGCCGACGATCGAGTACCCCGACGCTGGGTGCGCCATCTTCTGGTACGAGCCCTTCGCACCGTCCGGCAACGGTCCACGTCGCAGCGAGGTGAGGATCTCGTCGGGCGCCATGTCGGTGACGAAGGCGCCCTGGAAGAACCCATCGAGCGGCACGACCCGCTCGCCGCGCTGCGAGCGCAGCACGGCGGAGTAGTCGAGGGCGAGCCCCAACGCCGGCAGGTCGGACGCCGGATCGGCGTGCGCGATCGAGCCGCCGACCGTGCCCTGGTTGCGCACCTGGACGTCGCCGATGTGGTCGATGCACTGGCGAGCGAAGTCGAGGGAGGTCGTCGCCCGCACCTCGGCGTAGGTCACCAGCGCACCGACGTCGAAGCCGCCATCGGCCGTCGGACCGACGCGTCGCAGCTCGTCGAGCCGGCCGATGTCGACCAGCTTCGCCGGCTGCGCCAGCCGGAGCTTCATCAGCGGCAGCAGGCTCATGCCACCGGCGATGACCTTGGCGTCGCCGCCGGCCATCGCGCCCAGGGCATCGTCCATCGACGTCGCCCGCCGATACTCGAACGCCGCCGGGATCATGCCTGGCCTCCCTTCGCGGACTGGATGGCCGCCCACACCTTCTGCGGCGTGTACGGCATATCGAGGTGGCGGATGCCGTAGGCCCCGAGCGCGTCGATGACGGCGTTGGCCACGGCCGCGGTCGAGGCGATCGTGCCGGCCTCGCCGACGCCCTTCACCCCGAGCGGGTTCACCGGCGATGGGGTGACGGTCTTCTCGAGCTCGAAGTTCGGCAGTCGCGCGGCCTTCGGCAGCGCGTAATCCATCATCGAGCCCGTGAGCAGCTGACCGTCGTCGCTGTAGATCGCGCCTTCCCAGAGCGCCTGGCCGACACCCTGGGCGATGCCGCCGTGGAGCTGGCCGCCCACGATCAGCGGGTTGATCTCGTTGCCGACATCGTCGACCGCGACGTAGCGCACGAGGTCGACCTCGCCGGTCTCCTCGTCGATCTCGACGGTGGCGATGTGCGTCCCGAACGGCCAGGTGCAGTTCGGGGTGTCGTAGTAGGCCGTCTCGTCGAGATAGGGCTCCATGCCCTCCGGCGCGTCGAACGCGAGGTCGATCGCGAAGGCGATCTCCTGGATCGTCTTCTTGCGGTCGGGCGATCCCTTGACGCGGTACTCCGCGCCCTCGATCTCGATGTCGTCGGGGGACGCCTCGAGCATGTGGGCGGCGTAACGCCGGGCCTTGTCGCGGATCTTGTCGGTCGCCTTGATCGCGGCGGTCATCCCGACCGACGACGTGCGACTGCCGTACGAGCCGTAGCCGAACGGCGTGCCCTGCGTGTCCGAGTGCTGGACGATGACGTCCTCCATCGGCACGCCGAGCTGGTCGGCGATGACCTGCGCGTAGGTCGTCTCGTGGCCCTGGCCCTGGGGCTGGGTGCCCACGGTGGCCACGACCTTGCCGGTCAGGTGGATCTTGATGTTGGCCGACTCCCACATCGCGGCGCCCCAGCCTTCGCCGACGGCGCCGATCCACTTCGATGGCGCGACGCCGCAGACCTCGATGTAGGTGCTCAGCCCCACGCCGAGCAGCTTGCCGCGGTCCCGTGCGTCGGCCTTCTGCGCCGCGAGCGCGGCGTAGTCGACCATGGCCAGCGCCTTGTCCATCGCCGGCTCGTAGTTCCCGGAGTCGATCGCGATCTTCGCGCCACCCGAGGCGGTGTGAAGACCTGATGGGTTCTCGTACGGGAATTGGTCGGGCTGGATGAAGTTGCGCCGGCGGAGCTCGGCGCGGTCCATCCCGATCTCGGCCGCGAACAGGTCCATGGCCCGCTCGATGACGTACGTGGCCTCGGGTCGGCCGGCGCCGCGGTAGGCGTCGACGAACGTGGTGTTCGTGTAGACGCCAGTCACCTCGGCGTAGACGTTGGGGATCCTGTAGCAGCCGGCGAGAACGCGGGCGTACAGCGTGGTCGGGATGCCGGGGCCGATGGTCGACAGGCGTCCGCCCAGGTTGGCGTACGTCTTGACGCGGAGGCCGGTCACCTCGCCGTCGCGCTTGCCGGCGATCTCGAGGTACGTGATGTGGTCACGGCCGTGGATGGTCGACTGGTAGTTCTCGCGCCGGCCCTCGACCCACTTCACCGGGCGCCCACCGATCGCCTTGCTGGCGAACATGCACAGCGCCATGTCGGCATAGCAGAAGATCTTGCTGCCGAACGCGCCACCGACATCGGGGCTGATGCAGCGGACCTTGTGCTCCGGGATGCCAGTCACGAACGCGGTCAGCAGCAGCCGCTGGATGTGCGGTGTCTGGCTGGACATCCAGACCGTGTATTCGTCGGTGCCGGGGTTGTACCAGCCGATGTCGCCGCGCGTCTCCATCGAGTTCGGGATGAGCCGCTGGTTCACGATCCGCTGCTTGACGACGACTTCCGCGCCGTCGATCGCGGCGTCGGTGCCGGCCTTGTCGCCGACCGACCATTCGAAGACGACGTTGTTCGGGGCGTTCTCGTGGAGCTGCGGCGCGCCGGGCTCCATGGCCTTCTCCGCATCGACCACGGCCGGCAACGGCTCCCAGTCGACGACGATCGCCTCGAGCGCATCGACCGCCTGCTCGGGAGTCTCGGCGACGACCGCCGCGACGCCTTCGCCGGTCCACTTGACGCTGTCGGTGGCAAGCACGCGCGGGGTGCTGATGTTGTTGGTGATGCCGGCGCTACCACCGGCCGGCCAGGCCATCGGCAACGGGTTGTACGGGATGTCGGCACCGGTGAAGACGGCGATGACGCCCGGCATCGACGCGGCCGCGGCCGTGTCGATCGAGCGGATGTTGGCGTGCGCGTACGGGCTGCGCAGGATGGCCATGTGGGTCATCGACTGCAGCTTGATGTCGTCGAGGTAGCGGCCCTCGCCGGTGATGAAGCGCGGGTCCTCCGTGCGCTTGATCGGCTTGCCGAGCGGCGTGGTCGCCGGGGCGTCGAGTACGTCGGTCATCGGTCCTCTCCCCGGGCTACGCGGACACGGGGGCGGCCGCCCCCTCGCGCATGGCGACGGCCGCGGCGCGGACGGCGGCGACGATGTTGTGGTAGCCGGTACAGCGGCAGATGTTGCCCTCGATGGCGTGCCGGATCTCGTCTTCGGACGGGTCGCTGTTGCGGGCCAGCAGGTCGGCCGCGACCATGATCATCCCCGGCGTGCAGAAGCCGCACTGGAGACCGTGCTTTTCCCAGAAGGCGGTCTGGAGCGGATGGAGGTTCGCGCCGTCGGCCATGCCTTCGATGGTCGTGACGGTCGCGCCGTCAGCCTGGACGGCGAGCATCGTGCATGACTTCACGGCCTTGCCATCGACATGGATGGTGCAAGCGCCGCACTGGCTGGTGTCGCAGCCGACGTGGGTGCCGGTGAGGTCGAAGTCCTCACGGATGGCCTGGACGAGGAGTCGTCTGGGCTCGACATCGAGCTCCCGTCGTGCTCCGTTGACGGTCAGGGAGATGTGTTCGCCCACGGGCCGGACCTCCTTCGACGACGACAGCGTCGCGGGCCTGACTGGGCTCGCAACGCGGTCACGGATGCATGTGTCCGCTGGAGCACTGGACCTCGCGCCGGCATGGCTCCTCGCGCCGGTGGGAGGGACTGCGATGGTCCCACCGTCGGGGTGGGGAATCAAGTCGGCGTTGCGGTCAGGCGGGGCCCGCCCATCCGAGGCAGGTGATTGCTCGCAGCGATCGATTTCGCATCGAAGACCGCGCGGCCGGGTCTCGATCGCGGCCCTCGGGCCCATTTCGATTGCTCGCCAGCGATCGATCGATGCCCGCATCAGAGTAGCCCGTCGCGCGGGCTCGCTATCGCTCGAAAACGATCGCTGCCAGCAATCAGCTTGGATCCGAGCCTTGCGCGGTGTGACCCGATCGTTACTGCGCGGCGATCCCGCAGCGACGATCACTCGCCAGATTGGGCTCCGAAGAGACCCCACCAGGAGCCCGACTGATGAATCACAAGATCTCGATGACCTTCCTCGTCCTGGTCAACGCCGCGGTGGTCGGCTGCACAGGATCAGCCAGCGCGCCAGGGACGGTCGCCCCGGTCGCTCAGGTCGCGTCGGCCGCGCCATCGATCGGCCCGACCGGTTCGCTCTGCCCCTGCCGAGCCGTCGCAGGTCGTCGAACCCAACGCGGCGGCCGCGGCAGTGGCGACGCCATCGCCAAGCGAGACGAGGGTCGTCCGTGTCTACTTCTTCCTCGACGGACCACAGGGCAGTGCCGGGCTGGTTCCCGTGCTCCGTGAGGTTCCGGCCACGCCGGCCCTGGCCCGGGCGGCGATGGAAGCACTGCTCGACGGCCCGGATGCGCGCGAGCGCGACGCGTCCCCTCCCATCTCGAACCGCGTTCCTGTCGGTACCGAGCTGTTGGGCCTCGCGATCGAGGACGGCGTGGCCACGGTGGACCTGTCGCGCGAATTCGAGGCCGGGAACGACAACGGGTCGCAGATCGGCCGGCTCGGCCAGGTCGTGTACACGCTGACCCAGTTCTCGACCGTCAAGTCCGTCGCCTTCCGCATCGACGGCCGGCCGGTGCGGGTGTTCGGCAGCGAGGGCATCGTCCTCGATTCTCCGGTCGGACGTGCCGATCTCGTCGACGTCGAGCCGTTCCAGTCGATGTTCGAGGGCATCCTTCCTGCCATCTTCGTCGACGGACCCGTCTGGGGCGGCGACCTGGGCAACCCTGGTCGGATCACCGGCACCGCCAACACGTATGAAGCGTGGTTCATGGTCGGCGTGTACGACACGAATGGCCGGGCCCTGAACGCCGTCACCGGCCAGGCCACCTGCGGCACTGGTTGCCGAGGGACCTTCGACACGACCATCGACTATGCCGTGTCGATGGCGCAGTGGGGCACGCTGCGAGTCCTCGATGGGGACGAGAGCGGCGAGACGGAGGGGATCATCCGCGAATATCCCGTCTGGCTGACGCCCGATCCCGCCCAAGCCGAACACTCCTGCGGCTGCTGATCGTCAAGGGCGCTTCGCGCTACGTCGCGTTCTGCGGTTCGGACGGGGCGGCTCCACGCTGCCGAGGGCAGCAGACCGGATGTCCACCGCTCGCGGGTCGAGCGCCTCGCGGCGCTGTTCGGGCGATGCTGTCACGAGCCGCGCCGCGTCGCCGAGCCGACGGACCTTGGTCGCCGCCGCGTCCCATGACAGCCCGGCGAGCGAGCCTGAGGTCGCGAGACCCACGCGGGCCATGCCCCGCCCCGCGGTCGACGCGGCGTAGCGGGCCGCGAACAGCAGATGTTCCGGGCCGTCGGCGCTGCCGTCATGTGCGGACATCGCCCCGCAGATGATGCCGCGCTCGGTCGGTGTCGCAACCGCGAGGTACCAGTTGTCCGGCCCGTCGATGAGGTCCAGCGCCAGGCTGGCGTAAGCGCCGGCGAGGATCGTATCGATGCCCGCCTTGTCGGCGGCGCCCCCGGTGATCGCCAGCGAGAGGTGCATGTCCGGCCCGAAGTCCGCGGTGAGGCCACCGTGCGCCTCGGCGAACCGAGCCCGGGCGTCAACGTCGTCGCCGATCGAGACGGCGGCGGGCTCGTGGACCTCGATCCATCGGCAGCCGGCGTCGGCCAGCGCCAACATGTCGATGCGGACGTCCTCCACCGGGCGTCCGCTGGTCAGCGGGCCGTCGATGACCGCCTTGACCAGACGGCCGGCGCGTTGCGATGTCGCGACCCACGACCGGGCGACGTCCCGGGCGTCCAGCGGCCAGCCGCCGTCGGTGACCGGCTCGAGCCCATGGTCGACCTGGAGCCCGAGACACGCGTCGAGGATCGCCTCGGGCGTGGCGTCATCCGGCAGGGTCGGACGCGGCAACGGACCAAGGAGGGTGGCGAACATGCCGGTCGGGTGCCCGGACGCTACGCCCGGATCGACGTCCCGTACATGACGCCGACGACGACGACGGCCAGGACCGCACCGATCGCGAGGAGCGAGATGGCCAGCGGAGCGCGAGCAGCGCGGGCACCGACACCCTTCGCCCGCTGCCAGTACGAGGCCGTCGTCTCGACCCGCGTGGGTGGCACCACCGCGCCGAGCCACAGCCCGGTCAGGAGGCCGCCGATGTGCGCCGCGTTGTCGATGTTCGGGACCACGAAGCCGAACAGGATGTTGAACAGGATCAGCATCCCGAGCTGACCCACGAGGTAGCGGCTCTGACGATCGACCGGACGGTGCACGCGGTTCGCGCCGAGCAGCAGCCCGAACAGCCCGAAGATCGCACCCGAGGCACCGACGGACGGGACGTCGCCGCCGAAGACGAAGCTCGCCACCGAGCCACCGGCCGCGCAGAGCAGGTAGAAGAGCAGGAAGCGGAGCGAGCCGTACCAGCGCTCCACGATCGGCCCGGTCAGGTACAGGGCATACATGTTGAAGCCGAGGTGCAGCAGCGACGCCCCGAAGAACCCGGGGTCGGGGCTGCCGTGGAGCAGGGTCACGGTCCACAGCCGCCAGTACTCGCCGGCCGCCACGGCCGGTTTGTCGAGCTGGAACGCGTCGTAGAGGAAGAGGCCCTCGCTCGAGAGGATCGCCGAGAGCGACACGATCACGGTCGCCGCGATGAGGATCGTCGTCACCGACAGGAGCTGGCTGTCGCCGCGACCCCGCGCGAAGTAGCGGCGCGCCGCGTTCGTGTCGCCGATCTCCTTCGTCAGCCAGCCGAGCCGGTTGGCGATCTCGGCCTTGTCGGCTGCTGGCGCACGCCGC
The DNA here is from genome assembly GCA_963812745.1 of uncultured Chloroflexia bacterium. Taxonomy (GTDB): domain Bacteria; phylum Chloroflexota; class Limnocylindria; order Limnocylindrales; family CSP1-4; genus SPCO01. Next base: position 227,417 of record CAWEWE010000008.1, on the reverse strand, counting down.
TCTGCCTGGCGATACGCGCTGATGGCGGCATGCAGGTCGCCTGCCCGGACGTTGGCCGCCGCGACGTTGCGCCAGGCCGGATAGGACGACGGCGTCTCACCGACCTGCAGCGCCGCCTTCCAGGATGTCAGCGCAGCATCGTCCTCGCCGAGCCGGAACCGGGATTCCCCCAGCCCGAGGAGTGCCGCCGCGGTGACTGCGGCGTCATCGAAGCCGATGACGCGGCTGTAGTGGGCCGCCGCCTCGGGGTAGCGGCCGGCGGCCAGCAGGGTATCCCCTTCGGCCAGGAGCGCAGTCGCTTCGTCACGGGTGAGTCGGCCCGACCGTGACGGATCCGGCGTGACGGGTGGCCGAGCGTCGTCCATCGGGCCGACGATACTAGACTTGCCGGCATGTGCGGACGGTTCACGCAGGAGCGGCCTGCGTCCGAGCTGGCCGAGATCTTCGCCGCCGAACCGCTCGCCGACGAGCTGGGCGCGCGCTACAACGTGGCTCCGACGGACGAGGCGTTCGTCGTGGTGCAACGCGAGGATCGGCGGGCGCTGACGGCCTATCGCTGGGGCCTGGTCCCCCACTGGTCGACCGATCGCAAGTCGGCCTCGCGCATGTTCAACGCGCGGGCGGAGACCATCACGGCGAGCCCCGCGTTCCGCGAGGCATTCCGACGGCGTCGATGCATCGTCCCGGTCGACTCGTTCTATGAGTGGAAGCGCGAAGGCGCCATCCGGCAGCCCTATCGCGTGACGCGGACCGACGGCATGCCCCTCGCCCTGGCGGGCCTGTGGGCCGGCTGGCACGAGCCGACGACCGAGGAGGTCCAGCGCACGTTCACGATCGTCACCACGACGCCGAACGCGGCGATGGCCGACCTGCACGACCGGATGCCGGTGGTGCTCGACGAGTCGTCATGGGACCGCTGGCTCACCGATGGGCGAGCGGGACCGCCGGTCGATCCCGGCGAGCTCCTGGCCATGCTCCAGCCGAGCGACGCCGTTCCGCTGCGGATCTACCCGGTCAACCGCTACGTGAACGACGTCCGGCGCGACGGTCCCGAGCTGATCGAGCCGCTCGAGACGGTCGGCGCCGCGCCGGCCGAGGGCACGCTCGGGATCTAGCCCTCAGTCGACGAGACCGGCCGCGACGATCACGGCGTCGACACCCTCCCCGCGTAGCACCTTGATCGTGCCGCCATCGCCCTTGATGTCGTAGGTATCGGCGATGACCTGGTCGAGGATGAGCGTGCCGCCGTTCCCGAGGAGCTTGATCTGGGCGGCCGGCACGTAGACGATGCCCTCGACCATCGTGCCGCCAGACGAGGATGCGGATCCGTTGATCGTGACCGGACTGGTCAGCGTCCGATCCTGGAAGATCGTGACGTGGTTGTAGATGGCATCGGGATCGCTCGTCGGCAGATCGAGCGATGCGAGCTTCATGATGGCCCCTGACGAGTTGAGGATGAACGGGCCGCCGGCGGCCGCAGGGAGCTTGGAATTGAAGAGCATGACCCCGCCACAGAGGTCGTCAAGTGTCATGGCCGTCGCGCACACATTGGTCGCCACATCGGGCGTCGCGTCCGATTCGGTCCCGATCGTCACGATCGACCCATTGCCGCCGATATCGACGCCGCCGCCACCGATCCAGTAGATGCCCGGCATGAGGTAGACCGTCCGCGTCTTGTCGACCTTCAGCCCTCCGGGATACAGCCCCGGATAGAGGATCCACGGCTCGTTCGAATTGCCGCCCGTGTCGGGGATCTTGCAGATTGCCGGTGAGGACACGCTGGGTGCCGGCGTACCGCCGGGGCAATGCGGATATGGCGTGGGCGCCGGGGTCGACGTACCCGCATACACCATGGGCGCTGCGAGTGCAGGCATGGCGGGATGGGGCAGGTTGCGCAATGGATCCGGCAGCGCGAACGAGTTCTCCGATTTCGTGCAGGTCATCGAGCCGCTGCTGCCCGCGTCCTGGAGCATCCCGACCACCCGACACGTGGCCGTCGGTGCGACGACATTGATCGTGCTGCCACCGGTTCGGCTGAAACCGTACGGGAGGCCCGTGGCACAGTCCGAGCCATTCGAGTTCGCCTGGATGCTCTCTTGCGACTCGACGATGCCCCCGCCGGACACCGCGATGGCCTTGCACGCAGTCGGATTGAGGGCGAGCATCGAGAAGGGGAACGTCAGGTTCTGGCCGTTGGTCGCGACGGCCATGGAGCCGATCGGCCAGTTCGCCTTACCGATCACCCGCCCGAAGATCGATGGCCGGGTCGCCTCGATCTGGACCTCGATGAAATTCGGCAGTCCCGCGTAGCGGCCGTGGATCGCTGGGATGTAGACGTTGACGACCTCGTTCGGATCAGAATCCTGGTATCCGTTCAGATCCGCGATGTGTCGCGCCGCCGCCTCGGCCGCGACAGCGTCCGTGAGGACGTGCCGAGCGCCGGCGAGTGCCGCCGCGTCAGCCGCGTTCTGCTCGTCGCGACGCTCCACGAGCATCATGCCGACGTCGAATGCAAGGGCTGCCACCAGGAGGAGCGCGACAAGTCCGCCCGCAAAGAGGACGAGGATCTGGCCGCGCTCGCGGGAGCGACTGATGTCGGGGCGGCTAGTTGTTGATGACAAGGCTTGACTCCGCGGTAACGGTGATGGGAGGAAGCGGTACGAGCGGGATGAGGCTCGAGTAGCTGTAACTGGCTGCGACGGTGACGCTGGCGCCGCGTGCGTTGTCCCCGTCCCCGTGGGTCCCGAAGTCGCACGCGGTGTACCACCAGCACCGTTCCACCGAGATACCGCTGCCGGGCATGCCGATGGCGGTCTGGCGGACCCGCGCTACGACGTCTGCGCCCGACGGGTCACAGGCTGGCGAGCCCGATGCCGGCGGTCCGGTCGGACAGCCGAAGGGGTCGACGTTGGCGCCGTTGACGATCGCGTACCGGGCCCCTTCGCGCGTGGCATTGCTCAGGGTCTCGTAATAGAAGATGAAGCGTCCCGCCTCGACGATCGCGAACAAGAGCAGGAAGAAGATCGGGGCGACCAACGCGAACTCGACCATCGCCTGGCCGACGCGGCCCCGGGATGGATGCGACGGCTTCCGCTTCATGGTCCCGGCGCCACGTCGATGTCTGTCATGGCGAACGTGCTGTCGCGCACGAACGTCAGCGTCGATGGGATACCGTATTCGACGCCCATGAACTCGAAATTGAGCGGGGCGAGCAACGAGAAGTCATGCGTTAGCGTCACGGTCACGGTGCACGGCGGGGATCGCAGTGGGTCCTCGCAGGTCGCCGTCGCGTCGAACGCTCCGCACGTCCCGCCGGTCGACGGGGTGATGCAGTAGGTGAAGCTCGGGTTCGTGCAGCCGCCCGTCTGGGGGTCGTCGTCCGGGTCGGCATAGTCGGGCAGATCGCTTGCGGAAACGCAGGCGCGACGCTCCATCTCCGCTTCGGTGGCGGCCCTGGGAGCGCCGTCCTGCCATTTGCCGGCACCCAGCGTCGTCCCGTAATCGGCAGCCTCGCGAGCCGCGGACTCCACGCTCATCATCGTCGTGTAGACCCGCGCAAGGTCGACGATGGCGAGGAGCATGATCAACATGAGCGGGAGCACGAGCGCGAATTCGACGATGCTCTGCCCCGCGCGTCCACGTTTGGCCGCCACGGTCATCCTTTCCCGGAGGAGATCGGTACGAACGTACTCCCCAAGTACCTTCGCAAGTACCGTATGACCGGCACCTTGCACGCGACCTTGCGTCTGGTGCACGGACGCACGCAATCGGGACGACGCCGTATTTCAAACCTATTCCGCGGGCGTCCCCGTGAGTTCGGCATACGCCGCCGTGGCGTCCTCGCCTCGATCGACGGCTGCGGCGTACCGACCGAGGAGCGCAGGAACGCCCTCGGCATCGTGGTCGGCCATCAGTGCCAGGGTCCCCTCCGGTACCCCTTCGACCGGATCGCTGCCGGGCGTCATGACCACGACAAGGTGCGCGCTGGCCCAACCCGCCGCGGCCGACGCCTCGCGCAGGATCCCCGGGTCCGATGGATGCAGAAGGACGATGACGCGGTAGTCACTCAGGTACCGCAGGGCGAGCCCGACATCGGCCGTATCGAGCGACGGGGCCAGGGCGGCGGGGGCCATCGCGTCGGCCTCTGATCCATCCGCTGTTGGATCCACCGGATCCGCGTCGTCCGGGAGTACGGACGTCTGGCGCCCCGCGTCCCGGATCGTTGCTACGTGCCGGACGCCCGACCGGGCCAAGGCGAGCACGACCGCATCGCCCGGTTCATCGTCACCAACTCGCGTCACGATCTCCACGGTGCCGCCGGCCGCCGCGGCAGCCATCGCCACACCGGCGGCAGGGCCGGCAGGGCCGATCTCATCCGACCCGCGACGCCGGCCGGCCACTGCTCCGATGACGACGATCACGACGACAGCCTAGCGGACGCCCTCGAGATCCGTCTTCGGCGGCGGGGCGATCAGGCAGCGCGCTCCCGCCCCACGGGAGCTGGCGACGCCCGAGGCCGCCCTGAGGCGCCGACCCTCCCGTCCCACGGCAGGGAGCGTCCGAAGCTCCCGTGCGGCGGCAGAGATCGACGTGGTGGTGCCCAGGATGTCGTCAGCTCCCGCCCCACGGGAGCCGGGCGATCGGGGCCTTGGGCCCCCTGAGGCGCCCAGGCGTCAGCCGCCGGCGTCCTTCTCCTTCGTGATGTCGGCCGCGGCCGGTTCGTCGGCGCCCGGCAGGTCCGGGTCCTCGGCACCGGCAGTCGGGCCGGTCTCCTCGCTCTCGTCGGTCGGTCCGACCGCCGCGGCAGCCTCCGGCTCGGAGGCCAGTTGCGCCGCCGCAGGCTCGTCGCGGTCGATCACGAGCCTGCCCAGCCCGGCCGCCTCGAGCTCCGCGCCGAACGCGTCGACGTCGCCGACCAGCACGATCGCCGCGCGATCGACCGCCAGGTGCGCCTTGGCCGCCGAAGCGACCGCGTCGACGTCGACGGCTTCGATGCGCGCCCGGTAGTCGGTCAGCTCATCGAGCGGCAGGTCGTGGATCGCCAGGCCGGCGACCGCGCCGACCACGGCACCCGGCGTCTCGAACCGCAACGGGAAGACGCCCACGAGGAAGTCCCGCGCAGCATCGAGCTCGCTCTGTTCGACGCGCGTGTCGCGCATCCGCTCGAGCTCGGCGAGCGTGTCGATCACGGCAGGCACCGTGACCTCGGTATTGACGGCGGCCCGCGCCGTGAACGGGCCGGCACCGCGGCGCATGTCAAAGCCGGCGCCGGCACCGTAGGTGTAGCCCTTCGCCTCGCGAAGCTGCATGTTGAGCCGCGAGTTGAACAGACCGCCCAGGATCGCGCTCATCACCGAGACGGCGTGATAGTCGGGTACGCGGCGTGGCAGACCCGGATGGCCGATGCGGATCTCGGTCTGGACGCTCCCCGGTCGATGGACGACCCGGACCAGCCGACCGCTGCCGGCGCCCCGGTCCACCACCGGCCCGGGCGCCGTGGCCGAGGCGTGCCGCGACCACGAGCCGAACAGGCGCCCGGCGATCGCGGCCACGTCCTGGCCGCCGAGGTCGCCGCCGACCACCAACGTCGCCCGTGCCGGATCGAGGATCCGCTCGTACGCCCGGCGGGCGGCCGCGTCGTCGAGACGCTCGACGGTCTCGCGGATGCCGGCGGCGGGCCGGTGATACGGGGCGGCCTGTGCATAGATCGTGCCGATGAACGTCTCGTCGGCTCGCCGCCGCGGATCAGCCTGCGCCTGCAGCAGATCGTTGAGCCGCTCGTCCCTGAGGCGCTCGACCTCGCTCGTCGGGAACACCGGCCGGAGCAGGACCTCGGCGAGGAGCTCAAGGGCAGGCTCGAGCCGGGTCGATGGCACGTCCACGCCGACGCTGGTCGCGTCCCAGCCCGCTTCGGCGTGCAGCGAGGCGCCCAGCCGCTCGGCCGCCTCGGTCAGCCCGACGGCGTCGTAGCGCTCCGTGCCCTCGGTCAACGCCCGCGCCGCGAGGACGGTGGCACCGGCGTCGTCCGCCGGCTCGTCGACCGCCCCGACCGGCAGCACGATCGTGGCACTCACCAGCGGGCGTCCCGGCAGGTCCGCCACCATCACCGTAAGTCCGTTGTCGAGGCGGGATCGTGTGACCGTCGGGAAGTCGTAGGGCCGTGGCGTGCCCGGGGAGGGTCGCTCGGCGAGCACGACCCCGTCGCGCTCGGGGCTCTCGGCGGTCATGCCGCGACCTCCTCATCGCTCGTCTCCGAGGCATCGGCATCGAAGGCATCGCTGTCGGCAGACGGCGTCTCGGGCAGGTACGTGAGCACGAGCCGGTTATCCGGTCGGAAGGTCGAGGCGGCGACCTCGATGATCGCCTCCGGCGTGACCGACAGGTAGCGCCCGAGCATCTCGTTGATGAGCGCCGGCCGGTCGAACAAGGTGGCGTACATCGACAACCGATCCGCGCGCTCTTCGACCCGTTGCAATGCCCCCAGCTCGTCGGCCTCGACGAGGGCGAACGCCCGCGCCAGCTCGTCGCTACTCACCGGTTCGACCGCGAGCCGCTCCAGCTCCTCGTGCAGCGCCCTCTCGACACGATCCACCGAGACCCCAGGGCGGACGGTGGCCCAGCCGGCACACACCGAGGCACCACCGATGAACCCGAGCGTGAACAGGGCGACGTCCTGGGCGATGCGCTCCTCGCGGACGAGCCGGCGGTGGAGGCGGCTGCCTTTGCCACCTGCCAGGATCTGCCCGGCGACGTCGAGCGCGTCCAGCCGCCGGTCGCCGTAGACCGGCGCACGGAAACCGATGTAGATGCGCGGCAGCGGCACCCGGTCGTGGACGACCTCGCGGATCTCGCTGCCCAGCGTGGGCGGGAGCGACAGGTCGGCGAGCGTCGGGATCGACGGATTGGCCGGGATCGCACCGAAGAAGCGATCCGCGCTGGCGCGCACGGCCGCCGTGTCGACGTCACCGACGACCGACAGCACCGCGTTGTTCGGCGCGTAGTAGGTCCGGAAGAACGCCTTGACGTCGTCGAGCGACGCCGCGTCGAGGTCGGCCATCGACCCGATCGTCGGGTGGTGGTATGGGTGCTCGGGCGGGTACAGGTGCGCCTGCAGCTTCTCCTGCCACGACCCGTACGGCCGGTTGTCGTACGACCAGCGCTTCTCGTTCTTCACGACCTCGCGCTGGTTGTCGAGGTTCTCCTGGCTGAGCGCGTCGAGCAGGGTCGCCATCCGATCCGCCTCGAGCCACAGCCCCAGGTCGAGCTGGTGCGACGGCAGCGTCTCGAAGTAGTTCGTGCGATCGAGCCAGGTCGTGCCGTTCATCGTCCCGCCCGCGGCCTGGATGAGCGCGATGTGCTCCGCCTTGGCGACGTGTCGGGAGCCCTGGAACATGACGTGCTCGAACAGGTGGGCAAAGCCGGTCTTGCCTGGCAGCTCGTGCTTCGATCCGACGTCGTACCAGACGTTGATCGCGACGACGGGCGCCAGGTGGTCTTCGGCGACGATCAAGCGAAGGCCGTTGTCGAGGCGCTCGTCGGAGAACGTCACGGTGGGGACTGGGGTGGTCGGCACGCATGCCTCCTGGGCGAAGGTCGGAGAAGTGGGGTCGATCGTACCGCGTCGGATCGGTCGAGGCCGTCGAGGCGTCGACCCGCGTCTCACGGCCACCATCGCGCGTTGTTGCGTATGCTCCCGCCGATGACACCACCGAGGAGGACCCGGCGGCTCGTGCCCGTCGTGGTCGCGGTCAGCGCGCTGCTCGTCCTTCCCGCCGTCGCCACAGCGCATGCCGAACTGGTACGAGCGATCCCCGCCGACGGTGCCACGGTCACCGAGCCGGTCACGTTCGTCAGCGGCCGCTACACGGAGGACCTGACTGCCGATAGCAGCCTGCTGATCCTCGACGCCAGCGGCGCGACGATCGGACGGGGTGGTGTCGAACCGAACGACGACCGCGTGATGATCGCCCGGCCAGATGCCCCGCTGACGGGCGGCACCTTCACGGTGCGGTCGACGGCGATCTCGAAGGTCGACGGCCACCCCGAACGTGTCACGTGGACGTTCACCGTCGCGGTCCCTGCCACGCCGTCGCCGGCGGCGTCGCCCAGTGGATCCGCACCACCACCGTCGACCGAACCCACCCCCAGCCCCACCGCGACGGCATCGGCCGCCGCCAGCCCGAGCCCCTCCCCCAGCGCCGCGCCCGGCGACTCCACCTCGTCGCTCGGCGACGTCGCGCTGCCGATCGTGGCGGCACTCGCCATCGTGCTGATCGGTGCGGGCGCACTCCTGCGCCGGGGCCGCGGTCCAGGACAGCCGTGAAGGATCGGCGCCACCGGATCGGGCGGGCGCTCGCCTTCGCATCGCTGATCGCGTTGACGTTGCCGGCCAGCGTGGCCGCCCATGCCCTGAACCCGACGTACACGAGTCGGCTGCCGCTCGCCGTCTATCTCGCGGGCGCTGCTGCCACCGTCGCGCTGTCGTTCGTCTTCGTGCTCGTACGCGACGTTCGCGCCGAGCGACCCGATCTGACCGCTCCGGGGCACCTGCCACCAGCGCCGCTGCGCGTGGTGCTGCGCACCCTCGGCCTCGTCGGCTGGCTCTGGATCGTCGCCCAGGGCATCGCGGGTGGGGCGAGCGCCGCCGAGGTCACGACGCTGTTCCTGTGGGTCTACGGCTGGGTCGGGGTCGCCGCGATCTCGGCGCTCATCGGGCCGATCTGGCAGTGGCTGGATCCGTTCTCGACGTTGCACGACATCGGGGCGTGGATCGTGCGTCGGCTCGGGATCCAACCATGGGACGTCGCCGAGTACCCGGCCTGGCTCGGGCGCTGGCCGGCCGTCATCGGGTTCGCGGTCGTGGTCTGGCTCGAGCTCGCGTTGCAGGCAGGGCCACAGGTGCTGTTCATCGTGCTCGTCGGCTATACGGCCCTGACGCTGGCGATGATGGCCCAGTACGGGCGCGACACGTGGCGCTCCAACGCGGAGGTCTTCACGGTCTGGTTCCGCCTCCTCGGCCGACTCGCGCCGTACGCCCTCGTCGACGAGACCGGCCGCGTCCGTCGGCGCTCGTTCGCGCAGCGGGTTGCTCGAGCCCGGTTGGACCATGGCGGACGTGGTGATGATCGCGCTCGCGGTCGGCTCGATCCTGTTCGACGGGCTGTCGCAGACCCAGTCCTGGTTCGAGGCGTTCGGCTATCAGGGGATCCCCGGCGACACCGTGTTGCTCGCGGCGTTCCTCGGGCTGATCGTCGCCGCCGCGCTCGCCGTGACGCGGTTCGTCGGCATCGCGGCGACCGGTGCGGGCCTGCTCCCGATCGCGGTCGGCTACCTCATCGCCCACTACCTGACCTACCTCCTGATCGACGGCCAGCGCATCCTGATCGCGATCTCGGACCCCCTCCAGCGGGGCTGGGACGTGTTCGGGACGGCCTTCACCGTGCCCAGCGGCGATTGGCTTCCACCGGGCCTGGTGTGGACCGTGCAGCTGGCGGCCGTGGTCGGCGGCCACATGCTCGGCGCGTGGGGCGGTCACGTCGTCGCGGCCGTCGAGGCGCCGAAGGAGCTCGCGGGACGGCCGCTCACCCTGCGCCAGGTCCCGCTGGCGGTCGTGATGGTGGCCCTCACGACGTTGACGCTGTGGTCGCTCGGCCAGGCGATCGTCGTGACGCCCGAGGAGACCGACGCGGTTCAGGCGGTGGCGACCAGCCGCGGCTGACCCGGCTCCGGCACCCAATCCGCGAGCGAGCGGACGCTCGACAGCCGCTCGGCGACCTCGGGATCGAGCGCCTCGGCGGCGGCCACCGCCGTCTCGATCGCGGTCAGGCAGAGGATCCCTTCCGCGGTCGCCGCGTGGCGGATCTCGGCCGCGTCGCGCACCGCGCCCGAGCGCGGGGTCGGCGTGTTGACGACCAGCCGGGCCTCGCCACTGGCGATGAGGTCGAGGATCGGCACCTCATCGATGGACTCGTCCGGCGCCTCGCCGAGCTTGGCGACCGGCCGCGCGTCGTAGCCGACCGCCGCCAGGGCGCGTCGCGTGCCGGGCGTCGCCGCCAGCCGATAGCCGGCGGTGGCCAGGCCGGCAGCGAGGCGCGGCAGCAGCTCCTTGTCGCGGTCCGCGATCGACAGCAGCGCGAGCGCACCGGCCTCGCCCGGTCGGGGCGGCACGAGCGCCGCGCCGAGCAGCGCCTTTGCCAGCGCGACCCGTGGATCCTCGTGCAGGCCGATGACCTCGCCGGTCGACTGCATCCCCGGCCCGACCGATGGGTCCACGCCCCGCAGCTTGGCGGTCGAGAACGCCGGCGCCTTGACCGCGACGAACGGCGGCGCCGGCAGCAAGCCACCGTCCCAGCCAAGCTCGGGGAGGCTCGCCCCCAGCGCGATCCGGACCGCGAGCTCGACCATCGGGACGCCCGTCACCTTCGACATGAACGGGACGGTCCGCGAGGCGCGCGGGTTGACCTCGATCAGGTAGACGCCGTCGTCGCGGACGATGAACTGGGCGTTCACCAGGCCCTTCGCACCCAGCGCGAGCACGATCCGCTCCATCGTCGCGACGATCAGCTCCTGGTCGCCCTCGCCGACGGTCTGTGGCGGGAACACGCCGACGCTGTCGCCGGAGTGGACGCCCGCCCGCTCGATGTGCTCGAGCAGCCCCGGGATCAGCACGCGCTCGCCATCGCTGACGGCATCGACGTCGACCTCGATGCCCTCGAGGTAGCGGTCGATGCGGACGGGCCGGTCCGGGTCGACGATCGTGGCGAGCCCGAGCTGGCGCTCCAGGTCCTCCGGTGAGTAGCAGAAGTCGATGGCCAGCCCGCCGATCACGAACGACGGCCGGACGATGACCGGGAAGCCGATCCGCTCGGCGAGCGTCAGCGCCTCCTCCACGCTGTGCGCCATCCCGCCTTCGGGCTGCGGGATGCCGAGCCGATCGAGCAGCGCGGCGAAGCGGACGCGCTCCTCGGCCTGGTCGATCGCCTCCAGGTCGGAGCCCAACAGCTCGACGCCACCCGCCGCCAGCGGCGCGGCGAGGTTGAGCGGCGTCTGGCCACCGAACGCCACCATGGCCGGGATCCCGCCTTCGGCATCGATGACGCTGCGCACGCTCTCCGGGTCGAGCGGCTCGAAATACAGCCGTGACGAGGCATCGAAGTCGGTCGACACGGTCTCCGGGTTCGAGTTGATCATCACCGCCTGCCAGCCGTTGCGGCGCAGCGTGTCGGCGGCCTGCACGGCGCAGTAGTCGAACTCGATTCCCTGGCCGATGCGGACCGGGCCGCTGCCGATGACCAGGGCCGCGGGCCGCTCGACCGGCGGTGCCTCCGGCGCCGATCCCGAGGCAGCGTAGGTCGCATAGAAATACGGGGTCTCCGCCGCGAATTCGGCGGCGCACGTGTCGACCATCGCGTAGCCGGGCACGATCCCGCGGGCCAGACGTGCCTCGCGCAGGGCGTCAGGCGTGGTGCCCGCCAGGCCGGCCAGCTCGCGGTCGCCGAAGCCTGCTCGCTTCACGGTCACCAGCAGCTCGGCGGCAGCGTCGTCGCTCGGATCCGCCAACCGGGTGCCGGCGATGGCCACCTCCCGCTCGAGCGCCACATTTCGACCCATCTCCCCAAGGAACCAGGCCGAGATCCCGGTGGCCTCGCCGACGTCCGCTTCCGGCACACCCCGTCGGAGCAGACCGAGCAACCGCCACAGCCGGGAGTCGGACGGCTCGAGGAAGCGCTTCAGCACGATCGGGGCGGCGCTGCGCTGGGCGAACCGCGTGCTCTCGCACGCCTGCCCCGCGTCGTCGATCCAGCGGATCGGCTCGTCCTCGTCGGGATCGCCGGCGTAGACGCCGGCCAGGTAATCGAAGGTCGGCGTCCACGACGGGTCCTCGGCCAGCGGTCCGGCGCCGGCCTGCTCGAGACCGCGGAGCGCCTTGTTCAGCGCGGAGCCGAAGGTGCGGTCGATGGCCATCACCTCGCCGGTCGCCTTCATCTGGCTGCCGAGCGTCCGGTCCGCGGTCGGGAACTTGTCGAACGGGAAGCGCGGCAGCTTGACCACCACATAGTCGAGCGCCGGCTCGAACGCGGCGACCGTCGTGCCGGTCACGACGTTCGGGATCTCGGCCAGCCGCCGCCCGATGGCGATCTGGGCCGCGACCCGGGCGATCGGGTAGCCGGTCGCCTTGCTGGCGAGGGCCGACGACCGCGAGACGCGCGGGTTGACCTCGATGACGGCGTACTCGGTCGAGTCGGGCGACAAGGCGAACTGGACGTTGCAGCCGCCCTCGACGCCGAGGGCCCGGATGATGGCCAGGGCCGCGCTGCGCAGCCGCTGGTGGACCGCGTCGGTCAGCGTCTGGACGGGCGCGACGACGATCGAGTCGCCCGTGTGGACGCCGAGCGGATCGACGTTCTCCATCGAGCACACCGCGATGCAGGTGTCGTCCGCGTCGCGCATGACCTCGTACTCGATCTCCTGCCAGCCGACGAGACAGCGCTCGACCATGACCTGGTCGATCGGGCTAGCGCGCAGACCGGCACGTACGCGCTCGCGGTACTGGTCCTCCGTCGTGACGATGCCGCCGCCGGTGCCACCGAGCGTGAAGGCCGGGCGGACGATCGCCGGCAAGCCGATCTCGCGCAGGGCGACGTCGACGTCCTCGACTTGCTCGATGATCCAGGACGGCGCGTAGGGCTGGCCGATCCGGTCGAGCAGGTCGCGGAAGGCCTCGCGGTCCTCTGCCATCCGGATGGCCTCGAGCGGCGTCCCGAGCAGGCGGAGGTCATAGCGCTCGAAGACGCCAGCGTCGGCGAGGGCCATCGCCAGGTTCAACGCCGTCTGGCCGCCGAGCCCGGCCAGGATGCCCTCCGGACGCTCCCTGGCGATGACGGCCTCGACCGCCTCGACCGTCAGCGGCTCGAGGTAGATGGCGTCGGCGACCTGCGGGTCGGTCATGATCGTCGCCGGGTTCGAATTGACGAGGATCGTGCGGACGCCCTCGGCATGCAGGGCGCGACACGCCTGCGTGCCGGCGTAATCGAACTCTGCGGCCTGCCCGATGACCACGGGCCCACTGCCGAGGATGAGGACCGAGGCCGGCTTCGTCACGCGATCGGTCGACCTCGCACGGCGGCGACGAACCGGTCGAACACGGCCAGCGCATCGAGCGGTCCCGGCGCGCCCTCGGGGTGGTACTGGACGGTCTCGATCGGCTTCCCCGCGTGACGTAGCCCCTCGACCGACTGGTCGTTGAGGTTGACCTGGCTGACCCGGAACCCAGACCTCGGCGGCAGCGAGTCGCCGACGACCTGCACTTCGTGGTTCTGGGCGGTCACCTGGACGAGCCCGAGGTCGATGTCCTGGACCGGATGGTTCGCGCCGTGGTGGCCGAACCGCAGCCGCCGCGTGTCGGCGCCGGCGGCACGACCCACGATCTGGTGGCCGAGGCAGATCCCGAGCAACGGCCGGCCATCGTCGATGAGCGCCCGTGCGAGCGACACCTGCGACTCGAGCCGTGCCGGATCACCGGGACCGGGCGACAGGATCACGCCGTCCACGTCCGACGACAGCACGTCCGAGGGCGCCGCCGTGTGCGGGAACACGCGCACGCGCGCGCCGCGGTGGCGCATCGCCCGCACGATGTTCGACTTCAACCCGAGATCGACGATGCCGATCAGCGGCCCGCCGTCGGTGGCCGAGCCGAACTCCGTGATATCCGGCGGCGACACCTGCCCGACGAAGTCCTGGTCCTCCCAGCGTGGGACGGCGCGCGCCGCCGCGCGTGCGGCATCGGCGTCGACCTCGCCGGGTGCCGTGACTACGCCGCGCAGGCTGCCGTTGGCGCGCAGGTGCCGTGCGAGCGCTCTCGTGTCGACCCCGGCGAGCGCCGGGATCCGGTCATCGCGCAGCAGGGCCGCCAGCTGGCGGGCGTCCTCGAGCACGGCCGCGGTCGCGTTGGCGACGACGAGTGCCCGAAGCCACGGATGCGCCGATTGGTCGTCGGCCACCAGGCGGCCGTAGTTGCCGATCAGCGGATAGGTCATCACGACGACCTGGCCGGCGTAGGACGGGTCGGTGCAGACCTCCTGATAGCCGGTCTGGCTGGTGTTGACCACGAGGTCCCCACCTGCGGAGACGGGCGCACCGAATGCCACCCCTGGGAAGACGGTGCCATCCTCGAGCGCCAGCAGCGCCGGACCGAGGTCGCCGATCCGCGGATCGACGACGGCACTCGCCCGGGGCAGCGGCGGGGCGATCACCCGACGGCGGCCCGGATAACAAATGACCCACCCGCCGGATCGGCGTGGTGGGCGTGGGCGTGCGCGGACATCGGTGCCTCCTTTGCCGGCCTCACAGGACCGGTACGCCGGCCTCACTGGACCGGCCTTCCAAGGACGGCGTCAGGGTAGCATCCCGACCCGCGCCGCGTCGGCCGGCGTCAGGCGGGCGCTCGCTCCCCGGCAGGGGCGCGCGGGTCGCGCGCGAACGTCTCGAGGAGCATCGCGACGAACCGGCGCTCGTCGGCGTCGAGCGCGACGTGGACGTTAGGTTCGCGGCGACTGCGAAAGTTCGTATCCACGACCGTCTCACCGACCGTGAGCTCGCCCTTCGTCTCGACATCCACGTGGAGATTGTGGGTCGTGATGACGGCAGGGTCGACGATCGCGGCCACCGCCAGCGCATCGTGGACGGGCGCGGCATGGGGTCGTTTCATCGGCTGGGTGGTGTCGTAGCCCTGGATCCGCCGCTCGGTGAAGGTTGCCGCGGCATCGCCGGCCGGCGTGCCGAGCGCCCGCAGCGCGGCGCAGTCGTCGAGCGAGACGAGCGCCTGATGCGTGGCATCGAGCGGCACCAGCGTGATCTTGCGCACGCCGCTGGTGATGACGACCCGGGCGGCTTCCGGGTCGGCCCAGACGTTGAACTCGGCACGCGGCGTCACATTCCCGTAGCGGTTCGCCCCGCCCATGATCACGAGCTCGGGGATGCGGTCGTTGAGCCGCGGCTCGCGAAGGAGCGCCGTCGCGACATTCGAAAGCGGTCCGACCGGCACCAGGATGATCTCGTCGGTCGCGGCGAGATACGTCTCGATCAGGAACTCGACGGCGTCCGTCGCCTGTTTGGTCGATCTCGACGGCGGGATGTCGAGGTAGCCGCCATGGACGGCGTTGGAGCTCTGGATGTCGCCGCGCGGGATCGGGAAGTCGTCACGCTCGATCGGGCGGTTCACACCCTCGTAGACCGGCACCGGGATCCCGATGTGGTCGAACACGCGCAGCGAATTCTCGGTGCAGTAATCGACCGGGACATTGCCGTTCACCGTGGTCGCAGCGACCAGCTCGAGCTCGGGATGGAGCGCTGCGAGCATGAGCGCGACGGCATCGTCGGTCCCGGTATCGACGTCGAGGATCAGCTTTTGGGCCATCGCCCGAGTGTAGGGACGTGGCAGTCCGCCGTGTCGTTCATCCGGCGTTCACGCCGTGATCCTCGAGCCCGAGCCGTTGCGCGATCGCCGCCGCCTCGACCCGGTTCGCGACGCCAAGCTTGCCGATGATGTTCGAGACGTGGACGCTCGCCGTCTTGCGCGTGATGAACAGCGCGTCGGCGATCTCCTGGTTCGAGCGCCCCGCGGCGACCAGGCGGATCACCTCTGATTCGCGGTCCGTGAGTCCGAATGGAGCCGTCGACTCCTCGCCGTCGGCAGCTGTCGGGAGGTCGATGCGGGCGTGCCGTGCGAGACGCTCGACCTCCCCGCGCAGCGGCGCGGCGTCCAGCCGGACGGCGGCGGCGTGGGCCTCCGCGAGCCGCTCCTTCGCACCGGCGCGATCGCCGTGCTGTCGGATCATCGCCTCCGCTGAACGGAAGCGCGCATACGCGGCTGGTGCCGGCCGGCCGAGCTGATCCCACGCCGACGCAGCCTGGTCCCAGATCGCCGCGTCGGCCGTGCCGGCGATCCGTGCGAGCTCGCCGCTGCACATCGCGGCGACCGCGGCGCGGCGCGGGTCGTCGACCACCGTCGAGGGCCGCTTCCCCGCGCGCACGAGCCGTTCGACGATCGGCGCGACCCGCCGTTCGATCTCGGCCATCGCGGATCCGTCCTGGCGGGACCTGGCAGTCGCTGCGGCGTCGGCCTCGGCGCGAAGGGCATGCCAACCGAGCCAGCCGATCGACGGATCCAGCGGCGCGTCCCCATCGAGGCGCGCCAGCACGCCGTCGACGATCGCCCTGACCGCGTCGAGCCGGCCTTCCCAGGCCGCGTGCTCCGCGGTCGCGGCGAGGACTTGGGCACGGTGGCGCTCCGCCCCGACCTCGATCGCAGCGGCGGCCCGCAGGTGGGATCCGGCCTCGGCGAAGCGACCACGATTCGTGTCGACACGAGCCCGATTGACGTGCAGCCAGATCGCCGATGGGCCGACGGGGTCGAGCTCCAGGCCGGCATCGGCGGCCGCGGCGGCCTCGTCCCAACGGCCGAGGTCGAACTGGGCCTTCGCGACATGCCCGAGCAGGCCCCCGCCGTACGTTCGGGCGACACCGAGACGTTGCGCGATCTCGAATCCCGCACGCGCCGCCGCCAACGAGGCCTCGGTCCGCCCGATCCGGTCAAGGAGGGCGGCCAGGTTGGCATGACCGAGCGCGATGCCTTCTGCACCGCCCAGCCGCTCGGCGATCGCGAGGCCCCGACGGTACGTGTCGATGCCGCGGTCGACCTCACCGGTCAGCGCTTCGGCCCAGCCGAGGACGCCCAGGCCGAACGCTTCCTCGGAGATCGCATGCACGGCCTGAGCGACCTCGACAGCCTCACCGGCCAGGCTCCGCGCAGTGACGACGTCACCTTCGAACAGGCGCAACCCCGCCGCCTGACCCAGCGCGCGTGCGCGCGCGGCTGATGGCGGGTCGACCGGGATGAGGCGGAGGGCCTCCTCGACCGCTGCCGCGGCGGCCGAGCGATCGCCCGACTCCCACAGGAACCAGCGCAGCCGGTCGTGCAACACACCGAGCCGGACCGGGTCCGGTCGGCCGTCCGCCACACCATCGAGCTCGGCCGCCATGACCGCCCGCTGGCCGAACTCGATGGCGCGGGCGTAGGAGCCGGTCAGCACCGCGCACTCGGCCGCGCGCTGGAAGATCTCGCTTCGATCGAGCGCCGTCCCGCTCGGGTCATCGCCGGTCGCGAGCAACTCGAGCGCGCGTTCGTAGGAGGCGCCCGCTTCGGCGAAGGCGTACACGGATTCGGCCGACTGACCAGCAAGGAGCAAGGCCGGGATCGCTCGGTCCCAGTCACGGGCCGCGTCCCAATGGTGGGCCAGCTCGGCCGCCGTGACCGGCACCCCGCCGATCTCGCCGCGTCGTTCCAGCTCGCGACCGAACGCCGCGTGGAGCCGATCGCGTTCGCCCTGGAGCAGCTCGCGGTAGGCGACCTCGGCGAGCAGGGCATGGTGGAACGCATACCCGCCGCCCACCGGTCCGGCGGGCACCAACACGCCGTGGACGACGGCCGGCCGCAAGGCATCGGCGACGACTGGGACGGTCAGACCCAGTACCTCGGCAAGGAGCTCCTCGTCGACTCGCCGACCGGCGACCGAGGCCCCGCGCAGGACCTGTCGCGTCCGGTCGGGCAAGGACCCGAGGCGCTCGACCAGCACGTCGCGCAGACCGGGCGGCAGCCGCCGATCCGCCCCCTCGCCGATGCCGGCGGCCGCGAGCTGCTCGATGAAGAACGGGTTGCCACCCGACCGTGCCAGGACATCGTCCGTGCTTTGCGCGGTCGAGACCCCATCCCCGCTGAGACCCCGCAACAGGCTCGCCACCTCGGACCGGCCGAGTGGGCCGAGCTCGATCCGCTCGACCCAGCTCTGGCGCTCCAGCTCCGCCAGCATCCGCACAGTCGGAAGGACTGGATCCAGATCGTCGGTCCGCACCGTCAGCAACAGCAGGACGGGCTGGTGTCGGAGGTTTCGCGATAGGAACGTGATGAGGCTGCGGGTCCCGACGTCCGCCCATTGGACATCCTCGATCGCGAGGACGATCGGCCGCTCGTGGGCGAGTCGCTCCAGGACCGTCAGGACGGCCTCGAAGAGGCGCCCCTGGCCGGCTCGGTCGGCTTCGGACGCGTCCATGCGCGGCGGGGTCGCATCGCTACCGGGTCCTTCCGACCGACCGACTTCGGGGAGTAGCAGACCGACTGCATCCCTGGCCGGTCCGAGCAGCGCAGCAAGGCGGCCGGGCTCGACGGAGCGGGTCAGCTCACGGAGCGCCTCGACGAAGGGCGCGTACGGCACCGAGCCACTGCCTGTGGGGAGGCACGCTCCGATCAACGTCGCGTCGTCCCGTTCCTGGGCCAGTTTCAGGACGGCGCCGACCAGGCGGCTCTTCCCGATGCCCGCCTCGCCCCCGATGACGATCGTCCGGCCGACCGGCGGGCTGGCGTCGAGGCCGTCGAGCGCAGCGTTCGACCGGGCGATCTCCCGCGTTCGCCCGATCAGCGTCCCTTGCTCGATCCCCTCGCTCAACGCGCATCGATGATACCGATGCGTGTCGCGCGACCGTCATGGCGCGACCGCCTGCGACGCGGTGAGCCGGGTCCGGACCTTGGCGCGCGCCCGGCACAGCATCGTCCGTGTCGCCGCCTCGGTCCGCCCGATCGATCTGGCGATATCGATGCCGCCATAGCCCATCGCGGCCATCACCAGCGCATAGCGATGGACGGCCTGGAGATCCGACACGGCGTCCTGCACTTCTCGGTCGCGCTCGGACACGAGCACGAGATGCTCGGGCGACTCCGGCTGATCCGGGCGGGCAAGCTCCGACTGGCGCCTGTCGGCGACCGACAGGTGCCGACCGCGACTCATCGCCAGGTTGTGCGCGACCCGGTGCAGCCACGCACCGATGTCGTCGGGCGTTCGACCGGCAGTCGCTTCGATCGTCAATCGCACGAAGGCGTCCTGAACCAGATCCTCGGCGGTCGACGCGTCTCTTGTCACGCCGGTCAGGTACCTGACGAGCTGGGCGCGGTGCGCCTCGTATGCCGCTTCGACGATGCCGTTCACGTCCTGCGTTTCCATCGGTCGCTCCGTTCGCATCGGCCGAGCGACGTGCTGGCCTTGAGCCGACCGTCGGTCTAAGTCGGTGGTCGCGACATCGGGCGGCAGCCTCGATCTGCGGCGTCACGGGCAAACGAAAGACCGGGCCGATCGGTCGATCGACCCGGTCTCGTAGCGGTCCGAGATCGTCAGGTGCGGCGGATGTTGCCGCGGATCTCGCCCGGCGGGTAGGTCTGGCTGTGGACGTTGACGTAGGTCGCGCCGTTGCGCATGGCACGGAGCAGCTCGGCGAGCTCGCCGCCGGCGATGCCCTTGTCGACCGGTCCGATCACGTCGGCCGCGTCGATCACGCCATTCACGGTCCCGCCCCTGAGCGGGCAGACGGGCTTGTCGCCGCCACCGCACAGGAAGGCCGACACGCCACCGATGACATCGGGGCGAGCGAAGTGGATGTGCGCGAAGAGGGAATCCGAGCCGAGGTCACTGAAGGTCAGTCGATAGCGGAGCGTGGATCCCTTCACCTCGGCGAAGAACGAACCGCGCGCGGTCGTCGAGATCGACGGGACCTCGAGGTAGCCGTTGAGGGACGCTCTGAACTCCTGGTCGGAGTCGCCGACCACGACGGGTGCCGCGATCGCGAGCGCTAGCCCGGCTCCGGCGATGAGGGTGAGTAGCTTCCGCATCCGTCTCCTCCTTCCGTCTCGGGCGAGGGGTCCGAGCTCTAGGGGAGGTACGGCGGTGCACCGCGAACGGTTCTGCGAAGGGCATGTCGATCCGGGGCGTGTTCCCGACATCTTGACGCCAGGGCGTAGGTTGCCTGCATGAGCCACGAAGAACGTCAGCGCCGCCTGGATCGCGCGCGCCAAGCGATCCAGTCGGAGCTCCTGATCGGCCTGATGGTGGTGATCCTGACGGGCTATTTCTCGGGAGGCGCTTTTCTGATGTTCTATGTGCCTCCCGTGGTCAATCTGCTCCTCGTGGCCGCTCCGGTCGTTGCTCTGCTGGCCTGGGTCTGGATGCTGCGACTCTCACTACCACGACCCGAGGCGGGCGAGCGGAGTTGGCGTTACCACGACCGAGCAGCCTAGCGATCGGACTGTGGAGATGGCGTGATGGCGAGTCTGACTGACGGGCCGAAGGCCATGCCGAATGCCATCGGGCGGGTCCTTTTGGGCCTGCTCCCGCTGTGGATCCTCCTGATCCGGTTGATCACCGACCCTTGGTCGATGTTCCCGGTCCGCGCCAACCCGTCGGCGGCGGTGGGCTTCCCGGCCGGCATCCTCTTGGTTGGGGCCGCACTGGCCGTCATGGCTATCGGCGTCGTGGTCATGCGCCGGGCGTCGTCAACTCGATCGGAGCTGCTCGCCTTCCTCGGGCTGACCGTGCCGGCGGCGGCTCTACTGCTCTTGGCACCGGCGCTCGGTCTCATCATCGAGAACATGTAAGGTCGACGTCGAGACCGGCTAACGGGAGCGGCGCCCCATATACGGGGCGAAATCGGATTCCGCCCGGTCCAAAGAGGTGCCGCCCCAACCTAGAGCCGAGGGCCGACTCGGCGGCGATGCAAGGGGGCTCGCAAGGTCCGTCAGGGACACTGAACGCCTCCAGAGCCTCGGGTGGGGGGCCATCCTCACGGATGGAACGACCCGGGGTTCTGCGATTCCGGTGAGGCTGCGGTGGGAAGGCGGATGATCGCTGAGACGACCGCGGCAGCCCGAGCGGGGCTTAGGCGGCGCCGACGGGAGCGTGCGCCTTGGCGACGTCGCCGATGATCTGCGCGAGCTCCTTGGGACGCGACCACATCGGCCAGTGGCTGGTCGGCAGGTCGACCCACGTCGCATTTCGCAGCTCGGGGATGCCGGCGAGGAACGCCCAGTCGGGATGCTCCCGGGCGTAGGTCTGGTATTGCTCCGCAGTGAACCCGGTGCAGATCAGGGTGCTCGGGATGTCGCGACGAGCGTCGTTCGTCAACTCGACCGTCTCGCGGAGGAGGCTGCCAGGCACGGGTACCGCCCGCTCGTGGAACTTCTGCTTCTGCTCCTCACTCAGCCCGTCGAGGTTCTCCTCCTCCTCGATCTCGGTCCAGACCATCGGCTTCTCGACGTCGTTGAAGTCCGGATCGAGGGCACCTTTCCCGGGTGCCGTGTCGACGTAGACCATGGCCGCGACCTTCTCCGGAACCCGGTCGCTCGCGGCGTAGCCGGAGAACCCGCTTGCGCTGTGGACCGCCAGCACCACCGGCGCACCGGCTGCCTCGACCGCGTCGACGATCGCCTGGACGTGATCCGCGAACGTGATCGTCGACCGGTCGGTGTCGACCGACTCGAGGCCGGGGAGCGTGAGGGCAGTGACGTGGTGCCCGTCGGCACGGAGCGCGGCCGCGACCTCGTCCCAGGCCCAGGCGCCCAGCCAGAACCCGGGGACCAGGATGATCGGAGCAGCGTTGGCGCGGTTCTCAGTCATGTCTCTCCGTTCATGGTCCGCAGGGCGGCTGATGACTGCGCAAAATCAGAAGGCCCTCGGACTCGTGCCGAGGGCCGGTTCAAGTTCAGAATCGATGGTGAGCCCGGAAGGACTTGAACCTTCAACCCGCTGATTAAGAGTCAGCTGCTCTGCCATTGAGCTACGGGCCCACGGGCCGTGGATGATACCGCACCCTCATGGGCCAAGGCCTTGGGCACCGGGCGTGCGGGGGGGCCGACGACGAGCTCACGGCCCGGCGGGATGCCGGGCCGTGAGCAAAAGCGGCGCGATGACGCCTACTTCTTCAATGTCACCTTCTCGACGAACACGTAATCGATACGGGTCTCGACGCCGGTGGTCTTCGGGTACGACACGGATGCTGAACCCGCGCCCGGTGTGGGTCCGCCCGGTTGATTCTTCAGACTCGCCTGCGGTGAGCCGGCGATTACGTTCAGGATGTCGCCGTTTGGCTTGTTCACAGCTGGATCGCCGCCATCGACGAGGACCCTACCGCTGACCGTGTTGTACGCACGGACGTTGATGACGTCGGCGGCCTGACCGGTCGAGACGGCGAACCGCTCGGCGGTGGCCGTCGGCGAGCTCGTGCCGAGCAGCGCATTGACCTGGATCGTGGAGGTCGTGTCGATCGCGACGTCGACGGTGTCAGCACCAGTCGTCCCGTTCACCGCGAGCGTGTCGGTCCCGGCAAGGAGATCGATCGCCAAAGGCGACGCGACGGCACTCAGGTTGAGCACCTGGGGAGCCTCCCCGCGGGTCAATCGACCGGCGGCGGCGCCCGACGGGGTGAACACCAGGTTGTCGTCGCCCGATGTCCCTAGGACGGTCATGGTCTGCGCATTCGCGGCGATGTTGACCGTCGGGATCCCGAGGATCCCCACTTTGCCGCTGGCACCGGCGATACCGGCGTAGCCCGCGACGGTGTTGGCGCCGAGGTCGACCGTCAGCGCCCCGGCGGCTGGGCCCGAGGCAGTCGCACCGGGCAGAGCGAGGACCTGATTGGCGATCGTCGTCTTCAAGGCCCCGGAGGGCAGGCTGTTGTTGCCGGCGAGGTCCTCGAGCGTGGCGGTGACGTCGTAGACGGCATCGTCGAGCGGCCCCACCATCACCTGGTAGGCGCCGCCGGCAGAGACCAGCCCTTGGCCGTTCAGGTTCGGTCCGCTCCCATCGTCCGTGAACAGGCGCACGAGGGCGTTCGGCTCGCCGGTCCCGAGGAACGTCGGCGTGGTCACTCGCGTGACGTTGTCGTCGTTGATGCCCGCGGTATCGCTGGCGGCCTGCAGATCGGGTGTGGACGGTGCTGCAGGTACCACCGTATCGAGCGTGATATTCAACGCGCCCGATTCGCCACCGGTCCCCACGACGTGGACGGTGCCGGCGATCGCCGGGTCGTCCGCAGCATCGACGATGAACACTCTGGCCGTCAGCGAGTTCAAGCCCTCGCTCAGGGTGGCCGGATAGGTGAAGGTGTAGACACCGGCGCTCGTCCGGGCGGCGAACCCCTGCAGGGTCCCGTCAGAGAACACGCCGACCTTCCACCCCGGTGCGTCGTCTGCCAGGGTCGCGTCGGGGGTGGGCGAGAACGACAGTCCCGAGAGGGACGACTCGTCCACGCGTAGGACGACGGTCGGGGTGGTGTCGTTCGTCACGTTGTCGGCGTCATTGCGGCCGCTGTCGGACGCGGCGACCAGGTCGATCCCAAACGGGACCGGCGCCGCACGATTGACGATGGTCAAGCCATAGGTCGATTGCGGCGCGAAGGTATTCGGGGCGTTCGGGTCGAGCACCTCGATGAAGTAGGACTGACCGTCGACCACGGGGATCGTCAGGCGCTCGACGCTGTTTCCGGGCCGACTCGTCGTCTGGGCGCCGGTCGCCACCGTGGTCCCGAAGCGATCCTGCGCGATCACGCGCAGGTCCGCGATCACCTCGTTGAACTCGATCTCGACGTCGAGCTTGCCCGTGTGCAGCGCCACGACCCGGAAGAAGTCAACGTCAGTCGCGGTATGCAATGTCAGGTTGGGCTGCACGTACGTGTCGTTCGCGCCGAGCAACGCCGCGACGGCGGAGTCGATCGACTCGTTCGGCTCGAGTCCGTCAGCGAATGCCCCACGCATCGAGAACAGGTCGAACATCGTGGTCTGCGCCCCCGCTCCGTCCGCCGGGAACGGCCCGACAGGCGGCGTGGCGTTGCCGGTCCACGTTGCATACCCGAGCCCATCGACTGAAGCGACGCCGTTGTACTCACCGATCCTCGCGGTGCAGTTGTTGCCCGCCACCGTGCCGAAGCGACACACGGTCGAAACATCCGGGTCGAACAGGCTATCCGCTACCCGGAAGTCGCTCGTGAAGCTAGCGCCCCCGTTCCGACTGGTCGTCCCATAAAGGTCCAGCAAGAAGTTCCCGGCACCGTTGTTCGAGTTCGCACCGGTGTTTCGCAGGCCGCGCCGGTTGTCGTACCAGTGGACGGCGATGTTCCCGTCCTGGTCGATCGCAGCGGTCGGCATGATCGCGAAGCTCTGGCCTGGCCCGTGGTCGACGCGATCGGTCGTGAAGGACACGCCGAAGTCACTGGACCGGGCGATGACGACATCCGCATCATCCCCGTTCGCATGGGTGTTGTTCGGGTCGTCGTTGGCGATCACGTATACGTTGTCTGGACTGCTCGGGTCGGGCAGGATCCACGGCTGCACCGAGCCCTGCAGCCACGACTGGCTCCCGGGGATCTCATCGCCGGAACCGTCCTGGACGTTGCAGGAAACCGTCGCCTGACCCGCGCCGAACGCATTGCTCTTTTGATTCACCGTGCCTGCCGCGAGATCCGCTCCGCCGTTCCCGTCACGGATCAGCGGGATCGTTCCGGCGTTGGCCGCCCCACAGGTCGCGGTGTGGTAGCCGACATAGACGTCGCCGTTCTGTGCGACGGCGATGTGCGCCGGCCAGACGAAGCCCTCGCCGTTGGCGGAGATCACTTGCTGCGCTGACCAGGTCGCGCCCTGGTTGATCGAACGAGAGAACAGGACCGAGCAGTTCGGGAAGTTGCAGGGAATGGCGGGGCCCTGGCTCCAGACCAGATAGAGGTTGTCACGGAACGGGCTCGTCGGGTTCATGTCAGCCGCGAGCCACTGCTTGTCATCGGCGTTCCCGTCGACAGTGCTCACCTGGATCGGCGTGTAGTTCTGCGTCCCGTTGGTCGTGGTGTTCGCGATCTGGCCGGCAAAGACAGACAGTTCGCCGGGTGTGTTCGAAAGGTGGCTGACGAACAGCCGCCCCTGGGAATCGAACGCCATCGAGGGATCGCCATTGCAGTTGGCGATGGTCGTGTTGCGGATGATCGGCCAGGTCTGGCCGTAGTCGTTGGAGATCCGGACTTGGCAGCCGCGCATCACCGCGACCTGGGCCGGGTTGCGCGGGTTGACGACCGCGTTGTTCGGTTCGAAGCCGGTCTGACCCGGCGCGACGTCCGTACCGGCACGGGCACCGGCACTTGTGATGACGGTCGCCCAGATCGCGCCAAGCGCGAACGAGACCAACAGCCGGTGCTTCATATCCCCGTCCCTCCCCGCCCGATCGGCGGCAATGGCCCACGGTCGGGTCATCGATGCCCGTGCTCGTGACCGCGGCACGGGGCTTTCCTAACGGCGGGCGCATACATGGTGGCGATAGACCCCATGCCGGCCGACACCGGGTAGTCCGACTGGTCAGACGACCGCTGGCGCACACTACGCCCCGACCGTTTCCCCAGCGTTTGGGCGAGGGCATCGCGCGTTGACCCCTGACCCTGCTTGGGGGAAGTCGACGCCCCTCGACGCCGGCGGGTGTTGGTCGTAGCCTCTCCGTGCTTTGGAGCCGATCGCCGCCGTGCGGTCGGCCAAGGGGACGCAAGTGGTGAAAGACCTCCCCGATTCGAACGTCAACGGATCGGATGTCGAACGTACCGACGCCCCAGTCATAACCAGCGACGTCATCTCCACTGGCGTTGCCCGCTCGTCCGCGATGGTCGTATCGATCGTCGAGGCGGCATTCGACGCGCATGCCGGCCATCTGAAAGCGTTCGCACGGGCAGCTGTCCGAGACGGCGATGCCGCCGACGACCTCGTCCAGGAGACCTTCCTTCGATTCGTCCCCTACGTTCGGGAGCACGGCGCGCCCGACAATGTCGGCGGCTGGCTCCATCGCGTTTGCGCCAACCTGATCATCAGCCGCGGCCGTCGGCAGTCCGTCGCCGGTCGGCGGAAATCCCTGCTGGTCGACCGTGACGTCGGTGCATCACCGGAAGACGTGGTGATCCGCTCCGACGAGGGCTCGCGATTGCGGGCCGCGCTCGCTGAACTCCCGCGAGACGCTCGCGTGGCGCTGCTGATGGCGGCCGCCGGCTTTTCGACCGCCGAGGTCGGTGAGGCCATCGGTCGAACGGCCAACGCCACATCGACGTACATCTGCCGTGCAAGGATGAGGCTGCGGGAGATCCTCTCCGGCGCAGCCGATGGAACGCAATGAAAGATCACGAGTCCTTCCTGCTCCTTGCTGCGAAGCAGATCAGCGAGCGCCTCTCGGAGGAAGAGGAGGCTGCGCTCACCGACCACATCGCTTCATGCCCGAGTTGTCGCGCGACGATGAACGCGATGCGGCGCGACGACATCCTGCTGCGCGGCGAGCTGGCTGCCACGTCGGTCTCGCCGCGTGTCCGGCGGCGCGTCCTCGAAGAGGCGGCCGGTGTTCGGCGTTTCGACTGGCGCGTGCCGCTCGCGATCGCTGCCACGTTGCTCGTCGCGGCCGCTGGTGTCCCACTGCTCGTCGGAGGCTGGCGTATCGAATCTGCTTCCCCGGTACCGACGCTGGAGTCGGTCGTTCCGTCGGCGTCGCTTGCTCTCCCGTCTCCGAGCGTATCCGATCCGCCCGCGCCGTCCGGATCGCCTTCGACCTCACCTCACGATGCCGGATCCCACGTCGACGGAGCCTACGTCTACGGCGAGACACCGCCGAAACGCGACACGATCGCCGTTCGATTCGAGGACGGACGCCCGGTCGGCGAGTGGTCGCGTCGAGAGCCGGCCGCCGGCGCGGCGACCTTCTACGGCGGTCCCATCACATGCCTGATCATCGATGGCCGTGATGCCTGGATGGCCGGCCCAGCGCAGACTGCGACGGACGGAAGCACCGACCGAGCTGCGATGGTCTACGTTCACGATGGAGGAGCCGACGGCGATGGCGACCTCGTCGTCCTGTGGCTCAGCACCCCGGGCCAAACCATCACGACCATGGAGCAATGGTGCGAGCGTCGGCGGATCCCGGCGGGCCCGTACCCGCTCACCAGCGGCGACGTGACCGTCACGGACGCCGGCCCGTGAGGGGTCACCTACTGCACGTCCGCCGCGAAGAGGTTCGCCATCCGGGTGAACCAGGGATCGCCGGTCATGACCGCAAGGTGGCGTAGCTGTCTGACGTGGATCGGGTGGTAGTGCGGATTGCGGGCGTGATGCGCCAGACAGTAGTCGCTGACGGCACCCGGGTTGCGGAACGTCGAGGCATACCGTCGGATCGTGGTGATTCCACCTCGCAGGAGGGCCAGAACGCTCGCGTGACGAGCCGCTGAGTACAGCTCGCGGTCCTTGGTCATCTCGTAGTAGTCGTGCAGGCCGAACAACGCGAAGACGTGCCCGTTGAAGGTCCGGTCGAGCTGCTCCGGGTACTCGTCGATCCACACGTAGTTGTCGCGATCGATCCAGGAGACCCACGGCTTGGGTCCTCGTCCGAGATTGCGAAGGGAGTTGTAGGACAGGTCGGCGAGGACGCGGTGTTCCTCCGCCCCGGTCTGCTCCCACAGCCGAACGAAGAAGGACAGTGCGAAGCCTTGCGAATAGCCCGAGTACCAGGGCGGCCGGTTCACCGGCATCGACGATGGTCGGGATGGATACGCGAATCGGTAGGGGAACCAGATCGCGTTCCGCGCCCGCACGCCGATGCGCTCCAGCCCGGCGGCGATCCGCTTCGCACGATCGAGGAATAGCGGGTCATTGGTTCCCCGGTATCTGCTCAAGTACTTGAGCCCGAGCCGGGTAAGCGCGACAGGGTGGTACCGGCGGTGGCCGTTGATGACGCGCATGGGAACGCCATACCGGTCGTGGATCCTGGTCGGGGGCCACGCCGTCGTCACCTTGCCGTCCCTGAGCTCGAAGCGCTTCTCGGATGAAAGCGTGCGGATCGTGAACGAGATGGTGCGCCACGCGGGCGACGCTGCGAGGTTTCGCACCTGCTCCGCCCGATAGCGGGATGCGGGCACATGACGACGCCCGACGCGGGTGACGGCCAGGAGCGACGACGCCGGCGACCCGACCGGTCCGCCAGACGGCGCAAGCACGTTACGGGCCTGAGGGCCGTCCGAAACGATCGCGCTACCCGCGAGTGCGCCACCCTCAAGAAGCGGGTTGCTCAGCAAAGCCATCGCGAGGAGAACGGTTGCCCGATCAGCGATGCTCGACATCACGACCCCCTGAGGTCGACCAGAAGTCGAGGCTCGGCCTGCCCATCCTACGCCCGCCTGGCGCATACGCCGTGCGACCATCGTGCGCGGCAACCATCTCGCTACGAGACGTCGGCGACGTACAGGTTCGCCATGCGTCCGAACCATGGGTCCCCGGTGATACGGCCAAGGTGGCGCAACTGGCGGATGTGGATGGGGTGGTAGGTCGGGTTCCGATAGTGGTGGGCCAGACAGTAGTCACTGACCGTCCCAGGGTTACGGAACGTCGCCGCGAACGCCCGGATCGTGGTGATCCCACCGCGCAGGAGGGCGAGCACGCTCGCGTGCCGTGCTTCGGAGTAGTGAGCGCGGTCCTTGGTGATCTCGAAGTAGTCGTGTAGCCCGAACAAGGCGAACACGTGCCCGTTGAACGTTCGGTCGAGTCGCTGCGGGTACTCCTCGATCCACAGGTATCGATCGCGATCCACCCACGACACCCACGGCCGGGGCCCGCGCCCGAGATTACGGATCGAGTTGTAGGTCAGGTCGGCGAGGAGCCGGTAGTCGTCGGTGCCCGTTTGCTCCCAGAGTCGGACGAAGAGCGAAAGGGCGAATCCCTGCGCATACCCGGAATACCAGGGCGGTCGGTTCACGAGGTTCGAGTTCCGGTGCATCGTGAACGTGTGTCGGTAGGGGAACCAGATCGCATTGCGCGCTCGGACCCCGATGCGCTTCAGCCCGGCCGCGATCCGCTCGGCGCGGTCAAGGTAGCGCAGGTCGTTCGTTCCCCGGTAGCGACTCAGATACTTTAGTCCGAGCCGGGCGAGTCCGACGGGGTGATACCGCCGGACGCCATCGATGATTCGCATCGGCACGCCGTATCGGTCGTGCACCCGGGTCGGTGGCCATAGCGTCGTGACGGTCCCGTCCCGGAGCTCGAACCTCCTCTCCGGAGAGAGACTCCGGATCGTGAACGGATTCGTGCGCCACGGGACGGTGGCTGCTGCAAGTGCCGACCGCTCTTCGGCAGGTCGGGCCGGCATCGATGTCAGGTCGGAGTCGTCGAGCGCATCGGAGGCCATCGCCGGCCCAGTCGGCGGCGCGACGAGCGGGCCAAGCAGGACGAGGGCCAGGAACGCCGATCGCCAAGCGCCGATGGCCGATCCGATAGCCCCGGTGCGTCCGGCAACTCGCCCCGAGCCGGACGCGCGGTGCATCCGCTTCATCCCTGCACCTCGGTGCTGCGGTGGTGGATGAAGTGGATGACGCGGGACGAGGGCCGCGATTACAGACGGATCGCTCCGGCGTACCTGTCGGACGCCGGAGCATTAGGACCGTACCGAAAGCGCCGGTGCATGCGGTCACCGATAGACTGGATCCGTGTCGACCGACCTTCGACCTGACGACCTGGCCTCCGCGAGCTGCTCGCCGGTCGATGCGTCCACCCCGCCACTGTCGGCCGACGACGTCCAAAGGCTCGCCGCTGGCCTCGATCAGGCCTGGGACGTCCAGCCGGACCGGCTCGTCCGGTCGATCGCGTTCTCGACGTTCGGAGCCGCCTTCGCCTTCGCGACCCGCATCGCGCTGCTCGCCGAGACGCAAAACCACCACCCGACGCTGGAGATCGCCTGGGGCCGGCTCGTCGTGACCTGGGAGACCGACGCCATCGGCGGGCTCACTGGCAACGACCTGATCATGGCCGCCAAGGTCGACCGCCTCGTCGCGCGCGGCCTCGGCATCAAGGACGGTTGAGGGCCTCCAGCAATCGGTCGATCAGCGGGATCTGCGTGTCCTTGATCCGACGGCGAGCCTCGTCGGGTGTGAACCACTCGACCCGATCGATCTCGGGGATCGTGATGTAACGCCCGGACTTCGGCGGCCACTGGAACGGGAACGTGTTGCTGTGCGCGGTCGCCGGATCGAGGTCGCCTTCGAGCGCCCAGCCGACGACGACCTTGCCGCCCTTCTGCGTGATCTCGCCGAGGTCGATCGAGGCGCCGTCCGGCGCTGGATGGCCGGTCTCCTCCTCGAATTCGCGCAGCGCGACGGCCCAGGGCTCCTCGCCGTCGTCGATCTCGCCCTTGGGGATCGTCCACACGCCCGCGTCGCGCATCGCCCAGATCGGGCCGCCGGGATGGGCCAGCAGGACTTCGATGCCGCCGTCGGTCGACCGGTACAGCAGGATGCCGGCGCTTCGGCGCGATCGGGCAGCCACCCCGCTACGAGCTCTGGTTATCGATCTGGGCGCGTTGGAGCCGGCCGCTGAAGTCGATATAGATCGACTTCCATTCGGTGTACGTGTCGAGCGCGACGTTGCCGGCCTCGCGGTGGCCGTTGCCGGTCTCCTTCCAGCCGCCGAACGGCAGATGGACCTCGGCACCGGTCGTGCCGGCGTTCACGTAAACGATGCCGGTCTCGAAGTCGCGCATCGCGCGGAAGGCGGTGTTCACGTCGCGGGTGAAGATGCTCGACGACAGGCCATAGCGCGTCTGGTTGAGGGCCATCATCGCCTCGCCGTAGTCGGCGACCGGGATAACGGACAGCACCGGGCCGAAGATCTCCTCCTGGCCGATGCGGTCCATCGGCTTGACGCCGGAGAAGATGGTCGGCTCGAAGAAGTGGCCGTGCTCGAGCCCGTCCCCGCTGGCGCGGCCGCCGCCGAGCACGAGCTCACCCTCCGACCTTCCGACATCGATGTACGACGCGACCTTATCGACGGCAGGCGCGTTCACTAACGGCCCGACGTCAGTCGCCGGATCGAGCCCGTCGCCCAGCCGGAGCGCCCTTGCCCGCTGCTCCAATCGCTGCAGCAGCGGATCGACGACCGACCGCTCGACGATGACCCGCGACGCCGCCGTACAGCGCTGCCCGGTCGTGCCGAACGCGCTCCACAGGATCCCGTCGGCCGCGAGGTCGAGGTCCGCGTCGGCCAGGACGACCACGCCGTTCTTGCCGCCCAATTCGAGCGATAGCCGCTTGAGCCGCTGCCCTGCTCGCACGGCGATCGACCGGCCCGTCACCGACGATCCGGTGAACGAGATCACCCCGATGTCGGGGTTCTCGACGATCGCGTCACCGACCTCGGCGCCGGTGCCCGTGACGAGATTGACCACGCCGGGCGGCACGCCGGCCTCCGCCATCAGCTCGACCAGCAGCGTCGCGCAATGAGGCGTGTCGCTCGACGGCTTGAAGATCACGACGTTGCCGGTGACCAACGCCGGCATGATCTTCCAGCACGGGATCGCCATCGGGAAGTTCCACGGCGTGATGATCCCCGCGAAGCCGATCGGCTGGCGGATGCTCATCGCCCACTTGTCGGGCAGCTCGGATGGGACCGTGTCGCCGTGCATCCGGCGACCCTCGCCGGCCATCAGGAAGGCGATATCGATGCCTTCCTGCACATCGCCCCGCGCTTCCTCGATGACCTTGCCCATCTCACGGGTCATCGCGCGCGCGAGCCGCTCCTTGTGGTGCGCCATGAGGGCTCCGAACGCGTACAGGATCTCGCCGCGCTTCGGGGCCGGCGTGCGCTGCCACATGGGGCGGGCCGCCCAGGCGGCGCTGACCGCCATGGCGACGTCGGCCTTGGTGCCCTGCTGGAAGCGGCCGATGACGTCGCGCTTGTCGGCCGGGTTGCGGCTCTCGAAGGTGTCACCACTGGTCGACTCGCACCACTCCCCGGCGATGAAGTGGCGGAAGGTCGGCGCGTCGGCGGCGGCGGTCCCGGCCTGCGGCGTGGCGGTCTCGGTCATCGCGTCATTGTGACCGCTGGCGGTCCCTACTGGTCGGCGGTGAAGAGTACCCAGCGGTCAGATCCGGCCGCGGTCCGGAAGAGCTCCCGCACGCTGCGGAACCATTCGACCGTGTAGCCCCGGTCCTCGTCCCCGTATTCGAGGGCGTAGTCGGAGGGCACGATGGTGTCGTACCGCGCAGCCATCGCCGCGTCGTCGATCTCCGCCAGGGCGTCCGCCACGTCACGTACCTGGTCCGGTGTCTTGAGGACGGCGATGTAGTCCTCCCCGGACATGACGTCGAGGCCGCCGAGGATCGCGTGGTTGAGCGGGTACTCGCCGTTGTCATAGGTCAGGTAGCCGTCGGTCAAGGCTCGGTGGATGGCGTCCCAGGCCTTGTCGGTCTCGGCGAGATTCGGCCGATCCCAGTCCTCCTCGACTTCCTCGATGATCTCCATCACGGCATCGTCGTCGCCGACCGCCTTCTGCAGCCGAGTGGCGACCGCGTCATCGATCGCGAAGAGGACTCCCCGGGCTGTCATGACGCCGACTATACGGCGGTCGGCACCGGCTCCGGGGTCGGTTCGTCGAGCTCACCCTCGATGGTGACCTCGGGGATCCAGCGCAGGAACGGCGGCAGCCACCAGTTCCACTCGCCCAGCAGCCGCATCGTCGCGGGCAAGAGCACGCTCCGGACGATCGTCGCATCGAGCAGCACCGCGACCGCCAGCCCGAACCCGAGCTGCTTGATGATCACCAGCTCGAGCGTCACGAAGACCGCGAAGACCGTCACCATGATCGCCGCCGCGCTGGTGATCGTCCCGGCCGTGATGGCGATGCCCCGCGCGACCGCCTCATTCGACGTCAGCCCGTGATCGCGAGCCTCCTTGATCCGGGTGAGGATGAACACGTGGTAGTCCATCGAGAGCCCGAACAGGATGGTGAAGATGAAGACCGGCACGAAGGCCTCGATCGGGCCGGGCTTGAACCCGAGCTGTTCGGCGCCGTGACCGTCCTGGAAGACGAACACCAGCAGCCCGAACGCCGCGCCCGTCGAGAGCAGGTTGAGCAGGATCGCCTTGATCGGGATGACGATGGAGCGGAAGGCGACCAGGAGCAGGACGAACGACAACGCCAGCACGAAGCCGATGACCTGGGGCATGCCGTCGCTGTAGAAGTCGACCACGTCGGCCGTGAATGCGGCCCGTCCTGTCACCAGGGCCTCGACGCCGTCCATGCCGCCGAATACCTCGGGCACGATGGTCGCGCGCACCTCGTGGACGACGTCCCGGTTGCGCAGGTCGTTCTGGCCACCCGCCATCACCACGGACACGAGCGTCGCCGTGCCGTCCGCGGAAGGCTGGGTCTCCGCCGGGCCGCTCAGGCCGTCGACCTCGAGCAGGCGCTGCTGCAACGTCGCGATGGCCGTCTGCGTCGCCACCTGATCCGCTCGGGTGACGACGACCTGGAGCGCCAGCGTGGAACCCTCGGGCCACTTCTCGTCGAGCAGGTTCACGCCCTGGACGGCATCGATGGAGTCCGGGAACGAGGCGAAATCGCTCTGGCCGAGGTGCAGCCGGAGCGCTGGGACAGCCATCACGAGCAGCACTGACGCGGCTGCCACGAAGGCGATCACCGGCCGGCGCATGACCGCCCTGACGACGAGCGCCCACAGGCCGCTGCCCTCCGGTCGCTCGCGACGAAGGAACGGGACACGCAGCCGGTCCACGCCGTCGCCCAGGATGGCCAGCGTCGCCGGTAGGAAGGTGAGCGAACCGATGACCGCGATGAGCACGACCGAGATCGTCCCGATGGCCATCGACTGGAAAAGGATGTCGTCGAGCAGGAACAGCCCGGCGATCGAGAACATGACCGCCAGGCCGGAGAAGAACACGGCTCGCCCGGCGGTCGCGGACGCGACCCGGATCGCGTCCGGCTTCGCCCGCCCGTGGCGTCGCTCGGTGCGATAGCGGGTGATCATGAACAACGAGTAGTCGACCGCGACGGCCAGGCCGATGAGCACGATGAGCTGGCTCGCGTACGGGCTGACGGGGCTGATCGCCTGGCTGTAGATGCCGAGCACGCCGAACGCGGCAAGGAGTGCGGTCACGGCCAGCACCAGCGGCACGAATGCCGCGACGGCCGCCCCGAACGCGATCAGCAGGATGAGGAAGGTCAGTGGGATTGTCAGGCGCAGCGAGGCATCGAGACCCCCGTTGACCAGCTCCTGGATGTCCTCGTTCGCGAGCGTGCCGTCGAGGGAGTGGATCCGGAGATCGGGGTGCGCCGCTCGCACATCGTCGAGGTAGGCCCGGATCGCGACGATGCGTTGGTCGAGCTCGGCGCCCTCACCCGGCACCTCGGCGGCGATGCGGACCGTCGACCCGTCGGGCGACACGAGCCCCTGTTCGGGGGGTGCGAGCCGCGGGTCGATGACGTTGGCGAAGATGCCGCCATCGGCCGTGGCGCTGTAGACCTGCTGGAGCTGCGTGATCAGGTCGTCGAGAACCGCGTCGTCGAGCGGCCCGTCCGGGTCGCTGACGACGAGCAGCGTCCGATGGGTGGTGTCCTGCGTTCCCGACGCGCCGAACAAATCGTACGCCCGGGCTGCCTCGTACCTCGACTCCTCGGAGGCGTCCTCATCGACCGCGTCGGCGGTCCGCGTCCCGCCCATGGCAAGGCTGGCCACGAACAGCCCGATCGTCAGGACGAACCACAGTCCGACGACCGGCCAGCGGTGCCGCGCCGACCACACGGCGACGCGGACGGTCCAGGGCTGACCCCCACTCGACACCGGTCAGACGCGCTCGAAAGCCGCCGCCACCGAGCCGCCACCGCCGAGGCAGAGCGTGGCCAGCCCGTATCGACCCTGTCGCCGGTCGAGTTCGTGGAGGAGCGTGGCCACGATGCGGGCACCGCTCGCCCCGATCGGGTGGCCGAGCGCGATCGCCCCGCCGTTGACGTTCACCTTGTCCCAGTCGAAGCCGAGCTCGCGACCGTCGGCCAGCGTCTGTGCTGCGAACGCCTCGTTGATCTCGATCAGATCGAACGCCTCGATCGGCAATTCGATGCGGTCGAGCAGACGCCTGACGCCTTCGACCGGCGCGAGGAACAGCCACTTCGGCGCGACTTCGGCCTGCGCGTAGCCGACGATCCGGGCGAGCGGCTTGAGGCCGAGGCGTTCGACGGCCCGCTCGCTGGCGACGATCGTCGCGGCCGCGCCGTCGGTGATGCCCGGCGCATTGCCGGCCGTGACGGTCCCGGTCGTCGCGTCACCGCGGTCCTCGCCATCCGGCAGCGCGAAGGCCGGCTTCAGCTTCGCGAGCGCCTCGGCGCTGGTGTCGCGCCGCGGGTTCTCGTCGGTATCGACGACGGTCTCGCGACCCTTCGCGTCGGTGATCGTGACCGGCGCCATCTCGGCGTCGAATCGTCCGGCATCGATGGCCGCGATCGCCCGCTGGTGGCTGGCCAGCGCGAACGCGTCCTGGTCCGCGCGGCTCACGCGATCCTTGATCGCGACCCGCTCGGCATGGGTGCCCATGTGGCAATCCTCGATCGAGCACCACAACCCGTCGGCGACCGTCGAGTCGATTAGCTTCGCGTCGCCGAGGCGAAGGCCGAACCGGGCGCCCGGCAGGAGATAGGGCGCGCCGTTCATCGACTCCATCCCGCCGGCGACGACGACCTCGGCGTCGCCCGCCTTGATCTCCGCGGCGGCGAGCATGATCGACTTGAGGCCTGACCCGCAGACCCGGTTGATGGTCGTGGCGCTGGTGCCGTCGGGCAGGCCGGCCTTGAGCGCGGCCTGCCGCGCGGGAGCCTGGCCGGAGCCCGCCTGGAGCACCTGGCCCATCAGGACATCATCGATCTGTGCGGTGGCAGGATCGAGCCCGGCGCGCTCGACGGCGGCCCGGATCGCGACGCCGCCCAATTGTGTCGCGGGAACGCCGGCCAGCGCCCCGCCGAACTTGCCGATCGGCGTGCGCGCGGCGCTGACGATGTAGGTCTGGCCGTTCGGTTCGTGCATGACCCGAGGATACGCCGGAGCCCCGAGATAAGCCGCAGATAAGGGCGCGTCACCATCCTGCCTGGATGGATGATCAGCGGATCGGTGCCGCGCTCCGGGCGATTCGGACCCGGAAGGGATTGCGTCAGGTCGATCTCGCCCGGCGTGCTCGGGTGTCGCCACCGGTCATCGGCCGCATCGAACGCGGCGACGGCGCATCCGTCCCGCTCGGCAAGCTCCGACGGGTGGCGAGCACGCTTGGCGCCCGTCTCGAGGTGTTCGTGCGGTGGGATGGTGCCGACCTTCCTCGATTGCTGGACGCACGCCACGCCGCGATGCACGAGGCGGTCGCGGGACTCTTTGCGTCCGCCGACGGCTGGGTGATCGAACCGGAGGTGTCGTTCTCGATCCATGGGGAGCGCGGCATCATCGACATCCTGGCGTGGCACCCGGGCCGGCGGATGCTCCTCGTCGTCGAGCTGAAGACCGAGGTCGTGGAAGTCGGGCTGTTACTCGGGAAGATGGATCAACGTCGTCGCCTCGCCAGCAACGTCGCTCGCCGGCTCGGCTGGGATCCGATCGCGGTCAGCACCTGGGTCGTCATCGCGGATAGCCGAACGAACCGCCGGGCGGTCGCCGCGCACGGGACCGTCCTCCGGCGCAAGTTCCCGGTCGACGGGCGGAGCGTGAAGCGCTGGCTGCGCGACCCGCTCGATCGGATCGACGCGCTCGGTTTCCTGCCAAAGCGTCATGTGGTGACGCTTGGGCGCAGTGTCGCCCCGGTCAAGCGGGTCGCCGCCCCGCGACCCCGCACGTAGGTCCCGGTATCAGCCCACTCGTCGGTCTGGATCGTGCCGAAGCGTCACGTGGTGGCGATTTGGCACAAACGTGTGCGCACTGACGGCCAGGATCGTGCCGAAGCGTCGTCTGGTGACGATCCGGCAGGAAATCGGGCCAACGGCGGTAGGCTGGTCCCCAGCCCACGAACGGAGGACGTCATGCCCGGTGCCCGCATCACCCACGTCGAATTCCCAGCGGACGACATGGAACGTGCCAAGCGCTTCTACGCGGCCGTGGCCGGCTGGGAGTTCCGGCCCATGGAGGGGTTCCCCGACTACGAGCTGTTCTCGATCGACGACGAGACCGGCGGCGCGATCGGTGCTCGCGGGACGAGCACCGGGACCGCGATCCGGATCTTCATCACCGTCCCGGATCTCGAGCGGGCGCGCGACGCCGCGACGGCGAACGCCGGGACGCTCGTCGAGGACATCACGGATGTCCCAGGGCAGGGCCGCTACGTGGTGGTCCGCGATCCCGAGGGCAGCGAGATCGCGCTCTGGCAGAGCCCCTCGGGCTGACGGCCGCGGCTCAGCCGCTCCCGGCGCGCCGCAGGACCTCGCCCGCCACGATCTCGCGGTGGATCTGGTTGGAGCCCTCGTAGATCTGGGCGCCCTTGGCGTCGCGTATCAGCCGCTCGATGCCGGTCTCGCGCGAGTACCCGCTCGCCCCGAATAGCTGGACGGCGTCCGTCGCGACGCGCATCGCGACGTCCGAGGCCGTCCATTTGGCCAGGGACGACACCTCCGCCAGCCCCTCGCCGCGATCCTTGGCCGCGGCAGCTTCCCGGGTGAGTGCCCGCGCCGCCGCCACATCGCGGGCCATCTCGGCCAGCATGAACCGCAGGCCCTGCTGCTCGGAGAGCGGGCCGCCGAATGCCTTGCGCTCGCCGAGGTAGCGCGCCGCGGCCTCAAGCCCGGCTCGGGCCAAGCCCACGCACGCCGCAGCGATCGAGATCCGCCCCTCGCCCAACGCGGACAGCGCGATCCGGTAACCATCGCCCTCGTCGCCCAGCCGGTTCCCCGCCGGCACCTCGCAGCCCTCGAAGACGAGCTCCGTCGCGGGGCACGATCGGATGCCCATCTTCCGCTCGTGCGCGCCGAACCGGAACCCGGGCATCCCCTTCTCGACGAGGAACGCAGTGATGCCCTTCGACCCCGCCTCCGGGTCGATGGTCGCGAACACCAGGTAGCGCTCCGCTTCGGGCGCGTTCGAGATCCAGATCTTGGTGCCGGTCAGCCGATACGCCCCGTCCTTGCGGCCGACCCGCTCGGCCCGCGTCCGGATCGCCGACGCATCCGACCCCGCATGCGGCTCGGTCAGCGCGAACGCGCCGAGGGCCTCGCCGTTCAGCATCGCCGGCAGCCAGCGGTCCTTCTGTTCGTCGGTGCCCCAGGTCACGACGGGGTACTGCGACAGGATGTGCACCGACAGCGACACGGCCATCGCCATGTCGGCCGCGCCCAGCTCCTCCATCACCAGCGTCCAGGCGAGGTACGAGAACCCGGCACCCGCCCACGTCGGTCGGGAATGGCGCACCCGTCAACCCCAGCTCGCCCATCTTCGTGAACAGCGAGCGGTCGTAGCGCTCGGCCTCGTCGCGCTCGATCGCGCCCGGCGCCACCTCGCGCTGCGCGAAGTCGCGAGCGGTCTGCTGGAGCAGTCGCTCCTCGTCGCCGAGCGCAGGAGCAGCAACCGCGTCTGCCGTCACGCCTGCTCCCGCGGATAGGTGTAGAACCCCTGCCCCGTCTTCTGGCCGAGGTGCCCGGCGTCGACGAGGTCCACCAGGACGCGCGGTGGGCGCATGTGTTCCAGCCCGAGCCCGTCCTCGAGGACACGCATGATCCCGAGGCAGACGTCGAGGCCGATGAAGTCCGCCAGCTCCAGCGGCCCCATCGGGTGATTGAGGCCGATCCGCGCACCGGCATCGATGTCCTCGGCGGTCCCGACACCCTGCTCGAGCGCACGCATCGACTCGGCGAGGAACGGCATCAGGATCCGATTGACGATGAAGCCTGGGCGGTCTGCCGACACGATGACCTGCTTGCCGAGCTCGCCAGATAGCGCCTGGATCGCCGCAACGGTCTCGTCCGACGTGTCGCCGGACCGGATGAGCTCGACCAACGGCATCACCGGGACCGGGCTGAAGAAATGCATCCCGACGAACCTCGGTCGCCGTTCGCTCGCTACCGATTCGGCCAATCGTCGGATCGCGATCGACGACGTATTCGAGGCAAAGAGCGTGTCCGCTGGCGCGAGTCGATCGAGTTCGCGCCACAGCGCGGACTTCACGCCCAGGTCCTCGAAGATCGCCTCGATGACCAGATCGGCGTCGGCCGCAAGGGTCATGTCGTCGGTCGGTTCGATCCGCGCCAGGGCGGCGTCCCGATCGGCGGCCGCGAGCCTGCCCTTGTCGACCGCTCGCTGCAGGTTGCCTGCGATCCGCTCGCGGCCTGCCTCGGCCCGTTCGAGCTCCGGTTCGTAGAGCACGACGTGCTTGCCGATCGCGGCGTGGACCTGGGCGATGCCGTGTCCCATCAACCCGGCACCAGCGACGAACACGCGGCTGATATCCGTCATGTGCCTAGCGTAGCGACGCGACTCGAGCGGGACCGCGCTGTCCACACGAGCAGCAGCACGAACCCGAACGCCGACGCGACCGACCCGGCGATGAACACGCCACCGAACCCGATCTGCTTCGCGACGATGCCGAACACGGCAGGTGCCACGCCGAACGACAGGTCGAGGAAAGCACTCGCGGTGCCGACCACCGAGCCGCGCTCCATCTCCGACACGCGCGACACGGCGAGCGTCAACAGGCCCGGCATCAGGAACGCCACGCCGGAGGCGAACGCGACCGTCCCCACAAGCACGCCGATCGGACTCTGCAACAGCCCGAGGATCGCCAGACCCACGGCGCCGACCGCGAGCGCCCCGCCCGATACGCGCGCCGGGCCTACCTGGTCCGGCAGCTTCGCGAAGACCAGCCGGAGTCCGATCACGAGTCCCGCATAGAGGACGAGCGGCAGCCCAGCGCCGTCCATCCCGACGCTGGCCGCGTGGAGCGGCAGGAAGGCCAGGAAGCCGGCCATCCCCGCGGTCCCGGCCAGGATCAGCACGCCAGGGAAGATCGCGGCCGGGTGGATGAGGCGCGACCGTGGCGCAGGGCCGTCCGACGGGCGCAGGACCGTCGGCGACGTCTCGGGAACCGCGATCGACAGCACGGCAGCCACGACCGTCAGCCCGAGCGATACCAGCCACACCGCGGAGAACCCAGCCGCCCGCAACACCAACTCGCCGATGGCAGGCCCGATCGCCAGTCCCACGTACAACGACAGGGACAAGAGGTTCAATGCCTCGCCCCGCCGCGTCTCGGGCGCGAGGTCGGCGCCCGCGGCGAACACTGCCACGAAGAAGAACGCCTCGGCGATGCCGAGGAGCGCGCGGGCGATCACGAACAGCAGCAGTGAATCGACGACGAGATGGAACGCCAGGGCACCCACCGACAGCAGCGCCCCGATCAGCAGCAGCGGTCGCCGGCCGAACCGGTCCGCCGCCCAGCCCACGACCGGTCGCAGCACCAGGGCACCGACGGCGAATGCGCCGAACGCGAAGCCGGCCCCGACCGCGTCCGAGCCGAGCGGGCCGATCGCGAACGGCGTCACGACCGGCAACACGACGCTCCCCGCCACGAAGAACACGAGCGACGTAGCCGCCAGGATCAGGAACGAGCGGGTGACGAGCGGCTTCGGCCCGGCCGCCTTGCCAGCCTCTGCCGGCTCGACTGCGCTCATCGGCCCTCCGCGGCGATCGCCTCGAGCAGTCGGTCAGCGGCCGCAAACGGGTCGAGCCGATGCTCCGCCACGTCATCGACCAGCGACCCCGCGAGCGGCGCCAGCGCGGCGCCGCGGAGTCGGTCGGACAGGCGCTCGGCGAGGACGCCGCGGATCTGGGCGAGCGCCCGCGCCCGGCGAGCGTCGGCCGTCAGGCTTTCGCGATCGGTGGTGCGGTGGCGGTCGAGCGCCGCGAGCAGCTCCGGCACCCCCTCGCCGGTGGCTGCGGTCGTGACCAGCACCTCGGGTCGCTTCGGCTGCGGCCGGTCGGGCGGCGCGTCGCCGCGACCGACCGTCGGCACGAGCATCGCCCGGAGCTGGGCGGCCGTCCGGAGCGCGCCCGGCTTGTCGCCCTTGTTCACGACCACCAGGTCCGCGACCTCCAGCAGGCCGGCCTTGATGGCCTGTACCTCGTCGCCCATCTCGGGCGCCTCCAACACGACCGTCGTATCCGCCGCGGCCGCGACCTCGACCTCACTCTGGCCGGTCCCCACTGTCTCGATCAGCACGAGGTCGAAGCCGGAGGCGTCCAACACGGCCGCCGCTGCCGTGGTCGTCGAGGCGAGACCACCGGCGTGGCCGCGCGAGGCCATCGACCGGATGAACACGTCCGGATCCCCGGCGT
This sequence comes from uncultured Chloroflexia bacterium, assembly GCA_963812745.1. Taxonomy (GTDB): domain Bacteria; phylum Chloroflexota; class Limnocylindria; order Limnocylindrales; family CSP1-4; genus SPCO01. The sequence continues at coordinate 186,410 of CAWEWE010000008.1, read as the reverse complement.
ACGACTGCATCCGCACCCGGTCGCCCAGCAGGGCACCGCCGGTGATCGGCGAGGACGGGTCGACCGCCACGACCGCGACCGCCCGCCCGGCCTCGCGCACCACGCCGATGAGGGCGGCGACAAGCGTCGACTTGCCCGAGCCCGGTGGCCCGGTGATGCCGACCAGGTGGGCGCGGCCCGCGAGCGGATAGAGCCGGCGAAGCGCAGCCTCGGCGAGGGGTGAGCGGTTCTCGACCGCGGTCAGCAGGCGGGCCAGCGCCCGGCGATCGCCCTCGATGGCCGCCTCGGCCAGCTCGTCCGCCCCGACCGCCGCCCGGGGAGTCGGGGACTCCCCCACCCTAGTCCCGGGGTCGCGCGTTCGCGCGCAGGAAGTCGGCCACCGCCGCGATCGTCGTACCCGGCCCGAATACGGCTGCCACGCCGGCCTCGCGCAACGGCGCGACATCGTCGTCGGGGATGATCCCGCCGACCGTGACGAGCACGTCGTCCAGGCCGGCCTCCTTGAGCAGCTTCGTGATCCGCGGCACGAGCGTCATGTGGGCGCCCGACAGGATCGACAGGCCCACGACATCCGCGTCCTCCTGGAGCGCGGCGGTCGCGACCATCTCGGGTGTCTGGCGGAGGCCGGTGTAGACGACCTCGAAGCCCTCGTCGCGCAGCCCGCGCGCGAGGACCTTGGCCCCGCGATCGTGGCCGTCGAGACCCGGCTTGGCGATCAGGACCTTGATGGGCCGGTCGGGCATGGGCGGATTGTAGTCACCGCCACGACCCGCCGGCCCATCGGAGACACATGCGTCGGAGCCGTCAGGCGGTCGTTCGAGCGAACGCCCGTGAGGCGACCACGAGCGAGATCACCGCCAGCGTCCCCATGACGACCGCGCCGACCACGATCTGTGGGTCCCCCCACACGCCGTTGAACAGGGCCCGCGCCGCATCGACCGCATGGGTCAGTGGATTCAACGTCGAGAGGGTCTGCAGCCAGTCAGGCGCCAGCGCCATCGGCAGCATGATCCCCGACAGCAGGAGCAGCGGCAGGGAGACCGCTTGGGCGATGGGCGCCAGGGCCTCCTCACTCTTGGTGAGGAGCCCGAGGGTGTACGACAACAGGGAGAAGGTCAGCCCGACCAGCGCGACGACACCCGAGTGTCAGGGCTGCCCTGACTGGATCGATCTCCAAGCCGAACGGGATGGCGACCAGGATCAGCAGCGTCGACTGGGCGAGCAGGATCGTCACGTCCCGGAGCGACCGACCGGCCAGCATCGCGAAGCGGCTCATCGGGGTGACCCGCATCCGCTCGACGACGCCGTAGCGGATCTCGGCGACCAGGCCGAAGCCCGCGAAGGCCGCGGCGAAGAAGCCGGTCAGGATGAGCAGACCCGGGATGAACCAGTTGAACGCATTGCCGGGTGCGCCGGCCGAGGACGTCGCGCCCTCCAGAAGTGGCGCGAACAGCAGCAGATAGAGGATGGGCTGGAAGAGGCCCATGATCACCCACACCGGCTGGCGCAGGGTCAGGATGAGCGAGCGGCGGTACATGAGCCAGGTATCACGGATCGTCTTCATGTCGGGGTCCTTTCGCTATGTGCTTGATGCGCACGCCCTACCTGGGCGCGGCATCGACCGGCGAGAGTGGTGACTGCCGATCAGCACGGACGGGCCCAAGGAACGTGGCGTCCGTCTTGCGGTCGCGGGCGGTGCGTGCCGGTCACCGATCCCGCTCGAGGGGCGATATTCGAACCCCTCGACTCGGCTTCAGCTCCCGGGTCCTGACTGGGAATCACCGTCCGGTCACTGGTTACGTGGATCAGGCGGCTGACGCCGGCTCCTCGCGGAGCGACCGGCCGGTCTGGCGGAGGAACACGTCGTCGAGGCTGGGGCGGGCGAGGGTGAGCGACCGGGCGCGCAGCCCGGCACCGTCGAGCACGCGGATGAGGTTCGGGACCGCCACATCGCCCTGATCGACGTAGAGGCGGACGAGCTCCTGGTCGGCGCTCGCCTCGCGGACGAAGGGCTGGGCGCGAACCGCTTCGAGGACGTGCTCGACGGCTCCGTCCACGCCGATCGTGATGACGTCGCCGGAGATCTCGCGCTTCAGCTCGTCGGCGGTGCCCTCGGCGACGATCCGGCCATGGTCGATGATCGCCAGCCGATCGGCCAGGGCGTCGGCCTCCTCGAGGTAATGGGTCGTGAGGAACACGGTGGTGCCGGCATCTCGCAGACCGCGGATCTCGACCCACATCCGGGCTCGCGCCTGGGGGTCGAGGCCGGTGGTCGGCTCGTCGAGGAACAGGACCGACGGCCGATGGACGATGCCCAGGCCGACGTCGAGCCGGCGCTTCATGCCGCCCGAGTACGTAGCGATGGCCCGGTCGGCGGCCGCCTCCAGATCGAGCGTCGTCAGGATCTCGGCAGCGCGTCGCTGCGCGGTCGTCTTGTCCATGCCGTACAGGCGGCCCTGGATCACGAGCTCGCCACGGCCGGTCTCGGCCGGATCGGTCGAGCCGCCCTGCGGGACATAGCCGATCCGCTCGCGGACCGCCTGTGGCTCGCGGCGCAGATCGGCGCCGGCGATCACCGCCTCGCCGGAGGTCGGCGGGAGAAGCGTGGCCAGCATCCGGAGGGTCGTGGTCTTGCCTGCCCCATTGGGGCCGAGGAACCCGAAGATCTCGCCGACGCCGACCTCGAGGTCGACGCCGCGAACGGCCTCGACCACGGTCTTGCGGCTGCGGAAGGTTCGTACCAGGTCGGTGGTGGCGATCATCGTGCCACTGGTCGGACGGGACTGGGCCATCGTTCGTTCTCCTCGCTCCGGCGTATGCTGTCAACAGGAACAGTTGCGCCGTTCAGCATCTTCGGGCAATATCTGCACCGTGCAGATAATCACCCAAGCCGAGGAGATGTTGTCAACCATGGATCGCGATTCGATCGATTCCGTCCTCCGCTCCCTGCGCCGTGTCAACCTCCAGGGATCGCTGTTCGGCCACACGGTGGCCCTTCGGTTCGGCCTGTCCGAGTCCGACATCGAGGCGCTCGAGGTGCTCATCGACAGCGGCGCGGCGACCGCGGGCAAGCTGTCCGACCTGACGGGTCTGACCACCGGCGCGGTCACGCGCGTCATCGATCGCCTGGAGCAGTCCGGCTACGTGCGCCGTGTCCCCGACCCCAGCGATCGGCGGCGCGTCATCGTCGAGCTCGTACCGGACCGCATCGCGGCGGTCGCAGCGACCATGGCCCGTGTCGGCGACAAGAGCGCGTCGGAGATCGATCATTACTCCGAAGCCGAGCTGGCCGTGATCAACGACTTCCTGACGCGCATGGCGGCGATCCGGCGCGACGAGGCGACCGCGCTACGCAGCAGCCCCGAGGAATCCGGCGACGGCGGATCCGAGCACGTCGCACCCATCGGCGGGCTGGATCGGGCGCGCCTCCTGTTCAAGTCGGGCGCCCACGAGCTCCTGCTCCGCGGCGCGACCGATATCGACGACCTGTACCGCGCGCGGTTCGAGGGGTCGATCCCGCAAGTTCGGCTGCGTGACGGGATCGTGACCATCCAGTACAAGGGCTGGGGAGGGTCGGCCACCAAGACCTCCCGCTCATGGTCGGCCAACTGGCAGTGGGGCTGGAACGAGCGGCGCGCCGATGTCTCGCTCAACGCTGCGATCCCGTGGGACGTCGAGATCGTCGGCGGAGCCGGCAAGCTCCAGGCGAAGTTCGCTGCGCTGGACGTCCGCTCGTTCGAGCTAACGGGCGGGGTCGATCAGCTCCGGCTGACCCTTGGCCAGCCGGCGGGCGATGTCCCCATCCGGCTCACCCGCGGGGCGAACAACATCCGGATCGAGCGACCGACCGGCGTCGCCGCCCGACTGACGCTCCACGGCGGCGCCGGCCGCATCGACTTCGATCAGCAACGGCTCGGGGGGACCGGTGACACGATCCTGGAATCGCCCGGGGCGGACAAGGCGTCCGATCGCTACCTGATCGACATCGTCGGGGGTGCCGGCAAGATCACGATCACCGAGGTCGACTGACCGGTTTGTAGCCGGGCCTCAGGCGCGTGGCGCCTCGCGTGCCAGGTGATCGAGGAACTCGGCGCGGGTCCGGTCGCGGGTCCGAAACAGCCCGAGGACCGACGAGGTCGTCATGATCGTGCCCGGCTTGCGGACACCGCGCATGACCGCGCACAGGTGCGTCGCCTCAACGACGACCCCGACACCCTGCGGTGCCAGGCGGTCCTCCAGGAACTCGGCGACCTGCTGCGTCAAGCGTTCCTGGACCTGGAGCCGGCGCGCGTACATCTCGACGATGCGCGGGATCTTGGACAGGCCGATGACGCGCCCGCGCGGGATGTAGGCGACCGAGGCGATACCGAAGAACGGCAGGAGATGGTGCTCGCACAGCGAGTAGAAGGGGATGTCCTTGACGATGACCATCTCGCTGTAGTCGACGTCGAAGACCGCGTTGTTGATCAGCCGATCCGGATCGACGTGGTAGCCGGCCGTCAGCTCGATGTACATGCGATGGACGCGCTCGGGCGTGCCGATCAGGCCCTGGCGGTCGGGGTCCTCGCCGATCTCCTCGAGGATGCGCCGTACGGCGGCCTCGACCGCACCGTTGTCCGTCGACAGCTCGCCCGCATGGTCGCGCCCACGTGAGCCCGTGATGTCGTCGGTCGCGACGCTCGTCTCGCCGATCTCGGACTCGATCTCATCGACGAGTCGGCGGACGTTCGGGGGCAGGTCCATCGGCTTGGTCATGGTCGAGGGATGGTACCCCCGTGACCGTCCCAGCAGTCCCTAGACGCAGCCGACGATCGGGAGGCAGATGATCGGCGTCGGCGTGGGGTCCGGCGTCGGGTCCGGCGTGGGTTCTGGCGTCGGCGGGGGCGGAGGTGGCGGCGCCTCGGTCGGAGCCGGTGTCGGGCGCGGGGTCGGCGCCGCTGTCGGGCGAGGCGTGGGCGCGGGCGCCGCGTCGGTCGAGGGGTGGGCGCCGCGGTCGGCCGGGTCGTCGGTGCCTGGGTCGGCGCAGCCGGTGGTGCGGCGGTGGGCACGGTCGGGTCGGGAGGCGCCGTCGGATCCCCCGGCGTGGTCACGCCCGCTCCGGACGGTCCGCCATCCGGCGATCCGGGGGTCAACGGCAGGGTCGGTGCGGCGGCACCCGTGCTGGGCGACGCACCCGACCCGTCGGACTGATCCGGGGCGAGCGATGCCTGGCCCGAGACCGTGGTGCCGGGCGTCTCGGACGACAGTGGCGCCGCGACCAGCTGCTGGGCCACCGATCCCGACGGGGGCGGCACCATGGCCGAGAAGGCGCTGGCCAGGACGATCGCGATGAGCAGGCCGAAGCCGATGCCCATGGCAGTCTGGCGATAGAGCGGGTCGATCTGGCTGAGGCGGCTGATAGGTCTCCTCCTGGCGAGGTCCGTCGCAGCCCCAGACCCCGTGACCGAGTTCGAGCATACCGCCCGGAGGGCGACTTGGGGCCGTTCGGGGTGGTCTGGTGGGGCTACGGCGCCCTTACAGCCACGCACGGATCCTCAGGGAGTGGTGCGTCGACGCGCCAGATAGTCGTGCCAGAACAGCCGCGCGGCGACCGATCGCCACGGCCGCCAGGATTCGCCCAGGATGGTCAGCTCCTCGGTGGTCGGCCGCGTCGGGAGGCCCTTTGCTTGCGCCACCGCGGTCGCCAGGGCCATGTCCCCGGCGGGCCACACGTCGGGTCGACCGAGCACCATCAGGAGATAGATCGTGGACGTCCAGCGGCCGATCCCCGGGATCGCCTCGAGGGCACCCTGGGCTGTTTGGTCGTCCAGTGCCGCGAGCCCATCGAGGTCCAGCGTGCCGTCGAGCAGGGACGTCGCGATCGCCCGTCCGTAGCGCGCCTTCTGGCGGCTGAACCCGATGGCGAGCAGCTCCGCATCGGTCAGCCGGAGGAACCGCTGCGGCGTCAACGGATCGGTCGCGCGGACCAGTCGGTCGAATGCGGCGCGCGCCGAAGCCAGCGAGACCTGCTGCTCGAGCACGATGTGGACCAGGGTGCCGAAACCGGGCGGTCGGTCCCAGAGGGGTGGCGAGCCGATCCGAGCGACGATGCCGGCGAGGTCCGGGTCGCGCGCCGCGAGCTCCGTGACGGCCGCCTCGAGGGCGGCCTGGTCGAGCGCCGGGATCAGGCGACCGTCCCTCGCTCGCCGAAGCCGATCGATGGCAGCGGGTCGAACGGGCGGCCCTCCGCGCCGCGCAGCCACGCCCGGGCGTTCTCGCCCAGCGACGGCCGGTGATAGCCACCCTCCTGGAGGATGACCAGCCGGCGGCCGAGCGCAGCCACCCGCCGGCCGACCTCGTGATAGGCCTCGGTCGTGAGCGCGAAATCGCCGATCGGGTCGAGCCCGTACGTATCGAAGCCCAATGAGACGACCACGATCGAGCCGGGTGCGCCGGCGATCTCGTCGATCGCCTGGTCGGTCGCCTCGAGGTAGTCGCTGTTCGTGGCACCGGCACGGAGCGGGATGTTGCGGTTCTCGCCGGCGCCCTCGCCCTCCCCCGTCTCGTCGGCGCGACCGAGGAAGTACGGGTAGGCACGCTCCGGATCGGCGTGGATCGACACGTAGCGGACATCGCCGCGCCGCCAGAAGATCTGCTGCGAGCCGTTGCCGTGGTGGTAATCGACATCGAGGATCGCGACCCGCTCGCCGGTCTGCGCGGTGATGGCGTGGGCGACGATGGCCGCGTTGTTGAAGAAGCAGTAGCCGCCGTACATCGAGCGCGCCGCGTGATGGCCGGGCGGCCGGCACAGGCCGTACGCCGCAGTCTCGCCACGCAGCACGAGATCCATCGTGGTCATGGCCACGTCGACGGCCGCCCGCGCGGCGCCGTACGTGCCGGCGACCAGCGGCGCCGCAGAGTCGAGGCCCCAGAAGCCTGCCCGTCCACCGACGTGACTGGGCTCCCGCACCAGCCGGGCGACGGCGTCGGGTGACATCCCCTCGAACATCGCAACGTTCGGGTAGGTGTCGGCCGACAGGAACGCCCGCGGGATCATCTGGGCGCGGAGCTCCGACCAGGCGACCTCGAGGAACCGGACCAGCGCCTCGTCGTGGACTGCGGTGATCGGCGACTCGCCGTGGTCCGTGGGCTCGACGAACGTGAACCCGCCGTCCGCCTGCAGGGCAGACCGGATGCGCTCGCCACGCTCGGCGACCTCGTTGGCCGGGACGCCCATCCCCATGAACGTCTCGGTGTCGATGTCGTGGGCGAGGTGGCGGGCTGAATAGACGACCTGCATCAGGCTCCCTCTCCGACCGCCAGGATCGCGGCGGCGACCTCGCGGGGACGGTAGCGCATCAGGTTGTGGCCGTCGTGGGGGAATGACGCGACCGCGATGGCCGGTCGGCCTGCCGCCATCCGCGCCGCGGAGGCCTCGGCGAGCTGCCGCGCTCGGGTGGCGGTCTCGTCATCGGCGGCGATCAGCGCCATGACCGGTGCGGCGACTGCCGCGAGGCTCGGGCGCGGTTCGTAGTCGAACATCGCGCGGACGCTCGCCTCGGTGGCGTGCGGACGCGCCGATGGCACGACGCGTCCGGCGTGGGTCTCCACGATGGTCGCGCGGGCGGCGTGCTCCTGATCGGCATCCCAGGTGGTCGGGTCGAAGGCCCGACGGTCCGCGAGGAACGCGCCGAGCGAGCGCAGCACCTCGGGCGGCTCGTCGAGCCCCCGCAGGAACTCGTCCGCATCGAGCCCGGTCGTCGTTTCGAGCGTTTCCCAGCCGCCGTCGACCAGCACGACGCCCGCACATGCCGTTCCCATGAGCGCGGCCGCGCGGACCGCCACGATCCCTCCGAAGCCGTGGCCCGCAAGGACCACGCTCGGCCCCGCCACCGTCGAGGGGCGCCGCACCCTCCGCGACCGCGACGACGTCGCGTGCCTGCCGGTCGAGGTCGTACGCGCCGTCCTCGGTGGGTGCGTCGGACAGGCCGTGGCCGCGCAGATCCATCGCCACGAACTTGACGCGACCGCCAGGACCGCCGAGCCGGCGCGCGACCGGGGTCCAGATCCAGGCCGTCTGGCCCAGGCCGTGGACCGCCACGACGCCGGCCGCCCGAGGCGTCGTCGGACCGCCCCAATCGAGGAAATGGATCCGTTCGCCGTCGGAATCGACCGTGAACCCCGCCGGCTCGAGCGTCGCGTCCGGCTCGGGGACGTCGGTCGGCGGGCGCTCCATCGGCCCTAGGATACGGGCGCCATGGTCAAGCGCCGCCGCGGGTCCCGGACCGGCCGCTCCTGCCGCTCGACAGCGGCCCGTCATCGACGCTTCGAGGACCTCGTGGAGGAGGCGCTGGCCGCCATCCCGATGCCCTTCGCGGCCGCGCTCGACGAGGTCGCGATCGTCATCGAGGACGAGCCGACCTCCGACCAGCTGCGGGACAATGAGCTGGGGGCGGACGACACGCTGTATGGCCTGTACGAAGGTGTCGCCAGGACCGAATACGGCGCCGACTGGGTCGCCCTGCCGAACCGCATCTCGCTCTTCCGCCTGCCCCTCGAGGCGGACTTCGCCGACCCGGACGAGCTGGCCGACGAGGTCCGACTCACCGTCATCCACGAGCTGGCCCATCACCTCGGCATCGACGACGAGCGCCTGCACACCCTCGGGATCGACTAGGCGCGGTCTCCCGGGAGCGTGCCCGCCGCGGCGATCAGCTCGCCGAGCCGGCTCACCTCGACGTTGCCGCCCGACAGGACGACGACGACGCGCTCACCATCCGAGATCGCGATCCGCCCCGCGAGCACCGCGGCCAGCGCCGCCGCCCCGGCCGGCTCGAGGACCTGCTTGAGCCGTTCGAGCCCGAAGCGCAGCCCGGCCAGGATCGTCGGGTCGTCGAGGAGGACGATCTCGTCGAGCAGCCGCCGCGTGATCGCCATGGTCCAGCGGCCGGCGAATGGCGCGCCGAGCCCGTCGGCCACCGACTGCGGCTGGATCGTCACGATCTCGCCACGCTCGATCGCCAGCGAGACGGCGTTCGAGCGCTCCGGCTCCACGCCGACGATGCGGGCGCTCGGGCGTCTTGCCTTGACGGCGGATGCGACGCCGCTGATGAGCCCGCCGCCACCGACACCGACCACCACGACATCGACGTCGGGGACGTCGTCCACGATCTCGAGACCGACGGTGCCGTTGCCGGCGATCACGGCCGGGTCGTCGAACGGGTGGACGAAGGTCAGGCCCTCGACGTCGCGGATGCGCTCCATCTCCGCGAAGGTGTCACCCACGTGCGTCCCGTGCAGGACGACGCGCGCGCCGTAGCCCAGGCACGCCTCGACCTTCGAACGCACGGCCCCTTCCGGCATGACGACCGTGACTGGGACACCGGCGGCGGCACCGGCCCAGGCGTAGGCCTGCCCGGCGTTGCCGGCCGACAGCGTGATGGCTCCACGCGCCCTTGCCTCCGCCGGCAGGGTCGCGATCCGGTTGGTCATGCCGCGCGCCTTGAAGGACCCGGTCTTCTGGAGGTGCTCTGCCTTGAGGTACAGGAGCCCGCCCGCAAGGCGCGCTCCGGTCGCGCGTTCCGTCCAGATCGCGGCCGTGCGGGAGCTCAGCATCGGGGTGCGATGGACGTAGCCGTCGAGTCGACCCGCAGCGTCCTCGATGGCCGACAGGGGGACCTCGAGCGCCGCGTCGGCCGCCGGGCTGACGGGGTCGGGCATGCGGCCGAGTATGGCACGGCCTCATCCTCGATCAGAGGCCGAAGGGCTTAGGCTCGAGAGATGACCAGGTACCGACGCGGCGTGCCGGCCGATACGGCGACGTGCTACGCCATCCTCGAGGCCGCCGTCGACGACCTCATCGTCCGGCAGGGCGGTGAGCAACGATCGATGTCTTCCGATCCGACGTCCGGCGAGATGCGAGGGCCGCTGATGGCGCACCTCGCCGAGACTGCCGACGAGTGGTGGATCGCCGAGGACGAGACGACCGGGCGGGCCGTCGGCTATGCACGCTCGATCATGCGAGACGGGGTCCGCGAGCTAACGGAGTTCTTCGTCCACCCCGACGCACAGGCAGGCGGCATCGGTCGCGAGCTGCTCGGCCGGGCCTTCCCCGCCCGGGGAGCACGGCATCGTGCGATCGTGGCAACCGTCGATCCGCGGGCCCTCGCGAGCTACCTCCGGACCGGCCTCGACCCCAGGGTGACGATGGCCGGCCTGTCCGGCACGCCACGCGATGACCCGCTCGCCACGGACCTCGACCGCGAGGCCATCATCGCCGGCGATCCGCCGCTCGACGTCCTCGGCGTGATCGACAGCGAGATCCTTGGGTTTCGCCGCGACGAGGAGCACCGCTACCTGTCAGGCGATCGGCCCGGTTGGTTGTACCGTCGAGGCGGCCGGCCCGTCGGCTACGGCTACCACCCGCCGCGCCCGTCGTGGGGCGGCCCGTACGCCGTCCTGACCGCGACCGACCTGCCGGTCCTGCTGGCCGACGGTGAGGCGACGGCGGCCACGGCCGGACATGCGAGCACGACCTTCGATCTGCCCTTGATCGCCCGCCCGGCGATCGACCATCTGCTCGGACGCGGCTTTCGCGTCGACCCGTTCCTGATGCAGTTCTTCACCGACGGTCCGGTCGATGGCCTCGACCGCTACGTGCTGACGTCGCCCCCGTTCTTCGCGTAGGTCGGGCGGCGCGTCCCTCAGGCCGACGTGGCGGCGGTGGCCCCGTACTCCTGCGGGTGCTCGCCGCGATCCTTCGCCTCGGTCTTGTCGAAGATCTGGAGCGTCTCGTCGACGCTCCGACCGTTTTCGTCCGCGGCTCGCTTGATGTCCTCGTAGGTGATGTTCGCCTCACCCATCTCGCGATGGGCGTCCATGCAGCCACACGTCAGGCACATGCTCGATACCTCCGATCCAGTCCGGGCGTGCCGTCAGCGTCGCGCGTTTCGCCTTGCAGGTGCGACATATCGGGGAGCGGCCGTTCCCGTCCCGGTCCTACTACTTGCGTGTTTGCGCAAACACTGATATCGTCAAGGCCGTGTTGGACTACCTGCCGGTCTCGGCGGAGCTCGATCGCGAGCGGTACGCCGCGGTCGGTCGAGCCCTCGCAGACCCGAAGCGCCTGTGCGTCCTCGAGTCGCTCGCCATCGGCGAGCTCTCGGTGAGCGACCTCAGCAACCGGGTGGGCTGCCAGGTGCCCAACATGAGCCAGCACCTCGCTGTGCTCCGCCGGGCAGGTCTCGTGACCAGCCGGCGCGACGGCAACACCATCCTCTACCGCCTGGCGGACGACCGCGTCCTCGAGGCGTATCGGCTCATCCAGGACATCGCCCGGTAAGGGCAACTCGCCCCCACGCGAGAGGAGAAAGAAGAACCATGGTCGAGATCAAGCACGCGACGGACGCCACGTTCGAGGAGCTCGTGCTCAAGGCGGAGCGCCCGGTCGTCGTCGACTTCTGGGCCGAGTGGTGCGGGCCCTGCAAGATGGTCGCCCCCGAGATGGAGAAGCTCGCCGAGAAGTACGAGGGCGCGGTCGACGTGATCAAGGTCGACGTCGACGCCAACCCGCGCATCTCGCAGGCGTTCAACATCATGAGCATCCCCACGATCGCCTTCTTCAAGCCCGGCTCGCAGCCGCAGGGCGTGGTCGGCTTCCGACCGCTCGAGCAGCTCGAGCAGCAGTTCGGCTTGATGGAATTCGAGGCCGCGACGGCCGACTGATCAGCCGGTCCCCTGCCCTACCCGACCCCGGTCACGCGACCGGGGTCGTTTTCGTGTGCCGGCCCAAGCCCACGGACCCTGTCGACCATGAAGTACGTGGGCCAGCGCAGCCTACCGGCGGGCACGACCCAGGTTCCTGCGCTCCAAACACGACGTAGGTGGCGTTCCGGACACGCATCGCATGGTCAAGCCCGGTGACCACGCCGATCGCTTGCCAGAAGGTTGCCCGCATGCGCGGTCTTCATGGTCGCCCGGGTGAAACGGTCGCGATGCCAGGAGTCCCGAACGCCCGTCAGGCACCCGGGCCGGTCAGCCGGCGATGGCCGGACAGGAACCAGGCCCCGGCGCGATCCGCGACGTGGCCGTCCACGACCCGTGGCCGGATCTCGACCCACCCGGGGCCACGTGCCGATCGCGTCACCTCCGGGGTCCGCGCCGCGGCGCCGGCCACGATCGGGTCGAGCAGGAACGATGCCACTCCGCCATCGGCCGAGAGCAGCGCGAACGTCGTCCCATGCGTCGACCAGGCCACGCTGCCATCGGGCTCGGTGGCGACGTCCACGCCAGGCGTCGACTGCGTCGCCGCATCGAGCACATCCCGCAGCGTCATCACGGACGCGCCGCGGTCAGGATCGCGCGCAGGTCGTCGGCGTGGTCCTCGTAGTGCGCGATGGTCTCGTCGTGGAACGACTTGAGGTGGGTCGGGTGCTTCAGCCAGCGCGTCTCGGGCACCACGGTGAGATAGCCCCGTAGCTCGCCCGGCTGCGTCCGGAACCGCTCGCGCAACTCGTCCATCGGCACCGCGGCCCAGGTGCGGGTGATCTCGTCGTTGACGACGTCGCCGCCACGAGCATCCCAGTCGGCATCGACCCGGGCGATCGTCGGGCTCGTCTCATTGACCGCCAGCTCCTTGGCCGCCTCGAGCGACACGCCCTGCCAGGCGAGCAGGTGCGCCATCAGGTCACGCCCGGTCCAGCCGTGCGCACCATCGACCTCGGCCGTCAGCTGGTCGTCGGTCAGCTCCGCCAGCGCTTCGAAGGGTGCCCAGCCGTCGCGTTCCTCCTCGAGGAACTCCATCGCGTCGAGATACATCCCGGCCATGGTAGACGGACGCGAGCACGTTCCGCGATGACGACCCGGTGCTAGAGTCGCCGCCCATGGACGACCGGCGTGGCGGCGACCAGCCAACCGTCTTCTCGGAGGCCGCGGAAGGCGGCCCGGACGAGGATGATGTCGCCCTCGAGGCTCCCTCAGAGCTCGCCGCGGACGCGGGCGCCCTCGACCTCCCCGAGGGCATCGCTCGCCGCACGGGCGTCCTGTTCGTCCACGGCATCGGGACGCAGCCACCGAACGAGACCTTCCTCGACTGGTCCGCCCCGATCGTCGAGCTCCTGACCGACTGGCGGGCCGCACGAGACGGGACCGCGCCGCCAGCACCAGGCGCACCTGATCGGATCGACGACCCGGTGCGGCGCGCGGAGTTCAGCGCTGAGGCCACATCCCCGCCCTACCTCGAGATCGTGGTGCCGGCCCATGCGGGGGTGCCCGAGACGACATGGGTCGTGACGGAAGCCTGGTGGGCCTCCGATCTTCGTGCTCCAAGCCTGGGTCGCGTCGTCGATTACCTACGGCGGCGCATGCGGGATGTCGTGTCGGGCATCGCCCTGGGCTATCGGTCCCGGTCGCCGCACCTTCTCGGACTGGCCGACCAGCGGCAGGTGATCGACAAGGATCGAACGACGCTGGCCTGGCGCCTGATCGAGGGGTTGGATCTTGCGCAGTCGCGGGCGTTCGGCGCTCGGCCGCTGGGGTGGACGGTGGGCAGCCTGGGTACCATCGGACTGGCCGGCTACGACCTCCTCCGACGCCTGCCGATCCCCGTCGTACGTGACTTCGCCGTCCGGAAGATGCTGGACAGCTTCCTGGTCGAATGGTTCGGCGACCTACCGGTGCTGCTCGACGAGCCGGTCCAGGCGGCGAACGTGCGGGCGCGCGTCGCTCGCAGCATCGAGCGCCTGATCGATGACGGCTGCGACGCGATCGTGATCGTCGCCCACTCAGGCGGCGCGCTCGTGACGTTCGAGACGTTGCTGGATCCCGCCTTCGAACGCCTCCACGTCGACAAGCTGATCACGATCGGCCAGGGCCTCGGTCTGGCGTGGCGGCTGGCGACCGATCCAGAGGTCCAGGAGATCGCCCCCGGAAATCGGCTGGTCGGAAACCTGGCTCGAGCCAGGGAGGGCCTCCGCTGGGTCGATGTCTGGGCGTCGTACGACCCGGCACCCGCGGGGCCGCTGCCCGCGCGAAGCGGGATCGCGCCGTCCGACATCCCGGACCCAGCGGTCGCTGCCATCGTCGATACCGGCGACGAGGGCGCCTGGCTCATGCGGGCCAACGTCGGCACGTCGGCGCCGACGATGAAGGAGCTGGTGCAGGCCGCGAAGCTTGCGCCGAACACGCCCACCATCACCGTCGAGAGCCGGCCGGTGACCAACGAGATGAACGTGCTGACCGACCACGGGGCGTATTGGGCCAATCCGGAGGGGTTCCTGGTGCCGCTCGTCCGGCACATCGATGCGGCGAAAGGACCCGCGTCGGCGTCGCGCTTCTTCCGCGATGACGGCGACCGGACACGTCGGGTCCTCTGGCGCCGGGAGCGAGTCTCCGCGCTCGCGGCATGGGGCTGGATCTGCTCGCTGAGCGCCGGCGCGTCCGCGGCGGTCCTCATCGGCCTGCAGCTCGGGGGCGACCAGCGCCTGACACGTGCAGGGGATGCGATCGCCGGGGTGTGGGACCTGCTGCCGGGGCACGAGATCGTGACAGTGCCGATCGAGGCGGCGGCGAGCGTGATCGGGGCGCTGCTCGGTGCGGTCGGACAGGCTGGGATCGCGGACGGTCTCGCGACCCTTGGCCCACCGATCGTGGCGCTTGCCCTGCTCGTGGTCCTGTTCTTCGCCCTTGCCAAGATCGGGACCGGCCGATGGCACGACTGGGATCGTCGCGAGCGTCGCGCGATGCACCGGGAGACCCCGACCCTCCCCGATCGGTCGATCGCGGCTGGCCAGATGCTGCTGCTCGTGGCCGGCGTCGCCGGGCTGGTCCTCGCGACGTTCGGCGCGGGACAGGCCGCCGGGCTCGTGATCGTGCTCGGCGCGGCCGCCGGGCTCGTCGTCTGGGCCTGGCGACCGCTCCGCGCTCGGACCCCTGAGGGGTCAGACGTCGACCGCTAGTCGACGATCGGGTACATCTGGCGGTACCGCGCCTCCCATTCCTGGCCGTACTGCAGCCACTTCGCCCGCTCGGCGGCCTGCGCCGCGTCGTCGTCGGCGCGTGCCTGGATGACGGCTGGGATGGCGGTCGCGACCGCTCCCCCGGCGATGCCGCCGAGGAGCGAGGCTGCGATCGCCAACCCGAGGACGGGGTTGTTGATGGTGGTCCTTCGCTGGACGAGTTCTGCCATCTTGGTCGAGCTCCTTGAAACGTTTGACGGTGGTTGCCGGCTGGTCGGGCGACCAGCGATGCGCCCCGCGACCGACGACGATCAGCGCGGCGGCTTCGAGCTCGGCTGCGACCTCCCGATCAGGCTCCGTCGTCGCCCGTGCCAGGTGCCTGGCACGCTCCTCCTGGCCCGTGATGACCTCGGCGAGCCGCGCGTGGACTTCCCGGCGTCGATCAAGTGGCGCCCGGTCGTAGACCGCCGCCGCGAGCAGCGGATGGGTGAATCTGATGCTCTCGCCGTCCACCACCAACACGCCCTGGCGGGTGGCATCCGCAAGCCCGGACCGGGCTCGGTCGTCACCCCATGGCGGCCGCCAGCGACGCCAGGCTCGCGTGCGCTGCGGCAGCCGCATACAGGGTGACCAGGTGGGCATCGGACCCCAGGGCGTCGAGTCGCCGACCGACGAGACGGTCGAGGCTGGGCGGCAATCGCAGGGCATCGGGGTCGTCCGTACCGCCGCCGCTGGCCATCGCCCGCCCCAACTCGAGGGCATAGAACGGGTTGCCCGCGGCGACCGCGTGCAGGCGGACCAGAGTCGGTCGAGCCAACTCGAGCCCGATGCGGGCGCGCAGCAGGCGATCGACATCGTCGATCGTGAGCCCGCGCAGGTCGAGCCGCTGCAACCGATCGGGATCGACGCCGTCGACGACGGCCAGTGGTCCGTCCAGCCCGGTCGCCCGCTGTCCGGCGATGAGGCCGACAAATTCATCGTCCAGCCGCCGAACGACGAAGTCGAGGACGCGAGCGGAGGGTTCATCGAGCCACGGCAGGTCATCGATCGCCATGACGATCGGTCCCCGAGCGGCCGCCTGGCGGACGAGCTGGCGAACGCCGATCGCCACGGCGAGTGGTTGAGGTGGCGAAGCAGTCGTCACGCGGAGGAGGGCGGCGTCGAGCGCGATCCGTTGCGGCTCGGGCAGCTCGTCCGATGCGTCGTCCGCCAGCTCGCCGAAGAGGTCGTTCAGCGCCGCGAACGCGAGCCCGGTCTCGACCTCCGTCGGCCGCGAGACGACGACGCGATACCCGCGCTCGCGGGCGGCGCCGACGGCGTGCTCCCAGAGCGTCGTCTTGCCGATCCCGGCCGGTCCGGAGAGCAGCAGCGCGGCGAACCGGGTCTCGACGGCGTCGAGGAATCGCGTGATCTCGACGAGCTCAGGGTCGCGCCCGACGACGGCTGCAGTCACGACCCGAGGCCCTCAGACGGCGACTGGCTCGCGGTACTCCCCGAACACGCCGCGCAGGACCCCGCACATCTCGCCCAGGGTGGCATACGCCTCGGCGCCCCTGATGAAGTGCGGCATGAGGTTCGTCTCGGTCGAGCCCGGCCGTGACGCCGCGTCACGCAGCCCACGGAGCGCTGCCTCGACCGCCGAGGCGTCGCGCTCGCGGCGCGTCCGCTCCAACCGGGCGAGCTGTCGCTCCAGCGAGCCCTGCGGCACGGCCAGCACCGGCACCGGCGTCTCCTCGGTCTCGTCGACGTAGGCGTTCACGCCGACGACCCGCCGCTGCCCGGCGTCGAACTCGCGCTGATAGCGGTACGCGGCATCGGCGATCTCGCGCTGCGGATAGCCCTCGGTGGTGGCGGCGACCATGCCGCCGCGCTGATCGATCTCGTCGAGGTAGCGCCACACCTGGCGCTCGGTCTCGTCGGTCAGCGCCTCGACGAACCACGATCCGCCCAGCGGGTCGACGGTCGCGTCGACGCCGGTCTCCTCCGCGATCACCTGTTGCTGGCGCAGGGCGAGGAGCGCGGCTTCGGCCGTCGGCACGGCGAGCGCCTCGTCGTAGGCATCGGTGTGGAGCGATTGTGTCCCGCCGAGCACGCCCGCAAGGGCCTGCAACGCGACCCTGGTGAGGTTGTTCAACGGCTGCTGGGGCGTCAGCGACACGCCGGCCGTCTGGGTGTGGAACCGCATCCAGGCGGAGCGCTCGTTCTCCGCGTGGTAGCGCTTGGTCATCAGGTCGTGCCAGATCCGCCGGCTCGCGCGGAACTTGGCGATCTCCTCGAAGAAGTCGGAATGGGAGTTGAAGAAGAACGACAGCCTCGGCGCGAAGTCATCGACCCGGAGCCCGCGTTCGATGGCGTGCTCCACGTATGCCATCCCGTCGGCGATCGTGAACGCCAGCTCCTGGACGGCGGTCGAGCCGGCTTCGCGGATGTGGTAGCCGCTGATCGAGATCGTGTTCCAGCGCGGCATCTCGCGGGTCCCGAACTCGATCGTGTCGGTCACCAGGCGCATCGATGGCTCGGGTGGGAACAGGAACTCCTTCTGGGCGATGAACTCCTTGAGGATGTCGTTCTGGAGCGTGCCCTCCAGTCGGTCGCGCGGGACCCCGGCCTTCTCGGCCGCGACGATGTACATCGCCCAGATCGGCGCGGCCGGCGAATTGATCGTCATCGACGTCGAGACCTTCTCGAGCGGCAGGCCGCCGAGCAGGACCTCCATGTCGGCCAGGCTGCTGACGCCGACGCCGCAGGTCCCGAACTCGCCTTCCGCCTCGGGGTCGTCGGTGTCGTAGCCGTACAGGGTCGGCATGTCATACGCGATCGACAGCCCGGTCTGGCCGGCGCCGAGCAGCTGGCGGAACCGATCGTTGGTGTCCTCGGCCGAGCCGAAGCCGGCGAACATCCGCATCGTCCACAGCCGGCTTCGGTAGCCGGTCGGGTGGATGCCGCGGGTGAACGGCGGCTCGCCCGGGAAGCCGATGCGTGCCTCGGCGTCGTCGGGCAGCGACCACGGCCCATACAGCCGCTCGATCGGCATGTCGCTGATCGTCGAGAACGCGGGCTTGCGCTCCGGCGCGCGATCGAGGGCCGGCGTCAGGCGGTCGCGTTCCCACGCCGGACGACGGTCGGTCGGGCGTTCGCTCATGCGGCCGACTCTAGCACCGGGTCGCCGGGTTCAGCGACCGCCGAAGGCCTCGACGGCGGCGTCGATCTTGGGGTCCGGCAGGTCGTTGGTGATCACGACGTTGACGACATCGGGATCCGCCGCCGGCCAGGCCAGCACGGTCTGGGTCCGGCTGCCGGTGGTGGTGTCCAGTCGATACCCCGGTCGGCCGGCGAGGGTGGGGGTCGAGACACCGGTCACCTTGGTGCGATCCGCGGCGTCGGCACTGGCGCCGTAGAACTCGGCGATCCGATCGGCGGTCAGGCCGTCCGCCTGGAAGACGACCAGCGCCGCCGCACGCTGGCCGCCGAAGTCCCACGTCCCGCCGGCGAAGCGCACCTCATCGAAGCCGGCCGCGGCCAGTGACCCGAGGCTGGCCTCGGAGCAGTGCCGGCCGGAGTCGAGGCGGTCCGGCGGACGACTCTCGTAGCTGGTCGGGACGCGGGCTTCGAGGTCGGGATATGCGCCGGCCATCTGGCCGTCGGTCGTGCATGCGGACGCCGGGTCGAAGGACGTTTCTGCCTCGGTCGCGCACCCGACCAGCGTCATCGCGAAGGCCAGCGAAAGGAGGACGCTGGGCAGCGCGGAGCGACGGGGGCGGAGGCGGTGGGTCACGCCGGGAAGGGTAGCGGTGAAGGTCGTCCGGTGCGCCCGTGCACCTGGTACGGCCGTCCCACGGATGGTGCGCGGGTGCGCCCGACCATCGACCGCCCGGTTTCGGGACCAGGGTGCCATTGCCGTGCAGGAGTACACAGCAGTAGGGTTCTGGACAAGCCGACCTGCGATCGAACCGGGGACAGCACCTGGGGCGTCGGTCACGGAGCGGGGAACGGACGCTCACTCGAGGAGGTTCGAGAGAGGGATCCCGGTCTTCGCTCACGAGCCGAGTAACCGGATCTTTCGGCCATCAGGCCCGTAAGGCCGTCGGGTTGGCAGGACTGATCGAACTGGCGCGGATCATCGCATCGATCGCCCTCCGGATCTTCGGGGGGCGATCATCGTGTCCGGCGCCTACGCGGTCCGCGTCGCCCGGCTCGGCACCGGATGGGAGCGCCGGCCGACGCCGCGCGCGTCGAGGTCCGCCTGGACCACGCGCGCCGCAGCGACGAGCTCCGGATCCCGGGTGACCGTCCCGGCGACCCAGTCGATGTACGACGGCTCGAAGGCCGCGATCTGCCCGAGCGTATGACCATGGAACTTGCCGAACTCGATGACATGCTCGAGCGCCCGCTCGAGGCGCGGCGGGCGGGGACGCCGGAAGTTGCGGATCCGGGCGCGCTCCAGCGGCCCGGTCGGGGTCGACGCACGCGGGGCCTCCTGGCGTACCCGCTGCCCGCGCAGCGGCGGCTGACCGCGGGGCGCCTCGTGACCGTTGGGGTACGGCCCGCCGGGCTCGCGCGGCGTCGTCTGGTTGCGCGGTCGAAAGGTCGACGTGGTGTCGACACGGCCGGTGACCGGGCGGGTCGGGCGCGACGTCGGCGGCCCGGCACGCCGGCGCACACCGCCGCCCATGTCGGCGGGCGGTCCGGCCTCCCTGGACTCGCCGCCGAGACCCCGGGTCAGCTCGGCGTACGCATCGTTGATCTCCGCCATGCGCCGCGTGGCGACCCGCGAGGCGGCCGGGTCATCGCCGGTCAGGTCCGGGTGGTGTGCGCGCGCGAGCCGGCGCCACGCGGCCTTGATCCGGGTCGGGTCGGCCCCACGGGCCACGCCCAGCACCTCGTGGGGATCGCGTTTCGCCACGGCCGAAGTGTACCGGCGCTGTTGACCGACCCGGACTTGACAGGTGGCCCCGCGTGCCGTCCCCTAGGAACGTGGGAACCGTGACTAGGGCCGGTGTCGCGGCCGCGATCGCGGCTGCCCAGGTCGGCCTCGCCTATCGCTTCGCGCTCGCCTATCGCGCCCGGGCCGGCTATCCGCGCCGATTCCCACCGACCATGTCACCGGCGGACCTTGGCCTCCCGTTCGAATCGATCTCGGTCCGCTCCGATGACCTGGACCTGCCCGCGTGGTTCATCCCAGCCCGCGACGGTGCCCCGGGGCCGGGCGTCGCGCTGATCCACGGCTGGGAGTCGGCGCGCGACCGGACGCTGCCGATCGCATCGTTCCTCCATGCCGCGGGCTACCACTGCCTGACGATCGACGTGCGGGGGCATGGCGAGAACCCGGCTGAGACGCTGCCGGTGAGTGCCGGGGAGTTCGGGCTCGACGGGTTGGCCGCGTTCCGAGCGATGATCGAGCGGCCGGAGGTGACCAGCGGCGCGATCGTCGGCCACTCGATGGGCGCCATCGGCGCGATCCTCGCGGCCGCCGCCGATCCGCGTGTGGCGGCGATCGTCGCCACGTCGGCACCGGCCGACCCCTATCGCCTGACGCGCCAGACGTTCCGGCTCGCCCGCCTTCCCATCCCCGATCCGATCGCCTACCCGCTCGCGTACCTCACGACGCGCGTCTTCCTCCGGCCACGCGGCCACGTCGTGACCGACATCAGCGCGACCGACGCGATCGCCCGCTACCGGGGGCCGATCCTGCTCGCCCACGGCGACGAGGATCAGGTCGTTCCGTTCGCGCACCTCGCCCGCGTGGCCGCGGCGGCACGCCGCGCACGGGTCGGCGAGCCGGACGCGAAGCCGGTCGAGACGCTGGTCGTGCCTGGCGGCCAACATTCCTGGCTGTACGAGGACCCGACCTACCGAGCAGAGGTCGCGCGCTTCCTGGCCGTCGCCCTGGACGGACCGCTGGCGCCCGATGCGGCAGCGGCCGCCGCCGCGGCGACGCACGCCGAGCGCATCCCAGCCGCGGAGGAGCGGCTGTCGGCCGTCGACACGATGCCCGGCGGTTTCCGGACGCTCGCCCAGGTCGCCCTGCCCGGCGCGACCCGGATCCCCGACCTGGATTCGCTGGCGACGGCCGACGAGCCGGGCCTGGGCTGAGCCCTTCCTGCCGTCGCCGATGACCGACGGGGACAGCGTCTGGGACGCCATCTCGTCGCGCCGCGTCGTCCGCAGATTCGCCGACCGTCCACTCGACGATGCGCACCTCGATCGGATCCTGCGCGCCGGCCGGCGCGCCAACAGCTCCAAGAACCAGCAGCGCTGGGCCTTCATCGTATGCCGCGATCGGGCACACCTGCGCGAGCTCGGCAAGGTCGGGCCGTGGGCCGGCCACCTCGCTGGCGCCGCGGTGGGGATCGCCCTCGTGACGCCGGACCCCGGGCGGGACAAGGCGCCGCTGTCGCTGCTGTTCGATATCGGGATGGCCGCCGACTCGATGATGCTCGCGGCGTGGGAGCTGGGGATCGGCAGCGTCCCGGCGACCGTCTACGACCAGGATCTCGCGCGCTCGCTGCTCGGCTACCCCGCCGATCAGCACTGCGAGTTCATGCTGTCCTTCGGCTACCCGGCCGACCCGGCGGACCTGACGCGGCCGCTTCGCCCCGGCGGCCGCCGGCCGCTCGACGAGCTCGTCCACGAGGAGCGCTGGTAGCTACTGCCAGCGGAACGTGCGCGCGGCGATCCCGAAACAGATGACCAGCCATCCGATCAGGACGGCGGCACACACCCACAGCGGCGCGAACGCCGCGCCCCCGACCATCACCTGGCGCAAGGCGTCGGACAGGTAGGTGAGCGGGATCAGTCGAGCGATGCCTTGGAGGAAATCGGGCATCTGGTCGATCGGGAAGAACGTGCCCGACAGGAACATCATCGGGAACTGCACGACGCTGGTCATCCCGTTCGCCGATTCCTCGGTCTTGGCGAAGGACGCGATCACATACCCGAGCGCCAGGAACGCGATCGCACCGAGACCGACGAACACGGCAGTGAGCAGGAACGATCCGACGATCTCGACGCCGAAGACGAGCACGCCGACGCCGACGATGATCACCGACTGCGCCCCCGCGATGAGCAGGCGCATGAGCACGTTCGAGCCGACCAGCTGCCAACGACGCAACGGGGTCGCGGCCAGCCGCTTGAGGATCAGCTTGACCCGGTCGGCGACGAGCGGGATCGCCGCGAAGATGCCGACCTGCATGACCGACAGGCCGAGCATGCTCGGGACGAAATAGCTGATGAAGTTGAGGTTCTCGGTCTGGAGCGTCTCCGGCTGGGGGACCACGAGCGGCGGTCGGCCGCCGAGGTTGACGACGCCGAGCACGGCCTGGACCGACTGGTAGACGGAGGCCACGAGGTTCGAACGCGACGGGTCCGTGTAGACGACGACCGGGGTCGGACCGCCCGACCCGGCCGCGCCGGCGGCGATCGCCGTCGCCGTACCCCGCCGGGACGAGGATCACCCCGTCGACATCGCCCTCGCGCATCCGGCCGAGCGCATCGTCCTTGCCGGCTTCGACGAGCTCGGTCCCTTCCTGTGCCTCGAACGCATCGCGCAGCTGGGTCGCGGCCGGCGTCCCGTCCTCATCGACCCAACCCAGGTTCAGCCGGCTCGAGCCACCCTCCTGGAAGATGAACCCGAACATGAAGATGAAGATCAGCGGGAACGCGAGGGTCCAGAACAGGGCCGCTCGGTCGCGGACGTAGCTCTTGATGTTGGCGACGGTGAGCGCGAGCAGGGCCTGCATCGATCGTCAGTCCCGCAGCGCCCGGCCGGTCAGGTCGAGGAAGACGTCCTCCAGGGTCGCCCGCCGGATCCCCAGGTTCTTCGGCTCGAGGCCGCGCGAGTCGGCAAGATCGAGCAGACCGCCGATGGTCGGCCCGGGATCGCGCGTGTAGATCAGCACCTCCGTCGCGTCCTCCTTCACCGACGTCACCGCCGGGAGGGCCGCCAGCTCGTCATGGGCGAGCCCGTCCAGCCGGTCGAAACGGACCGTCCGCTCCTGGAAGTGCTTCGAGACCAGCTCCTCGACCGTACCCATCTCGAGGATCCGGCCGTGGTCCATGATCGCGATCCGGTCGCACAGGATCTCGGCCTCTTCCATGTAGTGGGTCGTGAGCAGCACCGATCGACCCTGTGCTCGGAACTCGCGGACGATGTCCCAGAGCGACCGGCGGGCCGCCGGGTCCAGGCCAGTGGTCGGCTCGTCGAGGAAAACGAGCTCGGGATCGTTGACGAGCGACAGCGCGACGGCCAGCCGCTGCCGTTGGCCACCCGACAGGACCTCGCTGCGGGCAGTGCGACGCTCCCCGAGCTCCAGCGCGTCGATGAGCTCGTCGGTCGAGCGGGCGCGCGGGTAGAAGCTGCGAAAGAGGTCGATCAGCTCGGTCACGGTCAGCTTCGGATAGAGCGCGGCCGTCTGGAGGCTGACACCGATGCGCGGCTTGAGCTGGTCCGCGTGGCGGGTGACGTCCACGCCGAGGACGCTGACCTCGCCCCCGTCTGGCTGGCGGAGACCCTCGAGGATCTCGACGGTCGTGGTCTTGCCCGCACCGTTGGGACCGAGCAGCCCGAAGATCTCGCCCTTGGCGACCTCGAAGTCGATGCCCGCCACGGCCTCGACGTCGCCGTAGCGCTTGGTCAGTCCGCGCACCCGGATGACGGGTTCGGTCCCGGTCGTGACGGTCATGGCGGCGAATGGTGCCACACGGACTTCAACGCCCGATGTGCGTCAGAGCTTCTTCCGGAAGTAGGCCGCGACCGACGCGTCGTAGCCCATCGACTCGTAGAGACGGCGGGCATCGGGCCGGTGGTGGCCGGAGGTCACCTCGACGAACGCCGCGCCGAGCTCGGTCGCGATGCGCTCGGCCTCGGTCATGAGCTGGCGACCGACCCCACGCTCGCGGGCCCCGGCATCGACGACGAGCGCCAGCACCCGCAGGATCCGGTCGTCGTGCTCGAAGCGTGGCAGGGCATGCACCGCGACGAAGCCAAGCACACCGCCCTCGTGCTCGGCGATGACGACCCGCGAGTGCTCCGACCCGAACCGGGTCAATCGTTCGACGATGTCGCTGGGTCCGGCCGGATAGCCCTCGTCGGTGAAGAGCGCCGCGATGGCCTCGGCGTCCGACGCAGTCGCCGGCCGGAGCGTGATGGTGGCATCGGTCATGGGTCGATGGTAGCGGCGGACAGCAGCAACCGGAACGGACCGACCGGCGGGCTTCCGTCGGCCAGGCGCTCGTCCCCGAGTGGACCTCGTGCCGGAGCATGGCCGAGGCGCCCTGCCCGGTCGTCGAGCACGGTCCAGGTCGCGGCCCAGCCCTCGCCGGACCGTGCCAGGTAGCCGGCGAGCCGCCCCTCGGTGTCGGGTTCGAGCAGGACGATCCAGTCGGGGTCGTCGCCGTCGTCGGTCCGGTCGCCATGAGCAGTCTGCCGGGCACGGCCGCGGAGGCAGCGCGCCCCGAGGATCGCCGACCGCGGGGCCTCCTCGAAGCCGGTGTCGTGCGCGAGGCGGTCTGCGAGGGCCGCGGCGGCACGTTCGATCTCCACGGTCGCCCAGCCGCGTCCGACGATCCGGGTCAACCGACGAAGATCATGTCGGGCCCCGGATCGCCGCTCATGACGAAGCCGAGCCGCTCATAGAGACGCCGCGCCGGGACGTTGTCGGCGAAGACCCCGAGGTGGATCCACCGGCTGCCCGCGGCCGCCGCATCGACCATGGTGCTGGCGGTCACGAACCGGCCGAGGCCGAGCCCACGCGCGGCGTCGACGGTCCCGATCGATGACAGGTACGAGATGCCATCGAACGTGGCTCGCCGGGCCACGGCCACGGGCTCGCCGCCTCGCCCAACGAGGTAGTAGGTGAAACGGGCGTCGGCGAGCGCGGCGCGGGTCTCGGCGAGGAGACCGGGCCGCCGGTCGGCTCCGACACCGAAGGCACCCAGCAACACCGACACGATCGCCTCGGCGGCGGGCTCAGCATCGGGGCCAGTCCGGCCGCTGGACCGCTCGAGCGTCAGGCCGGCATCCAGCGGCCGGGTGGCCAGCGCGATCCGTGCCGGCTCGACGTCCCGAGCCACCATGAGCAAGCCGTCACCGACGTCCTCGAACCCATTCGACGCGAGCCGCGCCACCAGGTCGGCCGGCTCGTCGTGCGGCGGCGATGTCCAGACGTGCGGCTGCCGGCCGATCGAGGCGAACAGCACGGCCACCTCGGCCAGCCGCCGATCGAACGCCTCCGGGTCGACCGGCCAGCGGATGGCCTCGACACGGTTCCAGAACGGGTCGCTCTCCGCCGGATCGTGGAGCAGCAACGAGTCCCCGAGATCGCGCAGGTCGCGCCCGGGTATGGCATGGACCTCTGCCTCGTGGCGGAGTAGCGTGCGAACCGTCGTCGCGTCGATCCGGGCATCCAGCGGGTCCGTCCTCACGAAACCGCCCGACCCGCGACGTCGTACCAAGCGGCGTCCCCCAGCGACGATGTACCAGCCCTCAGCCAGGAGGAGGTCCACATGTCCCGGACGATCCTTGCCCTCGGTTCGGCGATGCTACTCGTGCTGAGCGCCTGCGGTGGCGGCGCGACCGCCACGGCACCCGCCGCCCCTGCCAGCGAGGCGCCTGCCAGCGAGGCGCCTGCCAGCGAAGCCCCGGCCAGCGAGGCCCCGGCAGCCTCGGAAAGCGCGGCGGCCGGCGGGGCGGCCTGCGCGCCATCCACGGAGACGGGCACCGTCACCGGAACGATGTCGGGCTTCGCGTTCAACCCCGCGGCGATCACGGCGAGCGTCGGCGACGTCATCACCTGGACCAACAATGACAGCGCGGGCCACACGGCGACCGTGCGATCCGACCCGACGTGCACGACCGACACCCTCGCCAACGGTGCGTCAGGCAGCATCGTGTTCAATACCGCCGGCTCGTACGAATTCTTCTGCAAGATCCACTCGAACATGACCGGGACGATCGAGGTCAGCTAGCCCCGCACATCAGGGCGTCCGCTCCGCGAGGAACACGGACGCCCCGGACGGCAGATCGATGGTCTCGGGGGCGGGCAGGCCGCCATCGGCGAACCAGGCAAGGAACTGGTCGCGGGTCGCGAGCGCCGTCCCCTGATACAGCTCGTCCAGCTGCATCCCGGCGATGATCTCGCCGTGACGCGTCCGGAACTCGTCCGACGATGACGGCAGCGGCCAGTCGAGGACGAGCAGCCGGCCTCCGGGGCGGAGCGCGTCCCAGGCGGCCTTGAGGACGGCCGGCGCGTCATCGAGCTGGTGGAGCGCGTACTGGAAATAGGCGAGGTCGTATTCGCCGACGTGACCGGGATCGGTCGCCTTGCCGTGCTTGATCTTGATGCGGTCGGACAGCCCCGCGGCATCGATCGCCGCTCGGGCGCGGGCGACCGAGTCCTCCTCGAACTCCACGCCGACCAGCTCGAGCGCCGGGAACCGTTGGGCCATCGCCATCAGCCAGCGTCCACCGCCCGAGTGGATGTCGACGACGCGGCCGCCATGGTTCAGGTCGACGACCAGCTGCGGCAGCGCCGCAAGCACCTCCTGGAAGAACACCGCGATGTCCTGCCGCGTCAGCCGCTCGATCGCCTCGCGGTACCGATCCGGCCGCTGCGTGATCGGCCGGCCGGTCCGGAAGAAGTCCTCCATCCCGCCCCAGTCCATCGACGCGACGACCGCGTGGACGAACTGCCCGCCGAGGAACTCGGCCCGCTGGTCGTCGAGCAGGATCTCGGCCACGTCG
This sequence comes from uncultured Chloroflexia bacterium, assembly GCA_963812745.1. Lineage (GTDB taxonomy): Bacteria > Chloroflexota > Limnocylindria > Limnocylindrales > CSP1-4 > SPCO01. Next base: position 159,737 of record CAWEWE010000008.1, on the reverse strand, counting down.
TCATCGATCGTGAGGCGCCCGCCCTCGAACGTCGTGAGATCGTGGGCATCGGATGCCCACGCCCAGGCCGCCACCGCGGCCGCGTGGGTGCCCGTATCGGCTGCCAGCGCCTCGGGGGTGATGCCGTCCTCGCCGGCGGCGCGGATCTGCGCGAACAGGCCGAGATCGATGCCGAGATAGATGAGCCAGGTGCGGTGGAAGCTCCCGAGGCTCGCGATCAGGTCGTCGAAACGATCGTCGTGGCCCATGCCCGCGATTGTCGCATGGGGCCAGCGTCGCGAGCGACGATGGCCGGGGTACCGTGGCAGGGTGCAACGGTTCTGCGGACTACCCTGTTCTAGACCCTGATGGACGCTGACGACCGGCTGATCACGGCCCTGGCCGACGACCTCGATGGCGCCTTCGATGCGCTGGTCGTCGCCCACCAGGACCGCCTGTACACGATCGCGTTGCGGATGCTCGGCGACGCCGGCGACGCGGAGGAGGCCGCCCAGGACGCGTTCGTGCGCGCCTATCGAGCGCTGGCATCGTACGACGGCGACCGGATCCGCGAGCTCCGCCTCCGAGGATGGTTGACGACGATCGTCCTGAACCGCTGTCGTTCGGTCGGCGCGCGACGAGCGACGAGAGGACCGCGCCCGGTATCGATCGACGGCGACGGGCCGCGACCGCCGGAGCCGGCGATGCCGCAGGCGACGGCCCCCGCCGAGATCGCCGAACGCCATGCCGAACGGGACCGCTGGGCGTCGCGACTCGCGGCATTGCCACCGGCCTACCGGGCGGCCGTGGTCCTTCGCCATGTCGACGGGTTGTCCTACCCGGAGGCTGCCGCGGCGCTCGGTCGCCCCGAAGGCACCGTCAAGGCCCAGGTACACCGGGGCGTCGCACTGTTACGAGCCATGCTCGAGGCGGAGAGCCGCCGTGAGCTCCAGGAGATGACCGCATGACCACCCAGCTCGAAGCCACCGACCGCGAGGTCGCCGCCCTCACCGATCTCGCCGTCGCCGCGCCGATGACCCTGCGTGCCGCGGTCCTGGTCGAGGTGGGGCTGGCCGACCGATACGACCGCGTCGACTCCCCGCTCGGCCCGCTCGTCGTGGCCTGGAATGGCCGCGGGGTGTCCGCGGTCGACCTCGCCGAGGACGACGGCGCATTCGAAGCCCGCCACCTCGCGACGACAGGGCGCCCGGCGATGCCCGGCGAGCTGCCGCCACGGTTGGCCAGCGCGATCATGCGCCGGCTCGACGGCGACCGGCGCGTTCGCATCCCGCTCGACCTGCGCGGGCACAGCCCGTTCGAGCAGGACGTCTGGCGCAAGGCCCTCGAGATCCCGCGCGGCGAAGTACGGCCGTACGGTTGGGTGGCGGCCGAGATCGGACGGCCGAAGGCCGTCCGGGCGGTCGGTACCGCGCTCGGCCACAACCCCGTGCCGTTGATCGTGCCCTGCCACCGCGTCGTCCGGACGGACGGCTCGATCGGGCAGTACTCGTTGGGCGGTCCGGCCAACAAGCGCACGATCCTGAGCGCCGAGGGTCTCGACCCCGACGCGATGGAGGACTCGGCCCGCCGTGGCGAGCGCCTGGTCGGCTGCGCGTCTACGCGGATCGTGTGCTGGCCGACGTGCCGGACCGGTCGGCACATGCTCGAGAAGAACCGCCGCCCGTTCCGCTCACTCGCCGAGGCCGGGGCCGCCGGCTATCGGCCCTGCAAGGTCTGTCGTCCGGTGGCGGCCGCCGCCTGAGGGCACTCGGGCTGACGCCGCGGCGGCCGGGGCCGTATGCTGTGCCCTTGGACCAGCCGACTATGCCAACAGCGCGCCGACCGCCCGAACGGGGCACGATCTGGATCGGTCTCGCGATCCTGTACGGGGTCTGGGGCTCGACCTACCTGGCTATCGCAGTCGCGGTCGAGACGATCCCGCCGTTCCTCATGGCGGCGATGCGCTTCGGGCTCGCCGGTCTCGTCCTCCTGGGCTGGATGGCCCTGCGGCGCCGCGACGAGCTTCGCCGGCCGAGCCGGCGGGAGCTGATCGACACCAGCGTGATCGGAGCGCTCCTGCTCGGCGGCGGCATGGGTCTCGTCGCGTGGGCCGAGCAGACGATCCCGTCGGGGATCGCGGCGCTGCTGATCGCGATGATGCCGGTCTGGGTCGCGATCCTCGGCGGCGTGGCGTTCCGGGAGCGCCTCCCGCGACTGGCCGTCGTCGGGATCGTCGTCGGCTTCGTCGGTGTGGCCATCCTGGTCGGCCCGACCGCCATCGGTGCGAGCGGCGCCCTTGACCCGGCCGGCGTGGTCGCGATCCTGATCTCCCCGATCGCATGGTCGGCTGGATCGTTGTACGCCAGCCACCGGGCAGTCCTGCCGCGCCACCCGCTCGTCGCGACCGGAAGCCAGATGATCGCGGGCTCGCTCGCGCTCACGCTGATGGCCCTCATCAGCGGCGAACCTGCCCGCTTCGACCCCGCCGGGGTCTCCGTCGGCTCCTTCACCGCGTTCCTGTACCTGACCGTGATCGGCAGCCTCGTGGCGTTCACGACCTTCGGCTGGCTGCTCCGCGTCGCGCCGCTGCCGCTGGTCGCGACGTACGCCTACGTCAACCCGGTCGTGGCAGTCGTGCTCGGCGCGCTCGTCCTGAGCGAGCCGATCGACCCTAGAACGGTCGTCGCCGGCGCGGTGATCGTCGGCGCGGTGGCGCTCATCGTCACCGCCCGCGGCCGGATGACGGCACCCAAGGCACCGGTCGCCGAGGTCAGGACTCCGCCAGCACCGTCCGAGCCACTCGTCGCGCCAACGCCATGACCGTCAGCATCGGGTTGACACCGAGGGCCGTGGGGAACAGCGAGGCGTCGGCCACGTAGAGCCCGGTCACGACCCGGTCGCGCGGGCCACGTGCCCTGACGCGCCCGTCCGGATCGCACGGGTGGTCGCGCCGTCCCGCCCCCATCCGGACAGTGCCCATCTGATGGGCGGAGAACAGCGATCCGCGGTTGGGCCCGAAATCCATCCGCGCGATGCGATCCTCGAACCGCCCGAACGCGGCCGCATCCGCACTCGGCGAGCCGCGGATCGGGTCGAAGCGGACCGCCGGGGTCGCCGCCACCACGATCTCGCCGGCGCCGCCGGCGCGTGCGAGGCGGGCCATCCGCACAGCCGCGTGACGCAGCGTCGCCACGCCGACCGGGTCGAGCTCGTAGTCGATTCGCAGCCGACCGGCTCGCGTCAACCTGACCGTGCCTCTCCCGCCGTCGCGGGTGATCGCCACGAGCGGCGCGAGGTAGCGGATCTCGCGCATCGAGGCGGCGTGCGCGTCGGTGCCGTCCCAGGGCAGGGCCAGCGCTACGAGACCGGGATGACCTGGCGCCGACTCGATGACGTAGCCGTTCCGCCCGGCCTCCGGCGACAGGAATTCCAGGGAACGAGCGCCCTGCATCGGCCCCAGCCACATGTCGACTGGCATCGTCATGCGCGCCGAGACGACCGGCGCCGGGTGGACGCGCAGGTGCCGACCGATCGCCCGGTGGCGCAGCCCAGACGCGAGGAGGATCCCCGGCGAACGGAGCCCGCCCGCGGCGATGACGACCTGCCGTGCGCGCACGATCAGCTTGCGGGTACGCGGCGCGGCGTCGGTCCCGGGCAGCAGCGCGTTGCCCTCTACGCCCACCGCCCGGCCACGTTCGATGAGGACCTTGGTGACGCGCACCTGCGGCACGATCCGGGCGCCCGCGACGTAGCCGCGCGACAGATGCACCCGGATGCCCGATTGCTTCGAGCCGCGCCGGCAGCCGAACGTGCAACTGCCGCAGTCGTCGCAGTCGGCCGCGGCATCGCGGCGCGCGGGCGCCGCTTCCCAGTTCAACCGTTCCGCGCCGCGCAGGATCATCCCGTCCTTGGGTGGCACGTGCCGCACCGAACCGATCGACAGCTCGGTCTCGAGCGTGGCGATGTCGTCGGACCACGCCTCACCGTTGGCGATGTCCTTGATGCCGTGGTTGCGCGTCCACGACCAGCGCACGGCCTCCGGTGCCTCCATGCAGGTCATCCAGTTGACCAGGGTCCCGCCGCCGACCGCCGAACCGCTGAGCATCGTGATCGACGCGTCCCACGTCGCCAGCAGGCCATGGTTCAGGAACAGCCGTGACGAGGCGTCCAGCTCGTTGCGCGGCATCGACGACTCGTCGACGAACGGCCCAGCCTCCAGGACCACGACCGACCGACCGGCCTCGGCGGCGGCCGCGGCGACGATGCCACCGCCCGCCCCCGATCCCACGACCACCACGTCGGCCTCGAGCGTCATCGGCTCATCGTTCGCGCCCTGGTCGAACTGCAGCGCGTAGGGGTGGATCGGCGTCGGGTCGGCGGTGACCGGCGGCCATTCCGGCTCGTAGCCGATGACGGCGTGCCGTGGATTGCCCGCGGCGTCGGCGCCCGGATCGGCGTAGGCGAGGAACGTCATGAGCTTGCGCAACGTGCTGAACGCGGTCCGGCGCGACGCGGAGCGCGCCGTCGACCAGCGCAGGAGATATCGCTCGCGAGCAGCCGGTGACCTCGACGAGAACGGCGTCGGACGCCGGTCGAGGACGAGGTTGACGAGGCGCGATTCCATCAGGCCCAGCAGCCGGTGGAAGCTTCGGACCTGGGCCGGGTCGGCCGCCCGCTCGAGCGTCTCGGTCGTCAGGCGGGCGCGGCGGCGAGCGTCGCCGCGCACGAACGTCTCGGCCAGCTCGGCGAGCGTTGACAGCTCACGGTCGGTCCAGCTCATGGGGCGGGCTCCAGGCGGGCCGGGTCGATCGACCCTCCGGCGACGCCGTGGCTTGCCCGCCCGTTCGTCATGCGGTCGGCTGGACCGTGCCGCGTTGCCAGCCCTGTGCCGGCCATGGTTCACAGCGCAGTGGGCGATCCTCGCGATAGCCGAGCGCGTAATCGGCCTGGATCAGCGTGTGGAGCTGGCTCGTCCCCTCGTAGATCACGGCCGCTTTCGAGTTGCGCAGGTAGCGCTCGACCGGGAACTCGTTCGAATAGCCGTTCGCGCCGTGGACCTGGATCGCGTCGAGCGCGCTCTGGACGGAGTGCTCGGTCGCATGCCACTTGGCGAGGCTCGTCTCCCGCGTATTCCGAAGACCCTGGTTCTTCAGCCATCCGGCACGCCACACGAGGAGCCGGCCGATCTCGGTGCCGGCGACCATCTTGGCGATCAGCTGCTTGACCAGCTGGTGCTCTCCGATCTCCTGGCCGAACGTCTTGCGCTCGCGGGCATATCTGACGCTGGCATCGACGCACGCCTGCGCCAGCCCGACCGCGCCCGCCGCGACCGTGTACCGGCCCTGGTCGATGGCGCTCATCGCTACCAGGAAGCCCTCGCCTTCCTCGCCGATGCGGTGGTCGGCGGGCACGACCACGTCGTCGAGGTTGATGAGGCCGGTGTTGCCCGCCCGGATGCCGAGCTTGCCGTGGAGCGTCCCGGTGGTGAGGCCCTCCATGCCGCGCTCCACCATGAAGGCCGTGACGCCCTTGTGCTTCTTGCTTCGATCCACCGAGGCGAACACGAGGAAGTGGTCGGCGATGTCGGCCAGGCTGATCCAGATCTTCTGGCCGTTGAGCCGGTAGGCATCACCGTCCCGGCGAGCCGTCGTCTGGAGGTTCCCGGCGTCGGTCCCGACACCCGGTTCGGTGAGGCCGAAGGTCGCGAGCTTCTCGCCCTTCGCCTGCGGCACGAGCCAGCGCTGCCGCTGCTCCTCCGTGCCCCACTGGAGGAGGGCCAAAGAGTTGAGGCCGACGTGCACGCTCTGGACGACACGGAACGCGGTGTCGGCACGCTCGAGCTCCTCGCACAGGATCGCGAAGCTGATGTAGTCCATCCCGCCGCCGCCGTAGGCCTCGGGGATCGGCGCGCCCAGGAAGCCCTGCTCGCCCATGCGATCGAAGACCTCGCGGTGGACCTCGCCCTTCTCGTCCCACTCGCGGATGTGGGGCAGGATCTCGGCTTCCGCGAACGCCCGGGCGGCCGTCTGGACGAGCTTGTTCTCGTCCGTGAGGGTGAGATCGACCATGCCGCGCATCCTACGGCGCGGGCGTCCGCCGGGAGCCTCTCAGTTGCAGTCGATGACGCCCCACTCCTCTGGCGCTCGTGGCCAGCGCTCGACCTTGCGGCCGTGCCGCACCCAGATCGCCTTTGCATCTGCCGAAGGGCTGACCCAGATCTCGAACTCCCCGTCGGTCAATCCTGTGGAATAGGCGTCCTTCGGAAGGCGACCACTGGCGACATACGGGATCGGCAGTGGCCATTCGCGGTCGAACAGACCGTCCGGATCGCGCACGAATTGATGTGCATCAAAGCCGTCGATCTGCGCCCCGACTGGCCAGCCAACGGTGAGGATCGAGGCTCGAGAGGTCCCGCATGGGTATCGCTCGAAGACGATGACTTGCTCCTTGGTGGCAAGCGTCCCATCGCGACCACCGAAGCACCACCTGCGGCCCCGGACGAGATCAGCATCGTCCGGCCGGTCCCGACTCAAACCCGGGCATTTGACGGCTGGGGCCGGGACCCCGGGAGGATCGTCATGCCACTCGAACGGAGGCCCAAGGGATAGCGCGCGCCAGCCACTGACGTTCGCCTCGTACTGCAGTCTCACTTCCATGGCGAAGTGTTGTCGCTCGTTCCAGCGCTGGAGGATCGCTCCTGTCGTGGCATCGACCAATTCGGCGCCCGGTCCCGCCATAAGGGCGATGTTCGCGTTCAAGGTCGGGGGCTGATCGAGCGGTCGCTCGTCAGTCGTGCCCCAACCTCGGACCGATACGTCCGCGCGAAACGAGGTCTCGCCGCGTTGTGCACCGCGAAGGCGCCAGTCGTACGTCAGGGCGGACACCGCCCCATCGGCCGTGAACACCGCGTCGAGCGCAGCTGCGTTGTCGGCGTCGTACAGATCGACTAAACCCGCCGCGAATGTCTCGATCGCATCGACGATAACGAGTTCGTCATAGGCGTCGGAGGTGAACGGGCTCGTCGGTTCTGGTCTGGGCCACGGCGTCGGGTCGGGTGTCGATATCGCTGTCGGCGTCGCTGTGCCCGTGACCTGGGCGGCCCGCGACGGCTCTGGCGTCTGTTGGCAGGCGGTCAGCACGACGACCGTCATGAAGAGGATTACCGAGCGACGCATCCTTGCCTCCCGGGTCGGATCGAGACAAGGACGCGAGGAGGATCCCGCCCGTGACGAGTCGCGCCGGTACACTCCGCCGATGGACGTTGCCGTCTCGCCCGCGCCGCATCTCACGCCGGTCCTCGGCCGATATTTCCAGCGGCAGTGGAGCCATGGCGAGGGCCATCGACTGTTCGATACCGAAGGTCGCGCCTACCTCGATTTCGCGAACGGCATCGCCGTCACTGCGCTCGGGCACGTGCATCCTCGCGTGACGGCCGCCATCCACGCCCAGGTCGACAAGCTCCTCGGGCCGATCTCGGCGCTCGGCTTCACCGAGCCGATCTCACGGCTCGCCGACGACATCGCCGCGACGTTCCCGGCACCGCTCGACTCGGTCATGTTCCTCAACTCGGGCTCCGAGGCGATCGACGCCGCCCTGAAGCTGGGGCGCCGCGTGACCGGGCGCCCGGGGATCATCGCGTTCCGCGGCGGCTTCCACGGCCGGACGTTCGGCGCGATGGCGGTCACCAGCTCGGCGATCAACTACCGGGTCGGGTACGAGCCGATGCTGCCGTCGGTCCACCTGACGACCTTCCCGGCGGCGTACCGCGGGTTCGGCGGCGACGAGGCCGCAGCGGTCGCCGGCGCGATGGCGGACCTGCGGACGCTGACAGCGACGACGATCCCCCCGTCGGCGGTCGGGTCGATCCTGATCGAGCCGGTGCAGGGTGAGGGTGGCTACAACCCCGCGCCGACCGCATTCCTGCGTGAGCTTCGGGCGTTCTGCGATGAACACGGGATCCTGCTCATCGCCGACGAGGTCCAATGCGGCTACGGCCGGACCGGCCGGATGTGGGGGTTCGAGCACGCCGGGATCGTCCCCGACGTGGTCGTGCTCGCGAAGGCCATCGCCAACGGACTACCGCTCTCGGCGGTCGTGTCGTCGCGCGAGCTCCAGGAGCGCTGGGGCCGCGGGGCGCATGGGTCGACGTACGGCGGGAACCCGGTGGCGTGCGCGGCGGGGATCGCGGTGCTCGAGACGATCCGGTCGGAGGGGCTGGTCGAGAACGCGGCGGCGCGTGGCGCCGAGCTGCGTGCCGGGCTCGAGCGGATCGCCGCCGAGGACGACCGCATCGGTGACATCCGCGGGCCTGGACTGATGATCGGCGTCGAGTTCGTACGCGATCGTTCGACGCGAGAGCCGGATGGCTTGCTCCCGGATCGTCTCAGCGCGGCCTGCGCCGATCACGGATTGCTCGTCCTGACCTGTGGCTCGCAGCACGAGGTCGTGCGCTGGATCCCGCCATTGGACGTGACTGCGGCCGAGATCAGCGAGGCCGTCGAGATCTTCGGTGAATCATTGGCAGGGATCGAGCGGGACTAGCCGCCGACGACCACCTCGGTCGCCTGGATGATCGGCCCGACCTGGCAGATCGACGCCATGTCCGCCACGGCTCCCCGCACCGTGACTTCGTCGCCGCCCCGTGCCACCACCCGCCCATCGGGCGCGGTCAACTCCAGCGGCGACTTGCGCAGCGTCCAGCCGTCCGGGTAGAGCACCTCGTACTTGCGCCCGTCCGGCGCCTGGAGGTACGCACAGCCGCCCTCGATCGCGTCGGCGCTGAGCACCCCTACATACGTCTCGGCGGCGCCGCTCTTCGACGGCTGTTGGCTCGCCAACTCGAGGCTGGGGCTGGCCGGCCCTGCCACCGACGGCTCCCCCGTTCCCGCCGCCCCCGAACCGCCGGGACCGGTCCCGCCACCACCACATCCGTTCATCGCCACCACCCCGACCAGCGCGACCAGCACCACGCCCCGACCCAGGCGACGTGTCGAGCGGCGCGTGGTCAGTCGATCATCCAAGTACGACATCTTTTTTTGCAGAGCGCTCGTCGAACCGCCATCATCGGGTCCACCAAACGGTCGCCCCCAGCCTACCGCGGGCGATCCCGTCACGCGCCGCACACGGCCGGAAGCTCGCGCACCAGGTCAGGGAGGTGACCAGCGCCGAGGACCGAAGGATCGCGCTCTCGATCGACGACGTTCGACAACGCTCGTCAACGCTTGGATCCCGGGGAGGAGAGCCGGATGCGGCACAAGAGGTTGCTTCGAGTCCTGGCGGTCGCGACCGCCATGTCGCTGACGATGCCGCTGGTCGCGGCACCAGCCATGGCGGCCGAGACGGCGAAACCGTATGTCGTCGTGATGGCCGCAGATCCGGTCGCCGCATACGACGGCGGGCAGCGTGGGCTCGCGCCGACGAAGGCGGCGCCCGGCCGAAAGGTGGAGCGCGCGAGCCTTGCGGTCCGCGAGTACCGGGCATTCCTCCGCGCCGAGCACGACCGCTCGCTGCGACAGGGTGGCGTCGCCGCCGCCATGAAGCTGCACGACTACTCGTATGCGCTGAACGGGTATGCGGCGATGCTCACCCCGTCGCAGGTCGACAGGATCGAGCTCCAGAAGGGCGTGGTCCGGGTCCTCGAGGACCAGATGCGTCACGCGCATACGGACAGCAGCCCGCAGTTCCTGCGCCTCACGGTCGACGGCGGTCCGTACGACCGCGGCATCGATGGCGAGAACGTCGTGGTCGGCGTCATCGACAGCGGCATCTGGCCGGAGCACCCGTCGTTCGCGGATGACGGGAGCTACGGTCCGTCGCCGGTCGCCCCGGTCCCGTGCGCATTCGGGAACACCGCGCACAACCCGAACGACGCGCCGTTCACCTGCAACCGCAAATTGCTCGGCGCTCGCCAGATGCTCGCGACGTACCGGGCTGTCATCGGTGCCGAGGACCACGAGTTCGACTCGGCGCGCGACGACAGCGGCCACGGCACGCACACCGCCTCGACGGCGGCGGGCAACGCCGGCGTCCGGGCCAGCATCTACGGCCTGCCGGTCGCGACCATCTCCGGGATCGCACCGCGGGCCCGGGTCATCGCCTACAAGGGCCTCGGCGAGGACGGCGGCTTCACCTCCGACCTGGCCGCCGCCATCGACCAGGCCGTCGCCGACGGCGTCGATGTCATCAACTACTCGATCGGCGGTGGCGCAGGACTCCCGTCCGCCGATGAGATCGCCTTCCTGTTCGCCGCAGACGCCGGAGTCTTCGTGGCGACGTCGGCCGGAAACTCCGGACCCGGCGAGTCGACCGTCGGCAACCCGGCCACCATGCCGTGGATCACGAGCGTCGGCGCCAGCACCCAACGTCGGTTCTACCAGGGCGTCGTCACGCTCGGCAATGGGGCACGCTATCGCGGCGCGTCGGTGACGAGGAACCTCGGCACCACAGCGCTCGTCGACGCCGCGATCGCCGGCAGCGAGCTCTGCGAGCCCGGCAAGCTGGATCCGACCAAAGTCACCGGCAAGATCGTCCTCTGTCTCCGCGGCCTCGTCGGGCGCCTGGAGAAGAGTCAGGCCGTGTTCGATGCCGGTGGCGTCGGCATGATCCAGTACAACACCAACGACGTCGACAACCTGTTCACCGATACCCACTGGGTCCCGTCGGTCCACATCGACAACACGCCCGGTCTCGCGATCAAGGCGTACATCACGTCGGCCGCCAGCCCCACGGCGCGGATCAGCGTTCGCACCGAATCCCGGCGCCCGCGCAAGACCAGCTGGCCGCACGCGCCGACGATGACGATCTTCTCGTCGCGTGGACCGAATGCCATCGCGCCGGATCTCATCAAGCCGGACGTCACGGCGCCCGGCCTGCAGATCCTGGCCGGCAACTCGCCGTTCCCCGACCCGGGCACGCCGCCGGGCGAGCTCTTCCAGGCGATCGCCGGTACGTCGATGTCGAGCCCGCATGTGGCCGGCATCTTCGCGCTGCTCAAGCAGGCCCACCCCGAGTGGTCCGCAGCAGCCGCCAAGTCGGCGCTGATGACGACCGCCCACCAGAGCGTCCGCGACAACGATCGGACCACCCGCGCCGACCCGTTCGACATGGGAGCGGGTCATGTCCGCCCTGGCGGCAGCTGGGGTCGAGGCTCCATCGCCCAGCCCGGCCTGGTGTACGACGCCGGGCTGTTCGAGTACGCCGCATTCACGTGCGGGATGGAGTGGGGCGTATTCATGCAGTCCAGCTGCGACTTCCTCGAGAGCCGGGGCGTCCCAAGCGCGGCTGTCGACCTCAACCTCCCATCGATCGGCATCTCGGAGGTCGCCGGCAGCCAGACCGTGACGCGGACCGTCACGAGCGTGGCCCGGAGCAACTCGCGGGTCACCTACCGGGCCAGCGTGAAGACGCCTCCGGGCTTCAAGGTCAAGGTCTCGCCATCCACACTGCGGCTTCGCCGCGGCCAGTCGGCCACGTTCACGGTGACCGTGACGAACGTGAGCGCGCCGATCGACGCGTGGCGGTTCGGGTCGCTGACGTGGAAGGCCGACGACTACAGCGTCCGCAGCCCGATCGCCGTCAAGGGCGCGCTGTTCGACGCGCCTGAAGAGGTGACCGGCACCGGCACGACCGGCTCCCTGAGCTTCCCCGTGAAGTTCGGGTACACCGGGCCGTACTCGGCCGCGGCACACGGCCTGGTGCCGGCCACAGTCACGCACGACAACGTCCTCCAGGATGCGGACCAGACGTTCGCACCGACCGACGTCGCCACCGGCGGCGCCAACCTCCACGAGTTCACGTTGTCGGGAGCGGCGCATTTCCGGATCGCCATGCCACCCGAAGCCACCGAAGCGAATGCCGACCTCGACATCTACGTGGTCGGCCCGAACGGCGAGGAGCCGAGTAGCACCGCGGGTGGTACCGACGAGCTGATCGACGTCCCCGACCCGGCCGATGGGACGTGGAAGGTCTACGTCCACGGCTGGTCGGCGCCGGGCGGCGACTCCGACTACGACATGTGGACGTGGGCCGTGCCCGACGCCCCCGGCGGCACGCTCTCGGTCGTCGCCGCACCGACCTCGGCGACGAACGCCACGGTCGGGACGGTTGAGGTGGCCTGGAGCGGCATCACCGCCGGCGCGATCGGCGACTGGTACCTGGGCGCGGTGTCCCATACGGGCGCTAGCGGCCTGATGGGCCTGACGCTCGTGAACGTCGATAACCGCCCCTGACGGCCCCGCGTCGGAAGAACGAGGGAGGCCCGCCGGCAACGCCGGCGGGCCTCGTCTTACAAAGGGAGGAGCGCCCGGGGAGGGACCGGGCGCTCTGGAAGGCAAGCGTGGGGCTCGGCGGCCGCCGCGGCAGCGCCGACGAAGGATCGGTGTCTAGCGGTTCTGGGCCAGGAACTTCATCACGTCGTCGAGGCGGAAGCGGCGATCGCCTCGCTTGCAGACGCGATAGAACGGCAGCTCGCCGCGATCGCCCAGGCGCTTCACCGTGTTCACGTGGAGGTGAAGCATCTCGGCGACCTCGGTCGCTGTGAGCATCGGTCCCAGTTCATTCACGGCCATCGATGCCATTGGTCAGGTTGCCTCGTTCTGCACACTTCTCGGCGGCTCCGGTCCCCTGGGGTACTCAGGGGTAGGGTCGTGACCGCTGCGTGCCAGACAGTAGGGGTGCGGAGCCGGTCGCTCCAAGCCGTACTTTGGGATACCCGCCAGTACCAGCCTCCATCTACGCCGGGTGTGCGCCTACCATCAGCGCCGTGCACAGGCCACGCTCGCTCGTGAAGGGGTCGGACCGGTCATCGCGAGCGCGCTTCGCTCGAGCCGCGTTGATCGCGCTGGTCGGCGCCGTGGCGATCGCCGGCTCCACGGCGCTCATCGCCTTCCTCGAGGGCGCTGGCGGCATCGTCGACGCCTCACCGGTGTACCTGATCGCCGTCGTCGGCCTCGGGGCGGCATTCGGGACGTGGCCTGCACTCGCGACCGCCGTCGCGGCGTTCGTGGTCTATGACCTGCTGTTTACCGCCCCACGGTTCTCGCTGCGGGTGGACGACCCGCGCGAGTGGCTGGATCTGCTCCTGTTCCTGTTCGTCGCCCTTGCCGTCGGCCGCCTCGTCTCCCTGCAACGCCAGCGAGCGGACGAATCGGAGCAACGCACGCGCGAGGCGAGCAGCCTGTTCGCGCTCAGCCGGATGCTGGCGACCGCGACGTCGACCGAGGACGCAGCCCCGGACATCGCCCACCGCCTGGCGAGCGACGTCGGCCTCGATCGCGTGTGGATCCTGATCGGGCCGGCCGGCCGAGAACGGGTCGTCGCGGACACTGGCGATGGCGCGATCCCAGCATCGTCCGTGGTAGCCGCGCTCCAGCGGCGACCGGGTGACCAGCCAGCGGAATGGGTGCGGACGCACGTGCCGCGGGACGCGAAGACCGCCGGCAGCGGCGTGGCCGTCGAGCAGCTGCGTGTCCGCATCGAGGCGGATGGCGACATCCTGGGGATCCTGGCAGCGACGCGACCACGAGCGCTCGGCATGCCATCCCGAGCGGAGACGCGGATCTTGGCCCTGGCGGCCGATCAGGTCGCACTGTCCCTCCGCCGCGACCAGGTGCGACGGATCGCGACGGACCTCGAGGTGAGCCGCCAGAGCGAAGGCCTGAAGACCGCCCTCATCGACTCCGTGTCGCACGATTTCCGAACACCGCTGGCGAGCATCAGGGCGACGGCTGGCGGCCTGGTCGACCCCGCAGTCGTCTGGACCGACGACGCGCGTCGCGAGGCGGCGGGCGTGATCGATTCAGAGGCAGCCAGGCTCGACCGCCTGGTCCGGGGGATCCTCGACCTCGGCCGGATCGATTCGGGTTCGCTCGACCCGGACCTGGAACCGCACGATCTCCGGTCGTTGGTGGAACCCGCGGTCCGTCGCCTCCAGCCTGCCTTCGGATCCCGGGAGGTCGCGCTCGACCTCGACGGCGCCGACGCGCCGGTCCTGGTCGATGACGCCCTGTTCGATATCGTCCTGACCAACCTGCTGGAGAACGCGCTGCATCACACGCCCGCCACGGCCGGCGTACGCGTGACGGTGCGGCCCGGGCCCGGTGACCGGACGGAGCTCACGGTCGAGGACGGCGGGCCAGGCGTGCCCGATATCGAGCTCGACAGGCTCTTCAAGCGCTTCCATCGTGTGGCACGGCCAGGGGAAGGGGCGCGACGTGGCATGGGCATCGGGCTCAGCGTCGTCAAGGGCCTGACCGAAGCCATGGGCGGTTCCGTCCAGGCCGCCCGGAGCTCCCTCGGCGGGCTGGCCGTCACGATCGCCCTTCGAACCGTCGAGCCGCCGCCGGAGCTGGAGTCGTGACCACGTCGCGACCGACCCACCCGACGGGGCCCTGGCTGCTCCTGGTCGAGGACGATGTACCCACGCGCGAGGCCGTCACACGGGACCTGGAGGCACACGGCTATCGCGTGGATGGGGCGGGCGACGCTGCGAGTGCATTCCGACGGCTCGACACGGCCCGGCCCGACCTGATCCTCCTCGATCTCGGGCTACCCGATCAGGACGGCAGCGCGGTGGTCCGCCGGGTGCGCCGCGACGGCACGACACCGATCCTCATCCTGTCAGCGCGGACGGACGAGCGCGACAAGGTCGCCACGCTCGAGGCGGGCGCCGACGACTACGTCACCAAGCCGTTCGGCATGGATGAGCTGCGGGCACGCATCCGGGCGCTCCTTCGACGGGCGGGCGGTCCGGCAAGCGACCAGTCGGGGCTGGTCCGGCTCGGCGTGATCGAGCTCGATCCGGTCCAGCGCCAGGTCACCGTGGACGGTCACCCGGTCGACCTCACGCCGCGTGAATACGAGCTGATGAAGCTCATCGTGGCGAGCCCAGGCCGGCTCGTGACGAAGGGACGCCTGCTTCGCGCGGTGTGGGGGACCGCGTACTCGACCGAGGCACACTACCTGCACGTGTACATCAGCCGGCTGCGGCGAAAGCTGGACATCGCGGACCCGACTGGGGCGACGAGCGCGTTGATCACGGCCGAACCCGGTATCGGCTACCGCATCGCGGATCCGATGGCGGAAGGTTGAGCGCATGTTGAGCACGAGCAGCAGCCTGGAGGGCACATCCCTCTTGGTCCCTGGCGATACGGTCAGGATATGGAACCAGCGGACCTCATCGTCCTGCCTCGCCCGCGGTCAGACCCGGACGAGATCGACCTCGCCCACATCGACGCCGCGATCGAGCTCGTCGTGCGCGGCGTCGCCGGACGTGTCCGCTTGGCCGGGCTCGGCGGGGCGGCCGGCCTGGCATCGACTGCGCTGGCCCGGGCGCAGGACGCTGACGTCGCATTCGCCGTCGATCGTCATGGCGCGACGATGACGCTCACGTTCGGGCCCCGACTGCCCCCTTCGTGATCGGCGGTCGTCGGCAGCTCACCGGTCGCAAGTCCGGGGACCGGCGCGTCCGGGTCGAACGCCCGCACGCCCCGTTCTTCCGGTACGCGGGACCGGGCCAGCTGGTCGCGCGCGAGGCCGCCTCGGCACCCCGCACCGCGACCGGCAGGGCACTCGCGCGAGTTCGCGCCGTCGTGTTCGGGCGACCGCTGGCCAGCGAAGCCGAGATCGACGAGCGCCTGTCGAAGAAGAAGGCACTCGCGATCTTCAGCTCGGATGCGATCTCGTCGTCCGCCTACGCGACCGAGGAGATCCTGCGTGTCCTGCTCCTGGGCGGCGCCGCGGCGATGCTCCTGTCGATCGAGGTCGCGATCGCCATCGCGATCCTGCTCGCGGTCGTGGCCCTGTCGTACCGCCAGGTGTGCCGCGCCTATCCGAATGGCGGCGGTGCGTACGTCGTGGCCCGCACCAACCTCGCCCCGATCTTTGGGCTGATCGCGGCCGCGTCGCTGTTGATCGACTACGTGATGACCGTCGCCGTGTCGACGGCGTCGGCCATCGCCCAGATCCAGTCGGTCGTGCCGGAAGCCTTCACGTTCCGCATCGAGATCGCGTTCGTGTCGATCGCGCTGATCACGGTCGCCAACCTGCGCGGGCTCCGCGAGTCCGGGAACATCTTCGCCGTCCCCACCTATCTGTTCGTCGGGCTGGCCCTGGCGATCGTCGCCATCGGCGGCTGGCGGATCGCGACCGGTACGGTCGAACCGATCCCGACGCGTCCTGATCTCGTCCCGCTCGGGACCGAGACGATCGGCCTGCTGCTGCTGCTCAAGGCATTCGCGGGCGGCTCCGTCGCGCTGACCGGCGTGGAGGCGATCGCCAACGGCGTCCCGGCCTTCAAGCCGCCGGAAGCGAAGAACGCCGCGACGACCATGACCACGATGGCGGTGCTGCTGGGCATCCTGTTCGTCGGCCTGACGATCGTCGCCATCGGATACCACATCCAGCCGACGCTGGCGGGCGGCCCATCGGTCGTGGCGCTGGCGGCGGGTGCGGTCTTCGGCGAGGGGTCGGCCCTGGCCGTGGTGTTCGCTGCGGCGACCGCGCTGATCCTGTTCCTGGCTGCGAACACCAGCTTCAACGCCTTCCCGCGGCTGGCCGCGATCCTGGCCGAGGACGGCTACATGCCACGCCAGTTCGCGTTCCGCGGCGACCGCCTCGCGTACTCGTGGGGGATCGTCCTGCTGGCAGCGGTCGCGTTCGCGCTGTTGTGGGCATTCGGCGGCGACACGCACGCCCTGATCCCGCTGTACTCGGTCGGCGTGTTCCTGTGCTTCACGCTGAGCCAGTCGGGGATGGTCCGCCATTGGCTCCGCGTCCGCGAGCCGGGCTGGCAGTGGCGCCTGGCGATCAATGCGGGTGGGGCCGTGCTCACCGCGATCGTGCTTGGGATCGTGGTGTTCGAGAAGTTCGCGGACGGCGCCTATCTCGTGGTGATCCTCGTCCCGATCCTCGTCGGGATGATGCTGTTCATCGCGCGTCAGTACACGAGCTCACGGCTGGCGCTGGCGGTCAAGCCCGACACCGTCGTGCAGCCACCGATGCGCGAGGAGCGTGTCGTCGTGCCGATCCCGGGCCTCGATCGCGCGACGGTCCAGGCGATCAACGTCGGTCGGTCGATCGATCGCGACGTCCGCGCCGTGTTCATCACCGACGACGCCGAGCACGCGGCACGAGTCCGCGAGCAGTTCGAGCGGCAGGTGCCGGGCGTGCCCCTCGTGGTCGTCGAATCGCCGTATCGGGCGCTGGCCGGACCGCTGCTCGCCTACCTGGATGTGCTCGACCTGGCGTGGCCGCCGGACAAGCCCGACCCGATCACGTTCGTCGTGATCCCGGAGTACGTGGCGCGAAGCTGGTGGGAGCGGCTGCTCTACAACCAATCGGCGAAGCGGCTTCGCTCGCTACTGCTCGGCCGGCCGCACACGGTCATCGTGAACGTGCCCTATCGACGCGAGGACGACGACACCCCCTGATCGCGCCGATCTCGGACCGGTCAGGCGCCGTCGACGATCCGCCGCGCTTTGCGCACGACCCGCACGAATTCGGTGAAGTGGCGCAGCGGCGCGATGTGGCTCGGTTCGCCGGCGTAGATCGTCCGGATCGACACCCACTCGAGTGGCAGCCCGAGCGCGACGCAGCGCGCGATCATCTCGACCTCGAACTCGAAGCCCGACTCCTCGCTCGCGAGCATCGCCTGCATCAGCTGGCGTCCGACGAGTCGATAGCCCGACTGGTTGTCCGGCACGCTCCGGCCAAGCGCCAGAGAGACGGCGGCCCCGCCCAGCACGTTCGAGAGCCGGCGCACCGGCGGCATGGCCGAGAAATCGCGCCGTCCGACGATCAGCCCGGGCCGGCGATCACGGAACGCCGCCAGGAACGCAGGGATCTCGGCCGGGTCGTGCTGGCCGTCGGCGTCGAGCGTCAGCACCGCGGCGGCGCCGTCGGTGATGGCGTGGCGGAACCCAGCTCGCAGGGCGGCGCCCTTGCCGGCGTTCGGGTGCTGCCGGATGACTGTCGCGCCGGCCGTCTCCGCCGCACGTGCCGTGTCGTCAGTGGAGCCGTCGTCCACGACCACGACCGGCAGGTGCCGGCCGGCCGCCTCCACCACGGCCGCCACCCGCGGACCCTCCTCGTATGCGGGGATCAGCGCGATGACGCGATCGGCCGGTTCGTTCACGAGCCCAGTATCGCGGCACGGCCATTCTCATGACCGACTCAGGAACGCGAACGAATGTGAGCCCATCGACGCACTCCGGCTGGAGCGCGCACGGCAGCAGGAGACATCGATGACAGCGAATCCGACAGAGCCGGGCGACGGCGCGTCGTTCGACGGCTCGACCGGTCGGCCGAGTCGCGGCCGCATCGGCCTCGTCCTCTTGGGCGCCGCCATCCTCATCGCGGCCGCGGCGGCGACCTCGTTCGCGGCCGGCCCGAGCAGCCCGAACACGCCCGCTGGCAGCACGGCCTTGACGCTCGGTGCGCTCGATCCGTCGCTCGACGAGTCCACGGGCTCCGACCTCGGCCGGTTCGGCGGTCATGGCTTCCGCGAGATCACGATCGCCGGGATCAGTGGGAGCGACGTCACGCTCGGCACGCCCGACGGTTGGCGACGCACGATCACGATCACGGGCTCGGTCGAGCTGACCAAGGGCGGCCAGACGATCGCCGTGTCCGACCTCAAGGTCGGCGACCAGGTCCGCTTCCGACAGGTTCGCAACGACGACGGTACCTACACGGTCACCGGGGTCGCGGTGGTCGTGCCAACCATCCGGGGCACCGCCAGCGCGATCACGGCGTCCGGCTTCAAGGTCACGACCCGTGATGGCTCCGTCTGGACCGTCGCCGTCAACGGCTCGACGACCTACTCCTACGGGCAGGGCACGGGCACGCTTGCCGATGTCAAGGACGGCGAGGCTGTCCACGTCCAGGGCACGATCACGGCCGACAACCAGATGACCGCCACGAACGTCCGGGTCGCGGGCGATCGCGCGGTCGGCACGATCACCGCGAAGACCGCCGACTCGATCACGATCAAGCGGCGCGATGGCACGAGCCTCACGATCCATGTCGATGCCGATACGACCTACCGCGTCGCCGGCGTCGAGAACGCCGATCTTGGCGACGTCGCCGTCGACATGGCGATCGGGGTGTCCGGCCGGGCGCGCGCGGACGGCTCGATCGATGCCGACGCCGTGGCGGCCGGCAACCTCCGCGGCCTTGGCCGCGGCGGCTTCGGCCGCGATGGCGTCAAGGGTGGCCTGGGTCTCGAGCGGCCAGGTCTCGCCCTGCCGGATCTCGGCGATCCGGTCCTCGACGAGGACGTCCTCGTCCCGACCGCCTGACCGACCTCCTCCCGGTCGGCGATCAGGGCCCCTCGCTGCGCGCAGGCGGCGGGGGCCCGCCGCTTATCCCATCGGCGGCAGTACCAAGAGCAGGCTGGCGTAGCGCCACGGGCGTCGTAGCGTTCGGGGCATGGAACTCGTCGTGTCTTTCGTCTCGGCGCTGCTCGGGCTGAGCGTCGCGTTCTTCCTGTCGATCTCGTTCTACGACCTCGCGCCCGCGAGCTGGTTCCGGCTGGGTCGCCAGCGGACGGTCACGTTCGATGCGCTCGGCGCGCGCCAGGCGCTGCTCCCCCGCTCCATCCAGCAGACGCCGCTCGACTGACGGGGCTTTCAAGGGGGGAGTCGCCTGGCGTCCCCGGCAGGATTCGAACCTGCGACCTTGCGCTTAGAAGGCGCCTGCTCTGTCCACTGAGCTACGGGGACGCTGCGAGCGCAGTCTAGACAGTCCTCGCCGTCAGGCGGGCACAGACGCTGCCGAGTGCGAGCCCCTCAGCCGCTGGATGTCTCGCCGATCGCGTCGGTGATCTCCCGCTCCGCGACCGTCTTCGGCACGAGCCGACGCGCGAGCTGCTCGCTCTTGGCCGACAGCTCCTGCACCTCAGGATCGTCCGCATCGAGCGACGCCTTCTTCTCCTCGATCGCCTTGATCTGGGCGGCATCGGCCGCGATGTCCTCGGCGGTCGCTCGGAGATCGCCTTCGAGGTCTGAACCTGTCATCTCGCGTCCCTGGCCCCTGCCTCTGGTCAGCTCATGGGCGAACCCAACGCCCATCACGGTAGCAGTACCAGATCGTGAACGGCTCGCTGGCAAGCTCCCGCTGCCGGACGACCGCATGAGGATACCGTTCGCGCAACCGCTGTTGGAAGTCCTCGGTGGTCGTCACGCCCTCCGCCAGGGCAGCCTCTGCGAAGGCCACGAATGCGGCGTCGTTACGCGGATTCAAGACCAGCGCGGTTGGCACGTCGACGGACCTCCGCATGGCCCTTGATTGTCCGCGCATGGCAGTTGCAACCGCATACCAGACACGCCGGCGTGGGCGCCCGTCAGCCGACGGAACACGCTTCACCCGCACGCCGTGGACGCGGTGGTGCGATGCCGCACCACATCGCCGCGACCGACATATCGCTGTAAGCCCCCGGCCCTCGTCCGGTGCGGTTTCGTTGGACGCACGGGCTGTACGTTCCGCTCCTGTGGCGGCGGTGCGTATCGGTTGGGGGACGCCGCCGCCACATCACGATCGGCAAAGGGGCGACGGAGCCGGTGGGCGAATGGATCAAGCGACGCGGACCCGAGCAGTGGCATCTCGTCGCGGCACGTCCCGACAACGTCGCAGCCTGCGGTTCGAACGAGGTCGACCGGGACATCGACCCCGTGTCATGGACCGACCCTGACCGATACCCGCCCGAACCGGAGCGATGCCCCGCGTGTGCCGCCATCTTCAGCGGCGCGGTCAGGGAGTCCCCGCGCGCAGCCGCGCAGACGCTGACGCCCGCGCCCCAGGCGCCCGAGGTCGCGCGTCTGCCCTCCTGAACACGTGGGACGGTTCGCGGAGGCTGCCGTACCATCACCGTCCGCGGACGACGATCGCCGATGGGACGAGGGGCTCTCCGACGAGTGTCGACAGGGGGTTGCGATGTCGGGATCCTTGGTCAGGCTGTGGGTGGCTGTTCGTGGCGGCGCGGCCGGTTTCGCGACGGCGTCGCTTGCGGTCATGATCGCGGCGGTCGCGGCCTGCGGTCCCGGTACCGCGGCCCAGTCGGGCGACCCGGCGGGCTCCCCCGGAGCCCAGGCTTCGACGGTCGCGCCGACCCCCAGCCCGACACCCACACCGATCCCGGACCCGGTGCTCCTCACCGCAGGCGATATCGCCGCCTGCAGCCGCGACGGCGACGAAGCGACAGCCGCCATCCTCGCGAAACACCCGGAGGCGACCGTGCAGACGCTCGGCGACAACGCCTATGACAAGGGCACGCCCCGCCAGTTCGGCTGCTACGACGACTCGTGGGGCGTTGCCCTGGAACGAACGCACCCGGCGCTTGGCGGTCACGACTACATGACCCCCGGGGCAGCCGGCTACTTCGAGTACTTCGCAGAGGTCCTAGCGCCGTTCGCCCCGACCGCCACCGACGCGACGATGGGCTGGTACGCGTATGACCTCGGCGAGTGGCGGATCATCGTGCTCAACTCGATCTGCGATGAGGTCGGCGGCTGCGACGCAGCGTCACCCCAGGTGGCCTGGCTGCGCGACGAGCTGGCGGACCACCCGACCAGTTGCGCCCTGGCGGTGATCCACAACCCGCGCTTCAGCTCCGGGCGCAAGGAGAACGAGCCCAGGGTCCAGCCGCTGTGGGAGGCGCTCCACGCGGCGGGCGTCGAGCTGGTCCTCAGCGGCGACAACCACGCCTATGAGCGGCTGGCCCCGATGACCCCGACCGGCAAGCTGGACGTAGCGGCCGGCATCCGCCAATTCGTCGTAGGGACGGGCGGGCGCAGCCATTACAAGTTCTCGGAAGGGGAGATCCACCCCAACACCGAGACCGGCGACGACGACACATATGGGGTGTTGCAGCTGACCCTCGAGCCGGACGCCTATGCGTGGGAATTCCTTCCGGTGGAGGGCAAGACGTACACGGACACCGGTCGCGAGACCTGCCACGAATAGGTATTCCGACGTATTCCCGTACGGACGTTCACTTTCATAGCCTCTGGAAAGACCCGGCTCGCTCTTCCCCCTGGCGATCCGGGTCTGCTGATTCCGCAGCTAACGCAGGGGGCGCTCAGAAGGGGCCTCAGAACAAACAAAAGCCCGCCGTGGACCCGGAGTGCCCCGGGGCGGACGAGCGTTGCGGGTCCGAGGTGGCCCCTTCGCCGGCGATGGCCGGACGGTGGGGACGGGGCCGGACGCCGACCGGGCGCCACGGAGTCGACCGAGACCGTCTCCCTGGCGCCCGGGACTATCGCCCGGTTCCGCATGATCCTCGGACCCGCTGCTAGGGTACGCCACGAACGGGCAGTGTTCCACCCGTCGATGCAAGGGGACAAGGGGGCTGGGACCTTCGGGGGAGGATGAGGCTCCGATGCCCCCGTGCTACACTCCGCGCCCCATCGCACCGGCCGGGACCGGTGCGGGTGTCAGAGGACCGTTCCGCCCATGACGGCAGGACCGACTCGCGCGCGCACGCCCACCGCCGCGCAACAGCTGGCCCTGGACCTGCCGGTCTCGCTGCCGGCCATCGCGATCGAGCCCGAATGGAAGGCCCAGCAGCGACTGTGGGGCCACTCCTTCCATCCGATGTGCTCGTATCTCGCGAGCTTCCCGGCCGCCCTCGCCCACGCGTTCATCGCCCGCTATTCGCGCCCGGGGGACGTGGTCCTCGACCCGTTCTCGGGTCGGGGCACGACGCCGCTCCAAGCTTGCGCCGAGGGTAGGATCGGGGTCGGCAACGACCTGAACCCGTTCGCCCACCTGCTCACCGCCTCGAAGGTCGAGCCGGCCACCCGCGCGGCCGCGATGACACGCCTCACCCAGCTCCGGCTCGGCTGGAACGCGGACGCAGCCGACTGGACGGCGCTGGCATCCCGCGTGGCAGCGGACCCGACCGCCACGTGTGTGCCGGTCGCGGGCTCCGGTGCCGGGCCGACGGCGGCGACGGCGAGCGCGGAGACCGTGCCCGTCGAGGTCGCCCTGGCGTTCCACCCCGAGACGCTCGGCCAGTTGCTGTATGTCCGGACCAGCCTGCGACTCGACGATCGCACCGATCGCTTCCTCGCCGCAGCGATCACCGGGATCCTCCACGGGAAGAGCGCGAGCTACCTCTCGGAGCTGATGCCCAACACCTTCAGCATGGCGCCGCGCTACGTCCGCGAGTTCGCGGCCCGCACGGAGTTCGCCTCGCCGCGTCGCGACGTCTTCGACGGCCTCGCCTCGAAGGTCGACCGGCTGTTCCGCCAGCCGCCGCCCTCGACCGAGGGTGTCGCGCTGCTCGGTGACGCCCGCGATGTCGCGCCGCGCGTCCGCGACGAGCTGCGGGCGCGGGGACGGCCGGATCGGGCGCGGCTGGTGGTGACCTCGCCGCCCTACCTGCGCGTCGTCAAGTACGGCTACTACAACTGGCTGCGGACATGGTTCCTCGGCTTCGACGCACGGAGGATCGACGCCACCCTCGATGACGCCCACCATCGCGAGCCGTACCTCGCCTTCCTGCGCGACGTGCTCGCCGGACTGCGCCCGGTCCTGACCGATGATGCCGTGGTCGTGCTGGTCATCGGCGATGTCGAGACGGACCGTGGCCGGCGGATCCGGGGTGGGATCGGCCTTGCCGAGCGGGCCTGGGAACAGGCCGCGGCCCCCGAGGGCTACCGGCTCGCCGGGGTGGCCCTCGACGACGTGGCCGCGGTCCGCAAGATGACGAAGCTGTGGGGAGACGAGGCAGGCCGGGCGACCAAGACCGACCGGATCCTGATCCTCGGCGCGACAGAGTCGGGCCGCCGCCGGGCGCTTGCGGCCGCCTCGCTCGACATCGATTGGACGTGGCCGCCGCGCTCGCTGCGCGGGCTCTGACTCGCGGCCGGCGCCGACCGTAGAATTCGGCCATGCAGCAGATGTACCACCCGTCCGACCTGGCGGCCATGGATCCGCTCGTCCTGATGAAGAACCTCGATCACGTGCGGATGACCAGCCGTCGGCTCTCGTACATCCTCCAGCAGCAGGTCCACCTGTACGCGCCCGAGGCGAACGAGCTGCGCGAGCAGATCGACCGCTACGTCGAGGCCGAGCGCCAGATCGAGGGCGAGATGGCGAGACGTCACATCCGCGCCTGAGCATGACGAAACCCCGCCGGATGCCGGCGGGGTTTCGAGAAGATGAGTGCGGTGCCGGTTACGCCCCGGCGGGCACCGCGGCGAACCGGACGGGTCGTTCGCCTCGCTCCCTTTGCTCCGCAGCCCCGTCGGCCACGGCTGGCTGGATATCGTCGACCACCGCCTCCAGTGGGGTGATCACCACGGTCATCGGTCGCCGGAGGGCTTGTTCCTCGGCGATGATCCCGGACGCCATGGCGGCCAGGGCCGGCATGTCGAAGAGACTGAATCCGATCCCGTGCGCCGCGAGATCCTCAGTCCCGAGCCCGCGGAACAGCCCGCGTGCCGCGACGGCGCACATCTCGTCATAGAGGTCCGGCCAGCCCACGCGTCGGCGCCGGTAGCAGAAACGGATGAAGTCGGCCGCGTCCGGGTCGGGGACTCGCGTGGCGGCATAGCGTGGTTCCATCGATGGCGGACCCTCCCTTCAGCCTGGCGGCGGCGCCCCGAAGGGACGCGAACGCACGGCACACGACGGCAACACGAAGCCAGGCCCGGCCTGGACGGTCGTGGCGGAAACCGTTCGCCGGACGGTGGTTCCTGGTGTCCAGTCGCCTGCCTGGGTCAGCCGCGACCGGATGTCGGGCCATCCTATGCGTCCGCGGCACCACCCGGAAGGGGGCTTGTCCACGACTTCATCCACGAAGTTGTCCACATCGGTGGACATCCGCTAGAACACCCGTGCGGAACGTGCGTGAACCGGTTCAAGCGCGCTTGCGCTCGAGCCCGAGGCCGGGTCGGTCACTGAGTCGCCACCGCTTGTCCGGCCCCAGTTCGAGCCCCTCGAACGGGTCGTCGGCCAGCAGCAGGTTGCCGTCGAGATCGACCCACTCGGCGAGCGACGCAACGGCCGCGGAGGCCGCTATACCGACCGACGTCTCTTCCATGCAGCCGAGGAACGTCCGGAAGCCGAGCTCGCGCCCCTGGGCGAGCATCCGCTGGGCCTGCCCGATGCCGCCGCACTTCGCGAGCTTGACGTTGATCCCGGCGACGACTCCCACCAGCGCATCGAGATCCTCGGGCAGGACGCACGACTCGTCGGCCACGATCGGCAGGCTCGACCGCTCCTGCAGCCAGGCCAGGTCGCGGTAGGCCCGCGCCGGGAACGGCTGCTCGATGAGCTCGACACCGAGGTCGACGAGCGCCGGCAGGAGCTCGACTGCCGTCTCGCGCGTCCAGCCCGTGTTGGCGTCGATGCGGATGGGACCGGCGAAGACCTCGCGCACAGCCCGCAGCGTCGCGAGATCGGTCGGTCCACCGACCTTGATCTTCAGCGCCGGGAAATCGGCCGCGCGGCGGGCTCGTTGGGCGACGATCGCGGGCTCGTCGATGCCGATGGTGAAGTCGGTCGGCGGGATGTCCCGCGACAGGCCGACGAGCTCGTGGACCGGCAGGCCGACGACCTTGCCGACGAGATCGTGGAGCGCGATGTCGAGGGCGCATTTGGCCGCCCCATGGCCGCGGATCGCATCCTCCATTGCCCGATCGGCCTTGGCGAGCCCGCGCTCGTCGAGGTCGGGCTCGCCGATCGCGTCGAGCAGCACCGGCATCACGGTCGCCATCGTCTCGGGCGTCTCGCCATAGAACCGGTCCGGGTAGCCCTCCCCCACCCCGCCGACTTCCGGGTACCGATCGTCGCGCAGCTCGACGATGACGGTCGTGATGCGCGTGCCCTCGCCGTGCTCGCTGCGCGCGATCCGGAACGGGTCTCGAAGGGCCAGTGACAGGACCTCGTGCCTGACGCTCAGACCCACGGCAAGTCGTCGACGGCGTCCCGGATAGCCGGCCACAGTCGGTCGGCCCCGAAGCGGACGGGGTCGTCGGCCGGCAGGCCGGTCTCGGCGGCGATGTCCGCGATGACGCGCCGCGCCTCGTCGTCCTCCGGGTAGAGGGATGTGTTCAGGGCGATCGCCACCACCTTCGACGGCGCGACCAACCCGGCGATCCGCTCGTGGAGGTCGATGAATGGCCGCAGCTCGGCGATCGGGAAGGACGCTTCGGGCAGGTGGTCGAAGTCGTGCTCCCGCAACCCCGGCTTGTGGACGAGCACCATCGCGTGCGGCGTCGCGCCGTGGATCAGCCCCATCGTGACGGCGCTGTACGCCGGGTGGTCGATGGAGCCCTGGCCTTCGACGAACACCCAGTCGCCGCGCGCTTCGCCCTGCTCGACGAGCCATTCGACGGTCCCATTCGTGAAGTCGCTGATGACCCGGTCTACCGCCACGCCCCAGCCCTCGATCATCATCCCGGTCTGGCCGGTCGGCACCATCACCGCCGATGCCCCGTCTCGACGGGCCGCCGCGACCAACTCGAGGGCGACCGACATCTTGCCGATGGCGCAATCGGTCGCGACGGTCAGGATCACCCGCTTGCCCGGCAGGTGCCGCCGGCCGGCCGCCGTCTCCATCCGGTCTGGTGGCCGGCGATAGTCGACGAGCTTGGTACCCGCCGCAGCGGCTGCGGCCGCGAACTCCGGGTCGTCGCCGAACAACTCGTGCAGCCCCGAGTGGATGTCGAGTCCGGCGTCGATCGCTGCCAGGATCACCGACCGCCAGCTTCGCGGCAACCTGCCGCCGGTCGGTGCGATGCCGATCAGGAGCACGTCGGGCCGGCTCGGACCCGCGAGTACCTCATCGAGCGTCGCGATGAACGGGACGTCGAAACCGGCCATGAACTCGCCAACGTTCCGCCCCGCCATCGTCGAATCGAGGACCGCGACGACCGCATCCGGGCCATACCGGATGACGCCCATCGCGGTCTTCGCGTCATGGAACAGCCCCTCGGTCAGGATCACGAGGCGGCGCGGTTCGCTCCGAAGCATGAGCGGCAAGTCTACGGACGCGGGGACGCCCCCGGGGCGCGGTCCGGGGGCGTCGGGGATTGCGGTCGGTTCCGGCGAGTGTACGCCGGACGCTGATCAACCGGACGTCGCAGCCGAGCGCGGAGCGCGGAGCAGGCCGACGCCGAGGGTGGCCACACTGGCGATCAGGAACAGCCCGCCGAGCGGCACCAGGACGATGAGCACGCTCGGCGCCGTCATCTCGGGGCTGACGACAGACAGGAAGAACCCGGCGGGCATCAGGATCGCGGCGAACGGCACGCCGTGGCGCGCCAGCCACAGCCAACGACCTGCCAACCGTGTCTCGTCCACGTAGCGCAGCAGCACCAGCGCGAGGATGAGCAAGACGCCAGCATGGGCGTGACCGGCCCGCCACAACGATTGGCGGACCTCGTTGTCGAGATAGCCGGGCGCCTGGCCGACGATCATCGACAGGAGCGACGCGCCGCCGAAGGCGACGGCCGGGATGAGGATCAGGATGATGCCGGCGAGCCGGCGGGATTCGGGAGTCATCGTCAGCCTCTTCGATATGTTACTGTGTCATGCGATAGTGGCACCTTAGACCTGCCACAGTGTCATGTCAAGAGGGAAGCACTTGATGACCGACCGCCGCCCCTTGAACGCGACCGCCGCGTCGCTCCTCGGCTTCCTGCATGAGGGTCCCCAGAGCGGCTACGAGCTGGCGGCGACGGCACAAGGCGTCATCGGCAACTTCTGGACCCTGACGCAGAGTCAGGTCTATCGGGAACTGGCATGGATGGCCGAGGCCGGGCTCGTGACCGCCGGCGAGCGCGGCGCGCGAGACCGCCGGCCCTTTACCCTGACCGACGCAGGTCGGGATGCCTTCGCTGCGTGGATCGACCGACCGCCGGGGCCCGAGACGATCCGCCACCCCCTGCTGCTCACGCTGAGCTTCGGGCGATTCCTGTCACCCGACCGGCTGGCGACCTTCCTCCGCCAGCATCGCGACGCCCACGCCGAACTGCTCCGGACGTACGAGGCTCAGCGCCGGGAGATGGATGCCGCGGGCGACAGCGCCGACCCCTATCGTCGGGCCACGCTCGAGTTCGGGATCGCCTACGAGCGCGCCGTCCTCGACTGGTTCACGACCGCCACCCCGGCGATCACCGGCAGCGCCGAGTCAGAAGCGATCAAGCGGTCGACTCGGCAGTCTCGCTAGCAGTCGAACGTCCGGGAACGCGCGGATCTCGTCGGCGAGGGGCGCTCCCAGCTATTCGGGGATGACGGCGATCGCGTCGATCTCGGCCAGCCAGTCGGGGTGCGCCAGCGCCCGGACGAACGCGGCGGTGACGAGCGGCGGGTTCGGCCGATCGCCCCAGATCGCCCGCCAGGCGCCGAACCCGGCGCGGACGTCCTGACCCTCGACGATGAGGATGTTCAGCTTCACGAGATGCTCGATGCCGGCCCCGGCGGCCGCGAGCGCCGTCTGGATGTTTGCGAGGATCTGCGTGGTCTGGGCCCCGAGGTCGCCCGTGCCGACGACCTCGCCGTCGTCGGTGATCGGGTCCTGGCCGCCGACGTAGATCGTGCGCACCGGGCCGGAGACGACGGCTACGTTCGAGAACGCCGGGTTCTTCACGAGGCCATCGGGGCTGAGGAGTTCGACGCGGCCGGATCGCGTGTCGGTCGTGTTGGTCATCGGGAAGCCTCCTGTCGATGCTCGCGGCGTCGAAATCGTCGTCGTAGGCGCGACCCATCTCGGCGCGCGTCAGGAGGCCGCCGGCCTCGAACCCCGACCGGTCGGCGTCGGAAGTTGGTACCGCATGCCAAGGTGTCCCAGCCTCCCGATCAAGCGTCCGAATTCGCCCGGCACCGCTGACGGCGCGCTCCGAGAGTCGGATGCCCCGCGACTGACCCCCCAGCGGACCCTATCTGGGTTTATGGGTCCTGGTAAGGGTCCAACGTGCGATTTGGTGAAGCCATCAGGACCGGAAACCACAACATGTCGTATAGCGAGCTCGATGTGAGCGCAAGATGTTGTGGTGTGTTGGTACCGCATACCGGATTCGAACCGGTGATCTCCGCCTTGAGAGGGCGGTGTCCTAGGCCTCTAGACGAATGCGGCGCCGGCCGTCGGGTGGGGACCACCACGACGGCCGACAGGATACCAAACGATCCCGACCCGGTCGCCCGGGCCGCCTGTCACTGCGGGGTCAGCACGTACAACCCGTCGATGGCGACCGTCGGTCGGCCGCTGGTGCCGAGCGCCTGGATCCGGAAGGTGTGCTGTCCCTCCCGCAAGTTCCGGGCGAAGACCATGTCCCTCGCCCGGAACGTCGCCCGGCGCAGATCCACCGTGGCGACCGCCCGGCCATCGACCAGGACGCGCGCCTTGCCGCGGGTCGGCCCGACGGGTCCGGCCCAGGCGATGGCTGTGCCCAGGAACTCGATCGTGGCGATGGCGCCACGGCGCTTGGTCCAGTGGACCCGACGCCCGAGATAGCCACTGTGCGAGGCAAACGCCCATGGACCGGACCAGCGGATCGCGCCGGACGAGTCCGACAGCGCCGTCGCGCGGAAGGTCGCCGACGCGGCCCAGTCGCCGACGGCGCCGGTCCGATCGATCGCGCGGACGCGGAACCTGAAGACGGACCCGGCCGGCACCGTACGCCTCGATGCGCTCGAGGTCGCCGACGTCAGTCCGAGCATCGTCCAGTCCCTGTCGCCGACACGGACCTGGAGCTGGTAGCGCTGCAACCCGGCCGAGGTATCGGTCAGGGCCCAGTCCACGACGACGGGCACCCCGGAGGTCGGCACGGACGAGCTGGCGGAGAGCTTCACGGTCGGCCGGCTGACCTTCGGTCCCTCCCTGGATTGGGGTCGGTTCGGTTCCGGTGTGGGCGCCGGAGTTGGTTCCGGCGTCGGTGCCGCCG
Source organism: uncultured Chloroflexia bacterium (assembly GCA_963812745.1). Taxonomy (GTDB): domain Bacteria; phylum Chloroflexota; class Limnocylindria; order Limnocylindrales; family CSP1-4; genus SPCO01. Next base: position 129,870 of record CAWEWE010000008.1, on the reverse strand, counting down.
TCGGCGCCGGATCGGGAGTCGATGTCGGATCGGGGGTCGGAGTCCCGGCCGGCGTCGTGGTGGGTTGCGCCGTCGGCGCGACCGTCGGTGTCGGTGTCGGCTGCGCCGGGTCGCCTGTGCCGGTCGGCGCCGGACCGGGCGTCGGAGCCGGCGTCTGTCCCGGCGTGGGGGCCGGCGTCGGTGGCGCGGTCGGAGCCGGTGTCGGGCCCGGGGTCTGGGTCGGCCGCACGGTCGGCGTCGGTGTCGCCGTCTGCGTCGGCGTCGGCGCCGGGGTGGGCGGCGGTGTAGCCGGGACCGGGGTGCTGCCGGCAGTCGTGCTGGCGGGTCCGTACAGCCAGTCCGTGAACCCGAAGTTCTTGCCGCTCCGCGCGGGCGCGGCATCGCGGTAGGACGTGCCGTAGCGCTTGTCGATGAGCCATGGTTGCCATTCGTCGTCGCCCGTGGCCGGCCATCCGGCGCGCTCGTAGAGGAACTTCGTGGCCCGCAGCAAGGCACGGTTCGACCACGACCACGCGTCGTAGCCCTGGACGCGCAGGAGCTCGGCCTGCAAGACGGCGCCCTGCATCCCCTCCCAGGGATAGCCCGTCGAGACGGGTGGCCACTGCAAGGGACCGCCACGACGCATGTCGTCGGGCAGGACACCGTCGAGGTTGATGCCGAGCCGCGAGCACGGTGGGTTCACGCCCACCGGTCGTAACGGGTCGCACTGCCAACTCAGCTCACCGAACTCGAACCCGGTGTAGGCCGTCCGGTCGCCGAGATAGCCACGGAAGACCTGGGCGGTGCGCGCCAGCTGTGCGCTGTCACCCAGGTACCCGGCGATCGCGGCACGGGCCGCGCCAGCATGCGTACCCCAATTGTTGGGGCGATCCTCGTGGGTGCTGATCAACGTCCGCCCATCGAGGGTCTTGGTCAGCAGCGAGCGCAGCCAGGGCCGGAAGGTGTTCTGATCGAACGAGGGGTCGGCCGCACCGAGATCGACGAGGTCCGCCGCGATGACGTAGCCGGCGATGTTGCGTCCCAGGGCGAGGGTCCGACCGCCGGCTTCCGTGCCGACCGCCCGCTTCAGGGCGGCGATGACATCGGCGCGGTAGCCGGCGCCGCCGATGCGGGCGTAGACCAGACCCTTGGCGAGCGTCGTGACGTCCGCCGACTCATCCTGGTTGGAGATGTCCGGCGTGCCGATCGAGGAGTCGGCGCGGGCCTTGAGGGCAGTCCAGGCGGCGCCGCTGGTGGGTCGCGAGAGGAGCTCGGTTCGCGACATCAGGATGGTGTCGGTCGCCGCCGAGATCGGACTCAGGCGAGCGACGACCAGGATCGTGGCGAGGGCCAGGAGGACGGCCAGCACGTGCACGATCAGCGTTGTGATGACCCGACGAGACGCCCACTGGGCGCCGCTCGAGAGCGACGTCATGATGCTCCTCTCTACCTGGACGCCGCTGGGGGCGGCGAACGAAGGCTGTCCGGGGGCGCGCCGAAGCACGGCCCGGGATCTGAGCAGGGAGCTGGGGGGCCCGCAGTGAGCGCGGGCGTGGGGGTTGCGGCCGCTAGCAGTAACAGCGGGACGGCGAGCGGTCGCCGGGGGGATTCCCTGCAGCGGTCATTGTGGCAGAGGTGGCAACAGCATGTCGGACGCAGCCGCCCCAATCACAGGAACGTTGCAGCAGGGTGGTGCGCGAGCGCATCGCGAACGCCTAGAGGCGGTGGAGCTCCAGGAAGCTGCGGATGGACTCCGCGACCTGTTGATAGCTCTGCTCGCCGTGGATGAGCCCGAAGTGCGAATGGGCTCCGAAGGGCTCGAATTCCGAGTCGAGCCACTCGGCCAGTCGCTCGGCGTCGTCCAGGGACGTCGCGCGGTCGAGGCCGCCCGCGATGACCAGCCGGGGCACCTCGGCGACCACGCGGCGGTCGACCGGGATGCCGGCCAGGACCTGTCGCCGGGCGGCGCCCGACTCGTGTGGCTTCTGGCCCAGCATGTGCTGGATGCGCAGCACGTCGGCCAGCGTCAGGTCGCGGTCGTCGCGAAGCAGCTTCTCCGGCAGGGTCTCCCAGCCGATGACGCTGCGCCCGTACACCTCGGGCACCTCGCGCAGCTCATAGGGACGCACGGGCGGTCGCAGATCGCGTGGCATCTGTGGCGCGATGAGGACCAGACCGGACATCGCCACTCGCTCGGCGGCCTTGAGGGCGAGCAGCGCGCCCATGCCGTGCCCGATCGCGACAGTGGTCGGTCCCAGCCGGTCGAGCGCGGCGACGACGTCCTCGACGTAGGTGTCGAACGACAAGCCGGCAGGATCCGCCGTCTGCGACCAGAAGTGGTTGCGCAGGTTGAGAGCATGCCCTTCCCAGCCGCGGCCGGCGAAGTACCCGAGGAACCGCTCCCAGACCCACGAGCCGGCGAGCTCGCCGTGGACGAACAGCAGCGGCTTGCGGCGTGACCGACGCTCGGGCAGCCACGACTCGATGTAGATGCCACGGTCGTGGAGCTCGATCTCGTCCTTGCGGACCGGCCGCCCGTTCGAGGTCGGCAGCTGGGCGCGGGTCAGGATGGGCTCGGGGATCGGGTCGGGCATACGGCTCACCATTCGTGCGGGTTGATGACGAGGCCGGTCAGGGCCTTCGGGTAGAAGTAGGTCGATTTCTGGGGCATCACATCGCCTTCGCGGGCGACCGCCTCGATGGCCGCGACGGGCGGCGGCTCGAGGAGGACCGCCGCATCGATCCCGGTGTCGGCATCGACCGCGGCGATCGCGTCGGTCGCCGACTTCGTGTACTCGACAGCGCCGCCAGCGACGGCCTCGGCATCGAGGCCGGCCAGCCGGTCGAGCGCGACGCCGAGCAGCGTCACGTCGAGCGAGCGGAGGGCATCGCCACCGGGCGGAAGATACGCCTCGAAGTCGGCGCGACGCGCGGTCAGGATCGCGCCACCGGCCCGCGTCCACAGCCCGAACCGTCCTCGCTCGCCGACATTCCCGTCGGCCGCCGCCCGCAGCTCGCGAACGAGCGCGTCCGAGGTCGCGACCGACTGCACCTCGAAGAGCTCGTGCGCGCGCGCGACCAATGCAGCGCCCGCGTCCTCGCGGATCCCACGGACGAGCCGATGGGTCGGCAGCACCGTCAGGTCCTGGCCGCTTGCCTCGAGCAAGAGCGCAAGCAGGTAGTCGAACGGCGGATCCTCCTCGCACGAGCGGGTCATGCGTCGCTCATCGCGGTAGCGCAGCGCCGTCTCGTAGCGATGGTGGCCGTCGGCGATGGTGATAGGGCCGGCCTCGGCGGCGGCGAGCAGGTCGCCCGCCACGATGCTGGCGGGCCCATCCCCGGACGCCGGCAACGCCCACAGTCGATGGCGAACGCCGTCGTCGTCGGTCACGTCGACGTCCGGTGGTCCGCCGGCCACGGCGGCAAGTCGGTCGTTCGCCCCGCCGCTCGGGTCGTCGAACAGCCCGATGACGGCACTGGTGTTGACGCCCGTCGCGCGAAGGAGCTTGTAGCGGTCCTCCTTCGGCGCGGTGAGGGTTCGCTCGTGCGGCAGCACCCCGGCGTCCGGACCGAAGGACTCGAGCTTCAGCCGGGCGAAGAAGCCTCGCTGCGTGCGCTCCGCTCCACCGTCGGGCAGGTGATAGGTCTGCTCGTAGGCGTACACGGATGGGTGGGGATCCTTGCGCAGGGTGCCGTCCGACCGCCACGTGGCGAGCGTCCGTGCCGCCCGCCGGTAGCGGTCGTCGGGCTGGTCGCCGAGCTCCTCGACCGGCATGTCCAGCCGTACGACGTTGGCCGGATGGCGGGCGATCAGCCGTTTCCGGGTCTCGGCATCGATGACGTCGTAGGGCGGCGCGACGACGGCTGCGATGTCCCCGACGCTGGACGGCTCGAAGCGCAGGGCGCGAAAAGGTCGGAGGTTGGGCACGGATCCCTCAGGATGACGGCACTCGGCCTGCGGCTCGTGGGACAAGCCCATCGTACGATAGGTCCCGTCCGGACCGCGACCCGACGTGTCGGCGGCCCGACACGTCACGAGGGGACGCAACTTTCGGCAGGGATCAGGCGTCCATGCTGCGATCACCCACCTGACCACAAGCTTCGGAGTCCGCGTGCGTCATCGAGGGTTCAAGACGGTCTCATCGGCCACGCGGTCCCTGCGCGTCCTCGCGGCGGTCGCACTGGTCGCCGGGCTGCTCGTCGCACCGGTCGAGGCCGGCGGCCGAGCCGTCGCGGCCGTCACGCCACCGCCCGGTCTGACCATGGAGGCGACCGTCCTCCTGGACGGGCACGCTCGAGTCGGGTCATGGATGGCGATCGATGTCCGGCTCAAGAACGACGGGCCGCCGATCGACGGCGAGCTCCGGCTGACCGGCGGCACCCAGGGGCGGACCCGCTTCGGCACGCTGGTCGAAGCGCCCACCCAGTCCGACAAGACGCACCGGCTCTACGTCCAGCCACCGGGCTTCGGTCGCGAGCTGGAGATCAGCCTGGTCTCGGGCGCGTCGACGATCGCCACGACCAAGGCGGCGTTCGCGATCCACGACGGGACGCAGATGATCGTCGGCATCGTCGCGGAACGACCCGGTGACGTGATCGGCGACCTCGACCTACTGCCCAACATGAACAACGTCAAACCCCTCACCGTCGGCCTCGATGTGGCCGACCTGCCGAACCGGGTCGAGGCGTGGGGCGTCCTCGACCGGCTCATCTGGCAGGACATGGATTCGGCCCAGCTCGATAGCGACCAGGTCAAGGCGTTGCGCGGCTGGGTCGCCGGCGGTGGCCGGCTCGTCATCGTCGGCGGCACGGCCGGGCCGGCCAGCCTGTCCGCCTTCCCTGACGATCTCCTGCCCTATCGCCCGACGACGACGACGGACGTCGCACCGGCGGCACTCGGGGCACTGCTCGGCGAGCTCCCGAAGGATGCCAAGGATCTTCCGGCGCTCTCCGGCGAGCTGACCGGCGGGCGGTCGCTGGCCACTGTCGGCGGCCAGACGGTCGCGGCCGAGCTGTCCTACGGGACCGGTGCGGTCTCGATCATCGGCTTCGACCCCACCGCAAGCTGGATCACCGGCACGCGCATGGCCGAGGGCCTGTGGCGACGCCTCATCCCCACACGCTCCGGCGGCAGCGCGATGACGAGTGACGACAGCCAGATCGTCCAGGCCGCGAGCCAGCTGCCGACCCTGGCGCTCCCGCCGGTGACCGGGCTCATCGCCCTCCTCGGCGGCTACATCGTGCTGATCGGCCCGATCAACTATCTCGTCCTACGCCACTTCGACAAGCGCGAGTGGGCGTGGGTCACGATGCCTGCGCTGATCGTGGCCTTTGCCATCGGTGCGTACGGCTTCGGGTCACTGCTGCGCGGCAGCGACATCATCGTCAACGAGGTCGCCATCGTCCGCGGTGCCCCGGGCGCCACGGAGGGTCTGGCCCAGGCCTACCTCGGGGTCTTCTCGCCGACACGGGGTTCCTACCAGGTCCGTTTCCCGGGTGGTGCCCTGCTGTCCTCCCCAGTCAACGGCGACTTCCTGGGGAACGGTCAGACGGCCAGCCTCGACGTGCTCCAGGGCGACCCGTCGCGCGTCCGCGACCTCGGCGTCGGGTTCGGCTCGCTGCGGACGATCCGCGCGGAGCGCGCCGTGACCGTGCCGCTCGTCCAGGCCGACCTCCGCCTCGTCGAGGGCCGTCTCCAGGGGACGGTGACGAACGCCTCCGAGGAGACGCTGCAGGCGCCGGCGGTGGTCCTCGGTGGGACCGTCGCCAAGCTCTCCGACCTGGCGCCCGGCCAGAGCGCGTCGGTCGATGTCGCCATGCAGGCGGTCCAGATGGGGCAACAGCTCTCCGACAAGATCGTCGGGCAGATCTTCTTCGGCGATCCACGCCAGAACGGTGGCGAGAACGGCGCGCGGCAGTACGCCCGCCACACCATCATCGACCAGCTGACCTTCGACCCCAATTGGGGCTTCACCGGCCAGCTGCCGGCCGACGGGGCCGTCGTGCTGGCGTGGTCGGACCGCGAGCTCCTGCCGGTCGAGATCGAAGGCCAGCAGGCGCGGCGCACCGGCAACGTCCTGTGGTTCCTCCCGACCAACATCAAGGTCAGCGGCAAGACGACGTTCCGCCAGGACCTGCTCCGAAACACGGTCGTGTCGAGCGACGCGGCGTTCTTCAACAAGGATCCCTTCAACATCGGCTTCGGACGCGGCTCGGCGGAGCTCTCCTACCGGCCGATCTCATTCGACGGCACTATCGATGCGACGCAGCTGGCGATCGGCTTCAACTTCGGGGAGTTCGGGGTGCCCGGCGCCGAACCCAAGCTGATCGAACCGCTGGCGGCCATCCCGGTGGCCTGCGGCAACGAGCCGGTCGAAGGCTGTGTCCAGGCCCAATTCGACGGACTTCCGGAGGTCGAGCTGTACGACCTGACCACGGGCGCCTGGCGGCGGCTGCCGCATCTGGCCGGTGGGTCGCGCTACGCCGTCGCCGGACCACGCACCTTCGTCGACCCGGCCACGGGTACCGTGCTCGTACGCTTCGTCAACGACAACAGCGACGGGGTCAGCTTCATGATCGACCTGTCGATCACGGGGAACATCAAGTGACCGAGATCGTCCGCACCGATGGCCTGGTCAAGCGCTACGACGGCACCCTTGCCGTCGCCGGCGTCGACCTGAGCGTGCAGCAGGGCGAGATCTTCGGGCTGGTCGGTCCGAACGGCGCCGGCAAGACGACCACGTTGCGCATCCTGGCGACGCTGCTGGAGCCCTCGGCCGGGACCGCCGAGATCGCCGGCATGTCGGTGACGCGGAACCCCGACCAGGTGCGGCGCGTCCTCGGGTTCATGCCGGACGCGTTCGGCGTCTACGACGACATGAAGGTCTGGGAGTACCTCGATTTCTTCGCCCGCTGCTACGGCATCGCTCCCGCCGCCCGGCGCCGCGTGATCACCGACCTGCTCGAGCTGGTGGATCTCGCCAACAAGCGCAACGACTACGTCGCGACGCTGTCGCGTGGCATGCAGCAGCGGCTGTGTCTGGCGCACGCCCTGGTCCACGACCCGCAGGTCCTCCTGCTCGACGAGCCGGCATCGGGGCTGGATCCGCGCGCACGCGTCGAGCTGCGCGAGCTGCTCCGCGAGCTGCGGTCGATGGGCAAGACCATCCTGATCAGCAGCCACATCCTCCCCGAGCTCGAGGAGCTGTGCACCAGCGTCGCGATCGTCGATCGCGGCCAGGTGCTCGCCCAGGGCCGCGTGGCCGAGATCGAGAAGCGTCTCCGGTTCGGGGCCGTGCTGCGGGTCCGCGTGCTGCTCGAGGGCGAGGCGCTCGAAGCCGCTCGCGACCGGTTCGCGACCGACCCCGACGTCGCCTCGGCCGTGTTGCTTGACGACGGGACCATCGAGCTCGGGTTCCGGGGGGACGATGAGGCGTCGGCCCGGTTGCTGGCCGCGTCGGTCAGCGCCGGCGTGCCGATCGTCAGTTTCGCGCGAGCCGCCAGCGACCTCGAGGAGCTGTTCCTGCAGGTCACCTCGCCCGACCGCGAGCCCGTGGCCGCGGCCTAGGAGGACACGATGGCCGAGATGACCGCTCCACCGATCCAGCCACCGATGCCCAAGTTCTCGCTCTTCGCGCGGACGATCGGCGGTGTGATGGCGATCGGCGTCAAGGAGCTCCGCGGCCGCATGCGCGGGCGGCGCGCGTTCATCATCCTGACGATCTACCTGTCCCTCCTCGGCGGGTTCGCGCTCATGGTCGAGAAGATCATGGAGGCGAGCTTCAACACCGGGTTCGGTGGCACGAACGCCGCGGCGAGCCCGGCCATCGGCCAGGGCATCTTCGCGGCATTGCTGATGCTGATGACGCTCCAGGTCGTGTTCCTGGCTCCATCGTCGACGGCGGGGGCGGTGTCGCTGGAGCGCGAGAAGCAGACACTCGAGCTGCTGGTGACGACCCCGATCAGCTCGCTGGCGATCGTCATCGGCAAGCTGCTGTCGGCGCTCATCTACGTCTTCCTGCTCATCGCCGCGTCGATCCCGCTGATGGCCGTCGTCTTCGTGTTCGGCGGGGTCGGTCCCGAGGACGTGCTGCGCGGGTACATCGTGCTGATCGTGACCGCCATCGGCCTGGGCTCGTTCGGCCTGTTGTGCTCCAGCATCGTCAAGCGCACGACCGCGTCGACCGCGATCAGCATCTTCGGTGTCCTCGCGATCACCATCGGGACGATCTTCCTGCTGGTCTTCTGGCAGGCGATGGGCGCGTTCGATGCGATGGGGAACCGGCGACCGGGCCCGCTCGGGATCCGCACGCCGACGCCGCTCGCCTGGGTCAACCCGTTCATCGCCCAGGCGGACGTCCTGTGCGGCACCGAATCGACGTTCGGTGGCGGCTGGTGCGGGTTCACGAACGGGCTCGTGCCGTCTGACAACGGTGTGATCATCCAGGATGGCGGCGCGATCCCGGTGCCCGCCCCGCCGATGCCGGGCATCAACGACAAGGGCTTCGCCGAGCCGGGGTTCGTCGTCGTCGACGACACGGGCGTCGAGCGGCGTGTCGCGTTGGGCGACGTCGCCGAACCAGTGCAACCGTTCGGACCGCAACGCGACACCCTCTGGACCAAGAGCGTGGCGACATGGCTTGTGCTCTCGGCGGTCTTCATCCTGCTGTCCGTCCAGGCGGTCTCGCCGACGCGTCGCTGGCACCTGCGTCGACCGCGGCGCACGCCCAGGGCCACGTCGTGACCTCGCTTCCCGGGCGCCTCGGCACCAGATTCCGTCGGCGCAAGCCCGACTCCGCGGCGACGGTGATCCCGCCCGACCCGCGCCAGGCGCTGTCCGGCCCCCTCGACCCCTCGCTGGCTGCCCTGCGCACGACACTCGTGCCCCATCAACGACGGCTGTGGCTGCGCCGGATCGTCCGGCGGGCGTGGCTCGCGCTCGCGGCCATCGCCGTCGGCGAGGCCGTCCTGTGGACCGTCGCCCGGTTCCTCCCGATCGAGGCCGCGCCGCTGATCGCGGCGGCCATCCCGGTCGTGGTGCTCCTTGTCCTGCTCGGGTTCGTGATCCGTGCTCGACCGTCACTCGGCGAGGCGGCGTTGGCCGTGGACGTCGAGGGCGGCCTGGGCGATCGCGTGTCGTCGGCCATGGAGCTCGCCGTCGGCTTCCCGGGATCGGCGACGCCGCCGGCCGACGACCTCGACCTGGATGCCGCGATCGCGGCAGTCGACGAGGCCGCCGAGACCGACCGCTTCGTCCGGCGACAGCGGCGCGACGCGTTGCAGGCGCTGCGGACTGCTCCCGCCCTGTTCACGCCGCGGTTCTCGCGGACGCCGGCGCTTGCCGCGCTCGCGGCCGTGGTGTTGTTGGTCCCGGTGCTGGTGCTCCCGAACCCACAGGACGCCGTCATCGCGCAGCAACGTGCCGTCCGGGAAACGGCCGATCGGCAGGCTGATCGGCTCGACGACCTGGCCCGCGACCTCGAGAGCAAGGGCCGCGACGCACAGGATCCACGAAACCGCCTGGCGGAGGAGCTCCGCGAGCTCGCTCGACAACTCCGTGAGAAGCCCGACGAGCTCGCCGCCAACCTGCGCCAGCTCGGCGCGGTCGAGAGCGAAGTGCGCTCGCGGATCGACCCGGCCACGGAGCAGCGGGCCTCGTCGATGACCTCGCTCGCGCGCTCACTGTCGCGGGCGGCGACCGGCAACCCCGACGCGAACCGCGACGGCGATCCCCAGAAGACCAAGGAGGATCTCGAGGAGCTGGCCGACAAGCTCGATGAGATGACCGACGCGGAACGTCGCGAGCTGGCTCGACAGCTGGCCGAGATGCAGTCGACCGCGTCCAGCGCGGACGGGGCGGCCGCGACTGCATTGCGCGATGCCGCCCAGAGCCTCGCCCAGGGCGACGCCGAAGGGGCGCGGTCCGCGCTCGATCGCCTCGGCGAGTCGCTGGCGGGCGCGCAGGCCAACATAGCCACCAACCGGGATCTCGCCGAGGCTGCCGCACGGCTGCAGGACGCGCGTCGTCAGCTGGCAGATGCCGGCCGCCAGGGCCAGGGACAGCAGGCGCAAGGCCAGGGTCAGGGCCAGGGCCAAGGGCAAGGGCAGGGGCAGGGTCAAGGTCAGGGGCAGGGTCAAGGCAGCCCGAACCCGAGTGGCCAGGGTCAGGGTCAAGGCCAGGGTCAGGGCCAGGGTCAGGGTCAGGGTCAAGGCCAAGGGTCAAGGCCAGGGTCAGGGCCAAGGGCAAGGCCAGGGTCAGGGCCAAGGGCAGGGTCAGGGCCAGGGCCAAGGGCAAGGCCAGGGCGCGATCGGTGGTGGGGGCTCGAACGCCCGCTCACTGGGCCAGGGCAACGGCGGCAACGGCCTGCCGGCCGGACCGACCAACCCGAACCGACCCGCCGAATTGGGCGAGGACCTGTCGTCGGTGTTCGCACCGTTCGATCGCGTCGGCAAGCCTGGCGATCCGTCCTACGTGGCCGGCACCGGCGGCGACGGGCAGACCCAGCAGGGCAACCAGGTCGGCAGCGGCACCAATAACGGCGCGCTGACGCCATACCAGCAGGTCTACTCCGACTTCCTGACGTACGCACAGACATCGCTCGACCGCGGCTATGTGCCGCTGTCCGTCAAGGACTACGTGCGCGACTACTTCAGCTCGCTCGATCCGTCCCATTAGGGCGTCGCCCGTCGACGCCGCAGCGGAGGCCGCATGGAAGCGCCAACAACGCTCGACCCCAACCAGCGACTCGCTCCCGAGGCCTTCGCCGAACGCGCGCACGCGATCGAACGCGAGGTGGGCCGCGTCATCGTCGGGCAGCGCGATCTCGTCCGCCAGACACTGACCGGCCTCCTGGCGAACAGCCACGTGCTGCTCGAGGGCGTGCCCGGCCTGGGCAAGACCATGCTCGTGCGGACCATCGCCGACGTGATCGACTGCACGTTCAATCGGATCCAGTTCACGCCCGACCTGATGCCCGCCGATATCACCGGCACCAACATCCTCGTCGAGGAGGATGGGCAGCGCGTCTTCAAGTTCCAGGCTGGGCCGATCTTCGCGAACCTCGTGCTCGCCGACGAGATCAACCGGGCGACACCGAAGACCCAGTCGAGCCTGCTCGAGGCGATGCAGGAGCACCAGGTCACGGTGGCGCGCCAGCGCTACAAGCTCGATCCACCGTTCTTCGTCCTTGCGACCCAGAACCCGCTGGAGATGGAGGGAACGTATCCGCTGCCCGAGGCGCAGCTCGACCGGTTCCTGTTCAAGGTCATGGTCCCCTTCCCGTCCGAGGAGGACCTCATATCGATCATGGACCGCACGACGGGCGCCGAGACGGTATCGGCCGCCAAGGTCTGCACCGCCGCCGAGATCGTCGAGATGCAGCGGCTGGCTCGAGCCGTACCCATCGCCCCGCACGTGACGGCCTACGCGGTCAGCCTCCTCGCCGCGACACACCCGGACAACGGACGGGCGCCGGGACTGGTCCGCGACTACGTCCGCTATGGCGGCTCGCCGCGCGGTGCCCAAGCGCTGGTGACGGCCGGCAAGATCTACGCGCTCCTGGACGGCCGGTTCAACGTCTCGACGGACGACATCCGGGCGGTCGCCCTCCCCTCGCTGCGCCACCGCATCATCCTCAACTTCGAGGGCGAGGCCGAGGGCATCACCAGCGAATTGACCATCCGCGCCGTCCTCGACGCCGTCGCCGTCCCGACCGTCGAATAGCGGGGCGGTCATGACCGAGCGATCGAGCCTCGACGCCGGGGCCTCGCCGACCGTGGGCGCCCCACCGGCCGCGGCGGCGCCACGGGTCGCGGGAACGCGCCAGGTCTTCCTGCCGAGCGAGGTCGATCCGACCGTCTTCGACGAGGCGTTCCTGCGCCAGCTCGAGCGGCTCCTGCTGCTGATGCGCTCGCCGGTCCGCGGCGGGCTCAAGGGCGGGCGCCGGAGCGTCAAGCGCGGCCAGTCGGTCGAGTTCGCGGACTACCGCGAGTACACCCTGGGCGACGACCTCCGCCAGCTCGACTGGAACGTCTACGCCCGGCTCGAGCGGTTGTTCGTGAAGCTGTTCGTCGAGGAGGAGGACGTCACGGTCACGTTGTTGATCGATGCGTCCGCGTCGATGGCCACCGGCCACCCCTCGAAGCTCGTCTTCGCCAAGCGCGCGGCCGCGGCCCTCGGCTACATCGGGCTGGCCAGCGAGGATCGCATCGCGGTCAGCGCGCTGACCGGTCGCGTCGCCCGTCGTCGCGCGGCGCTGCGCGGCTCGGGCCGCGTGTTCCGCCTGCTGGCCGACCTGTCGGCGATCGAGCCGGCCGCCGGCACGACCGACCTCGTCGCGGCCGCCCGCCACGCGGCCGCGCAGCTCCACGGCCGGGGGGTCATCGTCCTGCTCAGCGACTTGCTCGACCCCGGCGCGGACCGGGTGATCCGCGAGCTCGCCGCGACCGGATCCGAGCTGATCGTCCTGCACATCCTGTCGCCCGACGAGCTCGACCCGCCGCTGGAGGGCGACCTGCGCCTGGTCGATACCGAGACCGATGAACGGGTCGACATCACGGCCGACCTCGCCACGATCGATGCCTACAAGGACCGCCTGGCGTCGTGGAAGGCGGGCTTCGCCGATTTGGCCGCTCGACGGCGGGCCAGCTACGTCGATCTCGCGTCGGACGTCAACCTCGCCGAGCTGATGTTCGCCGAGCTGCGCCGCCGCCGGGTCCTCGGCTAGGACCGCCGCATGCCGTTCACCACCCCGCTGGCGCTGCTCGGTCTGCTGTTCGTGCCGGCGGTCATCGCGATGTACCTGCTCAAGCTGCGCCGTGACGAAGCGGTCGTCCCATCGACGCTGTTATGGACCCGACTCGTGGCGGACGTCGAGGCCAACGCGCCCTGGCAGAAGCTCCGGCGCAGCCTGCTGCTGCTCCTCCAGCTCCTGCTGGTGATCGCGCTGGCGCTGCTCGCGGCGCGGCCGTTCCTCGAGCGACCCGCGGGCCTGGCACGCGACATCGTGCTGGTCATGGACACCTCGGCCAGCATGGCCGCGACCGACGTCGTGCCGGACCGGCTCACCGCCGCCAAGCAGGTGGCGATCGATGCCCTCAAAGACCTGCCGACGGGCGGCAAGGTGAGCGTCATCGCCGCCGACCGGAGCGCCCGGATCGTCGTCAACGAGTCGACCGACCTCGCCCGCGTCAGGCAGGCCATCGAGACGATCCCGGTGACCCGCACGCGTGGCGACATCGGCGACGCGCTCGAGCTGGCATCGAAGCTGGCCGCGCGCTCCGGTGATGCCCAGGTCCTCGTCGCCACGGATGCGGCCCTTGCCACCAAGCCGACCGCCAGGGTGAATGCCCGCATCAAGGTGCTGCCGGTCGGGCGCGAGCGAAAGAACCAGGCGATCGTGGCGCTGGCCGTGCGGACGTCGCCATCAGCCGTCACGCGCTCGGTATTCGTCAGCATCGCCAACCTCGACCTCGAGGTCGCCAGCCGCCGGCTCGAGCTGTGGGGCGACGAGCGGCTGATCGAGGTCCGCGACGTCCGCCTCGAGGCACAGGCCCACGCCGACATCATCGTCGACGACCTGCCCCGCGATGTCCGAACCGTGGAGGTCCGTCTGGTGGGGGCCAACAGCGCGGTGACGACGGCCCCCGACCAGCTCACCGTCGACGACCGGGCATGGGCCGTCATCCCGCCCGACCGGACGCGACTCATCCTGATCGTCGGGCAGGGCGACCCGTATCTCGAGACGGCGTTGTCGTTCCTGCCGGACGTCGAGCTGTTCGGGGTGACGCCCGCCGAATACGGACCAAGGACGGAGCGGAGCGACGGGCGGCCGTGGGATCTCGTGATCTTCGAGGACTACCTCCCGGCCGCGCTGCCGCGGACGCCCGTGCTGGCCATCGCGCCACCGCGGACCAGCCCACTCGGCGAGGTCGCCGGCAAGCTCACGAACCCGGGTATCGGGACGCTCGATGCGGATGAGCCGGTGCTGCGCTACGTCGACCTCTCGACGACCCACATCTCCGAGGCGGTCAAGCTGACGCCGCCGAGCTGGGCGCGCACGATCGTGCCGGGTCCACGCGGCGCGCCGCTGCTCTATGCGGGCAACCGGGATGGCATCAATGCCGCGGTCCTCGCATTCGAGCCGCGCCGCTCCGATCTGCCGCTGCAGGTCGCGTTCCCGATCCTGCTCGCGAACCTGACCGGCGAGCTGCTCGGCGCGTCAACGGCGCCGACCGAGGCGGTCGAGCCCGGCGCCCCGGTCGAGCTCCGGATCCCGGTGGGTGCGGTCGGGCTCACAGTCACCCGGCCGGATGGCACATCGAGCGAGCTGGTGCCCAGCAGCACGGCCGCCGGGGCGATCACGGTCACCTATGCGGACACCGACCTGCCCGGCGTCTACACGGTGGCCCCGATCATCGATCCGACCGCATCTGCCGCACCGAGCGGGACGGCGGCACCATCGACCAGTCCGACCGCCTCGCCGTCGAGCGCACCGAGTGCCTCACCCGGTGCCTCCGAGGCGCCGATCGTCGATGATCCGCTCGCGCCGGCCAGGTTCGTGGTCGACCTGTTCGACGTCGATGAGTCGAACATCGCCCCCGGTTCGCCGGCGACGGTCGAGTCGCTCGGCGCCGCCGCGGTCGCATCACCCGCCCCCGGCACTGGCGGCCAGCCCGGGACGGTGACCGAGCGACCGACGACCCGCGACGAGCTGTGGATCCCGATCGTGCTGCTGATCCTCGGCTGTGCTGTGCGTCGAGTGGGCGCTCTACCACCGGGACGGCGTCGTCCGGCTTCGGCGCGCGCTGGCCGGTCGTCTCGGTCGTGGCGCGGAGACCACGACCTGATGGGCATCAGCTTCGACGCGCCGCTCGCGCTGCTCCTGCTGATCCCCGTCCTTGCGATCACGATCGGGCTGTATCTCAGCGCGCGGCGACGGGTCGGGATCGGGCGCCGGCGGGTCGCGCTGGCGATCCGGACGGTCCTGCTGATGGCGCTCGTCCTCGCGCTGGCCGGCTTCCGCCTGGTATTGCCCGTGGACCGGCTCGCCACGGTCTTCGTGGTCGACATGTCCGACTCGGTCGGCAACGCGGGTCGGGAGGATGCGCTGGCATTCCTGCGCGAGACGCTTGCCGAGATCCCCGAGGGCGACGTGGCCGGCATCGTCGCGTTCGGCAAGGACGCGCTGGTCGAGCGGCTGCCGTCCGAGCTCGCGGAGATCGACCGGCTCGCGTCCACGCCGGTGCGTGGCGCGACCGACATCGGCGCCGCGCTCCGACTGGCGAGCGCGCTGTTCCCGGATGACACCCAGAAACGCGTCGTGCTCCTGTCTGACGGCAACGACACCACCGGTGGCGGCCAGGCGGAGGCCGCACTCGCGGCGTCGCGCGACATCGTCATCGAGACGCGGACGATCGGGCTCGGCGGCGGCGATGAGGTCTTCGTCGAGCGCGTCACGACGCCATCGACCGCCAACCTGGGCGAGTCGATCGAGGTCGGCGCCGACATCCGCTCGTCGGTCCGCCAGCCGGCGACCGTGCGGCTGTTCGCCAGCGGCGAGCTCGTCGCGACCGAGCGCGTCACGCTCGACGAGGGCCTGACCCACGTCACGTTCGACGTGACGCCGACCGAAGCGCGCCTGCACACCTTCCGCGTGGTGGTCGAAGCGGCCCGCGACACGTTCAGCCAGAACGACCGCGGCGACTCGATCACGATCGTCAAGGGCGAGCCGCGGACTCTCGTGCTAGCCGGCGACGAGGTCGTCGCCGATGAGCTGGTGGATGCGCTGACGGCGCAGCGCCAGAAGGTCGACACGATCGTCCCCGAGGCCCTCCCGACAGACTTTGGCGAGCTGGCCACGTACGACAGCGTCGTCCTGGTCGACGTCCCGCGCACCCGCCTGTCGGACCGCCAGCTCGCCGCGCTGCAGGTCTACGTGCGTGACATCGGCCGCGGGCTGGTGATGATCGGCGGCCCCGATTCGTACGGCGCTGGCGGCTATCAGAAGACCCCGCTCGAGGAGTCCCTGCCGGTCGACATGGGCGTTCGCGACCGTCAGAAGCAACCTGACGTCGCGCTCGTCGTCGTCATCGACCAGTCGGGTTCCATGGACGCCTGCCACTGCAACACGTTCAACGGCGGCCAGGGCGGCGGCACCGGCATCGGCGGCGTGCGCAAGGTCGACATCGGCAAGGAGGCGATCCTCCGCGCCGCGGCAGCACTGACCGAGCGGGACGAGCTCGGCGTCGTGGCCTTCAACGAGCAGGCGCACTGGGTCGTCCGGACCCAGCCCCTGGGCGGCGTCGACGACCTGCAGGGCCAGATCGCGGGCATCCAGCCGCTCGGCCAGACGAACATCTTCGCGGGCCTCGAGCAGGCCGTGGAGTCACTCGAGGACGCGACCGCGACCCGGCGCCACATCATCCTGCTGACCGACGGCTGGTCGAGCAGCGGCCAGTACGACGCGATCATCGAGCGCATGAAGGCCGCCGGGATCACCCTCTCGACGGTCGGTGCGGGCGGCGGCTCGAACCCGTTCCTCCAGGGGCTCGCCCAGCAGGGTGGCGGCCGCTTCTACGACGCCGCCAACCCGGCGAGCATCCCCGACATCTTCCTCAAGGAGACCCAGCAGGTCTCGGGCCAGCAGATCATCGAGGAGCCGTTCTTCCCGATCCTGACCTCCTCGTCGCCCGATCCTGCGCGGTCTGGATGCCCTGCCCCGTCTGCGCGGCTACAACGGCACCACCGCCAAGCCGGCGGCCCAGACCGTGCTCGTCACCGCTCGCGACGATCCGCTCCTGGCGCAGTGGCAGTACGGCCTCGGGCGGTCCGTCGCCTGGACCTCCGACTCCACCGGGCGGTGGGCGCGCGACTGGGTCGGCTGGGAAGGGTTCTCGCGGTTCTTCAGCCAGCTCGTGTCATGGACCTTCCCGGGCGAGGAGACCGGCGGCATCGAGGCAGCGTTCGACCAGCGCGGTGGCCAGACGACCCTGCACGTCGAGAGCGTCGACGCAGACGGGTCGCCACGCGACTTCTACTCGACATCGGCCGTGGTTGTGGGTCCGGACTTCAGCTCCAGCGAGGTCGAGCTGGTGCAGGTCGCCCCCGGTGTCTACGAGGTCCCGTTGGGCGAGATCGATTCCGGCGCCTACGGCCTGCGGATCACCCAGACCAGGCCCGGCTCGACCCCGCTCGGACGGACGGTCGGGCTCGTGGCACCGACCGCGGCCGAGTACCGGCTGCTCGGCCCCAACGAGCGGTTCCTGTCCGCGCTGCGCACGGCCACCGGCGGGAGTGAGATCGAGACGGCGCTCGAGCCCTGGCTGCACGACCTGCAGACGACGTCGCGCTCGACCGACCTCTGGCCGCTGCTCCTGGTCATCGCCCTGCTGCTCTGGCCGCTCGACATCGCACTGCGCCGAGTGTCGGTCGGACGACGCGAGTTCGCGGCAGCACGGGCGTGGGTGCGCGACCTGCCGCGGCGTCGACGGGTGACCGCAGGACGCACCGCGGCCGGGGAGAGCCTGCTGGCGGCACGCGCCCGGGCGACCTCCGCGGAGACGCGGGCCGCCCTGCTGCGGCCACCCGAGTCGGTCCCTGCGACCCCGACGGCGGTGGCGCCCGCAGCGACCGTGCCGCCCGCCACGGCGCCGAGCGCACCGCCCGCGAGTGCCCCGGCGGCCCGGGCGCCGGCGCCGACGTCCGGTGCATCGCCGACCGAGTCGGCCGCGCCACCGACCGTCACCGAGCCCGCGCCGGCCGCCGACACGATCTCGAGGCTACGCGACGCCAAGCGACGCGCGCGAGACCGCTAGCGAGACTGCCCTCAGCGAGGGGCGAGGCCGGCGCCCGGTGGCAGCTCCTCGATCTCCGGCATCGACGTGTCGTCGAGCGCCCCGGTCGACCAGGGCGTCGCCTCGACGCCACCCGCGCGCGTCCGACCGGCCGAAGCAAGGCCGCGCGCCGCGACCACGCCGAGCAGCGACAGCGCCGCGATGAGCGCCCACGGGAACTGCCGGTAGTCGATGCCGCCGACGATCGAGAACTCGGCGATCGACGCGTTGCCTGTCGCGTCCGTGGCGGTCAGCCGGAGCGTCTGCGGCCAGGGTGCGAGCCGCGTCTCGACCGTGAAGCGACCGCGCTCGTCGACCGTGATGTCACCGGTACCCTCCAGGCTCACGGTCGAGCCGGGCTCGGCGCGCCCGGGCAGCCGCGCCAGGAACGGCCAGACCGGGCTCGTGAACGGAGTCTGGAGGTTCAGCGTCGGACCGACCGCGTCGCGAGTGATCGTGCGGACCGCGGGGAAGCCGACCTCGCCCCAGTCGTTGATCGGGACGACCTGGACCGCCCAGCGGCTCGTCGGACGTCCGTCCCCGAACCGCACCTCGTCGAGGGACAGCGACGTGAACGAGCCATCACGACCGGACTCGTTGCCGGGCGGGACGGGGACGCGGACGGTGCTGACGATCGCGTCCGGATGGGCGCCCGTCGTCAGGCCTTCGAGACGGGTGGGTGCGACGTCGGGCCCCTCCGCGTCGTCGGCCAGCGGCGTTGCGAGTACGAACAGCCTCGTCCCGGTAAAGCCCGGGAGCAGCGTCGTCCCATCGCGTGCCGTGGTCTTCTCGATCGTGGCAGCCGGGCTCGGGAAATCCCGGAAATAGATCGCGTCGCTGCCGCGGACCTCGGAGATGGCAAACGGCGTCGAGGGGCCGGGGCGCCACCAGCCGGCCGGTCCCGCGGCCCAAGGTGTCGGTGACAGGGGCAGGCCCACGTCCGGATCCCAGCCGAGTCCGGCGGCGACCAGCAGACCGCGCCGCCCCTCGATCGGCATGGCGGCCACCGGGCGCGTCGCCAGCCAGGCGGCTCCCAGGCGGAGCTCGTCGGCACCGCACGGAAGGATGCCGCTCGGCAGGATCAGGTCCGGGCACCCGTCGTCGGCGACGTCGCCCAGCCACGCACTCGACATGCCCCGCGAGTGGACATCGGTGTTGATGGCCCGAACCAGCAGGCTCAGTCGATCACGGTCGATGCCGTCGAACCCGAGGTCGGTCCGCGCCGAACGCTCGATGACGCCGTCCGGACCGAGGCGCAGGCGCTCGGCGTGCAGGTTGCCATCGAACCAGGCGATACGGGTCGCTGGTCCGTTTGCGTCCGGGTCGGGTCCGGCGACGAGTGGGATGCCTTGCTCGTTCGAGATCAGGTGCCGCTTGCCGTTGCCCGGGTCGACGATCGCGATGCCGTCGGCGACGGGCATCACGACCTGGTCACGCGGCGCACCGTCGAGCCGTAAGCGGAGCGGCGGTATCACGCCGGCGCCGGGACCACCGATCGGTTCCGCCGGCGTGGACTGCGTGCCGTCCCGGAGCCGGACTGCCACCAGCCGGGTGTCGCCGGATCCGCCCGGCGGGCAGTCGGGTGTCGCATACACCAGCAGGTCATCCCCGGGCATGTCGTCCCAGCGTCCGAGGACGCCGCGACCGAGCGGACCCGGCATCCCGATCGAACGGCCCGTTACGAGCGTGGCGCTGTCCATCACCTGGAGCGAGGTCGTCCCGCACGAGCCACTGCTGTCGAACGCTGGTCGCAGTCCGGCGACGAGCTCGGCCTGGCCGAACCCGTCGACGTCGGCCGCGCCGGCGTACTCGATGGCCCGATCGAGCCGCGTCCGGGCTGTCTCGACGATGGCCGTCGACCCGGACTCATCCCGGACGTCGATGGCGACGACCGTGGCGTGGCCCGTCCCGGTCGCCGTCGTCGGTGCCGTCGCGATCAGCGCGAACGTGCGGGCACCAAGGGCGATGAGCCAGCGGGTAGTGACGTCGTCGCGCTCCAGGTCGACGTCCAGCGTGGCGATCGGGTCCCATGCCTGCCGCCGCAGGAGGACGGTCAACCGCGCGTGCCCCGGTGACGGCTCGGCTGCATCCAGGATGAGGAGCATCGGCGTGACCGGCTCGCCGCCGACGACGTCTGGAGCCTCGAGGATCGCGAGGTCGGCCATCGGCGTCTCGAGGCGGTTCGCGGGCGGCGCCATCTCCGCGGCCCCGGTGGCGGGGACGACGGCCGGCAAGCCCACGGCCAGCACGGTCAGGCCGAGGATGGCACCCCACCGGCGGGGTCGTCGTGCTCGGTTCGCAGCGGTCACTCGCGGCCTCACTCGGACGGCCATCGTACCCCCAAAGGACGCGCTCGCCGGCCGGATGCTAGCCTGCGGCGCGTGCCATCCCTCAGGACGATCGCCGCGGCCGCACTCGTCGCCGCGGCGGTCGGGGGCTGCGGCGCGATCTCGACGTCGCCCCCCGCACCTACCCCGGCCGACTTCCAGGGCATCGCCGCCGAGCTCGTGAAGCGATCCGTCACGATCGACGACATCGTCTCAGGCGAGGCGGGCTGCGACGACCGAGTTCTCATCCCGACCGCGATCGCCATCGACGCGGGAGGGCTGGACCAGCCGCAGCCGGTGCGCATCCACCTCTACATCTTTAGGAACCGGGCCTCGTTCGAGAAGCTGCGCGCCAGCATCGACGCCTGCGCACGCTCGTTCGTGACCGACGCGCAGACATACGAGACGGTCGAGCAGTCGCCGTACGTGCTCGCCGGGCAGGGTCCCTGGTCACCCCGCTTCGAGGCGGCGATCCGCGAGGCATTGGAGGTCGCGGCCGGGACCGGGGACTAAGGTCAGGGGCTCCTCCTTCCCATCGCTGATGGGACGTCCGAGCCACGGTCCGGTGGGGTTTGCGGCGGGATGCTCGGGTCATGCCCACCGCTCGCCGATCAGCGCGGTCGCTGCTCGCCCTCGCACTGGTCGTCAACCTCCTCGCGGCCAGTGCGCCGGCGACGGCCCTCGGCACGCAACGCCAGGCGATCGTGCCACTCGCCCCGCACCGCGCGGCCACGACGCCGGTGCCGGCCGACCGCCTGGAGTGGGTGCCGACCACGAGCGCGGCATCCATCCGACCGATCAGCGTCCGAACGTTCTCGTCGCTGCCAGGTTGGATCAGCCGGCCGACGACGAACACGCCGGACCCGCGCCCGACCGCAGTCTCCAAGGTCAAGCCCGCGTCCGGGTTCCGGCAAGGCCACGTCGTTCAAGGGTCGCAACCATCTGTGGATCCCGGCGCTCGGTATCAACAGGTCCGTCACGTTCTATTCGTGCTCGGCCTCGTCATACCCGGGCAACCGCGTGTACCGCTGGGGCTGCGCCGGGAGCAACAACGTCTACCTGTTCGGTCATGCGCACAGCGTCTTCAAGCCGCTCCACGACGCATACGTGCGCGGCCGGCTGAAGAAGGGCATGAAGGCCTACTACGCCGGGGCGGACGGCAAGGTCCGCACCTATGCGGTCTCGTGGTGGAAGGTGACCACGCCCGAGAAGGGCGCCTGGGCGTACGCCGGTCAGAGCAGCCCGAGCCTCACCCTCCAGACCTGCGTCGGGGCGAAGAGCCAGTACCGCCTGATCGTCCGGTTCAGGCAGGTCAGCTAGACGCCTACACCACCCGGAGGCCGAGGATCTTCCGGGCGATCACCAGGCGCTGGACCTGGCTCGTCCCCTCGCCGATCTCGGTGAGCTTCGCGTCGCGCATGAACCGCTCGACCGGATAGTCGGTCGTGTAGCCGTAGCCGCCGTGGACCTGGATCGCGGCGTTGGTGGCGCGGGAACTCACCTCCGACGCGAAGAGCTTGCCCTCCGCGGCGACAAGGCCGTAGTCGCGGCCCTGGTCCTTGAGCCAGGCCGCTTTCCAGACGAGCGAGCGCGCGGCCTCGATCTCGGTCGCCATGTCCGCCACCATGAAGGCCACGCCCTGGAACGAGCCGATCGGCCGCCCGAACTGCTCGCGGGTCTGCGCATACGGCACCGTTGCATCGAGCGCGGCCTGCGCCAGACCCACCGCCAGCGCCCCGATCGAGATGCGACCGCCATCGAGGATCTTGAGGAAGGTCCGGAAGCCCTCGCCTTGCGTGCCCAGCAGGTTGTCGGCCGGGATGCGCGCTCCTTCGAACAGCAGCTCCCCGGTGGCCGAGGCGTGGAGCCCGAGCTTGTCCTCGAGCCGCCCGACGCTGAAGCCGGGTGTATCGGCCGGGACGATGAACGCGCTGATCTCGGCCTCGCCCTTGTCGGTCGTGCCGGTCTTGGCGGTGATGACGTAGGTGCCTGCGTGACCCGCGTTGGTGATGAACCGCTTCGCGCCGTCGAGCACCCAGGAATCGCCATCGAGGCGAGCGGTGGTGCGCGTGCCGCCCGCGTCGGAGCCTGCGCCAGGCTCGGTGAGGCCATACGCCCCGAGGACGCGGCCGCTGGCCATCGGCACGAGGTAGCGCTGCTTCTGGTGGTCGGTCCCGACCAGGTGGATGGGTCCGCAGCCGAGGCTCGTGTGGGCCGCCACGATCAGGCCGAGCGAGCCCCAGACCCGGCCGATCTCCTCGATCGCGATCGCGTAGGCGAGGGTGTCGAGCCCTGCCCCACCTTCGTCCTCGGGGATCGGGATCCCGAGCCAGCCGAGCTCCCCGATCCGTCGGACGATGTCCGTCGGGAAGCGGCGCTCGCGCTCATGCTCCTCGACGATCGGCGCGACCTCGGTCTCCATGAACTCCCGGATCGTGTCGCGCAGCAGCACGTGCTCCGGGGAGAGGTCGAGGTCCATCGGCCCGAGCCTATCACCGCAGCATGACCACGGTCCCGGTGCTAGCCTTCCCGGACGATGCCCGAGCCGCGCAGCGTTTCGGGGGCGCCCGACGCCCCGCCGTCACCGAGTCTGACGGGCGAGCGTGGCCCGATCGCCCCGGTCGATGGGCTGGGTGGATCGTCGGTCCTCCGGCGCAATCTGCTGCTCCGTCTGCGCCACGACGGCCCCTCGGCACCCGAGGATCTCGCCGCGGGTCTCGGCGCCAGCCGGACGGGCGTGCTCCAGCAGCTCCACGCGCTCGAGGCGGCCGGCTTGGTGAGCCGACGGGCGATCCGCCACGGCGTGGGCCGACCGCGCCACGTCTACGACGTCACGGATGCGGCGCAGGACCTGTTCCCCACCAACTACGACGGCCTGGCCAACGGGTTGCTGGCCGCGATCCGCGCGATCGGCGGCGAGGGACTGGTCGACGATGTCTTCGAGGAGCGCCGGCGGCGGGCTAGCGACCGCGTCCGCCAGCGCCTGGCTGACCGTCTGCCGGCCGACGCGCCCCTGGTCGACCGAGCTCGCGAGCTGGCGGTGATCCAGGACGAGCAGGGCTACCTGGCCGAGGCCGTGATCGGCGCCGACGGCGTGATCCGCCTCGTCGAGCGCAACTGTGCGATCCACCACGTGGCGGCCGGCAATGCGGCCGCCTGCCAGGCGGAGCTCGACCTGTTCCGCGAGGTCCTCGGCGCGGACGTCGAGCGCGAGTCCCACATCGCCGCGGGCGATCGCTGCTGCACCTACGTGATCAGCGAGTAGTTCGAGGCGCCGATCAGGCCTCTTCGCGCTCGACCACTCCCCGGGATGCGGGCTCGAGTCGGGGCGCCGGGACGTCCGACACATTTGGCACGAAGGAGGCGGCAAGCGACGTCGCGGCGGCCTGCTCCTGGTCCTCGACCGACAGTATGCCCAGCCGCCCGAGGGTCGCCATCTCGTCACGGATGTAGGTCTTGAGCATCTCCGGGCCGTCGGTGTTGATCGTGAACCGGATGCCATTGCGGCGGAACGTATCGAAGATCCAGCGGAACTCGTCCCAGCCGGACACGACCCGGGTGTTCAGGTTGGACGTCGGGCAGAGCTCGAGCACGATCCCGCGCTCGCGGATCATCTCCATCGCCCGCGGGTCGTAGGCGGCCTTGACGCCGTGCCCGATCCGATCGGGCTCGAGCAGCTCGACGACGCGGGCGATCTCGTCGACCGGGCCGGCCTCGCCGGTGTGGACCGTGATCCCGAGACCGAACTGGCGTACGCGGCGGAAGATCCGGCGGTAGTCGGCGACGCGGAAGGTCGATGATTCAGGGCCGGCGATATCGACGCCGATCACGCCTCGGTCACGCCAGCCGATCGCCTTCTCCGCGATGATCTCGTTGAGCTCGTACGGGAACGCGCGGTCGAGACAGAAGATCAGTCCGGGCTTGACCGGATATTCGAGCGTCGCCTTGTCCATGCCGCGCAGGGCGGCCGCGATGATGTGGTCGAGATCCTGCTCGCCGCCGCGGTTGCGCTTCATCGGGTTGAAGCGCAGCTCCATCGTCGTGATGTTGTTCTTGCGGTAGGCGCCACCGACGACCTCGTAGACGGCGCGTTCCACGGCGATCGGCGAGCTCTGGATCAACTCGGTCCAGTGGAACAGCTGGAGGTAACCGTCGAAGCTCTGGGAACGCTTCGAGACCGTGATCATGTCCCGGAATTCCCAGTAATCCTTGGTCGGCAGCTTGATGCCCTGCGCGTGGGCGATGCCCCACATGATGGCCGGGGTGACGGCGCCGCCGAGGTGACAGTGCAGCTCCGCGAGGGGGATCTTGCGGGAGAGCTGCCGGGTCACGCCTGCAGGATACCGTCCGAGCGCGTCCGCGCGTTGACCGGCCGACCTACTGGCAGAGCGGCAGGTACTTGGCGCCCTCGTGGCGCTGCAACTGGACGGTGAGTCCGCCGCGTGACGTGAAGGTGGCATGGTCGGGGTCGAGCACGGTGAGCGTGCCGTCGGCGGCGTTGATGGCATCCGGGTGGTCGCCATCGACCGGGCCGACGGGGTCCCACCAGCTGCCGCCGGCATCGATGCCGCTCCACAGGCCGCAGTGATCCGAGGCTGAACGGGCGCGCGCCCGCGGTGACGGGCGGCTGCGAGGTCGGGCCGAGCAGGACGCCGAACGCATCCTGACGCTCGATGCTGATCTCCGCGCCGTCGGCGGTGACCGTGACGTGGTAGGACAGCGCGCCGGCCCCGGCTTCCAGCGTGACGTCGCCCTGTGGCCGCTCGACGAGCGACGGGGCGCAGCCCTGACCGGCGGCGCATCCGAACGGGCCGACCTGGATGTAGGTGACGGCCGAGCCGGTCGGGACGATCGTCGAGAGCTGGGCCACGACCCGCCGGCAGTCGTCGGCGCCGAGCCCGAAACAGGCGGTCGGGATGCTCGACAAGTCGATGCCGGAGGGCGCGGCCGACTCGGCGGGCGGCTCGGCCGACGCGGACGGCGCGACTGTCACCGACGAGGATGGCCCGGATGCGGCACACCCGACGGCGAGCAATGCGACGGCGACCAGGACAACGGCGACGGCTCGCGGCATGGCGCCCGGACGTCGGCGACGATCCTTCGGTTCCAGCGTCCATCCGGGCCGGTTTCGGTGCGTGGATGGCCGAAGTTTCATGGGGAGACCGTTATGGCAGCTCGACGCCCGATTCGGGTCCCAAAAAGCCCGTAACTCGTCACTGGGTGCAACTTCTGCCGCATCCGGCGGGTTTTCCGGCCATAACGGTCTCCGGGTGCAACTTTCGCCAAGATCGGCGCGGCGGCGATGGCGGCGCCGCGATGGTGCCGCGCGATGGGCGCCGCGGCCCGGAACGCCTCAGCCGGCGAGCGGGACGATCCGGCCCTCCGCATCGATCGTGGCCTGCCGGCGACGGTTCCGGAGCTCGGCATCGGGGACCTGATCACGAGCGTGATAGCTGGACCGGACGAGCGGCGCCGACTCAACATGCTTGAACCCGAGCGCCAGCGCCGCGGTCTTCATCTCGACGAACTCATCGGGGTGGTAGTAGCGCTCGAGCGGCAGGTGCTGCAGCGACGGCCGCAGGTACTGGCCGATCGTCATGATGTCGACGTCGTTCTCGCGCAGCGCCTCGAACGCCTCCTGGAGCTCCTCGCGGGTCTCGCCGAGGCCGACCATCAAGCTCGACTTGGTGTGGACTGCGTAGCCGATCTCCTGCGCCATCTCCTTCGCGCGCCTGAGGACGTACAGCGACCGATCCCATCGCGCGCGCTTGCGGACCGGCTTCTGAAGGCGGCGGACGGTCTCGAGGTTGTGGTTGAGGATGTCGGGTCGGGCGTCCATGACGGTCCGCAGTCGATCGTCGGAGCCGTCGAAGTCCGGGATGAGGACCTCGATGCCCATTCCGGGGCTGGTCTCGCGCATGCTTGTGATGGTCTCGGCGAAGATCCGCGCGCCGCCATCGGGCAGATCGTCGCGGGCGACGCTGGTGACGACCACGTGCTCGAGCTGCATGGCCGCAACCGCCTCGGCCACGCGCCGCGGCTCGTCATCGTCGAACCAGGTCGGGCGACCGGTCTTCACGGCGCAGAACCCGCAGGCCCGTGTGCAGGTGTCGCCCAGGATCATGATCGTGGCCGTGCGCTGGTCCCAGCACTCCCCGATGTTCGGGCAGTGGGCCTCCTCGCAGACCGTGTTGAGGTCGAGCCCGCGGAGCAGTCGTTTGAGGTCGTGGTAGTTGTCGCCCGACGGCATCCGGGCACGGATCCAATCGGGGTGCCGGGCGAGCGGCGTGGCCAAGCCACCCATCGCGATGGTCTGTGGCGCGGGCATCGGGTGATGGCCACCGGCAGGCTCGAACATCTGTAACTCGCGGACCATGGCCGGAGTGTAGGTCAGCCCGCGTCGAACGTGGCGCGCAGGCCGCTGGCGAGGTCGCGTGGCGCGTACCCGAGCTCCGTGGCGGCCTTGGCCGACGAGCCCCAGAAGGTCACGCCCAGCGCCGACCGCAGGACCTCGCTGAGATCGTCGGGGAAGCCCGCCGCGCGAGCTAGCGGCGCAGGCGCCCGCGAGCCGAGTCGCACGAAGAACGTGGGGATCTCGAGGCGGGGCAGCATCCGACCCCCGAGTCGCGCGGCCATCGCCATCGCGTCGCGCAGGCGCATGTTCTGACCGCCCAGGAAATACGACTCCCCGATCCGGCCGCGATCAAGTGCGGTCACGATGCCGGCCGCCACGTCATCGACATAGACCGGCGAGATGCCCAGATCGGCCAATGCGAGGTAGCGCAGGCTGCCCTCGTAGGCGCCCCGCAGCTGCTGGCCGATCTGCGAGTGGTCATTCGGGCCGTACGTCGTGCCGGGCATCCCGATGACGATCCGCGCACCCGACCCGATCCGTTCCTGGACGGCGCGGTGGGCCAGGTACTTGGTCTCGTCGTAGTAGCTCAGGAAGCCGTCGCCCAGGTCGCGCCGATAGCGCTCGTCGACGATGCGGCCATGGGTATTGCCGGCCACGTTGATCGTCGAGATCGCGACCATCCGGTCGAGACCGGCCGTGGCGAACGCGTCGAGGACGCGATGGGTCGTGCCGACGTTCGCGTCGTGCATGGCCGGTCGCGCGCTTGCCGGGATGCCGACGCGGTACATGCCGGCGAGGTGGACGGCGGCGTCGGTACCGCGCATGGCGTCGACGATGGCGACCGTCCGCGACAGGTCGCCCTGGCGGATGTCGACCCCGAGCGCGGCCAGTCCTTCAGCCCGTGACGGGTCGCGGACGACGGCGGTCACCCGGTCACCGCGGCCCACGAGCCGGCGCGCCACCGCGAGCCCGATGAACCCGGCGCCGCCCGTGATGAAGACGCGCATCAGGTCTGGCCACGTGGCCGGGCAGGCCGGCCCGCCGTGGTCAGTAGATCGGGGTTTCCGGCCCGACGCCCTCCAGCCAGGCCTTGATGTCGCGCAGGAGCGCGGCGCCGCCGGCGCCGTCGTTGGCCCGGTGATCGACGCCGAGGACCATGTTCATGATCGGACGGATCGCGATGACGTCGCCGTCCGGGGTCGACTGGACGACCGGGCGCTTGGTGATCGCCTCCATCGTGACGATCCCGACCTCCGGGACGTTGAGGATCGGCATCACGAGGTTGGTGCCGAGGTAGCCGGTGTTGTCGACCGTGAAGGTGCCTCCGCCGAAATCGTCGACTCTCAGCTTGTTGGCGCGTGCCCGGTTCGCGACGTCGGTGATGGCGACGTTGAGACCGTGGATGGACAGCGTGTCCGCATCGCGGATGACCGGGACGATCAGGCCGTCATCGACCGCGACGGCGACACCGATGTTGATATGCCGCTTCGCGAGCAGGCCTTGCTCGGTCCACGTCGCGTTGAACGTGGGGTTGCGCTTGAGCGCCTCGGCCGACGCCTTGACGACGAAGGGCACGTAGCTGAGCGAGATGCCCTCCTTGGCCTGGTACGCCTTCTTGGCACGTTCTCGGACGGCGACCAGACGGGTCGCGTCGATCTCCATCTGGACGTACGCATGCGGCGCCTGCAGCGCGCGGGTCATCTGCGCCGCGATGCCCTTGCGCATCTGGGTCATCGGCACGAGGACTTCGTCGGCGCCCTCCGGGAACTCGATAGATGCCGCGGTGGGTAGGCCGGCGCGCGGAGCCGCGGTCGAGGTCGCGGGAGTCGCAGGCTGGTCGGCGGGCGTCGCCGGGGCGGTCGCGGGCGCACCCTTCCCCATGACGGGAACGGGTGGCGCGCCTCCGGTGCGGATCGCCTCGACGACCGCCAGGACGTCGTCGCGCGTGATCCGGCCACCACCGCCGGTCCCGACGATCTGCTCAGGACTGAGTGCGTGCTCGCGGAGCAGCCGGCGGACGGCCGGCGTCATGCGGGCGTCCGCATCGCCGTGCGCAGCAGGTGGCGCGGTTGCGGCGGGTGGCGCGGCTGCGGCGGCCGGGGCGCTCGACGCCGTCGGCGCCTTGGCATCAGGGGTGCTCGCCGCGGCTGGCTCGGCAGGGGCGTCGGCCTTCGCTGCAGCCTCGGCCTCCGGTGCCTCCGCTTTCGGTGCCTCCGCCTTCGCTGCCTCCGTCTTCGGAGCCTCTGCGGCCGGCCCGGCCCCATTGGTGGAAGCGCCCTCGTCGGCGGTCTCGATGACCGCGATCTCGGCGTTGTTGGGGACGGTCGCGCCCTCCTCCGCCAGGATCTCCTTGAGGACGCCCTCGTACGGGGACGGCACTTCCGCGTTGACCTTGTCGGTGATGACCTCGAGCAGCGGCTCGTACTTGTCGACATGGTCGCCGGGCTGCTTGAGCCACTTGCCGATCGTCCCCTCGGCGACGCTCTCGCCGAGCTGGGGCATCGTCACCTTCGCCACGTTCGCTGCTCCTTCGCGGGTCGTCGTCTCGCGACGCGCCCTAGTGTCGCCCATCCGGCCGCTCCCGGCGAGTCGGGCGCCGATCGGACCGCTGCCGGATCCCCGACTGGACCGACCAAGCCGCCGGCGGCATCATCGCGTCACGTTCGGGGCCGTTTCGTCCGGACTGGACATAGGAGGGCACGGCGACGCTCGCGCGCATCACGTCCGCCGCCGGTATCCGCCCGGCAGAACGGCCCATCAGCCTGCTCGTCGCGGGGGCGTTCGCGACACTCGAGGCAGGTCGCGGCATCGGCGAGGTCGGCGCGTACACGCTCGTCGTGGGGCGGCTCGGCGCCGAGGCGCTTCCGTACCTATTCATCGCCCTGGGCTTCGTCTCGCTGATCGCGGCGCTGGCGTACGGAGCCGCGCTCAGCCGGACGCGACGGGGTCGCCTGTTCGTGGCCATCCTCGTCGGCGTAGCCGCCTTGCTTGTCGTGGAACGGGCATTGATCGCGGCCGCGCCCGACGTCGCGATCCCGTTGACCTACTTGACCGTCGTGGCGGCCGGCTATGTCGCCGTGACGATCGCCTGGACGGTCGCCACGTCCACATTCGACGCCCGCCAGGCGAAGCGCCTCTTCCCGCTCTGCACGGCGGCGGCGATCGCCGGCAACTTCGTGGGCGCGCTGGCCGCCGGACCGGTGGCCGGACTCGTCGGTACGGAGTCGCTCGTCGTCGCCGAAGCCGCGCTGTTCGGCGCCGGGGCGCTGGTCATCGGGCGAGTGGCCTCCCGTGAGCCGACGCCTGCCTGGGGGCCGCCGCCTGCCGTCCGCCGATCGGTCGTGGCCGATCTGCGGACCGGCTTCGATGAGGTCCGCCGCTCACCGCTGCTCGGCCTGATCGCCGTGGCGTACGTGCTGCTCGCCGTCCTCCTGTTCTTCGTCACCTTCCCGTTCCTGGAGGCCGCCGAGGCGGCATTCGTGGACGAGGTACAGCTGGCGGCGGCCATCGGCACGCTCGCGGCCGTGGTCACGGCCGCGTCGTTCGTCGTGTCGCTCGCCGTGGCCGGCCGCTTCTACGCTCGGTTCGGCGTCGCGATGGCGGCGCTGTTGCTGCCGATCGTCTACCTCGCTGGCTTCGGCGTATGGATCGTGTCATTCACGTTCGTCACCGCGGCTTCCGTCCTGGCGACGGTGCAAGTCACCCAGCGCGGGCTATCGAACGCCGCTTGGAGCGCGTTCTACAACACGGTGCCGGCGCACCGTCGCGCCCAGGTCATGGCATTCCAGGACGGTGTCCCGGTCCAGCTCGGGACGATCCTCTCCGGCGTGCTGCTGCTCACCGCCGCCCGGGTGCTGACCCCGGTCCAGGTCTTCTGGCTGGGCGCGCTCGTTGCGGCCATCACGATCGGCGTCGTGGCGCTGATCCGGCAGCGGTATGCGACGAGCCTCCTTGCCACGCTCCGGCGTGGGGTCGGGGAACAGGTCCTCGAGGGTGGCCCCGGCCTGACCAGCCTCGTCACGGCACCGGACGTGCGGGCGGTCCTCATGACGGCGCTCGCCGACCCGGAGCCCAGGGTGCGCGAGATGGCAGCACGGATGCTCGCCGACGCCCCCGGCGAGGACACGCTGGATGCGCTCCTCGCGGCGCTCGATGACCCGGAACCGAGCGTGCGGGCCTCGTCCGCAGCGGCGTTGATCGCACAGGATGCCGTCCATCCCGGACACGTCGAGCGCGCGGAGACCGAGCTGCAGCAGCTCCTCGCCGATGGCCGGCGTGAGCGGACCGCCGCACTGCGGGCGTACCGACATCTCGGCCGGCAGCCGGCCGACGAGATCATCGACGGCCTGCTACGCGACAGCGATGCGGCCGTGCGGGCCGCGGTTCTCGACACGCTCGGTATCGATGGCACCGACCTCGACCGCCTGCTCACCGCCCTCGACGATCCGACCTATCTCGTCCGCCATTCGGCCGCCGACCGCCTGGCCACCGCGCCGTCGGTCCCGCCGGGCGTCGTCGATCGACTCGACTCGCCCGACCCCGGCGTCCAGGCGGCCGCCGTTCGCGCGATGACGGGCCATGGATCCGAGATCCGCGAGGCGCTCGTCGACTGGGCGGACGGACAAGTCGTCCGGGCGATGGACCTGGCCGCGAGCAGATCACAGCTAGCGGCGACGCAGACCGACGGCGCCGCGGCGGAGTTCCTAGCCGACGTCCTCGATCAGCGTCGGCTCCGCCATCAGGACCTCGCGCTCGAAGCGTTGGCAGTGCTCGACGTCCCCGAGGCCCGCGGGGTCATCCGCCGCTGCCTCCGCTCGAACGACGCCGACGTCCGGGCGCAGGCGATCGAGACCCTCGACTCGGTCGGCGATCGCCACCTCGGCGGCTCCATCGCCCGACTCGTCGACCTCGATCCGAGCCAGACGATCGCGCGACCCGGCGACGACGTCCTCGCCACCCTGCGGCATGATGACGATCCGTGGATCCGGATCCTGGCGGTGCTGAGTACGAAGAGCGGAGGGACGATGGCCGACGCGGAGACGAGCCTCGGCGAGATCGAACGGATGCTCGAGCTCCGTCGCGTCCCGCTGTTCGAGCGCCTCGAGCCGGAAGACCTCCAGCGGGTCGCTGCGGTGGCCGACGAGCGGCCGTTCGCAGCCGGCACGCCGATCGTCCGCGAGGGCGAGGCGGGCAGTGAGCTCTACGTCATCCTCGAGGGCCGGGTCCGCGTCGAGAAGGCGGAGACCGACGGGTCGGTGCGGCATCTCAGGTTCTACGACGCGGGTGACCATTTCGGAGAATTGGCGGTCCTCCTGGAACGGCCGCGGGTCGCCTCGGTCATCGCCGACAACGACGTTCGCACACTCGTCATCGACGGCGACGGCCTGATGGCAATCCTGCACGAGCGGCCCGAGGCCGCGATGGCGATGCTCGCCACACTCGCCGAGCGGATCAGCCGCCAGTGACCGACGGAGTCACCGCGCACGCGGCCCGGTCGCTTCCGACCGGCACGGTCACCTTCCTGCGCACCGATATCGAGGGGTCGATGCGGTTGGTGCGTGAGCTCGGGGCGGCTTGGGACGGCGTCAGCGCCACGCACATGGGGCTCATCCGGCGCGCCGTCGACGATCACGGCGGGATCTGCGTGCGCACCGAGGGCGACGCCGTGTTCGCGGTCTTCCCGGAGGCACGCAAGGCGGTTTCGGCGGCCATCGCCGCCCAGCGGGCGCTGGCAGCCCACGACTGGCCCGACGGTGCCCCGTTGCTGGTCCGGATGGGGCTGCACTCCGGTGAGGCTTATCTCTCTGGCGACGACTACGGCGGGTTCGAGGTCAATCGCGCCGCCCGCATCGCGGCGGCGGGTCATGGCGGCCAGATCCTCCTATCCGATCCGACCCGGGCCCTCATCGCCGATGCGCTCCAGGACGGGGTCGGGATCCGTGACCTTGGCCGGCATGCCCTCCGTGACGTGCCTCGCCCGGAGCAGCTGTTCCAGCTCGATGTCGCTGGGCTGCGATCCGAGTTCCCTCCCCTGCGCACGGCGACCGCTGCGCTCGGCGAGCTGCCCTCGCGGCTTACGAGCTTCATCGGGCGCGACGCAGAGCTCTCCGAGCTCTCGGACCTCCTCGCCGAACGCCGGCTCGTGACCCTCACCGGCCCCGGCGGCATCGGCAAGACCAGCCTCGCGGTCGAGACGGCTCGCCGCGTGGCGGACCGCTTCGACGATGGAGCGTGGTTCGTGCCGTTGGCCGAGGTCGAGGATCCAGCGGCCGTCCGCTCGGTGATAGCGCGAACCATCGGGCTGTTCGACGGACCGGGCCGTCCTGCTGCCGAGGGCCTTGGGCCGTACCTGGCAGAACGGTCGGTCCTGCTGGTCCTCGACAACTTCGAGCGCCTGCTCGACGCCTCGGCCGACGTGGCCGACCTCCTCGAAGCGTCGCCCGCGTCGCGGATCCTCGTGACCAGCCGCGCACCCCTCCGGATCGCGGGAGAGCAGGAGTACCCGGTGCAGAGCCTGGGTGAGGATTGCCCGACGCTCTTCGCGGAACGAGCCCGGTCCATCAGGCCGGGCTGGGACGCAGGTGCGGACGGCGTCGTCGTCGACGAGGTCTGTGCCCTCCTCGATCGGCTCCCGTTGGGGGTGGAGCTTGCGGCGGCGCGCGTGGCGCACCTGCCGCTCACGGCGATCCGCGACCGCCTGCGCGCGCATCTACCGCTACCCGGCTCGGGTCCGCGAAATGCGCCGGATCGGCAGCGGACCTTGGCGAGCGCCATCGCCTGGAGCCATGACCTCCTGGCGCCGGAGCTGCAGCGCATACTGCACGATCTCGCGGTGTTCGACGGCGGCTTCGATGTCGATCAGGCCACCCAACTCGTCGAGATGCCAGACGACGACGGCGACGTGCTCGATCACCTGGTGACGCTCGCCGATCAGAGCCTGATCAAGCGCGATGTGAGCGGGACCGGCATCCGCTTCGACATGCTCGAGACCATCCGCGCGTTCGCGATGGAGCGTCTTCGCAGCGCCGATCGCGAAGGTCAGGCACGCAAGCGACATGCGATCGCATTCCTTGCCCTGGCTGAGACCGCGGCCCCGAACATGCCAGGGCCGGACCAGCCGCATTGGCTGGATCGCCTGACGATCGACTACGCCAATCTGCGCACCGCTATCCAGTGGACGATCGACTCCGGCGAGGTCGAGCTGGCGCTTCGCTTCGTCGCGGCGATGTGGCGGTTCTGGCAACTGGACGGACGGCTGTCCGAGGCGACCGAATTCGCCGAAAGCGCGCTCGCCATGCCGGGCTCAGACGCCCCGACGCGGGCTCGACTGGCGGCCGTGACGGCCGCAGGCGGTATCGCCTACTGGCACGGGAGGCCTGCCGTGGCGGTCGAGCACTACAAGGAGGAACTGGCGATCGCCCGCCACCTGGGTGACGTCCACGCCGAGGCCGACGCGACATGGAACCTTTCGTTCGAGCATTTCATCGCCGGCGATCTCGTCAGTGCGAGGGAGAACCTCAGCACCGCCCACCGGCTATTCGAGGAGGTCGGCGACGAGCTGAGCGCCGCCCGAGTGGAATGGACGGAGCTGACCGTTGGCTCAGGGAATAGCCCGAACTCCGATGGCCTTTCGGCACTTCTGTCATTGGTCGACCGTTTCGAGCGCCTCAGCGACCCGTGGTACCTCAGCCAGGCGGCCATGAGCGTCGCGTGGGTGCTGTACATGAACGGCGACCTGTCAGGTGCGAGCCGCTGGTTCATCCGAGCGTTGGAGGCTGCCCATGCCTTGCGCGACGTGGCGAGCACGACGATCGCACTACCGCTCGCCGGGCTGGTGTCGGTCTTGGCCGGCCGGCCGGCCGAAGCCGCGATGCTCCTTGGTGCCAGCGAGCAGCTGTCCGAGCTGTACGGCGTGAAGGCCCCGCTGGGTCTGCGACAGCTGCTCGGAGAGGCCGATCCCCACGGGCGGATCGAGGAGATGCTCGGGGCACAGCGCTACGCGGAGGCCCTCGACGAAGGGCGCCAGTTGACGCTTGATCAGGCCGTCGCGCTGTTCGTTCGCGTGCAGGAGGAGACGTGGGGGTCCGGAGACCCGGACGTGCGACGCGCCTGATCGGCGTCGTCGCACGCGGGCGTTCGTAGCGGGGAACGGAACCTACCGCGGTTCGATCCCCCAGTCGGTGAAGTACTCATTGTCGTCGGGCGTCTTCGTCAGCTGGACAAGATCCGTGCCGTCCAACTTCATGGTGTAGATGTCGTTGTTCGGCGCGCCTGCGAGCCGCATGAAGAAGACGAGACGAGTCCCGTCGGGCGAGAAGGACGGACCGCCGACGAAGCGGACGTTTGCCGGGACTCTGAGCTCATACAGGTCCGCGCCGTTCGGGCGAACGACCACGAAGCGATCGGCACTCGAACCGACGATCCATTGTCCATCGGGCGACCACGTGGTCCCCAGCGCCAGCTCGCGCGAACTCACCTCGCGAGATTCGCCGGTCGCGAGATCCACGATCCGCAGCTTGCCGGTCTCCGATCCAGCTGTGCTGCGGATGTAGGACAGCTCAGTGCCATCCGGCGAGAAGTCACCAGGCACATCGTTGCCACCTTGACCATTGGTCGTGAGTTGGGCGAGGTCGCTCCCGTCGGTCGCGACCAGGAAGATCCCGTTGGCCGCAGTATCCTCGGCGAACCCTTCGACGGCCAGTCGCGTGCCGTCCGGCGACCACGTCGAGCAGCCGAGGGTCGCTGGGCCGGCCTGGTTCGGCAGGTACCGCACGTTCGTCCCGTCGACATCGACGACCTTCATCGCAAAGGCGAGCTGTCGGCCGTCCGGCGAGAACTGGGGACATTCGTTCGGTCCGGCGAGGACGACTCGGAGATCGGAGCCGTCCGGACGGATCGTGTGGATGACGGTGTCGCTGACGGAGGCGTCGAACCGACCGAACGCGATCAGGCCGTTCTGGATGGGAGCCGTGAAGGGCCGCCAGTTTCCGACGGTCAGTCCGGCGGCGGCGATGGCGATGAGCAGACCGAGGATGAGCAGGAGCGCCCAGGCGGGCGCCGAGATCGGCCGCCCGAGTGAGCGGGCTGTGGTGGACATCGGAAGACTCCTCAGGGAGGCCAGCCAGGCCGGTTGCTGCCGGCGGCCGGCGGATGCAGCAAGGATCGACTCGACCTGACCGTCCGCGATGGACCGATCGGCGGTCGCGTCGAAGTGGGCGCGGAGGTACAGCTCGACGTCTCGATCGGCGTTCATGTCATTCGCTCCGCGGTCCGAGCGATCGGTCGATCGTCCGCTTCGACCGTGGCGCGTAAGGCCGAGATCGCTCGATGAAGCCGGGATTTCATGGTCCCGGCGGGGATGCCGAGGATGGACGCCGCCTCGGCGACCGGAAGGTCCAGGTAGAAGGACAGGACGAGGACGGTCCGCTGATCGGCCGTCAGGCCGTGCAGCCCGCGTTCGAGCTGGTCGGTCACGGCGAATGCCGCCTGATGGTCGGTCACATGCGGCCCATCGTCGGAGAGCAGAGGGAGTTCGACGACGCGTCGGCGGGCCCGCCGACGGACGTCCTGACATGAGCGCACGAGCAGCCTGGTGAGCCAGGCATCGAATCGGTCGGGTTCGCGTAGTCCGGGAAGGCTTCGCCACGCGTCGACGAAGGCATCCTGGACTGCGTCTTCGGCCAGGGCGTAGTCGCGAAGGATCAGCCGAGCGATCGCGTTGAGTCGGCCGGTCGAACCCGCGACGAGGCGCGCGAAGGCGTCATGATCGCCCTCCCTTGCCAGGACCACGAGCTCTCGATCCATGCCTGCCGCCTGACCTGACGCGGAGACGTTCCGCGTTCGACCGGTATGTCCACCGGCGACGTCGGATTCGTTCCATCTTGCGCCCTGCTCCCTTTGACCAGCCGCCAAGCCTGCGTGCTACGAAACGAAGCCGGCGAGCGCGCGTCCCCTCAGTAGGCCGCGAGCTTGCGGATCGCGTCGGCGATCTTCTCCGGGCTGACCATGAACCAGTCCTCGAGGACGTGGTTGTAGGGCACGCCCGGGACGTCCGGCCCGGCGATCCGCGTCACCGGCCCATCGAGGTAGTCGAACGCCTCCTCGGCAACGAGCGCCGCGACCTCCGCGCCGTACCCGCCGAACCGGTTGTCCTCGTACACGATCAGGCACTTGCCGGTCTTGCGGACCGATTCGAGCACCGTCTCGTTGTCGAGCGGGCGCAGCGTCCGGAGGTCGACCACCTCGACGCTGATGCCGTCCTCCGCGACGCGGTCGGCCGCCTCGAGCGCGTAGTGCGCCATGAGCCCGTACGCGAAGACCGAGATCTGCGTGCCGGGATGGGTGATGGCGGCCTTCCCGAGCGGGACGGTGTAGTCGGTGTCCGGCACTTCGCCACGCACGGAGCGGTACATCTTCTTGTGCTCGAAAAACAGCACCGGGTCGTCGTTGCGGATCGACGAGCGAAGCAGCCCTCGGGCGTCGTACGGGGTCGACGGCACGACGACTTTCAGCCCGGGCACATGCGTGAAGAACGCCTCGACGCTCTGCGAGTGGTAGAGCGCGCCGTGCACGCCGCCGCCGTACGGTGCGCGGACGACCATCGGGACGCCGTACCCGTTGTTCGAGCGGTAGCGCATCCGCGCTGCCTCAGAGACAAGCTGATTGAACGCCGGGAAGATGAAGTCGGCGAACTGGATCTCGGCCACCGGGCGCAGGCCGTTCACGGCGGCCCCGATCGACACGCCGACGATCATCGACTCCGTCAGTGGCGTGTCGATGACGCGCTCGTCACCGAACTCGGCCCACAGGCCGTCGGTCGCCAGGAACACGCCGCCCTTCTTGCCGACGTCCTCGCCGAGGATGATCACCGACTCGTCGCGGCGCATCTCGTCGGCCAGCGTCTCCCGGATCGAGTCGATGAACGTTCGCGCCGGCATCAGTCGACGTCCTCGGCGAACACGTAGCGCATGGCGGTCGCGGGGTCGGGGTCGGGCTGTGATTCGGCGTACTCGGTCGCCTCGTCGACGATGCCCTTGATCTCGGCGGTCAGTTGTTCCTCGATCGCGTCGGTCAGGACCCCGGCGTCACGAAGCTGCGCACGGAAGACCGGCAGCGGGTCGCGCTTGCGCTCTTCGGCGAGCTCCTCCTCGGACCGGTACTTCGTCTGCTGGTCGTCCGACGAGTGCCCCGTGAGGCGGGTGACCTTGGCCTCGATCAGCGTCGGTCCCTCGCCGGCGCGGGCGCGGTCGACGGCGTCACGCGACGCCGTGTAGCAGGCCAGGACGTCGTTGCCGTCGACGACGATCCCCGGGATGCCATAACCGGCCGCCCGCTCGGCGACGTTCG
Source organism: uncultured Chloroflexia bacterium (assembly GCA_963812745.1). Classification (GTDB taxonomy): domain Bacteria; phylum Chloroflexota; class Limnocylindria; order Limnocylindrales; family CSP1-4; genus SPCO01. The sequence continues at coordinate 92,031 of CAWEWE010000008.1, read as the reverse complement.
GCACGGACACCTGGCGGGCCATCGGCACGCTGATGGCGTAGCCGTTGTTCTCGACCACGAAGACGAACGGGAGCTTGTGGATCGCGGCGAAGTTCAGACCCTCGTGGACGTCGCCCTGGTTGCTGCTCCCCTCCCCCATGGACGTCATCGCGACCTGGCCGGTCTTGCGGATCTTGGCGGCGAGCGCTATGCCGACGGCGTGCAGGAGCTGGGTCGCCACCGGCGACGACACGGACACCAGGTTGTGCTCGTGGGACCCGTAATGGCCGGGCATCTGGCGGCCACCCGAGGATGGATCGTTGGCCGTCGCGTACTGCGCGGTCAGGATGTCGCGCGGGCTCATCCCGAAGGTGAGGCACGTCGCGATCGACCGGTAGAACGGCGCGATCCAGTCGTGGCCTTTCTGCAGCGCCCAGGCGATCCCGACCTGCGCCCCCTCGTGGCCCTGACCGGAGATCACGAATGGGATCCGACCGGCACGGTTGAGGATCCACATCCGCTCGTCGAGCGCCCGTGCGAGCGCGACGAGGCGGTACATCGCGACGAGGTCCTCGTCCTTCAACCCGACGCTCGCGGCGAGGCTCGTGTCGCTTCCCTTCGTCACGGCCATCGGGCGATCAGAAGTTGATCGATCGTCCGTCGACCGCCATCGCCGCTTCGCCGATGACCTCCGACAACGTCGGGTGGGCGTGGGTCGCCCCGCCGATCTCCCACGCGGTGGCATCGAGCTCGAAGGCGAGCGACGCTTCGGCGATCAGGTCGGTCGCATGCGGGCCGATGATGTGGACGCCGAGCGTGTCCTGGTTCTCGGTGTTCGAGATGACCTTGGCGAAACCCTCGTACTCGCCGCCGATGATCGCCTTCGCGATGGCCTGGAACGGGACCTTGCCGACCTTGTAGGGCGTGCCGGCCGCCTTGACCTGCTCCTCGGTCAACCCGATCGAGGCGATCTCCGGCCGGCTGTAGGTCGCTCGCGGCTGCGCGGTGTAGTCCATCTCGTGGACATCGGACTCGCCGGCGATCACGTGGGCGGCGATGATGCCCTCGTGGGCCGCGACGTGGGCCAGCCACAGCCCGCCGATGCTGTCGCCGATCGCGTACACGTGCGGCTCCTTCGTCCGCATCCGCCCGTTTACCTTGATGACGCCCCTGTCGGTCTCGACCTTGGTCGTCTCGAGCCCGATGTCCTCGATGTTGGCCGCTCGACCGGTGGCGACGAGAATCATCTCGGCGCGCAGCTCGCCCTGGTCCTTGCCTTCCGGCCCGACCTCCAAGCAGATGCCGGCCTTCTCGACCGAGACGGACTTCGGATCGAAACGGGCGTTCGTCATGACCTCGATGCCGCGCTTCTCGAACGAGCGCTGCAAGGTCTTGCTCACCTCGAGGTCCTCGAGGGGCACGATCTGGGGCAGGTACTCGAGCAGCGTCACTTTGACCCCGACGTCGGCGAACATGCTCGCGAACTCGACGCCGACCGCGCCGCCACCGACGATGACGATGTCCTTGGGCAGGGTAGTCAACGCCAGGACGTCGTCGCTGGTCACGATGCGCTTGCCGTCGGGCTCGAGCCCTGGCAGCGACTTCACCCGCGATCCGGTCGCGAGGATCACGTCGGTCGCCTGGAGGACGCGCTCACCGCCCTTGCCGGGCGTGCCGTCCTCGCCCGGCTGGCTGATGCGGACCTTGTTCGGGCCGTCGAGCCGTCCGCGCCCATCGACCCAGGTGACCTTGTTCTTCGTCACCAGCGACTTGAGCCCGGTCCACATCCGCTTGACGACCGCGTCCTTGCGCGCGGCGAAGGCCGCGTAGTCGACGACCGGCTCCCCGGGGAGCGTCAGGCCGTAGTCCTTGGCGTGGCGGACCTTCTCCGCGAACGCCGCCGATTCGAGCAGCGCTTTGGTCGGGATGCAGCCTCGATGCAGGCACGTCCCGCCGATCTTGTCCTCGTCGACGAGCGCGACCTTGAGCCCGAGCTGGGCCGCCCGGAAGGCGGCGGTATATCCGCCGGTGCCGGCGCCGAGCACGACGAGATCGAAGTCGTTGGACGAGCCGACTGCCATCGATGAGAGAGTACGCGTGCTGTCGCGAGGGGCGCAAACGAGGCGGCGCGGACGTTGGGTGGTGTCCGCCCTCTCGGCACGAGCGCCGATGCTATGCTCGGCCCCCTCGAGCCATCGAAGAGGAGCATCGATGGGTCCCGACATCCTGCGCGCGGTCGGCCTCATGCTCATCGCCTATCTGGCGGGCTCGATCCCAGTCGGGTCACTCGTGGCCATGCGCGTCGGCGGCCCCGACCTGCGGTCAGTCGGGTCGGGCCGGACCGGCGGTACCAACGCGCTACGCGCGCTCGGGCGCAAGTGGGCGGCCCTCGTCGTCGTCGGCGATCTCCTGAAGGGGGCGCTGCCGGTGCTGCTTGCCCGGATCGTGACCGGTGATCCGCTGGTCGAGGTCCTGTGCGGCGGAGCGGCCGTGGCCGGCGCGATCTGGAGCGTCTTCGCCGGGTTCCGCTCGGGTCGTGGCGTGGGCACGGGCGTCGGCACGATGCTGGTGATCCAGCCGCTCGCCGTCGTCCTCGCGGCCCCGGTGTTCGTGGTCGCGATCCTGCTCACCAGGTACGTGTCACTCGGTTCACTGCTCGGCTCGGCGGCGATGGTCCCGGCGATGCTGCTGATGCTGCTGCTCGTCCCGGGGACGCCGTTGCCGTACGTCATCTACACCGCGGTCGGGGCCGCGTTCATCTGGCTCGCCCACGCCGACAACATCGAGCGGCTGTTGCACGGCACCGAGCGCAAGTTCGACCTGGAGATGCTGGCCGGGAAGCGGTCGAGCGGCAGCTGACGCTCGATCGCAGGTCGCCGCGGTCGGGAGAATCGATCGACCCGGGTCGGCTGACGACCCGGGTCGGGGATCACGCTGGTTCGGCGGGCCGTTGATCGGCCCGCGCCGAGAGGATGGGACTAGGCGCCGCGCATGCTCCGGAAGCAGTCGCTGCAATAGACGGGCTTGCCGCTCGTCGGACGGAATGGGACCTGGGCCTCGCGGCCGCAGTTCGAGCAGGTCGCTGCGAACATCTCGCGCGGGCCGCGGTCGCGGTATCCACCGCCACCACCACCGTAGCCGCCGCCACCACCGCCGCCACCGGCGGAGTAGCCGCCGCTGGCGCCGTAGCTGCCGTACGAGCTGCCGCCACCCTCGGAATTGCGGGCGGCCTTGCGGCTGGCCCGGCACGAGGCGCAGCGGCGCGGCTCGGTAAAGCCACGCTGCGCGTAGAAGTCCTGCTCGGACGCCGTGAAGACGAACTCCTGTCCACAGTCCGCGCAGGTGAGGTTCTTATCGCTGTACAAAGAAGAGACTCCTCTCGGTAGCCGGCGCGATCCCATCGGGTTTCTCGCGTCAGCCGTGAGAGGAGTCCGAGTTGCGTCGAGCTACGTTCTGGCCACGGACGCTCCCGTGGCATTTGCCTGCGGGATGGTACCGCGCACGCGTCGTGCTTGTACAGCCCTGACTTTCGGTTCAGAAGGGCGCTACCGCGAACAGGTGGCTGAACTGCTTGCACCAGATGATCGCGCTCCGGAATCGGCTCGGATCGGTGCCTGCCGGCAGGTCATAGCCGAACGAACCATCCGTCGCCTTGAGCAGGCCGACCTCGACCGCGTCATCCGCATAGTCGTCGGCCGCAGTCGACAGGTAGACATAGAGATCCGGCCCGTTGCGGACGCTGAAATCCTCGAGCCGGAGGTGGTAGCGACCCGGTTCGACCTCGATGATCGAGGCGGTCCCGCGTCCGAAATGGAACTCGTCCGTGCCCTCGAACCGGCCGCTGGCAACCGTCACCGGCGCGAATGGCGTTGGCTCCGGTGTGGGCGACGCCGTCGGAGCCGAGGTCGGAGGCGCCGTCGGTGCCGGCGAGGCGACCGACGGCGCCGGGATCGACGCGAGTGATGGTGCCGCCGTCGGGCCAGCCTCGACGAGCGAGGTCCGGATCCAGATCGGCGACGCCAGGTACCAGGCCAGTGGCGCCCCGACGGCAAGGGCGATCGCGAGCGCGAGCGCGGAACGCCCGGGATGCCGGCGAGCGGCGGCGAACCAGCCGCGGCGCCAGGCGATGACGACGACGACGACTGCCGCCACGATCGTCGCCATGGCGATCAGCAGGCGGTAGTCGTACAGGGCGTTGAAGAAGACTCGTCCGAAGTCGGCCAGGGCGTCCATGTGGAGCGACCCTGACCGGCATCGATGACGCGCGGATGACGGGACCGTCGCGCGCGGACGCGTCAGCCTGGCGGCGGCACCCCGTATTCCTCCGCCGCGCTGACCAGGTAGGCGTCCCGCTCCCGCTCGCAGCGCGCCTCATCCCAGCCCAGCTCGGTCGCCATGATGGCTGCGACGCGGGGAGCGACGGCGGAACGGCGCTCACCTAGCTCCGGACTGAGCCGGAGACGCCGGGACATCACGTCGTCGACCGACGACGCCAGCTCGTTACGGACGGCCCAGGCGACCTCCGCCTCGAGGAACGGCCGGCCCGGGACGAGTGGTCGGACGAGATCGAGCTCTGCGCCCAACGCCGCCACGGCCGGCGCCTCGGTGCCGTGGCGTGCCACGAGCCGGGCGGCGGCCTCGGGGTGCGCGGCAGCGACCTCCGGGATCGCTGCGAGTTCGGTCGCGATCCGGTCGAGCTGCGGCGGGTGCGCCGCGCCGATGAGCGACAGCTCGGCGGTCCCGCTCGGCATCGCGCGGGCGGCGTCGCGGCCAAGTACCGCGTCGATCACGTCGCGCGCCATCAGCCGGTAGGTCGTGTACTTGCCGCCGGCGATGCGCACGACGCCATTCGACTCGACCGTGACGCGATGCTCGCGGGAAGCCTTGACCGTCGACCCGCCCGAGGGCGCGATCAGCGGCCGCAGGCCGGCGAAGGTGCCGACCACGTCGTCCCGCCGCAGATCGACGTCGAGGGTCCCGTTGACCGTGGCCAGCAACTGGTCGACCTCGTCGCCACTCGCTGACGGCCGATCCGGGGAACCGTCGAAGGGCGCGTCGGTCGTGCCGATCAGCCAGTGGTCGGGCCACGGGATCAGGAACACGACCCGGCCGGGCACACGGATCGTCAGTCCGGCCGAGATCCGGATCCGCTCCCGCGGAACGACCAGGTGGGCGCCACGACTGGGCAGGACCGGCATCGATGGGCTGGCGAACGGGTGGTCTGGGGCGGCGGCCCACACGCCGGTCGCATCGATCACCGCGCGCGTCCGGACCTCGAGATCAACGTCGGCGACACGGTCGCGCAGGCTGAGCGCATGGATCTTCCCGCCGGGGTCGGCATCGACGCCGGTCGCACGCGCTCGGGTCACCGCCAGGGTCGCGGGGTGCGTCGCGAGCGCCGTGCGCAGCACGGCGAGCGTGAAGCGAGCGTCGTCCTCCATCCCGTCGTGGTAGAACAGCCCGCCCCGCAGGCCGCGCCGGCGAAGCGGGGGCGCGATCTCGAGCGTTTCGGCCTGGCCCAGGCGTCGATGCCAGCCGCCGTCGTGTCGCGCGCCGAGGATGTCGTACAGCGTCAGCCCGGCGTCATAGAACGCCTTGTGGATGAACGGCAACCCGTAGACCGGGAAGAGCTGGGGCTCGAGCGAGACGAGGTGCGGCGCGTTCCTCAGGAGGCGTCCGCGCTCGGCCAGTGACTCGCGGACGAGGGGGATGTGGAGCTGTTCGAGGTAGCGAAGGCCGCCGTGGATAAGCCGGGACGAGCGCGACGACGTCCCGACCGCGATGTCCTCCTGCTCGACCAGCGCAGCGGTCATGCCGCGCGATGCCGCATCGAGCAGGGCGCCGGCTCCGACGATGCCGCCACCGACGATGACCACGTCCCAGTGGGTGTTCGCAAGCCGGGCGAGGTCGATCGCTCGACGCCGGAGCGTGGCCGACCCGGTTGCCGGCGTCGACGCCGGGCCGGTCACCGCTCGTCGTCGAGCGGTCGGCCGTGGGCGATCCGCCACAGCAGCCAGGCGGTGCCGACGATCAGCACGCCGATCAACACCGGCCCGTAGAAGATCGCCCGCTGGATCTCGACCGGAAGCAGCCCGGTCACGATGGCGGCCCCGATCACGACCGCCACGACCGCGGCCGCCACCAGCGCGACCTGAGGCCAGCCGGGCTCTCGGCGTGGCGCGGGCGGCTCAGCCACGGTCGGCTTGCGGCGGGATGCCGATCGGCGCCACGAGGACCTTGCCGGCGTGGGCGGCACCTCGCCTCGTGATCAGGCCCGTCTTGGGTCGGTGGAAGGTGACGGTCAGGTCGGCCTGGACGGCCGGGTCGGACGGCTCGCCGCTCGACAGATCGACAGCGGTCGGCGTGTCGATGGCCACGACCGGGATGCCAGCACGGTGCGCACGCTCGATGATCTCGACGGCGGTCCGGATCGGCTCGCGCAGCGGACCGCGGACCCCGGTCCCGAGCAACGCGTCGACGATGACCGCCGCCTTCTCGATCCCCCGTCCGAACACGGCGACGTCGCGCGCGACCGGGGCGTGCACCTTGACGATGCCGGGGTCGCGCGCGATGCGATCCCAATTGCGAGATGAGGTGGGGTTGGTCGGTCGAGCCTCGGCGGCCACGACCGCGACGACGACCCGGCCGCCGTTGAGCGCCAGGCGACGCGCCGCAACGTACCCATCGCCGCCGTTGTTGCCGGGGCCGCACAGGATGACGATGGGTCCCTTGCCCCACCGCTCGGTGTCGACGGCGAGCGCGCGAACGGCCGCGGCGACCGCCGTGCCCGCCTGCTCCATCAGGCGATCCTCGCTGACGCCGAGCCCCTGCGCCCGCCGGTCCGCGCCGCGCATCGCCTCGGCGCCGATGGGCGGCAGGGCGGCACGATCCGCCCAGCGCTGCCGAAGCCCGCGCAGGTCGAGCTCGAACAGCTCGGGGTCGTCGGTGGGGAGGCGCGAGCTGGCGGCCGAGCTCGTCACCGAACCGGTTGACATGCCCGCCAAGCGTAGCCGACGGCAGTCGGCCGGTCAGGCGGTGGGCAGCCTCGCCCGCACGACGCCGGCTGGCGAGCTCGAAGCGAGCTCGACGAGGCCATCGCCGGCCATCCCGCTCGCTGCCGCGATGACGTTCTCGAGGTCGTGACTACCGATCGGCGCGTCGAGGTCGACCCAGGCGTCGCCCGGCGCCGCTCGGAGACGATCGAGGATCCGGCCGCGCAACCAGCGGGTCGTGGTCGGGAACGGCGGTACGGAACGGCCTGTCGCGGGCGCCGGGCGGGTAGCCGTGTACGAGCACCACGGTCGAGCCGGACACTCCTCGCATCGGGGTCCGCGCGCCCGACAGATCGTGGCTCCGAGGTCCATGACCGCGTGCGTCCACGTCGCGGGATCGGTCGATGCAGCCGCGGTGTCGGCCATGGTCTGGATGTCACGTTGTGTGATGTCGTCGTCTCCGTGGACCACGCGTCCGAGGACGCGGCCCACGTTGACATCGACCGCGCCGACCGGCCGGCCGAATGCGATCGCGGCAACCGCTCGCGCCGTGTAGGGACCGACGCCCGGCAACGCTTCGAGCTCCTCGATCGAGTCTGGCACCCGGCCGGCGTGCTTCTCGACGATCACGCCGGCCGCCCGCCAGAGCGCGAGGGCGCGTCGGTTGTAGCCGAGTCCCTGCCACTGCCGCAGGACGTCCGCGGGCGACGCGACAGCGAGCGACTCGACCGTCGGGAAGCGTGTCATGAAGCGCTCCCAGTGCTCGGCAGCGCGAGCGGCCTGCGTCTGCTGCGCCATCGCCTCGGAAACGAGGACCGCGTACGGGTCGGTGGTCCGGCGGAACGACAGCGACCGACCATGGCTCGCGTACCAGGCCAGGATCGCGTCGCGAGCCTCCACGGGGATGGACGACGGCCTCATGCACGCAGGATAGCCACGGTGCAGGTCCGGTTGACCGCGCGATAAGCGACGGCGCGTACGATTGGCGCCCTGCACTGGAGGAGCCGTCGATGGCCGTCGAGATCCGCCGTTTCACTGGTTTCCGGCCGGAGGCCGTCGACTTCCTGGCCGAACTCGCCCAGAACAACGAGCGTGCCTGGTTCCAGGCCCACAAGTCGGACTACGAAGGGCTCCTGAAGGAACCGATGGAGGGCTTCGTCGCGGCGCTCGCGGACGCCTTCGCCGCGGAAAGGCTGCCGCTCCAGGCGGACCCGAAGCGTTCGATCTTCCGGATCTATCGAGACACGCGCTTCGCGAAGGACAAGTCGCCGTACAAGACCAATGTGGGCGCCAGCTTTCCGTGGGTCGAAGGTTTCGATCCCGATACCGCGATGTCGCATACGGAGCACCGCAACGGTGCGTACTTCCACCTCCAGCCCGGCAACAACTACGCGGGCGGTGGGATGTGGCACGCGGACAAGCCGGTGCTCGACGCCTTCCGGCAGACGATCCTCGACGACGAACGGCGAGTCCGAAATGCCCTCGAGGACCCGGGCTTCATCGCCGAATTCGGCCCGGTGGCAAGCCACGACACCCTGAAGCGGGTGCCGCCCGGCTATCCGGCGGACCACCCGATGGCCGACCTGTTCCGGTACAAGGACATCGTGTTCGGTCGACGGCTGTCCGACGACGAGGTGTACTCGCCCGACCTGCCGCAGATCATGGCCAGGGCCTACGCGACGGCGACACCCGTGTTCCGCTTCCTGTCCTCGCTCCCCGACTGACGGGCGAGGATGCGGTTCGGAGCAGCGTTCTGGATCCAGCGCACCGACTGGCCGGATCTGCGCGCGGCGTGTCTCGCCGTCGAACACGCCGGCTGGGATTCGCTCTGGCTCGACGACCACCTGCTGTCCGACGAGGCCGACTGGGCCGATCCGAAGCTCGAGGGTTGGGCGGCGCTCAATGCGGTCGCGTCGCTGACCGAGCGGGTCAGGCTTGGCCTGCTGGTGTCGTCGACGACGTTCCGCAACCCGGGCCTGATCGCCAAGCTGGCGACGACGCTCGATCACGTGTCGGACGGGCGGTCCGTGCTCGGTCTCGGCGGGGGCTGGTTCGAGCAGGAGCACGTGGCCTTCGGCATCGACTTCGGCGCGGGGTTCGGCGAGCGACTGGATCGACTCGATGAGGCGGCGATGCTCGTGCGCCGGCTGGTCGATGGCGAGCGCGTCACGCATTCGGGCAGGTTCTACGCCATGAACGACGCGCTGTGCGAGCCTCGACCCGTCCAGGCGCGGCTGCCGATCCTCATCGGCGGGTCGGGTCCCACCAAGACGCTGCGCACGACGGCCAGGTACGCCGACCTGTGGAACGGCTATGGCGACCCGGCGGGGATCGCAGCGACGTCGGCCGTCCTTCGCACCCGCTGCGAGGAGATCGGCCGGCCGTTCGAGTCGATCGAGCGGACCGTCACGACGCACACCGTGGTTCGCGATACGGCAGCGCTCGCGGTCGAAGCCTGGGCGCCGATCGCTGAGCGGCACGGGCTCGTCGACCGCGTCGCCGCCGACGGGACGGGTCGCGGCCTGACGGTCGGAGGCTCGCCCGCTGATGTCGCCGCCTACCTCGACGGCTACCGGCGGATCGGCGTCGGCGAGGTCATCTTCGTGTTCCGCCACCCGTTCGACGTCGAGACCATCATGCGGGTCGGCGAGGTCCGCGCAGCGCTTTCCGACTAGCGACCCGGGCGCTCCTCCGCGCCAGTCCTGTCCCACGACTCGGCCGCGATGAGCTCCGCCACGACGGAGCCGACGATCGCCCGGTCGAAGCGGCCGGCGGTGGCCGGCAGCGCGATCGTCTGGGCGGCGCCCGCGACCGGGTTCCCGACCACGATGGTCTCCCCGCCCCGCCGGGCGATCGTGGCGACGACCTCGGCGTCCGCCTCCGCTCCGGAGAACAGCAGCGCGCGATGGCGCGGCAGCGCGAGGTAGACGGCCGTGTGCAGCCAGTCGCCGGTCTCGTGGGCGACGGCCGGGAGCCGCGGCGCCTCCCGCAGCAGCAACGCGGCCTGGTGCACGAGGGCTGCGTCGGCCGCGTCGCCGATCACATCGATCGCGTGCGCTCCGTCGAGGCTGTCGGCGGCTGCCGCCAGCCATCGCGAGCGACCGGCCATCACGGCTGTGAGGGCGTCGACCGTCGGCCGGAGGGAGGCCGGCGTCGGCCCATCACCGAGCCACCGACCGGCGAGCAGCCCCAGGACAGCGACGGTCGCCCGGAACGTGCGCGTCGCGATGCCTGCGCCCTCGCGACCGGCGTGGAGCGGCAGCACGTGGTCGGCCGCGGCCGCCAGCGGCGACTCGAGATCGTTGGTGATCGCGATGACCCGGCTCCGACCGCGATGCCGCCGCGCGGCCTCGACGACCTCACGTGTGCCGCCGGACGCCGAGATCGCCACCACCACGAGGCTCATCGCGCGACGCCGTCGGCGCACCGGTCGACGCGTACTCTGCCCAGGCCGGGAGCCCGGCTGACCGCAGGTGAGCGGCGGCGGTGAGGGCAGCGTATCGGGAGCTGCCCAGACCGGTGAACACGACGCTGCCCGGACGATCGCCCACACTCGACAGCGGCCCATCGGCCGCCGCATATGCATCGAGCATGTCGGCGAGCGCCGCCGGCCCGGCCTCGATGTCGTCGAGCAGCAGGGCGACGCGGTCCGTGCTCAATGGGCCTCCTCGAACAGCGCCTGCATGCCCTCGGTCGGTGCGTACAGCCAGGTCGGCAGGTACGTCGCGGCGTAGGCGAACTCGTAGAGCTCCTTGTCGACCTCGAAGGCGTGCAGCAGGTCAGGGTCGATGTCCGGCGACACGCCTCGGTCGCGCAGGGCGGCGCGGTACGCCTCGAGGAAGCGCTCGCGCGATCGCCCGATCCAGCCGTCGATGTCCAGACCGGGCCGATCGAGGGGCCTACCGTTCCGCGTCTCGGCCCGGCGCCGCGCGCTTCGCGCGACGTGGTCCAGGGACCGCAGCATCGAGGCGACGTCCCGCAGCGCCGGCCGATGGACTCGGCGTGCGTCGGGCGAGCTCAGCGGCTCGCCCTCGAAATCGATGATCCGGAAGCCGTCGGGCGCGATCAGGACCTGCCCCAGGTGGTAGTCGCCGTGCGCACGGATGACCTCGGGCGCCGTCGGCAGCGCATCGATGACGCTGACCGCATCGGCGATCCGTGGGGCGAGATCACGGACGACACGCCCGGCATCCCCTGATGCCACGTCGAGGGCGGTGGCGAGATGCTCATGCGCCGCCGTCGCCCAGCCGCGCACGTCGTCCCGGCTCGCCGCACGCGGGGCGAACTCGGGGAGGCCGTGACCGTCCGTCACCGCGGCGTGGAGCCCGGCGGTCAGCGTGCCGAGGTCCGCGGCGATCTCCGTCGCGTGCTCGAGGCTCACCTCGCCCGGCGCGAGCAGCCAGCCCGTCAGCGCCTCCGCGATCGACTCGAATGCATCCGCACCGTCGGCGACGAACTCCTGCAGCATCGCCACGGTGGTGGCTCCACCACGTCGGGTGATGACCTCCGCGAAGCCGGCCAGCCGTGGCACAGCCGGGAAGCCGGCTTCCTCGCTCAGGAAGGCGGTCATCTCGAGATCGGGGTTGAGCCCGGGCTGGAGCCGTCGATACGCCTTGAGCAGGAGCTGCTCGCCAAGGACGACCGACGTGTTCGACTGGTCGGCGCCGAGATCGCGTTCCGCCCCGACGCCACCGGGCGCAAGGTCCTCGAGCGCCGCCGCTGGTCGGCACACGAGCACGGCCGTCGGTTGCGCGGCCGGGTCGTCCCCACGCGGGAGCGCAGCGATCGTCCGACCATCGGCGATCGCTACCGCGAGGGCCTGCCACGCGGCGTCACCGGGCCTGGCTTCCCGAAGCGGCTCCCCGGTCAGGGCGAGGCTGTAGGCCTGCCGGCTGCCGTCATCCAGTGTGAGCTCGATGAGCGCCAGGACGTGCGGCCCCGACGGGTCGAGCACGAACGCCTCGTCGAGCTGGACCACGCGGACCGTCCGGCCCTTGGCCCCGAACCAGCGGGCATCGGCCAGGGCGTCGACGTCGAGTGCCTCGACGGCCGCCTCGACCGCGGCACGAGCGGGAGCGGCGACCTCAGGTCCCCGTATTGATCATCACGTGCTTGACGAACGTGTAGTCCTCGAGCGCGTACTTCGATCCGTCCTTGCCGTAGCCGGACTGCTTCACGCCGCCGTGCGGGGTCTCCGACGTCAGCGTGAAGTGCTCGTTGATCCAGACGTGCCCGAAGTCGAGGGCCTTGGCGACCCGCATCGCCTTGCCGATATCGCTCGTGAAGATCGACGACGCGAGCCCGTAGGGCGTGTCATTCGCCCACTGGATGGCGGTGTCCTCGTCGCTGAACCGCTGGACCGTGACCACCGGGCCGAAGACCTCGTCCTGGATGATCTCGGACTTCTGGTCGGGGCCGGCGATGATCGTCGGCTCGTAGTAGGAGCCGGCTCGGTCCGGCCGGTTACCGCCGACCACGACTTCGGCACCGCCCCTTGCCCGGTCGACCATGCCGGCGACCTTGTCGGCCTGCGCCTTGGCGATCAGCGAGCCCATCTCGATGTCGTCGCCCTCGGCCGGGTCGCCCCATTTGATGGTGCGGACCTGGTCGGACAGGGCGGAGATGAAGCCTTCATAGACCTTCGGACCGGCGATGACGCGGGTCGCGGCGGTGCAATCCTGCCCGGAGTTCCAGTAGCCCGCGGACCGCAGGGTCTCGGCGGCGAGCTCGATGTCGGCGTCGTCGAAGATGATGATCGGCGCCTTGCCACCGAGCTCGAGGTGGAGCCGCTTGACGGTGTCCGCCGCGATCTTCGCGATCCGCTTGCCGGTGGCGGTATCCCCGGTGATCGACACCATGCGGACCTTCGGGTGGCCGACCAGCGCGTCGCCGATGTCGGCGCCCGAGCCGGACAGCACGTTCACCACGCCCGGCGGCAGGATCTCGGCGAGGATCTCGGCGAAGGCCAGGGCGCTGAGTGGCGTCCGAGCCGATGGCTTGAGCACGACGGTGTTGCCCGTCGCCAGCGCCGGTCCCAGCTTCCAGGTCGCCATGTAGAGCGGGTAGTTCCACGGCGCGATCGAGGCCACGACGCCGATCGGGTCGCGCCGGACGATCGAGGTGTGGCCGGCCAGGAACTCGTTCGCGGCGAGGCCGTCCATCACGCGTGCGGCGCCTGCGAAGAACCGGAAGAGGTCGACGCTGGTGTGCATCTCGTCGATCGCGGCACCGACCGGCTTGCCGGCATTGGCGCTCTCGATCCGACCGAGCTCGTCGGCCTTGGCCTCGAGGGCATCGGCGATCTTGAGGAGCAGCAGCGAGCGGTCCTGTGGCGTGGTCAGCTTCCAGGTCTCGAAAGCCTTCTCGGCGGCGTTCACCGCCCGGTCGACGTCCTCCTGGGAGCTCGCCGGGACGTTCGCGATGACCTGGTCATTCGCGGGATTGATGACCTCGGCGGTCTTGCCCTCGGCCGCGTCGACGAAGTCGCCGCCGATGAATTGCTGATAGGTCTTGGTTCGTTCGAGCGTCTCGGTCACGGAACGCCTCCTCGCGCGGTGACGGGGTCGAGTCGGAGAGTGTCGTCATCCTAGTCCCGGCTCGGAAGTGCGTCCCGTAGCGTGGGCGTCGGATCCGTCAGGCGGGGCGCAACACCATCAGCGCGACGATCGTGACCAGAAGGGCGAGCTCGATCCATCGAAGCAGTCGGGCGCTGGGCTCGGTCAGCAGGGCGACCACCCGAGCGTCATCGTCGGCGTCGAGCGCCTCTCGGACCGCCATCGAGCGGCGGCGCCAGAGACCCGCGCCGATGAAGATCAGCGTCGCGTTGATGATCACCGCCAGTACGATCCAGCGCTGTGTCAGGTCGTAGCCGTTGGCGATGGCGAGCGGCAGCCCCGACAGCGCGACGATCGTCCCGCCGAGGATCTGGTAGCGGAAGTCGAACTTGTCGCCCAGCCCGAGGATCACGCGGCGACGGGTGGGATCGGACTCGGCGACCGCCAGCGCGCTCAACGTCTTCGTGCTGATGTAACCCGTCACGTAAAGGAGCGCTGAGCCGATGTGGATCAACGCGAGAACGGGTCGGATCAAATCCACGGCCGCATCGTAGTCGTGCGGCGTCGCGCCATGTCCTCGGCAGAACTTGCACCCGGGGACCGTTATGTCAGGCGACGGCCCCGAATCTGCTCGAATTGGCGCTATCTCGTCTCGGGGTGCAAGTTCTGCCAGGAATCGTGGCGATCCGCGGCATTACGGTCTCCCGGTGCAACTCTTGCCAAAGATGCCGCCGCGCGTGGCACCGGGAAGACACGAACCGGCGCCGCCGACGAAGGAGGGTGTCGGCGGCGCCAGCCGCGGTTTGCGGGGGTCAGGCTCGGGGCGTCAGTCCTTCTTGCGACCGCCGCGCGGTCCACGCTTGGTGGATGTCGCCCGAAGCGATCGGGTCGGCTTGGCGACGTTCGAGTCCTCGTCGACCTCGATGCCATACCGCTTGGCGGCGGTCAGGACCTTCTTGCGGGCACGCTCCCTGGCGGCCTGGCTCTCGAACTCGGTCTGGTTGAACCGCGCGATCGCGTTCCGGACATGCGATTCGTCGTTGATCGGAAGGTGTTCACCACCCTCCTTGTCGACGTATGCGAACTGGCTCGAGCGAAGCTTGTCGCGATCCCTGGTATCGAGCGTAGCCATGGTCGTACCTCCCGGTACTGGGGTCTGTCAGGGCATCACGCTCGCACGAGCGACGTCACTGTCGGTCCGAACAGCACACGCCACGCCTTGCAGGCCTCTTGCGTTGCCGCAGGCCTAGTCGGGAACGGCCGCTCCGGTCGAGGCGACACGCTCCACTAGGTCGGCGGCGCGAACGGTGCCCGACGTCGACTTGATGCGCGCGGACATCGCCGCCACGCGGTCGGCGAGGGCTCGATCCCGGAGCAGGCGATCGATCGCACCCGTGAGCTCACGAGGCTTGAACCCATAGGTCGACAGCCGCTTGCCGAAGCCGGTCTCGTCGACCCGCTGCGCATTATCGACCTGGTCCCAGAACAGCGGCAGCACGATCATCGGTTTGCCGTGGTGGAACGCCTCGGTGACGGTGTTGTTGCCGCCGTGCGTGATGACCAGATCGACCATCGGCAGGATCGCCGGTTGCGGCAGGAACCCTTCGCCGGTCTGGTTGTCGTGGAGCTTGATCTGGTCGGCGAGCGGCCCCTTCGAGACGATGACCCGGTGCTTGGTCTTCGCCAGTACGTCGACCAGCCGCTGCATCAGCTCGACATCCGCCGAGCCGAGCGACCCCAGGGAGAGGTAGATCAACGCTCCGTCCCGCTCGGCCAGGTCGCGCGGCAGCTCCCATGTCGCCTCGGGCGCGCGGACCGTCGAGTCGAGGCGGTGCCACGTCGGACCCAGCGGGTTGGCCCGCTCGTAGTCGGCCTCGGCCGGGTACGAGTAGAGGTTGAGGAACGGCGACTCGGCGATGAACTCCGGCCCGAGCCTGCCGTAGGTCAGACCCGTCTCGCCATGCTCGCGGCAGAACGCGTCGAAGTCCATCCACATGTCGGCGTGCGTCCGCCGGACCTCGTCGAGGAACGCCGGCCAGCCGCTCGCGTCGTCGACCGGGTAGCCGCTGCTGAATGGCGCGATCTGCGGATCCTTCATCTCCATCGGGTTGCACGACACGATGCGTACCCACGGGCGTCCGGACGCGGAGATCGCCGGGAAGGCGACGACGTTGTCCTCGACGATCACGTCCGGCGCCACCTCGTCGAAGATCTCGGCGAGCCGCCGGTTGACGTACTTCGAGCCATCGATCAGGGCCTGCCAGGTCGGCCCGATGAACTCGCCGAGCTGCTCGAGCGTCGACTTGCGGAAGACCGGCGCCGTGTCGCGGATGAAGTCGATCCAGAACTGGCCGGGCACCTCGGGCTCGACCGGCGGCGGGCCGAGCCGCATCAGTCGCTCCTCGAATCCTTTCGCCTCGAGCGTGCCCGCGAACGACTCCTCGACGATGAACACGACGCGGTGGCCGCGCGACCGGAGCACCTGCCCGATCCCGACGCAGTTGTTCGTCGGGCCGTACGCCCCTTCCGGGAAGAAGACGATCGTGCGCGCGTCGGTCACCGGCTGCCCCTCCATGCGGTTCGCGCGAATCTACCGTCCCAGCTGGAGTGCGAGTGCGAGGATCGCGACGGCCGCGGCAGCGACCGCCCCGTCGAGCCACGTCCAGCGCAGCTCCCGGAAGTGCGTCCGCGGGCCCACGCCGAACGCCCGGGCATCCATCGACACGGCCATCCGGTCGGCGTGGCGGACGGCCAACACCAAGAGCCCGACCAACAAGCGCGGATGCCACGATCCACGAAGTCCGCGGATGCGGCGAGCCTGGCGCAGTGCTGTCAGGTCCTCGGCGAAGCGCGGGATCGACTGGTACGCCGCCAGTGCGCCGTAGGCGAAGCGGGCCGGGACCCGGAGCTGCTGGACGAGCGCGTCGGCGAGTCGGGTCGGGTCGGTCGTCAGGGCGAAGACCGCACCGACACACGCGATGGCGGCGACCCGCAGCCCCAGCGAGATGCCGTTCACCACGGCCTCGTTGGCGATGCGGACGGGTCCGATGACGGCGAGGGTGGTCGTCGTCGGGTCGCCGTTGGCGACGGAGAACAACGTGTTGGAGAGACCGATCGCCAGCGCTGCGAGCCAGACGGGCGCCAGCGTCCGGCCCAGCTGGAGCGGGGGGATCGCGCCGAGGACGAGACCCGCGGCGAGGGCTGCCGTCGCGAGCACGACCGGGGGCAGCGGGTGGAGCGTCAGCGCGAGGCCGACCAGCCAGACGAGGGCGACGCCCAGCTTCACGACCGGGCTCGTCCGGCCGAGCAGGCTGTCGAGCTGCGCGTCCGCGATATCGAGTCGCCCGCCGATCACGCCACGGCCTCATCGCCGACGATCCAACCGTCGTCGATCTCGATGACCCGCCGCGCGACGTCCCGGGCGAAGCGGTCGTCGTGGGTCGCGGCGAGCAGGCACGCCCCCGCATCAAGGTGCTCGCGCAGGATGCCCAGCAGGCCCTCGTATCCCGCCCGGTCCTGACCGAACGTGGGCTCGTCGAGGACCAGCACCTCGGGGCGGCGGATCAGGATGCACGCGAGCGACAGCCGGCGCTGCTCGCCGCCCGACAGCCGATAGGGACTGCGCGGTCCGAACCGATCGAGCGGCAGGCCGAGGCGCCCCATCAGGTCGTCGACCCGTGCGAGCTCGTCCGCGGTGAGGCCGAGCCGCACCTCCTCGTCGATCGTCTGGGCGAGGAACTGGCGCTCCGGCTCCTGGAAGACGTAGCCCGCGTGACGGGCCAGCGTCGCGGCCGGCATCCGTGACGGGTCGGCGCCGGCGAGGTCCACGGACCCGTGATCAGGGCGGAGCAGCCCGACCAGCAACCGGCCGAGCGTGGACTTGCCGCTGCCGTTCGGTCCGACCAGCGCGATCCGCTCCCCCGCCGCGACGCTCAATGTGACGTCGCGGACCACCGGATCGCCTCGGTCGTAGCCGAACCGCACGCCCTTGGCCTCGAGCAGGAGCGGACCGCCGGGTGGCGGCTCCCCCCTGATGGCCACGGACGTCTTCTCACCCGGAAGCCAGCTGCCCGCCTCGCGGATGCGAGCTCCCGAGCGCTTGAGGACGTCGCGTGGGTGACCGACGTCGATCGGTGAACCGTCCTGGTCGAGGGCGAGGACGACATCGGCCAGCGGCCAGGCCTGGTCGACCCGGTGCTCGACCAGCACGACCGTCGCCGCTCGCTCGTCGCGAAGCTTGGCGAGCGTGCTCATGAAGGTCACTGTCCCGGCCGGGTCGAGGCTGGCCGTCGGCTCGTCGAGGACCAGCAGGCCGGGTCGTGGCGCGAGCGCGCCGGCGAGGGCGAGCCGCTGCTGCTGGCCGCCCGACAGCCGGCGCGAACGCCTGCGCTCCATCCCGCCTAGCCCGACCGACGCAAGGACCTGCGGGATGCGCGCCTGCCATGGCCCGGATCGGCCAGGCGCGGTTCTCGAGGCCGAATGCGACGTCGTCGTCGACGCGCTCCATCACGAGCTGCGAGGCCGGGTCCTGGAGCACGAGTCCCACGCGTTCCGCGACGCCGACCGGACCGAGCTCGCTGACATCCTGGCCGTCGAGCTCGAGCGCCCCGGTCGTCTCGGCCGGGATCTGGGTTGGGATCAAGCCAGCGATGGCCAGCGCGAGCGTGCTCTTGCCCGAACCCGACGGGCCGACGACGAGCAGCACGGACCCCGGTTCGAGGTCGAGATCGATCCCGGCGAGCGCCGGCCGATCGGCGCCCGGGTAGGTGACGCCCAGCCCCCGCGTCCGGAGCGCGACCGCCGTCAGTCCGGGAACCCTTCGAGCACGCCGGACTGCTTCATGGCGCGATGGAGGGCGACCGAGCCGCCCGCCACGATCACCACGGCCGAGATGCCCATGAACACGCCCCGCAGGACCTGGACCAATGGATCGCGATCGGCGTAGTACAGCACCCAATCATGGATCCATGCCGCTGCTGCGCTGGCGACCGCGGCCGTGGCCAGCACGGGGAACGTCCACACGCGATACAGCGTGAACGCGAAGACGAGCTCGGCCGCCGCCCCCTGGACGAAGCCCGACAGCAGCGTGTCGACGCCCCAGGCACTGCCCAGCAGGGCCGAGACGCCCGCCGCCACCATCTCGGTGAAGAGCGCGGCGCCGGGCTTGCGGATGATCAACGGGCCCAGCACCGCCGGCACGAGCCAGACGGCGTAGAACAGGTCCCGCAACGGGAACGCCAGCTCCCCGATGACCTGGAGCGGCCCGTACCAGACCAGCCCCCAGACCCAGAACACGACGCCGAACGCGACGCCGATGACCGCCGCCACGACGATGTCCCGGGTGCGCCAGTGCGTCTCCGGGGAGGCGGCCGGTGTCGCTGCGTCGGGTGTCGCTGCGTCGATGGTGCCGGTCATGTCCGAACCTCCTCGGTCGATCCCACAAGAAGCGCCGTCACCGGTCTCCGGGACGGCGTCGTTCGATCGATGCTGGCCTGCTTCCTTCGCCGGTACGAGCCGGATCAGGTTCGGCGGGTCTGTGGCGTTTCGCCACACTCTCAGCGCGCGAGGCGCTCCCCGGAGGCGGTGTTCGGTTGTGCCGTGAGCGTAGCACGCTCGCGGAGCCAGGCGACGACCTCGTCGAGGATGGCCGGACCCTCCGGCTCGTTGTGCAGCTCGTGACGAAGGCCGGGATAGGTCCGCCGCTCGACGCCCGGGGCACCCTCGAACACCTCGCTCGATCGCGGTGGCACGAGCCCGTCGTCGAGGCCGTGGAGCACGAGCGTCGGGCCACCGATCGCGCGTGCACCGGCGCGGACCCGTGCCTGTTCGTCGAGCGCCTCCGCCGCGAACCGCGCCGTGCTGGTCCGCGTATTGAGTGGATCGCCCTGCAGCCGGCGCCCCACCTCGGGATCGCGCGACAGCGTCTCGGGCGGCACGCCGTTGGGCACCGACAGCGTCGGCACGATGCGGCCCAGGATCGGCGCCAGCCGCTTCTTCCAGCCGGCGAGCGTCGAGTCGAGACCCGGGGCGGTCAGGACTGTCAGGTCGGGCCGCGGCCGATCCGAGAGCAGGTAGCCGGCGGCGATCAGCCCGCCCATGGAGTGTGCGTAGAGAATCACCGGGCGGCCGGCCGCCGCTGCGCGAAGCGGCGCCAGCCGCTCCGCGAGGTCGTCGTGGTAGCGGCTCCAACGATCGATGTCGCCGCGGCGCCCATCGCTACCCCCGTTGCCGCGATGGTCGTACGCGTGGGTATCGATGCCCGCGGTGGCGAAGTGCTCGCCGACGTGCTCGTAGCGGCCCGAGTGCTCGCCGAGGCCGTGGACGATCAACATCGCAGCCCACGGGTCGGCTGCCGGCCAGTGGCGGGTGAGCAGGTCGACGCCGTCGGCGGTGACGGCGCGGCCGATGACGGAGGGCATCGCCCCGCTAGGATGCATCACGCATGGGTGCGTCTGGTGGCTGGGTCGAGATCGGCGACAAGGTCTTCGTCCGTCGCTACGCGTTCTACGACCAGAACATCGGGGTCGTGCTGGGACGAGCCGAAGCCCTGGTCATCGATACGCGATCGACCTACGCGCAGGCCCGCGAGATCCAGGCCGACCTGCGCGAGCTGACCGACTCGCCGGTGGGCGTGGTCGTCGATACCCACGGCCACTTCGACCACGTCTTCGGCAACGGCATCTTCCGGCCCGCCACCATCTGGGGCCACGAACGCTGCGTGACGTTCATGGTCCGGACCGGCGAGGCACGCAAGCGCACGATCGCCGCCGAAGAGCCGCTCCTCGCCGACGACCTTGCCGAGATCGTGATCGACCCGCCGGACCGGGTGTTCGCGACTCATGCCCGGATCGAGGTCGGCGGGCGAGAGGTGATGCTGCGCTACCTCGGTCGCGGCCATACGGACCACGATGTCGTGGTCGAGATCCCGGGCACGGATGTCGTGTTCGCGGGCGACCTCGTCGAGAACGGCAACGTCCCGTTCTTCGCGGACGGCTACCCGCTCGAATGGCCGGCGACGGCAGTCGCCCTCGCGGTCCGCGTCCCTGAGGACGGCGGGGTGGTCGTACCCGGTCACGGCGACCACGGCGGCCGCGCGCTCGCCGATGCGAGCGCGGTGTCACTGGCCGCGCTGGCCGAGCTGGCCGGGCGCGTCGACACCGGTGAGCTGACACTCGATGAGGCGATCGCCGAGCACCCCTTCCCGGAGCACCCACCGGAAGACGCTCGTCGCGCCTTCGAGCGGGCGCTGATGCAGATCCGGGGCGAGCTCGACGCCATCGGCAGCGGCGCGTGAGGGAGGTCCTCTGGAACGTCCGCCTCTACGACCCGGGGAACGGCGAGGCGACGGACGGTCGGGTCATCACCATCGAGGACGACACGATCACGGACATCGCCGCGGTCGAGGGCAGTCCGCCCACTGGTGCACGCGATCTCGACGGGGCGACCGCGCTGCCCGGCCTGATCGATGCACATGCACATGTCCTGTCCGACACGACACGGAGCCCGGGCTTCGGGCCCCCGCCGCCACGGCACGGGGACCCGCCCCGACCGGCCGGCCTCGGCCATTACATCCTGGCCGCCACCGCCGATCGGATCCTGCGTTCGGGGTTCACGACCGTCCGCGACGTCGGTAGCTACGACGACGAGGCCACGGTGCTCAAGGTCGCGATCGAGTCGCGGGTCGTGCCCGGTCCACGCGTGTTCACCTGCGGACGGATCATCTCCGCCACCGCTCCTGGCGGCGACCTCTTCGGCACGATGTACCGCGAAGCCGACGGGCCGTGGGAGATGCGCAAGGCCGTACGCGAGCAGCTCAAGCGCGGCGCCGACTTCATTAAGTTCATGGCGACCGGCGCACGGTCGGTCGTGCTCGAGAACCCCGAGCCGCCGCAGATGACGCTCGAGGAGATGCGGGCCATCGTCGATGAGGCCCACCGCATGGGCCGGCGCGTGGCCGCGCACGCCGAGGGCCTCGAGGGCACCCGACACGCGCTCGAGGCTGGAGCCGACACGATCGAGCATGGGCTCGCGCTCCACCGCGAGCCGCGGCTGCTCGACGACATGGCGGATCGCGGTGTCGTGCTCGTCCCGACGCTATCGACGTTCCATGACCTCGCCGAGCGGTTCGTCGACGACTTCGCGGCGGTACTCGTCGAGCAGGCCAAGCGCCAGCTGGACGAGGCGATGCGGACCGTCGATACCGCCCGGCGGGCGGGCGTGACGATGGCCCTCGGCTACGACAGCGGGCCGCCCGGGACGTCGGCGCAGGAGCTCCAGCGGCTCATCGAGGCCGGCCTGTCGACGGCGGAGGCGCTGCGGGCCGCCACGCTGGGTGGGGCGGCCGCGCTCGGACGCGAGGACCTGGGCAGGATCGCCGTCGGCTGCCGCGCCGACGTCCTCGTGGTCGATGGCCGGCCGGACGAGGACCCCAGCCTGTTGATAGGCCCCGAGGCGATCCGCCTCGTGGTCGGGCGCGGGGTGTCGCGATCGGCTGACGGCCGTCAGTCGTCGAGGACGAACGTCACCAGCATGTTGACCCGGTAGGCAACGATCCGGCCGTCGTCGATGTCGACCTGCTGCTCCTTGATCCAGGCCGACTTGACGTTGCGAAGCGTCTGGTTGGCGCGATCGATGCCCTCGTTGATGGCGGCCTCGAAGCTCTGGTTCGAGCGAGAGCTGATCTCCGTCACGCGTGCGACCGACATGCTGGTGTCCTCCTCGTGGGTTGGAGGGACACCTTACCCCGGGCCGACCCTGACGACCCAGCGGCCTCGTGCTGCCCCGGCCAGGATGCCGTCCAGCGCGGGTTCGAGCGTGTCGAGGGTCACCTCGGTCACGCCCTCCCCGAGGGAGTGCGGCCGCAGGTCGGTCGCCAGTCGCGACCAGATCGCGCGCCGTCGATCGATGGGCATCTGCGCGGAATCCATGCCCAGCAGCGCCACGCCGCGGAGGATGAACGGGAAGACCGTCGTCTCGAGCTTCGGGCCGCTGGCGTTGCCGCTCGATGCGACCGCGGCCCCGGTGCGCAGCGTCCGGAGCACATATGGCAGCGTGGCGGCTCCCACGGGGTCGACCGCCCCCGCCCACCGCTCGGACTCGAGCGGCTTGCCCTCGGCGATGACCTCGTCGCGCTCCAGGATGCCGGCTGCCCCGAGCCCGCGCAGCCGATCAGCCTCGTCGGCCTTGCCGGTGGCTGCCCAGACCTCGTGGCCGCGCTGGGCGAGGAGCGCGACCGCCGTGCTGCCCACCCCGCCGCTCGCCCCGGTGACGAGGACCGGCCCGTCGCCGGGCCGCAGACCGTGCTCTTCCAACGCCACGACCGACATCGCGGCGGTGAACCCGGCGGTCCCGATCGTCATGGCCTCGCGCGGTGATAGGCCGCCGTCGAGCGGCACGATCCAGCCTGCTGGTATGCGCTGGTACTCGGCATAGCCGCCATGCCGCGAAACGCCCAGGTCGTAGCCGTGCGCCAGCACGTCCGACCCGATCGGGATGGCCGGATCCGTGCTGCCGACCACCTCGCCCGCGAGGTCGATGCCCGGGATCAGCGGGTCGATCCGGGCGACCTTGCCGTCGATGCGGGTGGCCAGGCCATCCTTGAAATTGACGCTCGACCAGCCGACCCGTATCTCGACCTCGCCCGGCGGCAGGTCGACGGCCGCGAAGTCGCGGACGCCCCGGTCGATGCGCGGCGTTCCGTCATCGTCGACGCGCTTCGCGACATAGGCTCGGAACGACGTTGGGATCGACATCCCCGAAGACTAGCCCGCCACGCCGGGCGGGCGCGCCGATGTCGCGAACCCCGGTGTCAGTTAGGTCGGTGTCGGCGTTGGCGTCGGGGTGGCCGTGGGCGTAGGCGTCGGTGTGGCGGTCGGCGCTGGAGTCGGTGTCGGCGTGGGCGTGGCGGTCCCCGCGTTCTGCTCTCGCCACAGGTATTCCCGCATCGTCAGGCCCGACGCTCGGACGGCCGCCGCGCGCGATCGCCCGACATAGCGGTAATGCCAGGGCTCGTACTGGTAGCACGTGACCGTGGTCTTGCCCTTGGGGTAGGTCATGATGAATCCGTACTTCCAGGCGTTGGCCTTGAGCCACGCGCCCGCCTTGGTCGTGGCCCAGTCGGTGTAGTTCCACGGGGCTGATCCGCCGTACCCGCGGAAGTCGACGGTCGTGCCGAGCTGGTGCTCGCTGTGGCCGGCCCGGGCGCTCTCCTTGAGCGCCGTGGCATAGCCGTGGACGCGCACCCAGTAGTCGAACGTCGCTCGCTGGGTCGAGTAACTCCGGTACGCCGACTGGACGACCAGGCGGGCACCCGCAGCCCGAGCGGCCGCGGCCATCGACTTGAGGTTCGGGATGACGAAGCTCCGCACCGAGTACCCGCTGTTGAGCCCGGCGAGGGAGGTCGATCGCAGGTCGCCCGGCGCGTAGGAGCTGGACAGCCGGAACGTCGTGTCCAGCAGCGAGCGGTGCCAGTGGATGTAGCTGCGGTACTTGGTCAGCACGTCAGCCACCTTGCACGCCGGGAGCGCGGGGGCAGCCGACACCGTCGCGGCAAGGCCGGTGAGGAGGGTCGCGACGAGGAGCAGGGCGACCAGACGTGGCCGGCGGTCCGGCGTTCGCACCATGCCCATAGGGTGCCAGCACCGGCAGTCCTGTGCCACTCCCCTGAACGTACCGGCGCTCCAGGCGCGCCCGCCGGAGGCTACGTCGGTCCGGGCGTGGGCTCGGCTGTCGGCTCGGGCGTCGGCTCCGGTGTCGGCTCGGCGGTCGGTGCCGGCGTGGGCTTGGCGGTCGGCTTGGGCGTCGGTTTGGCGGTCGGCTTGGCCGTGGGCTTGGCGGTCGGGCGTGGCGTGGAAGCCGGCCGGCAGCCACCGATGCCGGAGCTGGTCGCCTTGCCGCCGGCTCCCTTGCCGACGAGATAGCGCTCGTGCGGCAGCTTGCCGGTGTCCGGGAAGAGCGCGTTCGACAGCTTCCCGATGCGCTTGAGGTCGGGGATCTGGATCGAGCCGCGCTTGTCGTAGCCGGAACGCACATACGGCGATGAGAGCACCGCCCGGTACGTGTCCTCCCGCCCGACGTGGGACATCGCGTCGGCGAGGTCGGGCAGGCTCTTGCGCGGGACGTTGGTCGTGATCGTCTTCGACAGCTCCCGCAGGAGCCCGACCGGGTCGTTGATGAACCCGCCCTGGACGATCCGGTCGCGGATCCCCGACAGGACCTCCTGCTGCCGGGCGGCCCGGGTGAAGTCGCTCTCGCCGGCCGGCTTGCGGACCCTGGCGTACGCGAGCGCCTGCTGACCGTTCAGGTGATGCCGGCCCTTGGTGATCGAGAAGCCACGCGTGAAGCCGTACTCGTCGTAGCTCGGGTCGCAGAAGGACCTCGCCACGTACACGTTGATGCCGCCCAGCTTGTTGATGACGTTGACGAACCCTTGGAGGTTGACGGCCGCGTGGTAGCGGATCTCGAGGCCGAGCAGCTCGCCCAAGGCCCCACGGAGGACGTCGAACCCGGTCCCATCCGAGCCCGGGAACTGCCGCGGATGGTGGCGCGCGTAGGACACGAGGCCGTTGATCTTGCCGGTGAACTTGCGCCCGTCGGGCAGCGGGACATCGACCATGTCGCGCGGCACCGAGGCCATCGAAACGGTCTGCGTCACCGGGTCGAGCGAGGCCACGATCATCGTGTCGGTGAGATAGGTCCGCCGCCCGACGCCCGCATCGACGCCGACAAGCAGGACGTTGACGCGCGGCATCGCGGGCGTCGGCGATGGGCTGGGCGTGGCCGAGGCACTCGCGCTGGGCGACGCCGGGAGGAGGAAGCTCGGGTCGGGTTCGGGGGTCCCGACGGGTCCGGCGACGGCGGTCGGCGACGGCTCCGTGAAGATCAGGTCCGCCTCCTCGCGGACGACCTCGGTCACGAAGCCGGCGTATGCCTGCGGGGCGATCACCGCGACCAGCAGCAGCGCCGCGATCGGGACGGCGTCGCGGCGGGCCGGCGGCGTGAGTCGTGGATCCCACAGGCTCGAGCCGACGGCCAGCAGTCGCCAGACGAGCAGCGCAGCCTGGAGGGCGAGGAGGCCCCACAGCACCGCCGGATCGAACAACGTCGCGGCCAGCCGCGGGAAACTGGTCGTCGCGAGGATGCCGAGCAGCAGGCCGATGAGCACGAGGATCGGCAGCCCGAACATCGCCGCGCGCTGGCGACGCCCAGCTGCCAGGTGGCCGAGGCCAGGGAAGACGGCGTCCAAGACGGCCGGCGTGAACCGGCCGCGAGCTCGCGGCTCCTCGGGCAGTCGGTGCGGCGCTTGGGACGGTCGGCGGTGATCCCCCCGGAGCGGCCTGGCCTGATGACGGCCTCTCCTCACCGGCCCGACACGGCCGGTCCCCTCGTTCGACACGGGCGGCAGGTTACCAGACGAGGGAAGGGAGCTCGATCCCGCGGTACCGCACGCGATGGCGTAGCGTTAGACCGTGAGCAGCGAAGTCGAGGACCTCAACCGGCGCCTCCTGCGGGCCCGCGACGCCATGGACCGCGCCTATGCCGAGCCGCTCGACGTCCGCGCCGTCGCGGCGGTGGCCCATGTCTCCGAGGCGCACTTCATCCGCACCTTCCGCAGCGTGTTCGGGGAGACGCCACACCGCTACCTCCAGCGGCGGCGCGTCGAGCGCTCGATGTTCCTGTTGCGCGAGACCGACCGCAGCGTAACGGACGTCTGCCTCGATGTCGGCTTCAACAGCCTCGGGACCTTCAGCCGCATGTTCAAGGAGATCGTCGGCGAGACGCCGTCCGGTTACCGGGCGGGAAATGGGCCGATCGTGGCGCCCAACTGCGTCCAGATGGCTGCCATGCGGCCGCGGGTCGCTGCCGAACTGAGCAGTTTCGGAGAAGCGAACATGACGGCCGCTCCCGTAGGGTGACGGTCGACGACATCACGACACACAGAGGTACGACCAATGGCTGCAACGACGAAGTCCACCAAGCGCCCCACCTCGCGAGCGACGCCCAGCGAGGGCTGGACGGCTGAAGAACGAGCCGCGATCAAGGAGCACAACCGCGAGCTGAAGGCGGCCGCGGCCAACGCCGACGGCGAGCAGGAGGTGCTCGCGAAGATCGCCGAGATGCCGAAGCCCGATCGCGTCATGGCAGAGCGGATCCATGCCGTCATCAAGGCCAACGCGCCGAGCCTCGCCTCACGCACGTATTACGGGATGCCCGCATACGCCAAGGACGGCAAGGTCGTCTGCTTCTTCCAGCCGGCGGACAAGTTCAAGGCGCGCTACGCGACGTTCGGATTTAACGACTCGGCCAAGCTCGACGATGGGGCCATGTGGGCGACTTCGTGGGCCCTCACGGACCTGAGCGCTGCGGACGAGGCACGCATCGGCGCTCTTGTGAAGAAGGCGGTGAGCTGATGATCACGAAGCTGGACGTCACCACGATCTACGTTCTCGACAAGGACGAGGCGCTCGACTTCTATGTCAACAAGCTCGGGCTGGAGAAGGGCCAGGACATCAAGCAGGGCTCCTATCGCTGGCTGACCGTGCGCGTCCCCGGCCAATCCGGCATCGACATCTCCCTCGAGCAGCCCGGGCCACCGCTGCACGATGAAGCCACCGCCGCACAGCTCCGCGAGCTGATCACCAAGGGCGCCATGAACGGCCTCGTCTTCCATACGGCCGACGCCCGGGCCCTGTACGAGACCCTCAAATCGCGCGGCGTCACGGACTTCACCCAGGAGCCGACCGAGCACTTCTACGGCACCGACATGGGGATCCGCGACCCGTTCGGCAATGCCATCCGGATCCTCCAGCAGGGGAAGGTCAAGCAAGAGGCGACGGCCTGACCGGCCGACCCAACGAGCGGGACGGTAAGGGGGCGTGCGTTAGAATGGCCGCCGCTCGATGGCGAGTGGCCAAGCGGTAAGGCGCCTGACTCTGGATCAGGAGATCGAAGGTTCGAATCCTTCCTCGCCAGCCAACTTCCTGAACACGAAACGGCCCTCGGAGGCGATCCGAGGGCCGTTGTGATCTACGCCCAGGCGCTATCCCTTGCGGGCCCGTTCCCGCAACTGCTTCTCGAGCGCATCGACCTCCTGGTTGGTCATCTGGTCGATGTTGACGAGCAGGTTCCTCGCCCCGCGCGTGGCTTCGAGGAGTTCGTCGTGGACGACCTTCGACTCTCGGGCCTGGCGATTGGCCTCCAGCAGGATGAGGATGCCCAGCAGGTAGGTGAGGATCGTCGTCGACGTGTTCACCAGGAGCTGCCAGGTATCGCTGAAGCCGAACAGCGGGCCGGTCGCGGCCCAGGTGAGCAACAGCCCGATCGAGATGACGAAGAACTGCCATGACCCCACTGCGAGGGTCACTTTGTGCGCGAGCCGTCGAAAGAACTCGCCCATCTCCCCTCCTCAACCGTTTGGCCGACGCTAGCACCCCAGGGCGCCGAGGTCGAGTCGAGACGTCCGGGCATCGACTACCGTTGCCAGCGATGGACAGCTCGGCACGTGGGTTCGCGGCGTTGGCCCTACTGGTGGCCGTGACGCTCGGCGCATGCGATGCAGCGTCGCCCTCGACGCACGGATCACACGCCGTCCCCTCCGCCAGCAGCCGAGCGAGCCAGCCGGCGAGCCCATCCGCCTCCGCGCAGCCCACGACGGCGGCCCCGACGACATCGCCGGTCGAGGCATTCCGCGCCATCCCGCAGACCGAGGGCACCCTCAACGCGCTCGCTGTCGGCCCGGACACGATCGTGGTCGGCGGCTTCAGCGGACCCAGCTTCGCTGCGAGCATCCAGGTCTTCGCCGATGGGGCATGGTCGACGGCAACGGTCCCGGACAGCCCCGGTCAGGTGACCGGCATCGTCGCGTTCGGCGATGGCCTGATCGCGGTCGGCAACACGCTGCCGGATACTCGGACGGGCTTCGTCTGGGGGTCCACCGATGGAAAGGCGTGGCGGCAGCTCGACACCATCGACGACGCGGCACTGCATGACGTGATCGCCGCGGACGGCATGATCGTGGCCGTCGGCGCTCGACTCGATGCCGAGATGAACGCCACCGCCAGCGCATGGACGTCGACCGATGGTGCGTCCTGGGAGCTGGCAAGGGTGACCGGAGCCTCCCGCGCCGCGATGGGCGCCATCACGACGACCGGCGACGGCTTCGCGGCGATCGGCGACCGGCGTCTTGGCCAGCCGCGCCCGGTCTGGACGGCGACGGCGGCGACGTCGTGGTCGGCAGCGGCCAACGACCTGGACGACCAGCTCCTCCCGATCGATATCGTCGAGTCACCAGCGGGCCTCGCCATCGTCGGGGCATCCGGTCGATCGGGCGACCAGCACCCGTTCGTGGCCGTATCCGCCGATGCCGAGCGCTGGCAGCAGATGAACTTCTCGCGTGAGGAGGGCTACGCCTCGGCCGTCACGCTGGTCGAGGACCGCCTGGTCGTTGCGGGGATCGACGCGGACCGCCTCACGCTGTGGTGGCAACAGGGCGCCGAGTGGCAGGCGGAACCGCACGACCCGATGGGCGCCACGATCAATGGGCTGACGTGGTACCCCGAGTGGGGTCTGCTCGGCATCGGTTCGAAGGACGCCGCGCACGCCGTGTGGGTGTTCGACGTCGCTCAGCGCTGAGGCCGCGCCCCCCTGGTCGCCTCGGTCGCGACCTCAGCGAGGTACACCGCCCGCACCGACAGGAGTTGCCGCACCTCGCCCAGCGTGGTCGTGAAGTGCTCGGCCTTGTATGCCGAATCGGTCAATGCGAGGCCGGTGAAGTAGAGCCCGACGATGCCACTCAGCAGCGCGCTCACGCTCAGCAGCTCGGCCGACAGGACGCGCACCTCGCCGAGCAGCTCGAACTCCAGGAGGACCGTGACCGGGCCGCCGATCCACTGGACCTGCACGGGAGCCGGCACGACGATCACGCCGAACACCACGAGGAAGCCCATCACCAGGAGCGCCACGAAGGACGACTGGAGCAGCTGGTTGATGACGACGACGAAGTCGAGGTTCAGGCGCTGGAGCCAGCTCAGCTTGTCGGCAGGGAGCGCCAGGTCTGCGAGCGGCGTCGCGACGGCCGCGGCCGGGGTGTCCTGGACGTCGGCGCGGACGATGTCGTGATCCGTCCCGGACTCCAGACGCCTGATCTCGGGCCGGAACGTCGTGACGACGAGCATGACGGCGATCAGCAGCAGCAGGATCAGGACGGCCGCGAGCTCGGCACCGCCGAGGGCGTGGGCGGCTTCCCAGATCTCGGCTGAGAACATCAGGAACACCACCAGGATGAGGAGCACCGGCAGCGTCCGCGCGAGCAGCGTCACGATGTGGAGCAGGTGGTCCCGCAGTCGCCCGACCGCCCACAGCGCGATCTCGATCAGCCCGAAGGCGATGACGATGTAGATCACGCCGATGCCGAGCAGGAGGTTCAGCACGTTGAAGATCGACCCGACGACATCGCGCCCGACGATGAGCGTCGGGATCACCGGCAGAATGGCGAACGCGGCGATGTCCGTCAGGTCGAACTTCGGCGGCCGGCTTGCGGTCGACCGCCGGCGCGCCGCCATGATCGCCCGGTAGGCCACACCGATGACCGCCAGCGACGCGAGCGCGGCGATGACCCGCCAGGCGAGGGGGATCTCGGACCGACCGGCCCACCAGATACCCGTCCAGATCGCGATCCAGACCGCGATGTACGGCGTCGCTCTGGCGTCCATGCTCTGCTCGGTGCTGTAGCCCTCGATGAACTGCGGCACCCCGCGTCGCACGAACCAGCGCTCGATGTCGCGGCGCGCATCGCTCGGCATCGTGCCGGTCGCAGCAGACAGCAGGGCGTCCATCCGTTCAGCGTACGGGACGCGGGCCGCAGTACGAATCGGTCATGGCTTGGCGCACCGGACATTCGTACGGTGCCATCAAGCACCATGCCCGTTCCCAAGCTGCGACACGTCCTCCCTGCATCGGCCGCGCGGATCCGCCGGCGGCCGGGCTTCCGCGTGGTCGTCGTCGCACCTGCGATCGCGGTCATCGTCGGGATGGCGCTGGTCGTTTCGAATTCAGTCGCGGACGAGTTGCGGGAGGGCGCCAAAGAGGCGGCCGTCCACAACGTCGAGGCGATCGTGCGTGGCTATGTCGATCCGGTCCTCAACGAGACGAGCCTCGACCTCGACGCCCGGCATGACCCCGAGATCGACGCCCAGCTCGAACGCCTGACCCTGTCGGGTGAGATCCGGCGCGTCAACGTCTGGTCGCGCGACGGCCGCATCGTCTACTCGAACGTCCCTGAGCTGCGCGGCCGGCGCTTCTCGATCGGGCCGCTCCTGGCCAGCGCGTACGCCGGCGATGGCGTGGCGCATTACGTCGAGGACGGCGCGCAGACTGTGGGCCCGAGCCAACCCACGGCCGAGGGGCTCCCGACGAACGCCGGCCAGTACCTCGAGCTGTTCGTCCCGATCCGCGGTCCGGTCGACGGCAGTCCGATCGGTGTCTACGACGTCTACCAGGATGCCCGCCTGATCGAGGAGCGGGTCGCCGCAGTCCGCTCCGGGGTGTTCATCGTCGCCCTCGTGGCGTCGAGCATGCTCGCGGCGCTGATCTGGCTGGCGTTCGGTGGCGCGTCGCGCGTGCTCGCGGCCCAGAACCGGCGACTCCACGAGCAGGCCACCACCGAGCGCCTGCTGCTCGTCGACCTGCAGCGCAGCGAGGAGCGGTTCCGCTCGCTGGTGCGGAACGCGTCGGACGGCGTGATCGTGCTCGGCGAGGACGGCCTCGTGCGCTACGAGAGCCCGGCCGTCGAGCGCATCCTCGGTCGGCGGCCCGACGACGGTCTCGGCCGGCCGGCCACCGCGGAGGTCCACCCGGACGACCGTGCCTCGGTCGATCGGCGGCTCGCCGATGTGGCTGCGACCAGCGGTTCGGAGGCGGCACTCGAGTTCCGGATCCTGCACGCGGATGGCTCGTGGCGAACGCTCGAGGCCATCGCCAAGAACCTGCTCGACGATCCCGCGGTCGGTGGCGTGGTCGTCAACTACCGCGACATCACCGAGCGCAAGGCGCTCGAGGAGCAGCTCCGTCACCAGGCCTTCCACGACGTCCTGACGGGGCTGGCCAATCGCTCGCTCTTCCGCGACCGCCTGGGACACGCGCTCGCGCGCGCCGCCCGGGGTGCGCTGCCGACCGCGGTGCTGTACCTCGACCTCGATGACTTCAAGGCCATCAACGACCGGCTGGGCCACGCCGAAGGCGACCGCTTGCTGGTCGCCGTCGGCGACCGGCTCAGCGCCGCCACCCGCGCCGGCGACACGGTCGCCCGCCTGGGCGGCGACGAGTTCGCGATCATCATCGAGGAGACCGATCCCGACGAGGCCGCGCTGGCCGCCACCCGCATCCTCGAGGCGCTCGTCCCGCCATTCGATCTCGGCGACCGGCAGGTCGTCGCCCGGGCGAGCATCGGTATCGCGATCCGGACCGCGGACGGCGGCGATGCGGACGAGCTGCTGCGCCGTGCCGACATCGCGATGTATGCGGCCAAAGCCCGTGGCGGCGAGTGCCATGTCACCTACGAGGCCGAGCTGTACGACGCCACCGTCGCGCGCATGGAGCTGAAGGCCGACCTGCAGGGCGCACTCGAGCGCGAAGAGCTCCACGTCGCGTACCAGCCCATCGTCGACATCGAGACCGGCGCGATCTCGGGCTCCGAGGCGCTCATGCGCTGGACCCACCCCGTCCGCGGGAACGTGCCGCCGACCGAGTTCATCCCACTGGCCGAAGAGAACGGGCTGATCCTCGACCTCGGTCGCTGGATCCTCGAGACCGCCTGCCGCCAGACGCGGACGTGGCAGGACGAGTCGGGCCGTTCCGACCTGACCGTGTCAGTCAACCTGTCCGGGCGGCAGATCTCCGATACGAATCTGGTCGCCGACGTGGCGCGCGTCCTGGCGTCGTCCGGCCTCGACCCACACTGCCTGACGCTCGAGATCACCGAGACCGTCCTCATCCACGACGTCGAGGCGACGATCTCCGCGTTCCGCGCACTCAAGGCGCTCGGCATCCGCCTCGCCATCGACGACTTCGGGACGGGCTACTCGTCGCTCAGCTACCTGCGCCAGTTCCCGATCGACATCCTCAAGATCGACCGCTCGTTCGTGGCCAGCCTCGATGGCAGTGCCGACTCGAACGCGCTCGTCCGCTCGATCATCAACCTGAGCTCGACGCTCCGGCTCGACACCGTCGCCGAGGGCATCGAGACCGCGGAGCAGCGACAGGTCCTGCGCGGCCTCGGGGCACAACGTGGTCAGGGCTATCTGTTCGCGCGGGCCATGGATCCCGCCCGGATGGCCGAGGCACTCAATGAGACACCAGCCAACGAAACCGATCCGCCCGCGCCGCTGCAGAAGCCGGACCGCCAGGCGACGAACGGCCGCTCGCCACGACGCGGCCCCGAACGAGCCATCCACCGATGACGATCCGCACACGAGGTATTCCCATGTCCGCTCCGAACCGACTTCCCGGGCGCCGCGTGACCGCCGGCCTCGCGGTCGCCGTCCTCACGATCCTGGCCACCGTGATCGGCGCCTGCCAGGCTGCCTCGGTCGCGCCCCCTCGGACCATCGCGCTGGAGACCCTGAACGACTCCGGCGTGACCGGCACCGTCGCCTTCAGCGACGTCGGCGGCCGCACGCGGGTCGACGTGACCGTGGACCCGGCCGACAATCCGGACATGCCCGCGCACATCCATCCGGGCACCTGCGACGAGCTCGTCCCGCAGCCCAAGTTCCCGTTGGAGAACGTGCGCAACGGCACGTCCACGACCGTGGTCCCCGCGTCGATCACCGAGCTGTTCGCCGGCAACCTGGCGGTGAACATCCACAAATCGAACGATGACCTCAAGACCTATACGGCGTGCGTCGACATCCACTGATCCACGCGTTCCCGCGTCTCGCTGTCGCGATCGGCCTGGCAGTCGCCCTCGTCGGTTGCCAGACGACCAACGCGACGACGTCCGCGCCGCCCGGCGGCATCCGGGTGGCCGTCGCGACGGCGCCGGGTGAGACGCTCGCGTTCGACCCGTCAGAGATCGAAGTCGGGTCCGTGGTGCCGGTGACCATGACCTTCCGAAACGCCTCGAGCGTGGCCCACAACCTGACCTTCACCGGTGGCCTGTCCATCGCGACGCGGACGATCGTCGAGCCTGGCGCGGTCGAAGTGCTGCACGTCGTCCCACCGTCCGCCGGCACCTACCCGTTCGTCTGCACCATCCATGCTGGCATGGCGGGCAGACTGATCGTGGAGGGCAGCACCCCTTGAATGGAACGTCGGACGTTCCGACCTGCGGCTGACCCGAGATCGACCGACCGGATCAGGCCCCGATCCGGGTCCTCCGTCGCCGTTGGAACAGATGGCGTTCCAAACGGAGGCTGAGATCGCGGACCGTGTCCGCTTCATCGTCGGACGGAACCTGCGGCGTTCCAAGCGCTGGGCCAGCGGCGTCGGGACGAGGCCCGACGGCCCGCCCCGGCTGAACACCGAGCCTCGATGTCGAGCAGCACGTCCAGCGGTCGTCAGCCAGGGGCTTGACAACGGTCGTTGGGTCGGTATTATTCCGTTAGGTTAATTAACCGACTAGCGAAATGACAGACACGACCGACCACCTCAGCCCGATCTTCGCCGCCCTCGCCGATCCGACCCGTCGGGCGATCATCGCCAGACTCGCGGATGGTGAGGCGACGGTGACCGAGTTGGCGGCACCGTTCGACCTGAGCCTGCCGGCGATCTCGAAGCACCTCAAGGTGCTCCAGCGAGCCGGGCTCATCGAGCAGGGACGCCACGCGCAGTGGCGACCATGCCGGCTCACACCGGAGCCGTTGCGGCAGATCGCGACGTGGCTGGAGCGATACCAGGGTGTCCTCGGGGAGCGCTACGACCGACTCGACGAGTACCTCCGCGAGCTACCGGAGACCGAAAGGAGCAGGATGATGGCAGTGCAGCAGCTGGGTAACGCGACCACCACGGTCTATGCGGATGGCGCGGAGTTCGTCATGGAGCGGATCTTCGACGCACCGCGCGAGACGGTCTGGAAGGCCCTCACCGAGGCCGACCGGATCCCCCGCTGGTGGGGGCCACGCGAGGACACCATGACCGTCGAGCAGATGGACGTTCGCGTCGGTGGGAAGTGGCGCTGGGTGGCACACACGTCCGATGGCGACGCACCGTTCACCGGCGAGTACCTCGAGATCGTGCCACCCGAGCGGCTCGTCAACACCGAGATGTTCGACGTCGAACCCTTCAACAGCGGCGAGCCCGCGATCGTGACGCAGACGCTCGAGGACATCGGCGGCAGGACCAAGCTGATCAGCCGCTCGGTCTTCCCGTCAGCAGAGAGTCTCGAGGGCGCCCTGGCGACCGGCATGGTCGGCGGCGCGATCGAGTCGTGGGACCGCCTGGCCGAGGAGATCGCCACGATCTGACCGGCATCACCGTTCGCGGACGAGGACCGCCGGGCATGTGCCCGGCGGTCTTTCCGTGGCCTGAGGGACAATAGGTCGCGAAACGGAGGTCGTCATGAATGTCATCGGTCGCTTCGGCGCGATCCTCACCGGCGCGCTCGCGCTCACCGCCATCGGGGCCGCCATCGCCGCCCGAGCGATGAAGGACCGCATCGTCCCGGTCGACTCGCCGGACGCTCCGGAGGTCACGCTCCGGGCGATCTTCGAGCCGATCCAGTTCCGGAGCACCTCGACCATGTTCCGTGGCGGCACGCTCGACTGCTGGTTCGGTGGCGGGCTCATCGACCTACGCGACGCCATCCTCGATCCGGGCGGTGCCCGGCTCGAGATCCGGGGGATCTTCGGCGGCGGCCAGATCCTGGTCCCCGAGTCATGGCGCGTGACGACCAACGTCGTGGGTGTCGGCGGCATCGGCGATGCCCGATCCGAGCTCCAGCGGCCCGTCACCGCGCCACTGCTCGTCATCGACGGGACCGTGCTCTTCGGTGGCTTCGGGATCACCTCCGAGCTCTCGGAGGAGACGGTCACCGCGATCACCGACGCGGTGACCCGACGGAAGGGTCGGTCCGAGACGATGACACCAGATCCGGAGCCAGCGCCGGTCGTCTGAACCGCCGCTGCCGGGATCAGTCGATGCGTTCGTTGGCGAGCGGCAGCGAATACCCGAATTCCGACCCGCCGCCGTCGCGGGGGTTCGCCCAGATCCGACCACCCAGGATCGTCACGACGTGCTTGGCCGCGCTCAGGCCGATGCCCAGGCCGCCACTCATCCGCCGCGCGGCATCGGTCCGATAGAACGCGGCGAACAGCCGTTCCGTGTCCTCGGGCTGGACGCCGATGCCCCGGTCGAGCACGGACACCCGCGCCTCATTCCCGTGGCGCTCGACGTGCACCTCGATCGGCTCCTCGGCGGGGCTGTACTTGACCGCGTTGCTCAGCAGGTTGTCCGTCAGCAGCTCGAGATAGCCCTGGTCGGCATCCACGATGAGGTCGCCGATCTCGACCTCGAGCCGGATGTCGCGGCTCGGATGCCGTCGCCGGAATGAGGCCACGATGTTGCTGATCCGATGCTTGAGGACTTGTGGCTCGAGGTCGATCCGCTGCTCGCTCCCCGCTCGCGTGAGCAGGAGCAGGTTCTCGACCAGGCCGAGCAGGCGCTCGGCATCGGTCGCGATGTCCGCCACCATCCCGGCGTGACGCTCAGGCAGGCCCTGGCTGTCACCGAGAAGCCGTGCGTTGCCGAAGATCGTGGTCACGGGGGTTCGCAGCTCGTGCGACACCAGCCCGAGGAACTCATCCTTCACGGTGCTGGCGGCGCGGAGCGCATCCTCGGCACGACGCCGCTCGGTGACGTCGACCAGCACGTTGATCGCGCCGATCAGCGTGCCGTTGGCGTCGTACACGACCGTCGGATACGGGATGAACGCGGCTCGCGTGCCGTCCGGGCGTTCCGCGACGCCCTCGTACCCGCGCACCGAGCGGCCCTCCTTGAGGGCGATCGCCATCGGACACTCGTCGTGCCGCATCGGCCGCCCGTCCGGCCAGAACAGCTTCCAGGAGCCGCACCACTCTTCGCCGATCTCCGGCCGACGGCCCCACAACTCGGCGGCCGCCTCGTTGAAGAACGTGATGTGTCCCTGCGCATCGGTCGTATAGACGGCGACGCCGAGCGCCTCGAGGAACTGGCGGTAGCTCGGGCTATCGATGGAGGGCGCGTCGAAGAGCGGGCGAACCTTTGGATCGACCGCGGCCGGCCGGATCGCCGTCGCTACCTCTTCTTGCACGTCCGGTGCATACCACACGCCCCGTCGCCGGGGAAGGTGCGTGGGCTGGTTGTCATGTGACTGCAAGACCATCTGCCCCCGTGTCGTATCTCCTAGGAAGGGTGGTCGATCTGTAGCCGTTTGCCGTCCATCACCATCGACCTCCTGCTGCGTGCACCCATCGTTCCCGAGCCATCCGGCACTGGGCGCCAACGCGAACGGCCCGAGGCTTGCAACCTGCTGGCGGTCGCGGCCCACGTACCATTCGTCCATGCATGTGGCTCGGGTCCTCCTGGCGACGATCGCACTGCTGTCGCTGAGCGCCTGCGGGTTCTTCGGCGGGACCATCGTGCAGGACGGGCCACCGGTCCCAGCGGGCCCATTGGGACCGGTGCTCCCAGGCCAGGATGGCGGCCCGCCCGTCGAGTGCCGGGGCGTGCCGATGCAGCAATGCCAGAGCTTCGGGTTCGGCGCGGAACCAGGTGCGGTGCGCGTGATCGTGACCTGCATCGGTGTCTGCACGCCGAACAATGGCGAGGTCCGATTCGACACGCTGCACGCGGATGGCACGACGAGATCGATGGGGCAAGGGTCGTACTCATCCGCCGCGGAGCCGCCACTGATCCCGGAGCCGGCGGCGGCCCCAGTCAGCTCCTGACGGCGTCGATCACGGCGTCGGACAGGCGCGGCCACGCTTCCAGCGCCCAGGGACCGAACCCTCGGTCGGTCAGGCACACGAGCGCCATGTCGATCACGGGGTCGACCCAGATGAACGTCCCGGCGCCACCGAAATGGCCGAACGTGTCGGGCGAGTTGGTCGCTCCCGTCCAGTGCGGTGTCTTGCCGTCGCGGAGCTCGGGCCCGAGCCCCCAGTCGAGCGGGTCGAACGAACCTACGCCCGGCAACAGGCCCTTCAGACCAGGGAACTGGACCGTCCGGGCAGCACCGGCGGTCGCCGGCTGCAGGATGGTCGGTCGGAGGAGCTGGCCGGCCAGAGCGACGAGGTCCACGAGCGGCCCTTGGAGGCCCTCCGAGGGCCGTCCGACCACTTCCGTGCCGGCCATCCCGAGCGGCGTAAGGACGCGGTCTGCCGATGCGACTGCAAAGGGTCGACCCGATCGTTCGGCCAGCAACGCCCCCAGGAGGTCGAACGCCGCGTTCGAGTAGATGCGGCGCGTGCCGGGCTTGGCAAGGATCGATCCGCCCTCGAACGGCAGACCGGAAGCGTGCGCCAGCAGGTGTCGGACGGTCGACCCCGGTGGGCCGGCCGCCTCGTCGAGGTCGACCAGACCGTCGTCGACCGCCGACAGGATCGCGAGCGCCGTCGCGAGCTTGGTGACCGACGCCCAGCGGTAGCCGCGGTCGGCGTCGCCGTGCTGCGCGACGACGCCGTCCGGACCGACGACCGCGACGGCGGCGTGGTCGGCGCCCCAGTCATCGATCGTCCGGAGGACGGCGTCGAGGTCGGTCGTCACAGCCTCGCGATGCTAGCCGAGCGTCATAGGAATGACGCAGGACGAGCCTAGACTCTGGCCATGCAGTTCTTCGCTCCCAAGCCCAAGTCCATCCCCTCCCCCGACCAGGCGCTGCCCGGCCGACCCGACCCGATCGTCGAGCCCGGCGTCCATACCGTCCTCGGGACGCCCCTCGCCGGCCCCTGGCCCGAGGGCACCAAGACCGCGATCTTCGGCCTCGGCTGCTTCTGGGGCGACGAGAAGGACTTCTGGCAGCTCCCCGGCGTGGTCACCACGGCCGTGGGCTATGCCGGCGGTTCGACACCGAACCCGACCTATCAGGAGACCTGCACCGGTCAGACCGGTCACGCTGAGGTCGTCCTGGTCGCCTACGACCCGCAGCGGATCTCATACGAGCAGCTTCTCAAGACGTTCTGGGAGCACCACGACCCGACGCAGGGCATGCGCCAGGGGAACGATGTCGGCACCCAGTACCGCTCGATCATCATCGTCGCGGACGACGAGCAGCGAGCGGCTGCCGAAGCGTCGAAGACGATGTACCAGGAGGAGCTATCGAAGGCGGGCTACGGCGAGATCAAGACCGAGATCGTCGACGCCGCGTCCAACCCGTTCTACTACGCCGAGGACTACCACCAGCAGTACCTCGACAAGAACCCCCGCGGTTATTGCCCGAACCACTCGACCGGCGTGAAGCTGCCGGATGGCTTCGTGGTGACGCCGCTGCAGTACGTCGATTAGCAGGCTTCATCCCCACGCGTCGACATCCAAGCGAGCAGGATCGGTAACTTCCGCCTCGTCTATCTCGACACTTGCCCGGCGCGCGTTTCTGCGCTGCGTCCGGCGAGCCGTTCGAGGCAGGCCGATCCAGCTGAGAGGCTGCTGCCCGGCCGCGCTCAGGCGGCCTTCGCGAACCCCTCGAGCAGAGCCGTCCATCCCCCCTGATAGTCGGCGGCCCTCGCCGCTGCCTCGGCGCCATGCACCGCCCAGCCGGTATGGAGCAGATCGACATGCGTGCCACCATCGGGCGCTTCGCTGAAGGTCACCTCCACCAGGGTCGCCAGATCGGACTCGTCGCCGGGATGCCACGTCATCGCCAGCCGCTCCCCGGGCTGCCACTCGGTGATCGTGCCCCAATCGGAAGTGCGGTAATCGGCGGTCGCCTCGTAGACGCGGCCGCCGACGAGGGGCTCGATCGTCACCGCCACCGCCTCGGCATGGAACACCGAGTGGGTGGCCAGCGGCCACCAGCTGCCCATCCGCTCCGTGAATAGCCGGAATGCCGCGTCGCGCGGCAGCTTCACCGTCACCGAGCTGCGAACCACCCGCGCCACGTCAGCCTCCACGTCAACCTCGATCGCCATCAGAACTCTCCTTGCGGCCGATGCCGGCCCGCTGCTCGGCTTCGGTGTCGGCGACCGCCTTGAAGCCGGCCAGTGCCTGCGACCAGAAGCGCTCCCAGTACTCACGCACCTCGCGGACACCCTCCGGATCGACCGAATAGATGCGGCGCGTGCCGACCTGCGTATCCGTCACCAAGCGGGCCATCTTCAGGACTCGCAGGTGCTGGCTCACCGCCGGGCGGCTCACCGGCAGCCCGGCCGCCAGCTCGCCGACCGCCGCGGGCCGCTCGAGCAGTCGCTCGAGAATCGCCCGTCGCGTGCCGTCACCGAGGGCGTCCATGACCGATGCGTAAGTATTCACTTACCGTAAGTTACCGCTTACTCTTCTCGACTGTCAACCCCCGCGGGCACCGTGACAGGCAGTGGTCACGCCGCTGCAGTACGTGGATTAGCGCTCCTCCACCTCCG
Source organism: uncultured Chloroflexia bacterium (assembly GCA_963812745.1). Classification (GTDB taxonomy): domain Bacteria; phylum Chloroflexota; class Limnocylindria; order Limnocylindrales; family CSP1-4; genus SPCO01. Next base: position 51,963 of record CAWEWE010000008.1, on the reverse strand, counting down.
ACGCCGCCCGTACGATGGCGCCGGAGGTGACCCGATGACCGACCCGATCGCGGATTTGATCGGCGACTACTGCGCGTTCACGGCGCTGCAGCGCGACCGCCTCGCGGCGCGCGGCATCGACATCGCACCGTACGAGCTCAGCCATCTGGCGTTCCGCGTCCCCGAGTGGGATCAGTACGTCCACCTCCGGACCCTCCTCGAGCAGCACGCGGTCGCCAATCGCGAGAACGTCTGGAACGGACGGCCGATCTCCTTGATCGTTCCCGCCCAGCCGCTCGAAGTCCTCGACGGCAAGGTCGTCCCGCTGATCGAGCTCATCCCGCCCGTCCACCAGCGCGTCTACAAGATGGGATTGGAGCACCTCGGCGTCGTGGTCGGCGACACGTTCGACACGTTCGTCGGAGCCCACAAGCCCGTCCTGACGGGGCAGCAATTCCAAGGCCCGAACAGCACGCCCGACCCCGTCTACATCTTGTTCGAGGACTTCACCCACGTGAAGTTCTATCGACTTTCACTCCGCGCGTCCGTCGAGCTCGATGGCAGCCGGATCGATGGCTTCCAGCACGTCGACGACTGGGTGCCCCAGCGGCTGGTCACCGCGACCGGCCCGAACCCCCTGCCCCGGTGAACGAGCCTCCCGCCGTCGGCACGTTGATGGACCGTCTAGCGATATGACGCTCCCGCGGATGGACAACATCGGCATCGTCGTCGACGACCTCGAGGCTGCCATCGCGTTCTTTGCCGAGCTCGGTCTGGAGCTGGAGGGCGAGACGACAGTCGAGGGACGATCGGTGGATCGCCTCGTCGGGCTCGATGGCGTACGGAGCGACGTCGCGATGATGAAGACCCAGGACGGCCACAGCCGGCTCGAGCTGAGCAGATTCCACACGCCGCCGGCCACCACCGCGGAGCCGAACGCTCCGGTGAACACGCTGGGCATCCGTCGCATCATGTTCGCCGTCGACGACATCGAGGAGGTCCTGGCCCGCCTTCAGGCGCGCGGCGCCGAGCTCGTCGGCGAGGTGGTGCAGTACGAGGACAGCTATCGGCTCTGCTACGTCCGTGGCCCCGAAGGCATCCTCGTCGCACTGGCCGAGGCGCTCGACTAGCGGTGGCCAGGCGATCCGAGGATCACCTGGCCACGCACGGTCGCGGACCTTCGTTCCCGCCGCGTCAGGACGCCATCGCTGCCCCCGCCCGGGCCGGGGCCACGCGGGCAGCAGCCGGGTAGCCCAGCTTGCCGCGGGTCGCCACGAGCGTGATGACCGCCAGGACGGCGAACCCGGCGTAGACCACGATCGGATCGACGCCCGGTGCGAGGACCGGGATGAAACCCGAACCGGTCGCGACACCGAGGCCGGCGTGGTACAGCCCGACGATCGGCAGGCTGCGGCCTGACGCGTTGTACAGCCACGTCAGCACCAGCCGGACCGAGATCGGCAGGATGAACAGGGCGACCAGGTAGAACGGGATCTGGGCTGCCGCCACGCGACCGTCGGTCACGCCACCGGCGATGAAGACGAGTGGCACATGGACCAGGGCCTGCAGCCAGGTCGTGACCACGCTGGCCGCGATCGGGCCGATGCGCGGCTGCAGCCGCTCGAGTGCGAAGCCAGTCCAGGCCACTTCCTCCCACCAGTTGATGAGCAGGAAGGCGATCGCGGCACCGGCCACGACCATGGCGAGCATGCCAGGGTTCGAGGCCAGCGACGCGATCGGCGTGATCCCCGCGGCGGCAACGGCTGCCACGAATGCGGCGCCCGGCAGGAGCAGCAGGGCGATGGCGTACCAGACCGGGTTGACCCTGAAATGGAACACGCGCCGACGCAGTGCGCGGACGCCGTCGCGACCCTCGGCGAGGGCCGTGGTCACGAACGCTGCGACCGTCAACGAGACGGCCGAGAGGAGGACGAATGGGGCCACGCCCGGCAGCTCGACGTCGATGATGCCGAGACCGTTGGTCGAGGCCAACGGCAGGGCGAAGATCGCCACGGCGGCCACATAGGCGATGGTCAGGAAGACGGCGAGCGGATGTCGCCTGGCGATGGATCGCATCTCGAGGTGTCCGTTCCCGCAGGGAGCCCAGATCGAAGCCGGGCTCGGCGTCCTGGTCGCGTTCTACACGATCGGGGAACGACTCGATCGCCAACTCTCGGTCCCACTTGCGGCGCTCGCGGGCACGGTCCTCGGGATCCTGCTCATCGGTCGCGGCGGATTCCCGCAGACGCTCCAGAGCCTGATCCAGACCGAGCTCATCCTCGGCGTGGCCTGGCTCGTCGGCGACGGGTCACGTGTCCGTCGGCTCTATACCGTGGCACTCGAGGAGCGCGCTCGGTTGCTGGAGCGCGAGCGCGAGGAGCGCGCGAAACGGGCCGTCCTGGAGGAGCGTGAGCGCATCGCCCGCGAGCTCCACGATGTCGTTGCGCATCACGTGAGCTTGATGGTGATCCAGTCGGGCGGTGCGCTGCGCGCCATCGACAAGCGTCCGGATGAAGCGCGCGGCGCCCTGGAAGCCATCTCGACCGCGGGTCGACAGGCGCTCACCGAGATGCGTCGACTGATCGGCATGCCGGGCGATGACGCTCCGGCGGATCCGATGCCGGGCCTCCAGCAGCTCGATGCGCTGCTCGACCAGGTCCGCTCGGCGGGGCTCACCGTCGAGCTGTCCGTCCAGGGCGAGCCACGGCCGTTGGATTCCGGGCTCGAGCTGTCGGCCTACCGCATCGTCCAGGAGGCCCTCACGAATTCGTTGAAACATGCCCGCGGGGGTCGGACCTCGACGGCGATCCGGTACGGCCCTGACGCGCTCGAGATCACGATCGATGACGAGCGTGGCACTGGGCCGGCACCGGCACTCGAGCCCGACCACGACGGCCGGGGGCTGCTCGGGATGCGCGAGCGGGTCTCGATGTTCCGAGGCACCTTCGACGCCGGCCCGACCCCGAGAGGCTTTCGGGTGGTGGCGCGTCTGCCGGTCGACGCGCGGACACCGGTCCGATGACGATCCGTGTGCTCCTCGCGGACGACCAGGAGCTGGTCCGTGCCGGGTTTCGGATGATCCTGCCGGACGAAGCGGGCATCGAGGTCGTCGGGGAGGCCGCGAACGGCCGCGAGGTCCTCGAGGCGACCGCTCGGCTCCGTCCCGACGTGATCGTGATGGACATCCGGATGCCGGTCATGGACGGCGTCGAGGCGACGCACCGGCTCGCCGCGGATGACCCGACGTCGACCACCAGAGTCCTCGTCCTGACGACCTTCGACGCGGACGAGCACGTCGTCGAAGCGCTGCGAGCCGGGGCGAGCGGGTTCCTCCTCAAGGATGTGGCGCCCGTCGACTTCGTCAACGCGATCCGCGTCGTGGCATCCGGAGAGGCCCTGCTGGCCCCATCCGTGACCCGTCGGCTCATCGGCCGATTCGCGCGGCTTCCGGTGCCTGCCGACGAGCTCCACGCCGACGCTCTCCGGCAGCTCACCGACCGTGAACGCGAGGTGCTCAAGCTCGTCGCACTCGGCCTATCCAATCGCGAGATCGCCGAGCGCCTGACGCTTGCCGAGCCGACCGTGAAGACCCATGTCTCGCACCTGCTGCTCAAGCTCGACCTGCGCGATCGCGCCCAGCTGGTCGCGCTGGCGTACGAGACCGGTGTCGTCCGACCCGGCTCCGGGTAAGTCGGTGCGGCTCGGAGTCGACCGGATGGGAGACGTTCGTCGAGCGTCGATCTCGTCATTCGCCCAAGGACGAACGCTCGATCGCCGAAGCATGCTCAGCGTCGGCCGATGATGGCCAGCTCGAAAGGTTTGATCATGGATTCGAATGGACGCTCTTCCTGGCGAAAGGTTCTCGAGAAGGCCTATTGGGTGATCGTCGGGATCATCGGACTGGGTCGGCCGATCGTCGATCGGCGGTCGATGTTCGGCGATGAGCCTCGAAACGATCCTTACAGCCTCGACTACGACCCCGGGCGGTCACGGGCGCGCTGACCGGCGGGATCCGCGAGTACGCTTCCTGGATGGCAAAGGCCCACACGCGCACGCTGGGGCTCAAGATCGCGGCCGACTACCGGCTGCTGAACTATCTGCGCGGCCGTTCGACGACGACGGTCGACATGATCGCGCCCGGCAGCACGATGATCGACGTGGAGGGCGGCGTCCTGGCCAGCCGTTGCGAGGAGGACCACGAAGAGGTCCTCGAGTGCTGGTACTACTACCGCCGGCGGGGCAAGCCCGACTGATCGCCCGGGCAGGGCACCCCACCCCCTATCAGTCTTTTCCGGTCTTCTCCGAGGCCCGCTGCGTCGCCTGGCGGTAGCGCTCGTGGGCCTCAGCCTCGCCGATCTCGGCAATCGCGACGTCGGTGTCGGCCTCGGCGATGTCCTCCCGCGTCGATTGGACGATGACCTTGGCGGCGGTCGCCGTCCTGGCCGCCGACGTCTCGGCAAGCTTCGCCGCCTCGAGCGCCGCCTTGGCGGCATTGGCGGTGTCGATCGCCGCCTGGACGGCCTCTTCGGCGGCGGCCGTGGCCGCCTCCGCTGCCAGCCGGCCTCGGCGGGCGACAGCGACGGTTCGTTCGGCCGCCCGCCACTCCTGGAGCGCCTCGGCGGTCGTGGCCTTGTCAGGCTCCTTGTCGGTCATGGCTCCCTCCGTGGCTCGGTCGCCCGCGAACGTGGACGAACCCGGCCCGCTGCGGACGATGCGGTCCGGCATCATGCCCTGTCATGGAGCAGGCTGCACGCATCGAGGTCGTGACGCTCGGCGAATGCCTCGCGTCGCTCGTGGCGACGACACCGGGACCGTTGGCGGAAGCGACGTCATTCGAGCGGCACGTCGCCGGCGCCGAGGCGAACGTCGCGGTCGGGCTCGCTCGACTCGGCCACTCGGTCGCGTTCATAGGACGCGTGGGCGCGGACGGGTTCGGGACGGCCATCGTCCGTCGATTGCGCGGCGAGGGCGTGGACGTCGGGCAGCTCGCCATCGACCCCGACGCCCGCACCGGCATGATGGTCCGCGAGCGGCGCTCGATCGGTGCGGCCGAGGTCATCTACCATCGGGCCGGGTCGGCGGCCACGATGCTCGGCACCGACGACATCGATCGGGCGTTCGCCAGCGGCGCCGTCGAGGGTGTCCGATGGCTCCATCTCACGGGCATCACGCCGGCGCTGTCGGACACCGCGCGCGCGGCGACGTTCCGGGCGCGAGACATTGCTCGCGACGCGGGGTTGACCGTCAGCCTCGACCTGAACCTGCGCCGGCGGCTGTGGCCGGACGAGGTCGCCGGCCCGATCCTCCGTGACCTGGCGACCGGCGTCGATGTCGTCCTCGGCAGCCGGGACGAGCTCGCCGTGATCGCCGGCACCGATCCCGGCGCCGAACCGGCCGAGCTGGCAGCGGCCGTCGCGACCATCGGCCCCGCCACGGTCGTCGCCAAGCTGGGTCCTGATGGCGCGCTCGGCCTCGAAGCCGGCGCCACGCCGGTCCTCGTCCCGGCGATCCCGGTCCCCGCCGTGGTCGACCCGGTCGGCGCCGGCGATGCGTTCTGCGCCGGCTTCATCGCGGGTCGACTGGACGGCACGGATCTCGAGACCGCCCTGCGGATGGGGAACGCGTGCGGCGCGCTGGCGGTCGCCGCGGTCGGCGATCAGGCCGGCTTGCCGGACCGCGCCGAGCTCGGGCGCCTGCTTGCTGGTGGCGCCGCCGACACGCTCCGCTGAAGGGACGCGTCCCACTCGCCGATCGCCGCTCGAACGGTCGCGCTCAGCTCGGCCGACACCGCCCCACCGGTGAGGCGATCCAGGGCGAGCAACGCGGCACCGGCGACGGGCGGCGCGCTCAGCCGGACGAGCCGGGCGGCCGGTGCGATCGCTGTGACGCCGGCTTCGATCCGGTCGTAGAACTCGCGGTCGCGAGTCCTGAAGACCCCGCCGCCCAGGACCACGTCCGGATCGCGTCGGAGCAGGTGCAGCCGGCGCAGCATCGCGCCCGCCATCGTCACGATCTCGTCGGCCAACCGGTCGACGATCCGGCGCGCGGCGGCATCCCCGGCCCCCGCGGCGGTGAACACGACCGGCGACAGCTCCCCGATGCGCTTCTCCGGGATGCGGCCGGTGTACATCGCCGACGTGACCGCCGCCGGCGACCCCAAGCCGAAGTGGGCAGGCACGTCCCGCTCCAGCCGCGTCCGCGGCCCGCGGCCGTCACGGGCCCGGACCGCGGCAGCCAGGCCCTGCCACCCGACATCCGTCCCGCCACCCCAGTCACCGGAGATCGCGCCGAGCGCATCGAGCCGGGCGCTCCGTCCGTCGGGCGCGACGCCCGCGGCGTTGACGCCATGCCCGCAGATCACGACCACGCCCCACGGTCGATCGGTCCCTGCACGCATCGCCCCGAACGCGTCGTTGCGCACGACCAGATCCCCCGCGAACCCACGTTCGTCGAGCGCCTCGGTCAGCGCCCTGACGTCCGGGCGGGTATCGGCGCCGGCCAGCGTGTAGACGGCGAGATCCGGGCGCGCCTCTAGCCCGCTACCGGCGACGACCTGCGCGACCAGTCCCGCCAGCCGCTCCATCCCGGGCTCCAGCCCGACCGCCTGGTGCGAGCTGGTCGGTCCGCGCGCGGCGGCCAGCAGGCGACCGTCCTCCGCGACGATCGCCACGTCCGTCTTCGAGTTCCCGCCATCGACGGCGAGGACCGTCCTCACCCCAACGCGTCCATCCGCACGAAGGTCGCGCCGGCATCACGCAACCCACCGATCAACGGCGCCAGGCCCAGGCCCGTCGCCATCGTCCATGGGTGGAGCAGGAGGATCGCCCCGTCACCGCGGGTGACCGCGTCACGCGTCATCTGGCGGGCCATCCCACGTCCGCGCATGCTCGGCCGCCAGTCGGCGCCATCGACGTCCCAGTGGACCTCGCGGTAGCCGAGACGCGCGATGCCCGCCCGCACCTTCGGATCGTCGGTGCCCGCCCCGAACGGGCAGCGGAACCAGGGCTTCGGGTCGACGCCCGTGGCCGCGACGATCGCCCGTTCCGCGGCGCGGATATCGGTCGCCAGACCGGACGTCGAGAGCAACGGCATCCGTGCATGGTAGAAGGAGTGGTTGCCGATGAGATGACCTCGCGCGGCCACGTCGCGCGCGACCGCCGGGTAGGCCTCCACCCAGCGGCCCTGCAGGAAGAACGTCGCCTTGATCGCCTCGTCATCGAGGAGGTCCAGCACGCGCTCGGTCGCCCCGGAACGATGCGGTCGATCGGGGTGCTCGGCATCGAACGTCAGCGCCACCCGGAACGTCGTCACTTGTCGACGCCCGTGATGACGATGCCCCGTGTGAAGAAGCGCTGGGTCAGCAGGAACGCCACGACCGGGATGACCAGCGTCATCAACGTGCCGGCCTGGATCAGCCCGGGCTCGCGGTAGTAGATGCCGTTGAACCGCTGCAGGCCGAGCGCCACGGTCTGCAGGTCGACCTTGCCGGCCGTGTAGAGCAGGGGCCCGAAGAAGTCGTTCCACGAGTACACGAGGTGGAAGACCGCGACCGCGACGATCACCGGCCACGCCTGCGGCAGCACCACCGAGATCAGCGTCCGGAACGGGCCGGCGCCATCGATGGCCGCGGCCTCGTCCATCTCGGTCGGGATCGTCAGGAAGTACTGGCGCATCAGGAACACGTCGTAGGCATTGGCGAAGAACGCCGGGATCAACAACGGCAGCCAGGTCCCGACCCAGCCGATCTTCTGGAAGACCGTGTACGTCGGGATGATCGTGACGGCCGCCGGCAGGAAGATCGTGGCGATCAGCAGCGTGAAGAGCAGGCCGCGACCGGGGAACCGGAACCGCGCGAACCCATACGCCACGAGCGTGCACGAGATCAGCGTGCCGATCGTCGACACGACCGCGATGACGATCGTGTTGAACAGCAGCCGCGGGTAGTCGATCAGGTCCCAGACCTCGGCGAAGTTCTCCCAATGCGGTGCGAACTGCCAGACGGGCTCGAGCGTCCGCCACGACCCCTGCCAGACGATCGGCGCGGCATCGGGCGCCAGCGGGTCGACGAAGGTGCTCTGCCGCCGCAGCGGCTCGAGCAATGCGAGCTGGCGGGTCGTGCCGTCCGGCAGCGGGACGTTGAGGAGGGGCAGGGCCTCGCCCTGGTACGTGAAGGTCACCGGATCGGCCGGGTAGAGCGGGGAGTGGGCCTGGGTGATCTGGTCGAGGCTCTTCAGCGAGTACGAGACCGAGCGGAGCATCGGCGACAGGAACGCCGCGACGGCGAGGACGGCGATCAGCGTGAACAGGAACGAGCGTGAGGCGTCACCACGTTCGCGCGGCGGTCGGCTGCCGGCAGCTGCCCGCACGCCGCGTCTGCGGAAGATGCCACGGCCCGCGACCGAGACCGCGGTCATCGCGCCTCACCGGCGTAGTAGACCCAGCGTCGCGCCGTCCCGAACAGCACCAGCGTGATGACCAGCGTGATCGCGAACAGGAGCCACGCCAGTGTCGCGCCGTACGACATGTTCTGGAACGTGAAGAAGTTCTTGTAGAGGTAGAGGTTGTAGAACATCGTCGAGCCGCCCGGCTCCCCGGTGCCGTCCTGGAGGACCAGCGGCACGAGGAAGTACTGCAGCACCTCCACGACCGACAGCACGATCGTGTAGAAGATCACCGGCGTCAGCATCGGGATCGTGATGTGGCGAAGCGATGCCCAGGCTCCGGCACCGTCGATCTTGGCCGCCTCGTACAGGTCCGATCGGGATGCCCTTCAGGCCGGCCAGGTACACGATCATCCCCGCCCCGATGCCCCAAACGCCGATCAGCGCCAAGCCCGGGATAGACCCAGCCCGGATCCTCGAGCCACGGTGGCGGCTTCTCCATCCCCGATGCGCCGCAGCCCCGCGTTGATCCAGCCGGTCTCCGGGTTGAGCATCCCGCCCCAGATGAACACGGTTGCCACGAACGGCACGACGTAGGGCAGGAAGAACAGGGTCCTGAACAGGCCCGACGCCACCAAGTGGCGCGAGTGGAGCAGCAGCGCGACCACGAGCGGCAGGATCACCGCGACCGGCAGCGCGAGCGCGGCGAACTTGCAGGTTGATCCCGAGCGATTTCCAGACCTGCTGGTCCTTGAGCAGCGTCTCGTAGTTCTTGAGGCCGACGAACCGCAGCGGCTCGGCCTGGGCCAGGTTGATGTTGGTGAACGTGAAGGCGAACGTCGCGATCATCGGAAGCGCCGTGAACGCGACGAACCCGATGATCCACGGCGCGATGAAGACGTACCCCCAGCGTGCGCGCCGCCAGGCCAGCCCGGAGAAGCGAGGCAGGCTGCGCGGGCGCGCGACGCTGGGGGCGACCACGTATCAGCTGCCGCCCGCGTCCCAGGCGGCCTGCATCTCCGCTCGCATGGCCTCGACCTCGGCATCGATGTCGAGACCGGGCGTGGTCTGCCACTTCGTGCCGTAGGTGTTGATCAGGTCGAGCGTCTGGTTGTAGGCGGGCATGTACGACTCGAAGTTCGGGACGTCCGCGAACGCGACGCCTTCCTTGGCGACCTTCCAGTCGATGCCCTGGCGTAGTCCTTGAACAGGCCCTCCAGGAACGCATCCTGCTTGGACTCGACGGCGGGCGTGCCGCCGTAGAGCGCCAGCAGTTCCTCGTTGCCGAGAAGGTACAGCAGGACTTCGAATGCCTGGTCCGGGTTCTTGCTCGGTCTTCAGGATCCGCCACGTATCGGCGTTGAATGCGGCGGTCGTCTTGCCCTTGTAGGCCGGCGTTGCCGCCATGTTCCAGTCGTCGCCCGCGTCACCGACGCAGTACGTCGACCAGAGGTAGTTGGTGCTCATCGCGACCTTGCCGGCGCAGAACGGGTAGCCCGGCCGGGTTGAGGTCGGTCGTCTCGAACTTCGGGCCGGTCATGCTGAAATGGTCGGTCCAGATGCCGTCGTAGAAATGCTTCCACGCGGCGACCCACGGCTCCGGCATCTGGACGGTCTTGCCGTCCGCTCGCCATGAACGAGCCGGCACCGAAGTAGGCGCCGGTCTGGCGCAGGTCGTCACGCTGCGGCTCGAAGCCCCACTGGACGATCTTCTCAGGATCGAAGCCGGCCTCCGTCGCGTCGGCGCCGTTCTCGTCGACCGTCAGGATCTTGGCGATCTCGCGGACGGTGTCGTAGTCCCACGGCCGCTTCGAGCCGTCGGGCATCGTGTACTCGGCATTCCACGTGTGCGGCGGCTCGTCGAGCCCCGCCTCCTTGAACATGTCGGCCTTGTAGAACAGCACCGACGGGTAGATCGCGTACGGGATGCCCAGCTGGCCCTCGCCGCCGGCGTTGTAGAGGTCGACGGTCGACTCGCGGGAACTGCGACATGTCGAAGCCGGCCTTGTCGATGTGCGGCTGGAGGTCGAGCCACTGGCCGTGGAACGCCTCGGCGCCACCGATGCCGACCGGGCCGACGATGTCGGGACCGGCACCGGACGCCCAGCTGGACCGCCAGCGCGTCGCGCGCGGCGGCGTAGACGAATCCCTTCGAACTGGAGATGGATGCCCGGGTGCGAGGCGTTGAAGTCCTCGGCCACCTTGCGTTCCACCTCGACCTGCTCTGGCGCGTCGCCGGTGCCCAGGCAGCAGTACCAGCGGATGATCACGTCACCCGGGTCGGCCTGCGACTCGGTGCTCGGCAGCGCGGTCGGCGCCGGCGTGGCGTCGGACGATGCCGATGCCGATGGCTCGACGGACGCGCGCCGCCGAAACGGATGGCGCCACACTCGCCGGGGGCTGCTCCGCAGGCCGCGACCAGGAGTGCCAGCACGGATAGCAGGACGGCGAACCGTCCCAGATCCTGTCGCATTCGCATCTTCCTCCGTCTGCGTTGACCGATCGATGTGCTCGTTGTCACCGTCTCGCTCCTCCTCCTGTCGCTGCCATGGCCTCGACCGCGGCCGACCGGATGGGCCGTTCGACCTCGCGTTCGACGTAGTAACGGGAGCGGTCGCCGCGGACGAACGTGCGGCCGAACTCGACCGGCATGTCATCTGCATCGAACGCGATACCCTCGATGAGCAGGGCTGGTGCCCCTCGGCGTTGACCGAGGAGGCGGGCCTCTCGAGCCCGGAGGAGGACGGGCTCGAGGGCCTCGCGGGCGCGTACGACCTGGGTCGCATAGCGCGTCGATAGCGATTCGTAGAGCGAGCCGTGCTCGAGGTCGCTGGCGAGCAGGCCGGGGAAGCGCTCGGCCGGAAGGTGCACCTGCTCGAGCAGGTACGGCTCGCCGCTGGCGAGTCGAAGCCGCTCGAGGTAGAGCGTCGGCGAGCCCGGTTCGAGCGCCAGCGCGCCAGCGACCGTCACCGACGCCGATTCGGGCCGGGCCGAGATGAGGCGGGTCTCCGGATCGAGTCCGCGCTGCCGCATCTCCTCGGCGAAGCTCGCGCGGCTTGCGATGTCGCGATCGAGGCGGGGATGGAGGACGAACGTGCCGCGGCCGCGCGTCCGCTCGATGCGGCCCTCGCGGACCAGCTCATCGAGGGCGCGCCTGATCGTGATCAGGCTGCAGCCATAATGTTCCCCCAGGTCACGCTCTGTGGGGAGTTGGTCACCCGCCCGCCAACGACCGGCGTCGAGGGACGCGGCCAGGTCGAGATAGACCTGGTGGTGCAGCGGGACCGGGCCGAGCTCGAGACGGAATCGAGCCAACCGACGCGCTCCTCCTCTAGGGCGATGGCCGGTGATGGTCTTGCGCGAGCGTCGATTACTGATAACGTTATAAGCAATCGTGTCAAGACCCCGGAGGTGGGATGGGGACCAGGATCACGGTCGTCGGGGCCGGGAGCACCTATACGCCCGAGCTGGTCGAAGGGTTCGCGCGGCGCACGGAGCGGCTGCCCATCGACGAGCTGGTCCTCCTCGACATCGACCCCGATCGCCTCGAGGTGGTCGGCGGGCTCGCACGCCGCATGCTCGACCGACTGGGATGGCCCGGACGCCTGACGCTCACCGGCGACCGGGACGCGGCGATCGACGGGGCCGATTTCGTGCTGCTCCAGTTGCGCGTCGGCGGTCAGGCCGCGCGGCTGGTCGACGAGACGCTCCCCCTGCGGTTCGGGGTGATCGGCCAGGAGACGACCGGTGCCGGCGGGTTCGCCAAGGCGCTGCGGACCGTCCCGCGGGTGCTGGAGCTCGCCGAGCTGACCGCGAAGCGCGCCGCCAAGGACGCCTGGATCGTCGACTTCACGAACCCCGTCGGGATCGTGACCCAGGCCCTGTTGGACGACGGCCATCGCGCCCTCGGGTTGTGCAACGTCGCCATCACGCTGCAGCGGCGGCTCGCGGCGAGGTTCGGCGTGGAACCGGAACGTGTCGAGCTCGAACACGTCGGGCTCAACCACCTGAGCTGGGAGCGGGCGGTCCGCGTCGACGGTGAGGACCGCCTGCCCGACCTGCTCGACGAGGACGCCTCGGAGCTCGCGGAGGAGTTCCGGATCCCGGAGGACATGCTCCGCTGGATCGGGGCGATCCCCTCGTACTACCTGCGCTACTACTACCTGACGCGCACGGTGCTCGCCGAGCAGCAGTACGGGCACACGCGGGCACGCGACGTCATGGACATCGAGGCGCGCCTGCTCGAGATGTACCGCGACCCGTCACTGACCGAGAAGCCCGAGCTGCTGGACAGTCGCGGTGGCGCCTTCTACAGCGAGGCCGCGGCCCAGCTGATCGCCTCGCTCCACGATGGCAAGGGCGATGTGCAGGTGGTCGACGTGCGCAACGACGGCGCGATCCCCGATCTGCCCGACTCGGCGGTCGTCGAGGTGCCGGCGGTCATCGACCGGGATGGGGCGCACCCAGTCCGGCTCGGCCCGTTGGCGCCCGAGCAACGCGGCCTCGTCCAGGCGGTCAAGGCCTACGAGGAGCTCACGATCCAGGCGGCCCGGACGGGCGATCGCCGGGTCGCGCTACGGGCGCTCGCGACCAATCCGCTGGTCGGCGGCGAGGTCGCCGGACCACTGCTGGACGCACTGCTCGACGCCGACCGGCAGCACCTCGAGCGGTTCACCCCGGCCTGACCGCAAGCCGTTCGTCACGAACGGCCGACTCGTCTCGTCCGCGGAATCGAGCGTCATGCGCCATCCTTGACGCCGACATCGACCAGTCCGCTCGGAGAACCGCGTGTCCGCAAGCTATCGATCGCAGGCCTACCAGGCCCGCCGACCCGTACCGCCCCGCCGCTCGACCGCCAGCTGGCTGGCCATCATCATCTTCGCGTTCCTCGCCGGCGTGGGGATCATCGGCGCGCTCGCGGTGGTAAGCGTGTACGCGTCGTTGTCGAGCAACCTGCAGCCGGTCTCCGGCCTGAGCGACCTGCGGCTGCCGCAGGAGAACGTGCTCTACGACCGGACGGGTGAGACGGAACTCGCGCGGTTCGGCGAGTTCAAGCGCGAGGTCGTGGCATTCGAGGACATCCCACCGATCCTGCTGGACGCCACGACGGCGGTCGAGGACAAGACGTTCTGGGAGAACGCGGGCTTCGACCCGGCGGCGATCGTCGCCGCGGGCATCGACTCGCTGCGCGGCAACAGCCGCGGCGCCTCGACCATCACCCAGCAGCTGGTCCGGGCGCGCCTCCTCGAGCCCGAGCTCGTCCAGGACCCGGAGCGCACGGTCGAGCGCAAGCTCAAGGAGATCATCCAGTCGATCCGGCTCACGCAGGCGTATCCGGGCGAGCAGGGCAAGCGAGAGATCATCGCCGCGTACCTGAACCTGAACTACTACGGCAATCAGAGCTATGGGGTCAAGGCGGCCGCGAAGTCGTACTTCGGCAAGGAGCTGGCGGACCTGACGCCCGGCGAGGCCGCGCTCCTCGCGGCGCTCCCCCAGTCGCCCTCGAACTACGACCTCGTCCGCAACGCTGTCGACCCTCTGTGACGTGACCCCTGAAGGCGACGATGACTGTCCGCCCGCGGACAGCCATCTAGTCCTGGAGCCGGACACCAAGATCGCGCAGCGGCGGGACGACGTCCTCGACCTGATGGCGGACGACCGGATGCCGATGACGGCAGGCGCCGTCACCGACGCGCAACTCGAGGCGGAGAAGGGCAAGGAGATCGAGCTCGCTCCACAGGCCATCCCGCGCTGGACGGCGCCGCATTTCGTCTGGGCGGTACAGGAAGAGCTGGCGCGCAAGGTCTGCGGACCCGATAACGAATCGTGCGAACAGCTCCAGGAGGGCGGCCTGCGGGTCACGACGACCCTCGACGTCGGACTCCAGAGGACCGCCGAGAAGTGGGTCCGCGGGGCGCGGTCATCGCGCCGCAGCAGAGATGAGCCGGCCGTTGTCGGCGAAGCGGCTCGGCTTCGACGAGTACCCGGCCTGGATGCGCAATCTCGAGAACAAGAACGTCCGTAACGGCGCGCTCGTAGCGATCGACTACCAGACCGGCGAGGTCATCGCGCACGTCGGCTCGGCGAACTACTACGCCTCATCGGCCAATCCCAAGTTCCAGCCGCAGTACGACGTCGTCACCCAGGGCTATCGACAGCCGGGCTCGGCGTTCAAGCCGTTCAACTACGCGGTCGGCCTCGACGACGGGCGTTCACGGCCGGCGACATGCTGATGGACGTCGCGACCGACTTCGGCGGCGGCTATTCGCCGACCGACGCCGACAACCTCGAGCGCGGCCCTGTCCGCGTCAGGACGGCGCTGCAGTTCTCGCTGAACATCCCGGCCGTGAAGGCGATGGCCCTGAACTCGCCGGACCACATGTTCGCCCGGGCGAAGGACTTCGGGATGACGTTCCAGCGCGAGACGACCGACGCCGGCCTGGCGCTCGCGCTCGGTGTCGCCGAGACCCGGCCGATCGATCTCGTGACGGCCTACGGTACGCTCGCGAACGGCGGGGTCCGCGTCGAGCGGACGTCGATCCTCGGGATCGTCGACGCCAACGGCGAGGACGTCGAGCTGGCTCCGCCGGCCGAGCCGGTCCAGGTCGTCAGCCCGCAGGCGGCCTATATCGTCACTGACATCCTGCAGGGCAACACGGTCCCGCGGATCAACCCATTCTGGGGCGAGTTCCAGATCCGCGGCCCGGAACGGGAACATCGAGCAGCCGCGCTGAAGACCGGTACCAACAACGACGCCAAGGACCTCAACGCCTACGGCTATATCGCCCCGCCGACCGAAGAGGGACGTGCCGCCGGCGCGTATGCGCTCGCCGTCGGCGTGTGGAACGGCAACAGCGACAACACCCCGGTGTCGACACCCTCGCGACCGGTCTTCTCGATCGACGTCTCGACGTTCGTCTGGCAGGGCTTCCTGCAGGAAGCAAGCGCCAAGTGGGAGATCACCCGGTTCGGCCGTCCGTCGGATGGGCTCACCCGGGTCGGGATCGATCCGTTCACCGGCCTGCTCCCCGCTGCGGGTACGGAAGGCGTCGACGAGTGGTTCATCGCCGATACCGCGCCGCAGTCGAGCCTGCCCGAGGAGGTCTGCGGCGAGGCCGCGATCGAGACCGTCGGCCACGAGCACAAGTTCCAGAACTGGCTCGAGGCGGACCGCGACTGGCTCCGGCGTGCGCAACGTGGCCCGGGCACGGCTGGTGGGCCTGACAGGACCAGGACGGCGTACTTCTACAACAACAGCTTCAACCCATACGGACGAACCTGGGGGCCGTTCGTGGCTAGCGACGGGTGTGGCGCCTCACCCAGCCCGTCGCCGACCTGTTTCCCGTTGCCGACGCCGGATGCGAGCGGGGTGATCCCGTCGTTCGAGATCCCGTCGCCGTCCGGCTCTGAGGTCGTGGCCCTGCCGTGTCCGCCGGCGTCGGTCGAGCCGAGCCCGAGCGAAGCGACGCCCACCCCAGAGCCGACCGCGGAACCGACACCGGAACCGACGCCCGAGCCCACACCGGAACCGACACCCGAGCCGACGGCCGAACCGCCCCCGGAGCCGACCGCCGCGCCGGCGCCGACCTGATCTCGTCACGCGGTCGTCATCCGGTGACGAGACGATAAGCGCGTGAACGATCGGGCCGCTCCGCGCGCGACGCCAGGCCTCGCCGCTTTGGCCGGGGCGGCTGCGACCGCGCTCGGCATCGGCGTATCCGAGCTGATCGGCGGGTTGCTGGCCGGCGCGACCTCGTTGATCGACGCGATCGGGCAGGTGGTCGTGGACCTCCAGCCACCGGGCGCGAAGGACTTCATGGTCGGGCTGTTCGGGACCAACGACAAGCTCGCGCTCGAGATCGTCGTGACGCTCGCCGCCCTCGCCCTGGGAGCGGCCTTCGGCGTGCTCGCGGCGCGGCGTTTCATGCTCGGCGCCGCGGGCTTCGCGGCGTTCGGGGTCCTCGGGTTCGTGGCCGCCATCGGCGAGCCCCTGGCAAGCCCGGCGATCGTCGCCGTCCAGGCGGCTGGCGCGACCGGCATCGCCATCCAGACGCTGTCGTGGCTGCTCGGTCGGTTGGCGCGGGCCAGAACGGACACCGCCGTCCCGGACCCAGCCCGCCGGTCGTTCCTGCTGCGGACCGGGGCCGTCGGCATCGGGGCCCTGATCGCCGGCGTGTACGGCCGCGCGGCGCTCGAATCCGGACGGTCCGCACCCGCCCCGCTCACCCCGCTGCCGCGACCGCAGGAGCTGGTGCCACCGCTGGCGGCGGGCGCCGATCTGTCAGCCACGACCCCGGGTCTCACGCCGATCGTCGTGCCCAACGCCGATTTCTACCGGATCGACACGGCCTTGTTGGTGCCCTCGCTCGACACGGCGACCTGGCAGCTCCGCATCCACGGCCTGGTCGAGCGCGAGACGACGCTGCGCTGGGACCAGCTGATCGCCATGCCCCAGTTCGAGCAGTACTGCACGATCGCGTGCGTCAGCAACGAGGTCGGCGGCCACCTGGTCGGCAACGCGAAGTGGACCGGCATCCGGCTACGCGACGTCCTCGACATCGCCGCGCCGACGGCCCAGGCAAGCCAGCTGGTCGGCCGGTCGGTCGACGGCTGGACCGCCGGCATGCCGATGGAATGGGTCATGGACCCGGATCGCGAGCCGATGATCGCGGTCCAGATGAACGACGAGCCCCTGCCGCGGGCACATGGCTACCCGGCGCGGCTGATCGTGCCTGGGCTGTTTGGCTACGTGTCGGCGACCAAGTGGCTATGGGAGCTCGAGCTGACGACGTGGGAGTCGTATGACGCCTATTGGGTGCCGCTCGGCTGGGCCAAGGAAGGCCCGATCCTCACGCAGTCGCGCATCGACACGCCGCGCGGCAACGTCACCGCGGGCCGGATCCCGGTCGCCGGCGTGGCCTGGGCGCCCGACCGCGGCATCTCGAAGGTCGAAGTCGGCATCGATGGCCAGTGGCGCGACGCCGAGCTGTCGACCCCGATCTCCGCTGCGACCTGGGTGCAATGGCTGTACCCGTGGGATGCCGCCAAAGGCCGGCACGAGATGTCGGTCCGGGCGACCGACGGCGATGGCGTGCTCCAGGAGGAGATCCCCTCGCGACCGGCGCCGGACGGCGCTCGTGGCTGGCACACCATCACGGTCTTCGTCGACTAGCCGCGCCACCGACCAGCCGACGGATTCGGTATAGAGTCGGCGCATGCCCCGACGTCGCTACATCTTCGATCCGCCGGACCGTTTCGTCGCCGGCACGGTCGGTGAGCCGGGCGACCGAACGTTCTTCCTCCAGGCCCGCGAGGGTGGTCGGATCGTCTCGGTCGCGCTCGAGAAGGTGCAGGTCGCGGTGTTGGCCGAGCGCCTGGGCGCGCTCCTCGACGAGCTCGACCAGCGCGGCATCGCCGAGACCGAGACGGATGTCGTCGCAACGCCGGAGGCCGCGGAACCGGCTGAGGCAGCCTCGCTCGACGAGCCGCTCAACGAAGCCTTCCGGGCTGGTTCGCTGACGCTCGGCTGGGACGGCGGCGCGGAGCGCGTCCTCGTGGAGGCTCGCGCCCAGGACGAGGACGGCGAGGCGATCGACCCGGACGAGGACGATGACGAGGACGACGACGGGCCCGACCTGCTCCGCGTCCGGATGACGGCCTCCGCTGCGAGGTCGTTCGTGAACCGGGCGGCCCGGGTCGTTGCGGCAGGCCGCCCACCCTGCCCCCTGTGCGGCGCACCGCTCGATCCGCTGGGCCACATCTGCCCGCGGCGCAACGGCCAGTACGTCAACTAGCGGTCACCGGCGTGCTTGACCGCGCATCCACGCTGGAGGTCCTGCGCGACGGCGAGATCGAGGTCGTCGGGCGGATCCTGGGCTCGAGCAACAACGCCCTGTTCGTCACGGTCACGCTGCCATGCCCGGACCCCCGGGAGCCGGCACGCGTGCTCGAGGCCATCCACAAGCCAAGGATCGGCGAACGGCCGCTGGATGACTTCCCGGACGGCACGCTGAGCCGCCGCGAGGTCGCGGCCTATCTCGTGTCCGAGGCGAGCGGCTGGGACGTCGTCCCGCCGACGGTCCTGCGCGACGGACCGTTCGGTGAAGGCATGCTGCAGGCGTTCATCGAGCCCGACCCGACGGTCGACGTCATCGACTGGATCAACGAAGACGACGCTCGACTCCGGCGGATGGCGACGTTCGACGCCGCGGTCAACAACACCGACCGGAAGGGTGGACACATCCTGCCGGTCGATGGCGGTCGCCACGTGTACGGCGTCGACCATGGGGTGTGCTTCTCGGTCACGCCGAAACTGCGGACCGTGCTGTGGGGTTGGCGCGGTCAGCCGCTGCTGGCCGATGAGCTCGCGGGACTTGGGCGCATCCGCGAGGCGCTCGGGGGCGACCTGGGGTCCGAGCTGCGCGAACTGCTGAGCCGAGTGGAGATCCGCGCCACGATCCGGCGGGTCGACGACCTGCTCGAGCGCGGCATCTTCCCGCTGCCCTCCCCCACCTGGCCGGCGATCCCCTGGCCGCCGATCTAGGGCATGAAAAAGCCCGGCGGACTTGGGCGTCCGCCGGGCCGATTCGAAGGATCAGGCGCGTCCGAAGAGTGCCTTGATGTTGGGCTGGAACAGGTAGTACAGGATGATCGCCGAGATGGCGATACCGATGATCTGACTACCGAAATCGCCGCCGATCGCCGCCAGGCCAGCCCAGATCAGGCTTGCGACCTGCAATCCGACCCCGAGAGGCCATGCCCATGGCTTCAGCGTCCAGGCCCCATAGGCGAACGCGAGGTTCAGGACGCCCAGTGCCAGGATGATGACGCCGGCGACTGCGCCGAGTCCGAAGTACGCCCCCGTCCCCGTCGACGCGGCGGCGAACCCTCCGATGCCGACTACGGCGATGCCGGCGAGGATGCTCAGGACTCCGCCGATCGCGGCGAGCACCGCCAGGACCGTGAGTCCCATCGGGCGTGCAGCGGCGGGTGTAGGTGCTCCCATACTGTGCTGTGCCTCCCTCGATGATGCCGGCCGCTTGAACGCGGCCTCCGGGCATGGTAGACCCATGTCGGCGCCTGACAAGGGCCGACTTGACGTATTCCGACGTCGTCAGTCGATGAGGTCCTCCGCCAGGAGCTCCATCAGGAGGCCGTCGATCCAGCCTCGGTCGGGCGTGCGCTGATAACGCCGGAGGCGACCGACCGTGCGGAACCCGACCTTCTCGTAGGCACGGATCGCGCGCTCGTTGTCGGCCGCTGGGTCGATCGTCAGCCGGTGGTGACCGTCCTCGTCGATGAGCCGCCTGGCAAGCATGCGGACCGCAGTCGGCCCCACGCCGTGACCCTGCACGTCGTCGTCGACGAACAGGTCGATGCCGGCATGGCGGAACTCGGGGTCGCTCTCTTCCGCGCTCTGGATGGCGCCGACGAGGCGGCCGTCGATCTCGATCGCGAACACCCGGACATCGGGTTCGCCGACGATGAGCTCGCGCTCCACGCGGTCCTCGTCGAACTCGCCCCACCAATGGGCGACGGACGGTTGGGCAAGGATGCCGGTGAGGGCTGGGGCGTCCTCGGGTAGGACGGGGCGGATGGTGACAGTGGGTGTAGCAACGCTCATGGCGAGGCAGGGTACCGTGTCATGGCAAGTGGACGCTCGCTGGCAGCGAGCGTCTGGGAATTCCGTACTCGCAGGTCAAGATCCCGAACGAGTGAGCGTGGTCAAACGCGAGTTCTTACAAATTCGCGTCGATCCAGTGGGTCGGCCACGCTCGTTCATCACCGGATCTGACCTGACGGGACGGTTTGTCTTATCAGTCCGACATCCGCCAGCCAAAGGTCCCAACCGAAGGTCCGGCAGCGCCAAACCCGGTTCTCGGCTATCATCTGTGGGTCACAGGTCCGCAGCGACGGCGAGGTAGAGCGTCTCGATAACGACGCTCCCGGAACGCCGCCCGGACCACCACACCGCTCTCGCCCATCAGATCGGGTGTGCGATGTGGAACACCAAAGGGTCGCTGCCCAGGCTCAGACCGCCTGAGGCGCGCCAGAAAGAACGAAGTACCAACACACATGATGTCCCGCACTGCGACCGCGACGTACGCCGGTCGCGCAAGTTCCATGCGTCGATTGCGCCGTCGCGCGACCGCCGCCAGCACGGCCGATGGCCGTCCCTTCTGCCGAACGAACGGCTGCGCGAGTTTCCTCGAGCGCGACCAGTCGACCGGCATCCCCACCTGCCCCGTCTGCGGAGCCACGCAGCGACCACGTAGTCGCCGCGCAGCTCACTGACGCCGATTCCTTGACGCGGGCGGTCCTGCCCGCCAGCATCCTCCATCGATGGCACGCGCGACGCGCTGGCCGAGATGAGCGAGGTGCTACATGACCGACCCGATGCGTGACGCTGGTCGCGCCGCGGAAGACGCGGTCGATCAGGCCGCGGACGCGGCTGCCGATGCGGCTGCCGGGGCCGCCGACGCGGTCGGAGATGCCGCGAGTGACGCCGCGTCAGGAGCCGGTGGCGCGTTCGATCGTGCCGCTGATGGCGGCTCGGATATGGCCGGAGATGCAGCCGCGGTGGCACAGGATGCAGCCGCTCGGGCGGCCGACGCCGCCAAGGATGCCGCCGGGTCCGCCCAGGACGCCGCCGGCGGGTTCATCGGCTGGCTGAAGGGCCTCTTCGGCCGCTGACGACCCGGACCTAACCCTTCGACGGCGGCTCCGCGCGAGCCGCCGCTTCGAAGCGCGCGAGCTCGACCTCGAAGTCGAGCGGCCGGCGCTGCTGGCGATCGGTCGGCGCCTCGATGTTCACCCGGAGGATCGCCCGGTTCGTCGTGTCGACGAGCCGGCGCAGATCGTCGCGGGCGCGGATTCGAGCGAGCGGCGACATCCGCGGCACCCGCGCAAGCAGTCGGTCGCGCTCGTCCAGCAGGGCGCGGACCGTCTTGTCGGCCTCGATCCAGCCCGGCGCGACGCCCGCGTTCTTCAGCACGCGATAGGCCAGCGCGCGATCCCCGGCGGCCGAGTCGTCGTCCAGCGGCAGTCGAACGCCCTGGTGCGGAAGGCCGTCGAACCGGCCGTCCTCGATCGCCTCCCGGATCTGGCGCTCGATGAGCGTCTCCCGCACGCGCTGGCGTGACGGCTCGGCCGGATCGGGCCGCTCCGGATCGCGCTCGAACCCCATCGTCCGAGGGTAGCGCAGGCCCACGACAGGCAAGCTGACGCGACCGGCCGCTAAGGTGAAGACGTGCAGTCGATCGACGGCCGACCCGTCTACGCCGCCACGGATCTGGTCGCCTATCTGGCCTGCGAGCACCTGACCGCGCTCGAGCGCGCCGCGATGGCCGGCCTCGTGAACCGGCCCATGCGCGACGATCCCGAGCTCGATGTCATCCGGAAACGCGGCTTCGAGCACGAGCAGCACTATCTGGCCGAGCTCGAGGCGGCGGATCGCCGCGTCCGACGGATCGAGCTCGACGGTTCGATCGAAGACGACGGGCAGCGCCTCCGGGCCGCGGCAGCCGAGACCATCGACGCCATGGCGTCCGGCGCCGACGTCGTCTACCAGGCGACGTTCTTCGACGGGACGTGGCGCGGCCACGCCGACTTCCTGTTGCGGGTCGAAAGCCCGGATCGGCCATCCGTCTGGGGGCCGTACCACTACGAGGTCGCCGACACGAAGCTGGCGCGCCACGTCAAGGGCAGCGCCATCCTCCAGATCTGCTCCTACGTCGACCAGCTCGAGCGGCTCCAGGGCGTTCGACCCGAGTGGCTGCACGTGGCCCTGGGCGGGTCCGCGCACGCGGTCGAACGGCTGCGTGTCGACGATTTCATGGCGTACTACCGCAGCACCCGGGACCGATTCCTCGCAGCGGTCGCAGCGGAGACACCACCCGCGTTCCCGCCCCCCGACACGTACCCGGAGCCCGTCGATCACTGCGAGGTCTGCCGCTGGGCGGCCGAGTGCGCGGCGCGCCGGCGGAGCGACGATCACCTCAGCCTGGTGGCCGGGATCTCGCGCCGTCAGCGAAGGGCGCTGTCCGAGCGAGGCGTCGGCACGCTCGAGGGGCTCGGCGACCTCGCCCTGCCGATGGAGCCACGCCTCGAGGGGACGTCCGAGGGCGCGCTCACCAGGGTGCGCGAGCAGGCGCGGATCCAGCTCGAAGGCCGCCGCGAACAGCGGCTGAAGTACGAGCTGCTGGTCCCGCCACCGGGTGATCCGTACGAGGCGGAACGTGGTCTTGCCACGCTCCCACCGCCATCCACCGGAGACCTCTTTTTCGACATCGAGGGCGACCCGTACGCGTTCGACGACGGGCTCGACTACCTCTTCGGCGTCCTCGACACTGACGGCGCATTCCTGGCGTTCTGGTCGCGTGACGACTCGGGCGAGTTCTCGCTGCAGGGCGAGCGCGCTGCCTTCGAGGCGTTCATCGACCACGTCATGGCACGGCTCGACGTGGACCCGGCCATGCACGTCTATCACTACGCACCCTACGAACCGACGGCGCTGAAACGGCTGATGGGCCGTTATGGGACGCGCGAGGCGGAGGTCGACCGCCTGCTTCGCGACGGCGTGTTGGTCGACTTGCTGCGCGCGGTCCGCCAGTCGCTGCGCGCCTCGGTCGAGAGCTACTCGATCAAGAAGATGGAGGCGTTCTACGGGTTCACCCGCGAGATCGACCTGCGCGACGCCGGCTCGAGCATCGTGGCATTCGAGACGTGGCTGCAACTCGGCGATGGGGAGCGCCCCGGGTCCGACATCCTCGAGCGGATCGAGCGGTACAACCGCGACGACGTCGTCTCGAACCAGCGCCTCCGGGACTGGCTCGAGGGCCTTCGTGACGAGCTGATCGCCGGCGGCGTGGAGGTCCCGCGGCCGGCACCGCGTGAGACGCCGCTGCCGGTCGAGCTCACGGAGGCGATGGCCCGGGTCCAGGCGTTGGTCGACCGGCTCGCCGATCCCGACTACGTCCCGGGCGAGTCGGCGGAACCGCGGCCGGAGATCCATGCGCGCTGGCTCCTCGCCCAGCTGCTCGGCTGGCACCGCCGCGAGGACAAGGCGATGTGGTGGGACTTCCACCGGCTGATGGACCTCACGCCGGAGCAGCTCGTCGACGAGTCGGACCCGATCGGCCTGCTCGAGCCGGTCGAGCCGCGCGACGAGGTCACGAAGGGCAAGCAGATCTGGCGCTACGCCTTCCCGCCGCAGGACTTCGAGCTCACGCTAAAGGTCTACGACCCGGCCCAGAAGCAGGCCCGGCCGGATGATTCGCCGTTCAAGTGGGACGTCGGGGAGGTCGTCGCCCACGACGTGGCCGCCGGCACGGTCGATATCAAGCGCGACGTGGACAAGGCGCATCCGCGGGCGATCGTCCCGCTCCCCTGGGTGCGCACCCAGGCGCAGCAGGAGCGTTTGATCGAGATCGGCGAATGGGTCGCCGACCATGGCATCGATGGGGCGGGGCCACATCGCGCCATGCGCGACCTCCTGCTCGGGCGACCACCGCGGGTCGGCCAGGCAGTCGGGGAATTGCTGGCCCGAGCAGGCGAGACGGACCTCGAGGCGGCGCGTCGGCTGGTGATGGCGCTCGATGCGACGACGCTCGCGATCCAGGGGCCGCCGGGCTCCGGCAAGACCTACAGCGGGGCGCGGATGATCTGCACGCTGCTGGCCGCCGGAAAGCGGGTCGGGATCACCGGCACGAGCCACAAGGTCATCGGCAACCTGCTCGCCGAGGTGCTGCGAGCGGGCGCCCACGAGGGAGTCGACGTCCGGCCGATCCAGCACGGGCAGCCGTACCAGGTCCTGGCCGACGACCGGGTCATCCGCGCGAAGGATGCTGACGACGTCCGTCATCGACTCGAGGACGGCCGCTCGAACCTCGCGGCCGGCACCGCGTGGTTGTGGGCGTCATCGAAGGTGGCGGCGGCGATCGACGTCCTGTTCGTCGACGAGGCGGGCCAGATCTCGCTGGCCAACGCGCTGGCGATGTCGCCGGCGACCGACAGCGTCGTGCTGCTGGGCGACCCGCAGCAGCTCGATCAGCCGCTACGCGGAACGCATCCGCCCGGCGCGGAGCGCTCGGCGCTGGCCCACGTGCTCGACGGGGCGGCGACGATCCCGCCGGATCGAGGGCTGTTCCTGGAGCGGACCTGGCGGCTGCACCCGGCCTTGTGCGCGTTCACCTCCGAGGTGTTCTACGACGACCGTCTCGAGCCGGAGGCGCATCTCATCCACCAGCATGTGCGGAGCGACGTGCCGCTCATCGATGGGGTCGGTCCGCGGCTGCTGGCGGTCCCGACCGTCGGCGCTGACAGCGAATCACCGATCGAGGCGACCGCCGTCGCCGAGCTCGCCCGCTCGATCGTCGGCGGGTCGTGGACCGACGGCCGGGGCGAGTCCCATGCACTCACCTGGGACGAGGTCCTGATCGTGGCCCCGTACAACGCGCAGGTCGGCGCGATCCAGCGGCTGCTGCCAGCCGGTGCGCGGGTCGGCACGGTCGACAAGTTCCAGGGCCAGGAAGCGCCGGTCAGCATCTACTCGATGACGACCTCCTCGGCGGACCTCGCGCCGCGCGGGATGGACTTCCTCTATAGCCGCAACCGGCTGAACGTCGCGACGTCGCGTGCCCGCTGCGTGGCGGTCGTCGTCGGCTCGCCGGACCTGTGGCGCGTGCGCGCGCGGACACCGGCCCAGATGCGGCTGGCGAACGCGTTCTGCCGCTTCATCGAGCTCGCCGTCGCCGGCGATGGCGAGGCCCCGGCCGGCCTCCTGCCGCCGGGCCGTGCGGAGTACGAGATCCTGACCCTCGACCTCGTCTGACCCGGCGTCCCGTACCATCGGCCGTCATGACCGACGCACGGCCGACGAATCCCTCTGAGCTCGAACGGCTGCGCCGCCGGACGGTGTGGACGCTGGTCGCCGGTGTGGCGCTCGGCAGCACCGGCCATATCGCGGCCGTGACGGTGGCCACCATCGTCGCGGCACACATCGCCGGAGGGACCACGGCGTGGAGCGGCGCGCCGAGCGCGACGGTCGTCCTCGGCTCCGCGGCCGGGTCCATCGGGCTATCGTGGCTGATGGTCCGCCGCGGCCGGCGGTTCGGCCTCGCGTCCGGCTACCTCATCGGCGTGCTCGGCGCGCTGGTGGCGACGGTGGCGGTCGTCGTCCTGTCGCTGCCGCTGCTCCTCGCCGGGACGATCCTCATCGGGTTCGGCAACTCGTCGAACCAACTGTCGCGCTACACGGCCGCGGATCTGGCGCCGCCCGCCCGGCGCGCATCGGCGATCGGCGTCGTGGTCTGGGGCGCCACGATCGGCGCCGTGGCCGGGCCGAACCTGGCGGCACCCGCCGGCACGATCGCCCTGGCATTGGGCCTGCCGGAGTTGAGCGGCCCCTACCTGGTCCCGGTCGTGTTCGTGGGGGCTGCGGCCTTGCTGTCGTTCGTCCTGCTGCGGCCCGACCCGTACCAGCTCGCCGACCGACCGGCGCGCGACGAAGGCGCAGAGGGCGAACGGTCGGTCGCCGTCTCGCTGGCGAGCATCTTCGCGCGTCCGAGCGTGCCGGTGGCGATCGTCGCGCTGGTCGCCGGCCAGTTCGTGATGGTCCTGATCATGACCATGACGCCGTTGCACATGGCCGAGCACGGCCACAGCCTGGCGGCCGTCGGCTTCGTCATCAGCGGTCACACCTTCGGGATGTTCGGCCTCTCGCCGATCTCGGGCCGGTTGACCGATCGCTACGGGAGCGTGCCGGTCATCCTGGCCGGGTTGGCGACGGTGGCCGCGGCATCGATCCTGGCTGCGGCCGCCCCGCCCGACGGCGGGGTGATCCTGTTCCTCGCCTTGTTCCTGCTCGGCTACGGCTGGAACCTGGGCTACGTCGCGGGGTCCGCGCTGCTGACCCACGGCCTGTCGCTGGCCGAGCGAACGCGGTTGCAGGGGCTGACCGACAGCCTCATCTGGAGCTCGGCGGCCGTCGCGAGCCTCGGTTCGGGGTTCGTCCTTGCCTACGCCGGGTTCGCGATCCTCGGCCTGATGGGCGCGGCACTGGTCGTGGTCCCGATGCTGCTCGTCATCGCGCGCCGCTCAGCGGTCGCCGATTCGCGAGGCGCCTCCTAGTCATCGCGGTCGAAGCGCCTGTCGGGCCAGTCGGCCATCTCGACCGGCGGCATGGGCAGGATCTCGGTGAAGCCATTGACCGGTCGGATGCGAGGTTTCGGCTCCATCCGGTAGCGATAGCCGATGGGCCGGCCGTCGGCGGAACGGATGTAGAAGCCGTCGCTGTCGGTCTTGAAGAACCAGACCTCGCCGTCGACCTTCAGGTGGCGGCCGTCGCGGGTCCTGGCGAACGCAGCGCCCCAAGGATGTCGCGTCCAGGGGTCGTGTCCAAGGGGATTCGCCGCGAGCTCGAACCGCGCAGATCTCCTCCGCGACGCACGACGCCGGGGCTTCAGGGCGCGCGGTTCGAATGCGGTGAGCACGGCCGGATCGGCGTCCGCGGCGGTCAAGCGGCGCCGGAGCTCGTGGATATCGAGACCGCGTTTCTGGAAGACAGCAAGCAGGTGGTCGGACGGTTGGAGACGAAAGCGATGGTCCTTCTGCGGCTTGGCATCGATGAAGGCGAGCAGGACGTCGAGCGCTCGGACCCGGTCGCTTCCGCTTTCGGCGAAGACTCGGTCCGCTCCGGCGAGAAGACTCTGCATGTGCGGATTCATCCGACACGAATGCCTGGGGCGGTCGTCGGTGCCGCGCCATCGGTCGAGCTCAGCTTCGATTTCGGCTCGTGTCATCCCCATCGACTCCACCGCCGCCCGCAACGCTGGTCCTGCCTCGCCACTGACGATCGCGAGCCAGAAGAGCCCGGAATCGATCCAATGCAAGTCGAGTCGGTCCGCATGTCGCTCGGCGGCCAGGAGGAGGTCGCCGGCTTCGCCGATGAACCGTCCGGCAGCCTCCGGCCGATCCGGTCGGTGCGCCGCCGCCCAGCACTCCACGCCCGCCGCGTGCCAGACATCGGCGCCCCAGCCACGCATGCCGGGCCGGGGGAAGGTGCGGTCCTTGCGCAGTTGCGAGACACGCTGGCGCGTCACGCCCAGCAGTCGCGCGACGTCTGCGGCCCCGAGGTATCGATCCCTTGGACGACCGGCCTGGTCTGCCCACCAAGCTGCGATCGGACCCTTCGGTCGGTTACTCATCACCCCGAGCGTGGCACGACCGGAGACGGAGTCAAGGGGTGCAAGCCCGCTAGGCGATCAGCTCCCGGCGGACCCACTCGGCGAGCACGCGCGCGCATGTCTCGACCTCGTCGAGCGGCACGGATTCGTTCGCGCTGTGGGCGACCCGGACATCGCCCGGGCCGAAGATCACGCACGGCGTGTCGCCGTGGTTGATGAACATCTGCATGTCGGCGCCGTACGGCTCGCCGAGCAGCTCCGGCCGCCGACCCATCACCGACGCTGCCACGTCGGCCAGCCCGACGGGAAGCGGGTGATCCGCCGGCACCCGCGCCGAGCCGAAGCGCCCGCCGGTGATCTCGACCAAGGCAGGGTGCTCGGCCAGGAAGTCGTCGGCGGCGCACGCCTCCGCGATCGCGGCGCGCAGCTCCGCTTCGGCGTCCGCCGGCGTCTGGCCGAGACGCACGCCGTACCGCCCGTGGGCGACGACCCGGTCGAGCACCGTCGAGGCCCACTCGCCGCCCTCGACGATGCCGATGATGGTCGGGTACGGCAGCCCGAGCGCCGTCATCAGCCGGTCGGTCTCGGCGTCGTTCCGGCGTGTCTCGTCCGCCTCGAGCGACCTGGTCAGCAGGAAGAGCTTGTCGAGCGCCGAGACGCCTTCGCGTCGCTGTGACGCGTGGGCAGCACGGCCCGGGACCGTCAGCCGGAACGTGATCGCCCCGGCATGGGCGACGACGACATCAAGCCGGGACGGCTCGGTGATGATCGCCATGTCGCCGGTCGCACCGGAACGGATGGCTGCCAGCGTCCCCTGGCCGCCGTCCTCCTCCGATGGCACCAGCACGACCATGAGCTCTCCCTCGAG
The DNA here is from genome assembly GCA_963812745.1 of uncultured Chloroflexia bacterium. Taxonomy (GTDB): domain Bacteria; phylum Chloroflexota; class Limnocylindria; order Limnocylindrales; family CSP1-4; genus SPCO01. Next base: position 23,551 of record CAWEWE010000008.1, on the reverse strand, counting down.
TCGATCGACGTCACCATCGGCGGCGAGCGAGCGCACCGCCGCCAGGATCGCAGCGACGCCGCCCTTCATGTCACAGGCCCCGCGGCCGTACAGCCGGTCGTCGAGGATCTCGGCGCTCCATGGATCGGTCGTCCAGGTCGCGCGGTCTCCGGGCGGCACGACATCGAGATGGCCGGACAGGATCAGCCGCTTGCCAGGTCCCTTCCCGATCCGACCGACGACGACCGGCAGCGTCGCACGCGGCATCTCCATGCCCGGCCAGGCCGGGTCTGCGCGAAGCTCCGCGAGGTCCGGTCGCACCACCTCGACGGTCAGGCCGAGCTCCTGCAGGGCTCCGGCCGCCCAGTCGGCCACGATCTCCTCGGACCCGGTGACGCTCTCGATCCGGACGAGCGTCTGCAGGTCGTCGACGAGTCGGTCGCGATCGACCTCAGCCACGCAGGATCGGTCGAGTCAGGCAGGTCGGCCCGCCGGAGCCGTTGATGCCGATCTGCGTGGCGGGATAGGTATGCACCTCGCAGCCGGCCGCAGCCAATGCGCTGGCGGTGACGGGGTTGCCCTCGGCGATGATCACGACACCGGGTCGGACCGCGAGGACGTTGCAGCCGAGCGTCGGGAACTCCTCATCCGGCACGCTCACCAGCCGGATATCGAGGTCGGACAACAGCTCCCACAGACCCACCGGCAGCAGCGGCATGTACACGACGGCGAGGTCGTCGGCGACCGGGGAGATGACGCTCATCAGGTGGACGAGCTCGGCCGCGCCCTTCCAGTACGGAAGATCGAACGCCCGGACGTCCCCTCCGACCAGGTCGGCCAGCTGCGCCACGCCCGTCGCGTTCGTCCGTAGGGTCCGGCCGATACAGAACAGGTCCGGTCGCAGCCAGAACGTGTCGCCGCCCTCGACGGTGCCAGGCTCCTCGATGCGTCCGAGCGTCGGGATGCCGGCCGCCAGCGTCCAGCGCTCGAGGACGTCGGCCTCGCCGAGGCGGTTCGGCTTACCGGGGCGCAATGGGATCGCCCCACGATCGGTGACCAGCAACGGGTCGAACGTGTAGACCAGGTCCGGGTCGTCGGTCTCTTCCTCGAGGAGGTGGACGGTCGGTCCGAGGCTAGCCAGCAGCTCGACGAACGCGTCGTGTTCCTTGCGCGCGACATCGAGATCGACCGGGTACAGGAACCCGTGCGCGTGGTCGTCGAACGCGCGACCGAAGGCGTCGCCCGGTCGCTTCACCAGCACGTCGCGCAACGGCGCGGACATGCTCTGCGCTCCATAGCGGGCAAGGCTCAGGGTCATTCGCGGAAGGATAGCCGTGGGCCGCATCGGGGAGTACGCTGGCGTGACGATGGCTGCCTACGCCGTGATCGCACGCATCGGACGCGTCGATCCGCACCTGGTCCTGGGCGATCTCGAACGCGACCTCGACGCGGACGACGGTCCCGATAGCAGCCTCCCAGCCGACGTCCCGATCCTCGCGTCCGACGTCGTTCGCGCCGACGAGCCCGACCGGCTCGCAGAATGGTGGGACCGAGCGCGCGAGGTCTGGAAGCAGACGACGTTCTACGTGTTCGACGCCGAGAGCTGGCGGACCTAGACCGCCGGACGCCCGAACCTCGCAGGATCGAGCTCGGCGGCTGGCGCCGCGAGATCGCCTCCGATGAGATCCGCGATGCGCCTCCCGGTCGCCGGCCCGGTCGAGATCCCCCACGGCCCGTGACCGGCGGCCACCCACAGGCCGGCGATGCCCGGGACCGGCCCCACCAGCGGTCGCCCATCCAGGCTCTGGGGTCGGGCGCACACGCGCGGTGATCCGATCGGAGCATCCGCGATCGCCGGAACGAACCGGGCACCGCGCCGCACGAGCGCCGGTACGAGCGCCGCGGCATCGGGTTCGTCCTCGAGGAACGTCGAGCCGAGCGAGCTCGAGCCCTCGGCCGTCACGAGGCTGAATGCATGCCCGGCCTCACCATCATCCGCAGCCCCGGGCTCGATCGAGATCTCGGCTTCCTCGAGGACACGGCGGGGCGGTTCCCCGAGCGTCACCGGCACGACGACGCCCCAACGTGGCACGATCGGCATCCACCCGCCCGACGGATCGATCAGGACCGGCGTCCACGGCCCGGCGGCGACGAGGACGTCCCCGGCCGCGAGCCGTGCGCCGTCGGCGAGGACGACGCCGACCGATCGTCCGTCCTCGATCCACGGCCGGGCAGCCGTCCCGGTCCTGATGTCGACGCCCCGCCGCTGCGCCTGCGCGGCGTAGGCGCGCGTCGCGTGCGCGGGACCGACCGGGTAGCCGATGTCCAGGTGACAGGCCGCGACACCCTCGGCGATCGACGGTTCGAGGCGGCGCACGTCGTCGGGCGAGACGAAGGTCGGGCGGAGGTGCGGGTGACCGGCGGCGATCGCGGTCGCCAGGCGCCGTGCTCCGGCCACGTCGTGGGTCACGTTGAGCAGCCCGGCCGGCCGGTCCGCGAGCGTGAAGCCGTCGAGCGCCCGGTAGAGCTCGATGGTCTCGAGATGGAGATCGACCAGGACCGGGTCGAACGGGTGCTGGACGACACCGGAGTTCCGCCCCGAGGCGCCGGACGCGATATCGCCGCGCTCGAACAGCACGACCCGGCGGCCCGACGCGGCCAGATGGTCGGCCGCCGAAACACCCACGATCCCGCCACCGATCACGATGACATCCGGTGGGGCAACGCCTCGGTCGAGCACGCCCGGATGATGACGGCTGGCCACGTCCGCATCATCGTTGCGCCCGCAACGACGGGCGTCGATCGCGAACGGCGTGTACCATCGGGCGGACCATCATGACCGTCACCGAACGCGCCGATGCGCGACCTTTGTCCCCGCGCGACCCACGCCTCGAGCCGTGGCGCTCGTTCCTGAGCGCACACGCTCGCGTGACGCGCCGCCTCGACGAGGAGCTCCGCGCGGAGCACGACCTGTCCCTCGCCGAGTACGACGCACTGCTGACCATCGCGGACGCGCCCGAGCGACGGATCCGCATGCGTCAGCTCGCCGATCGGGTGATCCTCAGCAAGAGCGGCGTCACCCGGCTCATCGACCGACTGGTGCTCGACGGGCTGGTCGAGCGGGCGGCCTGCGCGAGCGACGCGCGCGGCGCCGAGGCGGTCCTGACGGCGGACGGGCTCGATCGACTGCGTCGCGCATCGCGCACCCACCTGCGTGGCATCGCCGAGCACTTCCTGGCAGCCGTCGACGAGGCCGACCTGCCGACGATCGAGCGATCGATGCAGGCCGTCGCGGAGCACGCCGGTCCCGGCGGTGACTCCACCGACTGACGCGCCCGCCTCCCGGCGAGGCCGCGCCTACGTCGGGACGAGCGGTTTCGCCTACCCGGGCTGGAGCCCGCGGTTCTACCCGGCCGGTCTGAAGGGCGACGCGCTGCTCCCCCACTACGCATCGCGCCTGCGCGCCGTCGAGCTCAACAACACGTTCTATCAGTCGCCGTCCGAGTCCAAGGTCGCCACCTGGCTCGCGGCCTCGCCACCCGACTTCCGGTTCAGCGTGAAGGCGCAGCGTGGTGGGTCATGGCGGGCGATGAACGGCGCGCCGGAGCACGGCCTCCCGTGGCTCACCGATCCGTATCGGCGGTTCGGCGAGCGGCTCGGTACCGTGCTGTTCCGTGTCCCCGACAACGTCCGACGGGACGACGACCGCCTGGCAGCGATGCTCGCCGCGTGGCCCCGGGACCTGCCCTTGACGGTCGAATTCGCCGACCCGACCTGGGACGCCGACGAGACGATCGCGCTGCTACGTGGGGCGGACGCCGTCCTGTGCGCCACCGAAGGGCCGGACGACGAGGCCCCGCCCACCCTCCGACGCACCGGCCCGTTCCTCTATCTCCGCCTGCGCCGACACGACTACACGCCCGACGAGCTCGTGGTCTGGCGCGACCGCGTCGAACCATTCCTCGCGGCTGGCGACGACGCGTATGTGTTCTTCCGGCACGACGAGACCGGCCGTGGTGCCGAGCTCGCGCTGGAGCTGCGAGAGCTGCTCGGCTAGGTCCGCTGGCGCGAGTACTCGGCCGGGCCGAACATCACGAGCAGCACGAGCCGCTCCTCGATGTCATGGAACTTGTGCTCGACACCGGCCGCGACGAAGACCACCGAACCGGGCCTGATCGGGCGCACGTCGCCGCCGACAGCGACCTTCGCCTGGCCCGACATCACGACGTAGAGCTCGTCCTCCGAGTGCGGCGACTGGGGGTCGGTCGCGCCGGCCTCGAGGACGTACAGCCCGCCGGACAGGTCGGGGACCGAGATGAACTCGTGGTACAGGCGGCCGCTGGCGACCCGCGCCGCCTCGAGGTCGTCGAGCTCCCACGCATCCATGGCGTCCAGCCTACCGCCCTGCCCACGCGGCCACGGTCGCGGTGCGCCAGACGACCCTTCCGGACCATCCCGGCTACATTCCGCGCGATGCGCCGATCGATCGTCGCCGGGCTGCTCGTCGCCGTGGTGCTGGCCGGTTGTGCCGATCCGGTGGAGCCACCGCCATCCTCCGTTTTGCCGAGCGCCGCACCGAGCCCGACGCCCGCGCCGAGCGAGGCCCCCAGTCCTGCGCCGACCGACGAGGCCCCCTCAGGCACGCCGCCGCAACTCACGATCGAACCGCTCATCGACGGCTTCAGTGACCCCGTCGACATCGCCTGGCGGCCGGAGGATCCGTCGACGCTGTTCGTGGTCGAACAGGTCGGCCGGGTCCGGATCGTCCGCGACGGTCGCCTCGTCGAGCGGCCGTTCCTCGATATCAGCGGCCTGGTGCGCGCCGGCGGTGAACAGGGCCTGCTCGGCCTGGCGTTCCTGCCGAGCGGCGAGGCGGGGCGGTTCTTCATCTATTACACGGATCGGAACGGCCACCAGATCGTGGCCTCGTACGACACGGATCCCGGCGACGCCGACCTCGCCGCGCCGGGGACTGCCACCACCTGGCTCGACATGGCGGACCAGTTCGGCAACCACAACGGCGGCGCCCTGGCGTTCGGACCGGACGGCAACCTGTACATCGGGACGGGCGACGGCGGCGGCGCCGGCGACCCGCTCGATTCCGGCCGCGACCGGGAGAGCCTGCTGGCCAAGGTCTTGCGCATCGACGTGGATCACGACGTGCCCGGCGACATCGATCCTCGCTACGTCGTGCCGGCCGACAACCCGTTCGTCGACCGCAGCGACGCGCGGCCGGAGATCTGGCTGACCGGCCTGCGCAACCCGTGGCGGATCCGGTTCGATCGGTCCACAGGCGACCTGTGGATCGGCGATGTCGGCCAGGGCGAACGCGAGGAGATCGACGTCGCGCGTGCCGGCATCGGCGGGCTCGACTACGGCTGGAACGTCATGGAAGGCTCGGTCTGCTTCCGAAGCGCCGACTGCGTCACGGACGGGCTGACCCTGCCCGTCGCGGAGTACGACCATGCGACCGTCGGCGTCTGCTCGGTGACCGGTGGGACCGTGTATCGCGGCGAGGCCTCGCCCGATCTTCGGGGGTGGTATGTCTTCGCCGACTACTGCTCGGGCACGTTCTGGGCGATCGATGCCACCAGGGACCGCACCGAAGAGCCCGCCGTCGTCGCCGAGACCGACTTCCTCATCAGCGCCATCGCCGAGGACGCCGCCGGCGAGCTGTATGCCACCGACCATTCGGGTGGGCAGGTCCTGCGCATCGGGGTCGCCGGCGGCTGAGGGTTTCGGCTATCGGGCGCGGTAGGTCACGGTGACGGTGACGGCCACCTCGAGCGAGCCGCCCTCGACGGGCGTCGAGGCATCCGCCGCCGCCAGGGCCATCCGCTCGGCCTTGGGGTACGGGATGGGCGGCCGCGCCGGGCTCCCTTCGACGATGTCGACCACACCCTCGATCGTGAGGCCCGCGGCGTCGGCCAGGACATCGGCTCGCGCGCGGGCCTCGGCCATCGCCCGGCGGCGGGCCTCCGCCTCCGCCGGCGCCGGTTCGGCGACCCGGAACGACAGCCCGTCCATGCTCGTCGCGCCGGCCGCCAGCGTCCCATCGACCACGTCGCCGAGCTTCGACAGGTCGCGGACCGTCACCTCCACGACGTTCGCCAGCTCGTAGCCGGTGAGGGCCGGCGCGCGGCTCTCGCGGTAGTCGTAGCGCGGCTGGACCGACAACAGCGCCGTCCGGACGTCCTCGCGCGTGACGCCGGCGAGATGGACCGCGCCTAGGATCGCGTCCATGAGCCTGGCCGCCTCGCTCCGCGCCGCGTCGACCGTCGGCCTGCTGACGGCGACACCGAGGCGCAGGTCGGCGATGTCGGGCTCGACGGCGACGCGGCCCGTGCCGCTCACGACGATCGTGCCGCTGGGGGTGTCGTTCGCCTTGGCCGGCATGGCTGCCTCCTGGTCGGGACCGGATGGTAGCCGCCGGGTCGCCGATGCGGCGTGGCACGTCGGCGTGGTGCACCGACGCGCCACCCAAGCGGCCGTGACACGGGCCTGCAACGAGGGCGCGTATACGCCCGGTGCGACCGTCATCCCCCACCGCGGACGATGCGACCCCATGGCCGCCGCCGTCCGTCGTCCGACCGCGCCCGGCGGCTCGACATGACCCACACCACCCGCCTCGTCGCGATCCGCCGCGAAACACGCCGCCGCCGCGAGCATGCACGCCTCGCCCGACGTGGCGGCGGCTGGCGATTGCCGGTAGCCGGCACGATCGCCGCGTCCACCCTTGCCACCGTCGCCCTTGCCGGGATCATCGCCACGTCCACGCTCGGCGCCATGTCGGCCGGGCTGCCCGACCCGTCTAAGCTCGACGAGCTGGGCTTCGCCCAGGCCACGATCGTCTACGACCGTGCCGGCAAGGTCGAGCTGGGCCGCTTCGAGGAGCAGCGCCGTCGGGTCCTGCAGTTCGACCAGATCCCCAAGCCCGTGCTCGACGCGACGACCGCGGCCGAGGACCGGACCTTCTGGGAGAACGCCGGCATCGACGTCCCCGCCCTGCTGTCGGCAGCGGCGGAGAACGCGTCGGGGACCGGTGAGCGGGGCGCATCGACGATCACCCAGCAGCTCGTGCGCGCCAGGCTGTTGCCCGACGAGGTCGTGTCCGCGGGCTCGGACCGCTACGTCCGCAAGGTGAAGGAGATCATCCAGGCACTACGCCTCAACGGGCGCTTCCCGGGCGAGGAAGGCAAGCAGCGGGTCGTCACGGCCTATCTCAACGAGATCTTCTACGGGCATGGTGCCTACGGGATCGCCGCCGCGGCCGAGATCTACTTCGGGGTCAGCGACCTGTCGAAGCTGACGATCGCCCAGGCGGCGCTGCTCGCCGGGCTGCCGAAAGCCCCGACGTCACTCGATCCGTATCGCTTCGCGGTGGCGGACAAGAAGGGCAGGCTGGTCGTGCCCCCAGGGTCCGCCCCGGTCGTCCGGCGCGACTGGGTGCTGCAGGGGGTCGCCGCGACAGGGCGCTGGACCACGCTGGAGCAGGCGGAGTTGCTGGCGGCGATGGACGAACCGGTCGTGCTCGTGGGCGAGCGCCCGGTGCGTATCCCGGGCGGTCACTTCACCTGGCAGGTCCGCCGCCAGCTCCAGGCGATCCTCGGGCCTGATGCCGACCTGGAGCGCGGCGGCTACCGCGTCACGACCACGCTCGACTGGAGAGCGCAACGGCTCGCCGAGAAGTGGCTGACGGCCACGGCGATCGTCCCGAATGTCTCGCGTCGGTCGGCGGAGCGCATCCTCGATCGATCGAAGATCCCGAGCGGCGATCGTGCCTGGATCCGGGCCCTGCGCGGCAAGGACCTGCACAACGGCGCGCTCGTCGCGCTCGACTACCGGACGGGCGACGTCCTGGCCTACGTCGGCAGCGCCGGCTATGCCCGCGACAACCTCGCGAGCCGCCGGTTCGAGCCCAAGTACGACGCTGCAGGCGACGGCGCCCGTCAACCCGGCTCGGCCTGGAAGCCGATCCTGTACGCCGCCGCCTTCGACGCGAAGCGGCTGAGCCCGGGCAGCGTGCTGCTCGATATCACCACCGAGTTCGACAGGCGCCAGGACTGGGCACCGCGCGACGCCGACCAGCGAGAGCGCGGCCCGGTGCTGGTGCGCAGGGCATTGCAGTATTCCCTCAACATCCCGGCCGTGCGGGCGCTCGAGCGCGTCGGCAATGAACGCGTCGCCACGACCGCGGAGAAGATGGGCATCCGCTTCGCCGGCGGCCACGAGGCGTTCCTGCAGTCCGGGCTGGCCGGCGCGCTCGGGACGGTCGAAGTGCGCCCGCTCGATCTCACGGCGGCCTACGGGACGATCGCCAACGGCGGCGTCCACGTCCCGCCGCGGATGATCCTCGACGTCCGGACCCCGGACGGACGGATCGTGTGGACGGCCCCCGATCCGGCCGGCACGAAGGCCATCTCCCCGGCGGCGGCCTACCTCGTGACCGACATCCTCGCCGGCAACACCGACCCGGCGCAGAACGACATCTGGGCGGAGAAGCTGCAGTTGCGCGGGCCGGGGGGCTCGAAGCGTCGACCGGCGGCCGCCAAGACGGGCACGACCAACGACGCCCGTGACCTCGGGACGTACGGGTTCCTGCCGCCGACCAAGGACGGCGTCGGACTGGTGGTCGGGGTGTGGCTCGGCAACAGCGACCACTCCTACCCACGCGCAGCTCGCCCGGCGACCTCGCTCACGGCCGCCGCTCCGATGTGGCGCGCTTTCATGCGCGACTACACCCGGAAGTGGCCGGTGACCTCGTTCAAGCGCCCCAAGGACGTGGTCCAGGCCAGGATCGACGCCTGGTCGGGCGGGCGCGCGGGCGCTTGGACGCGCGAGACGACCAAGGAGTGGTTCATCCGCGGTACGCAGCCCGGTTCGCGCAAGGCCATCGACAAGGACGGGCTGCTGTACCGGATCGGCTGCGGCGGCTGGCGTGTCGATCCGCTCAAGGCGGAGCTCGGGCCGGCCGCCTGGCGGACCGATGTCGCCGACTGGCTACGGCGGGCACACCGCGGGATCGGCGTGGTCGGTCGCCACGATTCGGCGACCGCCTACTTCTGGGGCGAGCGATCGTGGGGCGGACCGCTGATCGGGTCGTGCTGGCGCCCGCGCGAGAACGGAGGTGGAGGCGGCGGCAACGGCGACAAGAAGGAAAAGAAGAAGAAGGATCCGCCGCAGCCCACCCCGACCCCGCCGCCAGCACCGGAGCCCACCGGCTGACCGGCTGCCCGGGCCGCTCATCCCAGCTAGCCGCTCGTTGTCACGCCGTTGCAATCCTCGCTGCCTCGAGCGCAACGGGCGCGCGATCCTCGACGTAGTGCACTCCGCGTGCCGAACGCGACGTGGCCGGCTGCGCGTCGGTGCCCGCGGATCCTTCCGGCCGATCGATACGACGAGGAGCCGTTTGACCGCCCTGCCCCCGATCGCCGGACCCGCCGATGAGGCCGGACGGCTGTGGGCGCCCAGCGGTCGGCCTGGCGACCCATTGATCGAGCCCGACGATGTCACGCTGGCGGGGTTCCTCGCCGAGGCCGGGCGCATCGTCGGATCATCGCTGGACAGCGCTGCGACCCTTCGACAGGTCGCCGAGCTCATCGTCCCGGGCGTCGCCGACTGGTGCGCCATCGACCTGCTCGATGGCGACGGCACGCTGACCTCGGTCGCCGTGGCGCACCGTGATCCGGATCGGGTCCGGCTGGTCGAGGAGCTCCGGCGCCGATACCCGGCCGACCCCGACGCGCCGGTCGGTGCCTACGCGGTGGCCAGGTCGGGCGAGGCGATGATGATCTCCGAGCTCGACGATGCGCGTCTCCAGCAGTCCGCGCGCGACGAGGATCACCTGGCGCTGATCCAGGGTCTCAAGCTGCGCTCTTGGATGTGCGCACCGATGGTCGCCGGCGGCCGGGTCCTCGGGACCATCGCGTTCGCAGGGGCGGAGAGCGGGCGGATCTTCGATCAGCGCCACCTGCGGTTCGCGGTCGACCTGGCGGCACGAGCAGGCGCGGCGCTGGAGAACGCACGCGCCTTCCAGGCGGCCGACCGCTTCCGGCAGATCCTCGATGCCGTGGCAGAGGCGATCTTCGTGCTCGATCCGTCGGGCGACGTCATCCAGGGCGTGAACCACGGCGCGAGCGAACTGCTCGGTCGGCCTGCGTCCGAGCTCGTCGGCCGCCGCCTGACGGATCTCGTCGATGACCCGGTCACGCAGGGCGTCGAGCGCGTCATGGGCGCGGTCCGCGACGGCCGCAGCGAGGCACGCACGGTCCCGCTCCGGTTCCGTCGCGACGGCGCCGCATCGATCCCGGCGGAGGTGCTGCTCCAGCGTGTCGAGCTGCCGGGCGAGGCACCGACGATCGTCGCGATCGCTCGCGACGTCCGCGAGCGCCTCGAGGTGCAGGGCCGACTCAAGCGGCTCGCGGAAGCAGAGCATGCCCGCGCGGCTGAGCTCAACGCCGTCATCCGGGCGATGGGCGAGGGCGTCATCGTGTGCGGCGCGGACGGCCAGACCATCCTCGCCAACCCGGCCGGACGCGCGATGTTCCCGGCCGCGGCCGAGGTCGGCTATGCGGGGATCCTCGCGGCCCTACGGGACCCGGAAGGGGCGGCGCCACGGCTCGGCACCCACGCCGGACCGGTCGTCTTCCGCACGAAGGCCGAGCCCGAGCGCTGGATCGAGGTGGCGACCTATCCGGTCGACCGGGCGGCCGAGGGTGAGACCCGCGGCGAGACGATCCTGGTCCTGCGCGACGTCACGGAGCAGCGCCAGCGCGAGGCGGTCCGCGAGACGTTCATCGGCGTCCTCTCGCACGAGCTCCGCACTCCGGTGACGACGATCTACGGCGGGGCCCGCGTGCTGGCACGCGACGAGAGCGGCCTCGACGAGGCGACGCGGCGCGAGATCCTAGTGGACGTCGCCGAGGAGGCGGAGCGGCTCAAGCGGCTGGTCGAGGACGTCGTGGCGCTGAGCCGGTTCGGCGAGACCGACGCGGATCTGGGGCGAGAGCCGGTCCTCCTCCAACGGGTCGTACCGACGGTCGTGGCGTCCGAGGAGGAGCGCTGGCCCGGCGTCGACTTCCAGATCGCCATCCCGCCCGGTCTCCCCACCGTCTTCGCCGATCCCACCTATCTCGAGCAGGTCATCCGCAACCTGCTGGCCAACGCGGCCAAGTACGGCGGCCAGGGCGCCTCGGTCGAGGTCGTGGTGGAAGCCGATACCGAGGCCGAGGAGGTGGCGGTCTGCGTCAGGGACGACGGACCCGGCATCGAGAACGCCGAGGCGGACCGCCTGTTCGACCTGTTCTACCGCTCACCGAACACGGCGTCAGCCACGACCGGCGCGGGCATCGGTCTGTTCGTATGCGCCCGTCTCGTGCGCGCGATGGGTGGTCGGGTGTGGGCACGGGCGTTGCCGGCGGGTGGCGCCGAGTTCGGGTTCGCCCTGCGGGTGATGCACGAGGACTGATCCCGCCTACTGTTCCGCTTGGGCTCGGCCGGGCCGCTTCCATCGGAGACCTGCATGCGTTCTGACCTGACGATCTGGCTCGTTCGCGGCATGGCGCTGGCCCTCGGTGTCGCCGTCGTCTACGGGCTGATCCTGCTGGGCATCGCGGCCCGCAATGTCCTGCTGCTGGTGTTCATCTCGATCCTGCTCGCCTCGGCGCTGGAGCCGGTAATCGGCATCCTGCGGGCGCGGCTGCCGTTGGGTCGGGGCGCGACGATCCTGGTGGTCTACGCATCGTTCTTCGTGGTCGTGCTCGGTCTCGCGTTCATCGTCCTGCCGGCCGCGGTATCGCAGGGTCAGCGGATCCTGGCGTCACTCCCGCCGTTCTTCGACCAGGCCCGCGATTGGGCTGCCCAGATCCGACCCGCCGCGCTGTCGGCCTCGATCACCACCCTGATCGATGCCGGTGCGGAGATCTTCGCCCCGGCTCCTCCGCCCGCGCCCGACGAGGTGGTGGAGGTCGGAGCGGCCGTAGCGGAGACGGCGATCGCCATCGTCACGCTCCTGGCGATCGTCTACTTCTGGCTCGTCGAGCACGCCCGACTCCAGCGCTACATCCTGGCGTTCGTCCCGATGGAGCGGCGCGCCGGTGCGCGCGAAGCATGGAACCAGATCGAGCACCGGCTCGGGCTGTGGGTGCGCGGACAGCTGATCCTGATGGGCGCCATGGGCGCGGCAACGGGCATCGCCTACACGCTGCTCGGGCTCCCGGGTGCGATCCTCCTGGCGTTGATCGCCGCCATCACCGAGGCGATCCCGCTGGTCGGGCCGTTGCTCGGGGCGATCCCGGCGATCATCGTCGCCGCCACCGTCTCGCCCGAGCTCGCGGTCGTAGTCGCGCTGCTGTACGTACTCTTCCAGTTCGTGGAGGGCAGCGTTCTCGTCCCGCTCGTGATGCGCAGCACGATCGGCATCTCCCCCCTCCTTGTCCTGGTCAGCATCCTCGTCGGCGGGGCGGCCGGCGGGATCGCCGGCGCGTTCCTGGCCGTGCCGATCGTGGCGACCCTCGAGATCGTCATCCAGAACCTCCAGGCGCGCGAGATCCCGATCGCGCAAGGCACATCGTCCGATGAGAGCCAGGACGCGGCGACGACCGACGAGATGGGACGGTCCCTGCCCGACAGCGCCGGCCCTGATCGCGACTGATCTACAGCCACTTGCGCCAGTGCGCCACCGTGAGGATCGACACGGCCAGCACGACCATGCCGCCGAGCACGAGCCAGAAGTTCATCGCTTCGTCGAAGAACGCGAGCTTGAAGTTCATGCCCATGATCCCCGCCAGCACCACCGCCGGCAGCAGGACGGCCGACAGCAGCGTCAGGGTGCGCATGACGTCGTTGGCCCGCTGCGACACGCGGCCCATGTGGATGTCGAAGGTTCCGAGCAGCCCGTCGCGCAGGTTCTCGGTCGCCGCCATCGCAGTGTCCAGGCGGTCGACCAGGCCCGGCCACGGTCGACCGATCGCCTCCTCGATGTCGAGCTCGGGCAGGGCGAGCGTCGAGAGCGCATCGCGATGGGGAGCGAGCGTCCGGCGGATGAGCCCGATCCGCCGCCGCAGCGAGACGATGGCCTCGAGGACGTCGTCACCCGCCCGGGCGTGGAGCGCTCGCTGATCGAGCGCGTCGATCTCACGCTCGATGAGCTCCACCAGCAGGAAATAGCCGACGATGACCTCGTCGATGAGCGACGACATCAGGTCGCCGGCCCGGAGCCGGCCGAGAAGTGTCTCGCCGTCGAGCCCATCCTCGAAACGCTCGAGCGCGGCGACCTTCCCGGCATGGACGGTCAGCACCACGTTCGGGGCGGCGAGGATGTCGAGCTCGCGTCTGACTAGACGCCCATCGTCCTCGTCGGTCTCCAGTGCCTGGAGAGTAAGGTGCAGCAGATGCGCTGTCCGTGTCAGTCGGGCGCGACTACGGTCGGTGCGGATGCGGTCGAGGTCGATGTCCCCGAGGCCGAGCACCCGGACCGCCGCATCGATCGACCCTTCGTCGTCGCGGTCGTCGATGTCGACCCATAACAGGCGCTTGGGCCCGAGTGACTTGACGACGTCCTCGGTGAGCTCGACCGAGCGATCCTTGCCGCCCGCGTCGAACAGCCGAGCCGATGGGCGACTCAGTGGATGAAGCCCATCAGTCCCGCAGCGGTCACCGCGACGATCGCGACCAGGTACTGGAACGCCAGCATCATCCGGTCGTGGGCGGGGTCCGCCTCATACGACGCGGGTGGTCTACTCGCGGGCTCGATCAACATCGATAGGGACCTCGTGAAGGGTTCGTCGTTCCGTTGCGGCATCGTGGGGCGCGCGGCGATGCGCCGAGATGGTTGGCGCTCCGCCGACCCATCGCGAGCGCATCACAACAAGCGTGCACGGCGGGACTGCGAGCCCCCTGCAACGACTCCGAGTGCACCGGACCGCACGACCGTCGCCTCGCGAGGGGTACGGTCGAGGTCGGACCACAACATGTGGCCGCCCGGCGTTGCCGTCATGCACGCCGTGATCCCAGGAGGTGACCATATGCTCAAGCAAATCATCATGATGCTGGCCCTGGGGGCCGCGCTCGTCGCCTGCTCGCCGTCCGGCTCGGGGACCTCAGCGGCTCCGGTCGATTCGGCAGCACCGGTCGACAGCGGACTGCCGAGCGAGATGCCGAGCGAGTCCGCCTCGCCGTCGTGATCTGAACGACGCGACCAAGCAACCGACGCCGGGCCCCTCGATGGGTCCGGCGTTTTGGTGTCCGGCGTGCGGCGACTACATGCGGTTGTTACGCGCCGGCCTCCGTCCGTTGTCCGGCGGCTAAATCGTCGCCGCGACAGTGGGTCACGTACCCGGGACGGGCAACAAACCCCAGCAAGCGGGTGGAATGCCCGCCAGGGAAGGAGGTTCTTGGATGAGCATCATCGCGTGGATCGTCCTCGGCGCCATCGCCGGTTACCTAGCCGGCTTCCTCGTCAAGGGTGACGAGGGGCTTGGGATCATCGGGCACATCGTGCTCGGCATCGTCGGCGCACTCGTCGGCGGGTTCCTTGCCGGGGCCCTGTTCAACAGCGATCCGATCAACGGACCGTTCGACATCAGCTCGATCGTCGTCGCGACGATCGGTGCGGTCATCACGGTCGTGGTCGTGAGTGCCGTTACCGGCCGAAGTCGCGTGGGTCGCGGCCCGGTCTGAACACCGCACCGGGCGAGCGCCCGGTGACCTAGCAAGTGACGGAGCCCACCAGACGGTGGGCTCCGTTACGTTTCGAAAGGAGTGCCCCGCTCATGTCGACCATCGTCGAATCGATCGACGTCGCCGTCCCGGTCCGAGTCAGCTATGACCAGTGGACGCAGTTCGAGGACTTCCCGGCCTTCATGGAGGGCGTCAAGCGCGTCAAGCAGCAGGACGACACGACGCTCGAGTGGACGGCCGAGATCGCCGGCATCGAGCGCTCCTGGCGGGCGGAGATCACGGACCAGGAGCCGGACACGCGCGTCGCGTGGCGGTCGATCAGCGGCGCCAAGAACGCCGGCGAGGTCACCTTCCAGCCGCTCGGCGACAACATGACCCGTATCACCCTGCAGCTCGACGTCGAGCCCGAAGGGCCGCTCGAGACGGCGGGCGACGCGCTCGGGTTCGTCGAGCGACAGGCCGAGGGGGACCTGCGCCGGTTCAAGGAGTTCATCGAGGGGCGTGGCACGCCGACGGGCGCCTGGCGCGGCGAGGTGGCGGCCGGCCACAGGCAGGACACCTCCGGATGACGCGAGCCGCGAGGCTCGTGCAAGGACAACGCGGCGCTCCGGTCGACCAGCCGTGAGGCCTTGTCCGCCACGCTCACGCAGTGGCTCCTGTACCACTGGGGGTCCGGGGGCCACACCTTCTTCCGCCGTGCACGAGGGATCATCGACCGTGACATCGAGTGGGTGCAGTCATCCGAGCAGCCGTTCATCCCGATCGGCTGGACTGCACCGCCGTTGTCATGTGTTTGTAATGTCCGCGCGGCGCGGCGTCGCGAGTCCGGGACGCGCACTGCCATACCGTCGGCACGACAACGAAACAACCACAAGGTGGGCGCTTGTGACGGGGCGCACCTCCTTTCGCAACGGACGGTTCGGGTCCCCTCCCCGGGCCGTCCGTCGCCTTTTCATATCCGGGATAGATCGATCAGGTCGGGATGATCGGAGGAGTTGACATGACTGCGACAACGAGCCGCTCCAAGGGCGGCAACGCCGATGACAGCGGCATGGAGAAGATCACGACGACGGCGAAGCAGGTGGCCGACACGGTCGCCGGTGTCGCCGGCGAGGTGAGCGCTCGACTGCCCGAGGCGGCCGAGACCACGCGTGACGCCTTCCAGGGGGCGAACCGGATGGTGCGAGCAGGATCGGACGAGACCCTCAAGGTCGTCGCCGCGTTCTCGCTCGGCTTCGCGGGTGGCCTGCTCCTCGGCGGTGCCCCGCGCGCCCTGGTCCTGGCGGCCCTGGTCCCGGCGGCGCTCGTCGGGTCCGAGTTCGTGGACCGCAAGGACCTCGCCACCAGCTGACGTCCTGCCGCAAGTGCCGCGCGCCATGCAGTGCAACAGCGCTGATAGCGGCCGCGACAGCGCGAGCGAGAACACGCAAGCCGCCGCGCCGTAGCGTCGAAGGTGCCCCCACGCTCGTGGGTCCAAGGAGGTACCGCAACCATGGATGACGCCAAGCGCACCTACCGCGAGGCCGAGAACAAGACCAAGGAAGAATGGCGCCGCGCCGATGGCGAGGAGAGCCTCGAAGACAAGGCCGCCAACACGGCCGATGACGTCCGTGCCGGCCTCGGCAACCTCGGCGACGAGATCGACGAGGAAGTCGACAAGGCCAAGTTCCGGCAGGAGCACGGGAACGACCCCGCCTGATCCCGACCAGCACCCAGACCCGATGGAGCCCCGGCCGACGGCCGGGGCTTCGTCATGACGCGGAGCGCTCGCGGCGGACCCGGCCGGCCTGACGGGCGCGCTGGCGGAGCAGCCGCACCACGGCTCGCTCTTCCGCCCGATCGGCGCCGGGCGGCGGCGCCTCCTGCTCCTCCGCGACGTCGACCAGCGCGCCCCGCAGACTGCCATCCAGGTATGCCTCCAGGACCGCAGGGTGGACGTAGCTGCCACGTGCCACCGCCGGGGTGTTACCGAGCCTCGCGGCGGTCTCCTTCATCGCCTGCACGACGTTACGGCGCGCGGTCGGCGCGTGGTCCTCGGGCTGGAGGGCGCGCAATGCCCGGTAGGCCAACAAGGTCCCGGCCCACGTCCGGAAGTCCTTGGCGGTGAACTCGCCCCCGGATGCCTCGCGCAGGTAGTCGTTGACGTCGTCGGAGGTGATGTCGCGGACCTCGCCGTCCTCGTCGACGTAGGCGAACAGGTCCTGGCCGGGCAACTCCTGGCAGCGGCGGATGATCGATGCGAGTCGTCGATCACGCAGGCCGACCTCGTGGATGGCACCGGACTTGCCGCGAAACCGGAAGCGCACGCTGTGCCCCGCCACGCTGGCGTGGCGACCGCGCATCGTGGTCAGCCCGAACGAGCGGTTGAGCCGTGCGTATTCCTCGTTGCCGACGCGGATCAGCGTCCGCTCCAGCAGCTGGACGACCGCGGCCAGCACCTTCTCCCGCGACAGCCCGCGTGACCCCAGGTCCCGCTTGACGTGTCGCCGGATGCGCGGGAGCGCGTCGGCGAACGCGATCATCCGCTCGAAGTTCTCGGCCCCGCGACGCTCGCGCCACCGCGCGTGGTAGCGGTACTGCTTGCGGCCGCGGGCGTCCCGGCCCGTGGCCTGCAGATGACCATCGGGCCACGGGCAGATCCATACGTCGGTCCAGGCGGGCGGGATCGCCAGCGCTGCGATGCGGGCCCTGGCCTCGTCGTCGCGGATGGTCGCCCCATCGGCGTCGCGATACATGAAGCCGCGGCCCGCGCGGTGGCGCGTCCAGCCGGGTCGTGAATCCGTGGAGTAGCGCAGACCGCTCGCGCGGGCGGCTGCTCGAGCGTCGTCGACGTTGTCGGGCATGGGGGCACGGTAGTGGCGCCCGCGTCACGGGGGAACGACGTCGCGGCCCTTCGCCACATGCCTGCAACCTCGCATCGGGCCGGCACCGAACGCCCGATACGGGCGCCGTCCGGATACTGCGCCCAGTCCCGTCGCGACAACCGCCATCAGGGAGCGGTCGCGATGGGACAGCCGTATCCGGGCGGCCGTCCGAGGAGACCCCCAGGCATGAACGTAGTCACGATGGAACGCCTGACGAAGCGGTTCGGCGAGGACACCGCGGTCGACGGGATCACGCTCGCGGTCGCGCCGGGCACGATCGTTGGGATCATCGGGCCGTCCGGTGCCGGCAAGACCACGCTCGTGCGGCTGATGACCGGCGCCCTCGCCCCGACCGAGGGTGAGGTGCGGGTGATGGGCGAGGACCCGCTCCGGTTCCGCCGCGAGACACGCGAGCGGATCGGCTACATGCCCCAGTCGTTCGCGCTTTATCCCGATCTCACGACCCGCGAGAACGTCGACTTCGTCGCGTCGCTGTTCGGCCTCCTATGGTGGCGCCGACGGCGTCGGACGCGAGAGGTCCTGAAATGGGTCGACCTGTGGGACGTCCGGAGCCGCCGCGCCGGCCGCCTGTCGGGCGGTATGCAGCGACGGCTCGAGCTGGCGTCGGCGCTCGTGCACGACCCTGAGATCGCCTTCCTCGACGAGCCGACCGCCGGGATCGACCCGTTGCTGCGCGCGACGATCTGGAAGGAGCTGCATCGGCTCCGCGATGCCGGTCGCACGCTGCTCGTGACGACCCAGTACGTGAACGAGGCCGAATCCTGCGACGCGGTCGTGCTGATCGCCGAGGGTCGGGCCATCGCGACGGGGACGCCGGACGAGCTGCGGCGCACGGCCATGGGCGGTGACATCGTGGTGATCGACACGCGCGATCCCGTCGACGCCGCCGCGCTCCGCGAGGTCCCCGGCATCCACCGCCTCGAGCAGGCGGGGCCGACACAGGTCCGCGCCACGGTGACGGACAGCTCCGCCACGCTGCCCGACCTGGTCGAGGCCGTGCGAGCCAAGGGTGGCGAGGTGGTGTCCGCCGCCGAGGCCCGGCCGTCGTTCGACGAGGTGTTCGCGCTGCTCGTGGAACGGTCGCGGCACGAACGCGCCAGCGAGGCCGACGCCGCGCGTGGCGGCGACGACGGCTTGGCCGCCTGATGCACGCCCCGCTCGCCGTCATCTGGCGCCTGCTGGCGTTCGTCGGCAAGGAGCTCGTCGAGACGATCCGGCGTCCCGGAGCGTTGGTCAGCCTGGTGCTCGGGCCGTTCCTGATCATGGCGGTCTTCGGCGCGGGCTTCAGTGGCGTGCGCCGCCCGCTCGAGACCGTGATCGTGATCCCCGACTCGAGCCAGCTACCCCGGGATGCGGAGCAGTACCAGGAGCTCGCCGGGGCGCCGCTGCACATCGCCGAGATCGTGAACGACCGCGGGGAGGCCGAGTCCCGGCTCCAAGCCGGGCTGATCGACCTGATCGTGGTCGCGCCCGAGGACCCGGAGGCGACGTTCCGCAGCGGGCAGCGCTCGACGATCGAGGTCATCGTCGACGAGACCGACCCGGTCGACGAGAACTACGCCGCCATCCTCGGCAACACGCTGGCCGATGCCGTCAACCGTCGCCTCATCGAGCAGGCGGTCGAAGCGGGCACGGGCTACATCGTGGAGGCCGGCGAGGCGCAGGCCGCGACCATTCCCGCCGACGTCGTCGCCGCACCCACCGAGTCGCGGCTCGTGAACCTGGCGCCGAACGCGCCGACCGTGACGTCGTACTTCGGGCCGGCGGTGCTGGCGTTGATCCTCCAGCACCTGGCGGTCACGCTCGTCTCGATGTCGTTGGTCCGCGAGCGAAAGAGCGGGGTGATGGAGTTGTTCCGCATCTCCCCGGTCAGCTCGGCCGAGGTGCTGGCCGGCAAGGTCCTCGCGTACGGCATCCTGGGCTTCGTGGTGGCCGGCCTGACCGCCGGGCTGCTGGTGGTCGGATTGGGTGTGCCGGCACTCGCCGAGCCCGGCTACCTGGCGCTTGCGATCGGCCTGCTCCTACTCGCCTCGCTGGGCCTGGGCCTCCTCATCGCCGTGGTGTCGGACTCGGAGCGGCAGGCCGTGCAGCTCTCGCTGCTGGTGCTGCTCGCATCGGTGTTCTTCAGCGGGTTCGTGCTGGCGGTCGACGAGTTCACGCCGCCCGTCCGCGCCCTTGCCTACGGGTTGCCGGTCACGCATGGGATCCAGCTACTGCAGGACTTCATGCTCCGCGGCTCCACAACCCACCTTTGGCAGCTCGCGGCGCTTGGAGTGATCGCCGCGGTGACGCTGGTGGCCGCCTGGATCGTGCTGCGGCGCGAGATGCGGACGGCATGAACCCCGCCGCATACGACCCCGCCGCTGGCACGGCGCTGCAACGCGGCCGTCCAGCGGATGCGACCAGACCGCAGCGGCGCTCCTGCGATGGTGCACCGAGCGACCCTCACAGGAGGTACGCCTGACATGACTGACGAACGACGTTTTGACCTGCCGGGGGCCGACACCGACGAGGTCGATCCCACGGACGAGCCTCGTCCCGAAAACGACCCGCCGGACAGCCGCACGCCACCCGACGGCGACAGCGAGAAGGACACGAACCCGCTGTTGCGCGAGGGCCCTGACGCGCCGGACGCCGCGGACATCGAGGACCCGGACGAGCAGCTATGAGCGCCCCGACGCCAGATCCGCTGGGAACCGTGCAACCGCGGTCGCGCCTCCGCCGCGTGCGCAGCGGTGATCAGGCGTTGCGACCTACGCTCCGACCGTCGGTCCGCCCACTCGACGACGGCACGACCGAGATCGTCAGCGTGATCGAGTTCGTCCTCCCAGCGGGCCGGGCGATCCAACCCGTCCTCTGGCTGGATCGCCGGCTGCTCGACTAGCCGCCACCGCCACCCCGCGTCGCTATGCCAGCGCGGCAGCCGGCTCGCCTTTCAGGGCTGGCAGGATCTCGCGCTTCGCGAAGTCGAGGAAGCCAGCCTGGTCCGGACCGACCTGGTGGACGTAGACGTGGTCGAACCCCGCCTTCTCGTACTCCCGGATCTTCTCGACGTGGAGCTCCGGGTCAGGACCGCACAGGATCACCTCGGCGACCTGGTCCTCGGTGACGCTCTTGACGAGGTCGGTGAACTGCGGCGGGTTCGGCAGCTCCTGGCTGACCTCGCCGTGGAGCGCCGCCGTGGGCCACCACTCGTGGGCGATCCGTCGGGCGGCCGCCTCGGTCTCCGCCCAGCAGACCGTCAGCTGGCCGATCAGCGGACCGGTGCCGCCGGCATCCTGATACGCCTTCACCAGTGCCTCTTCGGGCGCGGTCGCGATCAATCCCTCGCCCATGCGTGCCGCCCGCTCAGCCATGCGCGGGCCGCTGGCTGCGACGCGGATCGGTGGGAGTGACTCGGGCAGGGAGTACAACTTGGCGTTCTGGACGCGGTAATGACGCCCGCGGTGGCTGACCACCTCACCGCTCCACAGGGCGCGGATGACCTCGACCGCCTCCTCCAGCATCTCGGCCCGGACATCCCATTCGGGCCACGCCTGGCCGAGGATGTGCTCGTTGAGGTTCTCGCCGGTCCCGACGCCCAGGAAGAACCGCCCCGGCATCAAGTCCGCGGCCGTCGCCGCCGCATGGGCGATGATCGCCGGGTGGGTCCGCATGGTCGGGCAGGTGACGCCGGTGCCGACCACAAGTCGGTCCGTGGCCTCGGCGATCGCGCCGAGCACGCCCCACACGAACGGGCTGTGCGGATGGCGCTCGATCCACGGGTGGAAGTGGTCGGAGATCAGGGCGAAGGTGAAGCCCGCTTCCTCCGAGCGCTTGGCGTTGCGGACCAAGTCGCGAGGCCCGTGTTCCTCGCTCGAGAGGGCGTAGCCGATCGCGGTCACGATGACTGCTTCCGATTCTTGGTCTCGCCGGCCTCCCGCCGTTCCTTGTTCACGGTCCGCGCCGCGCGCTCCTCCGCTTCGTCCTCGCTGACGCCGCGGTCCTCATAGGAGTCCTTGATGTGCTCGTACTGGCGTTCGCGCTTGTCGGTCCAGGCCTTCTGTGGCATCGGTCGATCCTCCGGGTGCTCGCCCGGGCCCCGCGACCCGAGCCGCGCCCAGCCTCCGACACCGAGCGTCAGCGATGCCCGGCAGCGGTCGGTCGTCGATGTGGCAGCGGCGTGGCAGTCTCAGGCGCGGATCGGTGCCGCGCGCGCCGGCTCGTCGTCGGCCTCGTCCACCATCTCAGATGGCGGATCCATCACGGCCACGGGCCGGCGCTCGGCGAGCCGATCCTGGTAGATCGCCTCGTACCCGTCGGTCATCCGCTCGACCGAGAAGCGGTCGATGACCGACTTGCGGATCGCCGCCCGGTCGAGGTCGGCCACGCGATCGACCTTGAACGCCATGGCCGTGACGTCGTCTCCCAGGAAGCCATCGATCCCATCGCGGATGATCTCGGGCAGGGCACCGGCGCGTCGCGCGATGACCGGCGTGCCGCAGGCCAATGACTCGATCGCGACCAACCCGAACGGTTCCGGCCACGAGCCCGGCATCAGCACGGCGTGGCTGTCGGCGAACAGCAGGTCGCGCTCGGCCTGGGTGATCTCGCCGAGGTACTCGACGGTCTTGCCGGCGGCCTTGAGGGCCGGATAGAAGACCTCGTCGTAGTAGTCGCGTTCGACGCCGCCGGCGGCGACCTTCGCCGCGATGCGAAGCGACCGTCCGGCCGCCTTGGCGACCTCGATCGCTTCGACGATGCCCTTCTCGGGCGCGACCCGCCCGACGAAGCAGAGCGCCTCGGACCGCTTGCGCCCGAAGGGCGAGTCTGCCAGCCGCAGGCCGTTGTAGACGACGCCGGCCCACGGGACATCGGGGTGGGCGGACGCCTGGTTCTTGCTGATCGCGACGAGGCCGCCAGGTGGGTCCTCGAGCAGATCCTCCGCCCAGGCCAGGTCCAGCCGACCGTGGAACGTCGACACGACCGGGATCGGACTGATCCTGGCGAGCAGCAGGCTCTGCCACTCGAGGTGGCTGTGGATGAGGTCGAACTCGTCGATGTGGGCGAGGATCTTCTGCATGGTCAGCTGCATCCACGGCAACGAGTCACCGGTGTAGCCGATCGGCCGGAGCGCCTGGGGCACGGTCTCGATGTGCCGGCCCGGAACGACCGAGTCGCCGCTTGCGAACGTCGTCACCTCGTGACCGCGACGGTCCAGCTCGGTGACGAGGCCGTGGACGATCCGCTCCGTGCCCCCGTATGCCTGGGGCGGCACGCGCTCGAAGGGCGGCGCGGCCTGAGCGATCCGAAGCGGGCGAACCATCGAACGATCCTCGAAACGGTAGTGACCGCGGACCCCGCCGTAGCGAGGCCCGCGGTCAGTGTCGCACTTCCCGGTCGAAGACCGGTCGGTAATCGGCTCTAGTGGTCGGGGTCGAGATCGGGGCGGCGCCCCTCCTCGAGCTCCTCTTCGGTCTTGTCGCCGAGCCCGGCGCCACCGGCAGCGCCCACGGCGCCACCGACGACCGCCCCGGGAGGCCCACCGATGGCGCCGCCCACGACGGCACCGGTCGCGGCACCACCGAGCGCACCGGCGCCCGAGCCTGCCTCATCGTCGGCGCCTTCAGCGGCCTCGCCGGCCACCGCGCCACCGACGGCGCCGATCGCGCCACCGATCACCGCGCCCGGGGGTCCACCGACGGCTGCACCGATCGCGGCGCCGCCGAGGGCGCCGGCACCGGCACCCATGGCCTCGCCACCGACCTCGTGGTCATCGGTCGGATCCCGGCGATCCATCGCTCGGTCGAGGTTCTCCCGGTCGAGATCCGGATCGAGGGGATCCGTGTCGGCATCGATCCGACGTGTGTCGTTCGTTCGGTCCATGTTGGGCGCCTCCTGAAAAGGGTTGCGTTAGGGGCCAGGTGAACCTACGTGCGGGCCAGCCGGGCTGATGTCAATCGCGGGTCCGGCGGTGTATCAGCCTGCTATCAGCGTTCCCGGTCCGGGCGTCGCTGACGGGGGCTAAC